>CAWJRN010000006.1:0-360295 GCA_963845265.1 uncultured Gammaproteobacteria bacterium | reverse complement strand
TTCCCACTTGATGCGCTCAAGGTCGAGTAGGTTCCACAGGAAGACCGGCTTGCCCTCAAGCAAGTAGAACCCGAATCCAGCGAAACGTCCGCCCGAGGTCACGATCATGCCCTCGGCACCACCCTCGGGGACGGTGATGTCCGCCGTGATCGTGTAGGAGGTATTGAGCAGATAAGGCGCGTCACCCTGCGGCAGACCGGTCATCGGAGACGTGTAGATGTACTCGTTGCGACCGGCGGTGAGGCTCGGACGCGCGGCTGCCACGCGGGCACCGACCGAGGCGTCCAACGGCAGGACCTGATACTTCTTCGCCTCCTCCAGGAACATGGCGCGCATTTCCTTCACCTTGTCCGGATGCTGCGCGGCGATGTCCTCGGCCTGGTTCCAACTGGTGTTCAGGTCGTAGAGCTGGAACACCTGGTTGTTCAGCGGATCCGGATTGGCCGCGGAGAAGGCATCCCAGGGCGCGCGGTCGACCTTGGTGCTCATCAGCCAGCCATCATGGTAGATCGCCCACTGGCCCATCATCTCGAAATACTGGGTCGTATGCTGGGAAGGTGCCTTGGCGTTGGCCGCGTCGAAGGTGTAGGCGTAGCTGGTGCCCTCCATCGGCTTCTGCTTGATGCCGTCGACGACTTCGGGTGCCTTGATGCCGGTAACCTCCAGGATCGTGGGCGTGTGGTCGATCACGTGCATGAACTGCTCGCGCAGGCCGCCCTTGTCTTTGATGCGCTTCGGCCACTGGATCACCATGTTCTGGTTGGTGCCGCCGAGCCGGGACGCGTTCTGCTTGAACCAGTCGAACGGCGTGTCGAAGGCCCAGGACCAACCGGCCGACATGTGGTTGTAGGCCAGTTCGGTGCCCCAGGCCTCGTAGAACTTCATCTGCACGTCCACCGGCGGCTTCACGCCATTGAAGAACGCCACCTCGCTGAAGGTGCCTTCCGGCCCGCCCTCGGCGCTGGTGCCGTTGTCGCCGTTCTGGTAGATGATCAGCGTGTTGTCGAGCTTGCCGAGATCCTCGAAGTGCTGGATCACGCGGCCGATCTCGTAGTCGTTGTAGGCCACGTAGGCGGCGAAGACCTCCACCTGGCGGATGTAGAGCTTTTTCGCTTCGTCCGAGAGCTCGTCCCACGGAGTCAGGATGTCCTTCGGCCAGGGTGTCAATTTCTGATCCGGGGGAATCACGCCAAGCTTCTTCTGGTTCTCGAAGATCCGCTCGCGCAGCTTCTCATAGCCGTCGTCGAAGAGGTGCATCGCGCTGATCTTGTCCACCCACTCCTTGGTCGGGTGGTGCGGCGCGTGCGAGGAGCCCGGGCAGTAGTGGAGGAAGATCGGCTGGCTGGGGTCGGTTTGGTTGATCCGATCCATCCAGTCGATGGCGTCGTCGGCCATCGCGGTGATCAGGTTCCAGGAGCTCTCTTTACCGGTGACTGGCCAGATCGCCGCCTTCGGATCCGACCGATCCATCTTCAAGGTGCCCTCGTGACCGAGCCAGGGATAGATCTGCGTGGTGTTGCGGAAGAGGTTGGGCCCCCACTGGTTCGCGTCGCCGCCGACGAAGCCGTAGAAGTAGTCGAAGCCCATGCCGGTCGGCCACTGGTTGAACGGCCCGGCCTGGCTGGCCTCGTAGGTCGGCGTATTGTGGTTCTTGCCGAACCAGCTGGTCGCGTAGCCGTTGTCGCGCAGGATGCGTCCAATCGTCGCGTTGTCCGCGCCGATGACGCTGTTGTAGCCGGGGAATCCGGTCGCCTGCTCGGCGATGACGCCGAAGCCGACCGAGTGGTGGTTGCGCCCGGTGATGAGCGCGGCGCGGGTCGGCGAGCAGAGCGAAGTGGAGAAGATCCGGTTGTAGCGCAGTCCGTTTTCGGCGATCCGATCCATCGACGGTGTCGGGATGACGCCACCAAAGGTGCTGGGTACGCCGAAGCCGGCGTCGTCGGTCAGGATCAGCAGGATGTTTGGCGCGCCCTCGGGCGGCACGATGCGCGGCGCCCACCAGTGCTTGGATTGCAGCGCGTCGTCCTTGATCACGCCGCCAAAGGCAGGCTGCGGCGCGGGCAATTGGTTGCCCGGGATGGTGGTGGTCGCGCTGGGCGAGCCGAGGACGCCTGTGACCTGGGGGGCGCCTGTCGCCGCGCCATCGGTCGCGGGGGCGCCGGTGGTCACCACCAGTGCCTGACCCACATCGATGGTATCGGAGGCGAGCTTGTTGGCCGTCTTAAGGGCGTCCACCGTGACGTCGAAGCGCTCGGCGATCGCCGCCAGATCGTCGCCCTGGACGACCACATAGCTGCCGGTGGCGGCATCGAATGCGCCCTCGGCGTGATGGCGGGGTCCGGTGTCGGCGGCTTGAAGGCTGCCGCTACAGAGCAAAAACGCGGCCGCCAGGGCGGTCGCGAAGCGCCGCCATGGTGGTGTCGCTGATAGCTGAAACGCGGGAATCATTGCCGTGTGATCTCCTGTGGGTTGGGGATACGTCTGTCGCGCGCGGTGTAAACGAGCGACGGGTTGCAGGGCACCAGGCGCCCTGAGGACTGCGGTTTAGCCTCGATCTTGCCAGGTCCTATCGGGCCAGGGCGGACATCGGCTGGATCAAAAAAGGACCGCACGCCGCCGCATCCGACGGTTGGCGCCAGCGAATGAGATCGGGGGAGGGGCATGCCATACACAGCACTGTCCCTGACCACGCGCGCTGAAAGCTAAGGGCGCTGTTGACTCGGACAGGCGTCAATGGGGCGATTGTACGGGGTGGATGCGATCCTGCATTGAGATTTCGCGACAGTCTTGGTGCCTGCCGCGAGGCGAGCTCAACGCACCGGCGGGGATCTGCGCCAAGCCCCCGGCGAGACACCGGACCAGCGCTTGAAGGCGCGCGTAAAGACTGCGGCGTCGGCATAGTCGATCGATGAGGCGATGTCGGCGATGGGCAGGCTGGTGTCGCGCAGCAGTTGGCGGGCGACGTCGTACCGGGCCTCTTCGATCAATGTCTTGAAGCTCGTGCCGAGGGCCTGTAGCCGCCGATTCAGCGTCCGCCGATGGAGCGCAAATAGGCGTGCGATATGGGCCAGCGAGGTGTCGCCGGGCGCGGCGCCCTGGATCAATATGCGCCGCAGGACTCGGCGCAGGTTCGCGACGAGGTCTTCCGTCCCCTGTGCGTCGAGGAGCTCGATGTTCTGCAAGATCTGTTGATGCAGCAGCGGATCGGCGCCGTTGACTGGATGTAGCAGCCAACTGGTCGCGAAGACCACTGGGATCGAGTCCGGCCTCGGCAATGATCGCAGCCGGGTCCAAGCGAAATCCGGCGAGCAGGCTGGGTACGCGCAGGATCGGCGAGATGCGCAGCGAACCCTCCTGCCCTGGGGGCAGATGGCTCGCCGCTGAGCGACGTGGGGTACGCTTATCTTGCATGGCACACCAGCAGTAACATTGATTAGGGCATTCGGAACCGCAATCCGTCCATCGGGCGCGAAATGGTATGTCGCGACCGAGGGGGACGGGGCAAAATCCGGATGTCGTTTCCGAAATCCCCGATCCGCGAGCGGAGCGACTGATGCGCCGGCCGCCGGTCGTCCCAGGCCGAGGCGGCCAAGGCGCTCCGACGGAGGGTGACAGGGGAGGGCGTCCCGGCGCAAGCGTGCGAGGAGATCGATAGAATGCCCGACCGAAAGAGGTTCTGCGTCGTTCCCGGCTCGCAGGTGGATCTGAGCATGATCGACGCGGGTAAGCTGACCGGGGGTCGGCCGGGCTGCACAGCGGCGAAGCAAAGAGCATGCGACGATGAGTGAATCGAGAAACGGGGCACGTTCCAGTTTGATCAAAGTGCTGCTGGTCGGGCTGCTGGTGTTTCCGGCGATCTTGCCGGCAGGCGATGCCCCGGTGATGCGCGCGGAGAACCTCGGCGACACAACGCTGTTCACGCAGCCGCTTCTGCTCGCGGTCGCCAACCTCGACCAGCGCATCAGCACCACCACGGATGCCGCCGGCAGGGCCCGACTTACGCATCAGCGCGCCCTCCTGCTGGAGCGACTCACCCGGACCATCCTGTCCCGAGGCGGTAACGGCTTTGCAGCAACGCTCCCCGCAGACGAACTACAGCATCTGCGCGACACCGTCTCAAGTGCCCGGCGCAGCGGGGACAAGACCGCCGAGATGACCGCGATTCTGCGCCTCAACAGCGCGATCCTAGACCAGAGCTTTTCGGATCTGCTGACGACGGTGGCGCGTGACTGGATCAGGTTTGCGCCGGCCTCGGACTTCAACCGACACGTTCCATCAGCTTCGAGCATCGAACCGTTTTCAACCAGGCACCGTTCGGGCGCACCGCGCAGCAATTGCAAGCCGCCCGGTCGACCACACTTGGCGACGCCGAGCAAGCGTTGATCGACGCCTATCGTGACTACAGCCAGCGCGCCGAGGTCTATACGCGCCGTGGCGCAGTCTCTGTTCGGCTTCGTCAAGGGCGCAGCAACGAGCAATTGGCTGTTCCATTGGCTCGGCATCAGCGCTCTGATCGATGCCATCGACGCGCAGCCCTGGGCGATCGACATCAACGCCACGATGTTGCCGGGCAGCGACTCCAGCATTGGCCAGCTCATCAGCACTGGCCAATTCTTCGCTGCCGCCCTGTTGTTTCTGGTGTTGACCGGCGTCGGCCTGATTCTGCTGCCGATGCTGCTGCGCCTCTTGCGCCATCGTCGAGGCCAATGGGCTGAGCATCGCGTTCCCGAGTCAGACGCTGTATCTGCGTCAGGACAGTGGGCAAGCGCAAGATCCTGTCGCGTCCGATCCTGTCGCGTCCAATCATTGACCCAATTTTCAAGCACGCCTGAAGTAACAAGAGGGAGAAACATGCGAACCATTGTCCCTGCCGTCATCGCCTGCATGCTGTGGGCTGCCTGGCTGTCGTGCGCCTTTGCTCAAGAGGCCGACAGCGCGTTGCCCGAATCGCTGGTCACGTCTTCGGCGCTGGAGTCCAAGATCGCCGAAGCGCAGGCAGCGACCGACATGACCGAGGCGGCCAAGATCCGGCTTGTCGAGCTCTATCGCAAGGCCTTGAGCAACCTGCAGGCGGCAAGGGACAACGAGGCATCTGCGGCCACATTCCGGCGCACGGTCGAGAACGCGCCGGCCGAGATCCAGGCCATTGAAGCGGCGCTTGCGCCTGATGCCCGGGCCGAGCCGCTGGAGGGTCTGGATGCGGATGCGGACACCCCGCTGCCCGCACTTGAGCAACTGTTGCAGAAGGAGCAGGCGGACCTCACCGCGGCCGATGAGCGACGCGCCGACTTCAAGTCCCGTCTGGCGATCCTCGAACAGCGCCCGGAGGCCATCAGCCAGCGCCTCGAGGAGGCGACGCAACAACGCGATGAGGCGTCGGCAGAGCTTCAGGCACCTGCAGCGGACGCTGCGAGCCCCGTGTTTGCGCAGGCCCAAAAGTGGGCTGCGGAGACGCGCTACATGGCGCTGAGCACCGAGATCAAGATGCTCGACCGCGAGCTGTCGAGCCGGCCGCTGCGGGCGCAATTGCTGCGGGCAAAGCGCGATAAGGAAGACGCCAACGTCGACTGGATCGGCGAGCGCGTCCTCGCGCTCGGTGAGCTCATCGATCGAAAACGCCGCCAGGCGGCGGAGCAAGCGACGACGGAAGCTGAACAAACCCAGCGCGAGCTCGAGGGGATGCACCCGGTGGTGGTCGAGTTGTCCGCGCAAAACGCGGCACTGTCCCGCGACGTCAGCGATATGACGAAGCGGCTCAAGGCCCAGGACCTGGTGCGGCAGCACCTCGAACAGCTCGTGGAGCAGATCGGCGCTGATTTCCAGGATGCCCGAGAAACCCTGGAGTCCGGGGAAGTCAACGACGATCTTGGCCAAATCCTGTTGCGGCAGTTCGAGACCCTGCCCGATCCGCGGGCCTTCGTTAAAAGCGCCAAACAGCGAGAGAGCGAGATCGCCGACTTGAACGTAAGCCGGTTGGAGTATCGCGCCGAGGCGCGCCGCATCGCGGATACGGATGCCGCCGTCGATCGACTCACGCTGGAGATGCAGGCCGATGCGTCGGCGTCGCCCCAGACCGCCGCGCAGATCGAGGCGCAGAAGGCCATGCTGCTGGAGCTGGTGCAGCAGCGTCAGGCACAGCTGGACAAGGCATTGGAGACGAATCGCCTCTACCTCGGCAAGCTGCGAGAGCTCGATCGGGCCGAGCAGGAGTGGCTCACGACCGCCGCCGAGTATGACGCCTATCTGGACGAGCAACTACCCTGGTTGCGTAACGCCAAACCGGTCCGCCTGGAGGACATTCGCGCGCTGCCGAGCCAACTCCGCGCCCGGCTCGCGACCACGGATCTGCCAGGCTTGCCGCGCCTGATCGGCCAACAGCTCGCGCGCAGTCCCGCCGTCTGGCTCGCCGCGATCGGCGCCGTCGTCCTGCTGTGGCGACGCCGAGCGATCATCGCCGCAATCGAATCGGTCGCGCCCCTGATCGGTAAACCCACCACCGACCGCCTGGGCCATACCGGATTGGTGTTGGCCCTGACCCTGCTCGTCGCGGCACCGCTGCCCTTGCTCTTCGCGGTCGCGGGCTGGCAGCTCCAGGGCGCAGGCGGCGCAACAGCGCTGTCCCACGCCATCGGCGATTCCCTGGCACGGGTCGCCCTGCATCTCGCCATTCTGCTCACCCTGCGCGCCATCTGCCTGCCGCACGGCTTGGCGGCGGCGCATTTCCGCTGGCCGGAACGCAACCTGACCCTGCTGCGAACCTATCTCAATCTGCTCATCTGGCCACTCGCGTTCGCGGTCCTGATCATCAATGTCGCGATCGGCCTGGACCCGAAAGAGACCGGTGGCACCCTGGCCAAGCTCGGTCTGCTGATTGCCTACCTGCCGCTGTCCTGGTTCCTATTCCGGATGTTCCATCCTCGGCGTGGCGTGCTCGCGCATCTGCGAGCAGCTGGCGAGTACCCGATAGTCTTCCGTACCTACCGCATCTGGTACCCGCTGGCCGTCGGTTATCCCTTGGTAATGGTCGCCCTTGCGTTTAACGGTTACGTCTTCACGGCTACGGCCGACTCCCATTTATTCTTGATCACGCTCTGGTTCGTGCTTGCGCTGGTGTTGAGCAACGCGCTCGCTTTGCGTTGGCTGCAGGTGACCAGACGGCGCCTTGCCTACGATGCCGCCATGCAACGCCGACGTGCAGAGCAAGCGGGAGCGGAAGAGCATGAGCCGGCCGGGGAGATGGGTGAGCTGCAGTTCGAGGCGCCGGAAGTGGATATTGCGGCCCTGAGCGCCGAGACGCGCGGGCTGATCCGCATGCTCATGCTCACCGCGGCCATCGGCGGACTTTACCTGATCTGGTCCAGCGCCCTGCCGGCGCTGCGCATCTTCGACGATGTGGTCTTGTGGCATGGGACCGTCACCGTCGACGGCGCGGAGCAGCCACTGCCCATCACGCTGGGGAGCCTCGGCCTGGCGCTGCTCTATGCCATCGGCACCTGGGTGTTGGCGACGCGCCTCCCGGCCCTGTTGGAGATCTTGGCTGCTGCAGCGCTTCAAGATGACAGCCGCCAGCCGTTATACCGTGAGCACGCTGACGACCTATGTCGTCGTTGCGGTGGGTCTGTTGCTGGTGCTCGGCACCCTAGGCGCGCGTTGGTCGCAAGTGCAATGGCTGGCGGCGGCGCTCAGCGTCGGCATCGGCTTCGGCCTGCAGGAGATCGTCGCCAACTTCATCAGCGGGTTGATCATCCTGTTCGAGCGGCCAATCCGTGTCGGCGATGCGGTCACCGTTGGCGACACCGATGGCGTGGTCACCAAGATCAAGATCCGCGCGACCACCATCCGCAACTGGGACGGTAAGGAGCTGCTGGTGCCGAACAAGGAGTTCATCACCGGCCGTCTGCTCAATTGGTCGCTGTCCGACCAGACCACGCGGCTGGTCCTCGCCATCGGCATCGCTTACGGATCGCCGGTGCGCCAGGCCATGGATCTGCTAGAGCAGGCGGCGCACGAGAACCCCAACGTGCTCGATGACCCCTCTCCAACGGTGATCTTCGAGTCCTTCGGCGACAACGCGCTCGGGCTGTTGCTGCGCTGCTTCGTCGACTCCATCGATCTGCGCGTCAGCACCATCAGCGCGCTGAACGAGGCCATCAACGACAAGTTCAATGCCGCCGGCATCAGCATCGCCTTCCCGCAGCGCGACCTGCATCTCGACACCATCAAGCCGCTGCGGGTTCAGATCGAACACGCGGGGCCTATTAACGAATAGAAACATTGTCGTTGTCGTAAGGTGATTAGCGTCGTACCTCAGCTATCCGTGGGAGCGGCGCCACACCGGGGACTGTGCTCCTGCGTCCCCAGTATGTCCCCCGTCCCTGTGGGCCATCGCCGCGACGGGGCGTCTTCCAGTGGCACTGCGGGCTGCCGCCAATCGCTGCGTGCTGGCGCCGTGGCTGCCAAGCGTGGTTGCGGCCCCCTGCGTCGCGGCGAAGGCGCCGCTCCCACGGGGTGTACAGCGCCAGCTGAGTTTCGACGGTAATCACCCAATCTAAAGCCCCCGGCTTTGCCGGGGGATACTTACTCAAGAATCCTGTTAATCCCGCTGCATGCTGTGAATCCTGTCCATTTCTTCTCTGCCGATCTGAATCGCACCGAACTACACCTGTCGCGCGTCGGTTCTCCGTTTCAGGATTTCACCTTTTCCAGCAGCAACAGACTCTTACTGACAACTGCCAACTGAAAACTTCCCTCTATCCACAGGATCGATCAGCCCTTGCGGCCGGCAGAGATGATGCCGTAGAGGATCGCGCCGATGATCGCACCTGCGATTGGGGCGGCCCAGAACAGCCAGACCTGACCCAGGGCCTCCGGCTGGCCGTTGACGAACAGGACCAAGGCGGGACCCGTGCTGCGGGCCGGGTTGACCGAGGTGTTGGTCACCGGGATGGAGATCAGGTGGATCAGGGTCAGGCCCAGGCCGATGGCCAGGCCCCCGTGGCTCGTGATGCCGTGGCTATCGGTGGCGCCCAGGATGATGATCAGGAACATCGCGGTCATGACCACCTCGGTGATCAGGGCGGCCATCATGGTGTACTTGCCGGGGGATAGGTCACCGAAGCCGTTCACCGCCAGGCTGTTGGCGGCCAGGGTGAAGCCCTCGTGGCCATTGAGGATCATCAACAACAAGAAGGCGGCGGCGATGGCACCGATAGTCTGGGCGATGATGTAGACCGGCAGTTCGGCGAAGCTGAAGCGTCCGCCTACCGCCAGGCCCACGGAGACCGCCGGGTTGAGGTGACAGCCGGAGATGTGGCCGATGGCATAGGCCATGGTCAGGACGGTCAGGCCGAAGGCCAAGGCCACGCCGAGGAAGCCGATGCCCAGGCTGAATGTGGTCCCATCCGTGGTGTTCATATAGACAGCGGCCAGGGCGGCGCTACCGCACCCGCCGAGGACTAACCAGAAGGTGCCGATCAACTCGGCAAGTGAGCGTTGTACCAAAGACATTGGAAGTCTCCTTAAAGTAAACGATTAGGCGATGACGAATCCGGGTATGGGTAGGTCCGGCCCCATGAACATGGTATCCCGTCGACCGGATTTGGTGCCGCAGTCGTGGCAGCCGGCGGCCGTTCAGCCGGGGTGCCGCGCCGCGGCGGGCGCGAGTGTAACTCGTTTTTCCTGCAGGGGCCCTACTTGAGGCGCCAGTCGTTGCCGTCGTGGGCCAAGGTTAGGGTTTGGCGGCGTGTCTGCGAGGGGCCCGGGCCGATGGCGGAGTCGATGAGTACCCGGCACCGGTAGACGCCCTTGACTTCGGACTCGCAGTCGCTCTTCTGGAGCTGCTCGAACCGGATCACGAGCTTCTTCGCGCCGTCACCCAAGTGTTTTGCCGACCCCTGTTTGAGCCAGTCGGCGCGCTCGCGATAGAGCCGCTCGATCACTTCCTAGGCGGCCTCCGGGACCTGCTCCGGTTCGGCAGCGGGAGGGTCCGCCGCCCAGGCCGGCAGGACCAGGACGACGAGGCCGGCGACCAAGACGCGCGGGGTGCGGCGCATCGGGGTCTCCTGAGGGTGAGGTAAGGGGAAAAAGGGTACCAGATCGCTGCGCCCGGTTGGGTTTGCGGCTTGCCAGCCCTGGCCAAACACCTTAGTCTGTGCGGCCTTCCGTGCCGTTGGTATGCGGTCGCCATGCCGGATCGGCTCGATCCAATCGTTCGTCCGGTCAGTCATCGCCCAGCGCTAGCCGCACCCTTACCATATAGAGGTAGCCTCGCCATGGATCAGCCTCCCGTCAGAGCACGTTTCAACATGATTCAACAGCAGGTTCGTCCCTGGGGCGTGCTGGATGATCGGGTCCTCGATGCGTTCGATCAGGTTCCGCGCGAGCGCTTTGTCCCAGACGCCTACTTGAGCCTGGCCTATGCGGACATCGACATCCCCATTGGCGATGGGCAGCACATGCTATCGCCCAAGGTCGTCGGGCGTCTGCTGCAAGCGCTGGCGGTTGAGCCCGGTGACCGGGTCCTGGAGATTGGCACCGGCACCGGCTATGTGAGCGCCTGTCTGGCCCACCTTGGGGCCCGGGTGTTGAGCCTGGAGATTGCCCCCGACCTGGCCGCCCAGGCACGCGAGCGCCTCGCCGCGGCCGGCTTCGATCAGGTGGCCCTGCGTGTCGCCGATGGTCTGGCGGAGCGGGTGGATGGCGGCCCCTTCGATGTCATCGTCGTGACCGGGTCACTGCCCAGGGAGGATGCCCTGGAGCCCCTGGTGCGCCAACTGGCCCTGGGCGGGCGCCTGTTTGCCGTGGTCGGCGAGCCGCCTGTCATGACCGCTTTCCTGGTCACCCGGACCGGCACCTCGGCTGATCGCCGAGTGGGGCTGTTCGAGACTCGAGTCGATCCCTTACTCAACGTGGTCGAGCCGGAACGCTTCGTTTTTTGATCGGTAGTACCCGCCATGAAGCAATTGCTCCCCAAACAACTCGCCGCACGGCTGCGCGACGGCGATGAGGCCCCCCTGCTGCTGGATGTGCGCGAGCCCTGGGAGTTTGGTATCTGTCGCATCGAGGGGGCCCGCTCCCTGCCCATGCGGCAGATCCCAGGGTCCCTGGCGGACCTGGACCGAGAACGCGATGTGGTGGTGATCTGCCACCACGGCATTCGCAGTCAGCAGGTCGTCGCTTACCTGATGCATCAGGGCTTCAACAACGCCATCAATCTGGTTGGTGGGGTCGCTGCCTGGGCGCGGGATGTCGACCCCGGCATGCCGACTTACTGACCCAAGGCGGGGGTGAGCGCCCTGGCGATCGTTGCCGTCTTTGCCGGTGCCGGGTTCGGCGCCCTGCTGCGCTGGAGCCTGGGCCTGCGGCTCAATCCCCTCTTTCCGACCTTGCCTCTGGGCACCCTGGCCGCCAATCTCTTAGGCGGCCTGCTCATTGGCCTGGCCCTGGCCTGGTTCAACCGTCACCCGGGCCTGGCCCCGGAGGCGCGGTTGCTGGTTGTGACCGGGTTTCTGGGTGGCCTGACCACCTTCTCCACCTTCTCCGCCGAGGTCGCCGATCTGCTCTTGCGTGGCCAGTATCTGTGGGGGCTCGGTGCGGCCGCCGCGCACCTGGTCGGATCGCTGACCATGACCATCACCGGTATTGCCCTGATCCATTGGTTATTGGCGCGGGGGTAGGGGGGAGACGGACTGCATCCACGTACGCGGATGATCAAGCACTGGATATATAGAGGGAAGTTGTCAGTTTTCAGTTGTCAGTAATAGTTTGTTTCTGCTGGGATAAGTTGGAAATCCTGAAACGAAAAGCCGACGCGCGACAGGTCTATACCGACGGCACAAGGGATTTTCGTTTCTCGCCAGCGGTTTCCCGAATCCCGATATCCTCCTACTGACACCTGACAACTGACAACTGACAACACAAAACTGAAAACTTCTTCGTATGCCTATTGCCCAGGAGCCGCAGATGCAGGGCTGTTTCCTCAAGTTCTACGTCGCCGAGAATCGTCTCCATCACCACAAATTGGCCTACGAGTGGCTGTTGGAGGAGGCCCAGCGCCTGGGCATCCACGGCGGTTCGGCCTTCCGTGCCCTGGCAGGCTTCGGTCGTCATGGGCGGCTGCACGAGGACCGCTTCGTCGAGTTGGCCGGCGACCTCCCGGTGGAGGTGGGTTTCGTGGTCAGCGCAACCGAGGCGGACGCCTTCCTCGAACACATCCGCAGTCAGGGCCTCAATCTCTTTTATATCAGGGTGCCGGTGGAGGCGGGCTTCACCGATGGTGGGACGACCTGATCGGACCGCTTGCCAGCGGGCTGGTTTCCGACGACCTTAGTCGCGCCGGTGGTCGACGCCGATCGACCAGCGTTCGCTCCCGCCTGAACCCAAATAGACCTGTCGGGCGTCGGCTTTTCGTTTCAGGATTTCAACTTTTCCAGCAGCAACAAACTCTTACTGAACTGCCAACGAACTGACAACTTCCCTGTATAAGGACTGACGAGGACTGCCATGACCATTCACCAGGCCGATTTGCCCCTGACCCTTGGGCGCCACTCTCAACTGCTCATCATCGACACCCAGGAGCGCTTGGCCAACGCCATGCCCCCGGACGACCTCGCCAGTGCCCTGGGCAACATCAAGCGCCTGGTGGCCGCCGCCAAGGCCCTGGATATCCCCATTATCGCCACCCAGCATAACTCCAAGGGTTTGGGACCCATCGTCAGCGCCATCCAAGAGGATCTGCCGGCGGATCTCGTGCCCACCGAGAAGAGTAGTTTCTCCTGCTGTACGGCATCCGGTTTCGAGGGCCTTCTGGATCAGCACCCGGATCGCAAGCAGGTGGTCATCGTGGGCATGGAAGCGCATATCTGCATCGTGCAGACGGCCTCAGGCCTTGGTCGCTGGGGGTATCAGGTCTTCCTGGCGGAGGACGCCATCTGCTCACGGCATCCGGCCCACCGCGTCAATGCGGTGGAGCGGATGCGTTCCGGTGGTATCCATGTCACCAGCGCCGAGTCGGTTGCCTTCGAGTGGTTGGGGGACTCGACCCACGAGCGGTTCCGCGAGGTGTGGTCCCTGTTCAAGGATTGAGTACGACTGCGACGGGTGCAATGCAAATCAACCTAGGACCTGGAGGTATCGCTGATCGACATTGCTGAACAACGGACACTTCCGACCGTGCAAAAGCTCTGTATCATCGAGGCCCTGTGGGACGATTTGGCGTTGAATGGCGGCCAGTACCACAGTCCGCCTTGGCACGAAGCCGAACTCCAGGAAGCCGCAGAGGCCTACCGCGCCGAGCAGGACCAGGCGGTGGATTGATCGACCGCAAAGGATGAGCTACGCAAGCAATTCCGATGAAGGTGCGTATCCTGCGCAGAGCGATGCAAGACATTGCTTCTGGCAGGCGGTTCTATGGTCGCCAGGGAGAGGCGGTCGGCGACTACTTTTGCCGACGTAGATTTGCTTGCGCTTTATTGTTGTCCCCAACAATATTTCGTCACGAGTTTCTAACATTCACCCACCTCGCCACCGGCTATCTTCGTCACATTACGGCACCCTGCGAGACAGGGCGAGAAGGACCGCAATCGACTCAACCCCAGAGTGGGAGCCACCACGAGTCTGACCAGCGTCGCTCACGGCGGGGCTCGATCCAGACGCCTATTGCGACTGACCACTTCCAAGTGGGCCGGGTGACTCCTGTCGGCCATAAGCGGACCAAACGGGAGCAGCTCAGCGACCCTCGCTGTGGTAAGAAGGTCACAAACCCTCGGACAGTTCATCGACTGCGACCACCCGATTTACCCAGCCGGTGGCGGACAGATTCGCTACGACGGCTCCACGCTGGAAGCTGCCGGTCGCGCATTCGAAAGAGAGGCTGTACCGAGCCCGAGCGGGGATCGCGTTGGCCAGCCAACTAGCGTCAGCAACCGACAGGAGACCGGCCGTTCATGCCAAACGAAATGTTTGAAAGAGCGCGCATACCCTCAGGGTGATCCTCCGATCCGGTGGGAACCTCAAGGCCGGATTGCGGAGCCTCCTCTAGAGTCCCACCCTTCGGGATTTCGTTGCGATGCATCAATACAACGCCTGACCCCTTGACATGGGGCCCGGCCAGGCCGCCGAAGGCTCGTTGTGCAACCCAGGGCCGGGTGCTAGCCATCTTTCAATCCCGCAATCTGCGTGAGCCTGGGGGCTTATACAGGTGGAGCTGAGACATCTTGATCGGATTACCTTCGATCCCGTCGTCATGGGCGGGAAGCCGTGCATACGTGGCATGCGGGTCACGGTCGGCATGATCGTGGGCATGGTCGCCAGCGGGCAAGACACAAACGAGATCCTGCGGCTCTACCCCTACCTCGAACCCGATGACATCCGCCAGGCATTGAGCTACGCGGCCTGGCGTGCAGAGGAGGTGGAAGCAGCAGTCGGGCGGCAATGAAGCTCCTGCTCGACATGAATCTCTCGCCCGCCTGGGTCGACATTCTGGAGGCGGAGGGGTGGGAGACGGCGCACTGGCATGTGGTTGGAGAGCCCAACGCGCCCGACGCCGAAATCATGGTTTGGGCAAAAGATCACGGCTACTAGGTCGTGACGAACGATCTCGATTTCAGCGCGATTCTCGCCGCCCGGTTCTCGCGCGGACATGCGCCTTTCGACCGCCCCGCTCGGGGCGAGGCGGCCGTTTGGACAGACGGCTCGCGAGCCGTGGCTCACTGCTGGCTCTGCGCCGCCCCCTCGAGCTCGGCGATCATGGCGGCACAATCCGCCTCGGTGCCGACCCACTGGAACTTGGCGTCCGGCGGGGGCTCCGCCTTGCCCTTGATCTTGCCGATGGCGTCGGCGAGCACCTGATCGATCTGCTCGGCACTCAGCAGGCCCTGATCCTTTGCCGACTCCACGGCAAGGCAGGCCCCGGCCTGCGAGCCGACGACGATGCCGGCGCCCGCGCCCATACCCGCCCCGTAGCCGAGCGCCAGGAATCCGCCTACGGCGCCGCCGATCAGCAGAAAAACGATTGCGATGATTGCAGTCTTCATAGAACTTCTCCCAATGTTGGCATCCCGGCCACCCCCGGGGCAGGATACACCTGGTTTCAGACAACGTTGTTCGTCGGGTTCATGTGGCAGCGCGCCAGGCGTTTCCGGAGAAACCGCGCGCAAGAACCTCGACGTCGACAACACCAAGGGGGCGACGAGTCCGAACGGGCATCGATTGCAGGCGTTGTCGTTCGAGGAGCCTACCTCTCCGGCAGTCAGGCGTCCATTGGCTTATCCGGTTCATCGAGATCCGCATGGCAGGTTCGCGACTGCTGGGATACATCGGACCGTCGGTAATAACGCTATGCGTTACCTGGCCCCGCAGGACGCCGGCTGGGACGGTCAGACGGCCTCCCGGCCGTATGCTAGCATTGGGGCCGGTCCGGCGGATTCGAGTAGTGGTTCCGCTTGTCCGAATGCGCCGGGATTTGCAAGAGCACGGAGCTAAAGCGACACCAACCATCAACGGCGAGGATACGCGAAATGCCCCACAACAAGATCCGACACCCTCTTTTGGCTGCGGTCGCTACGCTGGCCATCGCCATGCCGCTCGGTGCCTTTGCCTACGACGAGGACTCGGCGATTCGCGACTGCGAGAAGCGCCTGCGCGACGAATACAAGCTCAACGACTTCCGCCATCAAAGCGCACAACGTTTACCGGGGGAGGGACATAAGTATACGGTGAAGGGCGAGACCAAGATCGAGGGCAAAAAGTATCCCTTCGGTTGCGACATCGCAGACCGCCACGTCACCGCGATACGCTATGACGGTCCCGAACCGGAGGGTCTGGGTACGGCGGAGAAGCTGGCCATCGGCGCCGCGGCCGCCATCGCCGCCGGGGTCGTCGCCTCCGAGCTGAGCAAGGATGACGAGTCGGGTGCGAGCGACGAGTGCCCCTCGGACATCAAGGGGAACGAGTGCGAGTACTACCAGGACGGATACAAGGCCGGCGCCGACGATGGCAAGATGGGCATGAGCATGGTCTACGAGCGCCACGAGGGCTACGACTCGCGGTTCGAGCCCTATTTCGCACGCGGCTACGAGGCTGGCTGGAAAGCCAATCGGTAAGTACTCGGCGACGGGCACGGAAGGTGCCGGTGTGATGCCGGAACCGCTGTTCCCGTTCGAAAGCGTCCGGCGGGCGATCGCCGGTCGCCCACCTTGATCCAGGCTGAAGGTCAACGAGTTGCATCTGCCGGCACAACCCGATGGCGAGGGGAACGCAATGGATGAGTATTCCTCACCGTCGTATCGGAAATCCACGGAGTCACACATGGTTCGTCACGGAATTCTGGGGCCAATCCTGTCGGCCGCGTTGCTCGCGGTCTGTTCGCAGCTATTCGCCGGTTGGAGCTTCGACGGCTCGCCGTCCCCGAACGCCTTCATCCAGACGGGCAACATGACCCTCGAGCTGCAGTGTGACCGGATGCGCTTCGCGCCTGCCGGTTACGAAGATGCCCAGGACATCGAGCGCAAGCAGGGCCTGTCCATCCGCTTCATGAAGGACGGCGAGACCGAGGTCGGCGCCTTCCAGGCCGGGGCGGACAACGCGGACATTCGCGTCGTCGACAACTACCCCGTGGAGATCGTCTTTCGCGAGCAAGCGGACTACGGCTTCATCCTCGATCAGATCGGCAAGAACGCCGTGCTTAACCTGGCCATGATCGACCAGGACGCCAGCTACGCCATCTTCGACCTGAAGGGCTCCGGGGCGGCGATCAAGTCGCTGCGCGCCGCCTGCGGTCCGCGATCGGCAAGCGCTTCGGCTCGGATCGAGGCGCCCGAGGGCGCCGTCTATTGCGGCGGCGAGGCGATCAAGCGCCAGATCGAATACAGGATCCTCGAGCAGCCGGCGGACAAGTGGGACGCCCGGGTCACGGTCAACGGCGAAACCCTGCGCGCCATGACCGCATACAGCTTCTTCGGCAAGTCCGAACCGCCGCGCGGCTTCGTGGTTGCCCTGCTCGGCGAGGACCGGTCGGAATTCCTCGTCTTCAAAGACGGGAGTGACGACTGGCTGGAGTACGGCGATTACACCTATCGCAAGTGCAATTGACTGTCGGCGATGAGCGCGGGTGACGCCGATTCTCCGGCCGGGGGACCTGTCACCGGCTCCGCGCTGGACCATTGCGAGGAAGAAGGAACATGAAGAGTCGAATTGCCATCGCCGTTCTCGCATTCATGCCGATGGCGGCCAGCGCCCTGGACCTCACGGGGCTTCCCGCGGCCCTGGCGGAAAAGGTGACCGAGGCCCGGCAGGCCTGCGCGGATAACGGAAACGGGGAATTCGCCCTGGAATGGGGAGCGGTGACCCGCACGGATCTGGACGGTGATCTCCAGCCCGACTGGGTGCTGGACGACAGCGGGTACGCCTGCTCCACCGCCGCCTCCCTGTTCTGCTCCACGGGTGGTTGCCTATCGCACTTCCTGGTCGGCGGCGTCGTCACCTCTTTTCGCAACCAGGGATGGACCCTGGTCACTTTCGGGCCGACCCCTGTCCTGCTCACGCGCGTACATGGCTCGGGCTGCGGCGGGAACAGCCCGGCGCCCTGCTTCGTCGCGCGAGCGTGGGACCCGGAAGCGAAGGCGTGGCAGTCCGTTGATGCAGGTACCGAGTAGCGGCGCTTGTGCCAGAGCACCTGGCACGCGACCTGCCTCTCGCGCGTACCTGTTCCGGCGTGCCGACCAAGCCTGGATGCTATCCTGCTCCCGACCGTTTCGGAAGTTGTCACCCCCATGACAGCCCACCAAAAGACCGCGCGCCGGGTGGCCGCGATTTTCTTTGCCGCTTGGCTCCTGCTCGCGCTCGCGATCGCCGACTTTCCGCCGCCGCCCGGTTTCGTGATCCTGGCCCTTGTCCTGCTCGCCTGTGCGCTTCTGGTCTTCCTGCGGGCCCCCGTCTATCTGCGCTGGCGGGCGGAGGGCGCCAAGGGACGCTTGTTCAGGGTCGCGCGGGACGGGTTGCTCGGCGGTGGCGCCATCGCCTTGCTGTCCCTGCTCAGCCCCGGGGAGCCCAGCATCCAGCCCGCGTTGTCGGACCGCTTGATCGGGATCGGCGTATTGATCGGCCTGGGCGCCGCCAATGCGCTGGCGGCATACGCCTTCGGTGCATGGCTATCCCGACGAAGGGCGCGCTGAATGGCGCATCGCCCTCGGCAAACTCGCGAACCGCGCAGGACAGTATGCGGACCTTCACCGCTTGTTTATCCGCGCGAACACTGCCTCCGCCGAATCGGCGGACAGGCGCCCCGCCTCGAATGCATCGATGCGCGACTACGCCTCGGCCTTCCAGGCATCGTCCGCGGCGCCATCCTCCGGCGGATCAAAGCTGCGCAGCAGCTCGTCGATCAGCTCGGCACGTTCTATCGGTGACAGGACCAACGCATCAGAGAGAATTCGGCTTGCGCTAAGATTCATGGCGGTTGCCCTCGTTCAACGAGTCGCGAGTTTGCGTGCGATTCTAGCGCGACCACGCCGGTAAGCAACGGCGACGGTTTCCCCCAACCGTCAGGAGCGGCGGCTTTGCCTACGAGACCGGACTGCCGCCAGGATCTCGTGGAGACGCACGCAGTCGACGCTCAGGTGGCTGCATTCGCGCGACTTCAATGTCGGCTCGTGGGACTCAACGGTCGGTCACGAAGGCCAGTACATGATCATCCAAGGACGGAGAAAGCCGGTCGCGATGAGCCACCTATTCCAGCTGGGCGTGGCGAAAACCATACACCTTTCGAGAAAGGCTGTTATGTCCGCAACGGGTCGACTGCGGAAGTTACCTCGGTCTCATTCGCACCAGTGTGGGGGAGTTAGCTGGCGGCGAGGTGGGCGAATGTTAGGAGTTCTTGCCGAAATACTGTTGGAAACAACGCGCCGGATCAGTGCGCCTTGTTGTGGGTTGTTGTTTGCGAGTGCGCCCTGAGTGCGCCATGGTAAAGAGAAAGGGCCTGCCTGTCCGGGTAAGCCATTGATTGATGGAAGCTGGCGGCCGGATTCGAACCCGCGACCTGCTGATTACAAATCATAGTGGTGGAATTATTGTGGTTTGCTCTTGGCCGTGATGGGCGCTTCTACTTCAGCAGGTTACGCGCCCGGTTTGGTGCCCGAGTTGCTCGGGCTGGTGCTGATTTGTGGCGGACGGTGGCGGAAATTTGGCGGAAGTTTCGCCGCCGCTCACCAGTTGCAGGGGTCGATCCGTAGAACCTTGCGGTAGTGACTGACGGCGCTCGCCCGAACCTGCTCCAGGCCGACGCCCTCCACGTCCACCCAGCGCCTGGAGCCATCCCCTGACCAGATCAGAGCCCGATAACGCTTCTTGCTGGGTGCAACCTCGGCAACCCCGGCGACCGGGATCAGTACCAGCCCCTGCCCTGAGTCCGCAGCGAGCTCGTGCCCGTCCATGTCCTCGAGCATGCCCAGCAGGTCGTCTAAGTCGATATGCCCACCGAACCCCTCCCGAACGATGTCTGCCAGCGGGACAACACCCTGCCGACCCTTGAGGTAGGCAATCAATCGCTCGCTGTCTTGTTGCTCGATCATGCGTTTTTCACAGTGTGTCTAAGCGACCCAGCCCACGGGTGTAAGTCGGCCAGCACCACCAACAACGCCATCAACTCGCCACGGGTGGGCCGATACCTTCGGCTCTCCGCTCCAGGCAATGCCAGCGTCATACCGCTCCAGCCCCCGCCCTGCATCATCGGTTAAGCCGATAGAGTTAGCCATGAACATTGGTGGAAACGGCTTTACCAGGCTGACTCTCGCGCCCAGCCTTCAGGATGGGCGTGTGGAGCGAGCCCCGAGCGCTGGCTGCGCCTGGCGACCACCAGGGCTGGCGGAGACATGACGCTAGTCGTCTCCGTCTTTGGCAGAAAACGCAGTTGAGCGTGAACACCTTGCCGATCCACGAAGTCCGATGTGCTGAGGTCACTACAGGGTCTTTTCGCAGGAGACGCGCCGCGAAGCAGTCCTGCAACATTAGGCACGTTCCAATGGGTTCCGTCGGTCGCGCTTTGCGTTGCCGAATTGATGGATCTCCATCTACCTCGCACAGCCGCGATATCTGGATGGGCGTAGGAAGATTAATGCTGACTCACTTTCTTGATCGTGGCCGGTATAGGCGTGCTTTTGCGGCGTCGCGAGGCCCGTCATTCATATGGCCAAACGGGAGGAAAACATAATGCGTTTGCGCAACTCGGTATCCTTCACTGCTATCCTATATCTTTTTTCTGGCCTTCTCGTTGCGGTTAGCTCGCCTTTACAGCCCTCATCTCCGGAGGAATGCAAGCAGACAATGGCAGGAATGGCTTCCGAATACAAGAGGATAAGGGAACTACACAACAAGGAAGTTAACCTTCAGCATCGTGCCGACGGAAAGCTCGCCATCGACCACGGATCCTACATCGAGGTCATGTATTGCGATGGCGCAGAACTTCACATCGAACAGGAAACAAAATATAGTCGCAAAGCACAGTCGGCTCGTCCGAATGCCAATGATAGGGAGACTCCTGTAACACTTGATGAGGTTTTGGAATCGGTAGGCGAAATGGTGCCTATAACCGGCGGTAGTTTCATGATGGGCTCTGTTTCTGATGAAGGATGGCGAGACCAACAACCGCCTCATCGGGTTACTGTACCTTCCTTTTTCATGGGGAAGTACGAGGTAACGTTCGATCAATATGATCTATTTGCACGGGACACCAATCGGGACTTTCCTGGAGACAAGGGATGGGGTCGAGGAAATCGACCGGTAGTTAAGGTGTCGTGGGAAGATGCGACCGCCTACGCAAAATGGCTTAGTGAAAAAGCAGGTAAGAAGTACCGCCTTCCTACGGAAGCGGAATGGGAGTATGCCGCACGGGCGGGAACGGCAACAACGTTCTACTGGGGAGATGACATAGTGACGGATCGTGCCAATTGCGACGGGTGCGGTAGCCGCTGGGACGGATCCAAAACGGCCCCGGTTGGCTCATTTTCTGCCAACAGCTTTGGATTGCATGATATGGCGGGGAATGTTTGGGAGTGGGTGCAGGATACTATTCATGACTCTTACGAAGGCGCGCCAGCGGATGGCAGTGCCTGGATTGACGGCGATGGGAGTAAGTACCACAGGGTGTTACGGGGCGGTTCCTGGAACGATGAGCCGTCGAGGGTGGCTTCTGCATACAGGGGCACATACTTCGGCATGTCCAGGATCTCCCGTGAAAACGGCATCGGATTCCGTCTTGTTCGATCTGAGTAATTCTGATAACGAGGGGGCGGACGGGCTACAATGAGCGACTATATAATTGAGGGACAAAGCGCTTAGCAAGGCAAATTGGTGTGGACACATCTTTCAGTCGCTGCGCTCCTTACATATGCGCAAATGATATTTGCGACGTTGCGCGTTTCACGACCAGTCATGGCCGGAGCCACCCTGAAATCTGACCTTGGCGTTTTCGGGGGAGGATCGCTGTTGGCACCAAATAGCTCACTCGTCGCTTGAGCGCGAGTGCATACTTGGGGCCGATTCCGGGCAGTCCAGAGCACCCCGCCGACTGACGACTCCTGGGACAGAGCCGCCACATAATCACGCAGAGTGAGTGTCAGCGCTGGGTCGGCAGGAGTCACCCGACGCTCCTGGAATCGGTCAGTCGCAACAGGCGACTGGCTCGATTTCCGCCGGGAGCGACAGTGGTCAGATTCGTGGTGGTTCCCACTCCGGGGTCGGGTCGGTTGCGGCCGTATCGAGGACACAAGGGTTGTTGGCATAGTCGAGGCTTGCACGCCTCGGCCTCGGCCGCAGTGGTGGCGGAATCCTGCAGATCCGGCGCGTATTGTCCTGGGAAAAGCTGGCGGAATAACGCGAGCGACAACATTTGCGTTGGAATCCAGTCGCTTCACTTCGGCTATTACCGCCTGCTCGCCAAGCGCTTTCCCTATGTAATCTACTATCGAACCGTCGAAGAGGAGGTGGTGGTGTGCCGTGTCCCGGATTGTCGGAGTGATCACGTTTGCATCTGAAATGAGCTGACGCTTTTCGTGGGCTCTTGAATCCGCGCCCGATACTACCCCAACAATCGGTCTACCAAAGCCAACAACCGCGGTAGCGCGCCGCGGTTCTCGGCCATGACTCGCAGGGCGTTCTCGCCGACCCTGGCCCGCTCCGTGGCGTCGCCGAGCCAGTCGCAGACCTGTCGGGTCAGCTCAGCCGCGTCGGCTACCTGAGCCGCGGCCCCTTCCGCCACCATCAGGCGGGTGATGGTGGCGAAATTGAAGCTGTAGGGTCCGATGACCGACGGCACCCCGACGGCGGCGGCCTCCAGCAGGTTGTGGCCGCCGACCTTGACCAGGCTGCCGCCGACAAAGGCGATGTCCGCCGCCGCCAGGAAGACCTGGAGTTCGCCCATGGTGTCGCCGAGAAAGACCGCGGTTTCGGCGGTACAGGGGGCCTGGGTGCTGCGGCGGGCCAGAGGCATGCCCTCCCGAGCGATCAGGGCGGCGACCCGCTCGAAGCGGTCCGGATGTCTGGGCACCAGCACCAGTAAGGCGTCCGGGTGGGTGGTGCGGACCTGGCGGTGGACTGTGAGCAGCAGTTCCTCCTCCCCGTCGTGGGTGCTGGCAGCGACCCAAACCGGACGCTCGCAACCCCACAGGCGGCGCATGACCTCCGCGTGCTCTCGCAAGCTGGCGGCCAAGTGCAGGTCGAACTTGATGCTGCCGGTGACCTTTACCCGCTCGGGTGGGGCACCGAGCTCGACGAAACGGGCGGCGTCGGCCTGGGCCTGGGCGGCTATGAAGGTGAAACGGCTGAATGTCTCACGGGCGAAGGCCCCGAGCCGCGCGTAGCCCAAGGCGGAGCGTTGGGACAGCCGGGCGTTGGCCAACACCACTGGGATGGCGCGGTCCTGGCAGGCGGCCAGGAGGTTGGGCCAGACCTCGGTCTCCATGATCAGGACCAGACGCGGGGCCACGGCGTCCAGGTAACGTTCCATCGCGAGCCTGATGTCAAAGGGGACATAGACGTGGCGGACGCGCTCGCCGAACAGGGCCCGGAGGCGCGCCGAGCCGGTTGGGGTGGTGGTGGTGACCATCACCCCCGCGCCGGGATAGCGCTCCAGCAGGTGGCGGATGACGGGTTGGGCCGCCTGGACCTCGCCGACGGAGACGGCGTGGATCCAGAACCGGGCCTTGAGGTCGGCGCCGTCGTAGTACCCCAGGCGTTCGCCCCAGCGTTCCCGATAGGCGGGCAGGCGCCGACTGCGCCAGAGCAGGCGCAGCAGGGCGAAGGGCAGGGCCAGGTAGAGCAACAGGTTGTAGAGGCTGTGCATCAGGGGGTCTCCGAGGCCAGGCGCCGCCGCCATTCGACCAGGGCCGGTTTGGGCGCGTCCTTCATGGCGAGCTTCCACCAGTAGCCGATCAAATTGTCGCCATAGGAGATGGCCTTCCGCGGCAGGGCCAGGGGGTGGTCTGCCTGGGTGGCCGCGCCGCGCAGGCAGGTGGTGGCGCTGGCATAGCCCGCTGCTGCTGCCGATCGAACCGCGTTCAGGTCGAAGCTGCCGAAGGGGTAGCAGAGGTGGTGCACGGGTTCGCCGAGCAGGTCCTCCAGGGCGGCCTTGCTGTCTGCCAGCTCACTGCGCTGGACCTCCGGCGAGACCTCGCCCAATTTGACGTGGTGCATGGAGTGGGAGCCCACCTGGATACCCGCGGCGCGGATCTCGCGCAGTCGCGTCCCGCTCATCAGCGGCGGCTGGGCCCGCCCCGGTTCCTTGCCTGCCCAGGCCATGGGTTGGCCCAGCCAGGCGCCGATGGCGTAGACGGTCGCGGGGAAGTCGTAGGTTTGCAGCACCGGCAAGGCGTGTTCGGCGAAGTTCTCGTAGGCGTCATCGAAGGTCAGCGCCACCGCTCGGGGAGGCGTCGGCGCCTCGCCGCGCAGGCAGGTCATTGCCTGGTCCAGATCGAGGACGCGGTAGCCGAGTCGCGCCAGCAGGGCCATCTGGCGGCTGAAGCGCCCCGCGTCGCAGTAGTTGGCCCGGTGCGCGCGCATCGGCTGGAAACGCCCGACCTGGTGGTACATGAGGATAGAAATGCCCATGTGCGGCTCCGGCGCCGGTCAGGACCCGGTCAGGTCGCGGTAGAGGTCGCGATACTGCCCCATGATGGGCTCGCGACCAAACTCCTGGCTCACCCGATCACCCCCACGTCTCACTAGGGCAGCGGCCAGAGCGGGGTCCGTGAGCAGGGTCCGAATGCCCTCGGCCAGGGCCCGCGGCTCGCCGCAGGGGACGCACCAGGCGTCCTCGCCATGGCGGGCGATCTCCCTGGCCCCGCGGAACAGGCTGGTGACCAAGGGGCGGCCCCATGCCCAAGCCTCGAGGATGACATTGCCCAGGGTCTCTTCCTCCAGGGACGGGAAGACCACGAGGTCGGCAAGTCGGAAGAAGGGCCCCGGATCGGTGCGCCAACCGGGCCAGACCAGACGGTCCGCGATGCCCAGGTGCAAGGCCCGACGCTCCAGCTCCGGGCGGAGGATGCCGTCTCCGAGCAGGATCAGGCGCAGCGGGCATCCTCCGATCTCGGCCGGGAGCAGGGCAAGGGCCTCCAAGAGGTCGGCGTGGCCCTTGACCGGTACGAAGCGCCCGGGGGCCAGCAGGACCCAGGCGTCCGGCGGTAGCTTTAGCTCTGCGCCGAGGGCGGCGATCTCTTCGGTCGGGATCGGGCGTGCCGGTTCGGCGAAATTGTAGATATGAAAGACCCGTGCCGCGGGCAGGCCTTGGCGGACCATCCAGTCGCACAGCCCCTTGGTGTTGCCGATCCAGGCGTTGGCGTGGCGGTAGGGGGCGAGCTGATAGTAGCCCCCCAGGCGCGACACGTGGACTGGGCCGCGACCCGGTTTGGGGCTGAGGTGGGTCAGACGGGTGGCGCGGCCCATGTAGGTCTGGACGATCTCCGGTTGGACGCGCCGGATCAGTCGCGTGACGGCCAGGCGCGACCAGGGGTCCCAGACGCTCAGGAAGGGCAGGCGGTGAAGGGGTAGCCGACCGAGTTCCTGCGGGTTCAGGCGATCCAGCTCGCTGTCGCGGCGGATACCCAGGTCCGCCCGGGCGCCGGCCTCGCCCAGGGCCGCGGCGAAACGGACGAACCAGCGCTCGGCCCCGCCGAGGGCCTTGCTGCCCACCAATTGCAGGCTGGGGGGCCAGGCCAGGGCATCTGCTCCGGGTCGGACCGGCACATCTTGTGTCCGTTCGGGCTGTCGCTCGGTCACCCTCTGCCCCCCAGCAATTCGCGGTAGACGTTTAGATTCCCTATCACCATGGTGTCGATGGAAAATTCGCGTTGCATCAGGTCTCTGCCTCCCTCGCCCAGGCGGCGGCGTAGCCCCGTATCCGCCAGCAGGTGTCCCAGGGCGGCCCCCAGGGCGGGGACATCCCCAGGCGGGACCAGGATCCCGTTGACCCCCTCGCGCACCGCCTCGGGGATGCCCCCGGCGCGGCTCGCCAGGATGGGTACCCCGGCGCTGGCGGCCTGGAGCAGGGAGACCCCAAGGCCCTCCATGGTGGCCGGGTGGACCAGCAGGTCCAGGCAAGGGAGCAATTGGTGCAGATCGTCCCGGAAGCCGACGAGCCGGACCTGGTCGGCGAGTCCCATGGCGGCGATCTCCGCGTCCAGTTCTGCTTGCAAAGGGCCCTGACCGAAGATCAGGATACGCAGCTTGGGGTGGGCATTGGCCAGGTCGGGCAGGACCCGGAGCAGAAATCGGTGCCCCTTGCGCGGGATCAACTGGGCCACCACGCCCACCAGGAGGGCATCCGTGGGTACGCCCAGTCTGGCCGCGGCCGTGACCCGCTCGCAGGGCATCTGATAGCGGGACCAATCCACGGCGCTGCGTACGACCCGGAGCTTCTCCGCCGGCAGGCCCTCGGACAACAGGACCTGCCCGATGCCCTCGGAGATGGCCACCACCCGGTCATGGAGTCGGTATTTCAGGGCCACCAGCCAAGGGGGCTCTGGGTTGTCCACCCGCCGGGTATGGACAACCGGGGTCCCGGTCAGGCGGGCGGCGATGCCGCCCATCACATCTGCCCCGATGCGACTGTGCAGGTGTACCAGGTCTGGGCGGGTGCTGCGGATTAGGCGGACCAGGCGCCAGGCCATGGCCAGGTCGGCGTCGCCGTGCATGGGCAGGCCATGGACCTCTGCAAAGGGCGCTGCTGCCTCGCCCAGGGCGCAGCCCGCCGGGCAGGCAAGCAGGTTGACATGGCCCCTTGCGGCCAGACCCTCCAGCAGGTAGAGGACCTGTTGGGCCCCGCCGTAGAGACGCTTGCCGCCCTCTACGTGCAGGATCTTCAAGTCGTCACCTCGTCGGAAACTGCTCCTGCGTTTCCGACATGTCGGACCTCCCTGTCCGCCACCATCACGACGCGGGCCTCGGCGAGGATCTGCTCCACCCCGATCAGCTCCATGCAGGTGAAGGCGCCGCGGCAGGTCGGGCGGCGTTTGCAGGGGGAGCAGGGCAGGGGGTGGTAGAGCACTCGGGCATTGGCTCTGGTGGTGTCGCGATAGGGGCAGGTGGAGCCGAACAGCAGCAGACTGGGGCGCGCGAAGGCGATGCCCATGTGGCCCAGGCCGGTGTCCACCGCCACCACGAGGGCGGCCCTGTGGATCAGGGCCGCGGCCTCCAGCAGGCTGGTCTCGCCGGCCAGGTTCGTCGGCACCTTGAGGATCGGGGCAGAGGAGATCGGAACGGTGGACTGGATCTCCAGCGCCGCTGCACGGTCGGCCGGGCCACCGAGCAGGATAGCCGGCAGGCCGAGATCCGTTCTCAAGCGCGACGCCAGCTCTGCCCAGCGGGGCGCGAGCCAGTGCTTCTGCGGGCGGGTGGTGAAGGGGCAGAGGGCCACGTAGCCTGCCTCCAGGCCATGGGCGTGGATTAGCTCTCCGGCCCGCTCGGCCTCCGCTGGGCCATAGTGGACGGCCATCTCGAAGCCATTCACCGGCAGGCCGAGGTGCTCGGCGAGATACAGGTACTCGGAGCCGATCCGCTCCGCGTCCCCGCCGCGGGGCAGGGTGCGGGTCATGAGCCATTGGCTTCCCTCCCGGGAGCCCAGCCCGATGCGCTCCCGGGCCCCGGACATACGGGTCAGGACCCCGCTCTTGAGCAGCCCTTGCAGGTCCAGGGCCAGGTCGAACCCGCGGCTGGCCAGATCCCGCCGAAAGGCCTGCACGGCGCGGGCAAGCTCCACCCAGCGACGCTCACGCCACAGGGTCTGCCACGTCTGGTAAGGCCAGACGATGACCTCGTTCAGGTCCGGGTGGTGGCGCAGCAGGGGTGCGCAGTCCGGCCGCGCCAGCCAGGCGATATGGGCCTCTGGGTAGGCGCGACGGAGGGCGGCGATCAGGGGCGAGGCGAAGACGATGTCGCCGATGGCCGAGACGCGGACGATGAGGATGCGCATCTTGACTAGGCTCGGTTCGCCGAAGGGGCCGCGATTTCGCGCATCGCAACCTGTCGGAAGAACGTCAAATAGCCTTGGGCTGCCGCTAGTTGGCCGTAGGGTTCGGCGGCCTTGCGCAGGGCCGTCCCGGGGTGAGGCTCCGCGAGCTCGGCCTGCATCGCCCTGGCCAGCGCCCGGACATCGCCGACCGGGACCAGGCGTCCCAGGTGGCCGCGACCCAATAGATCCTTCACACCGTCTGTGCAGTCCGTGGCGACCGCCGGTGTACCGACCGAGAAGGCCTCGACAATGACATTGGGAAGGCCCTCGCGGCGCGAAGACAGCGCCAATAGGCGAGCGCGTGCCAGGTATGGGAATGGGTTGGCAACGAATCCGTGAAGATCCAGCCGGTCTGCGATCCCCAAATCGCGGGCCAGTTGCTCCAGTCGCCTACGCTCCTTGCCTTCGCCCAGAATCAATAAGCGCGCCGAGATGTCTTTCGGCATCAGCGCATAGGCGCGTAGCAAGGTCGCATAGTCTTTGACCTTGCGTAGTCCGCCAACGGCGATGATCACCGGGGGTTGGTTGTCCGCGAGCCAGTGGTGTGGGCATTCACCCTGGATGCGGGTGTCGAGGTCGTCGGGGATGATCGGATTGCTCAGAACCGCCAGCGGTAGGGTCCCGACCTTGAATACGTCCCGCAGGTCCTGCGCGACGTGCTCCGAAACCGCTGTGATGCCGTCTAGTTGGCGATAACAGTCGCGGATTCGCCTCGTCTCGAACCAGGTGCGCACCGGATTGAAACGCCGCGTCCGGAAACGCCCGGACATGATGGTCCCGACCGCGGCGATGACGCGGGTATTGCCTGCGCCGGCACGCTTTACCGATATCGCCGCATAGTCGTCCGGCAGCTTGCCTGTCACCAGGATGTCCACTGGGTGTGTCGACAGGTGGCCCTGTAGGAATGCCGCTCTATCTCCGGCAACCGGGAAGACGGCTATGTGGGGCCCCAAGTCTTGCAGATAGGCGTGATCCGGTGCACCAACCAGTAATTGGGTCTCGACACCCAGGCGCGCCAGACCGGACGCCAGATTGGTGAAATTGCGCTCGACGCCGCCGTCCTCGAAGTCGCTCACCATCAACGCGACACGTTCTACGCCCATGCTCAACTCTGGTGGTCGGTGCCGGACGAGGCCGGCAGGTCCGACGGTCCGGGCAGGCGAAAGCGATAGAGGATGCCACAGAACAGGATCACGAAGAATCGCATGTCGACGTGGGTCAATCGAAAGTCGTAGGCGCTGTACAGGAGCGCCATGATCCCGCCGAGCAGCAAGAGGCGCGCCAGCGGTTGGTCGTATGTCGAGCCCTGCAAGCGCTGATAGGCCCCGCGCATCACGGCCAGAAAGCCGACGGCGAAGACGACGCCAAGGGTGCCAAAGCGCACCAAAAGTTCGATGACCACGCTGTGCAGATGGGACCACTGGGGGGCGTTGTCTTGATCGACCTGCGACAGGGGAATGACCTGAGCCGGGACCAGGTATCTGGTCGGACTAGTCCCGGGGCCCCAGCCCAGCAGTGGACGCTCCGCGAACAGGTCGAGGCCGATCCGATAGAGGTTGAGTCGGGTCCCCAGAGAGGATTCGTAGCTGAGGTGTCCGACGGTCGCGGATTCCTGCAGTGCGTCCAGGTCTGTCGCGATTCGGTCTCTGGCCGTCCACAGTACGGTGCTCGCCAAGGCCAGTACGCACACAGCGATGGCGATCGCCGTGGTCCACTGACGCTGGGATCCTGCCCGACTGCGCAGTCGGGTCGCCAGGGTGAACGTCGAGTAGCCGATGGTCACGATCAGAAGGCTCAGGACCGCGCCCCGAGCCTGGGTGGCGAGAAGGACGACGAGGAAGAACACCACCGTGAACAACCAGAGTGCCCAGGCAAGCAACGGATACTGTCGCCCGCGCAGGGTCGCCCGGACGATCTCTTTCTGAAACAGGAACAGGCCGAGTAACACCTGGGACGCGAGGAAGCCGAGGCCGAGGGCGGTATAGCCTGTTCCCCCGCGGTAACCCAAGAGCATCGCACCGAGCTCTGACCAATCCGATTTGCGAAGCACGCCGACGAGCAGTCCTGCGGTGGCAGCGATCAGCAGGGCGCGGGTCAATCCAGGGTTGCCCCGCAGCCACCAGGCGATCACCGGAAACAGGAAGGGCGCCCCCCACTCCCAAATTGCGCCCCACTGCGAGGTCGCCGTCTCAGGGAATATCCATGCACCCCGAGCGGAGAGGATTGCCGTCATGACGAATGCGGCGATCATTAGTCGGAATCCGGGGTCTGAGCGTAGTTGAGCCCAGTTCCTCGGCAGGTCGTAGAGAAAGAGCAGCAACAGCAGAAACAAGGCGCTTGTCGCCACCCCGGTGAGGTTCCAGGCGGCGAAGGCAAACAAGATCAGCAGCGCGGTGGCGATCTTAGGTAGGCGGGTGGTCACCATCGCGCTCAAGCCCGCGTCTCCTCGGTCTGCTCGCGCATGCGTCGGGGCAGGCCCATGGCATCCAAATACGCATCGGTACTCGCCTCGATCTCGAAAGGTCGGGCGGCCTCCTGGAGGGTCGTCTTCGGCAGCGGGTGATCGAGGGTCTGTATGATCGCAGCCGCAAGCCCCGGTGGGTCGCGGAGGGCAACCAAGGGGCCATAGCGGCCGTTCTGTAAGACCTCCCGTGGTCCACTTGGGCAGTCGGTCGCTACGACTGGGGTGCCTACGGCCAGGGCCTCGGGGAGGACGAGCGGATTGCCTTCCCACAGGGAGGTCAATGCGAACAATGCGGCGTGGGCCATGAAGCTCTGGGGGTTGTCCTTGAAGCCCGGTAGATCCACGTCCGCATCGACCCTGAGACTGCGGGCCAGTTCCTGTAGCTCGCGGTGCGCGCTGCCCTTCCCGAGGATGACCAGTCGGCAAGCCCGGGTGCGACGCACCGTGGCAAAGGCGCGAATCAGCGTGGCGAAGTCCTTGCGGTCGGTCAACTCGCCAACCCCGAGGATGACCGGCGGCTCGCCGACGGCATACCAGGGGTGGTCGGGGCGCGGCTGTGTCTCCAGAAACCGGGCTGCGGGCACGATGGGATTCGGTACTACGGTGATGAGATGGCGCGGTAGGCCGGTGTAGGTGGACATGTCGTCGGCAACATTGTGCGAGTTGACGATCACGTTGTCGGCGAAGCGGTAGAGCCGACCCATGGACGTGCGCTGGATCCACCGTTCGAGCATGCCGCGGCTGGCAAGGTCGATGGAAATGGTCGTGCCGGAGCGTACGACCAATCGGGTCGGCACCCGCGCCAGGGCCCTGGACAGCAAGGCCGTGCGGTTGACCCGATCCTTGTCGGAGAGCATCACCGCCGGGCACTCCCGGCGCAGGTAACGCACGATGGCGGGTAGGCAGGCATAGGTGTGGCGCGAGCCCAGGTCGATGATCCGTACACCTTCGGGGGTCTCGCCCCGATCCGGGTCCAGGTTAGGCCCGTGGCGGCGCACCTTGAGCAGATCCACCGCGTAGCCCCGTCGGGCCAGGGCCGGGATCAGGTGGCGTGCGAATCGGTCGACACCGCTGTGCCCGGAGGTGGAGAAGAGGCAGGCGATGCGGGTCATGGTCGTGACCTATCGGTGATGGCGGCGGCACCCGCAACGCCCTGAGGGTGTGGGCCTCGCCCATCCACGCTGGCAAAGGATCGGGTTAAATCCATTCGAGGGGCTCTTCATCCGGGCCCGGCGTCAGCCCCGGCTCCTCGATGAACAGCCGGTGCCAGATCGCGAATTGGATGAGTCCGAACAGCTCGCGTCCGCTGTCGCGACCGGCCTGGCGCGAGCGCACCAGATCCGGTATCGCCTGCACTTGAAACCAGTCGCCGATGCCACGGTTGTGCATCAGGCGCTCGCCCGCCCGGGCGGCGACCTTGTCGGTCAGCCAGTCCCCGACCGGTACATGGAAGCCGCGCTTGCGCCGGTTGAGGTGACCCGGGGGCAGGCGCGGCTCCGCCCAGCGCCTGAGCAGCCATTTGCCCTGTCGGCCACGCACCTTGAGGTCGTCCGGGAGCGAGAGGCCGAACTCCACCAGGCGATGATCGAGAAAGGGTACCCGCCCCTCCAGGCCGAAGCCCATGAGCATCCGGTCGGTCTTGACCAGGAGATTGTCCGGGAGGGCCGTGACCAAATCCGTGTACTGGCGCCGCTGCATGTCCGACCAGGTCGCGGGTCCCGCACGCCAGGCGGCCTGGAAGTGCGCACGGTCGCTCCCTGGAGCCCCGCGCAGGACGGGGCCGAACAGTCTTCGCGCCCAGCGCCAGTCCCACTGGCCTCGGGTTCGGAAGCCGCCGCTACCCGGGTGGATGATGGTCTTGAGCCAGCGGCCCAGCGGATTTGGTCGGAATCGTCCGTACCCGGCGAAGATCTCATCCCCTCCCTCGCCCGAGAACACCACCTTGAGGTCTGCTGCGGCCGTTTGGGCCAGCACGGAGGTGGGCAGGCTCGCGTAGTCGCGCATCAACTCGTCGGCGCACCAGATGCTGTGGGGGATACGCCCGAAGACCTGGGACAGGGACAGGTGCAGCGGGGTATGGTCGAGCCCGAAGTGGGCCGCTACCCGGCCGGCTTCGTCGAGCTCGTCCGGCATGTCGGTGCCGAGATAGCCCACGGACCAGCTTTTGATGCGCCCCGCGCCATGGGCGTCGAGCATGGCGGCCAGTACCGCCGAGTCCACCCCGCCGGAGAGGAAGAGCCCGAAGGGCACGTCCGAGCGCATGTGCTCGACCATGGCCTGGTGCATCAGGCGGTCCAGCTCCTCCCTGGCCTCGTCCGCGCCGATGTGCAGCGGTGCCACATCCAGGGCAGACCAGTAGCGCAGGCGTTCGCAGTGCAGGCCCGCGTCGATGATCAGGACCTCTCCGGGTAGGACCCGGCGGACCCCGGAGATCAGGGTCTCTTCGCCCCCGGCGAACTGATTCTGCAGGAACTGGCGCAGGGCCCCGGGCTCGATCTCCGGGCGGCCCGGCAGGATGGGCAGCAGGGCCTTGATCTCGGAGGCGAAGGCGATGCGGTCCGCCAGGCGCACATAAAACAGGGGTTTGATGCCCAGGCGATCACGGCCCAGGATCAGACGCTCCGCCTGGGCGTCATAGAGGGCGAAGGCGTACATGCCGCGCAGTTCGTCGAGGAAGCCCATGCCGTGGACGGCGTAGGCGTGGAGGATGGTCTCGGAGTCGGACCCTGTCTGGATCTGGCAGCCGCGCTCGCGCAGGGCCGCGTTCAGCTCCAGGTAGTTGTAGACCTCCCCGTTGGCGGCCAGGGACAGGTTGCCGTCGGCGCTGACCATGGGCTGGTGGCCGGTGGTCAGGCCGATGATCGACAGGCGTGTCTGGGCGAGGCCCACGGGGCCCGTGCAGTAGATCCCCTGGTCATCGGGTCCGCGGTGAGCCAGGCGAGCGGCCATCAGGCTCAGCTCGTCTCGATCCGGGCGGGCGCCGTTGGACAGGATATAGCCGGCTATGCCGCACATGGGGTGGACGCGATGGGGCCGGTGGGCATGGGTGGTCTCGCATTGGGAGTGGCGGGCGGGGCCGGGGCGGCCCGCGCCCTATTGTGGCCCCCGGTCGGCGACGGTGACAAGGACGCTGGAGTGGGCGTGCCGAGGGACCTCTCAGGCGACAGAGATCATGGGCGCATGTCGGCCAGCGCGGCGGCCTGCATCAACCCAGCCGAGCGAGGGTGCGCTCCATGACGCCCCCCAGGGCCCCACCCAGGCTGGCCAGGAGGCGGTCGATGGGGCGCTTACGGGCGCTGTACTTGAGTTGCAGCAGGTCGGCATCGGCCCGGACCTCCAGCAGGTAATCGTCGCTGGTCTGGATGGCGTCCACCAAGCCGAGCTCCAGGGCCTGGCGACCGTGCCAATACTCGCCGGTGGCGACCCGGGGCAGGTCCAGGGCTGGGCGATAGTCGGCGATGTAGTCCTTGAACAGGCGATGGGTCTCTTCGAGTTGCTCGCGCAGCTTGTCCCGGCCGGCATCGGTATTCTCGCCGAACAGGGTGAGGGTGCGCTTGTAGTCGCCGGCGGTGTGCAGCTCGAAGTCCACCCCGTGGCGTTCCAGGACCCGGTGGAAGTTGGGCAGTTGGGCGACCACGCCGATGGAGCCGAGTACGGCGAAGGGGGCGGCGAGGATGCGGTCGGCGACGCAGGCCATGAGGTAGCCGCCGCTGGCGGCGACCTTGTCCACCGCGACCGTCAGCGGGATCTTGCGCTCGCGCAGGCGGGCGAGCTGGGAGGCGGCCAGCCCGTGCTCGGCCACCATGCCTCCCGGGTTTTCCAGGCGCAGCAGGACCCGGTCCGCATCGGTCGCGACCAGCAGGACGGCGGTGATGCATTCGCGCAGTGCCGCGACCTCGCTGGCCTTGATGTCGCCATGGAAATCGAGGACGAAGACCCGCGGCCTGGGCCCCTCGCCGGTCTTGTCGCGGGCCTTGTCCTCCTTGTGTTCGGCACGCACAGCCTTGCGGTAGGCCTTGCCGGAGAGGGTGGCGTGCCTGAGGGAGCGACCGGTCTCGCGGTAGCGGTCGTTGAGGTCGGTGATGTCGAGCTGTTCCTCGGCGGGTCGGGTCTCGCGCCGGGCGCGGACCAGGGCAACCAAGACCACCCCGACGACGGCGGCAATGGTCAGGGCCTTGGCGAGGAACAGGGCGTAGGCGATCAGTGCTTCGGTCATAGGGCTCTCCTGGGCAGCGTCGGCGCGGGTTAGACGGCGATGGGGGCGCGAATGGCCGGCTGGGGGTCGTAGTTCACGAACTGGATGTCGTCCAGGTCGTAGTCGAACAGGCTCGCGGGGCGGCGGGCAAGCACGAGGCGGGGCAGGGGGCCCGGGGTGCGGGCGAGCTGGGCGAAGGCGATGTTGTCGGTGAGGTGGTTGCGGTAAAGGTGCAGGTCGCCAAAGCTGTGGACGAAGTCGCCGACCCCCAGGTCGCATTGCTGCGCCACCAGGTGGGTCAGCAGGGCATAGCTGGCGATATTGAAGGGCACCCCGAGGAAGAGGTCGGCGCTGCGCTGGTAGAGCTGGCACGAGAGCCGCCCGTCGCTGACATAAAACTGAAACAGGCAGTGGCAGGGGGCGAGCGCCATGCGCCCGTCGGCGACATTGGCCTGGGGGCTTCTGGATTCATCGGGCAGGTCCGCCGGGTTCCAGGCGGAGATCACCAGCCGGCGGGAGTCGGGGCGGGTGCGGATTGTCTCGATTAGCTCGGCCATCTGGTCGAGGGTTCGCCCGCCGGGGCAGGGCCAACTACGCCACTGACGCCCGTAGATGGGGCCCAGGTCCCCGTCCGGCGCGGCCCATTCGTTCCAGATCGATACGCCCCGCTCGCGCAGCCAGGCGTTGTCCGTGGAGCCGCTGAGGAACCACAGCAGTTCCAGGATCACGCTCTTGGTGTGGACGCGTTTGGTGGTGAGCAGCGGGAAGCCCTGGCGCAGGTCGAAGCGGATCTGCCGACCAAACACCGAGCGGGTGCCTACACCGGTGCGGTCGGGCTTGTCGGTGCCGTGGTCGATGACGTCGCGCAGCAGGTCCAGGTAGGTTTGCATGGAAGGCTCAGGGGGTCGTTGGGCCCAGCAACAGGGTGCGGGAGTGCATCGCCTTGGGTACCGGCAGCCCCATCAGCTCCAGCACCGTCGGGGCGATACTGCCGATGCCGGCTCCGATGGACAAGCGCCAGGGGGTCTGGTCGGCGATCAGGCAGGGGACAGGGTAGAGGCTGTGTTGGGTGTGCGGGTCGCCGGTGACCGGGTCGACTAGTTCGTCGCAGTTGCCGTGGTCCGAGGTGAGGATGATGGAGTAACCGGCCTCGCGGGCTGCGTCGAGGACCCGACCCACCTCGTGGTCGAGGACCTCCACCGCCTCGATGACCGCCTCGCGCACCGCCGTGTGTCCGACCATGTCGCCGTTGGCGAAGTTGACCACGATGAAGGCGAAGCGCCCGCTGGTCAGGGCGGCGATGACTTGATCGGCCACCTCGGGGGCACTCATGGCCGGCTGCAGGTCGTAGGTGGCGACCTTGGGCGAGGGGATCAGGGCGCGCTCCTCGCCCGGTACCGGATCGTTCTGCCCGCCGTTATAGAAAAAGGTCACATGGGCGTATTTCTCGGTCTCGGCGCAGTGGAACTGGGCCAGGCCGGCGTCGCTGATCACCTGGGCCACGGTGACCTCAGGCATCTCGTGGTCGAAGCAATGGGGCAGGCCGAAGCTGGAGCTGTACTCCATGAGGCAGGTCATGGGCGCTGGCGGGAAGCCGTGGCGGTCGAAGTGAGGGAAGTCGGCGGCGGTCAGCGACGTGACCATTTGCCGCGGGCGGTCCTTGCGGAAGTTGAAGAAGATGATCGGGTCGCCTGGGACGATGGCCTCGCCGCCGGCGATGACCGTGGGGCGGATGAACTCATCGTCCTCGCCCGCCCGATAGGCAGTCTCGATGCCCTCGCGCAGGTCGTTCGCCTCGCGTCCGACCCGCTCCACCATGGCGCGCCAGGCCATCTCGGTGCGCTCCCAGCGGTGGTCGCGGTCCATGGCGTAATAGCGTCCGGACAGGGTTGCAATGGCGCCGCCGGTCTGCTCCAGGGCCCTCTCCAGGGCTGGCAGATAGCCGCCGATGGAGCGTGGTGGGGTGTCGCGTCCGTCTGTGATGACGTGGACCTGGGGGCGGGCCCCGTGCCGCCCGCACAGGTCGATCAGCGCCACCAAATGGTCGATGTGGCTGTGTACCCCGCCGTCCGACACCAGACCCATCAAGTGGATCGGGCGCCCCTTGGCGGTCGCGGTCTGGATGGTGGCGATGAGCGTCGGGTTTTGGAAAAAGCTGCCGTCGGCGATGGCGTCGTCGATCAGGACCAGATCCTGGCGGATTGTGCAGCCGGAGCCCAGGGTCATGTGTCCGACCTCTGAGTTGCCCATCTGCCCGTCGGGTAGCCCGACCGCGCGGCCGGAGGCTTGCAGCACAGTGTGCGGATGGCGGGAGAAATAGTGGTCCAGCCGCGGGGTGTCGGCAATGGCAACGGCGTTGTTGGCCTTGCTCGGGTTGGCGCCGAAGCCGTCGAGGATGATCAGGATGACCGGTCGCCGGGGCGCTGTGGAGGTGTGGGCCATTGGGATGTCTCCGAAAAGGGGGCGGCCAAGCCCACTAGTGTAGCCCGACACGCTGGTGGATATCCGCTCGAGCGGTCACCTGAGGCGCAGAGGTGGGGTGAAAGGCGATCGGTCGCCTCCAATTTGCCACTCCATCAACGCATCGTAATGTTAACGGTTTATGATATGCGCGCCGTTTTCAATCAACACCAGCCCACCGACATGGAGCGCAGTAACCCATGAGTCGATGCACAGTGACACGCCGACGCTTGCCCTTTTTTGCCTTGACCGCGCTTGCGCTGGCGGTCTTGCCCCCGATAAGCCTTGCTACCCCTGAGGTAGCGGAGTCCGCGCCGGCCCCCCAGATTCCGGTCGAGATCGTCGGTTCCGTGACCTTCCACGCCCTGGCCACCATCGTCGCTGCGCGGGCCTCGCTGACTCCAGATGGGGCGGACTACCAACTGCGTCCGACCGGCACCCTGGCCGGTATCGGCGCCTTCTGCGCCGGCGTCGGCCCCGGCTTCCCGGAGGTGGTCAACGCCTCCCGCCGCATGCGCGATGACGAGGTTTCGGAGTGTCGGGCCCACGGCGTGGACGGCATCGTCGAGGTCAAGGTCGGGTATGACGGCGTGGCGCTCGCCACTGTGAAGGGCCCGGGGGGGATCCTAGGTCAGACCCCAGAAGGCACAGAGACAGGGTCGGGGCTGGACCTCGGCGTGCGCGACCTCTATCTGGCGCTGGCCGCCCAGGTGCCGGACCCCGAGGGTGGGGAGCAACTGGTCCCGAATCCCTACCGGAGCTGGCGCGAGGTCAATCCGGACCTGCCCGATGTGCCGATCCGCGTCCTCGGTTCGGAGGATGCCAGTGGTACCCGCGACACCTTGTCAGAGCTCGGTCTGGAGGCCGGGTGTGCCCAGGTCGAGGCGGTACGCCACATCATCGGGCGCAACCGTCACCGCCTGGCCGAGGTATGCCGACCGTTGCGGGCGGATGGCGCCTGGCGCGAGATCCCGGGTCAGGGTGCGGAGCTACTCCAGGCGTTGCGCGCCGACCCAGAGGCGGTGGCGGTGACCGGCTGGCATACCCTGTTCGGCAAGCGCGTTGGGCTCAAGACCCTGGCGGTCGAAGGGGTCCCGCCCAGCCCATTGGCCATTGCCACGGGCATGTATCCCCTGACCCGGCCGCTCTATGTCTATTTCAAGAAGGCGCACCTGGAGTCTCTGCCCGCGATCCAGCGCTATGTGGCCGAGGTGACCAGTGACGCGGCCTGGGGCGATGACGGATACCTGACGGCCGCCGGCATGGTCCCGATGATGGTGGACGAGCGGCAGAAGTACGGTTACATCGCGGAGCACTGGGTGGAGCCCGCCTGCCCACCGTTTTGCCGGTAAGGCGCGCATCGGCGGTATCCTAGGAGCTGCCCAAGACGGGGGGAGGCACGATTCGATCTGCCCCCGCTCCAGCTGCGCCGCCGCGGCACCTCGGGTAGATCGGGAACCGGGCCATGCGCGCGCGGTCGCACGCAATCGGGGGGTTGCTTCAAGATCAACACGATAGGGCCCGTGATTCGCGCCCTTCAGGAGGAATCATGCCAAGCAAGAGAATCATCGCGTTCGTCATGGCCGGTGGTCAGGGGTCCCGTTTGCAACCCTTGACCTCAGTCCGCTCCAAGCCATCTGTACCCTTCGGTGCCCGCTACCGGATCGTGGACTTTGTCCTGAGCAACCTGGTCAACTCGAAGATTCAGACCATCTATTTGCTGGTCCAGTACAAGTCCCAGTCGCTCATCGAGCATGTGCGCAAGGCTTGGACGATCTCGCCCTTGCTCCAAGAGCAGTTTGTGACCGTGGTCCCGCCGCAGATGATCGCCGACCGCTGGTTTCAGGGGACCGCAGACGCGGTTTACCAGAACATCGCCTTGATCAAAGATCATCGCCCCGACTTGGTGGTGGTCTTTGGCGCGGATCACATCTACCGCATGGACATCAGCCAGATGGTCGATTTCCACGAGGCCAACGAGGCGGATGTGACCATCGCCGCTCTACCCGTGCCACTCAAGGATGCGCGCGGTTTCGGCGTCATCGCCGCGGGGCCCGATGGGCGCATCGAGGCCTTCGAGGAGAAGCCGGCCAATCCCAGCCCCATGCCCAGCGACCCTGCGAGCGCCTACGCCTCGATGGGCAACTATGTCTTCGACGCGGGGATTCTGCTCGAGGCCCTGGAGCAGGCTCAGAAACTGGGCGAGACGGATTTCGGTGGACACGTGTTGCCGCGTTTGTTACGGACACACAAGCTCTTTGCCTACGACTTTTCCACCAATGTGATTCCCGGCATCAACGACTACGAAACCCGTGTCTATTGGCGCGACGTGGGCAACATCGACGCCTACTTCGATGCCCACAAGGATGTCCTCGGCGCTCAGCCTACCTTCGACATGTTCAACCCCGCCTGGCCCATCTACTCCAGCGGGTACCAGGGGCCGGTGGCCAGGGTGTTGGGCGGGCAACTCCGTAACAGCCTGCTTGGGGCGGCGACGGTGATTCACGAAGGGGCGCGCATCACCAACTCCATCATCCGCCGCGAGACCGTCATCGAAGAGGACGTGGAGCTCGACGAATGCATCGTCATGGACTATGTGCGTATCGGACGGGGGGCGCGGCTCAAGCGCGTCATCGTCGATCGCCACAACATCATCGAGCCGGGTGACGTCATCGGATTCGACGCGGAGGCCGACGCGAAGCGCTTCACCGTGACCGAGGGCGGGGTTACCGTGGTCCGCGGTGGGCAGGCCGGCTATTTTGCCCGCGCCAACGATCTCCCGGGGCGCGTGAGCTACGCCGTATAGCGACTGCCGGGGTGCGGGGCTAAGGTGATTTCTGTCAATTCTCATACCATCCTGCTTGTCTTTTCGTCCGGCTTCGGCGTCGCGACAACAGTTACATAGTTCTACTATGCGCCTGTTGTCGCTCCTTGAAGCCGAACGAAAATACGGCGCGATCTGGTATGTGAATCTCCGGCAATCGCCTAAGGCCTCGCACCCCGGCCGGGCATCACAGGGCGTTCAGTGAACCATGAAAAAGCGATTTGGCCGCAAATGCCGCAAATTAACGCAAGTGGTTCAGTGGTTTAGCTAAGTCCAGATGCCATGCGCAGGGTGAGCCGGTCGCCGACATCAAGCCCTTGTTGATTTGCGTTCATTTGCGGCTGAATTGCTCTTCTTTAGAGTGAATTTTTGATCGCCGCAGACTCAACGGGATGGGGACGAGGATATCCCTACTCAGGCCTCTGGGGTCGGTTCCGGCGGTGCGCCGACGGTAAAGAGCCCTGCTGCGGCTTGATCGAATTGCTGGTAGACCCGCTTGCTCCACACCTTGACCCGCTGGCGGTCCATCAGGCCGAGACCGACCTCTTTGGTGTGCGCGGCGGCCCATAGGCTGGCATTGCCGTGGTCGATCTTGCGCATGGTGGCGGCGTGCAGGTCCGGGAGGTCGATGGTCGTTGCACCCAGGGCCAGGGCCTGGGTCAGGGGGGCGGATGCGTCGAGGGCAGAGAAGTCCTTGCCGCGACCGTGGTTTCTGACCACCACATAGGCGGCCGTGCCGCCGTAGCGCTGCAATAGATTGTCGAGCAACGCGATGCCATCGGCGCCGTCGTCCAGCACGTGCCAGAAGACCACCTGCACATCTTCCTCGCCCGCCAGGGCCAGCAGATCGTTCTGATCGATCCAGCGATGCAGGGGCAGGGACGTTTGGGCCGCCAGGTCCACCAGGACGTCGCGGTCGGTCTCCAGGGCCGCCTCCATGAGTTGATCGGCACTCTCGAAGTCGTCCAGCACCATCGGTCGGCTAAATGCACCATAAAAGCGCATCAAGGCACCGTGGGAACGGTCGGTGTCGAAGGCCGTGAAGGGCAGGCCACGGTCGATATGGTACTGGGCCAGGAGGCGCGCCAGGACGGACTTGCCGACCCCGCCCTTTTCCCCGCCGACGAAATGGATCTTGCTCATACTGCTACCTGCTTTGGACTGAATGGAAGGTGTTGGGATCGGTCGGTCCCAGGGACCGGAGCGGCGGCATGGTACCCCATGGCGGCGGCTGGTCGCTGGGTCTTGGTGGAAAGTTAGGAAGCAAAAAAAATGCCCAGCGGTGCGCCGGGCAAAACGTCTCTGTGCGAGAGACGAGGAGGACACTGGTCTTCGACTGTTGGTACGCAGCCGAAGTGGGTTTGGATCAGTGGATGAACAGCCCGCCGTTCACGGAGAGATTCACGCCTGTGACATAGCCATTTTCCGGGGCGACCAGGAAGGCCACCGCCGAGGCAATCTCGGCCGGGGTGCCCATGCGCCGCATGGGGATACCGCCGATGATCGCCTCACGCACGTCGTCGCGCATGGCCAGGGTCATGGCGGTCTCGACATAGCCGGGGGAGACGGTATTGACGGTCACGCCCTTGGTTGCACCCTCCTGGGCCAGGCTCATGGTGATGCCGTGCATGCCGGCCTTAGCCGCCGAGTAGTTGGCCTGCCCAAACTGACCACGTTGGCCGTTGACCGAAGAGATGTTGACGATGCGCCCGTAACCCTGCTCCAGCATGTCTTCCCATACCGCACGGGTGACGTTGAAGACGCTATTGAGGTTGACGTCGATGACCGCCTGCCACTGGGCCGGTTCCATCTTGCGGAAGGTCTTGTCGCGGGTAATGCCGGCGCAGTTGACCAGGACCGAGACGGGGCCGAACTTGGATTTGATCTCGCTGACCATGCGCGCGCTGTCCTCGAAGGAGGAGACATCGGCGGCGATGGTGTCGATCGCCAGGCCCTCTGCGGCACGTTCGGCGCTCCAGGCGGCAGCGGCCTCGGTTTCGGACGGGTGGCAGTTGGCTACCACCTGATAGCCATCCTTTGCGAGGCGTGCGCAGAGGGCGGTTCCGATACCGCCGATGCCGCCGGTGACGAGTGCTACGCGCTTGGGTTCGGACATATTCAGGCTCTCCTCGGGGATGGTTCGTACTGGGACGCGACGTTGCCCAAGGCGCGACCGATGCGGGGCGCCCTGGGCGGGAATCTGGGCCGCCGGTGGCGGCAAGGGCCCATCCCTGGGCCCGAGATCAGCATGCTTAGGCGGCGACGGGGACGCGCAGGCCCTCGACGACCTCGGTCACGCCCTGCTTGTACCAATCGCGGTACTCGTCACGGACCTCGGCGGCAATCTTCATGCTGGTCTTGGACTCTTCCATGACCCGCTCGCCGAGCTCCTTGGCCATCTCAGTCTGGGCCTTGACGTAATCGGTGTAGCTCTTTGACTCACCGGCCAGCTTCATGGAGCGCAGGGTCTGCTCCATGAAGAAGCCCATCACATCCATCTGGCGGGCGGTCATACGCTCCCAGGCGCGCAGGTTCATCTCGCTGAACGCGTTCATGCGGGCAACATTCTGGTTGGCGAGGTCGGTTACGATCTTGGCGGTTTCGGTCTGGTTCATGGCAGTTCTCCGGGTTGGGTAAATTGGTGCGGTGCAGCATTTGTTGCAGTGCACAATAGATACCTCGGGCCGGGCTGTCAAGCGTTCGGGTGAAAAAATTTTCTGGCGGATCGACGTCTCGCCCATCCTGGGAGAGGTCTTTGAGGATCAACTGGAGGCGACGCTGCTTCGAGATCGAGGGTCGACAGGTGACGGTCGAGGGGGTGGGGCTCGCGGCCAAGGGGGGCGATCTGGTCCTCACCCTCGGGCTCACCGGGTCTGTCCCCGGGCAGCTCACCATCATGGCGCGTCCGAGCTGGGATACGGAGAGCGGGGAGGTGCGCCTGACTGATCTGGGCTTCGTCTTCGACGCGCAGCAGGCCGATCAGGACCTGGCGGCCGGCCTCTTCTACGAGCGGATTCTTGCTGCCCTGGATCGGGCGGTCAACACCCTGTTGCAGGCCAACACCGACCGGCTCAGGGACGGGATCCAGGCCGCCCTGACCCGCACCCTGGGCCCGGCCCTGCCGGCCGGGGCCAAGTTGGATCTTGCAGGGGTGGTGCTACGGGACCTGGTGATCGAAATCGGCGAGGACGGGCTGCGGTTCAAGGGCTCCGCGGGGGGGAGTTTGCAGGTCGCGGTGGGGGAGGGTGGATCTTGACCCACCAAGGCCGGATGGGCCGGCGCGGCGGAGGGTCTTTCAGCGACGTTACTGGAAGACCCCATACCTGTCGCACCTCGGTTTTCCGTTCCAGGATTTCCCCTTTTCGAGCAGCAACAAACTCCTACTGACAACTGACAGCTTTCCTACATAGATCGCGGTGCGCCGCCGCTACCCCCACAGAACGCCTCAGCGCTCCTCGAACCCCGCCAGCCGATACCACTTGTTGGCCTCTTCCAGGTCCTGCGGCACCCCGCGACCCTCCTCATACATCATGGCCAGGGTAGTCTGGGAGCCCGCCAGACCATTCTCCGCGGCCTTGCGGAACCAGTGCACCGCCTGGGCAGGGTCCTTCTCGGTGCACTCCCCCTCCATGTACATGAAGCCCAGACCGTGCTGTGCCAGGTCGATGCCGGCCTCCGCGGCAGCCAGCATGTAGCGGAAGGCAAGGTCCGGGATCGCCGCCATGCCCAGGCCGTTCTGGGCCATGATCGCCATGCGGTATTGGGCCTCGGGTTCGCCGTCGTCGGCCAAGGGGGAGAGGAGCGCGGCGGCGCGGGCGAATTGGCGGGTCTCAAAGGCGGCCATGCCGCTGCCGAGTTCCATATCGCGATTGCTGATCTCTTCGGTCATGGGTGGGGTCTCTGCTCGGGGTGGGTGGCCTGGGCCGACAGTGCCCAGGACGCTGTTGCCCCAAATTGTGGGTCAGGACGGGGGAATAAAAGGCTCAGGCGACGCCCTGCCCCTGGTCGATCCACGCCAGCCACTCCTCCAGCAGCGCTTGGTCTGCCGCCGCCACTGCCCGGCGTGGCTCCAGGGACAGACCCACCGCCGGGGCCAGCGGCCCTGTCCCGTCGCCCCGCTCAAGGAGTTCCGAGGCGACCCGCGCCTCGCTCGCAATCAGCCGGCCGGCGGCGTAGTCCCAAAGCCGCTGCCCGCCGTGGAGATAGAGCTGGAAACGTCCGGCCGCGAGCCAACACCACTCCAGGGCCACGCAACCGAGGCTGCGGTGGGAGCGATAGGGTGCGTCGGCACCCAGGCGCACCAGTTCCGCGGGGCGAAGACGCTTGAGGTCCACCGCGGCGACGGCGTTTTTCAGCCGCCGTGGGCTTGGGGCCAGTCGCAGTGGCTTGCCATTGAGGAAGGCCCCGAGGCCGCGCCCGGCGCAGAAGCACTCGTCGCGTAGCGGGTCGAGTACCGCCCCGAGGATCACCTCGCCACCCTGGATCAGGGCCAGGGAGATGGCGAAGGCCGGGAAGCCGCAGGCGAAGTTGGTGGTGCCGTCGATCGGGTCCAGGCACCAGACCCCGGTCTGGGCATCCGACAGGCGCCGCAGTTGCTCCTCGCGCGTCATCTCTTCCCCGAGCAAGGGGATCTCCGGCGTCGCGGTAGCCAGCAGCCCTGCGATGGTCGCCTGGGTGGCGAGGTCGGCCTCGGTGACCAGACTCCCGTCGGCCTTCTCCGTGGAGCTCACCTGGCGAAAGCGGGGCAGTATCTCGTCCTGGGCGGCCCGGCGCAGCATCTGGCAGATCCGATCAAGCTCCGGTGTCATGGTTACCTCCAGTGGGCTATCACCCAAGAAACAGCGGTTCCGCGAATGATCCCGGGATTTTCCGGTAGCTACCAGGGGCGAGGGGTTTGATGTAGACCTGTGACTTGCGTTGGTAGTTGTACAGGGCCTGCTTCTCCATGGGCAGGTCTCCAAGGCTGGCGGGTTCGAAGCCGCGCTCGCGAAACCAGTGGGCGGTCTGGGTGGTGAGGACGAACAGGCGCCGAATGCCGGCAGTGCGGGCGATGTCCTCAATGCGCAGCAAGAGCTTGTCGCCCCGCTCTTGCTTGCGGTAGTCGGGGTGTACGGCGACACAGGCCAGCTCGCCCATCGCGTCGGCCTGGTATGGGTAGAGGGCGGCACAGGCGACCGCCGTGCCGTCTCGCTCCATGACGAAAAAGCGCTCGATTTCGGTCTCCAAACGCTCCCGGGATCGGCGCACCAGGACCCCGGCTTCCTCCAGTGGGCGCAGGAGTTCGAGGATGCCTGCGACGTCTTCGATCCGTGCCGGACGCAAGTCCTCGAAGGGCTCGCCCGAGATCAGGGTGCCGATGCCGTCGCGGGTGAACAATTCGCGCAGCAGGGCGCCGTCCACCTGACGCGGTACCAAATGCACACGCTTGACCCCGTTGCGACAGGCGAGCACCGCCGCACGTAGGCAGGCAACCACCTCCCGCGATATCCAGGTGCCCTCGCTGAGCAGCCGATCCACGTCCCGAACCAGGATGTTGGACAGGTGTCGGCCCTCGGGGTCGATCAGGGGGCCTGTTTCGGTGAGGAAGATCAACTTGTCCGCCCCGAGGGCGACGGCGGCGGAACCGGATACGTCCGCGGCGCTGAGATTGAAGACCTCCCCGGTAGGGGAATACCCCAGGGGCGGCATGAGGGCGACGGCCCCGTCGGCGAGGCGCTGTTGGAGGGCGCGGCGGTCGATGCGCCGCACAGCCCCTGTGTGGTGGTAGTCGACGCCGTCGATGATCCCCAGGGGGCGGGCGGTGACGAAGTTTCCTGAGGCCACAGGGATCTGCACCCCTGCCATGGGCGAGTTGGCGAGCCCGAGGGATAGCAGGGCCTCGAGCTCCACCCGCACCACCCCAGCCGCCTCCTTGACGCAGGCCAGGGCTGCGTCGTCGGTGATGCGCAGGTCCTTGACATAGCGAATCTGCGCCCCGCGGGTGGCCAGTCGCTCCTCGATCTGCGGCCGTGCCCCGTGGGCCAGGACCAAGCGGATCCCTAACCCGTGGAGCAGTGCGATGTCGTGGACCAGAGAGGCGAGACCGCCCGAGGCGACCGCCTCGCCCCCGAAGGCGATGACGAAGGTCCGCCCCCGGTGGGCATGGATGTAGGGCGTCGCCTGACGGAACCAGGCAACGAAGGGGTCAGCCGCCGGGGATTCGACCATTTGGGCTGGAGTATCGGCCATGTGCGATGTCCGGGCTGGGAGTTTGGCGAGTGTCGGAGGATTTAAGTGACGATTCAAGAACAACCGGTACATCTTCTTAGAACTACGAAACATGCGAAAAACGCGAAAAGGCTCAATAGACACAGGAACATTGCTGTTTTTTCGCGACTTTCGTGTATTTCGTAGTTTCTTGTCGGGCTCGCGCTTGTTTCGGTTGTTTCTGAACCTTTCCTAAGCTTTAGTCGAGGCCTAGTTTCGCCAGGCGGTAGCGTAGGGAGCGCAGGGTCATGCCGAGCTTGCGCGCGGCGGCGGTGCGATTCCAGCGGGTTTCCTCCAGTGCCTTGAGCAGTGCCTGCCGTTCCACCTCGTCCAGGTAGTTTTCCAGGGGGACCTCGCCCGGCGCCGGCCCGGACTGCGGCCCTGAGGGGGGCTTTGGAGTCTCGGAGGAAGTCACGGCCGGCTGGGGATCCGACAGGGGCGGATTGGGGGCCCTGGTTCGCGGCAGAACGATATCCTCGGCGTTGACCTCGGCGGTGTCACTCAGGGTCAGTGCCCGCTCCAAAATGTTTTCCAGCTCGCGCACGTTGCCCGGAAAGCCATAGGCCTGGAGGGCTTGCAGGGCCCGCGGTGTGAGTAGCGCAGTAGGTCTGCGTGCGCTGCCGGCGATGCGGGTTAGGATGTGGTCTGCCAGGATCGCGATGTCTTCGGGGCGGTCGCGCAGGGCCGGAAGGTGGAGCTCGATGACGTTGATTCGGTAGAAGAGGTCTTCGCGGAAGGTGTTGCGTGCCACCTCCTGGGCCAGGTCTCGGTGGCTGGCGCTGATGATGCGGGCGTCCACGGGGACTTCCTGGTGGCTCCCGACCGGGCGGATACTCTTCTCCTGTATGGCGCGCAGCAGCTTGACCTGCATGGGCATGGGAAGGTCCGCGACCTCGTCGAGGAACAGGGTCCCGCCGTCCGCCGCCTGGAACAGCCCGGCCTTGTCGGCAATCGCACCGGTGAAACTTCCCTTTTTGTGGCCGAACAGTTCGCTTTCCACCAGGTCCTGCGGGATGGCTCCGCAGTTGACCGGGACAAAGGATCGCTCGCCCCTGGGACCCTCGGAATGGATCAGGCGTGCGGCCAACTCCTTACCGGTGCCGCTCTCGCCGCTAATCAAGACCGGCGCCTGATTGCGTGCCAACCGCGCAATCAGGCGCCGGATTTCGGCCATTTGCGGTGATTTGCCCAGCAGCTCTGCCGCGGGCGGGCGACCGGGCGCTGGGTGGCCGGCCGGCGCGCGTAGGAGCAGGGCGGATTCTACCAGGCGCCGCAGTAGGTTGAGATCCACTGGCTTGGAGACGAAGTCGAAGGCACCGGCCTTCATGGCCGCGACCGCCGACTCCATGCTGCCATGGGCGGTGATCATGGCTACCGGAAGCGTCGGATAGCCCTCGCTGATATGGCGAACTAGATCGATGCCGCTGCCGTCGGGCAGGCTCATGTCCGTGAGGCAGAGGTCGAACTTGTCGCAGGAGAGCAGACGGATCGCCTCGGCGATGGTGGCCGCGGTGCGCGTCTCGATGCTCATGCGGGCCAGTGTGATGCTGACGAGGTCGCGGATGTCCGCCTCGTCGTCGACGACCAGGGTTAGGGGTTTGCTCATGAGTTTGGCAGGTGCAGTACCGGGGTCAGGCAGCGAAGGTCAGGCGAAAACAACTGGCACCGGTGGGCCGTGCCCTGTAGCTCAGGTCAATGGCGTTCGTCTCCGCCAGTTCCCGGGCGATATAGAGTCCGAGGCCGGTGCCGGTGCTGCTGGTGGTATAGAAGGGGTCGAAAATCTCGCCGGCGGCGTCCGGCCGTACCCCGGGCCCATCGTCGAGGACCTCGCAGATGGCTCGTCCGCTGTCCTGGTCGCGCCTGGCGCAGACCTGGATATTGGCATAGGGGCCGTCGCCGCGGGCATGTTTGGCCGCGTTGTCGCACAGGTTGCCGAGGATCTGATGGAGGTGACGTGGGTCGGCGCGGACGTAGAGCGGCGCCTGGCCGATCTCCAGGGTCAGGTGCTCCATGGGAAAGCCCTTGTCCTCGGACCAGTCCGAACAGAAATCCGTCAGCCAGGCGGCCAGTTCGACGTTCTGGGCCTCGCTGGGCTTGCGCCGCGACAGCTGTAGGATGCTCTGAACGGTCTCTTCGATCCGGTTGGCGTTGCGGGTGACGATCTCTACCAGATGCCTGTCTTCTGCAGCGAGGACGGTCGATTCTCCGAGAAGCTGTCCCGCGTGGCTGATGGCTGCCAGTGGATTGCGAATGTTGTGGGCGATGCTTCCCGTCAGCTTGCCTAGAGCGGCGAGTTTGATTTGCTGCGCCTGCTGGGCTAGTTCCTGCGTGTCTTGGAGGAAGATCGCCGCGCCCTTGGCGATGTCGCCGCCCAAGATTTCCCAGGTCAACTGGACCTCGCGGCCCCGGATATGGATGGTCTGATGGTTAGGTCGCCGCCCGACGGCCCTGTTGACCCAGTCTGCAAGGGGTGGACAGATCGCCTGCAGTGGCTCGCCGGTGCCGCTGCCCTGTCTGCCGAGTAATCGCCCAGCTGCCGCATTCATCAGGCGTAGCCGGTGCGCCTCGTCGATGACCACGACCCCAGTCTCCATCTTGCGGATGATGAAGTCGTTGAGCTTGTACAGGTCCTCGATGTCGACCTTGCGTTGCTGCGCTAGGCGCTCGACGGCGCGGATCCGCCGGTACAGGGTGTGTGCGAGGATGGCCACGGCGTAGTAGGTGGCGCCGAGCAGGCCGGCGCGGGTGAAATTCGCCAGCGGGGCACCGAGGGCGATTTGGGCGTGTAGCTGCTCGCCGAGGACGCCAACCGCGGCAAAGGACGCAAACACCATGGACAGGCGCCCATCCATGAGCAGAGCGCCGGCCGCCACCGAGATGGCCAAGAGCACGCCGAGGCCGCTGTTAACGCCACCGCCCAGGTGCATGAAGATGGTAAAGAAGACGATGTCGGCGAAGATGGCGAGCTGGACCTGCGGCTCTCTTGCTGGCCAGTGGGCGTAAAGGGCCAGGCCGCTGGACAGGACCAGGACGGCGTAGCCGGCGAGTGCCCACCAGATCTGGATGGACGAGCCAGCGGCCATGGGCGACGGGTCCACCGACGGTGAAAAGGCCATCATCAACAGGGCTGTGACGGTGAGGCGAGAAAAGAACAGCCAGACGAGCGCATCCCAAGTTGGGTAGGCGCGCCGGTCGGCCATGGGCGCACGCGCGCCCTCTTGGGTGAATTGGGGAGATGGACTCGTCACGCGGTTGGGATACTGATCACTGTTGTCCCCTTAGGCCTGCTTTGGCAATGTGCAACAACTTGTCCCAGAATACAATGCACCCATCTCCATTCCGAGACGGGTTAGATGGATCGCTTCTAGCCAAGTGTCCGGGTGTCGCCTGGGCGTCCCTAGCCAAACCCAGCGTGGTCGCTCTGTAGGTTCTGTCGGCCCGCCCCACCACCGTGAGCAAGTGCAGATGAATCTTCATGAGTACCAGGCGAAGCGCCTGTTTGAGCAGTATGCGATCCCAGTGCCCAAGGGCGTGGTAGCGACCGATCAGGCGCAGGCCGAGCAGGCGGCGGGGCAACTCGGCGGTTCGGGGTGGGTGGTCAAGGCCCAGGTCCACGCCGGCGGCCGGGGCAAGGCCGGCGGTGTCGTCCTGGTGGACAGCCCGGAACAGGTGGTCTCAGAATCCCTGCGGCTGCTTGGCAGCCGCCTCTACACCCGCCAGAGCGGTCCTGAGGGCCTGCCGGTGGAAACCCTGCTGATTGAAGAGCCCACCGCCATTGCCCGAGAGTTGTACCTCGGCGCCCTGGTCGATCGCGAGGCGCGCCAGGTGGTCTTCATGGCCTCCGCCGCCGGCGGGATGGACATTGAGGAGGTCGCCGCTTCCACGCCGGAGCGCATCTTGACCACCCGGGTCCATCCGGCAGCAGGGCTGCAACCTTTCCAGTGTCGGCGTATCGGCTTCGGCCTCGGCCTTGACCCAAAGCAGGTCAAGGCCCTGCAAGGCATCATGGGCGGGCTCTATCGGCTGTTCACGGACTGCGACGCCAGCCTGTTGGAGGTCAACCCCTTGGTGGTGACCCAGGCCGGCGACCTCATCGCCCTCGACGCCAAGATCAATCTGGATGACAACGCCCTGTATCGGCATCCGGAGCTCATGGCGCTCCGGGATGCAACCCAGGAGGACCCGCGGGAGGCCGAGGCGCGTGCCTGGGAGCTCAACTACATCAGTCTGGACGGCAACATCGGCTGCATGGTCAATGGGGCTGGGCTTGCCATGGCGACCATGGACCTGGTCCAACTCCATGGTGGCTCGCCGGCCAATTTCCTGGACGTGGGCGGCGGGGCCACCGCGGAGCGAGTGGCCGAGGCCTTCAAGCTGATCCTCTCCGACACCAAGGTCGCAGCCGTGCTGGTGAATATCTTCGGCGGTATCGTGCGTTGCGACCTGATTGCCGAGGGCATCATGCAAGCGGTGCGCGAGGTTGGGGTTTCGGTCCCCGTGGTGGTACGCCTGGAGGGCACCAACGCTCCCCAGGGTCTGGCCATGCTGGCGGCCAGCGATCTGCCGGTGGTCACCGCCGCGTCGCTGGCCGAGGCGGCCGACAAGGTGGTGGCGGCCGCCCAGGCCTGATTCGACTATCAAGGGGAGCGCATCGCGTGAGCGTACTGATCGACAAGAATACCAAGGTCATTTGCCAAGGCTTTACCGGAAAGCAGGGCACCTTCCACAGTGAGCAGGCCATCGCCTACGGCACCAATCTGGTTGGGGGCGTCACCCCGGGCAAGGGGGGGCAGAGTCACCTGGATCGCCCGGTCTTCGACACCGCCCACGACGCCGTAGCCGGCACTGGGGCCGATGCGACGATGATCTATGTCCCGGCCCCCTTTGCTGCGGATGCCATTCTGGAGGCGGCGGACGCCGGCATCCGCGTCATCGTCTGCATCACCGAGGGTATCCCGGTGCAGGACATGCTGCGGGTCAAGGCCACCCTGGCCGGGTCGCAGTCGATCGTCATCGGCCCCAACTGCCCCGGGGTCATCACACCCGGCGAGTGCAAGATCGGCATCATGCCCGGCAGCATCCATGCTCCCGGGTCCGTGGGCATCGTGTCGCGTTCCGGCACCCTGACCTATGAGGCGGTCTTCCAGACGACCCAGGCGGGGTTGGGTCAGAGTACCTGCATCGGCATCGGTGGTGACCCCATCCAGGGGCTGGACTTCATCGGTTGTCTGTCCTTGTTCGAGCAGGATCCGGCCACCCGGGGTGTGATCATGGTGGGCGAGATCGGCGGCAGCGCCGAGGAGGATGCGGCCGAGTACATCCAGGCCCACATGACCAAACCCGTGGTGGCCTACATCGCTGGCGTCACCGCCCCTGCCGGTAAGCGCATGGGGCATGCCGGGGCCATCATCTCCGGGGGCAAGGGCACGGCCACCGGCAAGTTCACCGCCCTGGAGCAGGCTGGGGTCACCATCGTGCGGTCCCCTGCGCAGATGGGTAGCCGCATGGCGGAGTTGCTGGGCGGCTAGTACAGCTGCGCCTAAATGGTCCAAACATCTGTAGGGTGGATTAAGGTGCGTGGCACCGCGCCTGCAATTTGCTGAGCGGTCCGTCCGAGCTGCATGCACCAGCGTAGCTCCGGTGGATTCGCTTCGCTTATCCACCCTACCGTTGCTGGGAGGAATTGCGCGCGAAGGTACTAGTCGCCGGGGGTCAGGCCAGGTCCAAGCCCTGCGGCGATGCTGGGCGGCCCCTCGGCTGGCGATATTACGCGTTTGGGGTCGCGCTTGGTGCGGCCCCGTCGCACAGGGCCTGCAACCGCTCCAACTCTGCCTCGTCGAACCCCGCCCGGCGGCGGTCGGGTAGATTCAATGGGCAACGCACCTCGCCACGCAGGTGGCGGGCGAGCAGGTCGAACCAGGTCGCCTCCGGGTCCAGGCCTCGCTCGGTGCACAGGTGGCGGAACCAGCGGTTGCCCGCGGCCACATGGCCTATCTCCTCGCGCAAGATGACCTCCAGGCAGTCTGCCGTCTCGGTGTCGCCGGCGGCGTGCAGGCGCTCGATCATGGCCGGGGTCACGTCCAGCCCGCGTGCCTCCAGCACCCTCGGCACCAGCGCCATGCGCAGCAGGGGATCGTCGGCGGTCGCGACGGCCATCTCCCAGAGCCCGTTATGGGCCGGAAAGTCGCCGTAGTCGTGCCCCATGGCCTGGAGGCGACCATGCATCATGGCGAAGTGTTGTGCCTCCTCCGCGGCGACCTGCACCCAGTCGTCATACCAGCCCCGCGGCAGTCCGCGGAATCGGTAGACCGCGTCCCAGGCCAGGTTGATGGCATTGAACTCGATGTGGGCGACGGCGTGAACCAGGGCTGCGCGGCCGGCGGGGCTGCGGGGGCGGCGTCTGGGCAAGTCTCGGGGCGCGACCAGCAGCGGTCGCTCAGGGCGGCCTGGCTCGCCGATGGGGGCGACCGGGGTGTCGTCACCTAGGTCCAGGTGGCCAGACTGCCAGGCCGCAGCCGCGGCGGCGGTCAGCTCGGCCTTGTCCGCCGGCTCCCGGGTCGCCAGGCAGATTGCGGCGGCCGTGAAGAGGTCAGCATCGAAGTCGGGACGAATGGTCATCGTGTCAATCCTGAAAAGCGCATTTCAGCCGCAAACATCCGTCAAGAAGAAATGGTGCACCGCTGTTGTTCGGCCGAAGGTCCGGGGCCTGAGAGGGCATGGACACCAGGCCAAACCATTCGCGCTCATTTGCGTTCATTTGCGGACCACTGCTTCTGCGATCTATCCATCGCACATGGGATTTCCGTTTTTCGTCGGCGGTTTCCCTAATACCAACAACCTCTTGCTGACAACTGAAAACTGCCAACTGACAACTTCTTCGCATAGGTCAATCGGCGCTCGGTGCAGCGCCGCATCCGGCCCAGCCGCGGGGGAATAGGCCCTCTAGGGTCCCAGATCCGTGCAGGACGGCTACGCCCAGGGTGTGACCATGGAATCGGACCAACATCTGGCCGCGCTCCCGGCTGGCGACCTGGGCCGCGGTGGGTTGCAGGGGCCTTCGGCTCAGGTAGGCCGCGGCCTGGTCCGGTTCTAGGTCGAGACAATGGCGGGTCGCCAGGGGGCCGATGAACAGGGCCCCGGCGGTGGTCGGTTTGGGGCGCTTGGGATCGGTGCGATGGAAAAAGATCCCGGCGCTCTCGGCGACCGGCTGGGCAGGTGGGTTATGGTCGCCGGCGGCCAGATGCAGGCCGCGGTTGGCCTGGCGGTGGATGCGGTAGCCCGCCCAAAGGTCCGCGGGTAGGCCGTAGTAGTCCGCCAACTCGATGAGCCAGCTAAGGTTTGGCTCCGGGACCAGGTCGGCGCTCGGTGGGTCAGTTTCGCCCTGGGCGTCGGCGGTCTTCTCCAGCAGGGCGGCGAAGAAGCCGCCGGTGTCGTTGTGGTGGGGCCAGATGCGCAGGCAGTCCGCCAGTTGCGGGTCCAGGGTCTGGCCATTCCAATGGGTCAGACCAGGGGCCGAGATCAGCCCGGGCAGGGTCGCGGGGATCAAGCACAGGCGCCCCGCAAACTCGTTGAGGATGGCGGCAACCACCAGCTCGTTCTCCTCCGGGGCGAAGGTGCAGGTGGAGTAGACCAAACGTCCACCGGGCCGCAGCCGTTGCACCCCCTTACGCAGCAGGGTGCGCTGGCGAGCCGCCTGGCGGGTGGATTGCTCCGCGCCGAGCAGGCTCGGGGTCCCGCCGGGGCGGCGCAATGTGCCCTCGCCAGAGCAGGGGGCGTCGATCAGGACGCGGTCGAACTGTCCCACGGTGGCCGGGTAGTTTGTCCCGTCGTGGGCCGTGGTGCTGACATTGATCGCACCCAGGCGCTCCAGATTGCCCTGAAGTGCGCGCATGCGGGCTACGGTCTGGTCGTTGGCGATCAGGGTCCCTCGGTTGTCCAGGGCCATGGCGATCTGGGCGGTCTTGCCGCCTGGGGCGGCGCACAGGTCTAGGACTCGATGGCCGGGGCGTGGGTCGAGCAGGGCGACCGGGACCTGGGATGCGCCCTCCTGGGCATGTGCCAGCCCGGCGCAATACCACCAGCGTCGTCCGGCGATGGGCTCGCGACCGAGGCGGAAGGCCCCGGGGCGCCAGGGCAGGGGACGCGGGTCGAGCCCGTCCTCCTCCAGCAGGGCAGCAAGCCCCTCGGCGTCGATGCGGCTCGGGTTGGCCCAGACGCAGGGCGGCATGGGTGCGGCCATGGCGGCGCTGAAGGCCGGCCAGTCGTCGATCAGGTCGCGGTAGCGTTCCAGACGGTGCATGGGGGATGGGTCATCCTTCAGGGAATGGTGGGTGCGGAGCGCCGATGTCCGATATGCGGTGCCCCGTGCCCCGTGCCGGGTTAGGGACATCGCGGCGTCTGCCTAATTGAACCGAGGGTGCCAGATCGGCCGTTTCGGCCGGAACGATGCTCGACGGGCGGAGCACCGGGGTCTGGCGATGGCGTCCTGGTCGGGATAAGCTCCGACCGGGCCGGCGCCAGGTGGGGCGCCGACGCGCACGCCGGGTGAGCTTACCCGGTTAACGTCCGTTTCGGTACAGGAGCACAGTGTCATGGCCGGCCAGGCACCACCGCTGCACCACATGCTCGCCGGGCTGATCGCCGCCCCATCGGTGAGCAGTAGTCGCCCCCACCTGGACCAGAGCAATCTGCCGGTCCTCGATGCCCTGGCCCCCTGGTTGGAAGGGGCTGGTTTCCGGGTGGAGATCCTGCCCGTCCCGGGTCACCCGGGGAAGGCCAATCTGGTCGCCACCCTGGGCCAGGGCCCGGGCGGGCTGGTGCTCGCCGGGCACACGGATACGGTCCCCTTCGACGCCCATCGCTGGAACCACGACCCCTTCCGCATCACCGAGGATGGCGGTCGTCTCTATGGCTTGGGCACCAGTGACATGAAGTCCTTCCTGGCCCTGGCCATCGAGGCGGCACGCGGGCTGCGGGCTCAGGATTTGCGCCGGCCCCTGGTCATCCTAGCCACCGCAGACGAGGAGTCGTCCATGAGCGGGGCCATCGCCCTGGCCGAGGCTGGGCGGCCCCTGGGGCGCTATGCGGTGATCGGCGAGCCCACCGGGCTCATGCCGGTGCGCATGCACAAGGGCATCCTGGCCGAGGCGATCCGGCTCATCGGGCGGGCGGGGCACTCCAGCGACCCGAGCCTGGGCAACAATGCCCTGGAGGGCATGCACGCCCTGATTGGTGACCTCCTCGCCTGGCGCGTCGAGCTACAGGCCCGCTACCGAAACGACGCCTTCGCGGTGGCGGTGCCGACCCTGAATCTTGGCCATATCCACGGCGGCGACAGTCCCAACCGGATCTGCGGCGAGTGCGAGCTGCACATCGACCTGCGCCCCACCCCTGGCCTGGTCCTGGACGACCTGCGCGCCGAGTTGCACCAGCGGGTGGCGGACCTGGCCGGGCGGCGGGGCCTGGACTGGACCGTTGAGCGGCTGTTTCCGGGTATCCCCGCGGTGGAGACCCCGGCGGGCTCAGCTATCGTCGCCGCCGGCGAGGCCCTCACGGGTCACACCGCCGGGGCCGTGGCCTTTGCCACCGAGGCACCCTTCCTGGACCGGCTTGGGATGGAGACCCTGATCCTGGGGCCGGGTGACATCGCTCAGGCCCATCAGCCGGACGAGTACCTGGAGACGGCACGGATCGCCCCGACCATCGAGCTGCTGCGGGCCTTGATCCGGCAGTTCTGCCAGGACGAGGCGGCGCCCTGAACCTGGATTGCTGCGAGACGCGAAGCGGTTGAGAAGAATGGACAGGATTAACAGGATTTTGCAGGATTAACAGGATTGTTATGGGATCGTACTGGCTTGGTCGTTGCGGACGGCTGCCCAAGCAGGGGCGTCATAGAACGAATTGCCGAACACACAGACTTGGGGGGTGTTATGCGCTGGAGAGACGGTCGACGTAGCGAGAATGTGGAAGATCGGCGTGGGGGTGGCCAGTTCCCCGGCGGCGGCATGGGCGGTCGGCGCCTGCCGGTGCGCTCTGGGCGCAAGCTCGGCGGGGGGCTGGGGACCATCGTCTTGCTCCTGGTGGGGCTCTACTTCGGGGTCGATCTGAGCCCCTTCCTTGGCGGCGGTACCAGCCCCGAGGATCCAGGCGGGCAGGGGGGCGGCGTTTCCCATCAGGTCCCCGGTCAGTTTCCGACCCAACTCCCCGGTACACGGCAAGGGGCCGGCGGCAGCCTGAGCGCGCCGGGCAAGGGCGCCGGTGAGGACGAACTCAAGGACTTCGTCTCAGTGGTTCTGGCGGACACGGAAGACACCTGGCGGGAGATCTTTCGTCAGGGTAAACAGACCTATCGTGACCCCAAGCTCGTGCTCTTCTCCGGCTCGGTGCGCTCCGCCTGCGGTTTCGCGGAGGCGGCCATGGGGCCCTTCTACTGCCCGGGCGACCTGAAGGTCTACATCGACCTGTCCTTCTATGATGAGCTGCGCAGCCAGTATGGGGCCCCAGGGGACTTCGCCCAGGCCTACGTCATCGCCCACGAGATCGGTCACCATGTGCAGAACCTGCTCGGCATCTCCGACCAGGTGGAGGAGGCCAAGCGCGGGCGCAGCAAGGCCGAGGCCAACCAGCTCTCGGTGCGACTGGAACTCCAGGCGGACTGTTTCGCGGGTGTTTGGGCCAACCGTGCGGACAGCGCCCGGGGCATTCTGGAGGCGGGCGATGCGGACGAGGCCTTGAGAGCCGCATCGGCCATCGGCGACGACCGACTACAGAAGCAGGCCCGTGGCTATGTGACCCCGGACAGCTTCACCCATGGCAGCTCGGCGCAGCGTACCGCCTGGTTCCGCCGCGGGCTGGAGAAGGGGGATGTGAATGCCTGTGATACCTTCGGGGCTAAGAGCCTGTAAGGAATTTACGGTGCGCGCCACTCCCGCCGGACGGGTATCACAGCCCGTTCAGAAAACCGAGCACCTCTGCCGCGGCCAGGTCCAGATTGGCCTCCCAGGTTCGACCGGAGCGCTTGCGGGGTTTGAAGCTATGGTCCCCATCCGGTATCCAGGCCAGGCGGATGGCGTGGCTCAGGTCATACCTGGCCACCTCGTCCGGTCGGCCGAAGGGGTCGCGTTCCCCCTGGCAGATGAGGGTCGGGGTACGCAGCATTGCCAGGTGCTCGGTGCGTAGACGTTCTGGGCGGCCAGGCGGGTGGAAGGGGTAGCCCAGGCACACCAGCCCGGCGGCCCCGGTCTGGTCGGCGATCAAGCTCGCCATTCGCCCCCCCATGGATTTGCCCCCCAGGACGGGGGGCATGCAGGGCGCGTCTGGAACGGCGCCCGGCAAGACGCCCAGGACGGGGGGCATGCAGGGCGCGTCTGGAACGGCGCCCGGCAAGACGCCCAGGACGGGGGGCATGCAGGGCCTCCGCGACGCCGCGATGGCCTGTTGCCAGGCGTCGAGCAGGACCTGCTGCCGATCCGGCGGTCGGCGTGGTCCGCCAGCCACCATCGCTACCATATAAGGGAAGGCGAAGCGCGTGACCCGGACCCCACCGGCACCCAGGGCCAGGGCCAGGTGGGTGAGGAAGGGCGAGGTGGGACCCTCGCCGGCCCCATGGGCCAGGATCAGGTGGATGCGCGCGTCGGCGGGGCCGTTTCTGAGATAGGTCATGGCAAACAGGTTGAGTCCCCAATCCAAGCACAATGCAGAGGTTGGCTAAGGTTACAGCGGCACGGGCCCGCAGCGTGGCCCGGCAACGGAGAGAGATGATGCGAGCGATCGAACTGAAAGAGACGGGTGGACCTGCGGTGTTGGAGGTCGTCGAGCGACCGGTCCCGGTCCTGCAAGGGCCGACGCAGGTGTTGGTGCGCCTGATGGCCGCGGGGGTCAACCCGGTGGATACCAAGCTGCGCAGTCGCGGCCCGTTGCTGCCGGATGGCCTGCCCATGGTCCTCGGCTGCGACGGTGCCGGGGTGGTGGAGGCGGTGGGCGCCGAGGTGTCGGGGTTGGCGCCGGGCGATGCGGTCTGGCTCTGCCACGGCGGGCTCGGCGGGCCGGTGGGCAACTACGCTGAGTACATCCTAGCGGAGGCGGCCGGGGTGCGCCTCAAGCCCAAGACCCTGAGCTTTGTCGAGGCGGCGGCCGCACCCCTGGTGCTGATCACCGCCTGGGAGGCCCTGTTCGACCGCGCCCGGCTCAAGGCGGGTCAGACGGTGCTGATCCACGCCGGGGCGGGCGGGGTAGGGCATGTCGCCATTCAACTTGCCCGGCTCGCCGGGGCTCGGGTGGCAGCCACCGTCAGCGGCCCAGAGAAGGCCAGCTTCGCCCATGAAATGGGGGCCGAATACACCATCAATTACCGGGAGGAGGACCTGGTGCAGTCGGTGATGGAGTGGACCGCCGGGCGGGGGGTCGACGTCGCCTTCGACACCGTGGGTCCGGAGGTCTTTCGCCAGACCCTTCCCGCCATGGCCCACTATGGCACCCTGGTCACGATCCTCGACCCGGGCGCGGGGCAGGACCTCGCGGAGGCCCGCAACCGCAACCTATGCATCGGCTTTGAGCTGATGTTGACGCCCATGCTGCGCGACCTGCCGGAGGCGCGCGTGCACCAGGGCGAGATCCTCGATCGATGCGCCGAACAGTTCGACAACGAGGAACTGCGTATCGAGGTCGAGGAGACCTTCCCCCTCGCCCAGGCGGCGGATGCCCATCGGCGTATCGAAGAGGGCCATACGCGCGGCAAGCTGGTGCTCACCACCGCGTGAAGGCGACCCGCGGGGTCCGCTCGGTCGGGGTGCCGGACCACCTGGCGGAGCGGGTCAGGGTGGCGCTGCTGGCGGATACCCATGGTCAGGTCGATCAGCGGGTGGCCGAGGTGGTGGCCGGCTGCGACCTGGCGGTCCATGCGGGTGATCTGGGCGGGGCCCAGGTGCTGGGTGGCCTCCAACCCCTCGCAGGCCGGGTGATCGCCGTGGTGGGCAACAACGACACGTCGCGTAAATGGCCGGCCACTGAGCGCGACCTTCTGGCACTGCTCCCGGAGGTGGTGGAGCTGAGCCTGCCAGGTGGCACCCTGATGCTCATCCATGGCCATCAGACCGCGGCCCTGGGGCGTCATGCGCGGCTGCGGGCCCGTTATCCCGGCGCTAGGGCCGTGGTCTACGGCCATAGCCACCGGCTGGTGACGGACCAGGATGCCGAGCCCTGGGTCCTGAACCCCGGGGCGGCGGGGCGCGAGCGCACCTACGGCGGGCCCTCGTGCATCGTGCTGACGGCTACAACCCACGCCTGGACCCTGGAAACTCGTCGCTTCTGCGTGCAGCCGCGCTGACCCCAGGCGAGGCCGTGCTGGACACTCCGCTCCGGCGGGGTGCGGATGGCCGACGACACTCGCGGGTACTCGGTGCGTGGGGCTGGTATGATCGCGGCCCCTTCACGAGGGTCCAGGGTGTGTCCCTGCAAGATCCCACCAGGCCCGAGGAGCCTAAGCATGCTGCATGAATTGATCGACTGGACCTTGGCCACGGTCCACGATTGGGGCTACACAGGGATCTTTGTCCTGATGGCCTTGGAGTCCACAGTCCTGCCCCTGCCCAGCGAGGTGGTGGTGATTCCGGCCGGATACCTCGCCTATCAGGGCAAAATGGGCGTGGTCCCCATCTTTCTCGCATCCACCCTGGGGAGTTTGGCGGGGGCCTTCATCAACTATTACTTTGCGATGCTGGTGGGCAGGCCCTTCCTCGAGCGGTATGGGCGATGGTTCTTTGTGCGACCGGACCTGTTGCACAAGACCGATGCCTTCTTCGCCCGTCACGGGGCCATCTCGACCTTCACCGGGCGACTGATTCCAGGTATCCGGTCGCTGATCTCCCTGCCGGCCGGGTTGACTCGCATGAATCGTCTGGTCTTTAGCCTCTATACCCTGGTGGGTGCGGGGATTTGGACCGTGGTGTTGATTGCCATGGGTTACTCTATTGGTGGCAATGAGGCACTGCTTGAGGAGAATTTGCCCCTCGTTACCGGTGCCGTGCTCGCGGCCGTGGTCCTGATCCTGGTCGTATACGTCTGGTGGCAGCGGCGTGGCACCGAACTAAGCGATTAGTCCAATCCTACCGAAAAGCGTCAAAAATTCTTAGGGTCGGCATGGCGTCAGGGGTTTGCTGATAGGTCAGTCGGTGCCGTATTCGCAGCATCTGTTCGCCGGTTTGGGGTGGCGCCTCGTTTAGGGGGCTGTTTCCTGCTCTGTCTTGGGATGTCCGGCGCCCTTCACTGCGTCTCCAACCCCTTTGATGAGGCCGCCGACACCTTTGATCAGGCCGCCGGCCCCCTCAACGACCGCGCCGGCGACGCCCTTGACCGCGCTGCCGGTCTGCTTGACCGCACCGCCGATCCCTTCGAGTACGGCCGTCGGGGCCTTGATCAGGGTGCCGGCCGCCCCGCCCGCCCCATCCAGTAACCGGTTTTCGACCCCGCCGGGGATCCGACCCGTTAGGATCTGTCCGCATGAACTCTCGGCCAGGGTCTTGCCGAAGGCGTCTATCAGCAGTAGCTGTGGTACCGCGATGCGTGCCGCGATGTCCGACAGGCTGGAGATGAGGCCGCCGGGTTCGATCCGGTAATCCGGGTCCGCCAAGGGGCCGGAGACGAGCACGGGCGTGGAGACGGCCAGGGTCACGCCCTTGGCTTGAGGGACCAGGCGCAGCTCGATGGTCTCCTTGACCAGGTCCAGGCTACCCTCGCCGGTTACGGTGGAATTCGGGGTATCGATGACACCCTTGATTCGGGTCCGACCGTCGTCGAAGTTCATTGCCACCAATGCGCACTCGACCCTGGCCATGCGGGATCTGGGGGTGAGGATCTGGCCAAAGATGGTCTTGGCGCCACCGCCCATGCGATCCAGGTCTGCCACCGGGGCCTCGATGTTCTCCGCAAGCAACATGAGCTCTCCAGCTAGGGATGCGGCGAGGGCCGCCTCGGTATCGCCCTTGGCGCTGAGTCTGACCCTTGCATCCAGATCCCCCTTGACCTGGCCCTCGGCCCCGGTTCCGGCGAGCAGGGGCGCGATGTGCAGCTTGTCTCCCTTCAGGTGCAGATCCAGGGTCGGCATCTCGCCCTGGCCGTTCAGAATCAGTTCGAGGGCCAGGTCGCGCACACCCTCAGCCTTGCCGGTCCCGGTCAGGGACAGGAGCCGCTGCCCCAGGGTGATGGTCAGGTCCAGGTCATTGAGGGCGTGACCCAGCCCGGCCAGATTGGTCACATGCACCCTGGCCTTGAGGTCAGTGGCATCCATCCATTCTAGGTCCAGGGCAGTGGTGGTGAAGACCTGGTCGGATTGAATATCGGGTTGCGACTTTTGCTCAGGGAGGAAGGGGCGCAGATCCACCTCGGCCAGGGTGAGGTCCAGGTCCAGGGCTGGCCGGGGGCCGCGCAGATCGAGGTTTGCCCGGCCGCTGGCCTTGGCTTCGCTGATCCGCAGGCTCAGGGGGGACAGCGCATAGTGTCCACCTCCGCCGCTGAGTACGAGTTCGGCGTCTACCGGGCCCAGGGCGGCGAGTTCCGGCCTCAGCCAGTGGCGCAGGCCGGCGAGGGTCTTGGCCTTGAGGGTGAGGCTCGCCTTTGTCTGAACCTTGCTGTCGGGTAGGGCCAGGTCGCCGTCGGCGTGCACATCGAGGCCGAGGAAGCGACCACGCAGGTTTACCGGCAGGGGCGCGCTGGTCCGGCCGCCGGCTAGGAAGCGTATCAGGGGGGCCGTGTGTCCGCTCAGACGCACCGGTTCGCCGTTCAGATCACCATCCAGGGCGAGCTTCAGGACCTCACCGGAGCGGCGTGCCTCCAGGGCGTCAATGCGCAGCCGCCAGGTCTTGCCCGTGCCCAGTTCCCGATAACCGATCTGGGACCGCAGCACGCGCAGGCGTGTGCCGGCCAAGTCGACGACCGGCAGCCTGCTGGTCTGGGTAGGCATAGGGGTCGGCAGGCCCCAGTTGCCTCGCCCCGCGCGGTTGCGGGTGAGGTTGAGCTTGGCCCCGCTCAGGAACAGTTCCTTGGGCTCCAGGCGACCGCCGAGCAGCGGTGTGGTGGGGACGGTCAGGGTCGCGATCCGGGCGTCGAGCAGGGGGGTGGCCCCCGCGGCCGGACCGGTCAGGGTCAGCCCTTGGGCCTGCAACCTCAACTCCGGGCCCAGGCGCAGGGTCAGATCGCCGGAGATCGCGATGCGCAGGCCGGTGCGGGTGTTGATTTCCTCGACTACGCGGGACTTGTAGGCGGTCAGATCTAGGTCCAGGGAGACCCACATGAGCAGGGCTAGGAGGCCCGCGGCGAGCAGTAGCAGGACCGACAGCAGGACCGCCAGCAGGCCGACGATGCGTTTCATTCCGCTCTCTCCGTTGGGGGTGGTTGGCGCGGGCCAAGCCGGCGCTTTGGCGGTGGCGGCGGTGGCTCATCGAGGGCAGCGGCGGCGATGGCTGGCAGATCGGTCGAGACCGGGTCGCGGGTCCAGTCGAGGGGGTCAGGGCTGAAGAAAGCCTGGTCGAGCAGCGTAATGCGCCCACGGGCGGGCTCGGGGCAGCGCAGCGCGAGCTGGGTGAGGTTGCCGGGCGGGTCGTGGCGCCAAGCCATCTGTGCCCAGGCGAGCAACGCCAGGCGTGCGGCCTCCGGGTTGGAGGCCTGGTAGGCGGTGCGAACCTGGGCGATGGCCTCGGCCATGGGGTCCGGGCGAGGTTCGGGATCGCCGCTTTGGACGGGGGGCGCTATCGGGTGTCGGCGCGGGGCGGAGAGGCGGCCCAGGGCCATCCCGAGCAGTCGCCCAGGCAACTGGCGCACGGACGGCAGTGCGAGCGAGACCAGGGCGAGCAGGGCCCAGGGCCACAGGGGGCTGCCGTCGGTGGTGGTGGTCTCGGGGCCTTGCGCGTCTGCGTGATCTTGTTTGGCGGTCGGATTGCTGCCGGAGGTGAACCCGACTCTCGTCTGGTCGGTGACCGCTGTCGGGTCCGCCGGGGGCGGCAGTGGTGCGGCGCTGGCCATGATTTGCACATCCCGCCCCGGCAGTTTGACGACCTCCCAGGTGCCAGTCGCCGTGTTCCACCAGTCTAGGTGCACCTCCGGGAGGCGGTAGAGTCCAGGTTCGTTCCCGCTGATCATCATGCGCTCGCGGCGGTTGCCGACGATGCCATCGGCGAGGCGTTCGTCCCAGCGCGCCGGGTGGGCATAGCGGGTAGTGAGCTGGTATGGCGTCGCGGCCGTGATCTGGGGTAAGGAGCCGGCGGGTTGGCCCTCCACCCGCAGGGTGATGTCGCGCAGCAGGGGCTCGCCGGGACGCACGCGGGCGAGCCCGGTCTGTTCCTCGGTGAGGCTCACTGCACGGGCCGGAAGCCAGGGCCGTTTCGTCTGGCCTGGGCCCAGATCACCCAGGGACGGCTCGACCTGAAGGGTTACAGGCTCGGATGCTGCCTGGTGCTGCACTGGGGTCGTCACCCCAGGGCCACCAGCCCAGGCGTCTGCTGACAGGGAGGGGATGGTCAAGGTGCCGGCCTGGGTGGGGAAGAGGGCGTAGCGGCGTTCGTAGACCTCGAAGGGTGCGCCGGCGTGGTCGGTCCGATAGCTGTCCTCGCGTAGGGGGATCAGGCTTGCACCGGTAATCTTTGGCTCTGCGATGCGCGGTCGGGCCATGGTCGCCGATCGGCTCGCCGGGGCCATGACCCTTGCCCGAAGTACCACTTGTTGCTGGACCCGCACCGACTTCGGCGTGGCCTCGACCTCCAGCAACAGGAGCGGGGTCTCCTCAGCCGCGTGCTGGGGCCGCTCGGGTTGGCCCCGCGGGGTGGACGGCGGTGGCAGCGCGTCCGGTCCCTGGGGTTGGATGGCTACGTCCAGGCGCAGGGACGGTGTGGTCTCGTCCCCGTAGGGAATGGGCGGGACTTCTGCGACACCCTCGTGGCGGGGGCGTAGGGTCAGGATCAGGCTGAAGCTGTCGCTGCGTCGGCCGTTGACCATGAACGACTGGTTTTGGCTGCGTGTCCCCAGCACCTCGAAGTGTTGCCGGACCGCAGTGAGGTCCGGCTCCGCCATGGGTGCGCGGGGGGCCTCCAGGGTGAGTTCCAGTGTGCCGTCGGCAGCGGCTGGGGAGACCTTGGCGGTCAGGCCGTCGGCCCATGCAGTCAAGGGGTTCAGGCCGAGGGCGAGGAGCAGTAAGGGGCCCACGGGGAGCCAGGCGCGGCGGCGCGTGTTTGGGCGACGCAAGGGCAATACCTCGGCGGTTGCGTATTGGGTTCTCTCCCGAGGCATTCTAACCGAGGTGTACCCCTATGGTTGAGGTTACCCCGGCCGGATTGGCATCTGCCTCAGTAGGCTATGGCTGGAGACCTGGAGCGTGGCGGACGCGAAGGCGCGGACTTCGGGGTCCTGGCCGCGGTCGATATGGCAGCCTACCTCAACTTTTGGCCGGCGGGTAGGGTCGGCTAGGCGCGGCTGTAGTCGCGCCGGTCCAGTCCGTTAGTCGCCCCCAACCAGCGCCTGTACCGCATCCGCAACCTCATCAACGTAAAGATCGCGGAAGAAGTGGTCGGCGCCGTCGACCTGGGTCACGCTGACGCTCTGCCCATCCGCCAGGGGCTGCACCTTCTCCACCAGCCCCTTGACCACCTCGTCCTCGCTCCCGGCGATCACCAGCACTGGGACCTTGATCTCCGGGATCAGACGCGGCGTGTCCATGCGTTCGTCCGGGGCGTAGTAGGAGACAAAGGCCGCCGCGGTCGCTGCGGTGTCCGGGCAGTAAATGAAATCCACGTGATCGAGCAGGGAACCGCCCTTGCCCTCGGCGTCAAGCTGGCGCGCCCGGGCGACCAGTGGGGCCAGTTCTTTGCCGTAGCGCTTCTCGTAGTCCGCCGCCGCATCGTCCTCGCTCCAGGTCTGGGGGGCGACGAGGATCACTGCGGTCACGGGTGCATCTGGGTTGGCCGCCGCAAAGCGGGCGGTCTGATTGCCGCCGCGGGAGTGCCCCAATAGGGCAACCTTGGCAACGCCCTGCGCCTGGAGCCAACCCAGCCAGGTACCGATCTCCTCGACCGCGTCCTCGTGTTTGTGCGTGTGGGGTGTGGCGCACGCGTACATGCCACGGCGGTTGTCGACGCCCAGGCTGAGGGTGATGGCCAGGGAGCTGATGCCGCGGTCCTTGAGTGCCGCTTGCAGGCTCTCCATGATCTCCATGCGCCCGTGGGCCAGGGTGCCGTGGGTCATCAGCACGACTGGGCCCTGCTGCCAGTCGGCACCGGTGGTCTCCAGGTTGGCGTTGAGGGTGAGACCGGCTTGGGTGAGGGTGACCTCCTCAGCGCTGGGGGCGGTCCCTAAGAGTGCCAGTAAGAGCGCAAGTCCAGCCGTAGGCAGAAAGTGACGCATGATGTGTTCTCCGCAGGAAGGATGAATCGATCAGGGGCAGGGGCGCCCAAGCGCCGACGAGCCAGTCGGTGACCAGGGCCGGGCCGATGCCACGAAGCCATGGGCCTTGGCGCTTGCGTCCCGCCGGGGCGAGCGGTCGATGTCGTAGGGGACGGCCAGTTCGGCGGGACTCAGCAGCAGCCTCCGGACGCCGCCTGGCCGTCGTCCTGCACGGTGAAGGGCAGGGTGGTGCCGCAGCCATCGAAGATGCCAAGGTGCCGCCCAGCGCCCGCAAAGAGGTCGAAGTGCGGACGCAGGCGCGTCTCGGCAAGCATGCGATAGGTGTTGCCGCACACCGCCACCACCTTGCCGGTGGGAAAGCGATGGTGTGCGTCGAGCGTCCAGTCGCCTGGGTGCCGCGGCAGTGTACCGCGGTAGACCACCGCCTGGCCGTAGTCTTCACAGTCGGGCTCCAGCCCCGGCAGCTTGAACAGTCGGTAGGTTGCGGAGTAGAAGCGGATCGGTGCCACCCGCTCCGCGATCTGCGCGTCAGCGATACTGAGGGGACGGTCATCCACCAGTCGCGGGTCGGTGAAGCCGGCATCACGGGCCAGGTGCAGGAAGTCGTTCCAGTACAGGGCACCCGCCAGACACTCCCCGTACAGCACAGGGTCCGCCGCCAACTCGGCCGGTACTCGACGGTCGGCGTAGACATCGGAGAAGTACAGCTCCCCTCCGGGCTTGAGGAGGGCCTGCGCCTGGGCGAGGACGGCCGGCTTGTCCGGGGAGAGGTTGATCACGCAGTTGGAGACGATGAGATCGAAGCTCGCTGGCTCCAGGTCCAGGGCGTCCAGACGTTCCAGGTGCCCCTGGATGAAGCGGACGTTGGAGCTTTGGTAGCCGTAGCAGTCCCGGTGGAAGTCGCGATGGTGCTCGGCCACGGCCAATTGCTCGGTCGTCATATCGACCCCGATCACCTCGCCATTCTCGCCCACCAGACGCGAGAGCAAATAGGCGTCCCGCCCGGAGCCGCAGCCGAGATCCAGCACCCGGAGCCCCTCCAGCAGGTCGGGCGTTACCAGACCACAGCCATAGTAGCGCCCGCTCACCTCCGGGTGGATGTCCGCCAGTAGCGGCTTGAGATGTGCGGGGATCGAGTCCGTCGTGCAGCAGGCATCGGTGCGCAGGTCGGCGCTGCCCTGGAGGGCCTCGCCGTAGTAGTGTTGGACGCTGGCGTGGATGGTGTCTTGAGGGATCATGACGATACCTCACGCGACCGACCAAGACGCACGACCCTGACGCCAAGTAGCAGCCAGGGCGTGGCGTGCAGGAGCAGGTCGAAGATGTCGATGGGGCGCACCAGGTCTCCGGCGCCCAGGAGCTTGAGCTTCTCCCAAACGTGGGGCTCGGGGACGAAGGGGGCAAGCCCCAGGGTCAGGGCTGCGAGGAGCAGGACGGGGATGGGCAGGCGGTCGATCCAGGCGAGCATGGGGTGGTCCTGTTGGTTTTGGGTGGGGGCAACCCCCGGGGCCCTTGGCTGGCATATTGGTGTTCGGTGTGCCGCGGCGGGCCTGCCGGTTGGGGAGGTAGACCTTATACTGGCCTGCCTAAGGCTGACGTTCAACATTGTCGTTGCCGCGTCAGCGACTGATCCGCCAAGAAACAAGAACGTACCCATGAGGCTGTCCATCGTCTTGCCGACGCTCAACGAGGCCGCGGGCATCCGCGCAACTCTGGCCCCGCTCGAGCCCCTGCGTGCCCTGGGCCACGAGGTCATTGTCGTCGACGGCGGGAGTACCGACGCCACCCCGGCCCTGGCGGTACCGCTGGCCGACAGGGTCCTGACCGCCCCCAGTGGACGCGCCCGGCAGATGAATGCCGGTGCGGCGATCGCACGGGGGGATGCGCTGGTCTTTTTGCATGCCGATACCCGGCTGCCGGAGGGGGCCGAGGCCCTCATCGTCGAAGCCCTGCGACGGCGGCGCTGGGGCCGCTTCGATGTGCGCATCGCGGGCCGGCCCCGCCTGCTGCGGGTCGTCGCCACGCTGATGAACCTGCGCTCGCGCCTGACCGGGATCAGCACCGGCGACCAGGCCATGTTCGTCGAGGGCGCGGCCTTCGCGGCGGTGGGGGGCTTCCCGAACCAGCCGCTGATGGAGGACGTGGAGCTGTCCGTGCGGCTGAAGCGCCTGGGACCGCCTGCCTGCCTGCGGGAACGGGTCCTGACCTCCGGGCGGCGCTGGGAGACCCAGGGTCCTTGGCGCACGGTCCTGCTCATGTGGCGGTTGCGCTTCGACTATTGGCGCGGCGTGTCGCCCGCGCGGCTGGCGGAGCGCTATCGCGGCCTGCCCAGAGGCGAAGGCGGGTCGAGTTCGCAGGTCGCCGGGTGAGTGCCGTCGGCGATGTCCGGATTGTGGTCCTCACCAAGGCCCCGGTCCCCGGACGGGTGAAGACCCGACTCATCCCTGCCTTGGGGGCCGCGGGTGCGGCAGACCTCGCAAGGCGCCTGCTGGCCCGTACCCTGGAGCAGGCAATGGCGGCAGGGATTGGTTCGGTGGAGCTGTGCGCCAGTCCGGCCGTCAGCCACCCGGACTGGGCGGACCAGACCCTGCCCATGGGGCTGGAGACCAGCGACCAGGGGGAGGGTGACCTGGGGGCACGCATGGCCCGTGCAGCAAGGGGCCACCTGGATGTGGGGGGAGTGGCAGGACGGCGGGTCCTGCTGATCGGCACCGACTGCCCAGCATTGTCCGCCACGCGGCTGCGTGAAGCGGCGAAGGCGCTGAATGACCACGAGGCGGCCGTCTACCCGGCCCAAGACGGTGGCTATGTGCTGCTCGGGCTGCGGGCCTTCCATCCGAGCCTGTTCTCGGACCTGCCCTGGAGTACCCCGGCCGTCGCCGCCCTGACCCTGGAGCGGCTGCGGGCCCTGGGTTGGCGCGTCTGGGTGGGGGGCAGGCTACAGGACATCGACGAGCCCGCCGATCTTCTTCACCTCCCGGCTTCCTACCAACCACTGCGATAGTGCGGCGGCGTGTCAGAGGGTATCCGCCAAGGCGGCGAGGAAGGCATCGTCTTCCTCTGGCCGGCCGACCGTCACCCGGAGGCAATCGGAGAGCAGCGGGTGGGCACCATGGAGGTTCTTGACCAGGACACCACGGGCCCTGAGTCCGGCAAAGGCGCGATCCGCCCCGCCTGCGGTGAGTCGCAGCAGGATGAAGTTGGCCTCGCTCAGGTAAGGGAGCACACCGTCCATCCCTGCCAGGGCGGCGAACAAGCGGGAACGCTCGCTGCGTATGGCCGCGGTCTGGGCGTCGAACAGGGCGTGGTGGCGCAGGGCCAGGGCTGCACTGGCCTGGGTCAGTGCGTTGATGTTGTAGGGGAGGCGGGTCTTGTCGACTTGTTCGATCCACCCCTTGGGGCCGGCCAGATAGCCCAGGCGCAGGCCCGCCAGGCCCATCTTGGAGACGGTGCGCATGACCAGCAGGTTGGGCCAATCGCCTAGGCGGGACAGGAATGAGGCGTCCGTGAAGGGGGCATAGGCCTCGTCCAGGATCACCAGCCCAGGGGCCGCCTCGATGATTTGGATGATCTCGTCTGCGGGAAAGAGGTTCCCGGTGGGGTTGTTGGGGTAGGCGATGTAGGTCAGCACCGGCTGTTCCCGGTCCATCGCCTCCAGGAACGCGGGTAGATCCAGGCCGAATCCGTCCGGGCGCAAGGGTACGCCCACGTAGTCGGTGCCGGTAAAGACCGCGATCATGCGGTACATGACGAAACCGGGGTCCAGGGACAGGACCTTGCGCCCGGGCCCGCCGACGGTCATGGCCAGCATCTGGATCAGCTCATCCGAGCCGTTGCCCAGGATCAGCCCCATGTCATCGGATATCCCCATGGCCTCGCGCAGCGCGGCCTGAACCCCAGGGGCCTGGGGGTGGGGGTAGCGGTTGATGTCCGTCGCTTGCAGCAAGTCCAGCCACTGTGCTTGTAACTCAGCCGGCCAGGGGTAGGGGTTTTCCATGGCGTCGAGCTTGATCAGCCCGGCAGCCTCCGGTACATGGTAGGCGTGCAGGGCTTGAATCTCGGGACGGACCAGGCGGTCGATGAGGTCTTGCATGGATCACTACCTCGTTCCCACTCGCTACTTGGGAATGCAGTCTTCGCCGCGCCGCGGCCCAGGGGTTGATGCAGAGCTGGAGCGGGCCGGCAATTTGGCCGCACCAGGCGCGGTGTCGCCTAAGTTGGTGGGATGCCGACGCGGCTATCCGCCACGCAGGGGCGCGATCAGGGCCGCCAGGTCTGCCGGGTTCACGTATTGGATAACCACCTTGCCCTTGGGGTCGCGGGCCAGATCCATGCCCTTGTTGGGGTAGATCCAATGGACGATGCCGCTTTCGGCCTCGGTAATGCGCTCCGCGGGGGTGCCGAACCGCTGCTCCAGCAGGTCCTCGTCCAGTTTCGACATGGGCAGATAGGTGATGTGACGAATGGGCACCTGTCGGAGGACGTCGATGTCCGTCGGGTCGAGCTTGATCCTTTTGGTCCCGCTGGGGAGTTTGCTGACGCGCAGACCGTGCTCGTACATGGGCGCGAGGGTCTCGGGCGGGACGTCCAGGGTGACCACGAAGTCCGCGCGCAGGCCGCTGAGGTAGATCTGCTCGAAGTAACTCTCGACCGCGTACTGGTCGGGGATTGAGCTGAACAGGTTGATCTCGCCTTGCTCCGAGAACAGGTCCTGGATCTCTGCCAGGGTGCTCTGACTCAGGGTCAGGCCAAAGACCCGGGTGCGGCCCTGGTCGTCCACCTGTGCATCCCACGGCAGGCGTGGTGGGCCCTGGTCTTCGCGGCTGCCGGGGAACAGCATCATGGCGATGAAGGCGAACAGGGCAAAGCCGAGGATCGAGAGGATGAGTTTGCGGTCCATGGGGTCCTTCAGAAAATCATCAGGCCGGCGACGACGCGGCGACCCTCGCCCACCAGGATGTTGTAGGTGCGGCAGGCCGCGCCGGTGTCCATCACCTCCAGGCCCACGCCGCGGGCGTTGCTCTGAGCAAACAGGGCGGCGCGGGGGAAGACCTGGTGGGCACCTGTGCCGATGACGATGACCTGAGGGTCCAGGTCGAGCAGGGCGGCGATGTGTTCGGCGGCGAGGCCGTCAGGGGTCTGGGGACCCCAGCCCTCGATGATCTCGGTGGCGCTAACCGCCAGCCCCGCGCCATAGTCGCGACCACTGACGCGGATCAGTCCGGCGGCGTAGGCGTCGATGCGATGGATGCCGCGCCCGGTGTCTTCGGAGAATTTCATGCGGGGCACTGTAACCAAGGGGGCTGACGGGGACAAGGCGCCGGCGCGTCTCCAGTTTAGGATCAGGTGCAGGCTCAGGTTGAATCTTCGCCCGGCGGGGGTACACTCTCTGGCCCTTTTACCCCTGCCCTGCGCGAGGTCGCCGTGGTCGCCCCAGAATCGGAGTTCCGCCGCATCAAGCGGCTACCGCCCTATGTCTTCAACATTGTCAATCAGTTGAAGGCTGAGGCCCGGGCACGGGGGGAGGACATTATCGACTTTGGCATGGGCAATCCCGACCAGCCCACACCGGCGCATATCGTCGATAAGCTGGTCGAGACCGCACGCAAACCCCATACCCACCGTTATTCGGTGTCCAAGGGCATACCCCGGCTGCGTCGGGCCATTTGTCGCTGGTATCGCGACCGCTATCAGGTGGAGCTGGACCCGGACACCCAGGCCATCGTCACCATTGGCTCGAAGGAGGGGTTGGCCCACCTGGCGCTGGCGACCATGGGGGAGGGCGACACCGTCCTGGTGCCGAGCCCGGCCTATCCCATTCACCCCTACGGCTTCATCATCGCCGGGGCGGACGTGCGCCATGTGCCCCTGGTCCCCGGGGTGGACTTCTTCGGCGAACTGACCCGGGCCATTGGTGAATCCTGGCCCAAGCCGAAGATGTTGGTGCTGAACTTCCCGGGGAACCCGACCACCCAGTGCGTGGACCTGGACTTCTTCGAGAAGGTGGTTGCCGTGGCCCGGGAGCACGGCATCTGGGTGGTCCACGACATCGCCTACGCGGACATCGTGTTCGACGGCTACGTGGCCCCCTCGATTCTTCAGGTCCCCGGCGCCGATGACGTGGCCGTGGAGTTCTTCTCCATGTCCAAGAGCTACAACATGCCCGGCTGGCGGGTCGGTTTCATGTGCGGCAACAAGGAGTTGGTCGCGGCCTTGGGTCGCATCAAGTCCTATCTGGACTATGGCACCTTCACCCCCATCCAAGTCGCGGCCATCGCCGCCCTCGAGGGTCCGCAGGACTGTGTGCGGGAGATCCGCGACCGCTACCAGCGTCGCCGGGACGTCCTCTGCGAGGGGTTGACAGCGGGCGGTTGGGAGATCGAGAAGCCCAAGGCGACCATGTTCGTCTGGGCCAAGATCCCGGAGCAGTACCGTGGCTTCTTCCCCCAGGAGGAGGGCAAGCCCGGGTCACTCTCGCTGGATTTCTCCAAGCACCTGCTCCGCCAGGCCAAGGTGGCGGTTTCGCCCGGCATTGGCTTTGGCCAGCACGGGGACGACTATGTGCGCTTTGGGCTCATCGAGAACGAGCAGCGCACCCGCCAAGCGGTGCGCGGTATCCGGGACATGCTGCGGGACGATGCCCAAGGACGGCATCGCGTCGCGTAAGGCAGGAGCCGGAAGCGACGAGATGACCCAGGGACGGCATCGCGTCGCGTGAGACAAGGACGCCGGGAGCGACGAGAGGCCCAGGGACGACAACTGACAACTTTTCCGAACAACGGCAGGAGATATGTATGGAACCGGTCAAGATCGGGCTTTTGGGCTTAGGCACCGTAGGTGGCGGCGTGGTGACGGTGCTCACGCGCAACGCCAGGGAGATCGCACGTCGCGCCGGTCGCGGCATCGAGATCTCCCATGCTGCGGCGCGTGCCTATGACCCGGCGGGGATCGAGGGTCTGGACCAGATCGGACGCATCGGGGACGACGCCTTTGCGGTAGTGGACGACCCGGAGGTGGACATCGTCGTCGAGCTGATCGGCGGCTACTCACCGGCCCGCGAGCTGGTGCTGAAGGCCATCGCCAACGGCAAGCACGTGGTCACCGCCAACAAGGCCCTGATCGCCAACCACGGCAACGAGATCTTCGCCGCGGCCCAGGAACGCGGTGTGACCGTGAGCTTCGAGGCGGCGGTGGCCGGCGGGGTGCCGATCATCAAGGCTGTGCGTGAGGGCCTGGCCGCCAACCACATCGAGTGGATCGCCGGCATCATCAACGGCACCGGCAACTTCATCCTCACCGAGATGCGCGACAAGGGCCGCGACTTTGCCGATGTCCTGGCGGAGGCCCAGGCCTTGGGCTACGCGGAGGCGGACCCGACCTTCGATGTGGAGGGTATCGATGCCGCCCATAAGCTGACCATCCTGGGTTCCCTGGCTTTTGGCATCCCGCTCCAGTTTGAGAAGACCTTCACCGAGGGGATCTCGCGTATCGAGGCCCAGGATGTCGCCTACGCCGGGCAACTGGGCTATCGCATCAAGCACCTGGGCGTCGCCCGTCGTACTCCGGATGGGATCGAGATGCGGGTCCATCCCACCCTGATCCCCCACCGCCGGCTTATCGCCAACGTGGATGGGGTGATGAATGCCGTCCTGGTCAAGGGCGACGCCGTGGGTCCGACCCTCTATTATGGGGCGGGTGCCGGGTCCCTGCCGACGGCCTCCGCGGTGGTGGCGGACTTGGTGGATGTCGCCCGGGCTCTGACCACGGACCCCACCAACCGGGTTCCGCACCTGGCCTTCCAGCCCGACGAGCTGGCCGAACTGCCCATTCTGTCCATGGATCAGGTGGAGACCGCCTACTACCTGCGGATCACGGCCCTTGACCAGCCCGGCGTCATGGCCCGTATCGCCGGCATCCTCGGGGAAGAGGGCATCAGCATTGAGGCCATCCAACAGAAGGAGCCGGCCGAGGGGGATACCCATGTCCCGCTGATCATGCTCAGCCACCGGGTCTTGGAGGGTAAGATGAACCAGGCCATCGCCCGCATCGAGGCACTGGACTCGGTCAACGGCTCTATCGTGCGCATCCGGATGGAGACTCTGGCGGGTTAGGGAGGTCTCGGTCTCATGAGAACGCTTGGAAGATCCCTATGCCTAAGCTCGAACCCGAGTGTCGCGGCGGCCTGCGTGTCGATGGGACAGGATGAACAGGATTTATTGAGCTGGACATCCGCCTGATCTGCCCTGGGCTATTCGGTGCCCCGGAACTGGGTGCCCTGCGGCCGACTCCGGCGCTCGACCGGTTGTTGGCCCGTGCCGACCGCGAAGAGATCCCCGGACGTGACCCGCTGGAGACCCTCGCTGCGGCCTACGGGGTCAGCCGGCCGCCCCGAGGTGACCTGCCCAGCGGGGCCCTGTCGCTGCTTGCAGAGGCACCAGATCTGGCGGCGACCGGGTGCTGGTTTCATGCGGACCCGGTGCATCTGCGTGCCGACCGCGACCAACTCTTGCTCTTCGGGGGGGCTGCCCTGGGCGTGACCGGGGATGAGTCGGCTGCACTGGTTGCGGCCTTTAACGCCCATTTCGGGGTCGACGGCTTGGAACTGGTTGCGCCGCATCCAGGCCATTGGTACCTCCGGGTGTCGCGGGTCCCGGACCTGCAAACTCAGCCCCTGCACGTGGTCAGCGGTCGGCCCCTGGTCGCGTTTCCTCCCCAGGGCAGCGATGCCCGCGCCCTGAATCGGTGGCAGAACGAGGCCCAGATGCTCTTCTACCAGCATCCGGTCAACCTGGCCCGGGAGGACTCGGGTCGGCCCACGATCAGCGGCGTCTGGAACTGGGGTGGCGGGGTACTGCCCCAAGTTCCGCGGGGGCCCGATCTAACCGTAGCGGACCACCCCTTGGCAGCAGGTCTGGCAGCAGCGCGAGGCGCGCCGGTCCTTGGTCTTGGCGACCCGGACCAGTTGCCGTCGGTCTTGTCGGGCTCTGCGCCCAGTTCTGTCCTGATCTTCTGGGATCGTCTGTGGTGGCCAGCGCTGGCGTTGGACGCCCAGGGCTGGGCGGCGGCACTTGTCGAACTGGAGGGTTTGGTGGCCAGGCTGTGTGCGGCGCTGGCCGCCGGTCCCGTGGGGTGCATCACCCTGGACGACGGTGAGCATCGGTGTTTCACTCTGACCCGATGGCGACAGAGACGTTTCTGGCGACGCGGCCGGGGGCTGCGTGGCGTTTGAGACCCGGGGTTCGGCAGGCCAAGCGCCCACTCCGGGAGGTCTGTTAGAATCCCGCCCCCTGACGCGCCCCCCTTGGAGTCCCGTTGATCATGACCGTCCGCACCCGCTTTGCCCCCAGCCCCACCGGTTATCTCCATGTCGGGGGGGTGCGCACCGCGCTCTTCTCTTACCTCTTCGCCCGCAAGCACGGGGGCGCCTTTGTCCTGCGTATCGAGGATACGGACCTGGAGAGGTCCACCGCCGGGTCGGTCAATGCCATCCTGGAGGGTATGGCTTGGCTCGGCCTGACCTATGACGAAGGGCCCTTCTTCCAAACCAAACGCTTCGATCGCTACAACGCGGTCATCGACGAACTCATGGGTAAGGGCCTTGCCTACCGCTGCGACTGTCCCAAGGAGCGTATCGACGCCCTCCGCGAGGGGCAGATGGCGCGTAAGGAGAAGCCCCGTTACGACGGGCACTGCCGAGGTCGGCATATCGACCCAGACCAGCCCCACGCGGTGCGTTTCAGCAACCCGGATGATGGCGTGGTGGTGGTGGATGACCTGATCCGCGGGCGCATCGTCTTCCGCAACGACGAACTGGATGATCTGGTCATCCGCCGGACCGACGGATCACCCACCTACAACCTCTCGGTGGTGGTGGACGACATGGACATGGGCATCAGCCACGTCATCCGCGGAGATGACCACATCAACAACACCCCGCGCCAGATCAACATTCTCCGGGCCCTGGGCCAGGAGCCGCCCAGCTACGCTCATGTGCCCATGATTCTTGGCGACGACGGGGCACGCCTATCCAAGCGCCATGGCGCGGTGAGCGTGATCGCCTACCGCGACGACGGCTACCTCCCCGAGGCACTGCTCAACTATCTGGTGCGCCTGGGTTGGTCCCACGGCGACCAGGAGATCTTCTCCCTGGACGAGATGATCGCTCTGTTCGACATCGAGCAAGTCAATAAGGCCGCCTCCGCCTTCAATACCGACAAGCTCCTGTGGCTTAATCAGCACTATTTGCAGCATGCGGACCCCCAGCGGATCGCCCACCTGCTGAGTCCGCACATGGGGCGGCTCGGCATCGACCCGTCGCAGGGCGCCGACCTGCGCGACGTGGTGGTGGCCCAGCAGTCCCGGGCCAAGACCCTGGTGGAACTGGCCCAGATCAGCGCCTTCGTGTACCAAGACTTCGATGACTACGACGAGGTTGCGGCGAAGAAGCATCTGCGTCCGGTTGCTGCAGAGGCCCTTGAACGGGCTCGGGAAGCCCTGGAGCTGGTGGCCCTGGAAGATTGGGAGCACGAGACCCTGGAGCGGACCCTGGAGCAGGTCGCGGTCGGCCTGGGCGAGAAGATGGGTAAGGTGGCCCAGCCGCTGCGCGTGGCCGTCGTCGGGCGCGCCGCCTCCCCTGGGATCGGGGTGACCTTGGCGTTGGTGGGTAAGGACGCAACCCTGAGGCGCATCGCCCGGGCCTTGGCGTTCATTGCCGAACGTGGGGCTGCTGGCTGATCCCTGGTGGTGCTGTGCGCATCGGTCCTTGCGACCGCACCAATGTTTTGCCTCCACAACAGAAAACGGCAGTTGGACGGCTCCTCAGGGAGTGTCCAACTGCCGTTTCCAGTTTGAGCAGCCGCGGGCCCACTCAGGGCAGGGGCTGCGGTCTCTGTTCTTAGCTGTCTTTGCTCTTCTTGCCGATGACCTCGACCTTCACCTTGGCTGTGCCCGCATGGACCATGCCAATTTCTTCAGCAGCGCCCCTGGACAGATCAATGACGCGGCCTTTGATGTAGGGCCCCCGGTCGTTGATCTTGACCTCGACGCTCTCGCCATTACGCAGGTTAGTGACACGGACCTTGGTCCCGAGTGGCAGGGTCTTGTGGGCGGCGGTCATGGCCCACTTGTTGAAACGCTCACCGCTGGCGGTCTTGCGACCATGGAACTTGCCGCCGTAGTAGGAGGCAACGCCTTGAAGGCTTTGGGAACGGTCGCTGCTCGCGACGCTGGAGAGTGGGAAGATTGCTAGGATTGCCAGTGTCCCAGCGGCCAAAGTGTTGATAGACATGATCGCCGTTCCTCATGTGATTGAGTGAAGGCCTAGCCGTCCACGGGCGATCGCGGGGCGAGCCTTATGAATGTGGGCTGAACATTAACAGATGCTGATATAAGGGAAAACCCTAATTTTTGCGTGCGCCGCCCATGTGAATCTAAGTCACTGAAATATCAGTGCTAAAAAATTCCTATGAGTTTTGGTCAGGCAATAGCCGAGGCGGCGGTGTTATCGGGGCCTGACAGGGCTAATGGTCGGGCACAGTGAGGTTCCGGCAGCGGGTCTCGCGTACAGCAAGGGAGGCCGCCAGGGCGAGCACGGCGAAGCCGCAGGACAACCATAGCCCGTTGCGGTAGTCGGCCATGGCATAGCGGCGCACGCCGTCGATCAGGGTCCCGTCCCAGCTTAGGTCCAGGGTCCAGCCGAAGGCCGGCTGCATGATGGCGGCGCCGAGGAAGAGCCCGGTGTTGACTAGCGCGATGGCCATGCCCGCAACCCCGGGGGCCACTACCTCCTTGGCCGCCGCATAGCCCACCACGAAGCCACCGGCGCTCAGGCCCAGCAGGGCGTATAAGCCAAGGCCGGTCCAGCCGGGTCCCCAGGGCAGCAGGATCAGGGCCAGCCAGGCCAGTACCGAGAGTACGCAGGCCCCCATGATGACGGGCTTGCGCCACCCCAAATGATCCGATAGCCAGCCCATGACGAAGCAGCCAAGGGCAAAGCCTGCCAAGGCCGCAGTGGTGTAGAGTGACGCCCCGGTTCGATCCAGGCCGAAGACGTCACGCATCAGCGGTACCCCCCAGAGCCCGGCGAAGGCAAACAGGCTGCCGGTGATGCCAAACATGACGAAGAAATTTGGCCAGACCGCTGGGGTGGTAAAGACCCCGTGCAGGTCCCGCAGCCAGTGTCGATGTCGCTCCCGATGGGGCGGTTTGCCCTCCGTCTCCCGCACCGAGGGTAGGCCCGCATCCTGGGGACGACTGCGCACGAACAGGGCCGAGAGCAGCGCGATGGCCCAGGACAGAACCCCCATGACGACGAAGACGTCGCGCCAAGACATGGTTTTGAGCAGCACCGCAAGTGGCCCAGCCGCGAGGATAGACCCGACGTTACCGAGCAACAGGGTCAGTCCGCTGATCAAGCCGTAGCGGCGCTCGCTGAACCACTGGGTGTTGGAGCGCATGAGCCCGACGAAGACCACCGAGACCCCGAGCCCCACCAGGATGCGCCCAAAGGCGGCGGCCTCGAAGGTCTCCGCCAAGCCGAACAGCATCGATCCAGCCCCTGCCAGTAGCGAGCCCAGGGTGACGCTGATGCGCGAGCCAAGGGTGTCCGCCAGGACCCCGGCGGGTATCTGCATGGCGGTGTAGACGTAGTAATACATGGCCGCCAGGGATCCCAGTGCTGCGCCGCTGGTCTCGAAGGCGCGCATCAGATCTGCCGCCACCACCCCGGGGGCCATGCGGTGGAAGTAGACCGTCATGTAGGCTGCGATGAGGATGGCGAAGATGCCCCAGCGCAGCCGCAGGAAGCGCTGCCGTTGATCGGGGGAGAGGGTCATAGGGGGTTGCTCGTCTCGGGGGCACGGATCTGCTCCGCACGGGGGCCAATGGTAGGCGAGTCGGACGCTTTATGTGCCACGGAGGATCAATCCATACCATGCAGTTACGACGCCCTTCCTTATCATCCTGTTAAAGCTAAAGGAATCTTGAGAATATTTTGCTATTGCGAGCCGGCAAAGTCCCTGTTTGTGCTAAGGCCGAGGGGATATTGCCGGTTGATCTGTGCTCAAACTTTTCCGGGTCCTAGGCGCGGCGTCTTGTCCCAGGGTCGCAGGGGCGCGAGAATGCGCCCCCATTCCCAAATCCCGCGGAGAGCGACCGATGTCCGAGAAGGCCCCCTGGATCACCTATAGACCCGAGCTCAAGGTGCTCGATTGCACCATCCGCGACGGGGGCCTGGTCAATGGCCATCGCTTCCCGGACAGCTTTGTCGCCGCCGTTTACCAGGCCTGTGTGGCGGCGGGTATCGACTACATGGAGATCGGGTACAAGAACTCGAAGCGAGTCTTTTCCCCGGAGAAATACGGCCCCTGGCGCTTCTGCGACGAGGCGGACCTGCGTCGGGTGGTGGGCGACCACAGCTTCGAGAAGACCGGGCTCAAGCTCGCCGCCATGGCCGACGCCGGCAAGAGCGACTGGGAGACCCAACTGGTGCCGGCGGAGGACAGTCCGCTGGACATGATCCGGGTCGCCTTCTATGCCCACCAGGTCTCCGAGGCGGCGGATATGATCCGCCACGCCGACGCCCTGGGCTACGAGACCACCGCCAACCTGATGGCGGTCTCTGGTATCACCGAGACCGAGATCGATACCGTCCTCGACGCGGTGCGGGATACCCCGGCCAGCACCATGGTCATCGTGGACAGCTTCGGGTATCTGTATCGCGAGCAGGTGGACCGCCTGTACCACAAGTACGCCGAGGCCCTGGAGGGTACCGGCAAGGACATCGGCATCCACGCCCATAACAACCTGCAACTGGCCTTCGCCAACACCATCGAGGCCATCATCCTCGGCTGCAATCGGGTGGATTCCACCCTGTTCGGTTTCGGGCGCGGGGCGGGTAACTGCCACACCGAGCTTCTGCTGGGCTTCCTGCGCAACCCGAAGTTCGATCTGAGGCCTATCATCGAGGTCATCCAGAACCAGGTGCTGCCGCTGCGTAAGGAGATCGAGTGGGGCCCGATGATCCCCTACAACATCACCGGCCAGATGAACCAGCACCCGCGAGCCGCCATCGAGTGGCGCGAGGGTCCGACTCCGGACGATTTCGTCGCCTTTTACGACAAGATCGTCGCCGAAATCTGAGCGCCACATGCCCCTCGACGACACGCACCTGATCTGGCTGGACCTGGAGATGACTGGGCTCGACCCCGCGACGGACCGGATCATCGAGATCGCCACCCTGGTCACCGATACCCAGTTGGAACCCTTGGCGGAGGGACCGACCATCGCCATTCACCAGTCGGAGGCGGTGCTTGCCGGCATGGACGATTGGAACCAGCGTCATCACGGGCGTTCCGGTCTGCTGGATCGGGTGCGCGCCAGCACACGCGACGCGGCGGCGGCGGAGCAGGAGACACTTGCCTTTCTCGCGGATTGGGTGGGGCCGGGCAAGTCCCCGATGTGCGGCAACAGCATCTGCCAGGACCGGCGTTTCATGGCCCTTGGCATGCCCAAACTAGAGGCCTATTTCCACTACCGCAACCTGGACGTGAGCAGCCTCAAGATCCTCGCCCAGCGCTGGGCTCCGGCGGTGGCAGCGTCCTTCAAGAAGGCCGGCAAGCACCAGGCCATGGAAGACATCAAGGAGTCCATCGCCGAGCTGCGCCATTACCGGGAACACCTTTTGAAGGTGTGAAGTCGGATAGGACTGTTGTCCGCAAATGAACGCAAATAAGCGCAAATGGATTCGTCGTTTATCCGAGCGTGATCACACGTCGAGCGGGAGAAGTCCGCGGCAGTATCCGTTCAGCTCCCTCTCCCCCTTGGGGGAGAGGGCTGGGGTGAGGGGGTCGGCTCCTTGCCCTAGATCGTACTTGGCCCCATAGCCTCTCACGGACGGCTAGGAGGCTGAGTGGTTGCCGGCGCCAATGGACGCCGTCGTTCATTGGTGGAATTCTGCGTTTATTTGCGGCTGAAACTGATGCTGCTGTTCCAGGGCCCAACGGACATGCTCGCGCACCAGCTCGCTGGGGTGGGACAGGTGTTCGGCGAGGACCGCGACGACGGTCGGGGAGGGCGGGGCATTGCCCAGGGCCACTGCCAGGTTGCGCAGCCAGGAGATGTGGCCGATTCGACGAAGGGCTGAGCCCTCTGTGCGGTCGAGAAAGCGTGCCTCGTCCCAGCCGAACAGCGCGACCAGGGTTGCCGCGTCCAGGCCCCACCGGGCACTGAAGTCGGACTCGCAACTCAGGCGGGCAAAGCGGTTCCAGGGGCAGGCGAGCTGACAGTCGTCACAGCCGTAGACGCGGTTGCCGATGAGGGGCCGCAGGGGTTCAGGGATGGGGCCGTGCAGTTCGATGGTCAGGTACGAGATGCACAGGCGGGCGTCCAGCACATAAGGCGCGACGATGGCGTGGGTGGGGCAGGCGTCCAGACAGGCGCGGCAGGTTCCACAGTGGTCCGCGACCGGGGTGTCCACCGGCAGGGGCAGGTCGGTGTAGATCTCGCCCAGGAAGAACCAGGACCCAGCCCTCGGGTTGACCAGGTTGGTGTGCTTACCGATCCAGCCCAGGCCGGCCTTCTCGGCCAGGGGTTTTTCCAGCACCGGGGCCGAGTCGGTGAAGACCCGGTAACCAAAGGGACCGATGGTCGTTGCAATACGCTTGGCAAGGCGTTGCAGGCGGCGGCGCAGCAGCTTGTGGTAGTCCCGCCCCAGGGCATAGCGGGAGACGAAAGCCGCGGCCTGGTCCGCCAGCCGGGTCTGCATGGTGGCCTGCGTCTCCGGCAGGTAGTCCATACGGGCGGAGATCACCCTAAGGGTGCCGGGGACCAGCTCTGCGGGTCGGCTGCGGCGGGTGCCGTGGCGGGACATGAAGTCCATCTCGCCCTGATAGCCGCGGTCCAGCCAGTCGGCCAGTCGTGTTTCTGCGAGCTCCAGGTCGATGTCGGCGATGCCCAGCTGCTGAAACCCCAGCTCCAGTCCCCAGGCCTTGATCTGGCGCGCCAGCGTTGCCATCCGGGCTGTGTCCCGGGCGAGTGTGCCGGGCGGCGTGCCGCCATGACTCGGTGGTTTTGATTCCGACATCAGTTTGTCCCACGGTTGGTGCTCCGGCACTATACGGAAAAGTTGTCAGTAAGCGCTTGTTTGAGTCAGAGAAGGTCCAGTCGGGAAACGGCGGACCGGCGTGTGGCGGGTATATACCAACTGCCGCCTGACGACTGACAACTGACAACTGAAAACTGAAAACTGAAAACTGAAAACTGAAAACTGTTATGCGCCCTATGCCGGACACGGATCAACTACCCCACGCCCTCTACCGGGCCGACCAGGTGCGCGCCCTGGACCGCGCCGCCATCGACGACTACGGTATCCCCGGGGTTGAGTTGATGGGCCGGGCCGGGGCCGCGGCCTATCGGCTGCTACGCGACCGTTGGCCCGAGGCGCGGCGCCTGGTGGTCCTCTGCGGCGGCGGCAACAACGGTGGCGATGGGTACGAGGTCGCACGACTCGCTCGGGCCGATGGGCTCGCGGTCGAGGTGCTGGCCCTGGCCGATCCTGCCGGGCTCGTCGGCGATGCGGGGGCCATGGCTGAGGCCTATCTGAACGCCGGCGGCGAGGTGCGGCCTTTCGACCGCATCCCGCCGAGGGCGGACCTGATCGTGGACGCCCTGCTCGGGACCGGCCTGGATCGCGAGGTCCGGGGCGATTGGGCCAGGGCCATCGAGTCGGCCGATGCCCATTTGGCGCCGAAGTTTGCCATCGACATCCCCTCGGGGTTGCACGCCGACACTGGTCGTGTCTTGGGGGTCGCGCTACGTGCCGAGGCGACCATCAGCTTCATTGGGCTCAAGCAGGGGCTCTTCACGGGTGAGGGTCCGAGTTGCTGCGGGGAGATCCGTTTCAGCGCCCTGAGCGTCCCGGCTGTGGTCTGGTCCCGGGAGGTTTTGTCGGCACGTCGCATCGATTGGTCGAAACAATCTGAGTTGCTGGCACCGCGGCGACGTAGCGCCCATAAGGGTGACTTTGGCACCGTGCTGGTGGTCGGCGGTGCGCCGGGGATGGCCGGAGCTGCACGCCTGGCGGGGGAGGCAGCCCTGCGCACCGGGGCAGGCCTGGTGGCCGTGGCGACGCACCCGCAGCACGCCGCCGTCCTAGGCATTGGTCGACCAGAGCTCATGTGCCATGGGGTGGCGGACCAAGCGGCGCTGAAGCCTCTGTTGGGGCGCGCCAACGTGGTCGCCCTTGGCCCGGGTCTGGGCCAAGGGGACTGGGGCCGCGCCCTCTGCCGACAGGTCATGGCCAGCAATCTGCCCCTGGTAGTCGATGCCGATGCCCTCAACTTGCTCGCCGCTGAACCTTCGCAGTCCCCCCGCTGGGTCCTTACGCCCCATCCGGGAGAGGCTGCGCGCCTGCTGGGCAGCACTACGTCCGCGGTCCAGGCGGATCGCTTCGCGGCCGCACGGGCGCTCCAGGGTCGCTATGGCGGCGTGGTCGTACTCAAGGGCGCCGGCACACTCGTCTACGGGGCCAGCCACAGACCCCCGGCGGTGTGCAGCGGGGGTAACCCGGGTATGGCCGGCGGCGGCACGGGGGATGCGCTGACCGGCGTCATCGCTGCCCTGATCGCTCAGGGACTGGGGCTGGAGGAGGCCGCTACCGCCGGCGTCTCCCTGCATGCGGCGGCGGGCGATATGGCGGCGGCCCAGGGCGGCGAGCGCGGCCTGCTGGCATCGGATCTGATCGCGGCCATCCGCCCTGTGCTCAACGAGGGGAGGGCATGATGATGCACCTGCATCTGGAAGGAGAGACAGCCCAGGATGCCTTCGGTCGGCGCCTGGCCCAGGGCCTGTTGGCGAACTGGGCCGGCGGCTGGATGGTTCACCTGTACGGCGACCTGGGCACGGGCAAGACCACCCTGGTACGCGGCATCCTGCGTGGCCTCGGGCATGGCGGCTCGGTCAAGAGCCCCACCTATACCCTGATCGAGCCCTACGAGCCCGAGGGCCGGCCGGTGTTTCACCTCGACCTGTATCGCCTGGGTGATCCCGAGGAACTCGAGTATCTCGGGTTGCGCGATCTGCTGGGCGTGGCCGGGTTAGTCATGGTGGAGTGGCCGGAGCGCGCTGGGGATGCCCTCCCGCCCGCGGACCTCGTGGTCCGTATTGGCTATGCCGGCAGTGGTCGGGACCTGGACCTGCTGGGGACTGGGCCCAGGGCAGAGGGCCTCATCCGGGGTCTTGAGGGAGCCTGAATCCCGACATTGTTGCCAAAACAGCACAATAGCTCACTGGGATTAGAGAAAAGCAGTCTAATATACGGTTTCTATTTGGAAAGGTTTTTTTCCAGGTGCTACCATTGGTACCACGTCAAGGGCGGGGCAAGGGGTCCCGGGCGATCAATGGGGTGCCGCTATGGTCAAGTCGGCCACAGTCTTTCTATTACTGAGTGCCTGGAGCTATGCCTGGGGCGCTCAGGTCGATGTGCGCGGGGCGCGCCTGACGAGCGACGGGGGTGAGGTCAGGCTGGCGATAGACCTGAGCGGGGCCTTTACCCACAAGATCTTTTCTCTGGAGAACCCCGACCGACTGGTCATCGATATCCCGGATGCAGCCCTGCGCTGCAAGCTTCCTGTGGCCGCGGGCGATCATGGCACCATCACCGGATTGCGCAGTGGGATACGCCAGGGCGACGACCTGCGCATCGTCGTAGACCTCAAGCGACCGGTGCGAGCCAAGAGCTTCGAGGAAGGCTCCCGTGGCAAGGGCGATTTTCGCCTAGTGGTGGACCTGGCGCCGAGTGGATCGGCGACCAAGGCCGGCGATGCTAAGCGCCTGACGATCGCGTCTAAGGCCGCCAAACCCCGAACTCTGGTCGTTGCCATCGATGCGGGTCATGGCGGCAAGGATGCGGGAGCCATCGGCAGTAAGGGCACCAAGGAGAAGGACGTGACCCTGTCCGTCGCCCGGCGCCTAGCTAAATTGATCGCCAAGGAGCGTGGTATGCGCGCCTATCTGACCCGAGACAATGATACCTTCGTGGGTCTGCGTACCCGCATGACCCGCGCCCGCAAGCAGAACGCCGACCTGTTCGTCTCCATCCATGCCGATGCCTTCCAGGACCCGGATGTCGGTGGCTCGTCTGTCTATACTCTGTCCCCCCGCGGAGCCAGCAGCGAGGCAGCGAAGTGGCTGGCGGATAAGGAAAACGCAGCCGATCTCGTGGGTGGGGTGAAGCTCGGAGAGGGTGGCGGCGATCTCGCGACGATGCTGTTGGATATGTCCCAGAACGCCACCATGGAGCAGAGTGGGGCGGCGGCCGAACTGGTGCTGAGTCGACTCGCCAAATTGGGCGGATTACACAACGCTCGGGTGCAGCGCGCCGGGTTCGTGGTACTCAAGTCCCCGGATGTGCCGTCCATGTTAGTGGAGGCAGCCTTCATCTCGAATCCCAAAGAAGAGGCGAAGCTGCGTGATCCCAGCCACCAGCAGCGTCTGGCGGAAGCTATCCTCACCGGGATTAAGGCCTACTTCAAAAAGTACCCGGCCCCGCCGCTAGGTCGTGGCGGCAACCTGGCCGATGTAGGTAGGCGGTAGGTATTTCGGCGAGCCTGGCAGCGGGTTTGTCGATGGGAGGGACGTTATTAGCGGCAACATCTGGTTACCGTCCTGTTAGTCAAGTGAAATCCTGGTAATCCTGCCCATTTGGCGCCCGGTGCCCGTGACCCCGTCGGACTGAACTCGGGGTCATCGGCTGTTGCGCGGCACGACCCTTTTTGCTTCCATCCCCGGATGTCACATCGCATCCAAGCCCTGCCGTCCCACCTGGTCAACCAGATCGCCGCCGGCGAGGTGGTGGAGCGCCCCGCCTCCGTCGCCAAGGAACTGATCGAGAACAGCATCGACGCCGGGGCCGACCGCATCGAGATCGACCTGGAACAGGGTGGCGTTAAGCTCCTGCGGGTGCGCGATAACGGCGAGGGCATTGCCGCCGAGGACCTGGCCCTGGCCCTGGACCGCCACGCCACCAGCAAGATCGCCAGCCTCGCCGACCTGGAGTCCGTTGCCACCCTGGGCTTCCGTGGCGAGGCCCTGCCGAGCATCGCCTCCGTCGCGAGATTGGAGATCGTCTCGCGCCGCCGGGGTGCCGAGCGTGCCTGGCGCATGCCGGGGGAGGGTGGCGAGCCCATCCCCGCCGCACATCCCGAGGGGACCACCATCGAGGTCCGCGACCTCTTCTACAACACCCCGGCCAGGCGCAAGTTTCTGCGTGCGGAAAAGACTGAGCTCCAGCACCTGGAGACCTTGGTTAGGCGCATCGCCCTCGCCAGGCCGGAGGTCGGCTTTCGCCTCAGCCATAACGGCCGGGTCCTGTTCCAGCTTGCCCCCACCGGGGGCGATGCAGGGCGGGTCGCCCAACGGCTGCAAGACCTGCTCGGGCCCGGCTTCGTCCAGCACGCCCTGGCGGTGGACGAGGGGGCGGTGGGGCTGCGCCTGCACGGTTGGGTGGTGGCGCCGGCCTTCTCCCGCAGCCAGGCGGACATGCAGTTCTTCTATGTCAACGGCCGGGTGGTGCGGGACAAGCTGGTCACCCATGCCCTGCGCCAGGCCTACCAAGACGTGCTCCACCACAGCCGCCACCCGGCCTACCTGCTGTCCTTGGAGATTCCACCAACCCAGGTGGATGTGAACGTCCACCCCGCCAAGCACGAGGTGCGCTTCCGAGAGGGGCGCCAGGTCCACGACTTCATCTTCAGGGCCTTGCATCGGCGTCTGGCGGATGGGGCTCAGGGGGGAGCGCCGGCTGTGGAGCAGTGCGGCGAGCGCGTGGACCTGGGCGATGGGCCGCCAGCAGGGGGGCAGGCACCCAGCCCTTGGCGGCGGGCCCAGCAGTCTATGCCACTGGAGGTGCGCGATGCGGGGCAGGGCTATGCCTTCAGCTTCGCCGCCCAGCAGCCGCCTGCCTTCCCGGCCGAGACGATGGGTGACGATGCCTCGGCCGCGGAGACACCGTCCCAGGGTCAGCCACTGGGCCTGGCCCTGGGCCAGTTGCACGGGGCCTATGTGCTGGCCCAGGCCGAGGACGGGCTGATCGTCGTAGACATGCACGCCGCCCACGAGCGCATCGGCTACGAGCGTCTCAAGCGCGCCTGGGAGGGGGGCGAGGTCCGCCGCCAACCACTCCTGGTCCCGGTGGCGGTTGCAGTCAGCCGAGTCGAGGCCGACCTGGCCGAGGCCCAGGCGGGGCTGATTCAAGAGTTGGGGCTCCTGGTGGATCGCATCGGCGCCGAGTCCCTGGTCGTGCGGGAGATCCCTGCGGCCCTGCAAGGGGCCGACGCCGAGGGGTTGTTGCGCGACCTGCTTTCGGATCTGGCGGTTCACGGCACCAGCGACCGGGTGCGCGAGGAAGTCAACGGCATGCTCGCGACCTTGGCCTGTCACACCGCCATCCGTGCCAACCGCCGCCTGACCCTGGAGGAGATGAACGCCCTGCTGCGGGACATGGAGCGCACGGAGCGGGCCGATCAGTGTAACCATGGTCGCCCGACCTGGGTGAAGCTGTCGCGGGCCGACCTGGATCGGCTCTTCCTGCGCGGGCGCTGACCCGGCTGGGAACGCCGGCCTCTGGCCGGCGCTCCCAGAAGGCAACATCCGGAGACAACGCCAGGGTCGGTGGGCATGACTCGGGTCTCTGGATCGTGGAGGGCAGGCGGGAATCTACCGATGTTGGGCGCGCTTGGGGTCGGGCGACTGAACGTTGGCCTGAACGTTGGCCTTTGCTGGTCGCGCCCTTGTGCATACACTGGCGCCGATCTCAAGCTACCGATGCGCCCCATCTTAAGCTGCAGCTAACCATGAATTTGGCGAACGAAGCACCGCGGAAATCGTTGCCGAGCAGCGCGATCAAATCGCACCACTTCTACAGGATGCAATGCCTGCACAAGACCACCGCCCTTTGGCCATCCTCCTCATGGGCCCCACAGCGTCCGGTAAGACGGACCTGGCGGCGGACCTGGTGGAGCGGCTACCTTGCGACATCGTCAGTGTCGATTCGGCCCTGGTCTATCGCGGCATGGACATCGGCACCGCCAAGCCGGATGCGGCGACCCTGGCGCGGGCACCGCACCGGCTCATCGACTGCTGCGATCCTAGCGAGGCCTACTCTGCCGCCCGCTTCCGCGACGACGCCTTGCGTGAGATGGCCGCCATAACTGCAGCCGGGCGGATCCCGCTCCTAGTGGGCGGGACCATGCTCTACTTTCGCGCCCTCCAGCATGGCCTTTCACCGCTGCCGAGCGCAGATCCACAGACCCGCCTTCGCCTGGAGGAGCAGGCTCAGGTCATTGGTTGGCAGGCCATGCACCGGCGCCTGGCCGAGGTCGATCCCCAGGCCGCGGCCCAGATCCACCCGAACGACCCCCAACGCATCGGGCGCGCACTGGAGGTCTTCGAGCTGACCGGACGCCCCCTGACGGAACTTCAGCGTGAGGGGGCTGGTCTGCATGTGCTGCCGTATCGGTTGCTCAAACTGGTGCGGGCCCCAGATGATAGGGCGGTGCTGCATGAGCGCATCGAACGGCGCTTCCACGCCATGCTCGCCGCGGGGTTCGAGGCTGAGGTGCGCGGCTTGCTGGCTCGTGGGGACCTCAGCCCGGACCTGCCATCGATGCGCTGCGTCGGTTATCGGCAACTCTTGAAATACTTTGGCGGCGAATATAAGTATCCTGTAATGGTGCAGCGCGGCATAATTGCCACGCGACAGCTCGCGAAGCGCCAGTGGACCTGGTTACGTTCGGAGCGCGACTGTCATTGGCTGATGGATGCCGAGTCCCCGCTGGAGGGGGCCTTGACCCTGGTACGAGCTGCCAGGGCCTTTTGATAGGGGCGATCGTGCCCCGAATTCCAACCTAGCGCTGTGCTAGGCTAATTCCCGCGCAGCGGACCCTCGCCGAGGCGATTCGAGGTCGGGGTTTGCCGGCTGGTGCAGCGTCAACGTCACAACAATAAGGAGCCAACACCATGTCCAAGGGCCAAAGCCTGCAAGACCCCTTCCTCAACGCCTTGCGCAAAGAGCGCGTTCCCGTTTCTATCTTCCTGGTGAATGGAATCAAACTTCAGGGACAGATCGAGTCCTTCGATCAATTCGTTGTGTTGCTGAAAAACAACGTCAGTCAGATGATCTACAAGCACGCCATCTCTACCGTCGTCCCGGCCCGCAACGTCAAGCTGGCGCCTGTGACGGACGACGATGTCGAGCCCGGCAACGCCTAAGGTGCACTCCTACACTTCGCGCGGTCTTCGGATCGAACTCGCCCCCTCGCCGGTCTCCCGTCAGCGTGTTCGATAGACCCTCATCCGGCGAGCGAGCCCTGCTGGTACACATCGACATCGGTGCCCCGGTGGGCGCCGACGCGGATACGGTCGAGGAGCTGGGTTTGCTGGCGGCCTCCGCCGGGGCGACGGTGGTCGGGTTGGTGACCGGCTCCCGGGCGGCGCCGGACCGCAAGCTCTTCGTCGGTAGCGGTAAGGCCGAGGAGATCAAGGGCATGGCCGCGGCGGGAGAGGCGGAGCTGGTGATCTTCAACCACGCCCTCTCGCCGAGTCAGGAACGTAACCTGGAGCGACTGCTGGAATGCCGGGTGGTGGACCGCAATGGCCTGATCCTGGACATCTTCGCCCAGCGGGCGCGCTCCTTCGCCGGCAAGCTCCAGGTGGAGTTGGCCCAGTTGCGTCACCTGTCCACCCGGTTGGTGCGAGGCTGGACCCACCTGGAGCGCCAGAAGGGCGGTATCGGCCTGCGTGGCCCGGGCGAGACCCAGTTGGAGACGGACCGGCGCCTGCTGGGCAAGCGTATCGCCGTGCTGCGCGAGCGTATCGAGCACATCGACGCCCAGCGTTCCCAGGGCCGGCGGGCACGCCAGAAGGCGGAGCTGCCCACGGTCTCCCTGGTGGGCTACACCAATGCGGGCAAGTCCACCCTGTTCAACGCCCTGACCCGTGCGGAGGTCTACGAGGCCGACCAGCTCTTCGCCACCCTGGATCCGACCCTTCGGCGCCTGGCGCTGCCTGGCGGCGGCGCGGTGGTCTTGGCGGATACGGTAGGTTTTATTAATGACCTACCCCACGAGCTGGTTGCCGCCTTCCGCTCCACCCTGGAGGAGACGCGCTCCGCCGACCTGCTGCTGCACGTCATCGATGCGGCCTCCGAGGTGCGCGACCGCCGCATCCGGGACGTGGAGGGGGTCTTGGAGGACATCGACGCGGGTGGTGTCCCGCGCCTGGAGGTATTCAACAAGCTCGATCTGCTTCCTGATCGTGAGCCGACCTTGGAGCGGGATGCGGAGGGGCGTCCCAAGCGGGTCTGGCTCTGCGCCCGGGACGGCGTCGGGCTCGACCTCCTGCAGGGGGCCATCGCCGAATTGACCCGGGGCGACGAGGTCCACGGACACCTGGAGCTGGGCCCCCAGGAGGGGCGGTTGCGGGCCTGGGCCTTTACCCATGCGAGGGTCTTGTCCGAGCGCGCCTTGGACGAGGGCGGCTGGGAACTGGAGCTCAGTGTCCCGCGGGTCCAGTTTGACCGACTCATGCATCGCGAGGTCGGGCTCGCCGGGCGCTTTGTCCCACTGCCTGGGTCGGTGCCGGACGAGGCGTCCGACCCATTGGACGGGGCACCTTGGGGGCCACTGGGTTGAGCTGAGGCCGGTTGGTTTGCCCAACCCCTCCGGGTCCCCTAGAATGACCAGTCGCGTGAGCCACTAGGGTTGACGAAGATGGCCAGCCGGGGTGGCACCCGGGCCGAGACTACGATGCCCGGCCAGCCCGGGCGACGAATGCACGTGGTGCGGATGTTTCCCGCGCTTCATATCAACGACCTGCGGGTCACTCTTCGATTTTCTTTGGAGTAGCTATGGCTTGGAACGAGCCGGGTGGGGGCAATAAGGACCCCTGGGGCGGTAAGGGCGGCGACCAGGGTGGTCCGCCGGACCTAGACGAGGTGGTGCGTAAGCTCCAGGAGCGTCTCGGCGGCCTGTTCGGCGGCAAGCGCTCCCGTTCTAACGGAGGCGGTGGCGATGACGGTGGTGGAAGCGGCGGCGGTGGAGGTGGGGGGTTCCCGACCCTACCCGGCGGCTTCGACAAGAAGACCATCGGCATCGTCGCAGGGGTCCTGCTGGTGATCTGGTTGGCTTCCGGTATCTACATCGTCGAGCCGGCGGAGCGCGGCGTGGTTCTGCGTTTCGGCGCCCATGTCGGCACCACGGACCCGGGTCCGCACTGGCACATTCCGTATCCAATCGAGACTGTGGTCAAGGTCAACGTGGATCAGGTCTCGACCTTCAGCCACAACGCGGTGATGCTCACGATGGACGAGAACATCGTCGACGTGGAGTTGACCGTGCAGGCGCGCATCCAGGATGCGGCCAACTACCTGTTCCAGGACCAGGACCCGGACAAGACTCTGCGCGACGCCACCGAGGCGGTGGTGCGCACCGTCATCGGGCGCAGCAAGCTGGATTACATCGTGACCGAGGGGCGTAGCGCCATCGCCGATAAGATTCAATCCAGTACCCAGGAGCTGCTGAACACCTACAAGACAGGTCTGATCATCACCGCGGTGAATATGCAGCCGGCCAAGCCGCCGGAGCAGGTCAAGGACGCCTTTGACGACGCCATCAAGGCCCGCGAGGACAAGGAACGCCTGGAGAACAAGGCCGAGGCCTACGCGAACGAGGTGCTGCCTCAGGCCCGTGGCGAGGCGGCACGCATCGAGGCGGACTCGATGGCCTACCGCGACAAGGTGATCGCCGAGGCTGAGGGTGAGGCCGCTCGCTTCAGCGCCGTTCTGGCCGCCTATCAATTGGCACCAGGCGTGACGCGCGAGCGTCTCTACCTGGAGACCATGGAGCAGGTCTTGGGCGACAACGCCAAGGTCCTGGTCGACATGCAGCAGGGCAACACCATGATGTACCTTCCTCTCGATCAGATGCTCAAGGGCCGCGGTGCCGCGCCTCCGGCCGGCACCCCGACGACATCGGCCGTGCGGTCCGCCCCAGAGCCCGCGTCAACCCCTGAGCGCTCGGTCAACCGCGAGCGGAGGACGCGCTAATGAATCCGCAAATGAAGGCTCTTGCCCCCATTGGGATCGCCGCCCTGGTTCTGGGCGCCTATGCATTCACCTTTACGGTCTCCCAGTGGGAGATGGCGATCAAGCTTCGACTGGGCGAGATCGTCGCGACCGACTATGAGCCGGGTCTGCACTTCAAGATCCCAGGGCTCAATACCATCCTCACCTTCGATCGACGCATTCAGACCCTGGACGCAAGCCCGCAGCGCTTCCTGACCCTGGAGAAGAAGGACGTCATCGTGGACTCCTACGCCAAGTGGCGGATCTCCAACGCTGCCCAATACTACCGCTCCACGGGCGGCAATGCGGCGCGGACCGCGCAACTGTTGGCCGACCGCATCAACACCAGTCTGCGCAATGAGTTCGGCAAGCGCACTATCCAGGAGGTCATCTCTGAGGACCGTCAGGAGATCATGACCGAGCTGACCAAGGCCATCGACACTCAGGCCGACGATCTCGGTGTCGAGGTGGTGGATGTGCGCATCAAGAAGATCGACCTTCCGCCTGAGGTCAGCGAGTCGGTGTATTCCCGCATGCGTGCAGAGCGTGAGCGCGTCGCCCGGGACCTGCGCGCCAAGGGTGGCGAGGCGGCGGAGCGCATCCAGGCGGATGCCGACCGCCAGCGCACGGTTATCCTGGCCGAGGCCTACAAGCTGTCTGAGCAAGCACGCGGCGAGGGCGACGCCAAGGCGACTGGGGTCTATGCGACGGCATATTCCAAGGACGCGGATTTCTTCGCCTTCTATCGAAGCCTCAACGCCTATCGGGAGGCCTTCGGCGACGGCACCGACATGATGGTTTTGCAGCCGGATTCTGAGTTCCTGCGCTTCTTCAAGACCAAATCCCCAACTGAGACGGCCCCGTTGCCGCCTAGTGGAGACACCCCCTCAGCTAAGGCGGCCCCGTTGCCGCCTAGTGGAGACACCCCCTCAGCTAAGGCGGCCCCGTTGCCGCCTAGTGGAGACACCCCCTCAGCTAAGGCGGCCCCGTTGCCGCCTAGTGGAGACACCCCCTCAGCTAAGGCGGCCCCGTTGCCGCCTGGTGGAGGCACCCCCCCAGCTGAGGTGGCCCCGTTGCCGCCTGGTGGAGACACCCCCCCAACAGAGGTGCCCCCGTTGCTGCCTGGTGGAGACACCCCCACTCGCATATGGAATGTACCTGGCGCAGCAACGGGACAGCATTAACAGCTTGCCCGAGGATCCGTAGGGTGGAGAAGGCGCGTAGAACCGGGCCGGGAATGTGCTCGGTGGTCTGTCCGCACCGCATCCACCGGCTTGCCTGGAATGATCCGGTCTGGGGCGCTTGTTACGCCAAAGGCGCCAAAAACGCCAAGGTTTGTCAACGCGATACCAGCGCCGAATGTTTCACCCGGTAGGTGATTGGGTTGGGGCAGGCACCTGACTTTTTTTCTTGGTGACTGGGCGTGAGTAATGACTGGGTTTTGGATGATCCATGCGTGCTCAGCAACTTTCCGAGTTGCCAAGCTTTGGGACGGGACTTGTCTGCGGGCGTCCAGGAGCAGTCGATGTGGCATAACCTGCTGGTGGCCTTCAGCCTCGTCTTCGTCATCGAGGGCATCTGGCCCTTTCTGCACCCGGATGGCATGCGCCAGGCCATGCTCGCCATTGCCGAGTTGAACGACCGGACCCTACGCCTCTTCGGGCTGGCCAGTATGGTCAGTGGCGTCATCCTGCTTTACTGGATCAACTGAGGGCCGACCATGCATGAGGAACGCTGGCTGTTGCCGGTGGGTATCGAGGAGGTCCTGCCGCCGCAGGCCCAGGAGATGGAGCGGCTTCGCCGGGACCTGCTCGACCTCTACCGCAGTTGGGGATACGAGTTGGTGGTCACGCCCTTCATCGACTACCTGGACTCGCTGCTGACGGGCACCGGGCGTGACCTGGATCTCCAGACCTTCAAGCTCACCGACCAGCTCACCGGTCGCCTGCTGGGGGTCCGCGCGGACATGACCCCACAGGTTGCACGCATCGATGCGCACCACCTGCGCCGCGAGGGCCCGACCCGTCTGTGCTATCTGGGGACGGTCCTGCACACCCGGTCCGACGGCTTCGCCGGGACCCGCAGCCCCATGCAGATCGGGGCTGAGATCTACGGTCACAAGGGCGTCGCCAGCGATGCGGAAATCCTGCGTCTGGTCGTGCGTACCTTGAGCCTGGCCGGTATCGAGGGGGCCTATCTGGACCTGGGTCACGTCGGCATCTTCCGTGGTCTGGCCCGCCAGGCGGGGCTTGATGCCGATCAGGAGCTTGCCCTGTTTGAGGCCCTACAACGTAAGGCCCTGCCTGAGGTGGTAGAGCTCGTTGAAGAGTTTGGGGTAACGGGGGCCCCGGCGCGGATGTTGTTGGTGCTTGCGGAGCTGAATGGGGACGACGCCCTGGAGAGCGCCAAGATCGCCCTGGCCGATGCCGATGCCGATGTCCTTGAGGCCGTGGGGCACCTGGCGGGACTGGCCGAGGCGTTGCGCCGCTGGGCACCGGAAGTGCCGATCCACTTCGATCTCGCCGAGCTGCGCGGCTATCACTACAAGACCGGCATGGTGTTTGCCGCCTTCGTGCCGGGCTGGGGGATGGAGATCGCCCGTGGCGGACGTTACGACGACATCGGGAGGGTCTTCGGGCGGGCTCGCCCGGCGGTGGGCTTCAGCGCCGACCTGAAGGGCCTGTTGCGGCTGGGCTCCGGGCTCGGGGGGCGCCACGTGGAGCCCGGTGCAGTCCTGGCACCCGAGTCAGCGGATTCGGGGCTTCAGGCTCAGGTCGAGGCCTTGCGGGCGGCCGGTCGGCGGGTGATCACCCTGCTGCCCGGTGCAGAGAACCAGTCCTGTGCCTCCCTGGGGTGCAGTGACGTCCTGGCGGAGCGTGACGGGGCCTGGGTCCTGGTGCCTTGTCCAGCATCAACCGACCAGCGGCTGGCGGATAAAGAGGGTCTCGGAGGTCGGTCGGACATCACATGAATGAGCGCCCAGTAGCGTTGGGCGGGGAACGACCCGCACCATATGGGCCGGCACGATGCGTCGGATTGGTGAGCTTCGCAAGCTAATCGCACCTGATCGACGGACGTTTCCTCAATCGTAAGCATGTACATTCATCATCCAATTAGCGCTCATAGATTTTACTAATCCTGTGCTATTTTCCACCGGCTGGTACGGTTTGCGACCCTGATGCAAGGGACTGTCCTTCAATCGGTCTCAGACAAGGTTTCACTAGTGACTGGCCACTCACCACTAACCACATCCCCGGATAACGGGTCGGGAAGAGAACGATGGGTAAGAACGTAGTCGTCATTGGTGCCCAGTGGGGCGACGAGGGTAAGGGCAAGGTCGTGGACCTGCTGACAGATCGGGCCGCCGCCGTTGTCCGCTTCCAGGGTGGGCACAACGCTGGCCACACCCTGGTGATCGGTGCGGAAACGACGGTGCTGCACCTGATCCCCTCCGGCATCCTGCGCGAGGGTGTGCGCTGCCTGATCGGCAATGGCGTTGTCGTCTCGCCGGCAGCCCTGTTGGAGGAGATTGTCATGCTCGAAGGGCGCGGCGTGCCCGCCCGAGAGCGTCTGTCCATCAGCCCTGCCTGCCCGCTCATCCTGCCCTACCACATCGCCCTGGATCAGGCCCGCGAGCGTGCCCGTGGCGCCAAGGCCATCGGCACCACCGGGCGCGGTATCGGTCCGACCTACGAGGACAAGGTCTCGCGTCGCGGCATTCGCCTGGGCGAGCTGCTCGATCCCGGCCACTTCGCCGAGCGCCTGCGCGAGGTGCTCGAGTATCACAACTTCTCGCTCGTGCACTACTTCAAGGCCGAGGCGGTGGACTATCAGCAAGTCCTGGACGAGGCCCTGGGCCAGGCGGAGGTCATTGCCCCCATGGTGGCGGATATCCCCGGCGTGCTCCACGACCTGCGTCGGGCGGGGGGCAGTATCCTGTTCGAAGGGGCACAGGGGGCCTTGCTGGACATCGATCACGGCACCTATCCCTTCGTCACCTCATCCAACACCACCGCGGGTGGGACCTGCACCGGCAGCGGCATAGGCCCGCGCGACCTGGATTATGTGCTAGGGATCGTCAAAGCCTACACCACCCGGGTTGGGGCAGGGCCCTTCCCGACGGAGTTGTTCGATGCGGTGGGTGACCACCTGGGCGAGAAGGGCCACGAGTTTGGTGCCACCACCGGTCGCAAGCGTCGTTGTGGCTGGCTGGACCTGGTCGCGCTTAAGCGCTCCTTCGATATCAACAGCATCACCGGGGTCTGTATCACTAAGCTCGATGTGCTCGACGGGTTGGATACCCTCCGCCTGTGCGTCAGCTATGACCTGGACGGCGAGACTATCACCGCGCCGCCGGTTGGGGCGGAGGGCTTTGGCCGCGCGACGCCCAACTACATCGATATGCCTGGCTGGACAGAAAGCACCTACGGTGTGACCCGGTACGGCGATCTGCCGGAGAACGCGCGGCGCTATCTGGCCAAGATCGAGGAGCTGTCCGGGGTCCCCATCGACATCGTCTCCACCGGTCCAGACCGGGCAGAGACCATGATCCTGCGCGATCCCTTTGCCGGCTGAGGCCGTCGCGAGAACCACCGGAGGTCAACATGGTGCCCGTCAACGAGATGGTTATGGAAGGTCTCACCCTGCTCGCCATCGGCATTGGCATCGTGTTTGGGTTCCTGTTGCTCTTGGTGGGGGCGTTGAACCTGATGGCACGGCTGGTGCGGAGGTTCGCTGGAGAACCTGCCCCGATGGCCTTGGCCGAAGGCGCCGCTGGTGTGCCGACGGATGAGTCCGCGGTGGTGGCGGCGATCACTGCCGCTGTTGCCCTTTACCGGTCTAGGCATGGGGCCTAGCGCCAAAAGTTTGCCGCAAATCAACGCAAATAGACGCAACTCAATGGCGACTGATCGGCCTTTCGGGTCTATCTGAGCCTGAGTCAAGCGATTGGGTAAATCTATGAACAATGCCAAGCCCCTGGGTATCACCGAGCTGGTGCTGCGCGACGCCCACCAGTCCCTGCTGGCCACGCGGCTGCGCATCGAGGATATGCTCCCCATCGCCGAGAAGCTCGACCGAGTCGGCTTCTGGTCCCTGGAGACCTGGGGTGGGGCGACCTTCGACGCTTGCATCCGCTATCTGGGCGAAGACCCCTGGGAGCGTCTGCGTCGGCTCAAGGCGGCCATGCCCAAGACCCGCCACCAGATGCTGCTGCGCGGTCAGAACCTGCTGGGCTATCGGCACTATGCTGACGATGTGGTCGAGGCCTTCGTGGAGCGCGCGGCAGAGAATGGCATCGATGTCTTCCGCATCTTCGATGCTCTGAACGATCTGCCGAACTTCAAGGCGGCCATCAAGGCGACCCTGGCCACCGGCAAGCACGCCCAGGGGACCCTCTCCTATACGGTCAGCCCGGTGCACCACCTGGACTACTGGGTCGACCTGGCCCGTCGCCTCGAGGACCTGGGCTGCCACTCCATCTGCATCAAGGACATGGCTGGGCTTCTCAAGCCCTATGTGGCCGAGGAGCTGGTCGGGCGACTCAAGGAGACCTGCGCGGTCCCCATCGCCATGCAGTGCCATGCCACCACCGGGATGAGCACCGCCAGCATCCTCAAGGCTGCCGAGGCGGGGATCGATATGGTGGACTCCGCCATCTCGTCCATGAGCCACACCTATGGCCATTCGGCCACGGAGTCGGTGGTCGCCATACTAGCCGACACGCCCCGGAGCACGGGGCTTGACCTGGTGCTGCTGGAAGAGATCGCCGCCTACTTCCGCGAGGTGCGGAAGAAATACGCGAAATTCGAGGGGGCCCTGCGCGGCGTGGATGCTCGCATCCTGGTCGCCCAGGTCCCGGGCGGCATGTTGACCAACATGGAGAGTCAGTTGCGCGAGCAGGGAGCCACCGACCGGCTCGACGAGGTGCTGCAAGAGATCCCCAGGGTGCGCAAGGACCTGGGCTATATCCCATTGGTGACGCCGACCTCTCAGATCGTCGGCACCCAGGCAGTGCTCAATGTCCTCACCGGCGAGCGCTATAAGTCCATCGCCGCTGAGACCGCCGGCATCCTCAAGGGGACCTATGGGGCCACCCCGGCCCCGGTGGACCAGGCCCTACAGGCCCGGGTGCTCAAGCCCGGGGAGTCCCCGGTGACGGGGCGTCCGGCGGACCAGCTGGACCCGGAGATGACTCGCCTGACCGAGGAGTTGTCCGGGATTGCCCAGGAAAAGGGTTTCCAACTGGCCGATGCGGTGGTCGACGATACCCTGATCTATGCCCTGTTCCCCCAGGTCGGGCTCAAGTTCCTGGGCAATCGGGGCAATCCGGATGCCTTCGAGCCGGCCCCCTGGCTGGAGGCCAAGCCGGCCGCGGTCACTGCGGCGGCACCCGTGGCTCCGGTTGCGGCCCCCGCTGTGAGCGAGGCCTACAACATCGAGGTCAATGGTCGACCATACCTGGTCAAGGTCTCCCCGGCGGGGGCTGTGGAGCAGGTGACGCCGCCGACCGTGTCTGCGCCGGCGCCGGTTGCCGCGGCGCTCGCGCCGACGGATGCCAAGCCCGTCCCCTCACCCTTAGCCGGGACCGTGGTTGACGTCAAGGTCAGCCAGGGCCAGGCACTCGCCGCCGGGGACCTGGTACTGATCCTCGAGGCCATGAAGATGGAGACCGAGGTTCGCACTCCCCGCGCCGGGGTGGTCGGCGAGGTCATGGTCAAGCGGGGCGATGGCGTCACCGTCGGCCAGACGCTCGTGACCCTGGGCTAAGGCAGCGCACCCTATGGATCAGTTGATCACCCTCTGGGAGTCCGTCGGCGTCGCCAACCTGAGTTGGGGGCAGGCCCTGATGATGTGCATCGGCGGCGTGCTGGTGTATCTCGCCGTGGCACGCCAGTTCGAGCCCCTGCTGCTGGTCCCGATCGGTTTCGGGGCCATCCTCAGCAACGCCCCTCTGGCGGGGATCGGCGGCCCCGACGGGCTCATCGGCATGATCTACCACGTGGGGGTCGAGTCCGGGGTCTTCCCGTTGCTGATCTTCATGGGGGTCGGGGCACTGACGGATTTCGGCGCCTTGATCGCGAGGCCCTCGACCCTGCTCTTGGGGGCCGCGGCCCAGTTCGGCATCTTCGCCACCCTGATCGGGGCCCTCGCTCTGAACGCGCTGCCGGGCTTCGACTTCTCCATGGCAGACGCGGCCTCCATCGCCATCATCGGCGGGGCGGATGGGCCCACCGCCATCTTCCTCGCCTCGCGACTATCGCCGGACCTGCTCGGGGCCATCGCTGTGGCGGCGTACTCCTACATGGCCCTGGTGCCGATCATCCAGCCGCCCATCATGCGCGCCCTGACCACTCCCGCCGAGCGGGCCGTGGTCATGGAACAGTTGCGTCCGGTCTCCAAACTGGAGCGGATGCTGTTCCCCTTCACCGTACTCGGCCTGTGCATCCTGCTCCTGCCCTCCGCCACCCCCCTGATCGGCATGCTGACCCTGGGCAATTTCCTGCGGGAGTGTGGTGTGGTGGAGCGCTATAGTCGCTCCGCCCAGAACGAGATCATCAATGTGGTCACGTTGCTGCTCGGCCTGGCGGTGGGGTCCAAGCTCTCGGCGGACAAGTTCCTCACCATCGAGACCCTGGGCATCCTGGTCCTGGGAGCCATCGCCTTCTGTATCGGCACCGCGACCGGGGTCATCATGGGCAAGATTATGCACCGGGCCACGGGCGGTAAGGTCAATCCCCTGATCGGCGCCGCCGGCGTCTCTGCCGTCCCTATGGCAGCGCGGGTAGTCAACAAGGTCGGTCTGGAGGCGGACCCACACAACTTCCTGCTCATGCATGCCATGGGTCCCAACGTGGCCGGGGTCATCGGTTCCGCCGTCGCCGCCGGCGTCCTGTTGGCCCTGGTGCCGCATTGACGGGGGGGAGCGGGGGTTTGTCATAGAGCAACCGGTGGTTGCCAGGGAATGGTTGCGGTGGGCGCAAGCGCCCAGGCACGATAGATGCCCCGGGCAGCTTGGATGTCGGCCTGGCCAGGGTACGGCTGTGGATCTGTTCCCATTGACCAGCTGTAGTGGAGGTACTCCGCGTGCGATCTCGGCGCGTCGGGCGTAGACGCGCGGCCGTCTAGGGGTTATCCTTCCGGGTCTTCGTCAGGGTCCATTCGGGACCTGCATCGGGGTCACGCCATCGCCGCCTGCACCGCATGGCGGCCTCAAAGGTTGCAGCCGTTTAAAGCGCCCGTAGCTCAGTTGGATAGAGTACTGCCCTCCGAAGGCAGGGGTCACAGGTTCGAATCCTGTCGGGCGCGCCAATAAAAACGACGGGTTGCAGATATGTTTCGGCAACCCGTTTTTTCTTTTCCGTAGCCGTTAGGTAGGTGCTCCCAGCGGTGGAGGCAGCCGAAGGGGGGTGCCTAACCTCAGTAAAAGCGCGGCCAGCTCGCGCCGTGTAGGCCGATACCGCCGGTCGGACGCGTCGGGCAGGGCGGGGTCGTACCGCCCCGGATCGTCGGTGGCGTCATGCGCCCGACAGCCTTTGCGTCCACCAGAACGTCCCACCGCCGGCCAGGCGCCAGCCGGATTGATTCCGGACCGACTACGCGGGGCTCACACGCTACCGGACCAGCGCTCGGAATTCATGCAGTCTTCCAGAAATGACTCGGCAATGGAACAAAGAAATTCCTGTCCAGATCATTTGTGGACAGCCAATAAAGTGGTCGGCGCGATGGGCGTTAGCAGTCGCGGAGCAGGCTGATCCATTCCGCCCGACAAACTCACCAGCCACGCCAGCGGGAAGACCCTGGGGTACAACGCGCGCTCATAAAACACCGGGGCCTTGAACCTTTACGTCCTCGGTCTCGTTCAGGTGATGTCCAACCATTTCGGAAACTCGGATTTGGTTGTCGAGAAATTTTTGCATCAGATCAAAGTGGGTCTTGAGCGCTTCCAATGCCTGACCTGGCGCTAGCGTGGCTGAGTCCATGGACACTCCAGCGATTTGTGCGTTTCCGGTCTTTTCGATCCGCTGCGCGCCATGGAGAGCGAAGCGAAGGCGCGTAGTCCCCGGTAGGCGTAGGCGCGAGCGTATTGCCGGAGAGGCGAATGTATCACGAGCACGGCGACACTCTGGGCGCGCAGCCCCGGGGGTGGGTCCGAATAAACTGGTGTGGTTCTAGACACCCTTGCGATAACCCAAGGTCTCGGCCAGTGACCAGGTCTGATCACTCATCTCGTCTTCAGACATGAAGCGTTGCCAGCGCTGGGCGACTTCGGATTCGATGCGAGTATGCAAATGAAACTTCAGATCTCCGCTCATCTCGCTGGTCATCGTCAGCCCGTCGGCCATTCTGCGATGCTTATCCTGGTAGGGGTCGAGCATCTCGGGATAGAAGTCGAGTCCGAGAAAGTCGCAGATCCTCTGCAGCGCCAGCGTTGGTGAACCGACCAAATCCTCAAAGCAGATGCGATGCTGGCGTTCGGCGGGAATCCCTTGCAGGAAGGTCGAGATGTTACGATTGCAGGTCAGCCAGGCGAGTTCGGCAAATTGCTGCCGCGTGAACTCGGATTCATGACGCAGCATAAACGGGGCCGTGCGCTCCAATTTAGCTTCGATAAATGAACGGGCCATCCCGCAGGGATGACGCACCAGATGCAGATACAGTGGGTTGTCGAAATCCCGCTCCGCGCGCATGAGCACGTCGAGGGAGTAAGCATTGGCAGGTGTCTTGTCGACCAGTAGGCGCGATCCCAGCCGACGTTGCAATAACGCGTAGAATTCGCTGACGGACATACTTTGCTCCTCGCACTGCCCCAGGAAATCCGTCGCCTGGTCGACCGTCAGTCCGTCCAGTTCCATGATGGCACGGATAGCGCCGGTGATCAGGTGGCGATTGCCGTCGCACTGGAGGGCGAGACGCCGCCGCCCCAGATCCCTGAACCACAGTAAATGGAGTTCCGGCGGCGCAAATAGGGTAGGGTGGCCCGCCAGGATCGTTTGCAGCAGTGTTGATCCTGAACGTGGTGCCGTGAGTACGAAGACTGCGCGAGCGTTCTTTCCGCCAGTAAGCCCACATTCTTCGGGTCTGGGGATGATGGCGTGGAAACGCCCGATGGTATCTGCATCCAGGCAGGGCGCCGCAGGGCCGATTGATCGGTTGTCTCCGGGTAACCGCTGTGGTGCCTCACGGACGTTGCTGTTGATCCTGCTGACGAGAAAGTCTGTCAACTGACCCAAGGTGAGGTCGGCGATGTAACGCCCGTCGACCATCAGCAAATCGTGAAAACCGAACGTCCGAGCAAATGCTTTCTCGATGGCAACGAAGAGATCGATAAAGTCGACGGATGTCAGGTTCAGGTGATCGATCAGCTGAGTGTCTTCGCTGATCGCCTCGTCCCAGCCTTCGAAACCCCAGTCGGGGACGAGATCAGCCAGCAAGGGAACGATGTTTAGGTAGACAGCGGAACGTTCAATCATTTATGGTTTACTGAGGTGAGAGTTATCATAAGGATGTGGCACATGCTGCAGTGCCGGCGAGTGAAGCTACGAACTACGACACTGGATAAATTGGCCGACTTTTTCAATGGTTGACCAGCAGGTCGATGTCGTGTTTTGGCATGCCAACCGGATCGGCATAGATGCGGTATGCGTCCGGGGATTTGGTGTCAGCGGAGAACTCGTGATGTCGACTAACAGGCCAGATGCGAAATCGGAGTGCCGCTGCTGCCGACCTGTACTCAATTGTACCGTTTCTGTTGGCCAATGTCGCCCTGTCTACGCGCCGACCTGGGTCTGTTCGGAGGTGTTGTTGCGGTTGCGAAAGACGTTGTTCGCCCCGGTTATGCGCGTGGTGAGATGCCGGTCACAGAATCGGTGCTATTTTATCATTAGCGTCTGAAATGTTTGTCCAGCCAGCTCGCGGCGATGGCCTGAATAGTGGCCCGACTCGAAACTCTAAGTAGGTCACTGGATGCCCGTTGTAACACCGTTGATCCTAAAAGGAGTAGTTCGGGTTTGCCTCGGCTGATCTAACCGGCTGAAATATATTGCGCAAGGAGGCGCATATGACCAAACCAAACCATCACCCAGCGGGTGAGAGCGAAACTGGGGCGTTGGTGCCCTTACGCCGGCCCGGTGCCGGTGGATACCTTTGGGGGCAGAGTCCACGTCGAGTGGGACCCGCAGGCGGCTGTCACCCCGCTTGGACAGTTGCCATTCTTTACCGAATTTCTCCAAGTGGGCGGGCTCTTCGATCCCTGGGTGGAGAGCTGCCCGCTCTTGTTGACCAGCCCCAATGCGCCGAGCAAGCGGGATGTATTGGGCACCGCGGTGCTGGCGATTCTCTCCGGCCATCAGCGCTACGCCCACATTAGCGCCTTGCGCGGCGACACCGTCAATCCCCCCTTGCTGGGTATGAGCAAGGTCATGAGCGAGGATTCGGTGCGGGGCAATCTGGGCAAGATGGACGAGACCGAAGGTGTCGCGTGGCTTCAGGATCATCTCGGCTATTGTGTAAGCCCACTGCTGAGCGAGCCGTGGATACTGGATACGGACGTGACCGTCAAACCGCTCTATGGCCACCAGGAAGGGGCGGTCAAAGGGTATAACCCGCACAAGCCGGGCCGGCCCTCGCATACCTACCATACCTATTTCATCGCCAACCTGCGCTTGGTCTTGGACGTGGAGGTGCAAGCCGGCAACCAAACAGCGTCCAAGTACAGCTCGCCCGGGTTGTGGGAGTTGCTCGGGCGCCTACCGCGGGCACACTGGCCGGTGGCGATTCGCGGCGACCGCGACTGGGGCACGCAAGCGAACATGGCGCGGGCCGAGCAGGAAGAGATCCCGTACCTGTTCAAGCTGCGTATGACCAAAGGGGTCAAGAAGATCGTCGAGCGTCTCATGGGCGGCGCCGACTGGACCGATGCCGGCCAGGGCTGGCAGGGGGCCGAAGCCCCACTGCGTCTGACGGGCTGGAGTCGCGCACGCCGGACCATCGTGTTGCGAAGGCAAATCAAAGCCGATCTGGCCGTGGTCGACAAGAGCAACCCCGAACAATTGCGTCTGAACTTTGCCGAACTGACCGATGACACCATTGTCTACGAATACGCCGTCCTGGTGACCTCGCTACCGGGCGAAATCCTCACCATCGCCCAACTCTACCGCGACCGCGCCGACGCCGAAAATCCCTTTGACGAACTCAAGAACCATTGGGGATGGGGCGGCTTCACCACCCGGGATCTGAAGCGCTGCCGCTTCATGGCGCGTCTCACCGCATTGACCTACAACTGGTGGAGCCTATTCGTGCGCCTGGCCGATCCGCGTCAGCATACCGAGGCGATTACCAGTCGCCCACTCCTGCTTCACGCCCCGGCCCGCCTCACTCGCCATGGCGGCCAAACCCGCATCGTTATCAGTCACCCGCATGCCGAAGCGGCCTGGGTAGAAAGTGCGTGCCGCGAGATCGCGGCCTTCTTCAAGACCCTGCGCCAAACTGCGGAGCAGTTGACGCCCATGCAACGCTGGTACCGCGTGCTCTCGCGGGCCCTGGTGAAATACCTCAATGGCCGCCAATTGCACCCGCCGCCTGGTTTACCGGCCCCGGCATAGCCGAAATTTCGCCGCCGCGGGCACCCGGACGCGGGCTGGAAACGGTCCGCGACGGGCTCGTACTGCTCTTTTTAGGTTGATCGTCCTTTCCTCGCCCTACTCCTCCGCTGCTCTCGTCGCCAGCATGCTCGGGCGGCATCCGTCCGCCTATGCGGTGCCCGAATTAAACCTCTTCGCAGAACCGTGCCTCAGCGACTTACTTGATCGGTTGCCGGCGAACCGAATGCACGGATTGTTGCGCGCCGTTGCGCAGATCTATGGCGGCGAGCAGACCCTGGAGTCCGTCGAGATGGCTCGTCGCTGGATTTTCAGACGGGCGCGCCAGGAGACGCCAATAGTCTATCGGGAACTGTGTCAAAGGATTACGCCGCGGCGCCTAATTGAGGCGAGTACGTTATATGCTGAAGGCGACCATGAGAAGATCCTGCGGCGTATTAGGGACGCTTTCCCCGAGGCCGACTATCTTCATCTCGTTCGGCATCCCTTCGCGCAATGTCTGAGCTGGCTTCAGGACCCGTCGGCCCTACCGGAGCTGCAGCGTCATGCGGGGGGTGATAAGCAGTAGCAGGTGGTCGATCAACTGCTTGACTGAACAGTCCCGCCGTTCGATCAACCAGGCCGTCGCCCTGATGATGGTGGTGGTCGTCTGTACGCCGTCATGCAGTTGGGCAAGTGCGCGCAACGTGCCGGGGGGGCCGCCGTAATTGCCCTTTTTTTGCTCCCGATCCAATATCTGCCCGATGGTCTCACCAACAAATAGATGTAGCTCTGGGAGACAGTAGATTTGCGGGTGCTGTCCGATCATAGTGGAGACGACCGACGAGAACGAGCGCGGGGGCGACAGAATGATGAGCATGTTCGGGGGCATAGCCTGAATCCGGCTCGCGCTTTGACGCGACGCGCTCAGTCCTGGGGCGTCGTCGCGGCCGCCCTGATGGCGACGATGAGACTGTCGAGCTCGCTCTGGGTTTTGGCGAGCATCATCGTCAGTACACGTTTCCGATATTCGGTCTGCACACGCAGGGTCTCGAGTTCCTCCGGTGTCGATAAACTCGGGATGAAGTCTGCATCGACGCTGGCGAGCCATTCGGAGAAGTGCGCCCGCATTTGCGGGATTTCTTCAATCAGCCCGGTATAGCCGAGCAGTTGCGCTACGGGTGCGGCAGCAACAGCGGCATCGGAGCCGATCCGCTGGGTAGGAGCATCGACGCCTGAGCTGACCGGCTGACCCTTCTGTGTCCGCGATCTCCTCAGTTGTCGCCAGCGGCGCCGAACCTCGGCAGATCGCTCTCTGGGACTCGGCCCTCATCGACTGTGTCGCCCTCATCTGGCAGCAGGCGCAGTATAATCGACAGCAGCCCCACACCCTCAATGCCGCCAAGTTCACCGTTACGACCTTCGCCGAAACGGGTACGAAGGTGTTCAAGTATACGGGCGTTACGCTGCTGTCGGTGCTTATCCTCGTCAGAATCGTTAAGCGGTATCAAATGGATTGATCCTCTGTCACAGGCTAGCCGCCAGAATTCTTGCGTGCGGCTCGGGCAGCACGCCTGCACTCGGACGAAACCTCTTGCCGATGCTGTCTCAGGCATCGCCGCAAAACTTTATTATCCCCCTCGCTATCAGCCGGACAGAGACGTCGGATGTCGGCAGTACAAGCGCTAAGCCAGTCTGGCGTGCTGCCTGCTTGGGTTGTGGGATGTGCCGCGGCACTTGTTTCCGAACTCGCTGTAGCAAGTAGGATCCAAAGAAACTCTTTATCCACCCAGTCTCCCTTCGAGTCACCTTGGCGCAGGATGACCATGTCGAGTGAGGGAATGATATAAAGACGCTGTATGCCCTGACCGGCTGCCATGGCCAAGTCTGTCGGGCCGTCTTTGTAGATGAAGCCATCATCCGACTTTTGCCGCCGCCGAGCGTTTCTGCCATCGACAGCCTCGATCCCTTCACCGCCTCGGGTGCTCTTGTTGAGCCAGAGGGTCAATCCATAGTAAGGGCTGACCTCGCTGCCATTGAACATCTGCTGTAGAAATGCCGGGGCGATGACCTGGTGTCCATTCCAAGACCCCTGATTGTTAAGCAATTGACCAAGTTTGATCCACTCGCGTGGCGCAATGTATGCGCCTGCTGGCATGATCGGATTGCCCACCGCGTCGGTCGTCCAGCGACCGACCTTCAGACCAATGGGAGCGAGAATACGCCCCTGCAAATATTCCAAGGGATCACTAGACTTTCCCGCAGCGGCGAGCTTGCGCTGAAGGAAAGCGCCAAAGCCGACAAGGTGACTTGGGCCATAGTCGAACGTGCGTCCAGGCGCATTGACGCTGCGGATCTGAATAACGTCTTTGAACTTATCAGTCGATTTTGGATTGCCCTTAAATAGTTTTTCCGCTGGATCAAGTCCACTGGTGAAGTTCAGCAGTTGCCGTACGGTGATGCCCTCTTTGTGCGGGTCGCTTTGCCACTCAGTGAGCGTGTCCGACACCTTTTCATCCAGGCTGAGCAGCCCATCTTGAGCGGCGGCGACAGCTAATACTCCCCAGAATGTCTTGGTCCCACTTGCCAGTCGATGGGGCTTATCGGGGCCGGCGCCTTCGGCATAGTCCTCGAATACGATCCTGCCATGCGACATCACGACCAGTGCGTCGCCTGCGTGCTGGCGGGAGTAATTAGCCGCGCGCTGGTAGCTGTCCGCCGAGGGGCCGTAAGAAGCAAGACTTGGGGTCTGTCGTGCTTCTCCCAGGGCTCGGCTTGCCACTATCTGACAGAGAAGCAAAACAGCCAGCGACGTACCAAGCCTTTGCCACGCTGATTGGGATTTAATCATTGAGTCGTGCCCGCCTGTTATCAAGGGCGCATAGATCACTCAAGAGATGCAGGGTGACAACCCCGATGCACTGGCTTGAAGTATCTCGTATCAGCCTTGCTCATTATGCCTCACGGCCATCGAGATCACTACACATCCCCAAGCCGCGCGCCATGTGGCTAGTTGGCGTTTCCCGGGTGGCGCTTTCTTATGACGGCCTCGCCCGCCGCGCGCCTTGCTGACACAGCAAGTCCCTCCCATTTTTCATCCTCGCCGTCATCGGCCAGGTTGTCTAAGCCATCGAACCCTTCGATCTCCAAACCTTCATCTGCTGCGGCCGCGGCACTGCTATACTCCTCCGCGGTCTCCTTGTGCATGCCCTTGGCGACATAGATATCGCCCCAGAGCTTGTGAACCATGGCCGAAGACTGTTTGCGCTGTGAGATTGCGTTCAGTACTTCCTCGGCTTCATCCATCCTGCCGCCCCCGATGTATGCCTCGGCCAAGCCCAACCGAACAGCTTGTTTTTTCCCTTCGGGATCAAGTTCGACCGCTCGTTCGTAAGCTTGCTGGGAATGGGCGAATTCATTCTCGAGGAGGTGCAGCCGGCCCTTTAAAGCGTAGACATCTGGATCGTCGGACTTGATCCGCAAAGCGGCATTGATCTGCGCGAAGGCGTCGTTAGGTCGTCCCATGCGGTGCAGAGTCGTCGTTAACTGTTTGCGCACAGCCACCATGCGAGGATTGAACGTGAGTTCCTTTCCCCACTCCTCGACCGCTAGCTCCGGATGATCGGTGCGGGCGTGAACCAGCCCCAGACCTGCGTGGGGCATGGCGGATTTGGCATTCACCTGCAGTGCATTCTGGATAACCGTTCAGCCCCCTCGCCCCCGAGGGGGAGAGGGCTGGGGTGAGGGGGGTCTAACCTCTTGTTCTGGCGACCCCTCACCCCCAACCCCTCTCCCAAAGGGCGAGGGGGGCTGAACGCTTACATTCTGGAACGCGTCTTTTGCCTTCGTCAGCTCGCCGTTACTTAGGTGAATGCGAGCGCTTCTTAGATAGGGTCCCGCTTGTGTCGGGTCCATCTCGATCGCGAGGTTGAAATGCCGCAGGGCTGTCATCAAATCGCGTCGTTTGAATTTGATACGACCAATCGCCGTATGCACAAACGGTGTTGCTTGATCGCGCTTAACCAATTCTTCAAATTGTGACAAGGCTTCATCGAATCGCTTCTCCGATAGAAGTTTGTTCCCTCGTTTGATGCCGGCTTCTGCCGCTTTAGGCGCGGTAATCTGCTTGTTTTAGGTACAGAATGTGTCAGCCATTGCTCATGATGTCCTGTGGTTGGTTTCACGCCCGCCGCAGCTTATTCACGGCGGTGGCGGTAGTCAAGAGGGGGCGGGGGCCGTCATCGAAATTTGGGGCATGCTTCTCGGGTTTTGGCTTCGAGAGATATCTAGAACAGTGAGTTATATCGATTCAACGGAACTTGTCAATAAATCAGGACACTGCTAGAGCCGCTGTGGTGCGCTCACCGATGATATTGGGCGATGGTGCTATGGCCCCATGCTATCGGGTGCGGTCGCCCAGGTAGTCCCAGGAGGAGACGCCGAGCTTGCGGCAGGTCCTCTTGAGGCGGGCGAAGCCGTCGCGACCGTGTTTGCCTAGATCCCTGAGGGTACCGCCGCTGATCGTGAGGCACTTCACGTAGTCGCGGATCTCGCCTTCGCGACCGTTGCGGTGCAGGACAATGTCCGGGCGCTTGAGCACGAGCAGGAGCTTCTCCTTCGGGCAACGCACCTTACGTGGCGATACGCCGATGGCGTTCGCACTCAATGCCCAAGGCATCAAGATGATTTTGTTGACGTGCACTTGTCCTACATCACCAGGAGACCTTGGACGAGCGCTTTGTCATCGTCCCAAAGCAGGGCGGGGACAAGCTGATCCCCGACGGTCCGGTCAACCCGGGCGTGCTCCACACAGTCGCCACCGGCGGCAGCGGATACCTGGGGCTTTACCGCCTGGAAACCCATGCGACGGGGGGTAACGGCAAATCCAACATTTCAGGTCTAGGATCGAGCAGCGCCGCTAGAGAGTCCGTAAAGGTCACAAAGTTCCAGACCTCGTACTACGGTGCCCCAGTGGACGCGATGTTGAAGGCGCTGGGGGCTAGTGGCGGGAACTCGATCAAGGGTTCAAAGGGATATTGCGATAGAACTTGCGCTCGATGCGCGCACCGTCCGTCAGGGCGGGTTACCAGGGTTCGGGCGGGTTGCGGCGCATCATGTACAATCCCCGCGCCATTAGGGGTGATCCGGCTTCTCCGGCCGGCTGCGTGTCCCCTGCCGTGCACAAACACTAGGAGTGCAACCCAGCGTGCGAGACGATCCGCAGCCACCCAACGAGCATCTGTCCCGGCCCTGCGAAGCGGCGGGGCCCGCTCAGCCTAACCGGATTGAGCCCAGCTTGGGCCTCGATCTTGCCGGAGGCGGTCCGGGGCAGACGGTTGCCGCCGACGCCCCACGGGGCGAAGGGAACGGGGCGACGCCAGATGCCCCCTCTAAGCACCAGCGCGTCCCTCAGCGGCGCGGGTTTTTCACCTGGCTGTCGGGTTTTCTGGTCGCCGGGATTGCCGTTCCCCTGGACCTCCTCACCCTAGGCCTGATTGCTGCTGCGGTGCTGGTCTCCATCACCCTGCCGACGCTGCCGGCGACTGAGGGTTTGGTGGAGGTGCAGTTCCAAGAGCCGCTGCGGGTCTATTCGGCGGAAGGCGATTTGATGGCAGAGTTCGGCATCCAGCGTCGGCGCCCGGTGACTTTTGACAAGGTCCCGCCGTTGCTGATCGATGCCTTCCTGGCCACGGAGGACAGCCGCTTCTTCGAGCACCAGGGTATCGACGTCGTGGGCCTGGCCCGTGCCGGACTGAGTCTGGCTCGCACAGGGGACAAGTCTCAGGGCGGTAGTACGATCACGATGCAGGTGGCGCGCAACTTCTTCCTGACCCCGGAGAAGACCATCAAGCGGAAGTTCTCGGAGTTGCTGCTTGCCTTGCAGGTGGAGCAGCACCTCTCCAAAGAGCAGATCCTGGCGCTTTATCTCAACAAGATCTTCTTCGGCCACCGTGCCTATGGCATCAGCGCGGCGGCAGACTTGTACTACGACAAGGCCTTGGCCGATCTCAGTCTGTCTGAGATGGCCATGCTTGCAGGACTTCCGAAGGCGCCTTCGAGCAACAATCCGGTGACCAACCCGAAGCGCGCCTTGGAGCGACGTAACTATGTGTTGCGGCGAATGCAGGAGCAGGGTTTCATCAGCGATGAACAGTACGCCGCGGCGGTAGCAGAGCCCGATAGGGCAGGGCTCCACCAGCGCGATGTCGGACTTCAGGCGGGCTACATCGCTGAGATGGTGCGGCGGGAGATGATTGAGCGCTACGGCGATGACGCCTACGCCCGGGGCTTCCACGTCACCACGACGGTCGAGTCGCGCCTGCAAATGGCGGCCCAGGAGGCCCTGCGGGTCTCGCTGCTGGAGTACGATCGGCGCCACGGTTACCGGGGGGCTGAGGCGCAGATCGATGTCGCGGGTGCCAGCGAGGAGGATATGGACGCCTACCTGGACAGCGTCACCGAGATACCCCTGTTGACGGCTGGTCTGGTGACCGAGGCTGGGGCCAAGGAGGCGACCGTGTACATCGGCGGTGGGCGACGGGTCACGCTGGGACTCAAACAGGTCGCCTGGGCCAAGCCGTTCAGGAACGAAAATGCTAAGGGCGGGTCCCCACGGAAGGTCAGCGATGCGGTTGCCCAGGGCGATCTGATCCGTGTCGGGCAAAACGACGAGGGCGTGTGGTATTTGCGCCAGGCGCCCAAGGTGACCGGTGCACTGGTCTCCCTGTCGCCGCTGGACGGGGCAATTCGCGCCTTGGTTGGGGGCTATGTCTACGGTGACAGCAAATTCAATCGGGCCGTGGATGCGCGCCGCCAACCCGGTTCCAGCTTCAAGCCGCTGGTTTATGCCGCGGCCCTGGACAAGGGCTGGACCCCTGCCAGTCTGGTCAAAGACGAGGCGGTCAAGATTCCGCTTAATCGCAAGGAGTTCTGGGAGCCCCAGAACTTCGATCACAAGACCCTCGGTCCCATTCGCGTGCGCGTCGCCATCGCCCGGTCACGCAACCTGGCAGCGGTCAATATCTTGCAAAGTATGGGGCTCACGTACGCCAACGAATTCCTAACTCGCTTTGGCTTCGATTTGGGGTCTGTGCCCCTGGGGCTGTCCATGGTGCTGGGTACGGCTGAGGTCTCGCCCCTGCAAATGGCCAAGGCCTATGCGGTCTTCGCCAATGGTGGCTTCAAGGTCGAGCCCTACCTGATCCAACGCATCGAGAGTACTTCGGGAGAGCTCATCTTCGAGGCCGCGGCCCCGCGGGCATGCAGCGACTGCTGGTTCCGATATGAGGAGGCGCCGGCCCAGACCCGGGGGCTTACCGATGCCCCTGCGGCGGAACGGGTCTTGGACCCACGCCAGGTCTACGAGATGAACTCCATGCTTCAAGATGTCATCAATGCGGGCACGGCCACCCGCGCCAAGGCGATGAATCGCACTGACCTGGCCGGCAAGACCGGCACGACCAACGATGTGCGTGACTCATGGTTCTGCGGTTACCAAAAGGACTTCGTGACCATTGCCTGGATGGGTTTCGACGACTTCGCGCGCCTGGGCCGGTCCGAGACCGGCGGCCATGCAGGTCTGGGGGTGTGGATGGAATTTATGAAGGAGGCACTCAAGGACAAGCCCAACGCGGAGCTGCCTATCCCCGAAGGCATGGTGAGTATCTACGTGGATAAGCGGCGCGGTACCGAGACCAAGTCCAAGAGGGGTCAGCCGGAGACGGTGCGGGAGGAACTGCGCCTGAGCCTACTCGGTCCGGAGCCGGTCCGCTCCTCCGTCGCGCGTGGCGGCGGTGGCGGCAGGCAGGCTCCGCGCCGCTCCGCGCCCCGGGTGATGGACGATCTGTTCTAACGCGGACCCTGTCCTAGCGGACCGCAGCCAGAAAGAATCTTCCACCGAACCAAGCTGCGGACCCGTGGTCCCCGCCTCGTGGGAGGGTGACTATGTGTCGAGTTAAACGGCGGGACGCCGGCTTGGCCTTCATCTGGTGCCTGTTGGTGTTGGTCTGTACCCCGGGGGCGGCAGCCGGGGATATCCCCTGGCTGACGCTCCGGGCGGATGGCACCCGGCAAGTCGGGCTCTGGTTTTTCTGGTCGGAGCGCTGCCCCCATTGCCGCCATGCCTTGCCCTTCGTTGAGGGGCTAGCGACCCAATATCCCTGGATCGAGGTCCACTTCATGGAGCTGACCCGGCACCGGGATAACATCGAATTGTACGACCGGATGGCCGCTGCCCTCGGCGAAGACGCCAGCGCTGTACCCTGCCTTCCTGGTCTGCGGGCGCATGCTGACCGGCTTCGACCGGGCCGACGGCATCGGCGCAGACGTGCTGGCACTGGCCGAGTCCTGTCGCGACGCTGGCACGATTGGCCCGGGCCCGGGTGGCACCCCTGCGAGGAGCCCCTTCACGGTACAGGTGCCGGGGATCGGTGAGGTCGATGCCCAGGGGTTGGCACTGCCACTGTTCACCATGGTCATCGCGGGGTCAGTCTGGCGATGGCGCTGGCGGCCAATTGGTGGGAGGGGCGGCGGTCGGGTGGCGAAACCTCATGAGGCGTGTTTGGCAGGGTCGGCGCATCCTAAGGTTTTCATGTTGGTCCGGTCGGGTGAGTACCTGTGGGAGCGCCGCCTGGGCGCGGCCGGGCGAGGCGAAGCGAGCCCGGTGGCCTACTTGCAGACCTAGCCTTCATCTTCCGGGGCTTCGCGCCCGCGGACCTGAGCGCTAGCGGAACAGATCCTCCGCCGCCTGACGCAGTGCGTCGTTCGGGGAGGGGGCAGCACCGTTCGCGGCCGGTCGGTCGGTGGGGTCAAAGTGCTCGCAAAAGTTTCCGCGAGTCTTGTCCATGACCCGCTCGGCCAGGGGCTCCAGGCAATCGTTTGGGCGACCTCGGGCGAACAGTCGGCAGTTGAGGCAGACCCGAGTGGCCTTACCGCAGCTCAGGCAGGCCGTCTCACGGCCGTAATCCGCCTTGGTCAGTCCGGTCCCGCAATGCCAGCATTTGCCGATGACCTCGTCGTTCATGAGCGCTCCCCTTCGATGGTTGGCAACGACCTTAGCAGGCGTAACGATGGCCGGCCAAGGGCGGCGAAGTACCGAGTTCAAGCGGCCCTGGCGCGAGACCGCCTCAGCGCATCAACACCTCGAGCCACAACCGGCGGTTGCGCTCCGCTCTCGGGGCGAGGCGCTGGATGCGCGCGTTCAGGGGGCGGTGATGGTCCAGTAGAGATGCCGCCATGAGGTTTTCGCCCCGCGGTAGGTAACCGATCTTGCGCCCGCGCCAGTAGACAGCCACGGCGTCGGCATCGCTGGCGTTGTCCGACTCGCGCATCAGATCCAGGGGTGCGCCGGGGTGCAGGGCCCGCCACAGCAGGGGCGCGTCGTGGTGACGGAACCCTGCCAGGGTGCTTCGCTGGATGACAATCGCCCGCGTCGGGGAAGCTTGTGGCGGGGGCAGTGCCAGGGCGCATTGGACGGGCAGGGCGACTGGGGCGAGATCGGGGCATTGGGTGATAGGCATCGGGTCGGCTCCAGACTGGCTATTGGGGTAACCTTGTAACCTCTCGGAGGCTCATTTGGTGAGCCTACTGGAGTAAACTACGGCGTTTTTTACAGAGGGTCAGGCCATGTTCCCGAAGTCCATGCAGATCAGCGGTTATGACGATGAGCTTTGGCAGGCCATCGGTGATGAGGAGCGCCGCCAGGAGGAGCACGTCGAGCTTATCGCCTCCGAGAATTACGCCAGCCCCAGGGTGATGCAGGCTCAGGGCACGGTTCTGACCAATAAGTATGCCGAAGGTTACCCAGGCAAGCGCTACTACGGGGGCTGCGAGTACGTGGACGTCGCCGAGGCCCTGGCCGTGGATCGGGCCAAGACCCTGTTCGGCGCCGACTACGCCAATGTGCAACCCCATTCCGGGTCCCAGGCCAACGCGGCCGTTTACATGGCCCTGTGCACCCCGGGGGATGTGGTCCTGGGGATGAGCCTGGCCCACGGCGGCCATCTGACCCATGGCGCCAAGCCCAACTTTTCCGGCAAGCTCTACAACGCCGTTCAGTACGGGTTGGACCCGGCCACCGGCGAGATCGATTACGCTCAGGTGGATGCCTTGGCCCGGGAGCACCGCCCCCGCATGATCATCGCCGGCTTCTCGGCCTATTCCCGTGTGGTGGATTGGCAGAGGTTCCGGAGCATTGCCGACGAGGTTGGGGCCTACCTTCTGGTGGACATGGCCCATGTCGCCGGTCTGGTGGCGGCTGGGCTCTATCCGAGTCCTGTGCACATCGCCGACGTGACGACCACCACCACGCACAAGACCCTGCGCGGTCCCCGCGGCGGTCTGATCCTGGCCAAGGCCAACCCCGAGATCGAGAAGAAGCTGTCGTCCCTAGTCTTCCCGGGTACCCAGGGCGGCCCCTTGATGCATGTGATCGCAGCCAAGGCTGTGGCCTTCAAGGAGGCGATGGAGCCCGACTTTAAGGCCTACCAAGCCCAGGTGATCCGCAATGCCCAGGCTATGGCCGAGGTCTTCATTGCTCGGGGTTATGACGTGGTTTCCGGTGGTACCGATGATCACTTGTTCCTGGTGAGTTTTATCAGTCAGGGGTTGACCGGTAAGGACGTGGACGCCTGGTTGGGTGCCGCCAATATCACGGTGAACAAGAACGCTGTCCCGAATGATCCGCAGTCACCCTTCGTTACCTCCGGTATCCGTGTTGGCACTCCCGCGATCACTACCCGTGGTTTTGGGCTGAGTGAGGCTCAAGAACTGGCCGGATGGATGTGCGACCTGATCGATGGACGTGGCGACACGGCCATGATCGAAGAGGTCAAGGCCAAGGTGCTGGCCTTATGCGCCCGTTACCCCGTCTACGAGCGTTAAGACGCCCCATAGCACAGCTGCGCCTAGGTAGACCGAACATTCGGGTGGATAAGGCGCATGGCACTGCGTCAGGAGTTTGCTGAGTGGTCCATCCGCGCCGCATCCACCGGCATGTCGTCGGTGGATGCGCTGCGCTTGTCTACCCTACCGTTCGTGCGAGGACTTGCGAGCGCCGGTACTAGGCCGATCGGGGCGGCGTGTCTGCCTCTGGGCTGTTGCCGTCGCAATGTTTCATGGGTACACCACCTGCGTGCAGCGGGGGCCAGGGTCACGGTTCAAGGCAGGCGCTGTTGCGACGCGCATGGAAGCTCCGCACGTGACCCGCTATACTGCGCGGCTTTGCGACCTCTTGACCCGTCTTTCAGGCCGGATCGGGGGGTCTGGTTAAGATGGCGATCCGAACAGCAGCGACGAGCGGCACATGCAGGCCGCGGGTGGAGACAGAGCAATGCAAGTGTCAGTGGAAAGCGGCCAGGGGCTTGAGCGGCGGATGACGGTGGAGTTGCCCGCAGAGCAGTTCGAGGCTGCGGTGGCGAGCCGTCTTCAGCAGGTAGCCCGTACGGCGCGCCTGCCCGGGTTCCGCCCAGGCAAGGTGCCCTTGAAGATCTTGCGACAACGCTACGGCGAGGCAATCAATCAGGAGGTCTTCGGAGAGCTGATGCAATCGAGCTTCTCCGAGGCCGTCGGCCAGCAGCAGTTGCGGCCGGCCGGACCGCCCCGGGTGGCCCCCGCGATCGACATTGCCGCTCGGCGCTATGCCTACACCGCAACCTTCGATGTGCTGCCCGCCATCACCCTGGGTCCGCTGGCCGATCAGGTGGTCAAGCGCCCGGTGGCGGAGGTCGGTGAAGCGGACTTGGACGCGATGCTGGAGCGCCTCTGTCAGCAGCGCAAGACCTGGGCGCAGGTCGAGCGCCCCGCCGAGCTGGGTGACCGGGTGATCGCGACCTTCACCGGTACCGTCGATGGTGAGCCTCTGGAGGGCGGGTCGGCGGAGGACAGGCCCATTGAGCTGGGTGCCGCGCACCTGATCCCCGGTTTCGAAGACGGTCTGGTCGGTGTCTCTGCCGGTGAGTCCCGCACCCTGAACCTGGCCTTCCCTGAGGGCTATCACGCCAAGCAATTGGGCGGCAAGGCGGTGATCTTCGAGGTCTCCGTCTCCTCGGTCGAGGGGGCCGTGGTGCCGCAGATCGATGCCGACCTGGCGCGGGCCTACGGCGTCGAGGACGGCGATGTCGAGCATTTTCGTGCCGATGTGCGGGCGAATATGGAGCGTGAACTACGCACCCGCATCCAAGACAGGGTCAAGCATCAGGTGATGGACGCACTGATTGCGGCCAACCCGATCGAGGTCCCGGGCGTGCTGGTGACCGAGGAGATCGCGACCCTGCGCGAGCGGACCAAACGCGAGGCCGGTCCCAGTAGCATGCAGTTGCCCGATGCCCTGTTTGAGGAGTCTGCCAAGCGGCGGGTGGCCCTGGGTCTGATCATTGCCGAGGTGGTGCGCCAGCACGGCATTCAGGTGGACCCGCAGCGGGTGCGCACAGCGGTCGAGGATATGGCCGCCACCTACGAAACCCCCAGTGAGGTGGTGGATTACTACTACGCGAAGCGTGAGAACCTTGCCCCCTTCGAGACCATGGTCTTGGAGGACCAGGTGGTGGATTGGGTCTTGGAGCAGGCTCAGGTCGAGGATGAGCCCATGACCTTCGAGCAGTTGACGGAAGGGGCGGGGGCCCGCTGAGGCGGTGCCCGTTGATCTCAGTAGGCCACACACCCATCAGTAGTGCTTCAACGAGGTAGTCAGGCCATGCGCGGACAGTCAGGACATTCTCAGTGGGAGCCCAAGGGGCTGGGCCTGGTGCCCATCGTCGTCGAGCAGACCGCTCGCGGCGAGCGCTCGTACGACATCTTTTCGCGGCTGCTCAAGGAGCGCGTGATCTTCCTGGTGGGTACGGTGGAGGATCATGTCGCCAACCTGATCGTGGCCCAGCTTCTGTTCCTGGAGTCGGAGAATCCGGACAAGGACATCCACCTGTACATTAATTCCCCGGGCGGCTCGGTGACCGCTGGGCTGGCCATCTACGACACCATGCGTTTCATCCGGGCGGATGTGAGCACCATGTGTGTGGGCCAAGCCGCCAGCATGGGCGCTCTGCTCCTGACCGGCGGAGCCAAGGGTAAGCGCTTCTGCCTGCCCCATTCGCGGATCATGATCCACCAACCTTTGGGAGGCTTCTCCGGCCAGGCCACGGATATCGACATCCACGCTCGGGAGATCCTCCTGATTCGCGAGCAGCTCAACCGAATCCTCGCGCAGCACACCGGCCAGTCGGTGGAGAAGATCGCCCTGGACACAGAGCGCGACAATTTCATGGGTGGGCAAGCGGCGGTGGACTACGGCCTGATCGACACGGTGCTCGACGAGCGCCCCTCGCTGCCCGACAAGAAGTAGGCTCCTGTCTTTGGCGCGTGGACGGGGGACATCCCCCCGTTCATCGCTTTGCCATCGTTCCCCAAACCGTTATGATGATCTTCCCTGCGCGGGTCGGCGGGCGACCGCGGCCTTGGGGATCCTTTCTACTGTCCGCGGTGGCAAGGGCTGGGCTCGTTGTCCCAGGCGCGCATGACCCTTGGCCGCTTGACTGCCGGTTACCCACGACCCAGGACACTTCGGGTGGTACCTTGGGGTGGCAACGGCAGCGGCGCGGCACATCTGACCTTCCGGAGACCTATCCCCGATGAGTGGAAACAGCCACGGTAAGAGCGACGAGGGCAAGCTCCTATACTGCTCCTTCTGCGGTAAGAGCCAGCATGAGGTCCGCAAGCTGATCGCCGGCCCATCGGTGTTCATCTGCGACGAGTGCGTTGAGCTTTGTAACGACATCATTCGCGAGGAGATGCAGGAAGGGGCGGGGGAGGCGACCAGCAAGTTGCCCAAGCCGCGCGGTATCAACGACATCCTGGACCAATTCGTCATCGGCCAGGATCGGGCCAAGAAGGTCCTGTCGGTTGCGGTGTATAACCATTACAAGCGCATGGAGGCCGCGGGCAGCAAGGGCGACATCGAGATCGCCAAGAGCAACATTCTGCTGATTGGGCCCACCGGTTCGGGTAAGACCCTGCTCGCGGAGACCCTCGCGCGCCTGCTCGATGTTCCCTTCACGATTGCCGACGCCACCACGCTGACCGAGGCGGGTTACGTGGGTGAGGATGTCGAGAACATCATCCAAAAGCTCCTGCAAAAGTGTGACTACGACGTCGAGAAGGCCCAGACCGGCATCGTCTATATTGACGAGATCGATAAGATTTCGCGCAAGTCCGACAATCCGTCGATCACCCGGGACGTCTCCGGCGAGGGCGTGCAGCAGGCCCTGCTCAAGCTCATCGAGGGGACCGTGGCCTCGGTGCCACCCCAGGGTGGCCGCAAGCATCCCCAGCAGGAGTTTCTGCAGGTAGATACCTCCAACATTCTGTTCATCGTCGGCGGTGCCTTTGCTGGTCTGGACAAGGTGGTGAGTAACCGTTCGAAAAGGAGCGGCATCGGTTTTGGCGCTGATGTTCATAGTAAGGACGACAGCCGAGAGATCGGCAAGATTCTCAGTGGCGTCGAGCCGGAGGATCTGATCGGCTATGGCTTGATCCCCGAGTTCGTCGGCCGACTGCCTGTGGTCGCGATCCTCGAAGAGCTCGATGAGGCGGCCCTGGTGCGCATTCTGACCGAGCCCAAGCATGCGCTGACCAAACAATATCAGCGCCTGTTCGAGATGGAGGGCTGTCAACTCGAGCTGCGCGAGGACGCATTGCGTCTTATTGCCCACAAGGCCATGGAGCGCAAAACCGGGGCGCGTGGCCTGCGCACCATCATGGAGCAGGTGCTGCTCGACATCATGTACGACCTGCCATCCATGGATGACGTCAGCAAGGTGGTGGTGGACGGCTCGGTGATATCCGGGGAAAACCCGCCCTTCGTCATCTACGATGGAGTCGAAAAGCAGGCGGCCGGCTCCGAGTGACGCCCCGCCTTGTCTGTGACACCGCCGTCGCTCGGCGTTGAACTGCCTCCTGTCATCCCAATCTATCTCCCCGACGTTTGCCGTCGGGGGGTAGTCCTTGATCACCGTATCGGCGCCCCTCCCTCGGGCAACCCCGCCATCGTCCCGAACGTTCCCGTCGCGGCTTCCGGCATTTCCCAAGGTTGAGCAAAGGTTCCTATGGCCCCCAAAGACACCAGCAAGCACTTAAGCGTCTCCGCCCAGCAGGAGGCTCCGGTCCTGCCGCTGCGCGATGTGGTGGTCTATCCCCACATGGTGATCCCCCTGTTCGTCGGTCGCGAGAAGTCCATCCGGGCCCTCGACTCGGCCATGGCGAGCGACAAACAGATCCTCCTCATCGCCCAAAAGAGCGCAGAGGTGGATGACCCGGGTGTGAAAGACCTCCACAGTGTCGGCACCCTGGCCAATATCCTACAGCTGCTGAAACTCCCGGACGGGACGGTCAAAGTCTTGGTGGAAGGCAATCAGCGCGCCAAGATCGAGTCCTTTGTCACCACGGACGAGTCCTTCACGGCCATGATCGTACCCCTGCGTGAGGGGTTGGAGGCCGACGAGCGCGAGCAGGAGGTGCTGATGCGTTCGGCGGTGACGCTCTTCGACCAATACGTGAAGCTCAACAAGAAGGTTCCGCCAGAGGTGCTGACCTCCCTGTCCAGCATCGACGAGCCCGGGCGTCTGGCCGATACCATGGCCGCGCACATGTCCCTGAAGCTCGACGAGAAGCAGCGGGTCCTGGAGATGACCGATATCCAGGCCCGTATCGAGCACCTGATGGGGCTGATGGAGTCGGAGAGCGACATCCTGCAGATGGAAAAGCGCATCCGTGGGCGGGTCAAGCGCCAGATGGAGAAGAACCAGCGCGAGTACTACCTCAACGAGCAGATGAAGGCCATCCAGAAGGAGTTGGGCGAGCTGGAGGATGCCCCCAACGAGTTGGAGGAGTTGGGCCGGCGCATCGAGGCGGCGGGTATGCCCAAGGACGTCAAGGCCAAGGTCACCACCGAACTGAACAAGCTCAAGCTCATGTCGCCCATGTCTGCCGAGGCGACGGTGGTGCGCAACTATGTCGACACCCTGCTCAATGTCCCCTGGCAGAAGCGTACCCGTATCCGCAACGATATCAGCGTCGCCAAGCAGGTCTTGGACAAGGACCACTATGGTCTGGAGAAGGTCAAAGAGCGGATTCTCGAATACCTCGCGGTCCAACAGCGGGTGCGCAAGCTCAAGGGTCCCATCCTGTGCTTGGTTGGGCCCCCGGGCGTCGGCAAGACCTCCTTGGGGCAGTCGATTGCCCGCGCCACCAACCGCAAGTTTGTTCGCATGTCCCTTGGCGGGGTGCGCGACGAGGCGGAGATCCGCGGCCATCGACGCACCTACATCGGCGCACTGCCGGGGAAGATCATCCAGAACCTGTCTAAGGCCGGATCGCGGAACTCCCTCTTCCTGCTGGATGAGATCGACAAGATGGCTATGGACTTCAGAGGCGATCCGGCATCGGCACTACTCGAGGTCCTGGATCCGGAGCAGAACCACACCTTTAACGACCACTACCTGGAAGTGGACTTCGACCTGTCTGAGGTGATGTTCGTCGCCACCGCCAACACCCTGAACATTCCGGCCGCCCTGCTTGACCGTATGGAGGTGATACGCCTGTCCGGTTACACGGAGGACGAGAAGGTCAACATCGCCGAGCAGTACCTGATCCCCAAGCAAAAAAAGAACAATGGGCTCAAGGACGATGAGGTGGCCATCCGCGAGGCGAGCCTGCGCGATATTATCCGGCACTACACGCGGGAGGCCGGGGTGCGTAACCTGGAGCGGGAGATCTCTAAGATCTGTCGCAAGGTTGTCAAGGAAGTCCTGCTGAAGAAGCGTGACAGTACGGTCAGCGTGTCGCCCAAGCTCCTGGAAAAATACCTCGGAGTGCAGCGTTTCCGCTATGGTCGTGCCGACGAGTTCGATCAGGTCGGCCAGGTGACCGGGTTGGCCTGGACCGAGGTGGGCGGCGAGTTGCTGCGCATCGAGGCGGCGTTGGTCCCGGGCAAGGGCAAGTTCACGTACACCGGGCAGCTTGGTGAGGTGATGCAGGAGTCCATTCAGGCAGCCATGACGGTGGTCCGCAGCCGCGCCGAGGCCCTGGGTATCGACCCGGACTTCCACCAGAAGTTTGACGTCCATGTCCATGTCCCAGAGGGGGCGACGCCGAAGGATGGACCTAGTGCCGGTGTGGCCATGTGCACCGCATTGGTGTCCGCCTTGACCCAGGTCCCGGTACGGTCCACCGTGGCCATGACCGGAGAGATCACCCTGCGCGGAGAGGTGTTGCCCATCGGGGGGCTCAAGGAGAAGCTACTGGCCGCCCATCGGGGTGGGATCGAGACGGTGCTCATCCCCTGGGAGAATGAGCGCGATCTGACTGAGATCCCGAAGAACATCAAGCAGAACCTGTCGATTCGGCCGGTGCGGTGGATCGACGAGGTACTGGATATCGCCCTCGCGGACCATTCCGAGATCCTGCCCGCCGAGCCGGAAGGCGAGCCGGAGGAGGTGTCGGCAGAGGTCCCGCCCGCCGACAAGCCCGAGAAGAAGAAGGGGGTGCGGGTGCGCACGCACCACTGACGAACGGCCGATCAATGCCAGCCCTGGCCTCGATCGGCTCACGCGCTCCGAGGTACGACTCCTGGAACGCTTGTTGTTCAACGGCTTAGCGCAGTTTGACCCCGCCAGGACACGAGGGCACGCAGTCGAAGCGCTTGGATGGGCCTTGCTCCGAATCCGGGGCCGCACTTTTGAGCTTGCCGATGTGGTGCGGTTCTGGCGACAATGGGCATTCTGGGGCGTTTGTCTTCGGCGACCCTTCCGAGATGTGCGGTGTCTGATGCGCCATCTCACGGCAAGAAGATTGCAGTGGCTTGACAGTCTATAGGGCGACCGATATAACGGCCTTCGCCAGGGCAGATGGTTAATGCCTGGCTGGGCGACACGAGTTACCAGCGAGCAAATAAGGGGGATTAATGAATAAGTCGGATCTGATTGAAGCGGTCGCTGAGGCGGCGGACATTTCTAAGGCAGCAGCAGGCCGGGCAGTGGATGGGATGACCGATGCGATTGCTGCGGCTCTGAAGGGAGGCGACACCGTGTCGCTCATCGGCTTTGGGACCTTCGCGGTCAAAGAGCGGGCCGCCCGCACGGGGCGCAATCCAAAGACGGGTGCAGCCATCGAGATCGGTGCATCGCGCAGCCCTGCTTTCAAGGCTGGCAAAGCGTTCAAGGATGCGATAAAATAGCGCTTCTGGATCGGGGTCCAGTACAATGGGCCCCATGCCAAGGTTGCTTGGCTAGGCGTCGAATTGCCGAATAAACATAATCGATGTCACGGATGCAGCAACCACGGAGTGGGCTCCCGGCACGGGTGCTTAGCTCAGCTGGGAGAGCATCGCCCTTACAAGGCGAGGGTCGCAGGTTCGATCCCTGCAGCACCCACCAATGTCGTATTTGGAGTGGTAGTTCAGTTGGTTAGAATACCGGCCTGTCACGCCGGGGGTCGCGGGTTCGAGTCCCGTCCACTCCGCCAATTGCAAGAAGCGGGGTATCCGACACGGATACCCCGTTTTCATTTCTGACTGCGAAATTCTTCGGGGTTCACCCATGTTGCAGGCCATTCGAGAGCGAGCCCAGGGATGGATTGCCTGGGTCATCGTCGGACTCATCGCTATTCCCTTCGCCCTATGGGGCATCGGATCCTATACCGGTGTCGGTGGTGAGCCGGTGGTAGCGGTTGTGGATGGAGTCGATATTTCCCAGCGGGCCTTCGATCAGCGTTACCACAATACACGAATGGAACTGCGTGATCGTCTTGGTTCAGCCTATCGTCCGGAGATGTTCGACGAGAAACAGTTGCGTCGCCAAGTTCTTGACGACATGGTGCGCGAGCAATTGGTTCTCGATAAGTCACGAGCCCTGGGGCTGCGCGCCTCCGATCAAGAGGTGCGACTCACCGTGCTCTCCAATCCGGCTTTTCAGGCGAATGGCCGTTTCGACACTGGGATCTACGAGACCCGGTTGCGGCAAAACGGCATGGTCCCGATTCAATATGAAGATCGGGTGCGTCAGGGGCTCCTCTCTGACCAACTGCGGCGGGCCATCATGGCCACCGAGGTGGTTACGGGTAGCGAGATCGATTCCGCTATCCGCCTGACGTTACAGAAGCGCGATCTGAGCTATGTCATGCTGCCGGTGGCCAGTTTTGCCAGCGATGAAGCGGTGCCGGAGGCGGAGATACTTGCCTTTTACGAGGCCAACCGTGCCCGCTTCGAGACCCCGGAGCAGGTTAAGGTTGAATATCTTGACCTGGATGCCGAGCATCTGCCAGGCGTCGATTCGCCGAGCGACGACCAGTTGCGGGCGGCCTACGACGCCCACCCGGAGCGCTTCGGCCAGCCGGAGCGCCGCCGCGCCAGACATATCCTGATCAGCGTTCCTAAGGGAGGGGATGCCGACGCCGAGGCCGCGGCCAAGGCTGGTATCGAGGCGGCTCGTCAGCGCATCGCCAGCGGCGAGGCCTTTGAAGTGGTGGCCCAGGAGGTCTCCCAGGACCCCGGTACCAAGGCGAAAGGCGGTGATTTGGGCGAGTTTGGTCGCGGGGTCATGGACCCGGCCTTCGAAGAGGCGGTCTTCACCCTCTCACAGGGACAGCTCAGCGAGCCGGTGCGCAGCCGCTTCGGTTATCACCTGATCGAGACCACTGCTGTCGTCCCGGCGAGCATCAAGCCTTTTGAAGAGGTCAAGCCGGAGCTTATCGTCGAGGTCAGCAAGCAGGAGGCCGCGGCCCGCTTCTTCGACCTGTCCGAGAGGCTCGCCACCCTTGCCTATGAGAGTCCGGATAGCCTGGTGCCTGCAGCGGAGCAGCTCGGGATCGAGGTACAAACCAGCGATTGGATCCCTCGTCCTGGTGGGCCTGGTGTCTTCGCCAGCCCCAAGGTGCTGACCGCAGCCTTTAGCGACGATCTGGTCAAGCAGGGGGTCAATAGTGAGATCATCGAGCCCGACAAGGATCGTATGCAGGCCGTCGTGCTTCGGGTCCTGGAGCATCGTGACGCCTCCTTCAAGCCCCTGGACGAAGTGCGCGAGGAGATCGTCGCTGCCGTCCAACAGGAGCGCGCTCGCTCAGCCGCGCTCGCAGCGGCCGAAGTCATGAGCAAGCAGATCGCCGAAGGGGCGAGCCGCGTCGATGCCTTTGCAGAGTACAAGGTGGAACAGCCCGGGACCGTGACCCGGAATGATCGCAAGCTCCCGAAGCAAATTCTGGACCTGGCCTTCCGCCTACCCAGTCCCCCTGAGGGAAGCCTTAGCTCCGGCGCCGTCGTACTGGATGATGGCGCAGCCTTGGTGTTGCTGTCCAAAGTCGAGGACGGCAGCCTGGAGGCGACTCAGGAGGGTGCTCAGGAGCGCGAGGCCAAGGCCATGGCCCAGGCCATCGGCTCCCAGGAATATACGCACCTGGTCGAGGACCTTGAGGCCCGCGCGACCATCGAGCGTAAGCCCCTCTCAGAGGGTTCCGCGCTGGAGTGACGCGCAACGCCGGATGGGGCTCGCCGAAAGTGGGCCGGCCGCCGAGGCCATCGGCGAGCCGGTTCCGGTCCGGTCTATCCCATCCCGAGGATATGGAATCCGGTATCCACGTAGACCACATCGCCGGTGATGCCGGACGCAAGATCCGAGCATAGGAAGGCGGCCGTATTGCCGACCTCCTCGATGGTCACGTTGCGGCGCAGCGGCGTGTGCTCCTCCACCTGCTTGAGCATGTTGCGGAAGTCCGAGATCCCCGAGGCCGCGAGGGTGCGGATGGGCCCGGCGGAGATGGCGTTGACCCGGGTCCCCTCAGGGCCCAGAGAGGCGGCCAGGTAGCGCATGTTGGCCTCCAGGCTGGCCTTGGCGACCCCCATGACGTTGTACTTCGGCACGGCCCGCACCGCGCCCAGGTAGCTCATGGTCACTAGGGCCCCGTTGCGACCCTTCATCATGGCCCGCCCGGCCTTGGCCAGGGCCGCAAAGCTGTAGGAGCTGATGTCGTGGGCGATGGCGAACCCCTCGCGGGTCACCGCATCAATGTACTCCCCTTCGAGCTGCTCCCTGGGTGCAAAGCCCACCGAGTGGACGATAGCGTCGAGCCCGTCCCAATGGGCCCCAAGGCCATCGAAGACAGCGGCGATCTGCTCATCGCTACCCACGTCCAGGGGCAGTACGATGTCCGATCCGCACTTGGTGGCGACCTCCTGTACCCGCGAAAGGAGCTTATCGGATTGATAGGTGAAAGCGAGCTGGGCACCCTCGCGGTGCATGGCCTCGGCCACGCCCCAGGCGATGGAGCGGTTGCTTGCCACCCCGACGATGAGTACCCGTTTGTCTTGCAAAAATCCCATGGTGTTTGGCCCCTGTTCAATTGGCTTGGTGGTCGATCGGCTGCCAGGCAGCGAGCCCGCAACATTACAGAAAGTCCCACCCAGGCGAAAGCGCGGGCGGCCGATCTCAGGCTGTTTGGGCTTCAGATGCGGCCTGGGCAGGCGTCTCTCGGGTTGGGCGTTGCCGTGTTGCTCGCGGCCTGCGACGGGACGCCCTGGAATGACCCTTACCCGGCTGAACAGGCCGGGGTCAAGGTCGTCTACAGCGCCTTTGCCGAGCGCCCCAAACACCTGGACCCAGCGCGGTCCTACAGCGAGAACGAATACGCCTTCATCGCCCAGATCTACGAGCCCCCGCTGCAATACCACCTGCTGCTGAGGCCGTACCAACTGGTGCCTCTGGCCGCCGAGGCCGTGCCGACCCCGGTCTATTACGACGCCGCCGGCCAGGTTCTGCCCGCCGATACCCCGGCGGCCCAGATCGACCATAGCGATTACCTCGTGCACATCCGCGCCGGGGGCCGTTACCAGCCGCATCCCGCCTTCGCCCGTGACGTCGCCGGCGCCTATCGCTATCACCACCTGAGCCGGTCGGACCTGGATGGGGCCAACACACTGGCCGACTTCCCCGAGACCGGCACCCGGGCCCTGACCGCTGAGGACTATGTCTACCAGATCAAGCGCCTGGCGGCCCCCTGGACCCATTCGCCCATCGCCGGGGTCATGGCCGACCACATCGCCGGGTTTGCCGAGTTGGGACAGCGCCTCAAGGGCCTCGCCCCGGAGGGCGAGGACGCCGAGCACCCCTTCGTGGACCTGCGCCAGGTCACGTTCGAGGGCGCCGAGGTCGTTGACGCCCTGACCTATCGCATCCGCATCAAGGGCAAGTACCCCCAATTCGCCTATTGGCTGGCCATGCCGTTCTTCGCCCCCATGCCCTGGGAGGCGGAGGCCTTCTACCAGCAGCCCGGGATGAGCGAGCGCAACCTCAGCCTGGATTGGTACCCAGTGGGTACCGGGCCCTTCTGGCTCAAGGAGAACAACCCGAACCTGCGCATGGTGCTGGAGCGCAACCCCAACTTCCGCGGCGAGACCTACCCGACCCAGGGGATGCCCGGGGACGGGCAGAACGGGTCCCTGGCGGATGCGGGCAAACCCCTGCCCATGGTCGATCGGGCCGTCTATAGCCTGGAGAAGGAGAGCATCCCCTACTGGAACAAGTTCCTGCAGGGCTATTTCGACAGCTCAGGCGTGTCGTCCGACGCCTTCGATCAGGCGGTGCAGCTCGACGCCCAGGGCGACGCCAGCCTGACCCCGGAGATGGCGTCCAAGGGGATTGCGCTTCTGACCTCGGTGCGGGCCTCCGTCACCTACATGGGCTTCAATATGCTCGACCCCGTGGTGGGGGGCGAGTCGGAGCGGGCCCGGCTGCTGCGGCGCGCCCTGTCCATCGCCATCGACTTCGAGGAGTACATCTCCATCTTCGCCAATGGGCGCGGCCTGGTCGCCCAGTCGCCCCTGCCGCCGGGAATCTTCGGCCACCGGGAGGGGGAGGCCGGTATCGATCCCCATGTCTTCCAGTGGGAGGGGGGGAGGGCGGTACGCAGGCACCTGGACCAGGCCAAGGCCTTGCTCGCCCAGGCCGGCTGGCCGGACGGTCGCGATGAGGCGACGGGTCAGACCCTGACCCTGTTCTTCGACACCGCTGCCGGTGGCCCCGATGACAAGGCCAGGCTCAACTGGATGCGCAAGCAGTTCGCCAAGCTCGGCATCGAGCTGGTGATCCGCTCCACGGACTACAACCGCTTCCAGGACAAAATGCGCAAGGGCACGGGCCAGATCTTCATGTGGGGCTGGAACGCGGATTACCCGGACCCGGAGAACTTCCTCTTCCTGCTCTATGGCCCCAACGGCAAGGTCAAGGCCGACGGCGAGAATGCCGCCAACTATGCCAACCCCGAGTTCGATGCCCTCTTCGAGGAGATGCGCAACATGGACAATGGCCCGGAGCGCCAGGCCGGGATCGATCGAATGCTGGAGATCGCCAACCGAGACGCACCCTGGATCTGGGGTTTCAACGCCAAGTCCTACACCCTCCACCACGCTTGGCTGTACAACGCCGTGCCCAACCTCATGGCCAACAACACCCTGAAGTACCGCCGCGTGGACCCCATCGCCCGCGAGGTGCAGCAGCGCGCCTGGAACCCGCCGATCCTCTGGCCTCTCTGGGGGCTGGGCCTGGTGCTGATCCTGGCGACCCTGCCGGCGGTGTGGATCTATCGCCGCCGCGAGCGCAGTCGCGCCCTGTGATGCTTAGGAGACACTGGTCCGCAAATGAACGCAAATGAACGCAAAATGGGGCGACCGGCGCCGTAGTTCCGCGGGCATCGCCATGCAGTTGCTGCGGTGGGCGGGCTGCTGCCGCCGCTAATCGCCTTGGGTCCCTCTGGCCTCTGAATTGGGCACCTGCTTCAGCTAGGATGATCGCTTATCTGATCCGCCGGGTCCTCTATGCCATCCCGATCCTGATCGGGGTGAATCTGATTACCTTCGTCCTGTTTTTTGTAGTCAATACCCCGGACGACATGGCCCGGATGCAGCTTGGCGCCAAGCGCGTCACCGCCGAGGCGGTCCAGACCTGGAAGCAGGGCCACGGCTACGACCTGCCCCTGCTCTACAACGCCGCTGCGCCGGGACTGGACAAGCTGACCGAGACCATCTTCTTCCAGAAGTCCGCCAAGCTCTTCGCCTTCGATTTCGGCACCTCCGACAGCGGTCGCGATATCGGCTACGACATCTCGCAGCGCATGTGGCCGAGCCTCGCCATCGCCGTCCCGGTGCTGCTGGTGGGCCTGGCGGTGAACATCAGCTACGCCTTGTTCATCGTCCTGTTTCGCGCCACCTATGTGGACGTGGGCAGCGTCGTCCTGCTGGTGGCCATGATGTCCATCTCGGGGCTCTTCTACATCATCGGCGGCCAGTACCTGCTCAGTAAGCTCTTTCACCTGGTACCGATCTCGGGCTACGACACCGGGCTCAATGCCTGGAAGTTCCTGATCCTGCCCGCCCTGATTGGGGTCGTCGGCGGCATCGGGGCCGGTACCCGCTGGTACCGCACCCTATTTCTGGAAGAGATCGCCAAGGACTATGTGCGCACGGCCAGGGCCAAGGGCCTGAGCGAGCGTTTGGTCCTGTTTCGGCACGTCCTGGGCAATGCCCTGATCCCCATCCTCACCGGTGTGGTGGTCGTCCTGCCCCTGCTGTTCATGGGCAGCCTGATCACCGAGTCCTTCTTCGGCATCCCCGGGCTCGGCAGCTACACCATCGACGCCATTCAATCCCAGGACTTCGCCATCGTCCGGGCCATGGTCTTCCTGGGCTCGGTCCTCTACATCCTGGGGCTGCTGCTGACGGACATCTCCTACACCCTGGTGGACCCGCGGGTGCGGCTGTCGTGAGGGCGCAGCCATGCCGGTAGTCCTCTGGACCGATGCCCTGATCTACCTGTTGCTGGTGGTGTCCATCGGCTTCGGGGTCTACGCCGCACGGCGCGAGCACCTGCGGGCCCCCTGGCGGCGGGTGTTGCGTTCGAAGCTGGCCATGGGCTCACTGGTGGTCCTGGCCTGCTATGTCGCCATCGGGCTCCTGGATACGGTCCACTTCCACCCCAGGTCCAATGTCCAGGGCACCGATGGGGTAGCGCACACCGGTCAGGTCTTGAGCCTGCTCGACCTCTCGCTGACCCCGCTGCGCGAGCATCAGGAGAAGACCTACTCGGCCCCGCTGGCGACCCACCTGTTCGTCAAGGAGGCCATGGAAGCCCCGGATGGGGGCCTGGTCCGGGACTACCCGCGTCTGACCTGGGGCGGTCGCCACCTGATCGATCCGGAGCTGGACTGGGGCTGGGACGTCGTACGCCGGGCCGTGCTCGGTGGCCTCGTCGGCCTTGGGGTCTGGGTCCTGCTGTCCGGCGCCATCCTGTGGGTTATGGCGCGCAGGCGCGGCGAGGCACTGGCCGCAACCGCCAGGCGCATCGCCGCTGGTGCCGATCCCGTCCCCTGGCGGACCGGGTTCGGCGTCCTCGCAGCGATCTTGGTCCTGGGCCTCGCGATTGCGGCCCTGGCGCAGTCCTACCACGTGCTGGGTACCGACAAGGTGGGCGAGGATGTCCTCTACCAGGTCCTGAAGGGCATCCGCACCGGTCTGGTCATCGGTACCCTGACGACCCTGGTCATGCTCCCCGCAGCCATCCTGCTGGGCATCATGGCCGGCTACTTCCGCGGCTGGGTGGACGACCTAATCCAGTATCTCTACACCACGCTGAATTCCATCCCGGGGGTCCTGCTCATCGCCGCCGCCATCCTGTTGTTGCAGGTCTACATGAGCAACCACGAGGACGAATTCACCAGCCTAGTGGAGCGCGCCGACCTGCGTCTGCTGTTTCTGTGTCTGATCCTGGGGGTGACTAGCTGGACCGGGCTCTGTCGCCTGCTGCGCGGCGAGGCCCTCAAGCTGCGCGAGGTGGACTATGTCCAGGCCTCCGTCGCCCTGGGTGTGGGACACTTCACCATCATCGGCCGGCACATCCTGCCCAACGTCCTGCACATCGTGCTGATTACCGTGGTGCTGGACTTCAGTGGCCTGGTCCTGGCCGAGGCCGTCCTGTCCTACGTCAATATCGGGGTCGACCCGACCATGAACAGCTGGGGCAACATGATCAACAGCGCCCGGCTGGAGCTGGCCCGCGACCCCATGGTCTGGTGGTCCCTGGCCGCCGCCTTCGCGTTCATGTTCACCCTGGTCCTGGCCGCCAACCTCTTTGCCGACGCGGTGCGTGACGCCTTCGATCCACGGCTCAGGTCTGGGGGCTGAGGGGGTCGGCTGTATGGCATGTTTCGAATCGCATTCGCCCCATCCGCGGCGTTCAGCACTGCGGGGGCGGGGGATACTGCCCACCCCTCTCCAGTTCCATGGCCAACGCATGCTGCACTTGCAGGTACTGGGCCTCCAATGCGTGCAAGAGTTCCTCAGCGCCAACTAGCCGCCGATCCCGCCCGCGGTGCTCCAGTTCTTTGGATAACTCCGCCAATTGCGTGGCGCCCAGATTCGCACTGCTCGATTTGAGGGTGTGTGCCGCCTGCCGCAACGCCTCGTCATCCCCACCTGCGACAGCGTCGCGCATCTGCTGAAGCTGTTTCGGCGATTCCTGCAGATAGAGGCTGACGATCTTGCCAAGTAGGTCGGGCTGACCCGGCCGCTGCAAGGCACGAATCTGGTCCAACCCCTGTTGCGCCAGCGGAGAAACGGCCTGGTCTGGCCCGGATGGGACGTCACCCTCGATGCGGAAGGGGGCATTTACACGAGGAACCGCCGCCTCTGCCGGCAGCATTTGCGATGGCGTTGGAGCCGCCGATTGCGCCGAAGCTGCGGTGAGCGTGACGCTATGACCAGCGGGCAGCCAGCGCTGCAGCATGGCGGCCAACTGCTGCTGTGTGAAAGGCTTGCTCAAGTAGTCATCCATGCCGAGCGCCACGCACTGCTCCCGAACGCCCGCGACGACGTTGGCCGTGAGGGCAACGATGGGCAACCGCGACCCGCCCCGAGTCTGTTCTCGGTGGCGTATGGCGGCGGTGGCGGCAAATCCGTCCAGCACCGGCATCTGGCAGTCCATCAGAACCAGGTCGTACGCCGTTCCAGCGACGGCATCGACGGCCTCCTGGCCATTGGCCGCAACGTCAGCTTCACAGCCCAACGCGTCCAGCATCATCAGGGCCAGCTCCCGGTTCACCGGGTTGTCCTCGGCAACCAGGACGCGGCCCGTGAGTGGGCACAACGGGGCAACTGGAGGGAAATCTGGCTGCCTGACCTGTTCAACCGACTGGTTGTGAAGCCCGCGCAGCGCCCGTTGCAGCTCGGCCAGCCTCACGGGTTTGTGCACGAGGGCCTGCACACCCGCCTGTACTGCCTCGTCGGCGAAGACGCTCCCTGATTCACAGTACAGCAACAATACCTTAAGCTCGGACAGGCCTGAATCGCCGCGAATGTGCCGGGTCAACTCGAGGCCGTTCATCTCGGGCATCCGTATGTCCACAATCGTCAGATCATAGGGCTCGCCCGCCCGCACGGCAGCCCGCAAACGATCCAACGCTTGCAGCCCGTTGTCCGCTTCGTCGATCACCAGACCAGAGGCCGTCGCGTACCGCCGCAGTACCGCGCAGCTGGTGGCGTTGTCGTCCACCAGTAAAGCCCGCCAGGCCGGCAAGCCCAGCGGCCCCACCGGGACTGACGGCAAGAATGACTGTTGCAGCGGCAAGGTGAACCAGAATCGAGCCCCAGCCCCTGGTTCGCTGTCCACCCCGATCTCCCCACCCATCAACTCCACCAACTGCCGGGTAATGGTCAGACCCAGGCCGGTGCCGCCATAGCGGCGGGTGGTAGATCCATCCGCTTGGGCAAAGGAATCGAAGATGCGGGTCTGTGCTTCAGCGCTGATTCCGATGCCTGTGTCCTGCACTTCGAACAACAGGCTGGGAACGGCCGAATCTGGGTCCAGCAGCAGGACTCGAATGACGACCTCCCCGCGTTCGGTAAACTTGATGGCATTGCCGATCAGGTTTACCAATGCCTGACGCAGTCGCACCGGGTCGGCCGGTATCGACGCCGGCAGATCCAGCAGGCAGATCGCAGACCAGCTCCAGTCCCTTGTCGTATGCCCCCCCGGCCAGTAGATCTGCGGTCTCTTCCACCAGACTCCCCGACGTTGACCGGCACCACTTGAAATTCGATCCGGCCGGCCTCGATTCTGGAGAAATCCAATATATCGTCGACGATGGCCAGCAACCCCCGCCCGGACTGCTGTATCAGACGAGCTATGCGCCGTTGCTGGCCATTGAGCGAAGTGCCAAACAACAACTCGGTCATACCGAGCACGCCATTCAGGGGTGTGCGTATCTCGTGGCTCATTACGGCAAGGAATTCCGACTTGGCCCGGCTGGCCGCCTCGGCGGTTTCCTTTGCCTCCATCAGGGCGACCGTCTGCGCGGCGACCTGATCCTCACGGTCCTTCAGGCGAGCGGCCATCTCATCGAAGGCTGCCGCGACCTGACCAATTTCGCCCTCCGGGCCCAGCTCGATGCGGTAGTTAAGATCCCCTTCGCCGATACGCTGGACGCCCGTTTGCAGGCGCTGCATAGGTTGCAGAAATCGCCGCTCCAGCAGGATGCCAATTGACCCAAGCACCAGTGCGCCGACCAGCAGCGTGAGCCCCGTCATGACCCACAGCGCGTGCCGGCTGGCGGCGTAGGCCTCAGACTGGGGCAGCTCAGTCACCGCCACCCAAGGGGTACCGGGCACGGGCATCATGGTGCCGACCACCGGCACACCCTGGAAACTGCGATATGCGCCGGACCACACTCCCTTGGCGGCTCGGACCATTGCCAGCTGATCGGCGTTCCGATCCAGATAGGTGTTACTGAGCACGACCTGGGGGTCGGAGTGGGCGATCACACGCCCTCGCTGGTTGACCAAGTAGGCAATGCCATCCCTGCCAAAATGCAGATCGCCAATCACTTCGTTCAGCATGTCCATCCGTAGACGGCTGACGACAACGCCGCCCGCCGCCGCGGAGGAGGACAGTACAAGATAAGGTTCATTCCCCGCCGCGAATTGCAGATCCCCAACGTAATGCCCGCCTTGCCGGGCAACGACGAACCACTGCGACTGCGGAATGGTAAAAAGATTGGCCAGCACGCCCCCATCGGCCGGGGCATGGTCAATGACCCGACCGGCGGCGCTGACATACGCGAGTTCCAGCAGGGCGGGCTGCTCTCGCAACAATCGCTCCAGCTCATCCCCCAGCGCGCCCACTTCATCGCGGCCGAACAGGTCCAGTATCTGCAGGAGGTTTTGCTCTCGAGAAAGGAAATCGTCGACCGTTTGGGCGACCCGCTGAGTGGCCTCCTGTTGGCGGCCCCGCCAGCCGTCAAGCTCGGTGCGGTTCACCAGGATGAGAATTCCCGCGACGCTCGTTAGCAACAAGAACAGGACCGCCGCCCCGAACACCGCCTGCAACTGTCGGCGCAGGCTGCCGGCGAGTAAAGCTCCGCCCCGGTCAGCGGGTTCGGACTTGCGCCAAAGCGCCATCACTTACCACTCGGCCCCGCATGGGTCCGGCCAGCCCGGTAACGCTGCCAAATCTGCTCGTGAAGCGCCTGGCCCGCCGGGCTGAGCGGCATGATCACCTCGGCCCGGCGTATGTCCTCGATGGGCGGAAAGATCACCGGATCGTTCAGGATCTCGGGCTTGATGAACGGGAATGCCGCCTCGTTGGGCGTGGCGTAGTAAAGCTCGTTGGCAATCCGGGCGGCGATCTCGGGCCGCAGCAGGAAATCGATGAACAGCTCGGCGGTCCGTTTGTGCGGGCTGGCCGCTGGAATGACGAAGTTGTCGCACCACTGGATGCTGCCCTCTGCGGGCACGATATAGCGAATGTCCAGGTTGCGGGCGCGCGCCCGCAGTACATCGCCCGCCCAGCCATACATCAGCACCACCTCGCCGCTCGCCAGGGCCTCCTCACTGACCTCCGGCGCCCAGCCGGCCGTGCGGGCCCGCGGCCGGAGCACCAGCAAGCGGTGCAACGCCGCTTCCAGTTCGGCGGGGTTTTCCGAGTTGATTGAGAATCCGAGTGACTGCAGCGCGATGCCCATCAGGTAACGCGGGAGATCCCACACCAGCAAGTGGCCGGTGTAGCGTTGGTCCCACAGATCGGCCCAGCCCGTGACCGGTTGCGGTACCCGGTCGCCACGCACAATCAGACCGATGATGCCCCAGGAATAGGGCACGCTGTAGCGGTTGCCCGGGTCGAACACGAGGTCACGGAAATTGGGGGAAATGTTTTTGAAATTCGGTACGTTGCGGTGATCGATCTCCGCGATCAGGCCCTCCGCCGCCAACTCCGGGACAACTTGGTTGTCGACGGCCACCAGATCGTAGGCTTGTCCGGCCCGGAGGTTTTGCAGGGCCTCTTCGCTGGTTTCATAGGTCGGGTAGATGACCTTGACGCCGTATTCCGCTTCGAAGGCGTCGAGCACCGACTGGGGCATATCATCCGCCCAGTCATAGAACACCAGTTCCTTCGCCAGGGCTGGCTCAGCCGATTTTTCCGGGGGTTTCGCTTCGCCGCAGGCGGTCAAGAGGCTCAGGCCCAGGACGACACCGAGAAGCTTTTCCAGCAACCGAACCCGCATCATGGCAGTCCTTTTGGATCGTCCTCGAGAAACTGCGCCCAGATCTCAGCGTAGCGCTTTTTCCCTTCCGGACTGAGCGACAAAATGAGATGTCCATTTTGGAGATCCTTACCGGCGGGATAAACGACCGGATCAGTGCGGGTCGCTGGATTGATCAAAGGGAATGCCGCATCGTTCGGGTGTGCGTATCCTTGCTCCTCGACTTCCTTGGCGACGTTTTCGGGGCGCAACAGGAAATTGATCAGGATCTCAGCGGTATGTTTGCGGGGGCTGCTGGCGGGTATGACATAACTGTCCCCCCATAACGCGGCTCCCTCCTCGGGTAAGACATAAGCGACCGCCGGGTTGACTTCGTGGGCTAACTGATAATCTTCGGCGTAGCCATGCAGGATCGCGATCTCTCCGCTCAATAGCCTGGGCACCGCGGCGCTGGCCTCGATGTCCACCATGACCTTCGCCGGCTTCAGTTGCAGCAAGCGCTCCCGCGCCGCGTCGAGCTCGTGCGGATCCTCGGAGTTGAACGCGTAGCCCAGACGACGACAGTGTCATGCCGATGATCTCCCGTGGTCCTTGCCGCAGGCCGATCTTGCCAGCGTATTGCGGGTCCCATAGGTCGGAAAAGCGCTTCAGGGTATGACCGACGAGATCGGTGCGCACCAAGAATCCGGTGGTCCCATAGGAGCAGGGGACCGAGTGCCGATTGCCTGGATCAATCGCCAAGTCACGAAAATTAGCGGAAATATTCCGAAAATTCGGCACGTTTGCAAAGTCGATCTCTGCCAACAATCCGGCCTCTGACAGTGGCCAGATCAGCTGATTCTCGATTGTGGCGACATCGTAGATCTTGCCCGCTCGGATGTTCTTCTCAGACTCTTCTGGGGAGTCGTAGGTGCAGATAACGGATCTTCACGCCGAATTCCTTGGTAAAGGCATCGAATATTGGCTGGGGCATGTCTTCTGGATACCCGTAGTACACCAGTTCCGGCGCCAGAGACGCCGCTGCGGGTTTCCCCGGGGTTTTTGGGTCACTGCAGGCGGTCAACAGGCCAAGGGCCAGTCCCAGGCAAAGTAGTAACGGGGGTATCGATACAGACATTTTCATAGGACAGAAGCCGTTACTGGTCGAGAAGAGCGAGCAATTCGCCGAAAGGGATGGGCTTGCTCAAGTAGTGGCCTTGTGCATTGTCGCAGCACAGCTCACGTATCGCTTGCATCTGGCCGGCCGTCTCGATTCCCTCGGCGGTGACGCTGAATCCGAGGTTCTTGGCCAGCGAGACGATGGTGCGAATGATCGCCATGCTCTCCTTGTCATCGGGCATACCGTGCACGAAGCTCTGGTCGACCTTGAGGGTGGTCAGCGGCAGGTGTCTCAAGTAGCTCAAGGACGACCAGCCGGTCCCGAAATCATCCAGTGCCAAACGAATCCCGGCGTCCCTCAAGGCCCTGAGGGTGCTCAAGGTGCCGTCGGCATCTTCCATCAAGGTGCCTTCGGTCAATTCCAACTCCAGGCATTCGGGGGCCAACCCCGTCTCCTCCAGGATGTTGGTGATGGTGTGTAACAAGTCTTGGTTTCGAAATTGGGTGGGCGAGAGGTTCACCGCGACCCGCACGCGATGTCCGGCAGTACACCACCGCGCCGCTGCGCTACTTGCGGTACGTAGAGCCCACTCGCCGATCTGTATTATCAACCCGTTCTCTTCCGCCGCGGGAATGAAATCGTCGGGTAAGATGCATCCTTGTTCAGGATGTTCCCAACGGATCAACGCCTCCACCGTTTGGATGCGTCCGGCCTCCAGGTCGAACTGCGGCTGATAGACCAGGAAAAACTCGTTGCGCTCCAAGGCAAGGCGCAGATCGGCCTCGAGATTCAGACGGTGCATCGCCCGCTCGGTGAGTGACTCGCTGTAGAACTGGCAGTTATTCCGCCCCTCGTCCTTGGCATGATACATGGCAGTGTCCGCGTGCTTGAGCAGCGCGGACGTGCTGAGGCCATCATCCGGGTACAAGGCGATGCCGATGCTCGCCGTCACTGTCACCTCCCGCCCAGCGAGATTGAACGGTCGGCGCATCAGGTCGCGGATGCGGTGCGCCACCGGCAAGGCATCTTCGGCATGCCTCAGCTTGGGAATCAGCATCGTGAACTCATCGCCGCCGATACGGGCGAGCATAGCCTCGGACTCGGGGTCGCCTGCGCGCGCCACCAGGTCCCCGGGGCGCACACTCTGACGCAGCCGCTCGGCGGCCCACTGCAAGAGCAGATCCCCGCTGCCGTGTCCGAGGGAGTCGTTGATGGTCTTGAACCCGTCCAGGTCCAGGAACAGCACGGCCAGTTTCTCGCCTTGCAGTTGGGCCCGATCGATCTCGCGGCTGAGCTGCTCCACGAAGGACTGGCGGTTGGCCAATCCAGTCAGGGTGTCGAAATAGGCCAAGCGGTGAATTCTGTGGTCCGTCTCCTTGCGCTCGGTGATGTCTCGGGAAAGGATGATGAAATGCGGCGGCTCCGCGCCACCGTTGGTCTTGCGCGAGATCGAGAGCTCGAACCAGTGCGTGCCATGGGGGAGGTCCAATTCGCATTGATGACCGGCAGAGAACCCTTTTTCATTGGCCTCCTGCAGGGCCGCCATGCACGTCGCCGCCGCATTGGGCGGAAGGACATCGGCGATGGTCTTGCCCAAAAAGACTTCGGGAGGCGCCGCCAGCAGATCGGCGCGCGGCGAGTGGTAATCGAGGTAGCGACCATCCAGGTCCACCTCGAACAACAGATCGGGTATCGCACTCAGGGTCGCCCGCAGCCCGGCCTGTGCCTCTGCGATCTGCAGCTCCTGGAGCTTGCGCGCCGTGATGTCCTGGACTGTGCCGATCCCGCCCGTGACACGGCCCGCGACGTCACGCTCCAACTCGGCGTCTTCCACCACCCAGCGGATTTCTCCGCCTACGCAAATGCGATGCTCCACATGATACGGATTCCCTTCAAGAGCGGCCTGCCAGGCCCGATCAAGGGCAGGGGCATCCTCGGGATGCACGCAACTGAGAAAGCGTTCGTAGGTGAGCGGCGTGCCCTGCGTGATGCCGAATATGCGATAGGCCTCCGGCGACCATTCCAGGACCCCGCTATCGGCGTTCAGGTGCCAGCTTCCAAGCTTCGCCACTGCTTGCGCTTGGCGCAGCTTTGCCTCGCTCTGCCGCAGGGCCTCGTCGGCGGCCTTGCGCTCCGTAATGTCGCGCATGAGACAAAGCGCTTCGCTGCCGTCGATGGCGGCGAACCGAGCTTCGTAATGTCGCGTCCCTGCGGAGCCGCCATCGCATTCGATCTCGACGGACTGAACCTGGCCGAGCGCGCACGCACGGGTGATCCCTTCCATGAGGAGCGAGACAACCGCCGTGGGATAGGTGTCAGACAGGGGGAGACCAGGTTTGGGGGCCTCGCAGCAGGCCCTGCGCCCCAGCGCCCTGCGCGCGTCCAGGACCCGCCCCTCAAGGTTCACACGCAGCAAGGCGTCCGGCAGGGCATTGAGCATCGCAGAATTGCGCGCTTCGGCGGCGTGAAGGTCCTGCATGACCAGATACGCCCGATGCAAATACCGCAGCCGATGGCAGATGAGACCCCAGTTGATCGGCTTGGCGATAAAGTCGGTGGCGCCGGACTCGTAGGCTCGCTCGATCGAGCCGACATCGTCCATGCCAGTCACCATGACGATCGGCAACTCGTCGCCCACTTCTGACCGCAATGCCACGCAGACCTGGTAGCCGTCCAGGTCCGGCATGTCCACATCCAGCATGACAAGGTCGCAGGGCTGGGTACGGACCTTCCGCAGTGCTTCCTCTCCGTCGACCGCAAGGCATACCTCGAATCCGCCCAACTCCAGCGCGGATTGCATCAGCAGACGCGCGGTGGGCTCGTCGTCTGCGTACAGTACCTTGAGGGGATCCATTTGTTCTTTTGAGTTCGACCGTCATCGTTTGCGGTGCTTCGCCTCAGGCCGGCGAGGCGTGAGGTGGTGTCCGGCGTGAGCCGATCCCGATTGAGCGGCGGCGGAAATGTGTCACGAGCATGGCGACACTCCGGCATGATAAAACAAGGTTCTGGTCCTGTTACGTCTTGTTTGGGTATGGCACCTGGGCCGGTTGATTATCCTGGCCATCGAGATCGGACCTCGGGGAGATGTCTACGAATGAACGTTCAGGTCATCGAGCAGGAAGGCCGCCCCGAACCGGTTGTGTTTCCGCCCAAGGGCACGGAGTCCTATGACCGATACACTGCTTAACATCACGAACCTCAGCACCCACCTCGGTAGTGGCGACAGGCCCATCCGAGTCTTAGACGGACTGGACCTGAACATCCGGCGCGGCGAGACCTTCGCGCTGCTCGGCGAGTCCGGTTGCGGCAAGTCCATGACCGCGCTGTCCCTGATGCGTCTCCTGCCCCCCTCGGGTCGGGTGGTGGGTGGGTCGGTGATGCTGGGCGACACGGATCTGCTGCAACTCCCCGAGAACGCTATGCGGCAGGTGCGTGGCGGGCGCATGGCCATGATCTTTCAGGAGCCGCAGACCTCTCTGAATCCGGTCCTGACCATCGGCCGGCAGATCGCCGAGGCGGTGCGGGTTCACCACGGGCGTGCCAGGGACCAGGTCTCGGCCCGAGTGCTGGAGCTGTTGCGCGAGGTCGGTATCCCGGACCCGGAGCGGCGCGTCGCCGAGTATCCACACCAGCTCTCCGGCGGCATGAAACAGCGGGTCATGATCGCCATGGCCCTGGCCGGCGATCCCGAGATCCTCATCGCCGACGAGCCCACTACGGCCCTGGACGTGACCATCCAGGCCCAGGTCCTGCGCCTGCTCAAGCGCCTCCAGGCCGAGACCGGCATGGCCGTGCTGCTCATCACCCACGACCTGGGGGTGGTCGCCGAGACCGCCGACCGCCTGGCGGTGATGTATGCCGGGCAGGTCGTCGAGACCGCCGATGTCCAGGCCTTTTTTGCCGGCCCCGCCCACCCCTACAGCCGGCGCCTGATGGAGAGCGTTCCGACCCCGGCGCGCCGCGCCGAGCCCCTGGCCTCGATCCCCGGGCGGGTCCCACCCCTGGACCGACCTTTCGTCGGCTGCCGCTTCGCCGAGCGTTGCCACTTGGCCCTGCCGCGCTGCGCCGAGGTTGCCCCCGAGTGGTCCGCGCCCGGTCCTGCTCAGACCGTGCGTTGCCATCTCTGGGCGGACGGGACCCCTGAGTTTGCCGCCGTCGCCCAGCCCGGCGCGGCGCTGGGGTCTGCCGCCGTTACCGATGGGGACGGACTCCTGCGGGTCAGCGGTCTCAAGGTACACTTCCCCATCCAACGCGGTCTGTTTCGGCGCGTGGTGGGGCAGGTGAGGGCGGTGGATGGGGTCTCGCTGGACCTGCATAGCGGCCGGACCCTGGCCCTGGTGGGTGAATCCGGCTGCGGTAAGACCACGGTCGGCAAGGGTATCCTGCAACTGCTGCGTCCCACTGCGGGTGACGTGACCTATCAGGGGATCAATCTCGCAGACTTGAGCGACCGGCAGATGCGCCCCCACCGCAAGGACCTCCAGTTCATCTTCCAGGACCCGGTTGCCTCTATGAACCCGCGCATGTTGGTGGGGGACATCGTAGGCGAGGGGCTCCAAGCCCTGGATCTGGAGCCGAACCGGGCCGCCCGCCGTCGGCGTGTCTCCGAGCTGTTGGAGTCCGTGGGCGTGTCCCCCGAGGCCGCAGACCGCTACCCACATGAGTTCTCCGGCGGACAACGCCAGCGCCTGTGCATCGCAAGGGCATTGGCCGTGGAGCCGAAGGTCATGGTCTGCGACGAACCGACCAGCGCCCTCGACGTCTCTGTCCAGGCGCAGATCCTCAATTTGCTCAAGCGCTTGCAGCAGGAGCGCGGGCTTGCCTATCTGTTCATCACCCACAACATCTCGGTGGTGTCCTACCTGGCCCATCGGGTCGCCGTCATGTACCTGGGGCGTATCGTCGAGACGGGGACGGTGGACGAGGTCCTGGGCGACCCGCGTCACCCGTACACCCGGGCCCTGCTCTCCGCCGTTCCCAGCTTGGACCAGGGCAGTCGCCGGGAGGTCATCCGCCTGGAGGGGGACATGCCGTCCCCGGCGAACCCGCCCCCCGGCTGCCACTTCCACCCCCGTTGTCCCGACGCCCAGCCCGAGTGCGCACTGGCCTACCCCCCGGAAGTCCGCCTTGGTTCGAGTCGGGTGGTGCATTGCATCCAGGTGCACTCGTGACACCCCCCACAACTCGTGACACCGCTCCTGCGGTGTCACGCAGCGTACCGTCCTGGGCATGGCGTCCACGTCGCCCTTCTCCCTGCTGGCACGGCCGGCGCAGCCTATCCGCGCGCCGGCCCCGGGTCAGTCGTCCTTGGCAGCAAAGGCCAGCGACACGGAGTTGATGCAATAGCGCAGCCCAGTGGGTTGCGGACCGTCCGGGAAGACGTGCCCCAGGTGTGCCCCGCAGTGGTTGCAGTGGACCTCGGTGCGGCGCATGCCGTGGCTCTGATCCTCGCAGGTGGCAACCTGCTCGTGGTCCATTGGCTGCCAGAAGCTGGGCCAGCCGGTGCCGGAGTCGAACTTGTGGGCGGCGTCGAACAGGGGCTCCCCGCAGCACGAGCAACGATAGGTGCCGTCCTCGTGGTGGGCATAGTATTTGCCGCTGAAGGGCTGCTCGGTGCCGTGCTCGCGGCAGACGTGGTATTGCTCCGGGTCCAGCTCCGCACGCCAGTCGGCCTCGGTCTTTTCGATCTTGTTGGTCATGGTTGTTGCTCCCTCGGGGTTTTGGGTGGTGGGTGAAGGCCAGGGTGGATGGGGCAGGGGGCAGGCGCGGGGACTGGTATACTCGCGGCCATTTCCTCCGCAGCCTCAGGGTGACATCCTCTCATGACCATTCAGTCGTTCAACCCGCCTGTGCGTACCCTCATGGGGCCTGGCCCTGCCGATGTCCACCCCCGCGTCCTGGGGGCATTGGGTCGTCCGACCATCGGCCATCTGGACCCGGCCTTCGTGGCTATGATGGACGAGGTGAAGGACCTGCTGCGCGGGACCTTTCTGACGCGCAACGCCCTGACCATGCCGGTCTCGGCACCGGGCTCGGCGGGCATGGAGACCTGCTTCGTGAACCTGGTGGAGCCGGGCGACAAGGTGGTGGTCTGCGTCAACGGGGTCTTCGGCGGACGCATGGTCGAGAACGTCCTGCGCGCCGGGGGCGAGCCGGTGGTGGTGGCGGACCCCTGGGGTCGCGCAGTGGACCCGAACAAGCTCGACGAAGCCCTGCAAGCCAACCCGGACGCGGTCCTGGTCGCCTTCGTCCAGGCCGAGACCTCGACCGGGGTCTGCTCGGACGTGGCCACTCTGGTGGAGATCGCCCATCGCCACGACTGTCTGACCATCGTCGATGCGGTCACCAGCCTGGGTGGCTCGGAGCTGCGGGTGGACGACTGGGAGGTGGATGCCTGCTATTCCGGTTCCCAGAAGTGCCTGTCCTGTACCCCTGGCCTGTCGCCCGTGACGTTCAATGAGCGGGCCCTGGCCAAGGTCAAGGCACGAACGGAGCGGGTGCGCAGTTGGTTCCTGGACCTCAATTTGGTGATGGGCTACTGGGGTCCTGAGCAACGCCGCACCTATCACCACACGGCCCCGATCAATGCCCTCTACGGCCTGCATGAGGCGCTGGTCATGCTCCAGGACGAGGGTATGGAGCAGGCCTGGGCCCGTCATCGGCGCAACCATCTGGCCTTGCGCGCCGGGCTGGAGGCCCTGGGTCTGGAATTGCCGGTGCTGGAGGCGGAGCGTCTGCCCCAGCTCAATGCCGTGGCCGTCCCCGCCGGGGTGGACGAGGCCCTGGTCAGGGCCCGGCTCTTGAAGGAATTCAACCTGGAGATCGGCGCCGGCCTCGGCGACCTGGCCGGCAAAGTCTGGCGCATCGGGCTCATGGGCTACAGCAGCCGACCGACCAATATCCTGCTCTGTATCGCTGCCCTGGGGACGGTGTTGAACGATCTTGGGCAGGGGGTCGACACGGGTGCCGCGTTGGCCGGGGTCCAGACGGCCCTGGCCGGCTGAGGTCCGGCGTGTTCCTGCCGGGGAATCGTCGCAAGCTCTGGGTCCGGCTGGTCATGATCGTCGCCGCCGCCGGGCTCTTCGTGGTCGGCTATCAGTGGGGCAATCGCTTCCAGCATCGCGGTGGGCCACCGGCCATTGGCGGGGTCCTGGTCGCACCTCCGATTGCCCTGTCCGACTTCCATCTCCAGGACCCGGACGGGCGCCCGGTGAATCGTGACCGGCTCGCCCAGGGTTGGGCCTTGCTGACCTACGGCGATCTCACTCAGGCCCAAGGGCAGTTGGCGATCAGTCGCCTGATCGAAGTCCACAATCGCCTGGCCGAGCGCCCCGAGCTAAGCGCCGAGCTGCTCCTGGTCCTGGTCCAGTCCGGCTCTGCACCCAACCTGGCCCGGGATTTCAACCGCCTGACCCCTGCGCTCGTCATCGCCGAGGGTGGGCCGGACGAGCTGGCCAAGTTGGCGGATGCCCTGGGCGGGGCCCCGGCGCCCCTGCCGGGCGATACCGCCGGGGCCTTGCTGTTTCTCATGGCCCCAGGGGGGAACCTGGTCGCCCTTTTTACCCCGGGCCAGGGGCCGGCCACGGTGGCACAGGACCTGATGGCCCTCGCCGACTACCCGGATCTGTTGAAGCCGCCGGAGCGCCCGTCCATCGCACCGCCCGCGACCTCGACCGTCGTGCCATCCACGGAACCCAACACTCAATGAGCGACCGACCCCTGCGCCCGACGGAGCGGCTCTTTGTCGCCATCCAGCACCTGCTGCCCCAACACCTGCTCTCGGCACTGATGTACCGGGTCACACGCTGGCAATGGCGGCCCTTCAAGGATGCATTCATCGCTTGGTTCATCGGGCAGTACCGGGTGGACATGACCCTGGCGGTCGAGCCGGACCCCAAGGCCTATGCCAGCTTCAACGCCTTCTTCACCCGCGCCCTGCGCCCCGACGCCCGGCCACTGGCCGCAGACCCGGCGGCCCTGTTATGTCCCGCGGATGGGGCCCTGAGCCAGATGGGTGAGATTCGTGATGGGTCTCTGCTCCAGGCCAAGGGGCACGACTACAGCGTCGTAGATCTGTTGGGAGGAGACGCGCAGGCCGCGGCGGCCTTCGTCGGTGGGTCCTTTGCGACCATCTATCTCTCGCCACGGGATTACCACCGCGTGCACATGCCGCTGGCCGGTGCGCTGTCGGCCATGACCCATATCCCTGGGCGCCTGTTCAGCGTCAACGCCGTCACCGCGCGAGGGGTGCCGCGCCTGTTCGCTCGCAACGAGCGGGTGGTGTGTCGCTTCGATACCGAGGTCGGGCCCCTCGCCCTGATCCTGGTCGGGGCCATTTTCGTCGGGTCCATGGAGACGGTCTGGGCGGGGCAGATCACCCCGCCGCCGCACGGAGTACGACCACCCGAGCCCGAGGGGCCGGTGCGTCTGGCGCGCGGGGAGGAAATGGGGCGCTTCAACATGGGCTCCACGGTGATCCTGCTGCTCCCGCCAGGGGCGGTGAATTGGGACCCGGAGATCAGGCCCGGCGACCCGCTGCGCATGGGGGATGCGCTGGGGCGCTTGAGCCTGAAGCCCGAAGGATCTACTCCATAACGACTGAAATGCCGGCCTTGTGCGGAGCTTGCGAAGCCCGATGCTCGAGGCGTGACGCAGGCCCAGGCTGTTGTGCCTCGTACCTCTGCACAACCGATCTCTTCACGTTGTTCTTGAACCCTTCCTAAGCCAGGTCGCTGAGGGCTGCCAGGCCCCAGTGAAGCTCAGTCTCGCCGGCTACAGGCCTCTTTGATGTCGTCAAGCAGCTTGCGATAACTGCGGGCGAGCTTGTTTGGCTTGTTTTTGTGCTTTTCGGTCACCGACTCGAACCGTTTCTCGAAGTCTTCCGCCTGCTTCTTGTTCTCATCGCTTCCGCACTTGGCCAGCTTTGCAAGCCGCTTCTTCTGCAGTGCCCGGATGAGCTCCCTGTCGTGCTTGGCGAAGTACAGGTCCTCTTCGGCGATTTCTTTAAGATGGATCTTGTCGACAAAATTGCTCATGGCACTGGCCTGGCATGCACGGTGATCGGCCAAGGATATTACGTTTGGCTCTGCAAAGGGCCGCGGCGCAGGCAATCCCGACGTGCGGGGTCAAGCTTTACTTGCAATATGACGAGAATATTACAGTATAGGAGCCACCCACCTCCCCACGGCGAGAAGAGGACCGACATGGTCTCCGACGATTCGAGCGGACGCGCGGCGTGCAGGATCCAAGTGGATGTGCGCTGCCCGGCAGTGAATCTGCAAAAACAATGCTGTGCCTACCACCTGGGAATGGATCGCGTGTTCCTCGAAGATGTGCCGCCCCTGGGGAAGGGCACGGAGGTGGAGGTGCGTTTTCCCGGTGATCACAAGGATCCGTTGCGCATTTCCTGTACGGTTGAGGAGACCCTGGGCGACCTGGCATTCCTGCGCTTCCCGGATTTGCAGGGCGACGATAGGGCCAAGCTGGAGGCGCTGATCTGCCCGAACTGGGATGGGGTGGACTTGCTCGAAGGTCTGCTGATCCTGTCGAGGCGCCTACCGGCGGCGAACCTGGAAGACTGGCTGCGGCTCACCAGCATCCTCGTCAAGTGTCGCCCCGGGGCGATCACCGAGTGCCTATCGCGGCTCGATCAGGGGATCGCTCCGGATTTTCTCAAGACGCGCGAATAGCGTCGCGCCTGCGTTCGCACCGGTCTGACGAGCCCCGGTCCGGACAGGCGCGTTTGCAGCTGCCGTGGTCTTCGACACCGCAGAGTGGCAGGCGGTTTATCTCGTTACCGAACGACGACCTCCGCCCGACACCCCACCCGCACTGGATCACATGGTGCGCATGGGTCGCTAGCCTCGGTGGCTTCCTCAACCGCAAGTCCGATGGATTCCCTGGCGCCCAAACCCTATGTATCGGACTCCAGCGCGCCGCCGACTTCGTGCTTGCGATAGATGTCCACCGCAGCGTCGGGGAGGGGACAAATGGTTAATCAGCCTTTCCGTTGGGTTCCTTGAGCGATGGCGATCGTCGAAATGGGGGCGGTCGTTCAGCCGCCGCCGACCGCATGGATGATTTCCACCCGATCCCCAGGGGCCAGGCGGTGCTCGGCAAAGCGGCTGCGCGGGACCAGTTGCTCGTTGACCTCGCAGGCCAGACGCCGACCGGTGAGATCGAGGTTTTCGATCAGGGCAGCCAGGGTGCAGGGCTCTGCGAGCTCCGTGGGGTTGCCGTTGACCAGAATCTGCATGGGCTGGGTGCCTATCGGGGGGGCGGGTTGGTGGGGCGGCGATTCTACACTAAACTGCCGCGGCTATTGATCAGGCGATTGCCGGAGAATCATGTGCCGGATTGCGATGGATTTTCGTTCGGTTTCAAGGAGTGTCGGCGGGAGCATAGTCGGACTATGTGACTGCCGGCACGACATCGAAGGCGGGCGAAAAGACGAGCAAGCTGGTACATGATTTGACAGAAATCGCCTAAGCACCAAAACGAGACGGGGAGGCACCACGTTGACGCAATGGTCAGAGGATCTGATACCCATCGAACGGGCCCGAACCCTGGATGGTCTCTTCTACCAGAGGGTGCGCCGGGCCCCGGAGCGGATCGCCTATCGCTACTATGACCGAACCGCCGGGGAATGGCGGCAGTGGACCTGGGCTGAGATGGGCGCCATGGTGGCGCGCTGGCGTGCGGCCCTGGCACGGGAGCAGGTCCGCCCTGGCGATCGGGTGGGCATCCTGCTGCGCAACTGCCCGGAGTGGATCATCTTCGACCAGGCAGCCCTGTCCCTGGGGCTGGTGACCGTGCCCCTCTATACCGACGACCGGGCCGATAGCGCGGCCTACATCGTCACCGATGCGGCCATCAAGGTCTTGCTGGTCCAGGACGTCAACCGCTGGCGACGCATCGACGAGGCTCTGGGCGAATCCGCTTACCCATTGCGGGTGGTGGTCGCCGATTCGGTTCGGGCGCCCGCACGGGGTACCGGGGAGGACCTGCGGGTGGTGTCGCTCGCCGACTGGCTGCCGGCGACGGCGCCCGAGCTGACCCAGCGTGAGGGTAACCCGGACAGCCTGGCCACCATCGTCTATACGTCCGGGACCACAGGGCGGGCCAAGGGGGTCATGTTGAGCCACCGTAACCTTCTCTTCGATGCCCAAGCCAGCCTGACCATGGTGGACTGTTATCGGGAGGACCTGTTCCTGTCCTTTCTGCCGCTCTCCCACACCCTGGAGCGCACCGCCGGCTACTACCTGCCCATGTTGGCTGGTGCTGGTGTGGCCTTTGCGCGCTCTATCCCCCAGCTCGCCGAGGACCTCCAGCAGATCCGACCCACCGGTATGTTTGCCGTGCCGCGGGTCTTCGAGCGCGTCTACCGTCGGGTGCTCGATCAGGTTGCGGCCAGGCCCTTGCCGGTACGCTTGCTCTTTCGCCTGGCGGTGCGGGCGGGCTGGATCAACTTCCAGCGCGACCAGGGTCGGCGCGGATGGCATCCCTTGTTGCTGCTCTGGCCCTTCCTGAGGCGCAAGGTCGCCACCCCGGTCCTGGCCAAGCTCGGTGGACGCCTGCGCATCACCGTCAGCGGCGGGGCGCCTCTGCCGCGGGAGGTGGCGCACCTGTTCATCGGCCTGGGCCTACCCCTGCTCCAGGGCTATGGCCTGACCGAGACCAGTCCGGTGGTCAGCGTCAACCGACTCTCCGACAACGACCCGGACAGCGTCGGCCTGCCCCTGAGGGGGCTGGAGGTGCGCGTCGGTGCGAACGAAGAGCTGCTGATTCGTGGCCCCAGCGTCATGCTTGGCTACTGGAACAATCATGCGGCCACTGCACAAATGATCGACTCGGACGGTTGGCTGCACAGCGGCGACCAAGCCCGCATCGAAGGCGGTCATATCTACATCACCGGGCGCATCAAGGACATCCTGGTCCTGTCGAACGGCGAGAAGGTCCCACCTGCGGACATGGAGATGGCCATCACCCTGGACCCATTGTTCGAACAGGTCCTGGTGGTCGGGGAGGGGCGCTCCTATCTCAGTGCCCTGGTGGTACTGTCCGCCGACCTCTGGCCCGGCCTGACCCTGGAGTACGGCCTGGACCCGGAGCGCGAGGCGAGTCTCGACGACCCGCGGCTGCACAAGGACCTGCTCAAGCGTATCCGCGAGGCCCTCCGCGATTTTCCCGGCTACGCCAAGATCCGCCGTATCAGCCTGACCCTGGAGCCCTGGTCGGTGGACAACGGCATGCTGACCCCAACGCTCAAGGTCAAGCGCGCGGAGGTCCTGCGTCGACACGAAAAGGCGGTGGCGCGCATGTATGCCGGAGAAGTTTGAGTGGAGCCGGTAGGCCCCGGCTGTATGACCTGCTGCGCGATGACCAAGCATTGGCAGGGCAAGGCCATGTGCTTCGTGGGAGCGCCGCCTCGGCGCGACCGGGCGAAGCGAGCCCGGCGGCTCGCCCCGGACGACAGTGGTCGACTTGTGGTACCGCATTGAGAAGCCGCGCTTCGCTTGTCCACCCGCGGATTTTGGCTGTATTTGCTCGCAATCGAGCCACCAAGATCCCGCCAGGGCCGAGGTGGCAGGCCGATCCGGACCCTTGCGCCGATGCATCCCAATGGGTAACATGCCGACCTTCGCGGGTGTAGTTCAATGGTAGAACAGAAGCTTCCCAAGCTTCTAGCGTGGGTTCGATTCCCATCACCCGCTCCAAAATTCCCCCTCCGATCCGCACCCCTTCGCCCTTGGGTTCCCTGCGTGGTGTGATCGCCGATCCTCTGCAAAGCCACCCCAAACAGCGAGGCTCAGCCTTGTCCAGACTGTTGAAACCCTGGGGTGTGGCAATTGCCCTCGGGCTGCTCGCCGTCCTGTTCGTTCAGGTCATCCCGGTCCGCGAGATCGGTATGACCTTCGTGGCCCGTGCCATCGAGGCGCAGACTGGCCAGCGTCTGACGGTTGCCGGGCGCCTGGACCTGACCCTGAGGCCTGTGCCCGTGCTGGTCGCCGAGGGGATATCCCTCACCGCGGGCGCGGCGGAGGCGCCCTGGTTGCAGGCCGCTCGCGTCGAGGTCGTCCTGTCTTCCCAGGCCCTATGGCGTGGCGGGATCGTGCCGGTTCGGGTGCGCCTGGATGGGGCTCGTATCCACTTGGTCCAGGGGCCGAGCGGGCGCGGTAATTGGGACCCAACCCAGTCCGCTCTCGCGGGATCTGCCGCGACCTTGCCGGTTGTCCAGCTCATCTCCACAGTAGCGGCGGCGACGGCGGACCCATCCGCCCCGACTGCACCGGTCCCAACGGCGCCTCCGGTCGCGTCTCTGGCCCTCGATTCCCCCGCCAAGCCCCCGCCCCCCTGGCTAGAGGGGTTCCCTAGAGACGGGATCGACCTGGTTGACGCAACCCTGACCTGGGAGGACCCGGCGACCCGACGGCGCCTGGTCCTGCGTGGCCTGGGTGCCCACCTTGTTGCCGAGGGCGACGTGTTGCGCGTCGATCACCTGGTCGCCGACTGCTATGGCGGCGGCTTGGCGGGGACCCTCAGGGTCGCGGCCGCCGATGTGATCCCGCACGTGACTCTGGAGACCGTTGCCGTTGGCGTGCAGTTGGGTCCCTTGCTGAACGATCTGGTTGGGGCCGGGGGACTGATTGGTCGGGCCGACCTGGGTGTCTCGCTCGTCACCCAGGGCACCTTTGGCCCCGCCATGCTGGCTGCCCTGGACGGGGACCTGTCCTTGCACCTGCGTGACGGCGCCCTGCTCGGTATCGACCCCTTGGGCGGAATCCAGGCGGCGGTGGCCAGGCTGCGGGGGAGGGCGGTCACTCAGCCCGATGCCCAGTCCGACCCCAAGGTTGTCCTGGACGAGCTCACCGCCAGCGCCAAGCTCAATGCAGGGATCATGCACAGCGACGATCTCCAGGCGAGCGGGCCCTGGTTGGATGCGACCGGCAGCGGCGACATCGACCTCAAGGACGGACGCCTGGACTGGCGTCTGGTCCCGGTCCTCAAGGACCCGCCCCAGGGCCGCGGGCTCAAAGAACTGGAAGGCCTGCCCATCCCCGTCTTCCTGACAGGCACCCTTGCAGCCCCCCAGTGGCGGGTGGACGCCGTCGCCGCCCTGGCCGAGGCCGCCAGACGCGGGCGCGCCGGTGAGGGGGACGACCTGATCGACAAGCTCGAACGACGCAGCGGGATCAAGGGCCTGGGCGGTATGCTGCGCGGCCTGTTGGGCCGCTGAGGGTGGCGACGCCCCTGGCGCCCGAAGACCTCGCCGAGCCGCTCCTAGACTGGTTCGACCGGCACGGTCGTAAGGATCTGCCCTGGCAACGCGACCCCAGCCCCTACCGCGTCTGGGTCTCCGAGGTCATGCTCCAGCAGACCCAGGTCGCGGTAGTAGTACCCTATTTCGAGCGCTTCATGGGCCGCTTCCCGACCCTGGCTGACCTCTCCGACGCCCCGGTTGACGAGGTGCTGCACCACTGGTCCGGGCTCGGCTACTACGCACGGGCCCGCAACCTGCATCGTGCAGCCGCTTTGGTCGTGGCCGAGCATGGGGGGCAGTTGCCCGTCGATCCGACCCAGCTGGAGGCCCTGCCCGGCATCGGCCGGTCCACCGCCGCAGCCATCCTCTCCCTGGCCCTGGGGCAGCGCCGCGCCATCCTCGACGGCAACTGCAAGCGCGTCCTGGCCCGCTGCTTTACCGTGCCCGGCTGGCCCGGGTCCAGTCCAGTGCTCACCAGGCTGTGGGACCTGGCCGAACGCTGTACCCCCGCTGAGCGGGTCGCGGCCTACAACCAGGCCATGATGGATCTGGGCGCCACCCTGTGCACCCGCAGCGCCCCTGCCTGTGGGCGCTGCCCCCTGGCGGGCGGCTGTCGGGCTCTGATACAGGGTGATGTGACGGCCTACCCGGCACCCAAACCACGTCGGGAGGTCCCGGTGCGGGAGGTGCACATGCTCATCCTGCGCAACCCGGCCGGGGAGGTCCTGCTGGAACGGCGTCCGCCCTCTGGGATCTGGGGCGGGCTCTGGGGCCTTCCCGAGTGCCAGGTCGGCGACCACCCGGCCGATTGGTGTCGCGCCCATCTGGGGGCAGCGCCGCTGCGGGTTGAAAAGCTCCCGCCTCGCCGCCACTCCTTCACCCACTTCCGGCTCGACATCCAACCCCTGGCCGTCGACCTCGAACGACACCCCGCCAACCTGGCCGACCAGCCCGACCGGCAGTGGTATCACCCGACCCGCCCCGGCAAGGTCGGCCTCGCCGCCCCGGTGGCCAGGCTGCTGCGCGAGCTGGGCGCGGGGCCTGCCCCACCCGAACCCGAGAACGGAGACCCCCCATGACGAGAATGGTCCACTGCATCAAGCTGCAACGCGAGGCCGAGGGCCTGGCCCGCCAGCCCTATCCCGGGCCCCTTGGCGCGCGCCTCTATGAGAACGTCTCCAAGCAGGCCTGGGCCGACTGGCTGCGCCATCAGACCATGCTGATCAACGAGAATCGCCTCAGCCCCATCGATCCCAAGGCCCGCAAGTTCTTGGAAGAACAGATGGAAAAGTACTTCTTTGGCGAAGGCGTCGAGTTGCCCCCGGATTATGTCCCACCCAAGGCTTGACGAGCGGCGTTCGGGACGCTTTAATGCGCAGCTTCTCCGGCCGACCCGTCCAGGGCCGCAGCCGGCGTCAAGCGCAAGACATGCCTAGGTAGCTCAGTTGGTAGAGCAGGGGATTGAAAATCCCCGTGTCGGTGGTTCGATTCCGCCCCTGGGCACCAATACAACAACGGCCTAGGCGCACCCCGTCTAGGCCGTTTTTCGTTGCGGTCTTTATCTCGTGACACCGCTCCGCGGTGTCACCGGTGTGCTTCGGCGCAGAGCGCGAGCGGGTACGTTCCACCGCGGGAGCGGTGGAACGAGGGGGTACGGCAGGAGCGGTGGAACGAGCGGGAACCCTGTCTTTGGCGTTGGGGTAGTCGATTTCCTCAGCTGCCCCGACCGCCTCGGCCTCGGGCAAGACGGTTGGCGGACGATAGCCGGGTCGCGGTCAGTCCTCCGGCCGCAGGTGCGGGAACAGCAGCACGTCGCGGATCGAGGCTGAGTCGGTGAAGAGCATCACCAATCGGTCGATGCCGATGCCTTCCCCCGCGGTGGGGGGGAGCCCGTGCTCCAAGGCGCGGATGTAATCGGCGTCGTAGTGCATGGCCTCGTGGTCACCGGCGTCCTTGTCCCGCGCCTGCTGGCGGAAGCGCTCGGCCTGGTCCTCCGGGTCGTTCAGCTCGGAGAAGCCGTTGGCGATCTCGCGCCCGCCGATGAACAGCTCGAAGCGGTCGGTGACCAGCGGGTTGGCGTCGTTGCAACGGGCCAGGGGCGAGACCTCGGTGGGGTACTCGGTGATGAAGGTGGGGTCCGTCAGCCGATGCTCGCAGGTCTCCTCGAAGACGGCGATCTGCACACGGCCCAGGCCCCAACTATCGTGCACCTCGATGTTCAGCCGCCGAGCCAGGGCGCGCGCGGCGTCCAGGTCGTCTACGTCCGCCGCTGTGACCCCTTCGTTGAAGGTCAGGACGGCGTCGCGCACGGACAGGCGGCGGAAGGGCTGGCCGAAATCGTAGCTGTTGCCCTGGTGGGTGAGGGTGGTGGTGCCGAGCACGGTCTGGGCCATGCCGCGCAACAGGTCCTCGGTGAGGTCCATCAGGTCACGGTAGTCCGAGTAGGCCTGGTAGAACTCCACCATGGTGAACTCGGGGTTGTGGCGGGTGGAGAGTCCCTCGTTGCGGAAGTTGCGGTTGACCTCGTAGACGCGCTCGAAACCGCCGACCACCAGGCGCTTGAGGTACAGCTCCGGGGCGATGCGCAGATAGAGCTGCATGTCCAGGGCGTGGTGGTGGGTGACGAAGGGCCGCGCCGCCGCCCCACCGGGGATGACGTGCATCATGGGGGTCTCGACCTCCAGATAGCCCCGGGCGTTCAGGTAGTCGCGCAGGTACTGGATCATCCGCACGCGGGTCTGGAAGGTGCGCCGGGCGTCCTCGTTGGTGATGAGGTCCAGGTAGCGCTGGCGGTAGCGCGTCTCCTGGTCGGCCAGGCCGTGCCACTTCTCCGGCAAGGGACGCAGGGACTTGGTCAGGAGCCGCAGGGACTCGCAGCGCAGGGACAACTCCCCGGTCTTGGTCTTGAACAGGAGCCCCTCGGCACCGACGATGTCGCCAAGGTCCAGGTCCTTTTTGTAGGCAGTGTAGGCGTCGGTTCCCAGGGTGTCGCGCTGGATGAAGAGCTGGATGCGCCCGGACATGTCTTGCAGGTGGGAGAAGCTCGCCTTGCCCATGATGCGCCGGCTCATGAGCCGCCCGCCCAGGCTGGCCCGGATCGCCTTGGCCTCCAGGTCTTCCGCGGACAGTGCGCCGTAGGTGGCGAGCAGATCGCCGGCCAGTGCGTCGCGGCGGAAGTCGTTGGGGAAGGCGTTGCCCTGGTCGCGCAGGTGCGCGAGTTTCTCGCGACGTTGGGCGATGAGTTTGTTCTCGTCCTGGGGCTCAGGTTGGTGCGGTTCGGGTTGTTCGTTCTGACTCATCATCTGTTTCCAGTGCTTGCTGGGGGCGCGGTCTATAAGGCAACAACCGTGGGGTGGACAAGCGACGTGCATCCACCCTGCTGGTTTGCTGAGTATCGGTGGATGCGACGCGCAACAGCTTCGCGCTCCATGCCCAACGCCTGTGCGGCGCGTCCTATCCACATCGGTCGGGCTGGGTTGGGTGGTCAGAGCCCGCTCTTCAGGCTGGCCTCGATGAAGGGGTCCAAGTTGCCGTCCAGCACCCCCTGGGTGTTGGAGATCTCGACCCCGGTGCGCAGGTCCTTGATGCGTGACTGGTCCAGCACATAGGAGCGGATCTGGCTGCCCCAACCGATGTCGGACTTGGTGTCCTCCAGGGCCTGCTGGGCGACGCTGCGCTTCTGCATCTCCAGTCTCGTAGAGCTTGGCCTGGAGCTGCTTCATCGCCGTGGCCTTGTTCTTGTGCTGGCTGCGGTCGTTCTGGCACTGGGTCACCACCCCGGTGGGCAGGTGGGTGATGCGCACCGCCGACTCGGTACGGTTGACGTGCTGGCCGCCGGCACCGCTGGCCCGGTAGACGTCGACGCGCAGGTCCGCCGGATTGATGTCGATCTCCACCGAATCGTCGATCTCGGGCGAGACGAACACCGCAGCGAAGGAGGTATGGCGGCGGTTGCCGGAGTCGAAGGGCGACTTGCGCACGAGTCGGTGGACGCCGGTCTCGGTGCGCAGCCAGCCAAAGGCGTACTCGCCCTCGAAGCGGATGGTGGCAGACTTGATGCCGGCCACGTCGGCAGGAGAGACCTCGATCAGCTCGGTCTTGAAGCCCCGTCGCTCGCCCCAGCGCAGGTACATGCGCAGCAGCATCTCGGCCCAGTCCTGGGCCTCGGTGCCACCGGAGCCGGACTGGACGTCCAGGAAGGCGTTGGTGGCGTCCATTTCGCCGGAGAACATGCGCCGGAATTCCAGTTGCGCGACGTGGGCCTCGAAGCCCCCAAGGTCCGCGGCCACCGCGTCCACGGTATCCGAATCATCCTCATCGACGGCCATGTCGAGCAGGTCAGAGGCCTCCAGGACCCCCGACTCGATCTCGTCCAGACCATTGACCACTGCCTCCAGTGCCGAGCGCTCGCGGCCCAAGGTCTGGGCCCGCTCCGGGTCGGCCCAGACCGCTGGATCCTCCAGCTCGCGCAGGACTTCTACCAGGCGGTCTTTCTTTTCGGCGTAGTCAAAGATACCCCCTGAGCGAGGTGAGTCGCTCCTGAAGGTCGCCGATCTGGTTGGTGAGGGGGTTGATGTCCTGCATGGCTTGCGGGTCTCGGGCGGGGCAAAGCCGCGTATGTTAGCTGAATGCCTGCGGCGGACCAAAGTCAGGTTGACCGTAGCGGGCCGGTGAGTCCGCCGCTTGGCCGGATGTCTGCGCCGCCAGTCCCGCTATCCGGAGCTCGTCTCGGCCAAGGGCATGGGCTCGTTGCTCACGATCAAGACGCTGGGGCGGTTGCTGGTCAAGGCGTCGTCTCAATCTGGTAGCCCACACAGGGGTCCACGGCCTCGACGGTCAGGGCGACCAGGGCGTTCAGGTCCGAACCGACAGGCAGACCTTCGAGCCCCCGGGCGAGGACGCCGTCCGGGTGGAAGTTCCACTCGGTGGGGGCGAGGATTCGGTAGCCGCGGATCATCCCGGACTCGATCTCGACCCGGTGCACCAAGCGACCGCGGGCCGCCTCAACCTGGCCGACGCCGGCGCTGCGACCGTCCGACGGGGCCAGTGACGGGGCCGTGTCTGGCTCCAGTCCTTCCAAAGCAGTGGCGATGCGCCCCGGCAGTGCGGCCAGCTCGCTCAGGCGCGCGGTTAGCCGGGTGAGCAGACCGTTACCCTGGTGCCTGTTCAGGTCCGCGATCAGGGGCCGATGGATCTCCCGGGCCAGGGCGCCGGTCTCCCGTGGCTGCCCGTCCCAGGTGGGTTGGGCTGATGAAGGTGTCGGCCGCTGGGCCCGTGAGCCAGGGCTCCAGCTCTTCCGCGGTCGTCTCCCCCAGGGGGGGTACGGCCGAGGACGCGAGGTCCGACCAACCCAGAGCGGCGACCTGGGCCAGGGTCCGGGCGCCCATGGAGCGGCCCTCGGCGGCCCACGCGCGCGAGGCCGGTAGCGTCGCCGATCTCCAACCAGGTCTGGGGCGGGACGCCCAGCACGACCCCGGTCAGGACAAGCTCCAGGCTGTCGAGGACCTTGGCCAGTTGGACCTGGTTCGGCAACAGCCGGCCGCCGCCAGGCCGGAATCCGTCGCTCTCGGGGTAGAGGGCCATCGCGAGCTCACCGCGCAGGCGCCCAGTGAGGGCCAGGGCCCGGGGGTCGGGGCGCTCTCCCAACCAGGCGCCCCAGCCTAGCAGGCAGCGGACCAGGTGCTCGCGGGCGGTCTCCGCCAGGAGCATGGCCTCCCGGGCACGCCGCTGGGGCTCGCTGGGGTGGATGTACAGGGCGGCCTCCACTGCAGCCACCGCCGCGGCGGCTTGGGCGGTGGCACAGACGCTGTAGAGCAGGGGCAGGGTGGCCAGGACCTCGCCAACGGGCTTGCCAAGGAAGATCCGGGCAACGCCCAGGGGCCGGGTCGAACCAACGTCCACCGCGGTGATGCGCCCGGCGTCCAGTTCCAGGCGCATGGTGAGCATCCCCTCGGTGCCGTAGACCGGCGAGGTCACGTTGATACCCCCGACTGCAGGTCCCGCATGCGCTCCCGGTAAATGGTCTCGAACACCGCCGTGAGCCGGTCGGCGGTAGCTTGGACGAATTCCACCTCAGTCCTCCAGGGCCATGAATGGATCGCGCTCGCCGTCGCATCGCGGGCAGCGCCAGTGGCTCGGCAGCTCGGCGAAGGGCTTGCCAGGCGAGACTCGGTGTCCTCAAACATCATCCCCGTCTACTTATTGCGCAGTTTCACCGACAGCCCCCCGCCAATTTGTCCAAACTCCGACACTTTGAAACGGGGTAGCATTGCCCCGCCAAAGAGTGCCGGCCGCGCACCGTCAGGGATGTGGGTATGTTTCCCCGCGATTCCCAGGCTATTCAGGCAGTCCGGCGGTTCGAAGATCGTCGACGAAGGCCTTCATGAGTGCGTCGTCTTGGATTGGGTGAGCAGCCTTTTGCCGCGAAATGGTATCGGTGGGACTCAGGACCTGTATCTCCTGCACCTCCCACTCCGCGTCGTCCAGCCGACCGGCGCGCACATAACTGGCCGCAAGGTGCAGCCTGATGGGCACAGCATTCTCGTTGCGGGTCTTCGCCTCTTCGAGCGCTGCGATTGCCTCGTCGATACGACCGAGGGTGTAGTACGCCCTCCCCAGGTTGTAGGGGTAGTCCCAGGTGTAATAGGGGTTGAGCTGCATGCCTTTATCTATCAGTCGCGATCGCCGATTCCGGGTCGCCCAGCGCGTTCTTGATCAAGGCCAGCAGACCGTATCCGTCGGCGTAGTTCGGCGCCATTTCTATGGCCTGAGTTGCGGCCGCTTCGGCCAGCTTGAACTCCTTGCGCATGAGGTGCACAAACCCGAGTGCCCAATAGGTCTGCGGAATGGAATCGTTGAGCTCGACGCCTTTGCGCGCCAGTTCGAGCGCACGCTCGAGCGTCTGCTGGGGATTGTCTGTCCACCCGCGGCGGTAACTGAAGGCGAGCGTATACCCGAGGGCCCCGTAGGCGCGGCCATAGCTGGGGTCCGACCCAATGGCCTGGCGATACGCCGCCTGCGCCTGGCGATTGGTGTCCGGCGTACTGACCTTCGCCAACCGCTGCCCTTGCTGAAAATAGTCGTAGGCTGCGAGGCTGTTGGTGGTAGGGCGGGCCAGGCGCTCCGCCTCTTGCCGGGACAACTTAACGGCGAGCACGTCGACGATGCTGTTCGTCAATTCGTCTTGGACGGCAAAGATGTCGGCGGCTTGCCGGTCATAGCGTTTGGCCCATTTCTGGAAGCCGCTCCGGGCGTCGACCAAGCGGGCATTCACCCGGACCGCGTCAGCGTGACGGCGAACGCTGCCTTCGAGGACGAAGTCGACGTGGAGTTCGGCGGCGAGCTCGTGCGCCTGAGCCCGTTGGCCCTTAAACGCAAACGACGTATTGCTTGCAATCACCAGCAAGGCCGGAAGCCCAGAGAGATCGGTGATGATGTCCTCCGTGATGCCGTCGGCGAACGCATCATACTGGGGATCGTCACTTCGGTTGTCGAAGGGCAGCACCACAATGGAGGGCGTGAGACTCGGTTTCCCGCCGAGAGCTTGAGGGGGATTCGAGCGTCTCGGGAGGAGATGTCAAGTACAGCGCGCCGGCCAGCGCCGCCAGCCCCAGCAAGGCGACTGCGATCCATGCAGGTTTCAACGACTTGGCCCATGTCCTTCCTGACGACAGTGAATTCGGCCCCCCGGTGTCATGCCGAGCAGGGAGTGGTTCTTCTTCGGCGTCCAGGTAGCGGACAGGCGCAACCAGGAGGTAGCCCCGTTTGGGGACGGTGGCAATGATGCCTGACTCCTTGGCGTGATCGCCGAGGGCCTTTCTGAGCTTGATGACGGTGTTAGTGACTGCGTCGTACCCCACCAGGGCGCCGCGCCAGACGCTCTTCTCCAATTCCTCTCGGGTGACCACCTCTCCCTGATGCGCAGCCAGGTAGACCAGCACCTCCATGGCCTTGGGTTCGACACGCTCGATCCGCCCAGCGCGGTTGATCTGCCCACGCTCTGGCACAACCAACCAATCCTGCACCATAAAGTGGCGGGAACGGTCGACTCCATTGTCAGCTTGGCTCGGTTCCATACTGTTGACGACTCGGAAGCTCGATCGGCGAGACGGATGTGCATCCCGTCGTGAGTGGAACGTGCGCGGGCTTTTGGCCAGCTGTCGTGCGTCGTGTCTCCCGCGTTCCGTGGACTTCGACCTGGGCCGGGAGCGACCAAATCGCGCTACGCGACCCAGGGCATGTAGATTCCTGGTGTCCGATCGGCGTCGCGCTGGTCGCTGAGTATAGGCGAGCCGAAGCGGCCGGGTACGTTGGTTGGTTCTGACGGTATCCCTGTCCGCCGGCCAGCGGTTGGACGTCCGCCATCTCGACGGAACGGTTCGGTGCGGCCCTTGCCGCACCGCTGCGCAGGCATGGCTTCATTGGCCAATGATGGGGATACCGACCTGCGCCACCGGGAGAAGCGCGGTGCGCGTACCGAGATCGTCAAGTTGCCACGAGTAGCCATTCAGCGAGTAGCGCAGTATGGCCGGTCTGCCATCGACGCTGCCGGCGACCGAGACGTCGGTGGGCGAGTGGATGGAGCGGTCTTCGACTGCAAGCGCGGCATCGGGGAATCGGCGCAGGAGTTCCTCGCACACCAGCTCGGAGCTGGGACCGATGTCGCCGATCTCGGGCGCATCCGGCATACAAGCGGCGCTAGCGGCAACCGAAACGGGCAGGATGGAGACGATGAGTAGTTGCTTGATCATGGTGAGCCTCTTTCCCGGAACATTGAAGATCCCGCAAGGCCCGGCCCGGGAGCCGAACCGCTGCGGTACCTTTCGTTCTAGGCGAGACCTAGCGCGAAGTCCCGACTGAAAAGCGCCGAAACGACGACGGTAGGCTTTCGGTCGTGTTTCGAGGACGCAAGGCGGCCAGGCTCAAACGTCTCTGGAGCAGGTATCAGAAGATCTGCCGATCCCCCTGCTCGTCGACGAGGCGGGTGGTGAGACCCAGGCGGGATACCGCCTCTAGGAAGGGACGGGGCGGGAGCTCTTCCACGTTGACCATCCGTTCCACATCCCAAACGCCCTGGGCGATGAGCAGGGCAGCTGCGGCGGCGGGGACGCCGGCCGTGTAGGAGATGGCCTGGCTCTCCACCTCTTGGTAGCAGGCGGCGTGGTCGCAGATGTTGTAGATGAAGACCTCGCGCTCGGCCCCTCGGTAGAGCCCTTTGGTCTGATTGCCGATGCAGGTGAGGCCGGTGTAGTCGGGAGCCAGGGACGAGGGGTCGGGAAGGACGGCCTTGACGGCCTTCAGGGGGACGATCTCCTGCCCTTCCGACGTCAGGATGGGTTGCTCGCTTAGCAGGCCAAGATTGTTGAGGACGGTGAAGACGTTGATGTAGTGATCGCCGAAGCTCATCCAGAAACGGATATTGGGGATGTCCATGGTCTGGGAGAGCGAGTGGATCTCGTCGTGGCCGGTCATGTAGAGGGTGTGTGTCCCCACTACCGGGAAGGCTCGGGTCTGCTTCACCTCGAACATCTGGTTGGTCTTCCAGCCGCGATCCTGCCAGCTGTAGACCTGGCCCGTGAACTCCCGGAAGTTGATCTCGGGGTCGAAGTTGGTGGCGAAGTAGCGGCCATGGCTGCCGGCATTCACGTCGAGGATGTCGATGCTCTCGATGGTGTCGAAGTACTCCGCGGCGGCGAGGGCGGCATAGGCGTTTACGACGCCTGGGTCGAATCCGGCGCCGAGGATGGCGGTGATCTTGTTTTTGGCGCAGGTGCCCTTCTGCTTCCACTCGTAGTTGGCGTACCAGGGTGGTGGCTCGCACACCTTCAGCGGGTCTTCATGGATGGCCGTGTCCACGTAGGCGGCGCCGGTGCGGATGCAGGCCTTGAGCACGGATTGGTTGATGAAGGCCGATCCGACATTGATGACGATTTGAACATCGAGTTCCGAGATCATCTCCGCGGTGGCTTCCGCGTCCATGGCGTCGAGCTTGTGGGCGATGATCTTGCCGGGGACCTTTCGGCTCTGCTTCTTCTTCACGCTGCTCACGATCTCTGCACACTTGGAATAGGTGCGGGAGGCGATATGGATATCACCCAGGATGTCGTTGTTTTGGGCGCATTTGTGGGCCACCACGTTGGCGACTCCGCCGGCACCGATGATCAGGACATCTCGTTTGGCCATGTCTCCTCCTAGGACAGTTGGGTGAGGAAGTCGGAGTAGTCGAACGCTCGCACTATCTCCAGTTGGTTGTCTAGTCGCTTCACGACGATGGCCGGCATGGCGACGCCGTTGAACCAATTCTTCTTGACCATCGTGTAGCCCGCGGCGTCGGCGAAGGAGATGCGGTCGCCGATCTTCAGCGGTTCGGCGAAGCGGAATTCGCCGAAGATGTCGCCTGCCAGGCAGGATTTCCCGCAGACCAGGTAGCTATGGTCGCCCGCGTCCTCATCGCGTTTAGCGGAAAGCCGGTAGATGAGCAGGTCGAGCATGTGTGCCTCAATGGAGCTGTCCACCACGGCGATCTGCTTTTCGTTTTCCAGGAGATCGAGGACCGTGGTCTCCAGTGTCGTCGTGCGGGTGATGGCGGCCTCGCCGGGTTCCAGATAGACCTGCACGCGGAACCGCTCGGCCAAGGTGCGCAGCCGGTCGGCGAAGGCCTCCCGGGGGTAGCCTGGAGCGGTGAAGAGGATCCCGCCCCCAAGGCTGATCCACTCCATTCGTTCCAGCAGATGGCCGAAACGGTGCTCGATCTCGTCCAGCATGGAGCAAAATCGCTCGAAGTCGGCGTTATCGCAGTTGTTGTGAAACATGAATCCGGAGATAGGCTTGCCCTGGGCGGCATCGTAGCGGTCCAGGGCGGCTTCGATGCGGGTGGGGTCGTGTTCGCCGAGACGGCTGAAGGGGCGGGCCGGGTCGGCCAGCGGGTAGTCGGAGGTGCTGAGCCCGGGATTGACTCGCAGGCCGCGGGTGGTCGCAGCGGAGGCGTCGGCGAAGCGATCCAGTTGGCTGATGCTGTTGAAGATGATTTTGTCGCTGTGGGAGATGACCTCGTCGATCTCATGGTCCGCAAAGGCGACGCTGTAGGCGTGCGTTTCCCCGCCGAACTTCTCGTGTCCGAGGCGGACCTCATTGAGGCTCGACGAGGTGGTGCCGTCCATCATTCGGCTCATCAAGGGGAAGACCGACCAGGTGGAGAAGCACTTGAGGGCCAGCAGCACCTTGGCGCCGCTGCGCTCGCGTAGATGGGCCATGATCTGAAGATTGCGTTGCAGAGCGGCTTCGTCGATCAGGTAATAGGGTGTCTTCAACAGAAAGGACTCCGGTCGAGTGGGAACGGGGTTTGGCCAGGGGGGAGACAGGTCTATCACCATGATTTGTCACGGGTATCGGTCGAACACATGCCTGGTCTAGCGCCCGCCCTGATCCAACCACTCGATCCGCCAGGTGTTGTGGATGCGTGGGTTGCGCTCGAAGTCCGGCGGCAGGGTGGTGCGGCTGATGTCGGTGATCTTCACCCCGGGCAGGTCGCCCGCCTCCATGTGGAAGCGGCGCAGGTTGTTGGAGAAGATCAGTATTCCGTCCGGCTCCAGCAGGTCCAGGGTGTCCTGGATCAGAGCGACGTGGTCGCGCTGGACGTCGAAGGTGGCGTCCATGCGCTTGGAGGTGGAGAAGGTCGGCGGGTCGAGAAAAATCAGCCCGAAGCGCCGCCGCCCCGCGTTGTCGCGTATCCATTGCAGGCAGTCCGCCTGGATCAGCTCGGTCCAGGGTGGCGCGAAGCCATTTAGAGCCAGGTTGCGTGCCGCCCAGTCCAGGTAGGTGCGGGACAGGTCCACGCTGGTGGTGGCCAGGGCCCCGCCCCGGGCGGCGTGGACGCTGGCCGCGCCCGTATAGGCGAACAGGTTCAGGAAGCGTTTGCCCCGGGCCAACTCGCCGATCAGTTGGCGGGTGGGGCGGTGGTCCAGGAACAGCCCGGTGTCCAGGTAGTCCTCGAAGTTGACCAGCAGACGGCAGTCGCCCTCGCGGACCTCGTGGAAATGCCCTGAGTCGGCGAGGCGCTGGTACTGGGCCTTGCCCTTCTGTTGGCGGCGGACCTTGAAGAAGAGTCGTTCATCCGGGACCTCCAGTACCTCCTGGACCACCGCCAGACCCTCGCGCAGCCGCAGCCGCGCCTGGCGTGGGTCGATGGTGGCCGGGGCCTCGTATTCCTGGACATGCACGAAACGCTGGTCGCCCTCGTAGATGTCGACCGCCAGGGCATATTCGGGTAGGTCGGCGTCGTACAGTCGGTAGCAGGTCACCCCCTCGCGGCGGCGCCACTTGCCCAAGTGCTTGAGGTTCTTGTGGAGTCGATTGGCCAGGCTGATCGCCCCTGGGCCGCGCTCGGCCTCGGGTAGGGGCCGCGGGCGGTTGGAGACGAACCACTCCGGGTCCACCTCGAAGTGCAGCAGGCGGCACTGGATGGGCCCGTTGAACAGGCTGTGGGTGCGCCTGGCACGCAGCCCCATGTGTTTTCCCAGGTCCGGGTTACCGGTAAACAGCGCCGCACGCCAGCCGGAGAAGCGCTCGCGCAACATGGCGCCGATGCGGGCATAAAGGGCCGGGAGGTCGGAGTCCGCCCCCAGGCGTTCGCCGTAGGGCGGGTTGATGACCACCAGACCCTGGTCGCCCTCACGGCCCGGGGCCGCGTCCCCGATGTCGCGGCGCTCGAAGTGGACCCGTCCGGCCAGTCCGGCCAGTTCCAGGTTGTTCAGGGCGACGCGGATGGCGGTCGGGTCCTGGTCGTATCCGCGGATGTGTCCGAGCCGTTCGAGCCCGACCTCGCGACGGGCCCGGGCCTCTTCCAGCAGTGCCTCCCAGGTCGCGGGTTCATGGCCGAGCCAGCCGGTGAAGCCCCAATAGCCGCGGCCCAGGCCGGGGGCGATATCTGCGGCGATGAGGGCCGCCTCGATGGGCAGGGTCCCGGAGCCGCACATGGGGTCCACTAGGGCCGCGCCCGCCGCCGCAAGCTCCGGCCAGCCGGCCCGCAGCAGGATGGCCGCGGCCAGATTTTCCTTCAGCGGGGCGGCGACCCCCTCCGCACGGTAGCCCCGTCGGTGCAGGGAATCCCCGGACAGGTCCAGGCTCAGGGTCGCCTCATCGCGGAACAGGTAGGCGACGACTTGTAGGTCCGGCTGGGCGAGGCGCACGTCCGGGCGGATGCCGAAGCTGTCGCGGAAGCGGTCGGCGATGGCATCCTTGACCGTCAGGGCCCCGAAGTGGCTGTGGTCGATGGCCGAGCGGGCGGTGTCCAGGTGGATCGCAAAGGTCCCGGTTGGGGCCAGGTGATCCTCCCAGGACAGGGCGCGGACGGCTGTGTAGAGGGCCTCCGGGCTGGGGGCGGGGAACTTGGCCAGGGGCATCAGCACGCGGCTGGCCACCCGCGACCACATGCAGACTCGGTAGGCATCCGCCAGGGCGGTACCGAACTGGACCCCGGCGCGGGTCTCGACCACCGGTGCGATCCCAAGCCCGTTCAGCTCCTCGGCCAGCAAGGTCTCCAGGTGGCGGGCGGCGGTAGCGAAGAATCGGGGTTCGGACATGGCGGGGGCTCAGCAAAAGCGGCTACTGTACCAGGCCCGACGGGAGACGGTTTGCGGGAGCGCAGCCTTACGCGCGAACCGGCGAGGCTAAGCGAGCCCGACGGAACTAGCGGTATAGGGTTTGCCCAGGGCTATGTCGGCGGTAGCTATTGGCCAAGCTGAGAGACCGCCTGTGGGAGCGCCGCTTTCGGCGCGACCGGGCGAGGCGAAGCGAGCCGGGCGGACTCACCGCAACAGCGGCCACCGCCTTGTTGCGCTGTCGCTGCGAGGTGCCGCTCCCACACCTATGGGACCTAGTTGGTTCAATGCGTGAGCCATGCCCAACAGCAAATGCGGACAGAGCCAATGGCAAAGCGCTCTGCGCTGGGCCTCGCGCCGCGAGCCGGCAAGCGGTCGTCGTACCCAATGCCGGATAACCGCGGTGCCGCACGGTTCCGCGTGGTGCTGTCCCCATCTTATCTGGACTCTGGACCCTCCGAAACGTATCGGTGGACTGGGTCGCCCTTTGCCTTGACACAAGGCCTCTGGCGACGTTGACTGTACGCTTACTCGTACATTTTTGGGGCCAACGATGGAGCACCTATCCGCAACAGAGTTACGCAGCAATCTCAAGGCCGTGTTGGATCGTGTCAATGCCGATCGGTTGCCGATCGGTATCGCTCGGACAGGCGGGAGGGAGGTGGTGCTGCTCGACGGCGAAGACTACCGCAGCATCATGGAAACGCTCTATCTGGTCCAGAATCCAGCAAACGCGGAGCGACTGAGGCTGGGTATGCGACAACACCAGGAGGGGCAGCGGAGGGTTGTCGATGTTGAGGCTTACCTGGACTGAGACGGGCCTGGATGACCTGGAGTGGTGGGCAAGGCACGACCCAATGCGGCTCAAACGCATCGTTGAACTTTGCCTCGCGGCCTGTCGTACACCCACCAGCGGTATCGGTAAGCCGGAACCTTTACGCTTTGATTTCCAGGGTTACTGGTCGCGCCGCATCGACCAAGAGCACCGGTTGGTCTATGCCTTCGACGCGACGGATCTGACCGTGATCCAGTGTCGCTTTCACTACCAACGGGATTGATGCTCGTTGGTTACATAGTCGAACTATGCACCTGTTGTCGCGACGCCGAAGCCGGGCGAAAAGACCAGCAGGATGGTATGAGAATTGACAGAAATCGCCTCAGCCGTTGATTGTTAGGTTTCGCTGCGCGCTACCCAGCGTACGGATCTCCGTGATGCATGCGTCCGGCGAGACGTCGGCGCTCCCAGAAGGTACCTGCCGGAGACGCAGCCGGGCCCTGATTGAATACTTGCCAAGTCTCTGGAGCTTCGTTACCAGATGGGGGAGGGGGCCGGCCACGCCTTGTCGGTCCGAGGCAAAGCTTCGGTAGAATCCAATTGGCCGATCTGGCCACGCACGGGGGAGATTCGAGCATGCCTTTCGTCGTCATCCTGGCTGTTGTCGTTCTGCTTTGGGGGCTGGAGGAGGGCAGCGATGGCCTGGTGGTCGCGGCCCTGATCGGCGGCACCCTGGGGGCAGCGTTGGTGCGGCTATGGGCCCGGGTCGCGGTCCTGGAGGCCGATCTCGCGCGCCTGCGCCGAGGGTTGGCTCGGGGCGGCCAAATAGGGACGGTTGAACCGCCGCCCGCCCGCGCCGCTCGCGGTCCGCTGCATCCCGAGCCTGAACCAACGCAGCCTGTGCGTTCGGAACTGGCTCCGGAACCCTTCGAGCTACCCGACCTGGACTTTGCCGATACTGCTTTGCAGCCTCAGCGACCCGTCCCAAAGCCGACAACCCGCCGGGGCCCGCCGCCAGCCAGGGCGGCCTTGGATGTGGCGCTCTCGGCGGTGCGCGGCTTCTTCACCGACGGCAACCTGGTGGTACGGGTGGGCATCCTGATCCTGTTCCTGGGGGTCGCCTTCCTGCTCAAATATGCCGCCGAGCACAGCATGGTTCCGCTGTCCCTGCGCCTGGGTGGGGTTGCCGCGGGCGGTCTGGTGTTGCTCGGTATCGGTTGGCGCCTGCGCCATTCTCGCCGCCTCTACGCCCTGCTGTTGCAGGGGGCCGGGGTCGGGGTCGCCTTCCTCACCGCCTTTGCGGCGGCCCGTCTGTTCGGGGTGCTCGATCCCCTCCCTGCCCTGGGTGTCATGGTGGCGCTGGTGGCGGTCACCGGCCTGCTGGCAGTGGCTCAGGATGCCCCTGCCCTGGCGGGTTTCGGGGTGGCCGGGGGCTTTCTCGCTCCCGTCCTGGTCTCTACCGGCAGCGGGTCCCATGTCGCCCTGTTTGGCTACTATGCCGTGCTCAATCTGGGCATCCTTGGCATGGCCTGGTTCAAGGCATGGAAGCCCCTGAACCTGGAGGGGTTCCTCTTCACCTTCGGTCTCGGGACCCTGTGGGGTGCTCGCTACTATCGCCCAGAGTTCTTCTCCAGCGTCGAGCCCTTCCTGTTATTCGACTTCGCCCTCTACCTGGTGGTGGCCATCCTGTTCGCGACCCGGCAGCCGCCGCGCCTCAAGGGCCTGGTGGACGGGACCCTGGTCTTTGGCCTGCCCCTGGCGGTCTTTGCCCTACAGGGGGCCCTGGTGGCGGATACGCAGTACGGCCCGGCCTGGAGCGCCCTGGGTCTGGGGCTGACCTATTTGGTGCTCGCGGCTGTCTTGCATGGGTGGGGCTCGGTGCGGTTGCGCCTGCTGGTCGAGGCCTTTCTGGCCCTGGGGGTCGCGTTTCTGACCATTGCCATCCCGCTCGCGCTGGATGGGCATTGGACGAGCGCCCTGTGGGCCGCGGAGGGGGCGGCCCTGGTCTGGGTCGGGGTGCGCCAGGCCCGGGTCCTGGCGCGTTTGGCGGGGCTCGCTTTGCAAGTGGCGGCCGGGTTGGCCTTCCTGGATGCGGGGCCGGCCTGGACCGGGTCGGTGCCGGTGCTCAACGGCGATGGCCTGGGGTTGCTCATTTTGGCCCTGGCGGGGCTTTTTTCCAGCTTCTATCTGGAGCGGCACGGGGCCACCCTCTGGCCCTTGGAGTCGGCCCTGACTTGGCTGTTCCTGGCCTGGGGTGGGGCCTGGTGGCTGGCCCTGGGGGCGCACGAGACTGACCGCTTCTTGAGCAATGCGGATGCCCTCACCGCCATGCTGCTGTTCCTGGCCGGTAGCGGCCTGGCGCTGGGGGCGTTGGTCCGCCCCTTGGATTGGAAGGGTCTCGGGTTGGCGGGCCTGGCCCTGCTGCCCCTGTTGTGGGTCATGGCCGCCTCGGATGCCGTCTTTGGCCTGCATCGTCACCCATTCGCGGGCTGGGCGGGCCCGTCCTGGGCCCTGGCCCTGGGGGTGCACCTGTGGTTGTTGTACCGCGTGGTCGATAACTGGCCGGCCGGGCCGCTGCGCCTCTGGCACGGGGCCGGGCTCTGGTTGGCGGTGCTGCTGGCGGGGTCAGATCTGAGTTGGTGGGGTGGGCACCTCTGGGCGGGTGACGCCTGGGAGTGGGTCGGTTGGTCACTGCCTGGATTGCTGGTGCTGGCGGCCTTGGTCCTGGTCCCTAGCCGCCTGCCCTGGCCGGTTCGGGCCTATCCAAAGGACTACCGCGGCCACCACCTCGCCCCCATCGCCCTGGCCCTAGGGGCCTGGGCGGCGCTGGCCAGCCTGACCCCGGCGGACCCGGCGCCGCTGCCCTACCTGCCCCTGCTCAATCCCCTGGGGTTGGTGCAGCTCGGGGTTTTGGTCTTGTTGTGGCGTTGGTCTCGCACTGGGCCCGCGGCCTCCTGGAGCCTGACGCCGGGGCTCGCCCTGGTGGCACTGGCCGTGCTGACGGGCTGGGTGGCGCAGGGCGTTCACCACCTGGGCGGGGTTCCCTATCGGGAGTCGGCCCTGTTCGACTCGACCCTGTTCCAGGCCAGCCTGTCCATGGTCTGGGGGCTGACCGCCCTGTTGGCCATGTGGCTCGGCAACCGCCGCGGGGAGCGTCTGGTATGGGTGGCCGGCGGCCTGTTGCTGGGGCTGGTCGTGGTGAAGCTGTTCGTGGCCGATCTTGCAGGTACGGGCTCCGTGGCCCGGATCGTGTCCTTCATCGGGGTTGGGGCCATGATGCTGGCCGTTGGTTACCTGGCGCCGCTGCCGCCGCGTTCGGGCGGTGGGTCAGGAGTCTGATGCGGTGTTTCGAGGGCCGTTCAGCCCAGAACGAAGTCGTCCGCAAATGAACGCAAATCGGCGTCGACTTGGGGGCGCCGCTCAGCTCAACGTCCATGCACTGCGTAGATCTTGGACGACCCAATGAAACATTTGCGTTCATTTGCGGATTAATCGCCTCTTTGCGCCTTTAGCCCTCGGCCGGGGCCTCCTCTGCTGGGGCCTCCTCGACGGCAGGGGGATTGGGGTTGGGGCCGGACAGCTTGATCAACTCGGCCTCGGACAGGATCTTCGCCTTGTCGTCGCCGTTGACCCACTTGCGGTCCGCGTTCTGTACGGCGTAACGCCCTGAACTCTTTTGGTAAATGGTGTAGTCGCCGGCGGTCTTGACCTTTTTCACGCGTGTCTTCCTCTTGATGATGGCTTGGGATGGGGCTGGCATCAGGCTGCCAGCAGGGGTTCGATGTCTGCCGCCCGCACCGGTTGGAGCAGGACCGCGTGGAGCGGAAAGCGTTCCGCGAGTCGGTCCAAATAGGGGCGCTGGGCCTTGTCTACCAGGACGATGACCTTGGCCTGGGGGGCGTATCTTTGGAGGCTGGCCAGCAGGGTGTCCAGGTTGCTCACGTTGGACCCGGCGTAATTGTTGCCGTAGCCGTAGAAAAACTCGGCCACCACGAAGTCGGGCGGCAGACGCTTGAGGGCCTGGACCGCCTTGCGCTGGGAGGGTAGGCGCTCCTCATGGATCCCCAGGCGTGCATAAAGGGCCGAGAGGTTCGGGTGTCCGGGCGACTCGACGATGGAATATAGGACACTTGCGGGCACGGGACCTCCGGGGCGATGTCACATTGTGACCGGGGGGCGGCTTGGGCGCAAAGGGGACGGTGTTCGTACCCTGGGGCAGGTGGAGGGTGTCCTTGATGCAGTGCGGCGGGATATCCTGCCAACCTCCGGCCAATTGCGCCCCGCAGTCCACAATGTCGTATTCCGTGGGAGGCCACATGCGGTACCATCCAGTGGCGGCTAGGGTACGACAAGCACAGACCCTTTCGCGCGGTTTGAATCGGAGCTCGGGGTTATGTAAGATCCGTCCGCCTTGACTGGCCGGTGGGCTCGGCGATGGGGCGGACGATCCGCCGAATGCTTCAGGAGCGCTGGGGTCGGTGTGCGTTGTCGCACCGGCGCAGGCCCGAGTTCCGACCGATTTCGCGGTGAAGCGGGTTTTGGTAACGCCGACTTTGGTTGGCATCTATATGTTCGATGAGGGTTTTATGTCTGGTCAGTTGGTTTCCGGTACCGTGAAATGGTTCAATGACGAGAAGGGTTTTGGTTTCATTGAGCGCGAGGGCGGCAAGGACGTGTTCGTCCATCACAGTGCCATCAACGGCTCGGGTCGTAAGACCCTGCTTGAGGGGCAACAGGTCACCATGGAGGTCACACAGGGCGTCAAGGGTCCGCAGGCTGAGAATGTGACTCCGCTCTGAGTTCGCGCTCTGCATTGGGCTGCATAGGAGCCCGTTAGGGTTCCCGAAGTCCTACAGGAGACCCGTCGCCACCAGCGGCGGGTCTTTCGTTTTGTGCGGTCGGATCAGGCCGACCGATGCCATCGTTCCCCTAATAGTATTGGTGTCCCGCATGCAACTCGGCATCGACCGCCTCCTGGCAGATCCCCAACTGGCCCGTCGCCTCGCCGGGCGCCGGCTTGCACTTCTCGGCCACCCGGCCTCCCTGACCGGCGCCTGCGAACACAGTCTAGATGCACTGATGGAGCGGCCCGAGCTTGCCCTGAGCGCCGCCCTGGGCCCCCAGCACGGCATGCGCGGCGACAAGCAGGACAATATGGTCGAGACCTCGGACGCGACCGATCCACGCCATGGCATCCCGGTATTTAGCCTCTATGGTGAGGTGCGCTACCCAACCCCAGCCATGCTGGACAGCTTCGACACGCTGCTGGTGGACCTACAGGACATCGGCACCCGCATCTACACCTACGTCACCACCCTGGCCTATGTGCTCGACGCCTGTGCCAAGGCCGGCAAGCCGGTCTGGGTCCTGGACCGCCCCAACCCGGCAGGTCGCCCGGTGGAGGGCAGCATTCTGGAGCCAGGCTGGGAGAGTTTCGTCGGCGCCGGGCCGATGCCTATGCGCCACGGCCTGACCCTGGGGGAACTGGCGGTCTGGTTCGTCGCCCAGCGTGGGCTCGACCTGGAACTGGAGGTCGTACCGATGGGTGGCTACGACCCGCACGCCGCCCCGGGCTACGGCTGGCCGCTGTCGGAGCTGGCTTGGGTCAACCCGAGCCCCAACGCTGCCACCCTCAATATGGCCCGTTGTTTTCCCGGGACCGTGCTGTTTGAGGGCACGACCCTGTCCGAGGGGCGGGGAACCACCCGGGCGCTGGAGTTGGTGGGTGCGCCCGACTTGGCCTTCGACCGGATCCTCCGGCGCATGCAGAACCTGGCCCCGGATTGGTTGACCGGTTGCAGGCTGCGCCCGTGCTGGTTCGAACCGACCTTCCACAAGCACGCCGGCCTGCTGTGTTCCGGGGTGCAGGTCCACACCGATGGCGGCTACTATGATCACGCGCACTTCAGCCCCTACCGGATCGCCGCCCTAATTCTCAAGGCAGTGCGCCTGGAGCATCCGGACTACCCCCTATGGCGGGACTTCCACTACGAATATGAGCGCGGCCGTCTGGCGATCGACCTCCTGGCCGGTGGCACCTTCCTGCGCGATTGGGTGGACGATCACCAGGCTCAGATCGGTGATCTGGACGCCCGTCTGACCCGCGATGAGAGTGCATGGGCGCAGGAGCGGCGGGGATATCTGCTTTACCCTTAGTTCGCGACGTGGGCAGTCATTGGCTTGGTGTCATCGGTCCACCCACGCCTAAGCGCCGGACGACTCCGCCCGATACTCCGCCGACTGCGCATGGGCCGTCAGCCCCTCGCCGCGGGCGAGTACCGAGGCAGTGCGGGCAAGGTCTGCGGCACCCTGGGGCGAGGCCATGATGAGGCTGGAGCGCTTTTGGAAGTCATAGACCCCCAGGGGTGAGGAGAAGCGGGCGGTGCGCGAGGTGGGCAACACGTGGTTGGGCCCGGCGCAGTAGTCACCCAGGGCCTCGGCGGTGTGGCGGCCCATGAAGATGGCACCGGCATGATGAATGCGCGTTGCCACGGGCTCTGGGTCGGCCAGGGACAGCTCCAGGTGCTCGGGGGCGATGTGATTGGCGAGCCCCACGGCCTCGTCCAGGTCCTTGGCCAGGACCAGGGCCCCGCGCCCGCGCAGGGCCGCGGCGATGATCTCGACGCGCTCCATGGTCGGCAGCAGGCGGTCGACTGCTGCTGCAACCTGGTCCAGGTAGGCCGCGTCCCAGGCGACCAGGATGGATTGGGCGTCCTCGTCATGCTCGGCCTGGGAGAAGAGGTCCATGGCAATCCAATCCGGGTCCGTCCCCCCGTCACAGAGGATCAGGATCTCCGAGGGGCCGGCCACCATGTCGATGCCGACTTGGCCGAAGACGGCGCGTTTGGCAGTGGCGACATAGATGTTGCCTGGGCCGACGACCTTGTCCACCCCGGGGACCGACTCGGTGCCGTAGGCGAGGGCGGCGACGGCCTGGGCACCGCCGATCGCGAAGACCCGGTCCACCCCGGCGACCGCGGCGGCGGCCAGGACCAGGTCGTTGCGCTCGCCCTTGGGTGTGGGGACGACCATGATCAGCTCAGCGACCCCGGCAACCTTGGCGGGGATGGCATTCATGAGGACCGAGGAGGGGTAGGCGGCCTTGCCGCCAGGCACATAGAGTCCAACCCTGTCCAGAGGCGTGACCTGCTGACCGAGCAGGGTTCCATCCGGCTCCCGGTAGCTGAAGCCGGACAGGCGTTGGTGCTCGGCATAGGCGCGGATGCGGGCGGCGGCGAGTTCCAGGGCCTCGCGCTGGGCCCCTGGGATGGTGGTTAGGGCGGCGGCGAGGTCCGACTGTGGGATCTCGATGTCCGAGGCGCAGGCGGGGGTCCAGCCGTCGAAGCGCGCCGTGTAGTCGAGCAGGGCCGCGTCACCGCGGCTACGCACTGCCTTGATGACCTCATCGACCGTCTGCTGAACCTGGTCGTCTGAGACCGACTCCCAGGCGAGCAGGGCGTTTAGGCGGGCGTTGAAGTCGGGGTCTGCGGTGGAGAGGCGGGCGATCTCGGCCATGGTGTTTACCTGAGTGAGGGGCGCGCTCCGTGGGGGCGGCGAAAGCGATGGGATAGGATTAACAGGATTTTTCAGGACTTGTGTTGCGGATTAACAAGTCATCGTAAAAGCCTAAAATAAAATAAAAATCCTGTTAATGCTGTCCTATTTCCTTACAGGTGCTTTGGGGCTGGTGCGGTGAAGTCGTCGCGGACTAAACCGCCTGCCGTGCCACGGCCTCGCGCAGGACGCCGAGCAGGGCGGTGACGGCGCCGTGCTTCATCTTCCAGGCGGCCTTGTTTACGACCAGTCGCGAGGAGATGTCGGCGATATGTTCCAAGGGGACCAGGCCGTTGGCCTTGAGGGTACCGCCACTCTCGACTAGGTCCACGATGCGGTCGGCGAGCCCGACCAAGGGGGCCAGCTCCATGGACCCGTAGAGCTTGATGAGCTCAACCTGCTGGCCCTGGGCGGCATAGTAGCGTTCGGCGCAGCGCACATACTTGGTGGCGATGCGCAGGCGCCCACGTACGGGGCGGTCTTCGGCGGGGCCGGCGACCATCATGCGGCAACGGGCGATACCCAGATCCAGCGGCTCGTAGAGCCCATCGCCACCGTGTTCGAGGAGGACATCCTTACCGGCGACGCCGAGGTCCGCGGCGCCGTACTGCACATAGGTGGGTACGTCGCTGGCACGGATGATGACCAAGCGTACCTGGGGATTGCTGGTGGCGAGGATGAGCTTACGGCTGGTCTCCGGGTCGTCCTCCGGGACGATGCCGGCCTGGGCGAGCAGGGGTAGCGTCTGCTCAAAGATACGGCCTTTGGACAGCGCGATAGTCAGAGGGGCTCCCAGATCCATCGGACTACTCCTGACCCGGGTTTTGACCCCGGACCCGGCGGATTTGGGCGCCCAGGCCGGTGAGCTTGTCTTCGATGTGCTCGTATCCCCGGTCGATGTGGTAGATGCGGTCCACCAGGGTCTCGCCATCGGCCACCAGGCTGGCCAGGACTAGGCCGGCGGAGGCGCGCAGGTCGGTGGCCATGACGGGCGCGGAGGTGAGGCGCTCCACGCCGTGACAGACGGCGATGTTGCCCTCCACCCGGATGTCCGCCCCCATGCGCTGTAGCTCCTGCACATGCATGAAACGGTTCTCGAAGATGGTCTCAGTGACCACGCCAACGCCCTCTGCGACGGCGTTGAGGGCGCAGAACTGGGCCTGCATGTCGGTTGGGAAGGCTGGGTGGGGCGCTGTGTGGATGTCCACAGCCTTGGGCCGGCGTCCGCCCATGTCCAGGTCGATCCAATCGGGCCCGACCTCGATCCTGGCGCCGGCCTCGCGCAGCTTCTTGAGAACGGAGTCGAGTACTTCTGGGCAGGTGTCCAGCACCCGGATCCGCCCGCCGGTGATAGCGGCCGCGACCAGGTAGGTGCCGGTCTCGATGCGGTCGGGCATGACCCGGTATTCCGCCCCGCCGAGGCGTTCCACCCCAAGCACGCGAATGGTGTCGGTACCGGCGCCTTCGACCCGTGCCCCCATGGCATTGAGGAAATTGGCCAGGTCCACGACCTCGGGTTCACGGGCGGCGTTCTCGATCAGGGTCTCGCCCTCGGCCAGGGTGGCGGCCATCATCAGGTTCTCGGTGCCGGTAACCGAGACCATCTCCATGATCAGTCGCGTCCCCTGGAGACGGCCAGATCGGGCGCGAATGTAGCCATTCTCGACGCCGATGTCGGCCCCCATGGCACGCAGGCCCTCGATGTGCAGGTTGACCGGCCGGGCACCAATGGCGCAGCCGCCGGGCAGGGAGACATCGGCCTCGCCGAAGCGCGCGACCAGGGGCCCCAGGACCAAGATCGAGGCGCGCATGGTCTTGACTAGGTCGTAGGGGGCTGAGTGGCTGGTGACCTGACCGGCATCCACATGGATACGACCGTCCAGATGGGTGATTTTGACCCCCATACGTTCGAGTAGCGCATGGGTCGTAGCGACATCGTGCAGCCGCGGGACATTGGCCAGTATCACCGGCTCCGGCGAGAGCAGGGTGGCGGCCATGATGGGCAGGGCGGCATTTTTTGCACCGGAGATGCGTACTTCCCCTGTCAGGGGGCGGCCGCCGGTAATGAGGAGCTTATCCATAAGGGGCGTCGTACTGGGCAGTTTGGTGGATGCTGGGGGTAGGGGACCAAGGGCCACGGCACCGCCGGCGTCCATAGTGGAAACGTTAGGATCGGGGTGGTGCGGTGTCAGCGCCCAGGGATAGCAGACCGGTCAGGTTGGTGATCGCAGCGATGCGTGCGAGGGATTCCGGGAGATGGACCAACTCTAGGCGTTGCCGGCGGCGCCGGGCCCGATCCAACCATTCCAGTAATAAGGCCAATCCGGCGCTATTGGCCTGGCCGACACCCTGCAGGTCGATGCGAATCAACTGGTGCTCGGCAAATGCCTGCTCGCCCTGAGCCAACAGGTCACCGACGCTGGCGAAGTCGAGGTCGCCGGTGATGCTGAAGGCCCCAGGGGCGGTCCTCGTCAAGGTGGTCCGGTTCACCCGGCACCCTTGGTGTTCATCTCGCCGAGGCGCTGCACCAGCCCGTCGATACCACCCTTGCGGATCTCCGAGGCGAAGCTGCTGCGGTAGTTGGTCACCAGGCTGACGTTGTCGATGATCACGTCGTAGACCTTCCAGGCGCCGCCTTGCGTATAGAGCTTGTAGTCAACGGATAGGGGCGTGGTGCTGCCCTGGACAATCTCGCTGGCAACGGTCACCGAGTCGGGGCCGGACCCGGGGCGTGCCGGCAGGAAGCGGATCTCCTGGCCCGAATAGCGTAGTAGGGCCGTCGCGTAGGTCCGTACCAGCAATTGCCGAAACTCGGTCGTCAGGGCCTCTTGCTGGGCGGGGGTGGCCTTCGACCAATGGCGTCCCAGGGCGGATTGGGTAATACGGGTGAAATCGAAGTGGGGCACCAGGATCTCGGAGACCATCTTGTAGATGAGGGAAGGGTCCCGGTCGACTTCGGCACGGCGCGCCTGGAGGGTGGTGAGCATCCGGTTGCTGGTGTCCTTGACCATGGCGGAGGCCGATTCAGGGGATGCCGCCAGGGCCAGGCCGCTGAAAAGCCACAAACAGAGGGCGGTAAATAAGGTGGTGCGTGTGATCATTGGGAGGACTCCCCGGCTTTGTTGAAGAGAAACTGTCCGATCATCTGCTCGAGGACCAGGGCCGATTGCGTGTGGCCGATGGTGTCGCCCTCGTGCAGATAGTCGCTGCTGCCACCCGGCTCCAGGCCGATGTACTGTTCGCCCAGCAGCCCGGCGGTAAAGATGTTTGCAAAGGTGTCAATGGGCAGATTGTCGTAGCGACGATCGATGCGCAGGTCGACCAGTGCCTCGTAGGTGGCCTTGTCGTAGCCGATGGTCTCGACCCGCCCAATGCGGACGCCGGCCATGGTCACAGCGGCGCGCTCCTTGAGGCTACCCACGTTGTCGAAGCGCGCCTGGAGCAGGTAGCCGTCGCCCACTGCAGATGCATTGAGATTGCTGACCTTCATGGCGAGAAAGAACAGGGCGACGATGCCCGCAGCCATGAAGGCGCCCACCAGAATCTCGACAGTGCGTGAATGCGTCATGGCGTTCAATGTCCGAACATGAGGGCCGTCAATACGAAGTCCAGGCCCAACACGGCCAGGGCCGAGTGCACCACGGTACGGGTGGTGGCGCGACTCACCCCGTCTGAGGTGGGGGTGGCGTCGTAGCCTTGGAAGAGGGCAATCCATGTGACCACCAGGCCGAACACCAGGCTCTTGATCACGCCATTCACCACGTCCTCGTGGAAGTCGATCTTGGCCTGGAGTTGGCCCCAGTAGGCCCCCTCGTCCACACCCAGGAGCCCGACGCCGACGAACCACCCGCCCAAGACGCCGACGGCACTGAACATGGCCGCCAGCAGGGGCATGGAGATCAGACCGCCGAAGAAGCGCGGGGTCAGGATGCGCTTGATCGGGTCGACCGCCATCATCTCCAGGCCTGACAGTTGCTCGGTGGCCTTCATCAGGCCGATCTCCGCGGTCAGGGCCGATCCGGCACGTCCCGCCACCAACAGGGCTGTGACCACTGGCCCCAGCTCGCGTACCAGAGAGGCGGCGACCATGACCCCAAGGCTCTGGGTTGCACCGAACTGTGACAAGACATAGTACCCCTGCAAGGCCAAAACCATGCCGACGAAGAGCCCGGAGACGCCAATGATGAGCGTGGACAGGACGCCGACATTGAAGACCTGGGCCAGCAACAAACGCGGGCGGGCCACTAGTTGCGGCAGACCGGAGAGAATGCCGGCCAGTAACAGGTGGCCTCGTCCCAGACCCGCCAGGGCCTCGATGCCGCCTCGCCCCAAATGTTGCAGCTGTTCGCGCATGTCCGCCTAGCCAAAAAAATCCCGCTCCAAGGCGGGCGCAGGATAGTGGAAGTGCGCCGGGCCGTCGGGCTCGCCGTGGATGAACTGGTGTACCCATTCCGAGCCACAGGCATCGACCTCCTGGGGTGTCCCCTGGGCCATGACCTTGCCGTTGGCGATGATGTAGATGCGGTCCGCGATGCCGGCGGTCTCGCGTACGTCGTGGGAGACCACGATACTGGTCAGGCGGCTGGCTTCGTTGAGCTGGTGGATCAAGGTCACCAGTACGCCCATGGAGATCGGGTCCTGCCCCGTGAAGGGCTCGTCGTACATGATCATCATCGGGTCCAGGGCGATCGCCCTGGCCAGGGCGACACGCCGCGCCATGCCCCCGGACAGCTCGCTGGGCATGAGCCTGCGGGCCCCGCGCAGTCCTACCGCTTCCAGCTTCATGAGTACCAGCTTACGGATCATGGTCTCCGGCAGTCCGGTGTGCTCGCGCAGCGGGTAGGCGACATTGTCGAAGACGTTCAAATCCGTGAGCAGGGCGCCACTCTGGAACAGCATCCCCATGCGGGTGCGCAAGCGATACAGTTCGCGGTGGCTCAGTGCGTGGACATTGTGCCCGTCCACCTCGACGGTGCCCGCATCCGGGCGGAGCTGGCCGCTGATCAGCTTGAGCAAGGTTGTCTTGCCGGTCCCGCTCGGACCCATCACCGCGGTCACCTGGCCGCGTAGGATGTCCAGATCGATGCCGTCGAAGATGGGGCGCCCGCCACGGGCGAAGTGGAGGTCGCGGATACGGACCAGGGGCACGGCAGCGCCCGTCGGGCTGACCTTGTGGGAGGTCGCCGCCTGGGTCCGCGCATGCGTGGGCGCGGCTGTGCTGGGGCAACCTTTCCCCATCGTTCTTTGGCTCCGTGGCAAAGTGCCCGACTGAGAAGCGGGCCATTGTCTTGTCACGGGTGCGGTGCGTCAAGCCAGTCCGGCGAGGGCGACCAGTTGGCCGAGTCGGATGAGGTTGTCCGCAGTGGCATCGCCGATGATTGCCAAGGCCGGCTGGGACCGGGCTTCGACGGATAGGTTACGCAGCCATTGCAGCGCGTTGCGAGGGTCGCAGGTCAGGTGGGTGGGGAATGACCGGGCGAGCATGGGCGCGCCCTGTGCATCCCACGCTGACACGAGTTGGTCGTGCCCAGGACTCGGGTCTTGCGGTCCGCCTGTCTGTGGTGCGCGGACACTGCCGGCAAATCGCTCGCCCAAGGCGGCTGCGGCGGATGCGACGACGCCTGCTGTGTCCCTGTTGGCATCGGTCTCCATGTAGAACCGGAACCGCATAGGCACATCGTTGGCCCACTGACCCAGTACCTCGGCCTGTAACTGCCACACAGACAGGGGGATCAAGACGGCCTCGAAGGCGTTCGCAAAGTACGTTAGGCGCCAGTCCTCCGGCAGCCCGTCCGGGTAGAAGGACCCGCACCAATCGAGGCGGTTCCAGTCTCGTGCGACCAGTTCGATGCTCATGCTAGACCTCGTGGTTGTGCCTCCGCGCAACGCCATGGCCTGGTTGCGCCACCGTTACACCTCTGAAAGAATGCCGCACGCTAACTGCGATCGCCAGGCGTCTGCACCTGGCACAGGGGAGGCCGCGGCCGGGTGGACGCCACAAACTTCGCCGCAGATGGCGCCGTGACACCGGTTGCGGCCCCAAACCCTAGGCGAGTAACGCGAGACGATCATGACAGCAGAAGACCGAGGTGGGGCCGACCGACTTCCCGGGCAGCGGTCTTGGACCGCGCAAGATGAGGGCAAGCTCAGGCAACTCGGTCAAGCCGTGATTCGCACGGAGGCCGCAGCCGTAGCGGCTCTGGTGCAGCGCATCGATGCCGCCTTCGTGCGGGCCTGCCGATATATGTTGGCCTGCCAGGGTCGCATCGTGGTCCTGGGCATGGGTAAGTCCGGGCACATCGGGGGAAAGATCGCGGCTACCCTCGCCAGTACCGGGACCCCGGCCTTCTTCGTCCACCCGGGCGAGGCGAGCCATGGCGACCTGGGTATGATCACGCCGAAGGACGTCGTCCTTGCACTGTCCAACTCGGGCGAGACCGGGGAACTCCTCACCATTTTGCCCCTGATCAAGCGCCTCGGTGTGCCTCTGATCGCCATGACCGGGCGTGCCGGCTCCACCCTGGCCAAAGACGCCGAGGTGCATATCGACGTGAGCGTCGACCAAGAGGCCTGTCCACTTGGACTGGCACCGACTGCCAGTACCACCGCGGCTTTGGCGATGGGTGACGCCTTGGCGGTAGCCTTGCTCGAGACCCGCGGGTTCACCGCGGAGGACTTTGCCCGCTCGCACCCTGCCGGTAGCCTAGGGCGGCGTCTGCTCCTACATTTGGGCGACATTATGCATGTGGGAGAGGCCATCCCGCAGGTACCCCAAGGGACCCTGCTGCGGGAGGCCTTGATGGAGATGTCGCGCAAGGGCCTAGGGATGACCGCCGTGCTGACCCCCGACGGGCGGATTGCGGGGATCTATACCGACGGCGATCTGCGCCGCACTCTGGATCGCAGCGTGGATATCCATAGCACCGAGGTCGATCAGGTCATGACGCCCAATCCGGTGACGGCCCGTCCGGAGGTCTTGGCCGCAGCCGCCTTGCACCTCATGGAAAGTCGCAAAATCAACGCCTTGCTTGCCGTTGACGGCGATGACCGCCTGGTCGGCGCGATCAACATGCACGATCTGTTGCGCGCCGGTGTTGTTTGACCGACCGCCGCGTGTCCCTTTTCAATCAGCCGGAGAACGACAGCCATGCCGGAGCACAACCGCACAGATGTCCTGGAACGCGCCAAACACGTGCGACTGGTGATATTCGATGTCGATGGGGTGCTCACCGACGGCAGCCTGTTTCTTGGCGACGATGGCCAGGAGTACAAGGCATTTCATTCTCGCGATGGACACGGCATGGTCATGCTGCGCCAGAGCGGGGTGACCTTGGCCATCATCACCGGTCGTCGCTCTGAAGTGGTGCGGATCCGCATGGAGAGTCTGGGGATTGCCCACGTCTACCAGGGCTATCGGGACAAGCTCCCGGCCTATGGCGACATCAAGACAACGCTCGGTGTCGGCGATGCCGAGATCGCCTATGTGGGTGACGATGTGGTGGATCTGCCCGTCATGCGTCAAGTGGGTCTGGCTATCGCGGTGGCTGATGCTCACCCCTTGGTGGCCGCGCACTGCCATTGGCAGACCCATACCCCTGGGGGGAGGGGGGCAGGCCGCGAGGTCTGCGAGCTGATCATGGAGGCTCAGGGTAGTTTGGAGCCAATGTTGCAGAGCTACCTGTAGGGGTTGCCGCAAGCCATGCCGGCAAGTATGCGTCTAACGGGTCGTCAACGGGTGCTGGCGCTGATGCTGGCGTCAATGGGGGGCGCTGCCTGGTGGTGGCAGTCGACGCAGGTCGCCGAGACACCGGTGCCAATCACCCGGGAGCGATTGCCGGACTACCGTGCGGAAAATCTCGCCGCAATCACGATGGACGAAACAGGGCGGCCGACACGCCGCCTGAGTGCCGAGCGGATGCGTCACTATGCCGATGACGACAGCAGCGAGTTCGACCGTCCTACCTTGGTGGTGTATCGCCCGGATGGTCAGCCTTGGCATATTCACTCGGAGACCGGTTGGGCCTCGGGTGACGGCGAACGAGTCTGGCTCCACGGTCAGGTCCACGCCGATCGTCAAGGTGATGGCGAGGTCAAGCCCGTCCATCTAACGACCAGCGAATTGCTGATTCGGCCGCGCCAGGAATACGCCGAGACGACCATGCCGGTGGAGATCGTCAGTTTGGATAATCGGCTGAACTCCACCGGGATGCAGGTCTGGTTTGGGGAGACCGCGATGCGGGCACGCTTCCTTGGGCGCGCCCGTGCTCGGATGGCCGTGCAATAATCCCAACCCCCGTCGTTTCGAGAATCGCCCACCACCCCGCCCGACGCATCAGGCGCGGGGCCTTGCCGCCGGATCAGGATTGCTATGTCTCGCGCCCTACCCTCACCCGAACACGTCAGCCTTGCCGCGTTACCCGCCGGCATGGCTATCGCCGCGGCTTTGATGCTCTGTCTTGGTACCCTCGCAGTCCCCGTGATGGCTCTAGAGGGCGACCAGGATCAGCCCATCTATATCGAGGCCGACAGCGTCGAGCTCGACGACATCAAAGACACCAGCGTCTACATCGGCAATGTTCAGGTCGATCAGGGCACGATGCGCATCCTCGCCGATCATGTGACCGTCCAGCACAAGGAGGATCGACGGCCCCAGTTCATCACAGCACTGGGTAACCCGGTGCGTTATCGTCAGGACGTCGAGGGTGACAAAGGCGAGGTCCATGCGCAGGCTCAGCGCATGGACTATGACGCTGACAAGGACGAACTGACCCTGATCGAGCAGGCGGTGCTCACTCAAGCAAACGACCTCTTCTCCAGTGACCGCATTGTCTATGATCGGGCCCGCTCCCAGGTCAAGGCAGGGGCCAGCGCCCAGGGATCCGGGCGGGTCAAGATCACCTTTACCCCGGAGTCCGCCAAGGGTCCAGACCGGCAGGGTGGCTCGAACAAGTCGACGGCCAAGGGGCCCGCTCCTGGCAAGGGTAAGGGCAAGGGCGGGGACAAGCCTTGAGCCTCTTGCGCGCAGAGGGCCTGACCAAGCGCTACGGGCGGCGCCAGGTACTACACGGTGTCGGCCTGAGCGTGGCGGCCGACGAGGTGGTCGGCCTGCTCGGCCCCAACGGGGCTGGCAAGACGACCTGTTTCTACCTCATTGTCGGTCTGATCCCGGCGGATACCGGCGTTATCGATCTGGACGGGCAGGACATCTCTTTTTCCCCCATGCATACCCGGGCCCGGCGGGGCCTGGGTTACCTGGCCCAGGAGCCATCCGTGTTTCGTAAGCTGAGCGCCCGGGACAATCTCCTGGCCGTGCTCGAACAACGTCGCGATCTGGACCGCGATGGCCAACAACAGCGCTGTCTGCAATTGTTGGAGGAGTTGGGCATTGCCCATGTGGCCGACTCGCTCGCCCTGAGTCTGTCCGGCGGAGAGCGTCGGCGTCTGGAGATCGCCCGTGCCCTCGCGGCGGACCCAAAGGTGATGTTGCTCGACGAGCCCTTCGCCGGGGTCGATCCCATCGCGGTGGGCGACATCAAGAGCATCGTGGCGCACCTGCGCGAGCGGCACATCGGTATATTGATCACCGACCATAACGTCCGCGAGACACTCGATATCTGTGATCGCGCCTACATCATCAACGATGGCAGGGTGATCGCCGAGGGCACGCCGGCCGCGTTGCTGGACAACGCCGAGGTGCGTGCCGTCTATCTCGGCGAGCACTTCAAACTGTGACAGCGGCCCTGGGAAGCCCTGACGACGGCATGTTCCCAGCGGCCCATGGACGGCCCACGAATTTTAGTCGCAAGCGCTTGCGGTTGGATGCGCCGAATACGCTAGAATCGTCACATGGCATTTATTTTGCGTAGCAGTTCCGGCGTCCTCACACGATGAAGCAGACCATCCAGCTACGTCTCGGTCAATCCTTGACCATGACGCCGCAGTTACAGCAGGCGATCCGCTTGTTGCAGCTGTCGACGCTGGACCTGCAACAAGAGATCCAGAGCGCCCTTGAGTCCAATTTCATGCTCGAGGAGAGCGACGAGGCCGACCGCACCAACGCAGCTGGGGCGGAGTTGGGGCCGGGCGAATCTGCGGCGACGGCGGATAAGCAGGGCCCGACTGGCCAGGACAGTGAAATTCGTGGCGAGGCAACCGCCATGCCTGACGAGCTGCCGGTGGACAGTCTGTGGGGCGATACCTTCGATGGTTATCTGCCCAGTACCTCCCACAGCAACGACGATAACCCCGACTACGATCCCTTGGTGCAGCAGAGTAGCCCGCTCACCCTGCATGACCACCTGCTATGGCAGCTCAACCTGAGTCGATTCAGCGACGATGATCTCGGCATCGCGCTGGCTGTCATCGATGCCATCAACCCGGACGGTTACCTCGGTGCGGACGTGGACGAGTTGGTGGCGACCATTGGCAGCGACGATGTTGGGCCCGACGAGGTGCAGTCGGTGATCCACCATATCCAAGCACTGGATCCACCCGGCGTGGCTGCGCGGGACTTGCAGGAATGCCTGCTGTTGCAACTGCGCCAACTCCCGCTCGACACGCCGCAGCGGGACACGGCCATCGCCGTGTGCACCCACCATTTCGCGCGTTTGTCGAAGGGGGAGTTGGGCGACATCGGTCGGCGCCTGAATCTCGATCAGGTGGAGTTGGCGTTGGCGGTTGGGCTGATCCGATCTCTCAACCCACGCCCGGGATCGGCGGTTGCTGACCTGCAACCCGAGTACATCATCCCCGACATATTGGTGTCGCGCCGCTCCGGTACCTGGCATGTCGAGCTGAATCCGGAAACTACGCCTAAACTCAGGGTGAACGCCGACTACGCCAAGTTGATCCGGCGTGCGGACCATACCGCCGATAACGCCTGCCTCAAGGACCACCTGCAAGAGGCACGCTGGTTCATCAAGAGCCTGACCAGTCGTAACGATACTGTGCTGAGGGTTGCAACCAAGATCGTGGAACTCCAACGGGACTTTCTGGACTATGGTGAAGAGGCCATGCGGCCTATGGTCCTACGCGATATTGCTGATGCCTTGGAGTTGCATGAATCCACCGTTTCCCGCGTGACCACGCAGAAGTACATGCACACCCCACGCGGCACCTTCGAATTCAAGTTTTTCTTCTCTAGCCACGTCAACACGGCTTCTGGCGGCGAGTGTTCGTCGACCGCGATCCGTGCCCTGCTGCGCAAGCTGGTTGCCGCCGAGGCACCCGGCAAGCCGTTGAGCGATCACAAGCTGGCGGACGTCCTCGCCCAGCAGGGGATCAAGGTCGCACGGCGGACCATCGCCAAGTACCGCGAGGCTCTGGGCATCCCACCCTCGAGCGAGCGCAAGCGTCTGGCTTAACGGGCGCTTGTTTCATTTGGAGTGACACTATGCAAATCAACCTGACGGGTCATCACATCGACATTACCGAGTCCCTGCGCGGGTATGTCGACAGCAAGTTCGAGCGGCTTGCCCGCCATTTCGACCATGTACTTAACGTGCATGTGATCCTGAGCGTTGAAAAGTTGCGCCAGAAGGCCGAGGCGACCCTCCACATCAATGGCGCCAAGGTCTTCGCCGATTCGGTCCACGAGGATATGTACGCGGCCATCGACACGCTGATCGACAAGCTCGATCGCCAAGTCCTGCGGCATAAGGAGAAAAAGATCGGCCACCGTGGGACCGCGCAGGTCGAACCCACCGTCGAGTAAAATGGAGTAATCTTGCAGGGGGCATCTGCCCCCTTGTCAATTCAACGACAGCGTCGCGCCATCCAGGGTGCACAACCGGGGTGGCGCTTTGTTTATGACACTTTGCCCGGTATCTCGAACCGGACGCCATCGGGAGCCGCCACAGATGTTTCCCCCCCAGTTTTTGGTTGTCGAGCGTATTGACAGCGGCGTCGATGTCGCCAGCAAGAAGCGCCTCATCGAGACGCTCGCCGAACTGCTCGCCGTGGACGATGCGAGCCTGACTGCAGAGCTGGTGCTTGAACGCCTACTCGAACGTGAACGTCTGGGTAGCACCGGCCTCGGCCACGGGATAGCACTGCCACATGCGCGCATGCCGGAGGTGGTCGAGGCGAGATGCGCGCTCGTGCACCTGCGCCGAGCTATTGACTACGATGCCATCGATGGCGAGCCGGTGGATCTCGCGCTGGCCCTGCTGGTCCCGGAGCAGGCCACGGAGTCCCATCTGCAGCTCCTCTCGGCGCTGGCGACCATGTTCAGCGATGAGCGCATGTGCCAGAGCCTGCGAGGCGCGACCTTGCCGCAGGATGTGCTGGCCCTGATCAACGCTTGGGACGCCACATCGCAGCGGCAATGAGCCCCATCGATACCCTCCAGGGCCTGATCGAGAGGGTTGGGGCGAGCCTCAAATTGCGCTGGCTAGGTCCCATACCCGCGACCCAGCGGCCACTGCGTAGTGCCGATCCAGGTACCGCCCGGCAGTCGCTGATCGGCTCGCTCAACTGTATCCACCCCAACCGCATACAGATCATCGGCTATCCTGAGTTGGTCTACCTGACCGACCTCGGACGGCCCGCCCACGACGAGACCCTGGACAAGCTGTTCGACGCACGCCCGGCGGCGGTCATCCTGACCGACGGCATCGAGCCGGAGCCACTGATGATGGAACTCGCGGAGCGTAGCGGAACACCGATGCTGGCCTCGCCCCTAGGCGACGAGGACGTCATCCTGCGGTTGCGCTATTTTCTTACCCATGCGCTGGCGGATACCATCACGGTTCATGGCGTCTTCATGGATGTCCTCGGCATGGGTGTGTTGCTGATCGGTGACCCGGCTGTCGGAAAGAGCGAGTTGGCCCTCGATCTAGTGACCCGCGGCCATCGGTTGATTGCCGATGATGCGCCGCAGTTTGCGCGGGTCGCACCGGACGTCCTGGACGGCACCTGTCCAGCGTTGTTGCGTGACTTCCTGGAGGTGCGGGGCCTGGGTGTGCTGAATATCCGCTCCATGTTCGGGGAGACCGCTGTCGCCCAGCGCCGCCATCTCGGTTTGGTGATCAATCTGCGCACGATGACCGGGGATGAGCTGGCTCTTGTCGATCGTTTGTCCGGCAGCCTATCCGGGCGTCACATCTTAGGCGTGACGGTACCTGAGGTGACCATGCCGGTCGCCCCTGGGCGCAATCTTGCTATTCTGGTCGAGGCGGCGGTGCGCCATCAGATCTCGCGTATCCGTGGTTACGATGCGGGGGCAGACTTCATCGAACGACAGGCGCGCGCCTTGGCCGACGGTGCCGCCGATTCAGAGCGCGGCAGGCCGGAGTACAACCCTCAGAGGTTTCACTCGAACGGCGTCTTGGTGTCCTAATCGGCAAGTCTGGGGGTGTACAGAGGTGGACCCATGAGATTGGTCATCGTCAGTGGTTTGTCCGGGTCCGGCAAGAGTGTCGCCTTGCGTACGCTGGAGGACTTGGGCTATTACAGCATCGACAATCTGCCGGTATTTTTGCTCAAGGAGCTGGCCTTGGGTCTGACTGGCTCCTCCGACGCCACCTATACCCGTACCGCGGTGGGAATCGACGCGCGTAATACGGAACAGCACCTGGGCGAGCTGCCGGAATTGATTCGCCACGCGCGTGCCCACAGCATTGAGGCTCGGGTATTGTTCCTGGAGGCTGACAGCGTCACCCTGATCAAGCGTTTCAGTGAGACGCGCCGCAAACACCCGCTGACGCGTGCTGATCGGCCCCTGGCGGAGGCCATCGCCATGGAACGTCGGCTGCTTGACCCCATCCGCAGCGAGGCGGAAGTGGTCATCGACACCACCCACACCAATGTCCACGAGCTGCGCGATCTGGTCCGGGAGCGCGTCGCCGGCAATGCCTCGCCCAAGGCGGCCATCCTGCTGCAATCCTTTGGCTTTAAGAATGGCGTCCCGCACGATGTGGACTTTCTCTTCGATGTGCGGTGCTTGCCGAACCCCCACTGGCGTCCAGACTTACGCCCATTGACCGGGCGTGACCCGGCCGTGGCCGAATTCCTCAACGCCAGCACCGAGGTGGGGGAAATGCGCACCGATCTGATCGGCTTCTTCGATCGCTGGGTGCCGCGCTTCGAGACCGATGGGCGTTCCTACCTTACTGTGGCCTTCGGGTGTACCGGCGGACAGCACCGCTCCGTCTATATGGCCGAGGCGCTGCGTCGGCACTTCGAGGAGAGCGGTCACAGCGTCATGGTCCGGCATCGGGATCTACCATGAGTGTGGGGCTGCTATTGATCACCCACGGGGATATCGGTGCGGCCTTGCTGACCACGGCGCGTCGTATGTTCGGCGTTTGCCCACTCGCGGCGGACGTCATGGCCGTCCGCGACGAGGCGGATGCGGAGCAACTGCGCAATGATGCGCTGCGTCGGGTCGAGGCCTTGAACTGCGGGGATGGGGTCCTGGTCCTCACCGACATGTATGGCTCCACGCCCGCCAACATCGCCGCGTCCCTCCAGTGCCTGCCTGGTGTGAGGGCCCTGGCGGGGGTCAATCTCCCGATGCTCGTGCGTGTGTTCAACTATCCTGCTCTGGGAGTCGATGATCTGATGGACAAGGCCCTCGGGGGTGGAAGCGAAGGCGTTATGAGGTGTTGTCGGCCGGACACTCTGGTCGATTTGGTGGGGGAGGCAGGCGAGCGTTGATCAGACAAGAGCTACCCATTGTGAATAGGCTTGGTCTACACGCCCGGGCAGCGGCCAAGTTCGTGCGCTGTGCGAGCGCCTTTGACAGTACCGTCCAGGTTGAACGCAATGGTTCCCGGGTCAACGGCAAGAGCATCATGGGCGTCATGATGCTGGCCGCGAGCCAGGGTACGAGCATCACGATCGAGGTCGAGGGAGAGGATGAAGCCCCGGCGGTGGCTGCCCTTGCCGCACTGGTAGCCGATCGCTTCGAGGAGCCGGAATGACCCTGTCCTGTCAGGGCCAGGGCGTGAGTGCCTCGCGCAGTATTGCCGTGGGGCCGGCCTTCGTTATTGCCCGTTGCCCCTGTCCCGCCACCCCGGGCGTCATACCACCCGAGGCCATCGATGCCGAAGTGGCCCGCCTGGACGCGGCCCTTGATGCCGCCCGTGCGTTGCTGCGGGCGGTACGTGAGCAGATCCCTGCGGCCGTCTCGGTGGTCGTGGCCGAGTTCGTCGATACCCACATCCTCATGCTCGAAGACGCCGCCCTGGTGGACGCCGCCCGGGAGCTGATACGTCTGGAGGCATGCAGCGCCGAGTGGGCCCTACAGCGTCAGCGCGATGCACTCGTGCGCGTCTTTGACGCCATGGACGACCCCTACCTGCGTAATCGCCGCCAGGATGTGGACCATGTGGTCCGACAGATTCAGACCCAGTTGCGCGCCGGGACCAAGTCTCCGAGTATGGGCGAGCAGGATCTTCGCGGACGGATCGTGATCGCCGAGGATCTGGCCCCCGCAGATGCCATCCTGCTCGGTCAGCGCGGCGCCGGTGCCTTTGTGACCGAGTGCGGTGGGCCCATGTCCCATACCGCTATCCTGGCGCGCAGCCTCAACATTCCCGCGGTGGTCGGCGTGCATCGTGCCACCCGCTATTTCAGGCATGGCGAGACCGTGGTGGTGGATGGTGTTACGGGCACTGTCCTGGCGGACCTGGACACAGCTACCCTGGCCTATTTCCAGGGACGTATCCGCGCCTTGGAGGAACGCCGCGAGGCCCTGCGTCGCACGGTCGATCAGCCCTCCGTATCCCTGGACGGGGTACCCGTGAGCCTGTTCGCGAATCTGGAATTGCCGGAGGATGCCGTCGCGGCCCGTGCCAATGGTGCCGCCGGTGTAGGGCTCTATCGCACCGAGTTCCTCTATATGAACCGCGGAGACCTACCGGATGAAGAGGAGCACCTCGCCGCCTATCGCCAGGTGATCGAGGCCCTGGATGGTATCCCATTGACCATTCGCACCCTGGATCTGGGGGTCGACAAGCAGGTCGATGCGGTCGCTGCGCGCTCTGGGTCGGCCTGCAACACGGCATTGGGGCTGCGCGCCATCCGTCTCTGTCTCCAGGAGCCGGACCTGTTTCGCCCTCAGTTGCGCGCCATTCTGCGGGTCTCGGCCCTGGGTCCGGTGCGGCTCATGATCCCGATGCTGACCACCCTTGCCGAACTCGACGCAGTTCTGGCCCTGGTCGCGCAGGTGCGCCGCGAGCTGACCGCCGAGGGCCATCCGTTTGACCCGGACCTGCCCATCGGCGGCATGGTCGAGGTCCCCGCCGCCGCCTTGTGCGCCGAGGCCTTCGCCAGGCGTCTGGATTTCCTATCCATCGGCACCAACGATCTGACCCAGTACACCCTCGCCGTGGACCGCATGGACGACAGCGTGAGCTACCTCTATGATCCTACCCACCCGGCAGTACTGCGCCTGATCCGGATGACCATTGAGGCGGGACAGCGCACCGGGACGACCGTGGCCATGTGCGGGGAACTCGCGGCCGATCCGAGCTACACCCGATTGCTGCTCGGTCTCGGCCTGCGGGAGTTCAGCATGCAACCCGAGGCGCTACTGGCCGTCAAGGAGGTCGTCCGTCAGTCGCATGTGGCGGACCTGGATGCTCGGGTTAATGCCCTCTTCCCGCGCGTCGACGAAGGTGCGCTGGCTAACTTGTAGACGCGCGGCACCCAGTTGGAGCTGTCCTACAGGACTAGCCCGATCAGCAGAACGATTCGCCTCTACGTCGCAATCTCTCGCTATACCCGTCCAGATGCGATAGACCCCTAGGGGTCGATCGTTCGCTGTCTCGGCACGCGGCATGCTCGTATCGGCTCGCCGCACCTCTCGCACCAATTGCCAACTTGGGCCACTCTGCTCATCCTAGGCTGCCCTGAGGTCTTTGTGCCTCGTGTCTACCGGATGTGCCGCGCGGCACCTTATTACCTCGCCCGGAGCTACACCCAGATGTCCCCGAATACCCCAGTCCCGCCCGAGGAACAACGCATTACCGACTTCCATGAGGCGCTTGAGAGCGGTTCTCTGCGGCGGGCTGGACGCATGCTCAATGCCCTGGAACCGGCGGAGATCGGCCACCTGCTGGAGTCCATGCCCCCGTCCCAGCGCGACGTCGCCTGGGAACTGGTAGACGGGGCCGCCGGCGGTGAGGTCTTGCTACACGTCACCGACGACGTTCGGTCCGATCTCATGGAGAGCATGGACTCCAACGAGTTCCTGGAGGCGACCCGGGGACTGGACACCGACGACCTCGCCGATTTGGTTGCCGAGTTGCCGGCCAACGTCACCCATGCGGTGCTCGACTCCCTGGACGCGCAAAGGCGTGCCCGTCTGGAACAGGCACTGGCCTATCCGGAGGACAGTGCCGGCGGTCTGATGAATACCGATACGGTGTCGGTCCGCCCAGAGGTGACATTGGATGTGGTGATGCGCTATCTGCGTCGATTCAAGGAGGGACTGCCGGACTTGACCGATAACCTCATCGTGACTAACCGGGAGGGGCGCTACCTGGGGGTGCTGTCGCTGGCCGACATCCTCACCCACGATCCCGATGACTCGGTAGCCGAGGTCATGTCGCTGGATATACAGCCCATCCCGGCCACCTGGGATGCCCACGACGTCGCCAACCGTTTCGAGCAGCACGATCTGGTCTCTGCCCCTGTGGTTGATGATCAGGGCAGGGTGCTGGGGCGCATTACCGTGGACGACGTCATGGATGTGATCCGCGAGGAAGCGGAGCATCAGTTCATGGGCCAGGCCGGCCTCTCCGAAGATGCGGACATGTTTGCCCCTGTGCTACTGAGTGCAAGGCGGCGCGCCGTGTGGCTGGGGATCAACCTGCTGACCGCCTTCCTCGCCTCCTGGGTCATCGGGAATTTCGAGGCGACCATCGAGAAGGTCGTGGCCCTCGCAGTGCTGATGCCCATCGTTGCCAGCATGGGTGGTATTGCCGGCACCCAGACCCTGACGCTTGCCGTGCGAGGCCTCGCCCTTGGTCAGCTCTCAGCCAAGAACGCCCGTTGGTTGCTGGTGCGTGAGATGGCAGTGGGGGCCATCAATGGCCTGATTTGGGCGGTAGTGGTTGCCGCAGTGGCGGGGTTCTGGTTCGACAGCGCGGGGATCGCGGCCATCATCGCCGCGGCCATGATCATCAATCTGGTCATGGCGGCCCTATCCGGCGCCGTGCTGCCTCTGGCCCTGGAGCGGGTCGGCATCGATCCGGCCCTGGCCGGCGGCGTCATCCTGACCACGGTCACGGACGTGACCGGGTTCTTGGCCTTTCTGGGGCTGGCGACGATCTATCTCACTTAGGCGATTGCCGGAGATTCTAATACCAGGTTGCGCCGTATTTTCGTTCGGCTTCAAGGAGTGGCAACAGGCGCATAGTCGGACTATGCAACTGTTGTCGCGACGCCGAAGCCGGGCGAAAAGACAAGCAGGATGGTATGAGAATTGACAGAAATCGCCTTAGGCCCTGATCAGGTGCTTGTCTATGCGATAGAGCAGGGTGTCGCGGGTCAGGCCCAACAGGCGTGCGGCGCGGGACTTATTGCCGGCGGCCAGTGCCAGGGCCTGGCGGATCAGCTCTGCCTCCAGGCTGTTGAGGTCGACGCCGGTAGGGGGGAGTTGGAAGGGGTGTGCCTCCGCGCTTGGGGCATCGCCGCGACGCACTTCCAAAGGTAGATCCTCAGGTGTGACCTCGCGGCCAGGGAAGAGAATGGCCATGCGCTGACACAGGTTACGCAGCTCGCGGACATTGCCCGGCCACGTGTACCGGCGCAGCAGGCGTAGTGCCATCGCGGTGTAGCGGGGTGCGCGTTGGCCCTGGGCGCTCGCCGCCTCGGTCCCTAGCGCCTCCAGCAATAAGGGTATATCTCCGGGCCGGTCGCGTAGGGCGGGTAGTTCCAGGGGGACGACGCAGAGCCGGTAATAGAGATCCCGGCGGAAGGCTCCGAGGGCGACCTCTGCGGCCAGGTCGCGGCTGGTGGTGGCGATGATCCGTGTGCCCGCGCTGGCCGGGGCGCGGCTCATCTCCCAGGCCGCGAGGTAGCGCAACAGCGCCGCCTGAGCATCCGGGGGTAGGTCTGAGACCTCGGTGAGGATGAGCGTGCCCGGCGTGGTGGCCACGGCCTCGATATGCCCCTGCAGCCCCTCCTCGGGAAGGCCGACGCAGGCAACGGCGCGGCACGGCCCAGTAGGTGTAGGGCCGAGCCGATGAATCTCCCTGGCCAGGGTCTGTCGGCCGCTGCCGGCCTCGCCGACGATCAGCACGTTGACCCCTATGGGAGCCACCATGCGCGCGGCGGAAAGGACCCGGCGCAACTCAGGCGAGGTGCCGACGGGGCGTTGAACGGTGGGACCTCGCTTGTCGATCATGGCATATCACCCATATTGACCGCCTACAGCGGTCGATCAGAACAGCTACACATTGTATCCTTGAACCCCCAGGGTATATAGCCCCAGGGCAATCACGCTCAGGCCCGCAATCAGCTGGACCCTGCGGTCCCGTGCCCAGGCATGGAGTCTGCCTGTCAGTAGCCCGATGGCGAGCATGGCGGGCAGGGTACCCAGACCGAACAGGGCCATGTAGAGGGCACCGGCGATGGGTCCCCCCTGGGCTGGGGTGGCGATGAGCATAGTGTAGACCAGGCCGCAGGGCAGCCAACCCCAGATTGCCCCGTAGACCAGGGCCCGGGGCAGAGTGGCCACTGGGAGGATGCGCCGGCCCAGGGGCTCCAGGCGTTGCCAGAGGGGCTCGCCGATGCGCTCGACCTGAGCAAAGCGTGGAAACCACCCGGCGATGTAGAGTCCGATACCGACCATCACCAGGGCGGCAATCCATTGCAGCACCCGATGGGGCCAGGCCGCGCCGCCACTGGCCATGAGGGCCTCTCCGAGCCAGCCGAAGGCAGCGCCGGCCAGGGCGTAGCTGCCCACCCTTCCCAGGTTGTAGGCGAACAAAAACAGGACCAGACGGCTTGGGTCGCGGCGTATCTCCAAGGGCAGGGAAAAGGCCAGCGCGCCGACGATACCGCCGCACATCCCCAAACAGTGCAGGGCGCTCAGCAGCCCGATCAAGAAGGCGAGCAGGAACGGGGTCAACTACCTGCCCGCCGCCACAACACGCGAGGATTCATCGTTGCAGTACCTCAAGGATTATCTAGACTACGCCGTCTTCGGCGTCCTCGGCCTGATGAGCTTTCTCATGCTGGCCTTCGTCATCGAACGCTATCTCTATCTGGCGCGGGTGGACCTGGGTCGGTTCCAGGATCTGGACGAATTGACCATTTCCCTGACGTCCCATCTCACCACCATCGCCACCGTCGGCGCCAACGCCCCCTATGTGGGTCTGCTCGGGACCGTATTGGGTATCCTGATCACCTTCCACGACCTGGGTCAAGGCGGAGGCATCGAAACCTCGGCCATCATGCTCGGTCTGGCTTTGGCCCTGAAGGCTACCGCCCTGGGCTTGGTGGTCGCCATCCCGTCGATCATTTTCTATAACGCCCTATTGCGGCGGGTCGAGGTTCTGCAGATGCGGTGGCGGAGGTTGCAGGCTGCATGAAACGCATGGACACGATCAACGTCATTCCCTTCATCGACATCATGTTGGTGTTGCTGGCCATCGTCCTGACCACGGCCACCTTCCTGGCGGAGGGGCGCTTGGACATCCGCTTGCCCAAGGCGGACGCGGCGCCCACGCGGGATGCTACCGAAAGGGTCGAGATCGCCATCGGGCGCGAGGGAGAGTATTACCTCGATGCGGCCCCGGTGGCCCTTGAGCCTCTGGCGGAACGTCTGGCGGGCCTGGACCCGCAGACTGCCATCGTGCTGCGGGTGGATGCCCAGGCACGCTTCGAGCGCTTCGTCGCGGTGGCGGACCTGCTCAAGACCCACGCCCTGGAGCGGGTCAGTATCCTGACCCGGGAGCAGTGACGAACCGGTTGCGCTGCCAGGGCTGCCTGTTCGCCGCCCTTGCGATCTCCGCCACGCTTCACTTGGCACTGGCGGGAACCCTGCTGTGGTCTGCCCTAGGGCAGGCCCCGAACGACCCGGGCGACCTGGAGTTGGGGGTCAGCCTGGCCATGTTCGTGGATCTGGGCGACCCGGGGGGGGGCGATGTGGCACCGGCGGCGGAATCGGTGGCGCAGGAACCCGTTGCGGAACCCGAGCGTCCGCCGGAGCCCGTCGAGCCCGAAACCGAACCGTTGCCGGAACCGCCGCCGGAACCGATCCAAGAGCCAGTCCCTAAGCCAGCCCCTGAGCCGATACCCGAGGCGGTTCCAGAGCCGGCTCCCAAGGTCGCGGCGGTGACCCCGGTACCTGAGGCGAAACCCGCCCCGAAGCCGGTGGTCAAGGCAAAGCCGAAGCCCAAGCCCAAGCCCAAGCCCAAGCCCAAGCCCAAGCCCAAGCCCAAGCGCACCGCCGGTGCGAGCAAATCGGAAAGGTCGGTGCGGGCGAGCACAGGCAAGGTCGGAGCCACGACCGCGGCAGCTGCTGCTGGTAGGGCGGCCAAGGGTGGCACTGCAGGCTCGGGTGCGGCAGCCAGCGCTGAACGTGCCGCCGCCGAGAGGGCCTATCTGCGGGGCCTGCAGCAGGCCATCGCCCGCAATCGTTTCTATCCCCCGGGGGCCAGGCGGGAGGACGTCAAGGGGGTCGCGACCGTGGCCTTTACCGTGCAGGGAGATGGCCGCCTGAGCGACATCCGGGTGGCCAAGGGCTCCGGACATAGCGCCCTCGATGAGGCAGCGGTGGAGACCCTGCGCCGACTAGGGCGCTACAAACCGATCCCGTCGGAAACGGGTCGCAGTCGCTGGCCGGTGCGGGTCCCCATCGTCTTCGATCTGCGCTAGTCCAACTTCACGGGTTTGATCTTCCAGATCTTCTCCGCATAGTCGCGGATGGAGCGGTCGGAGGAGAACTTACCCATGCGTGCCACGTTGAGGATGGACATCCGATCCCAGTGCCCGGGGTCGGCCCAGGCCTGGGTGACCCGATCCTGGCAGTCCACATAGGCCCGGTAGTCGGCCAGGACCATGAAAGGGTCGTGGTTGATGAGGTGGTCTGTGAGCGGGCGGAACAGTTGCTCGTCGCCGTGGGAGAACAACCCGCCGCCGATGAGGTCGATGACCCCCTTCAGTTCGTGGTCCCCCTGGTAGTGCTCCCAGGCGCGGTAGCCCTCCTGTTTGCGTTGCTGGACCTCCTCGGCGGTCATGCCGAAGAGGAAAAAGTTCTCGGCGCCGACCTCCTTGCGGATCTCGACATTGGCCCCGTCCAGGGTGCCGATGGTCAGGGCACCGTTCATGGAGAACTTCATATTGCCGGTGCCGGATGCCTCCAAGCCGGCCAGGGAGATCTGCTCGGAGAGGTCCGCCGCTGGGTAGAGCCGCTGGCCGTTTTGCACATTGAAGTTCGGCATGAAGGCGACGCGGATGAATCCGTTGACCTGGGGGTCGTGGTTGACGACCTCACCCACGGCGTTGATCAGCTTGATCATCAGCTTGGCCATGGCATAGCCAGGGGCCGCCTTGCCGCCGAAGATGAAGGTGCGTGGGACTAGGTCCAGGTTGGGGCTGTGCTTGAGTCGCTGATAGAGGGTGACGATGTGCAGCAGGTTGAGGTGTTGGCGTTTATATTCGTGGAAACGCTTGGCCTGGACATCGAACAGCGACTGTGGGTCCACGGTCACGCCGACTTGCTTGGCCAACCAGGCCGCTAGGTCGGTTTTGGCGGCGATCTTGACACCGCGCCAGCGTGCCTTGAAACCGGCATCGTCGGCGTAAGGCTCCAGTTCTCGCAGGCAGTCGAGGTCGCGCAGCCAGCGATCGCCGCCACAGGACTCGGTGATCATGGCAGCCAGGCGCGGGTTGCTCACTGCGATGAAGCGGCGCGGTGTGACTCCGTTCGTGACGTTGTGGAACTTCTCCGGCCAGAGGTCGTAGAAGTCCTTGAGGATGGTGGATTTGACCAACTCGGAGTGCAGTTCGGCGACGCCGTTGATCGCGTTGGAGCCGACCACGGCCAGATTGGCCATGCGTACGCGGCGCCCGCCGTCTTCGCTGATCAGGGACATACGCGCCACTCGGGCCTCGTCGCCCAGGAAGCGCACCCGCACCTCGTCGAGGAAGTGGCGATTGATCTCGTAGACGATCTCCAGGTGACGCGGTAACAGGCGCTCGAACAGACCTACCGACCAGGTCTCCAGGGCCTCGGGGAGCAGGGTGTGGTTGGTGTAGCAAAAGGTGCGTCGGGTGACGTCCCAAGCCTGATCCCAGCCCATGCCGTGGTCGTCGAGCAACAGGCGCATGAGCTCGGCCACGGCGATGGCCGGGTGGGTGTCGTTGAGTTGGGCGACAAACTTCTCGTGGAAGGTCTCCAACGGGCCGACGGTGTTGAGGTGCAGGCGCACCATGTCCTGCAACGAGCAGGAGACGAAGAAGTACTGCTGCTTGAGCCGCAGTTCCTTGCCGGCCTCGGGCTCGTCGTTGGGATAGAGGACCTTGGAGATGGTCTCCGCCTCCATCTTGGCGTGCACGGCGCCGTAGTAGTCGCCGGTGTTGAAGGACTGGAAGTCGAAGGACTCGGGGGCCTCGGATTTCCATAGTCGCAGCAGGTTCACATTCCCTACCCCATAGCCCAGGATCGGCGTGTCGTAGGCAACGCCGACGACCTCCATCTGCGGCACCCAACGTGCCCGAAGGTTGCCGTGCTCGTCGGGGTAACGCTCGACATGTCCACCGAACTTGACCGGGAGCCTCAGGCGATACCGCGGTAGTTCCCAGGGGTTGCCGTTCTTGAGCCAGGTATCGCTCTTCTCCACCTGCCAGCCGTCTCGGATCTCCTGGTCGAAGATGCCGAACTCATAGCGGATGCCGTAGCCGATGGCCGGGATCTGCACGGTACTCAGGGAGTCCAGGTAGCAGGCGGCGAGTCGACCCAGACCGCCGTTGCCTAGGCCTGGCTCCTCCTCGGTGTCCATGATGGCGTCGAAGTCGAGCTTCAGCTCATCGCCGGCCTCGCGGGCGGGCCGAGTGATCTGTAGGTTGACCAGGTTATTGCGTAGGTGCGGACCCGGTAGATACTCCGCGGACAGGTAACAGACCGTGCGCGCCTTGTTGTTCTTGTAGGCTTGGGCGGACTTGACCCAACGTTCCAGGAGGCGGTCGCGCACCGTGTAGGCAGCGGCCATGTAGAGATCGTTGGGGGAGGCGACATCCCAGAAGCGCCCCTGGATGAAGAATAGGTTGTCGATGTAGGCGTTCTTCAGCGCCGCTTTCGACAGGCCGGTACGGGTGTGCTCGTGAGGGGCGGGCTGGGTCTCTGTGCTCATACGGATCCCTGGATCGACTAGGTTCGGTGGGTTGGCGATGAGGGTGCGCCAGTTGGGTGTTTGTTATGTTGCCGAACCCCTGGGGCGAGACGCCCTAGCGGGGACGCACGAGAGATCCCAGTCCGTGATGGCTTGGCGCAATAACTCTGCCACACCGGATGGAGGCTCGACCTGAGTCTTTTGGCCGAGAAAGCACAACGCCAGTTGCAGGGCGGGGATGGGGTCGGCCGGGTCTACCGGTGTGGCGGCCTCTGACTTGCTCAACTTGCGTCCTAGGTCGTCGAGGACCAGAGGCAAGTGCCCGTAAGCTGGTGTCGGCAGTCCAAGAAGCCCCTGCAGCAGGATTTGGCGCGGTGTGGACAAGCACAGATCCGCGCCACGGATGATGTCGGTGATGGCCTGCCCCGCATCGTCCACCACCACGGCGAGCTGGTAGGCATAAAAGCCATCGGCCCGGCGCAGGATGAAATCGCCGATGTCGGTGGCAATGTCCTGCTCGCACTGTCCTTGTACGCGGTCATGGAAGGCGACGACCCCGGTCGGCACACGCAGGCGCTCGGATCGAGCCCGGGAGCCGGAGGGCACTCCAGAGCGGCAGGTTCCCGGGTAAATGGGGCCTTCGGGTCCGCGGCGGCCGAGGGCGGCAATATCCTTGCGACTACACCCGCAGGGATAAGTCATACCCTGGGTACCCAGATTTTCCAGTGCCGCGGCGTAGACCTCGGTGCGGCGGCTCTGGTAGAGGATGTCCCCATCCCAGTGCAGGCCGAAGGCGTCCAGCGTGTTCAGGATGCGGTTGGCTGCTCCTGGTACCTCGCGGGTCCGATCAAGGTCTTCCATGCGCACCAGCCAGGTCCCACCCCGATGGCGGGCATCGAGAAAACTACCGACCGCGGCGACCAGTGAGCCGAAGTGCAGCGGGCCGGTGGGGGAGGGGGCGAAGCGCCCCCGGTAAGGATTCGCGGCCTTAGGGGGCTCGTCCGCGGGCACTGGGATGCGTACTGGCGGGACTAGGGTAGTGCCTGTCCAGTCCGGGTTCAGCCCCGCTGCTTTTCGCGGATCTCGTCGAGAGTCTTGCAGTCGATACAGAGGGTGGCGGTAGGGCGTGCCTCGAGCCGGCGGACGCCGATCTCGACACCACAGGCCTCACAGTAGCCATACTCCTGTTCGTCGAGGCGGGTCAGGGCCTCGTCGATCTTCTTGATGAGTTTGCGCTCTCGGTCACGCGTGCGCAGTTCGAGGCTAAATTCGGACTCCTGGGTAGCGCGGTCGTTCGGGTCGGGAAAGTTCGTCGCCTCGTCCTGCATGTGGTGGACGGTACGGTCTACCTCCTCCATGAGGCTGCGTTTCCAGGCCAGCAGCAGCTCGCGGAAGTGGGCTTCCTGACGCGGATTCATGTACTCTTCGTCGCCGACGGCCAGGTAGGGCTCGACCCCGAGTCCGCTGGTCTCTTGTTTGCGCTCTTCTACCATGTCTCTCTACTCCCGTTTGCGCTAGATGCCCGTCTTGCCGACGGTCCTCCAAGCCGGTGACTGTGACCGTGGCGACCCGCTACGGCAGGGTAGCCCACCAGCAAAGCACGCCTTAATAACAAATGGCGCCCACCTGGGCAACCTCTGTTTCCTTGGGGCGAGGACGTCGTGCGGTCCCTGGCCCCGGTGTGTGTCGCGGCAACGCCCAACCTGGGCGCGCTTTTTAAGGGAGTCGTCACCAAAACGCAATAGGCTAGCATCATGCCCACCTTTGAAGCACTCCTCTTTGACGTCGATGGGACGCTCGCAGATACCGAGCGCGACGGACATCGTCCCGCCTTCAATGCCGCCTTCGCCGAGGCGGGATTGGATTGGGTTTGGGACCCCGAGTTATATGGTGAACTCCTGGCCGTCACTGGCGGAAAGGAGCGCATCCGCTATTTCCTGGAACGTTGGCTACCGGATTGGCGTGGTCCTGCGGATCTGTCTGGCTTCATTGCGGAGTTGCACCGTAGCAAGACGCGACACTTCGTGGATTTGCTCCAGGATGGGCGTATCCCGCTGCGTCCTGGGGTGCTGCGACTCCTAAGGGAATGCCGGGCGGCGGGGGTCAGGCTTGCGGTCGCCACGACGACCACGCCAGAGAACGTCACCGCCCTGTTGGAGACCTGCCCTGAGCCCGGTCTGATCGACTGGTTCGAGGTGATCGCCGCCGGAGACGTTGTGCCCGACAAAAAACCAGCGCCGGATATCTATACCTGGGCACTGGACAGGCTCGGTGCGACCGCAGGCAACTGCATTGCCTTCGAGGACTCGGACAACGGTGTCCGTTCGGCCCTCGGGGCGGGTCTGGGGGCCATCGTGGTGACGGAGAGCGCGTACACGGCCGGGCAGAACTTCAGCGGGGCCTGTGTGGTGCTCGACCACCTCGGCGAGCCTGATCGACCGGCTCGGCTGCTGTCTGGGCAGGCATTTGGGCTGGACTATGTTGACCTCGCGGGTCTAGATCGGATCCTGGCTGCCTGTCGCGGTAATTCCAGCTCGTGAGCGCATCGACACCTGACGCCGGCATTAGGGCCGCCGAGGTCCAGCCGTTCCACGCCATGCGGGTGCTCGCCCGGGCGCAGGAATTGGAGGCGCAGGGACGCGACATTGTGCACATGGAAATCGGGGAGCCCGACTTTCCCACACCAGCCCCCATCGTCGCGGCCGCCCGGCGGGCCTTGGATGACGGCCTGACGCGTTACACTCCGGCCGCTGGTTTGCCGGCGCTACGCGAGGCCATCGCCGGGTACTATGCGGACCGGTTGGCCACGCTGGTAAGCCCAGGCCGTATCCTGGTGACGCCCGGTGCCTCCGGTGCGCTGAATCTGGTGCTGGCCAGTGTGCTGAACCCCGGGGACGGGGTCCTCTTGGCAGACCCAGGCTACCCTTGTTACCGTCAGCTCGTTGGTTTGCTGGGGGGGCGTGCTCGGCTGCTACCGTTGTCTGCCGAGACCGGATTCAAGCTCACCGCCGAGCTTGCGGCCGCTGCCTGGACGCCGGACCTGCGGTGCATACTCGTGGCGAGTCCCGCGAACCCCACCGGGGCGGTGCTCAGCCAGGCGGAGTTTGCAGATCTCTATGCTTTGGCACGAGATCGGGGCGCGGTGCTGATCGTCGACGAGATCTACCAGGGATTGGTCTACGATGCCCCTGACCACACCGCTCTGCAGGTCGGTGCTGAGGGGATTTTTGTCGTCAACAGCTTCTCCAAGTACTTCGGGATGACCGGCTGGCGACTGGGTTGGGTCGTTGGTCCTCCGGCAATGGCGCAGATTCTGGACCGCGTCGCCCAGAACCTGTATCTCGCCTCCCCGACGCTCGCACAACATGCGGCGCTAGCGGCATTTGGCGAGGATAGCCTTACAGAGATGGATGCGCGGAGGGAGGAGTTCCGCCGTCGGCGAGATGTCCTGAGCGATGGTTTGCTAAATCTTGGCTTTTCGCTGCCAATCTGTCCCCAAGGCGCGTTTTACCTTTACGCGGACGCCTCCGCGTTCGGTCGTTCAGGTACGGAGCTCTCGGACCAACTTCTGGAGCATGCGGGGGTAGCGGTGACGCCCGGGAGCGACTTCGGCCGGGTCGACGCAGAGCGCTTCCTTCGCTTCGCCTTCACGACCGATCTCGCACGTCTTGCGCAGGGTCAGCAGCGGCTTGCGGCCTATGTGTCGCGATTGTGATCTGCGGCTCGGAGCACTGCTTGGGTCATTGTGCCCGTGGCCTGAAAGAACGCTGCGACCAACGCGCCCAGCTTTTCGGAGCACAGCTCCTCGATGCCCTCCAGAGCCTCATGGCGGCCGTCTATCAAGCTCGCGGCGCCCCGCCAGGCCCCTCGTTACGCACCAGCATGGCGCCCTCTTCACCGCCCTGTTCGATGCCTGCACTTGCCACGCCCAGCCCAGTCACGAGAAGACCCGCGCGCTGGCGCGCGGCTTTCGCCAGCCTGGCCAGCATCATCGAGATCTGCCGCAAACGGTCCGTCTCGCCCTGGCCCGACCTCGCCGACGTCATTAAGCAACGCCGCCAGGGCTTGCCCGCTCCTGCGCTGCCAACTGCGCCGGAACCCGCTGTTAACCCTGCTTGAGTCGCCCAACGGTGGTAGGGAGCTGAACGGTTACTTAATAAGGCCCCGGCGAATACGCCGGGAGGCGGAATGGGAATAGGAGACATGGCTGACGTGCTTCAATGAGGCCCCGGCGAATACGCCGGGGAAAGGCACTTTCCCGCGTGCCCCGGATGGCGGGGGTTCCCGACAGCTTTGCGGTCGGTGCGGGGTTGGTTGCCCCCAAGGGCACACCAGTTGATGACCCAGGGCAAGAGTGTACTCCAGTGAGCTGATTTTTAAAGAGCAGGTTCGTGCGAGCACTGCCGGGGGTTTGTGCTTCACTCAAGCGCTCGCGGTTGGCGGGCAGGTGCTTGTCTGCAGGACAGAGTGACCGCGTCCCGAATTTAGCAGGAATCCCGACGATGTTTACCTCTGGGCGGCGGCCAGGGCCCGATGCGGAGACGCGCTGTGAGCCCGCCCGTTGTCACGGTGCAACCAGAATCCGCTCATACAATCACGGCCTTGTGCTCGATCACCTCGAATTCGGCCTTTCCGAGGCTGGTGACACGGGGCACGACCGTCGCCGCAGGTCCGAGGTCGAGCAGGATGACGTGGTCCTCGCGATGGTGAATGATGCCATCGAGCAGGGCGATGAGTTCGGCCTGCTGTTTGGCGGTGAGCCGGCATTGGAAGACAGAGAGCTGGAGCCATTCACCATAGCCCTTCATGAGCTTGAAAATGCGCCGCCAGCGCTTTGGGTCGGCAATGTCGTAGGCAACGATGTAGAGGCGTTGATCCATGTCGGGAGGGCCTCAGCGTGGGGTGAAGTTGGGGTAGTCGGGTAGTTCGCCGAGGAGGTGCCGGGCCAGCAGCCGGGCCTGTAGCTCGAACAGTCGGCGATAACTGACGCGGTAGCCGAATGTGGGGTGGGTGACCTCCATGCTCATGCGTCGCTCAAAGGTGCCGATGAAACGCTTACGCCCGTCGTTGGTCATGTTGACGCTGCCCGCGACCTGCACGAAGTCGGTGGGTTTGACCTCGCCGTTGTTGATGGCTTGGATCACACTGGAGTCGGCGATCAGGGGGCGGAAGGGTTCCATCAGGTCGAGCGACAGGGCAGGGCGCCCGTAACGGGGCTGGTGGTAGAAACCCAGGTAGGGGTCGAGGCCGACGCCGGACAGGGTGACGCTCCAGGTACGCACCAACAGGCTGTAGGCGTAGGAGAGCATGGCATTGACGGGGTCGGTCGGCGGCCGGCGATTTCGGGTGGTGAAGTCGAAGGCAAAATGGCTGCCCGGTGCGCTGGGTCTGATGAGGTTGGGGAAGGCACCGAAGTAGCGGGCGGCGGCAGCCCCCTCGATGCCAAGCAGGCTCTTCAGGTCGGTGATGCGGGCGAGGCGACGGATGTCGCTGTTGAGGTCTTCCAGCAGCGCATCCGGCGCCTCGTCACCCTTCCAGTTGCGCCGTAGCAGGGTGCGACAGTTGCGGATTTTCGCCTCGACCAGGCCCTTGGCGAGGCGCAGGCAGATGGGGTGGTCGTCTGCGGCGCGGAATTGGGCGCGGCGCAGTTCGACGTTCTTGTGGCCCGTGCCGATGGTATGGCCCATGAACCAGCCGCCGTAGCTGTGCCAACTGACGGGGATGTTGCGCGACATCAGCTCGGTAAGTGCCGGGCTGGTGAGGTAGACATTGCCGAAGAGGGCGAGTTGGGAGCAGTCGATGAGGCGGACGCTGTCGGTCTTGACGTCGTCGATGCTGATTTCCAGGCGCTCGCCGCTCTTGGCGACCTTGGCGTGGTAGGCCTGGACGTAGACCGGCATGGCGGTGTCGAGTCCGACGGCCAGCGGGCGGGGGGCGATGTCGGCGCCGCGGAAGAAGTTGACCTCGTCGGGCAGGCAGATGCCCACCAGGGAGCAGCGCGGGCACTTGGGGCTGTCCACCAGGGGCTCTGGGATGCGCCCGCCGGCGGCGACGAAGCGCAGGCCGTCGATGGTGTCGCGGGTGAGGCGTTGGAGGTCGTCATCGAAGCCAATGTGGACCCGCTCGCGGCTAGCGGCGTAGTAGAGGATGCCGGCCTCGCACTGGTAGCCGTGCTCGGCGAGGAGCATGCCTTGGCAGCACAGCTGGATGCGTTCAGGATCGTAGGCACCCTGGGGAACGTGGGGCCGCTTTCCGCGCTTGTAGTCCACCGGCGTGACCTGGTTGCCCTCGCTCTCGATGAGGTCGAGTTTGGCGATGATGCCCAGGCGGTTGGAGGACAGCGTGACGGAGCGGGCGTGGATCTTTTCCATCTTGGCGCCCTCGTCCTCGGTGGTCGTCGTCTCGGCCTTCGGTTCCGGCAGCTTGCCGCCGGGCTTGTCGACCCGGCGGTGTACGTGGCGGCCCTCGACCGTGTCCCTCGATTCGTCCCATTCGCCCTGTACCCACATCAGGTAGGCCAGGCGGGGGCAGTAGCTGTACTCGTTGACCATGCGTGCGGGTAGCGGGGGCACGTCCTCGGTCAGCTCCGGGAAGGGCAGTTCCAGTTCACCTTGTAGAGGGATGGGTTCGGGTTGCATGGCGCTCTCCTGATCGATTGCCCCGGTCGATCCGGCTGGCCGGGATGAATGGGCCGGCCGCCGTTGGCCAGCCCGTATTGCCGCGGTTACTATGGATTCATCCGAACTGTCCTTGCTCGCGGAGGCTGCCATGTCCCCTTCCACCGCACTGATGCGTGACGCCCGCTATACCTGGGCGGATTACTGTTCCTGGCCGGATGACGAGCGGTGGGAGCTGATCGATGGGGTGGCATATGCAATGGCTGCGGCGCCATCGATCAGTCACCAAAAGGTGGTGGGGCGACTTTACAGTCGCTTGGAGCGTGCGCTGGTTGCGGGTGCGTGCGAGCCTTTCATCGCCCCTACCGCGATTAGGTTGTCGGACACCGACGTGGTGGAACCGGACATCCTGGTGGTATGCGACCCAGCCAAGGTCAAGGCGAGCCACGTCGAGGGTGCGCCGGATCTCATCGTGGAGGTCCTCTCCCCTGGGACCGCGGCCAGAGACCTGCGCCCGAAAAAGGCCCTCTATGAGCGTGCTGGGGTGAAAGAGTATGTGGTGGTAGATCCGCTGGAACATTACGCCATCCGCTTCGTGCTGATTGACGATACCTATGACCGCGGTACGGTCGTTGCCTGGGACGAGGTCCTCACCTTTGTCACCCTGGCGGGGGTCGAGGTGCCGTTGTGGGAGGTGTTCGGACTGCCCGACCCCGTGCAGTCCGAGGGTGCTGCGGCCGGGCCTGCGGTTCCGTAGGAAGAGTCCGTAGGGTCCGCTGTGCGGACCGTCCCCAACTTGCCGGTCCGCGCACGGGGACAAGGTTCCGCCGGTTGTCGATGCCTGGGATTAGCCTCGGCTGCCGGTGGCATGTTCATTTTGGTCGCGTGATGGCGATGGCGGCCCGGAACAGGCCCAACCCATAATGACAACCAAATCCCAGAGCCAGCGGTCCTGGTGTTGGTTCGGGAAACTCCAATCGCAGCATGCGTCCTCGCCGGTCTGGCTGTTTGAGGCCGCGCTTGCTGCGGAAGCGGTGGAAGTCCAGGGCTCGGGGCTGCCGGTCCGGTAACGGTTCGATCGCGCTGGGTTCAGGCAGGCCACGCAGTGCACATTCCCGAACGATCTGGTCCGTAACCTCGAACCCCCGTTTGCGGTGCCACGGATGCAGATAGGGGGTGACCGATTCCCAGCAGGTCGCCTGGCGCAGCACGGTACTGTGTGCGTCGAAGTCATTCCGCTGGCCTAATCCCTCCAATAACACCCGCCATTCGGCACCCTCCCGCGAGTAGATCACTGCAAGGTCCGCAATCGCGGCCTGGGCTTGGGTATCGAGACCGTCCGGGGCGTGGACCAGGAGGTGATCGATACGGCCTTGAGGATTGGCTTCCGGCAGGAAGAAGGCGTGACCATGGCGATTGCCCGCGGGCAGGTCGTGGCCGGACAAACTGGCCGGAATGACCTCGCCGAACAACCGGCGGGCGCGCCCCATGAGCGCCAAGCGGAGCAGTTCGCCCACGCGCACGGCGTCGGTGATGCGCGGTAGCGGCTTGCCGTAGAGCGCGAACCGCGCGGTGGTGACAGTGCCTGCCGTATGGTGCGGCCTTGTGGGGGGCAGTCCGGCGGCCATGAAGCGCAGGGCATCCTTCGGACGCAGATAGTAGATCTGGCGTGCGGCCGGCGGTGCGCTCCAGCCGACTGCCTGGAGGTCGCCGGTGTCCAGGGAGACGGCATCGAGCCAGTCCTCTGGAAGGGTGGCCAATATTGCGGCGGGGACCTTTGCCTTGTTTGGATCGGGTAGGGTCTTCTTGCCCTCGGCAAGGGCAGCGGCGCGCTTGTCCAAGGTTTCCGCCCTGGCGCGGTTTAGGGCGGCCGCGATCTGGGCGGCGCGAACGTCCTCATAGCGACCCGGCGATTGTGGGAGCCAGAGCTGGATCAGGTCGCCGCGGACCTCTCCGGTCATGGTGTCGATGGTCTCCTCGGATGGGTAGCAGTCGCAGGCCCCCGACCAGTCTTGGATGCGGGTAGCCGATACCCAGGATTCGGCGCGTCCCAGGTAGCCGATGACCGCCAGCAGGGCGTCCAGTAGTTCGGTCTGGGGCGGGGTCAGGTCGATGCCCTGCCAGTGGCAGATCAGCTTTGCGTCACGGCCCACCTGGGCGAAGGCGTCGAAGATGAGACTCGGCTTGTCGCGTACCGGCATGTAGTGGCGGGTATGAAAATGCACCGCATCCGGGAGCGCATAGCTCGGGGGTTCCGCCGCCAGGGTGGCGAGCAGATCCACCAGGCGCTCCCGCGGGAACTGCCCGGGGTCGAGCTTGCGGTGCCAGGTGGCGATGAGGGCACGGGTGAGCCGCCAGGCATCCGGCGGCCAGCCGACGTCCGCCTCGTTGACGTGTCGGCCCCAGGGGGTGCCGTGATAGCGTCCGGCGGGGAAGGTGAAGGCGAGGGTGAGCATGGGGTGTCTCGCTCCCGACCTAACCGGGATAACGCACGGTGGTCACGCCGGCGAAGTGGACGGCGGCGGCAGCAATGAGACCCGGGAGCAGGTCCTCCAATTCCGTACGTTCGGGCATTTCCCACCCGGCCGGACGGGCGACCTGGACCACCCGCGGCTCCAGGTCGCAGGCGGTGCGCAGGCGCAAACCACTGCTCAGGAAGCGGCGGATCTTGAATAGAGCCAGCGCGATCAGGAGGTTCGTAACAGCGTCCGGAAGCCCGAATCCGCGCAGCTGGGCGAGGTCGAGGTTGAAATACGCGGTGATCCGTGGGGCCGTGTATTCGGTCCGTGAGAAGGGGACGTTACCGTAGCCCTTGCCGGTATCCCCTGAGGGATTGACGCTGTCGTTCTTGACTCCGCCGCTCTGGGCGACACGGATGTCCTCGGCCTCGATGAAACCGGAGAGGGCGCGTGGCAGGCGCAAACGCCCGCCGGCGAGTTCCTTCTTGGCGAGGAAGAGCCCGTGGAGCAGGGCGTTGATGTCCAGCCGCGCGACCACTTCGGCCAAACGGCGGATGTTGACCATTCCTTGGTCCATGTCGGCAAGCTCGCCTTTGAGCAGGTCGAAGACGGTCTTGTCCTTGCCCTCCAAGATGTAGGGCGAATTCAGGCGATGGGCTTCGAGTACCGAGTTTGTCAAGGGCTGGCCCGTCTTGTCGAGTACCTTGACGCAGGGAAGGCCGCGCAGTGGCGGTACCCAATCGTCCGCCACCTTGTCCCAGCAGACCTCCTCCAGGCGGTTCGCGATGCTTTGGGCGGACTCGACCAGCAGCATCCGCCGCCCGTCCGGCCCGTCGAACTCCGCCGGGCCCAGGTCCGGGAAGCCGGTGGCCTGGAAGCGCGAGCCTTGAACGGGTTGCAGGCTGGCCTCGATAAGCAGGCGGGGTTGGTTCTTGAGGGCGTCGAGGTTCATGGCGGTTTCCTTAAGGATTGATCGGTTTAGGTCTGACGAATTCCAGAGAGCGCTCTTCGGCTCAGGCTTGGCTGACGCCACCTATTGGCGCTTGGTCCGGGATGCGCGGCAAGAGACTCGCAAGGGCGGCCGGCCGGATCGGAATGGAGAGGGCTGCCAGGAGCCGCGGGCCGTCGGTGCTCGCGTCCTGTGGGCAAGAGCCGACCGGCCATCCGAGTCCAGCGATTCTGGATCTGTGCCAAGCAACATCCAGGGCCTTTTGAACCTGGCCGGCGGCCAGCAGGCGCGGGACCTCCTGAGGCAAGATCCAACGGCCGTCGTCGGGCAGGCGTTTGAGGTAACGCAGCAGCGCCGCAGACGCGAACAAGGGTCTAATTGCGCTATAGGCGATGGGCATGGGGGCATGGATTTCGTGATGTTCCGCAGCTTGCCTAGGTCGCGATGGCGCCAAAGCCTCAGGTAGACGGGCCCAGATCAGGCCCTGCAGCAGGGCCGCAATGCGGGCGTCGTCAATCTGGCCGGATAGGTAGGCAAACACATCGGTCCTTGCGCTGCCGAGGGAGGCTGGACCGTCGAAGGGTTCGAAGTCTCTGCCTTCGCGTTGTGCGTCGATGATGCGTCGCTGGGCAATGCGCATTAGGTTTCGGGTCAGGTCGCCCTTGCCCCAAACATGGTCCCGGCTCTCGGGGTGCCACTGCCAGCCACGACCCGGATGGCTCCACCGGACTGGGGCGATGTGGGTTGGCATCCCGGGCAGGCTTGCTAGCGCGAGTGCCAGTCGAAATTCCGAGCTGCCGTCGTCGGCGCCCAAGACCCAGGCCGCAGAGAGGCGGGGCAACACCGGGACCGCCTCTTTTCCCTTGCGACTGATGGCAAGGGTCTGCATGACCTCGCCGAGCAGGATCAGGAGGCGTTGAATGGCAGGCCTCCCAGACCCCGGCCTGGTCAGAGCAAAGAGGGCATTCTCCATTTGGGTGACAGCGCGCTTGAGACTTGCAGGGGCCTCCTTGGCGCGCGCCTCGCGGCGCACCAGGTCCAGGAAATGGCCGCGTTCAAGGTCGTTGATGAGGTCGGCGTCGGGGGCACGCCGCGCTTCGATCCTGGCGATGGGCGTCGCCAGGTAGGCCAGACCGTTACGCACCATGAAGCCATAGCGCTGGAAGGCGCCGATCCCGCGGTCGGTCCCGAGTCGGCTCACCGCACGTGCGAAGTCGAGGCCATCGCGGGCTGGGCGACGGCCGAGCGTCGCGCGCCCCTCGGCCAGCAGAACTTTGATCTCGTCCAGGCGCGCCGGGCTCTTCCAGAGAGGCATCCACATCTCTCCGCGGGAACTGCCGGCGGCGGCATCGGCTTGGCCCATGCTGCCGCTGCCGCCGCTGTTGGCGTATACGGTGAATGGGTATGCGAGTGTGGTCTGTTGGTTCGATTCCAGGCGCCGACTGGTGGCAGTGACGAACAGCAGCGCGCCCTCCAGCATCAGGACAAAATCCCAGGGATTCATATGGGAGTCAGTGGAGAAGCCCGAAGTGGCGTTTGCGCCGCCTATGTGGCCGGGTGCGAACTGACCTATGGCCTTCTGGGCCAGCCGCGGGGTTGGTTCGCCGTGCAATGCGTGCCCCAGCCACGCCGATGCGAGGCCCTCAGGGGCACCAGTCTCTGGGTCGAACAACTCCGCGAGCCGCTGGAGGAAATTGTTGGTGAAGTCCAAGCGGCCATCGTTTCCGCCGGTTCCGAGCAAGGGCGGGTAGGATGGGTTTCCGCCGGCGAGCACAACGGCTGCATCCAGCCAGGTCAGCGCCGCGTCGCTTGCTCGGGCACGCAAGGCCATCAACAGTCGGGGTTTGATGTCGGGGCTTGGCTTCGTGTCGAGATTGAGCTCGACGAGCACGGCGGCAGCAGTGCGAATAGCATCGGCAATGGGTTGGAACCGAGGGGCGCTCGACTCGGACAAGGGGCCGAAACCGTCCTTGTTGTCGCTGGGAAAGAAGCCGCTCCCGCCGTTCCACGGGGCCAGGATCGGAGTTGGCCGATAGTCGTGTAGGAAGAACGCGTCGACCGCGTCCGATGCCAGTTCGGTTTCCAGGGCAAGTTGCTCCCCCCGCCAGCACGCCTTCACCCCCGGGTCCTTCTGTTCCGCCACCAGCCGAAACACCCCCAGTGCCTTGAGGTAGTTGGCCAGCGGGGTAGGGGTGCAGCCCGCCAAGGTGATCTCATTCATGGGCATCTCCGTCGTGGGCGCTCGTTGTTTCTCCGTGTTGCTGTTCCGCCCGGCTGGCCCGCCAGTCGGCAATGCGCACCAGGGCCTCCAGCCAGGCGAGGCGGAAGGGCCCGTGTTCCGCCAACAGGGCCTGGGTGCGGGCGGTCCAGCTCGGCCCTTGCGGCCCCTCGCCCAACTCCATGAGCGCGAGCCGAAGCGCTGTTGCGGGTAGGGTCTCTCCGTCGAAGGCCAGTGCGGGGAGTTCGTCGCCTTCCCAGACGCCGCGGGCATATCGCCTACCTTCCGGGGCCTCGTGCTCCTCCGGCATAGCGCGCAGGCTGAGGCGGACCTTGCCGTGGTGGGCAGCGATCAGATAAGCCATCAGGTCCGCGTTCGTCTCGCCGTCGTGCACCTCCAGCCAGGCGAGGGCCGAGGCCAGCTCGTGCCGGAAATAGGCGCGGCTGTGTCGGCTGCCCTTGCAGCAGGACTTGGCCCAGAGGCGGCCATCTCCTTGGGGCATTTCGGGGCAGGCGGTCATGGTGCTTTGAAAGACTTTGTGGGCCTTGCCTACGTCATGCCAGCGGGCGGCCCGGATCACTGCCGGGCTGGTCTCGTCCAGCCCCTCGCAAAGGGATTGGGCAGCGTTGGCGGCGTTGGCGAGGTGGTCGGCGAGCTGGACGGGTTTGGGTTGCGCGGAGCGCCAATCGCCGTTGTAGGTCTCGGGCGGTGCGCCGGTCCCGGTCGGCAGGGGCTCGACCGATGCGCGGCTCTCTGCCACGAACCCCAGGCTGGGATCGTAGCCGCCGTCCCTGGCGCGCAACAGCAGGGTCATACCGGGCCGCGGCTGGCCATCAAGTCTGATCCAGCCGCGCCCTAGGCTGTCCCAGCGCCACAGCTCGCCCTTGCGGAGCTTGTGGAACCTCGCCGCTTGGGCGATGGAGACAGGGCAGATCTCGTCCCGTGCCGGCGGGGGTTGATCGCCGGGTTGGTCGTCGAAGGCACGCCAGAAGACGGCAAGCGGCGGTTTGTCCGCGTCGCGGATGTAGTCGGAGACATCGACGTCGAAGCCCGATAGGTCGGGGTCCGTATTGAACAGGTCGAGGAAATCGCGCCGTCGCAGCACAGGCCAGAGCGGCGCGCCTTGGTCAGTGGGCGGGAGGTCGGAAGGCGCCGCGCTCGCGAGGCGGGAAAGCTTGGTGCGGGCGGCGGCCAAGTCGTCTGGCGCGTAAGGGCCGGCGGCCTTATCGTCGACGATGTCGATCCAGCGGATTGCTGCGCCGCCGTTGGCGTTCGCCTCTCCGTAGCGGTTGCAGCGGCCGAAGCGCTGGACCAGGGAAGACCAGGGGGCCAGCTCGGTGAACAGGGTACGGCTGGTCATGTCCACGCCGGCCTCGATGGCCTGGGTGGCGATGACGATGCGGCCCTGTGGCGGCACTTCGGCCTTGATCTGGTGCTCGATCTTGCGCCGTTCGTTGGGGCGGAACCGGGCGTGCAGAAGGAGCTTCGGCGGGGCCGCCGGGTCTTTCTCCAGTTCCCGATAAAGGGCTTGGGCGCGGTCCACCTGGTTGACTATGACCAGGGTGGTGGTCTGCGGCAGGTGGGCCGCGATGATTTCGGTGGCGAGCGTTGCAGCATAGTGCTTGGCATTGTCCGCGGTCAGGGTCGTTGCGGCGCGCTGCAAGGCCTTGATCGCCTGGATACGCTCCATCACGGTCGGTAAGGAGCGCTCGTCGGCGTCGAGGGTCAAACTGCGCAGGTCATTCAGGTGCGGACGCAGATCAACGGTGGCCAGCCACTCGCGGTTGAGGGTGGCCGAGACCCATAGGGTTCGACTGCCTCGGGCAAGGGGCGGTGCAGCCGCTGCGTCTTTGGGACGGCGAAAGGCTTCGAGTTGGGCTGTCGTCGGTAGCCCAGCCCCCATCAGCTGCACCTCGTCCAGGACCCACAGGGCGTCGTTGTGCAGGAACGCGAAGTGCACCGGCCACTGATAACGGCTCATGCCGTAGCCGCGCATCAGGGCACGGGACAGCAGCATATCCTGGGTCCCGATGAGGACCATGTCCTCTTCAGGGTGCTCGGCCCAGGTCGTGAGGTCGTCGGCGCCCCCCATGAGCAGGTGGACCGAGACCTAACCGTCGCCGGGCTCTCCCGCAAGGTCGAGATTGAGCAGCCAGCGGCAGGCTTCGCGCTGGGTTTGCTCTACCAGCACGCGCATGGGCAGACACCAGATCAGGCGGCGTGGGGTGTTCGGGTCGTTGAGGACCTGCCGTTTGTACAGCCAGGAGAGGGTGACCGCGGCGGTTTTTCCCATGCCGGTGGGGATGTCCAGCAGGTCTGGCCAGGGCCCTTCGGCCAGCCTGGCCTGGTAGGGGAAAGGGTCGGCCTGACCGGGGAGTTGGATTGCTTGTTGGAAGAAGGCGTCGTATGTCATTCCTGGGCCCTGACGTTGGTTGGCCGGTGATTGCTTCCTGCCGTTGGGTTGAGATTCCGCCTGTCGATGGCTCCTGCGCGGGTCCAGAACGGGCCGCCCGTTGTACCTGCAATGAGGCCGCGGAAAGTTCCCGGATCAGCGTTGGCCGCAGGCAAAGACCATGCATGCTTCGAAGAGGCCGGGTTGGGGACACGTTGACAGGCAAATACCATAAACGCGAATAGTGGACGTTACACTTGCAGAATGCCCGCAAAGCTGACAAAGCAACCGCCGAGCGTTATTTCTCCGCCCTCGGAGACTGATTGGGAGCGTCTGCGCGATCTGCCGGACGAGGAGATCGACGACTCCGACATCCCGGAGCCGACACCGGAGGAGTTCGCGAGGGCGGTGCTGCGCAGGGGGTTAACGCCCGTCTTGTCCAAGCGCCACGTGACACTGCGCCTGGATGCGGATGTCCTTGCCTGGTTGCGGAACCAGGGGGCGGGGTACCAGACCCGCATCAACCAATTGCTACGTGCGTACATGGAAGCCCACCGCAAGCCCGATTTCTGACCTTTCCACACTGCGCTACAGCCCCCAACGCCAACCCGAACCCGGCGATCACAGGCCAGGGGGAGGTTCCCCCATGGGCCGGTCCCAAATGCCATTGTCCGCGCTCGCCTTGTCAAAACCTGACCAGCGGCGTGGCGGTCTGGAAATTCTCGTTCACGGGTACCGCTTGAGCGCTTGGCTAAGCAGTTCTCGGGCCGCCTGGCGCAGCTCCGGCGGGGCGATGACCTCGACCTCGGGGCCGTGGCGGAGGAAGTCCATCAGCAGTTCCAGGTCGTTGCCGTAGGGCACACGAAGCTCGTAACGACCATCGGGGAGGAGGGTGCCGGTTTCGTTGGGATGCCAGTGTTCTTCAGCAACCCAACGGGCGCGCTCTGGGCTGAAGCGCAGCGCAGTGGGATGGCCGTGCGGCGACCCTGCAGGAGCTTATGCAGAGAGTGGATGCGGTCGAGTTTGTCCATGGCGTTCCCTGTTGCTCTGCCAGGCTTGGTGCCCGGATTGGGTCGCGAGGGGCCAAGTCTAGTCGGATCAGGCACGCAATGATGGGAGTGGGAACAGCATTTCGGTGCGGCTAAGACCGCCGCGGGCGCAGGGCCGGTTGAAGATCGACGTGGGCGTCCCAAAGAGGACTCCAGGCTGCTGCCACGCGCTTCGGCGCCGCCCATACGCTTCACAGGTTGGGTCACTTGGCCGAGCAGATTTCCATCTCTGGGAGGAACGGCATGTCCGTATTTTCGACCGCAACGGCCATCGGTGACCCTGATGTGCAATCGCCCGCAGTGCCGGGACCGGCGCCCGAGCTGCTCGCCGACGTCAATGCGGATCTGACCCGGCGGGTGGTGATCGACACCGATGGACTGCCCTGGGAGTCCAGCCCGAGCGGCACGGTTTTGCGCAAGCCGCTGTACCGCCAGGGTGGCGAGTTCGGGCCCGTCACCAGTTTGGTGCGCTATGCGCCGGGGGGCGCCTTCGCGGAACACGCTCACCCGGAGGGCGAGGAGATCCTTGTGCTCGATGGGATATTCTCCGACGAGCATGGAGACTACCCCGCCGGCACCTTCCTGATGAATCCGCACATGAGCAGGCATTCACCCCGTTCCGAGGCCGGCTGCACCTTGTTCGTGCGCCTGCGCCAATATCCGGGAACGGACCGGCCGCACCTGGTCGAAGACACCAGGGCCGACGCAGGCTGGCGGCCGGGGCTGGTCGAGGGTCTTACCGTGAGGCCCCTCTACACCCAGGCCGGTTATCCCGAGAACGTGGCGCTGGTGCGCTGGGCTCCGGGGACCCATTTTCAGGGTCACACCCATTGGGGCGGCGAAGAGATCCTGGTGCTGGAGGGGGAGTTCGCCGATGAGCACGGGCGCTATCCCGCGGGGACCTGGATACGCAGCCCGCATCTGAGCCGGCATACACCCTTCTCCGATGAAGGGTGCCTGATCTACGTGCGTGTCGGGGGGCTATGAACCGATACAGGGAAGTTTTCAGTTGTCAGTTGTCAGTTGGTACCTTCTGAACAACCCCGGGAATCTTGGGCGGATCAAGGAGCGCAGCGACGGATCCGCCTATGCCCGTGGCTTTGCTGGGTCCGCTTCGCTTGACCCAGCCTACAGCCGCCGGGCTGCCTCGGCTTTGTTAGAAGTTACCGGCCGGGGACTCAAGCGTCTCCGGCGGCTGCTTCTGGGATCATCCAGGCCCGCGCACCAGGGCGAGCATATCCTCGTAGCTTAGGCGCCCGCCGTCTTCGGTCCCTTCGAGCAGGCCGTCGGCCAGGTCGCGCTTGCCGGCGTGGAGCTTGAGGATGCGCTCCTCGATGGTGTCCTTGGCGACCAGGCGATAGACGGTGACCGGGCGCTCCTGACCGATCCGATGGGCGCGATCTGAGGCTTGATCCTCGACGGCCGGGTTCCACCAGGGGTCCATGTGGATCACATAGTCCGCGGCGGTCAGATTGAGTCCGGCGCCGCCGGCCCGCAGGCTGATCAGGAACAGTTCGCCCTCGCCGGCCTGGAAGGCGGCGACGGCGGCCCTGCGCTGGGCCTCGGGGGTCGCGCCGTCGAGGTATTGGTAACGGATGCCGCGGGCGTCCAGGTGGGCACGGATCAGCGCGAGGTGACCGACGAATTGGCTGAAGACCAGGGCCTTGTGGCGATTCTCCAGCAACTCTTCGACAATCTCGGCGAAGGCCTCCAGCTTGGCGCTGGGCAGGTCGCTATCGGGCAGGGCCAGACGCGGATGGCAGCAGGCCCGTCGCAGCCGCATGATCTCGGCGAGCAACTGGATGCGCGCCTTGCCCTGGTTGGTCTCGGCGGTCTCCTCCAGGCGCTCGATGGCCTGTTGGCGCATGGCCTCGTAAAGGGCCATCTCTCCCGCGCTCAGTTCCAGCCGCAGGGTGATCTCGGTGCGCGGGGGCAGCTCGGTCAGTACGTCGCTCTTGAGCCGGCGCAGGATGAAGGGGCGCAAGAGTTGCCGCAGGCGGTGGCGGGCACCCTGGTCCCGATGCTGTTCGATGGGGGTGGCAAAGCGCCGGTTGAAGCCCTCCAGGGACCCGAGCAGGCCGGGATTGATGAACCGAAACAGGTTCCATAGCTCGCCCAAGTGGTTCTCGATGGGGGTGCCGGTGGTGATCATGCGAAAAGCGCCGTTTAGACGCATGATGGCCTGGGAGCGCTTGGTCAGGGCGTTCTTGAACGCCTGGGCCTCGTCGGCGACGACCGTCTCCCACTGGACCTCGGCGAGCCGCTCGCCCTCGCTCTGGAGCAATCCATAACTGACGACGATCAGGTCGAAGGGACCGGCCTCATTGAGGACCGCGGCCCGGTCCCCGGGGCCGAAGCGCTGCGGGCGCAGCGTCGGCGCGAAGCGCTGCGCCTCGTCCATCCAGTTGCCGCACACCGACATCGGCGCCAGTACCAGGGTCGGACCCTTCGGGGCGCGGGACAGGATCAGGGCCAGGGCCTGGATGGTCTTGCCCAGACCCATGTCGTCGGCGAGACAGGCGCCGGCGCCCCAGTGGGCGAGCCTGGCCAACCAGCGGTATCCCTCCGCCTGGTAGTCGCGCAGTTCCGCCTGGAAGGTCGAGGGAAGCCGCGGCTCCAGCTCGCGCATGCTGGTCAGACGTTCCAGCAGCGTCTCCCAGGCGGGCCCGGTCTCGACCTGCATGCCGTCGATCAACTCGGCGATGGCCGGGGCCGCGAAGGGGTGGAAGCGCCCGTCGTCGGTGAGGTCGCGAAAGTCGTCGATCCGCCGCCGCAGGGCCTGGCTCAGGACCAGGAACTCGTCCTCTCCCAACCGCACGAAGCGGCCCTTGGCGGCTGCCACCAGGTCCAGCAGCTCGCGCATGGCCAGCACCCGGCCGTCGGTCAGGCCGAGTCCGCCGGTGACCTTGAGCCAGTCGCCCTGCTTGTTGACGGCGACGCGCATCTGGCCGACCTGGGCCTCGCTGGTCAGGGCAATGCGTTTGCCCTGGGGCCATTCCAGGACCACCGCATCTCCCAGGGCATGGAGCTGCTCCAGGGCGGTCAGGGCCAGCTCCGGGTCGTCCAGGTGCCAGGTCCAATCGTCGGTACTCTCCTGGGCGTCCAGGGCAGGGCAGTTGGACGGTACCGCGCGGGCCGCGGCCAGCTCGGCGGCGAGGTCGCGGGCGCAGCGCACCGCACGCCCGTCCAGCTCCGTCATCAGGTTTGCGCGCCCCTGGCCGGGACGCAGCTCCGGGCCGGCGGCGTCGAAGGGATGGACGTACAGATCCAGGCTCAGGCCGCCATCGACCGGGCACAGGTGCAGGTGCGGACGCGCATCGGCTGGGACCGCCTCGGCGTTGCCCTCGTCGCCGCCGATGTCGGAATGGACCGTGAGCAGGGGTGCCACTGCGGTCAGCCCCTCCAGTAGCCTGGCCTGGGCACTCGTAGGGACGCGCAGGCCCTTGGGGCCCAGGATGCTGGCGATCTCCCGATGTCTCGCGTCGAACTGCACCAGGCGGATACGTTGGGGTGTCTCCGCCACCGGGAGGACAGAACGGCCTTCGGGCGGAAAGGGCTCGATGCTGACCAGGATGTCCTTGCTGCGTCGTACCACGGTCAGGGTCGGACCGGCGGTGAGTAGGTCCAGCGGCGCCGCGGGCGTCAAGCCAACCACCAAGGGGTGGCCAACGGCGGCCAACAGGGCCCGGTCCGTGTCGAGTCGATAGCTGATCCGCCCCTGGCCGTTGTACCAGGCCCTCTCCTGCTCCCTGAGGATGCAGGCGCAGATGGCCTGGTCCTGTGGGGTCAAATAAGGAAAGTCCTCGGGCCGCTCGGCGAGCTTCTGTAGCGAGACCGGGCGTCCGATGGTCCAGCCGCCGCTCTTGGTCCGCTTCTGCTCCTTGGGGTCCAGGGCGACCACGCCAGCGTATAGCCCAAGTTGCCAGGCCATGCGCCGGTCCCGGCTGTCGGCGGCGTCTGCCGTCCCGTCCGCAGCGCCCGGCTGCGCACCGAGTCCCTGGAGCGCCTCCAAAGCAAGCTCCCAGGCCGGCTTTGGCGCCAGCAGCTCCGTCATCAGGACCAGGCCATCGGGTCGCTTGCCGAGCGTGGGGATCTCGCCCTTGAAGCCCGACGCCTTGAGTACGGCCACGGCCTCTTGGGCATACCAATCAAGTCCAGCCTCGGCGGCCTGTTGGGCGTTGGCTGCCAAGCATTGCAGCAAGTCCCTTCGCGGGCTTTCGTCGAGCCAATGCAGGGCCAGGACCTGGAGCAGGGTTGGAAAGGGGCCGCGCAAGCTCAGGTTTTCGCGCAGCCAGCCCGCCTCGGCGATCCGTCGCTGTCCGGCGAGCACCGCGGCCAGATCGCCCAGTACGCGGTAGACGTGTTCGATGGGGTCGGTCACGGCTGCGCGCAGACAGATGGACACCTGCTGTTGCACCCGCTCAAAGTCGGCACGCTCGCCCCGGCGCAGGAGGGCCATCAGGTACAGGGCGCCTGGGATGCCGGGGGTATAGACGTTGCGCTTGCGGGTCAGCTTCCGGGTAATCTGTTGCGCGGTCTCGCAGCATACGATGGCCTGGGCATAGTCTCCCTGGAGGCAGTGCAGCCAGGTCCACAGGGCAAGCGCTTCGGGGTCGTCCCGGCCGGCCAGCAGTTGGGGCACTAGATCGACCCGGCCCCGCAGCAGTCGCTGTTCGACCAGTGCCTCGGCCGCGTCCGGGTGCGCCGCGGCCAGGGGCAGGAGGAGGCGCTCTTCCAGCGCGTAGGTTTCTGGGTCATCCATCAGGTCCAGGGTGGCCGCACGCATTAGCGGCACCAGGGCCAGGATCTTGATTCGGGGTCCCAGACGTTCGAGCCAGGCCGGGTCTGCTGAACGGATACAAACCAGGGTCAGGGGCTCGACCCGGTGAAAAGCAACCCGCCCCGCCGGTTCGGCGCCGGTCAGCCCCAGCACCGCCAGGGCCTGCTGCTCCTCCCCGGCATAGAGGGCGTTGCGCAACAACCGCAGGCGCCGCTCGTCGCTGGGCCGCTCCCAGCTGCTGCGCGGCTTGGGCGGGATCAGCCGCTCCGCCGCCGCGACGATCTCGGCAAAGGTCCCATCGGCGACGGTCTGGCGGGTCAGGGGCTCGAGTAGCTGTGGGGGGCAGGTCAGACTGTTCCTGGTCTGTATGAGCAGCCCGTCGGCGAGCAGCCGCTCGCGGAGCGGTTTGCACATCATCAGCGACAGCGGAACAGCGTCGTTACTGTGCCAGCCCAGTGCGGCCAAGACTTGCTGCAACTGGGTCTGACCAACCGGCTCGCAGATCACGGAGAGTACCTGCAAGATGCGCTGCTCGTCGGCGGGCAGTGCCTGGTAGCGCGCGGCCAGATCAGCCACGGGTCGTTTCTGGCAGCACAAAACCCAGCTTGGCGAGTCCCTTGCGGAAGGCCGCGAGCTTGGGCTCCGGGACGCAGATCAGTCGCTCGCCGGCTCTGGTGCAGTGCGGTGCCGTGACCGGGTCCGCGCTCAGCATGGCGGCGATGGCCGCGTCCTTGCACTTGATCAGGCGAGCCGGGCCACCGTCGGCCAGCGCCGTGGCCCGCTCGGCGACGGTGTCCAGCAGTTGGCGGACCTGAGCCGGCAGGTCGGCGTCCGCGGCCGAATCCAGGAATTCGCGGATGCGCTCGCGCTCGGCGGCGTCGGCGCTTTGTTGCAGCACGGCGTCCGGGTCCAGGGCCCATCGGTCGGGTGACAAAGGCTTGGCGATCCGTTCCAGCACCAGCCGCTCGCCGGGTTCCGGGTCGCGCAGCAGGGTGAGCCCGAAGTCGGAGTCGACGCAGAGCAGGGGCGGCTTGGCGTCCACTGTCGGCTGGTAGCAATCGTCCAGGCCCAGGCAGAAGGCACCCAGGGCATTGAGCCGGATGTAGCGCAGCCCATCGTAGCGGCTGAGAAATACGAAGTCGTCGGTCCCCCAGTTTCCGGCGTAGTCGTGCCTGGCGTGGTAAGGGGTTGTATAGGCGGCATCGATCATGCCCAGGGTCGCCAGATATTCGAACAGGTAGGCCAGGCAATAACGCGCCTGGAGGATCGCGAACCCCCCATAGCCCTCGTAGCCTAGGGCCCCGTACTGGGCATCGACGAGGTAAAGCCCCCAGGGGTTGTGGCTGACCTCGAAGCTGTGCCCATGGAGCTGCATCTGGCGGAACAGCTCATCGACGCTGATCCACTCACCCACGGGGCAGTCCTGCAGGGCGTCGGCAATCACCTGGCGCCGCTCGGCGACCGCGCTCAAGCGTGCCCCTTTGCTGGTCTGGCCCTTGATCAGGTCGACGCGCCGCAGCTCGTCCGGCGTCCCCTTGAGTTGCCAACGCTCGAACAGGTGGGAGACGACGGCTTCGATGGGTTGCGACAGGGCCTTGTTGCCGCGGGGGGTCAGGGCCAGCTTGGTTCCAATCTGCTTGGCAAGCCCCCCGACCTGCACCAGCAGGGGCCAGGCGAAGGGACGGATAGGGCGGATGGGGCCGCCAGCCCAGCGCTCCGCATCCCGGTCATCCGCCGGTGTGTACCAGTCACCACCGAGCAGCACCCCTTCTAGCTTCGCCGCCGACGCACTACCGGGCAAGCCGGTCTTGGCCCCAACCGCAACGCCACCCTGCCCAATCAGCCGCAGCACCGCCGGTAAGTCGTGGCGCACCAGGGCCTCGGTGTCGAGGCGACGGAGCGACTGGGGCTCGCCGCCATGCGCGCCAGAGTCGACGGTCGCGGGCAGCTCCCCATCGGTCAGGGTCTCAACGACGGACTCCGGCGGCTTGGGTACACGCTGCGCCAGGCGGGGGCGGAGGTCTGAGGGGATCTCGCCATCGTAGAAGAACAACGGCAAGACGCTCGGCGGCGGAGCCTCTCTACTGGCGGAAGCTGTAGGTGTGTCGTTTGAAGTGACTTGGCAGCGCCCGGTACTTGGCACGGAAGCGCACCGCGTCGAAGCCACCGTCCCAGCAATGGACGGCCTCTGCGATGGCATCTAAGTCCAGCTCCGAGAGCTGCTCCCAGATGGCGTCCAGGTCGCCGGACAACAGGTACTCGGCGAGGGCCGCGACCATGTCCGCCTTGCGCTGCGAACGGTCGGTGATGGGGGTGAGCTTACGACGCGCCTTCAGATCGTTGGTCGTCAGGAGGAAGAGGGCTTGGTGCAGTTGCATGGTCCGATCGGGTCTGGTCAGTGGAGGCGAGGCAACGCCTGGGCTACGAGCAGCGGCGCCGCGATTGGATCGACGAGGTCCTAGCGTGGGCCAGCTCTTGGGGGGCGACAGCATACCCGTGCAGCACCCCTTTCGCCGAGGGGGAGGGGCTGGGGTGGGAGGAGCAATCAGGCGGTCAGATTGGCCGTCACTTCCTCATCCGACTGCCGTTGGAGCTTGTTCGCCCGGTCGGTGAGATGTGGTTAGTATCCTCCGGGTTGGGGGAGCTGGAACCACTGGGCCTGCGTGCGATGGCTCTCGATCTGCTTCGCGCCTCGCTGCCGGTCGGCGGGCGGGCGTTGACGCTCTATGAGGAAGTCCACCCGCAGAAGAAGCTGGCCAACCGCGACGTGCAGCACCGCTTTCTGCAACGCCTGGCGCAACGGCTACCCGCGGAGGCGGCGCCGATCATCGTGGCCGATTCCGGCTTCAAGGTGCCATTCTATCGCGAGGTCGAGCGACTGGGCTGGCGCTCGCGCCGCACCATGGAAAAGCAGCCCTTCGCAATCGATGCGCTCGGCATTCTGCCGGACCGCCAGCCTGATTGTTTCTCTGAGGAGTCTGCCGTAACAATATGAAAATATGCGGTCATTGGACCCATGATGGACGGCCACCTGCCACCTGCCACCTGCCAGCCGAAGAGCTCGCCGAGTTGCGTGCGGCGCACCGCGGCACTCGCGACAAGCACAAGGCCGACCGTATCAAGGCGGTAGTGCTGCTGGCAAACGACTGGGGAACTGACGATGTTTCCGATGCCCTGCTGGTCGACTCCAATACAGTGCGTAACCATTTCAATGCCTACCGGGGAGGTCTGCGTGCCGGAGGCCGGCTCGCTGATCCGGTAGGTGACCCTCCTTTATCGGGTGCCAAGAATGTCCGGGTTGGTTGGGCATGCGCGATGCCGATATGATGCCGCGCAAGGTGGAGCGCTCTACGCCTGCTTCGAGTAAAGCAATGAGGGGAAAGGGACCTTGGCTGACATCTTCATCAGCTATGCGCGGGAGGACAGGCCCCACGCCGAGCGGCTCGGCGAGGCGCTGGAGCCGGAAGGCTTCGATGTCTGGTGGGACCGGGACTCCCTGCGTTCTGGCCAGTCCTTCAATCGCGCCATCCAGCAGGCGTTGGTCCAGGCCAAGTGCGTGGTCGTGCTCTGGTCCGGTACCTCGGTAGGCTCCAAGTGGGTCGAGTCCGAGGCCTACTGGGCATGGGAGCACGACAAGCTCCACTCGGTGCGCCTGGACGATTCCGTACCCCTGCCGGTGCCCTTCAATACCTTCTACGCGCGCAGTCTCGCGTCATGGGACGGCGGGGCGGCGTTTCCCGAGTTCCAGCGGCTGTCGGCGGACATCGCGGCCGTGGTGGGTGCGCGCGAGCGGAAGCGAGAGGCGCCGCCGCTTTCTCAGACCATGCACGGGGTGACGGGGAGCATCATGGCGGACATCTTTCTAAGCTACGCGCGGGAGGATTGGCAGCGGATCAGGCCGCTGGCGCAGTGCCTGGAGGCGCAGGGCTGGTCCGTGTGGTGGGACACCCGCATGCGCGCCGGGCGGCGCTTCGACGAGATGATCGAGACGGAGATCGCTGCGGCCCGCTGCGTGATTGTGGTCTGGACCGAAATCTCAGTGAAGTCCTATTGGGTCCGCGCCGAGGCGGCAGAGGCCCTGGAGCAGGACAAGCTGATCCCCGTGTTTCTGGATGTGGTCAAGCTGCCCCTCCTGTTTCGCCACGTTCAGGGATTGGACTTTCGGGCGTGGCAGGGGTCGGCGGACGAGCCCGCCTTCCTGCGGCTGGTGGAGGACGCCGGTCAGGTTGCCGGTGCGCCGGCCGGTCTGGGCGACGAGGCATCGCTCGACAGGCCGCGGATCGGCGGGGAACCGAGCCCGCCGCGCAAGCCTTCTAAGCAGCCGCCTCGGTCCGGGCCCACGAGTCCTGCCGCTGCGTCCGTGCGTGACCCCAACCTGCCCGAACCGGAGATGGTGCGCATCAAGCCTGGCACCTTCCTGATGGGATGTCCGATGGGCGAAGCCGGCGATGACGACGAACGTCCTCAACACGAGGTGCGGATCGCGGGGAACTTCGCCATCGGCAAGTATGCGGTGACCTTCGACGAGTACGACGCCTTCGCCAAGGCCACGCAGCGGGACCTTCCCAGCGATGAGGGCTGGGGGCGCGGCCGGCGGCCGGTCATCAATGTCTCGTGGGAGGACGCCGTCGCCTACGCTCAGTGGTTGTCAGAGATGACCGGCAAGCTGTATCGGCTGCCCGCGGAGGCGGAGTGGGAGTATGCGGCGCGTGCTGGGACCAAGACGCCGTACTCGACCGGCAACTGTATCGATACGGCCAAGGCCAACTATGACGGCAACTACGATTGGGGGGACTGCCCGAAGACTGGCCTTTATCGGGAACAGACCGTCGAGGTGGGTTCCCTTCCAGCCAACCCCTGGGGCCTGCACGAGGTGCATGGCAACGTCTATGAGTGGGTGCAGGACTGCTGGAACGACAGCTACCAGGGCGCGCCGGCGGACGGATCGGCCTGGGAGGCCGGCGACTGTGCCCGTCGTGTCTTGCGGGGTGGGTGAGCGAAGACCGTTGGTCCAGTGGACCAACGCAGCTGAACGAACGGCGAGCAGGGATGCGAGACTGGCAGGCAGACCAGGGACGGTCCTCTTCTCAACAAACCGGGAACTTGCGCTCGGCCTTCCGCGACGGGAACGAGCCGGATTGGCGCTACAGCAACGTCGGTTTCCGTGTTGCCCAGGACCACTAACCCTTTTGCCTCTGTTCTCTTACCCTTTTCGCGTTTCCCGCCGACATCCGAACATGTAGCAACGTAGGGCGGAATAAGCGAAGCGGTTCCACCAACCACCGCAATGAGCGACTATCGCCGGGCCCCGTGGCCTCGAAGAAGGGAAGCGGAATCCAGGACTCCCTGGCGCCAACCGTCACTACCAGTCGTCGACGCATTTGCCATCCCCTGGCATCTTGGCGACAAGCCGTCCGGCTCCGACAACTCCCCGCCGATGGAGACGATGCCGCGGTTGATACCGAAGCTGCCTTTTTGGAAGACGGGCATTCGGTTGTCCTCGTTCGTTCGGGTGCGTGCGATCCGCCTCGATCACGCGTCGCTTCCTTGGAAGATGCAGCGAAAGCAAGGAGGCTGCCGGGCGAGGTCCCCATGCGGCTGCTAGCATAGGGGACGGATGCAATGGGGCCTGAAGGCCGCTGTCTCTTAGGATGCCCAGGCGTAGGGGGGAGTCATGTCGAACGGTAGCGAAACGTCGGAGTACAGGGTCTTCGGGCAGACAGAGGAAGCCGAGCACAAGCTCTCGGCAAAGGACGTCACCACCCGGGTGACTGCAATCCGGCTCTCGGAGACCCGGGCCGAGGGAACGGAGATCCCGGTCAAGGTCAAGAATGACGACGTCGTCGCCCTGGAGCTCGATGGTGGATTCACCCTCTGGATCCGAGGCGACGACCTCCGCCGCGAGCTGGGCGAGGAGACGCGCGACGGCGAGCTGACCCTGCGGCGCCGCTTCGGCGAGGGAGATTCGGAACGGGGCGTCGCCGGCTGGCTGCTCAAAGGCCTCAAGATCTTCGGCTTCGACCCCGTCGAAGGGCTGGTCTCCTCCGCAGCCAAGGCGGTCGAGCCGAAAAACGGCAACGCCCTGCTGCGGCTCAACCCGGAGGCCCCGCAGCCCTCGGCCGAGGCGGCATGGCAATCTGTCGCCGGCCCGCTGGAGGCGGCACAAGACAAGGAGCCCCTGCTGCTTTTCCTCCATGGCACCTTCTCCTCCACCCTCGGCAGCTTCGGCGAGCTGTTCAAGGCGCCGGGGCCCACGGCTACGCTGCAAGCAAGCTACCCCGGTCGTATCTACGGCTTCGAGCATCGCACCCTGACCGAGAGCCCGATAGCCAATGCCCTGGCGTTGGCCGAGATGCTGCCCGCCGGCGCCCGGCTGCACCTGGTCAGTCATTCCCGGGGCGGGCTGGTCGGTGATCTGTTGTGCCTGACGCCTTTGCTCGATCAGCAGGACCTCTTGTCGACCAGCTACCTGGAGCGCCTTTCGCCCAGATGACCGGCGCGATCTGCCCAAGCTGATCGCGCAGTTGCGCGAGAAGCGCCCGCGGGTGGAGCGCTTCGTGCGCGTCGCCAGCCCCTCGCGCGGAACCACGCTCGCCTCCGGGCGGCTCGATCGCTGGCTGTCGGTGGTGTCGTTCCTGATCTCCAAGGTGCCGCTCCTCGGCGGCCCCATCGCTGACGGGGTGCAGGAGCTGATCCTGGCCATGGTCAAGGAGCGCACGGATCCTGAGACCCTGCCAGGCCTGGCCGCGATGATGCCGAGCGCTCCCCTGGTCGGCTACCTCAACCGGCCTGACCTGACGATACCGGAGCCGCTCGCGGTCATCTCCGGCGACATCCAGGAGCAGGGGCTCTGGGGGCGCCTCAAGCTCCTGCTGCCGGACCTGTTCTTCGCCGGCGATCACGACCTCGTGGTCAATACCGGTTCCATGTACGGCGGCCTGCGCCGCGCCCAGGGCTGGTACTGCTTCGACCAGGGCGCCAACGTCAATCACTTCAACTACTTCGGGATCTCTGACGAGAACGGCCAGGGCGCAGGGCAGCAGCCGATCACCGTCGACGCGCTGCTGCTGGGGCTGCTCGGCGAGCCGCCGGGGCGGCTCTACCGGCCGCTGGCCGAAGCACCCGCGATTGCACCGGCACGCAGCGCCACGGGCGTGGCGGGACGGCGACCAGTCCTGTTCGTGCTGCCGGGCATCATGGGCAGCTCGCTCGCGGTGCGCGACGCGTCGGACGAAGTCTGGCTCTCGATTCCCCGGCTCGCCCTCGGGCAGCTGGAACGTCTGCGCATGGACCAGCCCTTGCCGATCAAGCCCACGGGGCTGTTGGGCCTGGCCTACGGCGACCTGTTGGACTTCATGGACCGCTCCCACGACGTCCTGCCCTTCGCCTACGACTGGCGTCACTCGGTGCGCGCAGCCGCCACCCTGCTGGCGGAGGAGGTCGGCCGCGCCCTGGACCGCACCGAGGCCGGCAACCAGCCCGGTGCGCATCCTGGCCCACTCCATGGGCGGGCTGGTGGCCCGGGCCATGATCGCCGAGCGCCCGGATCTCTGGCGGCGGTTGCTCGGCCGGGGCGGACGCCTGGTGATGCTTGGCACGCCCAACCGCGGCTCCTGGGAGATCGTTCGGCTGCTGGTTGCCCAGGCGGCGACGCTCAAGCAGCTGGCGTTGCTCGACGTGACCAAGGACCGCGCGGAGCTGCTGGCGATCATCCACGACTTTCCCGGCGTGCTGGAGCTGCTGCCCGAGGATCGGCGGGACTTCCTTGCCGACGGGGTCTGGCGCAGCTTGCGGGACCACGATGAAGCCGAGCAGTGGGACCTTCCCGGCCAGAGCCGGCCCGCCGCGTCCGAACCCACTTGGCTGGATCAGGCCCGCACGGCACGCGCCTGGCTGCGCGACAAGGCCATCGACCCGGCGGGCATGATCTATGTGGCCGGTCAGGCGCCGGAGACCGCGAGCGACGTGGTCCAGACCACCGAGCGGCGCTGGCTTCGGGGCGAGCGCAAGCGGCTGCGCTTCTTCGTCTCCCAGCGCGGCGACAGCAGCGTGCTGTGGGACGACGGTCTCCTGCCCGGCGTGCCGACCTGGTACGCGCCGGGTATAGGCCACGGCGACCTGGCCAAGGACCGCTCGATCTTCAGTGCCATCGAGGACCTGCTCGAGCAGGGCCGCACCGAGGCCAGGGTCCTGCAGCGCGACGCGCCGGTCTCCCGCGGCGAGGATAAGCCGAAACCAATGGTCGAGCGGGAGCCTGCCTACTACCCCGACGAGGGCATGCTGGTGCGCACCGCCCTTGCCATCAGCCCGCCGCGCCCGCGCGCGGCGGCAATGGGAGCCGGTGTGCGGGTCTCGGTCACCCACGGCAGCCTCGCCTTTGCGGAGCATCGCGTCGTCGTAGGCCACTATGAGGGAGACACCATCGTCGGTGCCGAGGCCTACCTGGACCAGGTGCTCGATCGCCGTCTCAGTGCGCGCCAAACATTGGGACTCTATCCCGGACCCGCCGGGAGCCATGCCTTGTTCGATCATCCGTCACCCGCGGGCAAGCCCCTTGGCGCATTGGTCATCGGCCTTGGCGCCGTGGGCTCCCTGACTCCGAACCTGCTCACAGCAACATTCGCACGGGCCCTTTTGGAGCTGGCACGCCAGATCGCCGAGGGCAAGGGCCGCGAGGCCGGAATCAAACCAGGCGGCCCGCATGAGGTTGCCCTGTCGTGCCTGCTCATCGGAACCGGTGCCGGCGGCATCGGCGAGCAGGAGTCGGTGCTTGCTTTGCTGCGCGGTGTGGTGGAGGCCAACCGGACACTCGAGCAGGCGGGCCAGGTGGGCGACGTCCGCGTCGCGTCCATCGAGCTCATCGAGGTGTGGGAGGACCGCGCCATCGCCGCCGCCCGTGCGCTGCGCCAGATCGACCGGGACCCCGAGCTGGCCGGACTCTTCGAGGCATCAGAGCTGGTGCGCCAGGGCACCGGCGGCAATCGGGGCGTACGCGCCTCCGGCGGGAGCCAGTCCTGGTGGCATCGGCTGCAGGTGCTCGGCGGCGAGCAGGGCGCACTGCGCTTCACCCTGCTGACCCAGCGCGCCCGTGCCGAGGAGACGCTGGTGGCGACGCAAGCCGAGCTGGTAGACCGTTTCGTCGCCCGTGCTTCCGCCAGCGCCGGCTACGACCCGGAGGTGAACCGGACCCTGTTCGAGATGCTGTTGCCGAACCGGCTCAAGGACGGCAGCGATCTGCGCAGCAACCTGGTGCTGGTGTTGGACAAGGACGCCGCCCGGTTTCCCTGGGAAATGCTGGAGGACCGCTGGTCCCAGCCGTTGCCGGGCCAGCGGGCGACGACCCGCGCCGAGCGCGGCGATGGCCGCAAGCCCGGATCAGTTGCGTTCGGCATGCTACGTCAGCTGAAGACACCCAGCTACCGCGCCGAGCCCGTCATGTCCCTCGGCCGCAGCGCCCTGGTCGTCGGTGATCCCAAGTCCGACTTCGTGGCCCTGCCGGGCGCCCGCGACGAGGCGAGACGCGTCGCCAGCCAGCTGGAGCAGTCCGATTACCGCGTCACTGCGCTTGATCGAGCCGAGCGCCGAGCAGGTCATGGTTGCGCTGCACGCCGACGCCTACCAGATCCTGCACCTGGCTGGCCACGGTGTGCACCGCTACCGGCCGGAGAGCCGTGGGAAGCGGCCGTGCGACACCTGCGGTCAGTCGTTGCCGGAGAAGGAGCAGGACCTGGTCAGCGGCATGATCATCGGCGAGGGCATGGTGCTGACCCCCGGCGACGTGCAGCAGATGCGCCGCGTACCCGAGCTGGTGTTCCTGAACTGCTGTCACCTCGGGCGTCTGGATGAAGGGGGGAAGGATTCGGACCGGGACCAGCTGCATCGGCTGGCCGCCAATCTGGCCGTGCAGTTCATCGAGATGGGCGTACGCGCCGTGATCGCCGCTGGATGGGCCGTGAACGACCGTGCCGCGCTGACCTTCGCCGAGAGCTTCTACCGCCACATGGCGGCCGGGCAACACTTCGGCGAGGCGGTGCGCCTGGCGCGCGATCAGACCTGGCAAGATCACCACGCCTACAACACCTGGGGTGCCTACCAGTGCTACGGAGACCCGGATTTCAGCCTGGGCAGCGGCGGTCAGCGCAGTCAAGGCGCCGAGCCCATCGTCTATGTCTGCCCCGCCGAGGTCGTGGCCGACCTGGACAACCTGCGCGCCGATGCCCACATGGCAAGCCCAGCGCGCATCCGCCAGCTCCGCGAGGATGTGCAAAGAATCGAGGGGGCCCTGAAGGAGATTGCTGGCAAGGGCGGCCCTGACTGGCGGGAGCGCGGCGAGGTGGCCGAGGCCTTGGGCCTTGCCCAGGGCGAGGTTGGACGGTTCTCGGATGCGGTGGCGACCCTGGACCGTGCGATCCGCTCCGACGATGCCCGGGCCAGCTGGAATGCCATAGAGCAGCGTGCCCGCTACCAGGCGCGATACGCCAAGGAGCTTTGCCTGCGGAGCGACGAGGCGTCGAGACAAGCCGGGCAGTCGTTGTTCGGCTCGGCACTCAAGGCCCTGGCCACTCTGGAGCGGGACCCGGATGGGAAACTGACGGTTGAGCGCTACCGATCCCTCACCGGTATTCACTGGCGCCGGGCCCAGACCCTGCCTCCGGGCGAGCGCGAGGCAGAGCTGGAGCGCCTGGTGGGAGTCTACGAGAAGGCGGCCACGGATCTGAATCGCGGCGAAGGCGATCCGCTGGATCCCTACTCGCGGCTACTGTGGCTGGCGGGCAAGCTGATGCTGACCGCCTACAGCGCCAAGCGGCTTCCGGACCTTTGCCCGACCTTCGCCGACTGGTGCACGGAGATCGAGCAGCGCACGGCTCAGTACGAGCGCGAGTCCCCTGGTGCGTCCGCGGATGCCATCAAGCTGGAGTTACGCCTCCTCAGGCTGGTCGAGCAGGGCGACTTTACGGACGAGGCCGCCGACCAGTTCATCGCTGAGCTGCGTGGCATCCTGACGCGCGGTGCAAGCCAACGCCAGCTGTCCTCGATCCTGGACTACATCGAGCTGCTGCAGATCCTCGCCGAGGGTGCCACCCACAAGAAGAAGAGCTTCCGGCCGCAGGCCATCCCGTTGGCACGGATCGCCGATGCGCTGCGGGCCTGGGAGGCAGGTGGCTGAGCGCCTTTTTGAGATGGAGTCCAGGCCCGGGGAACCATCGGACACTGACCCCGGGCCTAGGCGCAAATAGGACCGCATGCCCAGCGTGTGGGGCTCCCCGGTCGTTCGACCTGAGTGGCGCTGCGTACAGCGACGCTGATGAGACCGACCCCCAGGCGCTTGGTGTAAGACATTGCGAGCAGATGGAATGAACCTTGGCCCCGAGTTCGACTGTTTCCTTAGCTACAACACACTCGACCACGCCGCGGTCGAAAGAGTCGCCCGTGCGCTGACCGAGCGCGGCCTGACCGTGTTCCTCGACCGCTGGGAGCTGGTGCCTGGCCGCGCTTGGCCAGACGCCCTGGAAGCGCACCTCGCCTGCTGCCGCTCCGCCGCCGTGGCGCTCGGGCCCTCCGGCATGGGCCCCTGGCAACAGCGCGAGCACTACCTGGCCCTCGACCGGCAGGCACGGGACCCCGCCTTCGGCGTCATCCCCGTGATCCTCCCCAACGCCGACCCGGCGCTCGGCTTCCTTTCCCTCAACACCTGGGTGGACCTGCGCGGGGGTGTGGACGACGCCAATTCCCTGGACCTCCTCGCCGCCGCCATCCGCGGCGAGCCCCCGTCAGCCCTATTGGAGCGCACGCGCCGTGCGGTCGCCGAGATCTGCCCCTACCGGGGCCTGGAGGTCTTCCGGGAGGAGGACGCCCCCTTCTTCTTCGGTCGTGAGGCCTTTGCCAAGGATCTGTGCGCCGCGGTCGCCGACCAGTCGCTGGTGGCCGTGGTCGGGCGCTCCGGCAGCGGAAAGTCCTCGGTGGTGCGCGCCGGGTTGGTCCCCGCGCTACGGCGGTCCGACGGCGATCAGGTCTGGGAGATCGTCACCCTGCTCCCGGGTGCTCAGCCCCTGCAGGCGCTCGCCGGGGCCCTTCTGCCGCTCCTCGAACCTGAGATGACCGAAATCGACCGGCTCGTGGAGATCAACAAGCAGGCCGGCCACCTCGCCGCCGGCGACCTGCAACTGCACCAGGTGATCAATCGGCTGCTGGCAAAGCAGCCGGGGACCGACCGCCTGCTGCTGCTCATCGACCAATGGGAGGAGCTGTACACCCAGTCCAAGGATGAATCGGCCCGATGCAAGGTCGCGCGCTTCATCGACGTGCTGCTTGATGCAGCCGAGGCGGCGCCGGTCACCGTGGTCCTGACCCTGCGTGCGGACTTCTACGGCGACGCCCTGCTGCATCGCGGGCTCGCCGACCGGCTGCGCCAGGCCGTGGTCAACCTCGGGCCAATGAACCGCGAGGAGCTGGAACGGGCCGTGACCCTGCCGGCAGAGAAGATCGGCCTGAGCTTCGACACCGGGCTGGTCGAACGCCTGCTCGACGATGTCGGCGATGAGCCCGGCAACCTGCCGCTGATGGAATTCGCCCTCAAGGAGCTGTGGGAGGCGCGCCGCGGCGACCGGCTGCTCTACGACGTCTATACGGCCATGAAGGGTGTGAAGGGTGCCATCGCCAAGCGCGCCGAGACGCTGTACGCGAAGCTCGGTCCGGCACAACAGCAGGCGGCGGAGCGGGTCTTCACCAAGTTGGTGCGCCCCGGCGAAGAGACCGGAGATACCCGCCGCCGCGCCGATCTCGACGAGCTTGACCCGAAGGAAAAGGCCCTGGTGCGCACCCTCGCCGGGGAGAAGGCGCGATTGCTGGTCACAGGCCGCGACGAGCTGGCCGACCGGGAGACGGTGGAGGTGGCCCACGAGGCACTGATCCGCGAGTGGGGGCGCCTCAAGGGTTGGGTGGGGCAGGTGCGCGAAACGCTCAAGGACCAGGTGCTGATGGAGGACCTCGCCGAGCAGTGGCAGGAGCAAGGCCGGCCGCGGCTCAGCGGCCTCGCCTCGGGACCAACACTCAAGCGCTTCGAGCGCGCCGGCGCGGCGTCTGAGCGGGCGGCCGAGTACCTGCACGCGAGTCGGGCGCGGCGCACCTTTGGCCACGTGTCGGTCGGGATCGGTGTCATCGTCTTCGCCGCCTTCGTCGCGGGCCTGGCGGGCCAGGTTTGGCTCGATTCGCAGAATCTCACGCTGCAGCATCCGATCGCCGCGGCCCGCAGTGCCATGGGTTTCTGGGCCCCGATTGAGCCCGAGGCTGGCATGGTTCTCATCTCCAAAGAGAAAGGTCACGGCATGCGCTTCAAGATGGGCCTCGACAGCGCCAGGGAGCCCTGGATGGGGCCGGTGCACGAGGTGCAATTCACCGGCCCCTTCCTGATCGGCAAGCATGAGGTGACCTTCGCCGAGTACGACCGCTTCGCGCTGGCCACCTGGCGCAAGCTGCCGGACGATCAAGGCTGGGGCCGGGACGACCGCCCCGTCATCAATGTCTCCTGGGACGAGGCTGTGGCCTACGCGAAGTGGCTGCGCGACGAGACGGACAAGGACTACCGGTTGCCGAAGGAGGCGGAGTGGGAATATGCCGCCCGTGGAGGGACGGGCACCGCCTATTGGTGGGGCAACGACATCCGGGAAGACGGCGAGGTCTGGGCAAATTGCAACGGCTGCGGCAGCGAGTGGGACATGAAGAAGACCGCGCCGGTGGATTCCTTTAAGGAGAATCCCTTCGGACTCAAGAACACGGCTGGCAATGTTTGGGAGTGGATCCAGGACTGCTGGCACGACAATTACCATGGGGCGCCAACCGACGGCTCGGCGTGGGAAGAAAAGGCAGGCGGCCGGCGTGTCGTGCGCGGTGGCTCCGGGACCGACGTACCGGAGTTCCTCCGCTCGGCCTCCCGCTACAGGTACGGTGCCGACTACCGGAACGCTACCCTCGGTTTCCGTCTCGCCCAGGACCCCTGACACTGTGTCGTTTGTTCTTTTACCCTTTGGGGGTCCAGTGGGTGAGTGAAGATCGTCTGTCCGGTGGACAGACGCAGCCGAGCGAACGACTGGACAGAGAGCCCGGGCTGGGCCGCAAGCGGAGTAGGAAGCGCAGCGCAGGGTGCCCTTTGGTCGTTCTTCGCGCACCATTGTCCTTCGGCGCGGCCTTGCGCTTTGCGAGAACATCTACGGGTTTATCGCGGGGATTGGTGGATCCGCTTCGCTTGTTTCACCCTATGGATGGGCGCGTTTGTGTGCTGGGCAAATGGTTGCCTATACTCGCGGTTACCTGGAAAGGTTGGAACAGAGGGTGACATATGTTTTGCGCGAAATGCGGCTCCGAGAATCCCGATGATGCTCGCTTTTGCGGCAAGTGCGGCGCGACTATTGAGGAGCAGGATGCTGGGCCGGTCGCGCATTCTCGGTCTGATGTCGTGCAGGTACTTGACCTTGGCACCTCCGCGGAGGCCGTGCCGCCAGGGCTCAAGTGGGGCATTTTGGCGGTGAGCGTCCTGATCCCGATCGTCGGGGTGGGCATGGGGCTCTACTATTGGATCAAGGGCGGATCGGAGGAGAAGGCCGCGGTGGGTCGGCTCTGGTTTTTCGTGGCCCTCGGGCTCGCGATCTTCTACAGCCTGATCGTGGGTGAGGGCTATTGACCGGGGTCGAATGCTCATGAACGCGCCCAACGCGATCCTCCAGATCACTCGCCCGCGCTCCGTTTCCAATTTTCTGCGCGGCTACGGGATCGTGATCGATGGCCACAAGGTGGACAAGGTCAAGGCGGGCGAGACCAAACGCTACGCCGTTCCGAGCGGGAGTCATCAGCTCAACATCACCCTAGACCTCTTCAAGAGCAAGCCGTTGGTACTGGATCTGCGTCCGGGTGAGACTCTGGCGCTGGAGTGCGGGGACAAGGGACCCAGGACACTTGACGAGACGTTCTCGATGCGGAAGTGGGGCGATGCGCTGGGCTCCATGCTTTCCCTCTCGGAATACCTCTATATCCGGATCATCGATCAGCAATCCGGCGTCCCACCCCCTGCTACGGAGCGCATCCCGTCGTCGGCCCCGGCCAGCACACCTCATTCCCAGGACCAACGGGGTACCGTGGTTGACTCGGGACCCATGATCTTTCTGTCCTACCGGCGGGACGACAGCGAGCAGATCACCGGTCGCCTCCGTGATCGCCTGACCTCGCGGTTCGGGGAACGATCCATATTCCGCGACGTCGATTCGATCCCGGTTGGCAGCCGTTTCCACGACAAGATCGAGGAGAGCATCAAGGCGGCCCGGGTTCTAGTGGCCATCATCGGCCCCCAATGGGTCGATGCGGCGGACCGCAAGGGTCGGCGCCGCCTTGACCAGCCGGACGACCCGGTGCGATTCGAATTGGAGATGGCGCTCGGCCTGCGATTGCCCGTGGTGCCGGTGTTGGTGAAACAGGCGATGATGCCCGCTCAGGACGCGCTGCCGCCTTCCTTGTCGGCGCTACCCGGCATCAACGCCGTCATCATCCCAGCCGAGCCCTATTTCTCCGAGGGCATGGCGCGCCTGAATGCCGCCGTCGAGTCCTTCACCGCACCGGCTCACCATCAAGCGCCCGAAGCCTTCAAGCGGTTCTGCACCGGATGCGGCAACTCCATCAACCCCAACCAGGCGTTTTGCACCCAGTGCGGCCGGAAGGTCGCATAGGTGAGAGATGCACGCTTGCGACTGGGCATTGGTGGCGCCTGCCGAATCGGAATCGTCGGAGGACGCGGGGCCAGGGTTGGTGGCGTCGTGATGTGGGGTTGAACAGACCTAGCCGAGGCCGCGCTTCGCTTGCTATGTGCAGGGGCTGAGTTTGCCGAGTCCGGCAAGGATCAGCTCGACCATGCGCGAGACGTTGCGAGTACGGAAAAGCTCGCGGTTCTCGGCCTCGGTCAGCAGCGGGTTGATGCCGGCGGGCCCGGTGGTTCGCAGCAGCTCCACCATCTCAGGGTAGTCCCACCAGGTCTGGCCGCACTGGTCGTAGAGGGCGCGCATGGCCTCCGCGTTGGGGGCGCGGCGCTGGTAGTCCCAGGTCGCCTCGGGTCTGTCCTTGCCCTCCAGCAGGTCGATGGCCAGGGCCGCCGCGCCGCCGAAGGCGCCGATCAGGAAGACCGGCTGGCCGGCCTGTGCCGACAGGACCACCTCCTCCAGAACGCCCGGGATACGGCCCGCATACCACTTCTCGCTCGACCCGGGACCTGTCTCGGGCGGACCGAACTTGCCACCCAGGATGATGCGGGCCGCGATCCCGCTGTCCTTTGCCACCTGGGCCTCGCGCATGGTCGTCATGCCGCGCGCCCAGCAATAGCGGTACTCCGGCGACTGGTCGGCGGGAAAGGGCTTCGCCTCCACGGCATCGGCAATCGCCTTGCCGGGGCAGACGTCCAGATCGGCAGGGCGGTCGATGCGTTTGAGTCGCGCCTCCTGGTTGTACTTGGCGACCAGCTTTGGACCGTAGGGGCAGGGGCCAGCCCACGGTATTGACGATGCGATCGACCCGCTCGATGTCCGCCAGGCAATGATGGGCGCGCACCAGCTCGAACAGCACCTGGGTGTAGCCCTCGTCGCCCAGATGCCCGCCGTAGACCAGGGTCGCGCCCTTGATCAACAGGTAGCGGGAGAGCTCGACCATTGCGTCCCGGAAATGCAGGTCGTCGAACCCGAAGCGCTGGATGTCCGTGCTCTCGGACATCGAGAGCGCAATCTGCGTGCCCTGGAGAGGCCGGTCGGCGGCCAATCGGGAGAGCGGCGTGGCGGTCGGGACCTCGGTCTCGCTGAGCAGTGCCAGCTCTTCGCTGCCGAGCGGAGGGTCCGGATAAAGCACCGCGCTCGCGCCCTTGGCGCGTAGCAGGGAGAGCAGCTCCGGTGGACGAGACATGATCTGGTCCCCGGGACGCTTCAGCTGATTCAACAGAAGGGTGGTATGAAGGTCCCGCAGTGTCTCCTTCAACACCAGGTCCACGGCGGCTACGGCTGCCACGCCGTTGATCTGTTCCTTCTCCGAGTCGCTGGCGTCTCGGCGGGATGCAGGGCCAGCGCAGGACCGGCAGGTTGCCCAGGTACGGGAAGCTGCGCACCTCCTGACGATTGAATGCCGCGATGACCACTACCGGCCGGTTCTTTTGTTTGGCTAGGATGATCTCTTTGCGGCACCACTCGCGGGTCGAGTAGCGGTCCGTCAGCACGCAGAGCAAGGAACTGTTGTCGACCCCCGTCGTGATCGATTCGGCGAATCGGGAGCCGGCGGCGATATCGCCGGAGTCCACCCAGGCCCCGACCGGTTGGCTGTGCGACAGATAGCTGACCAGCGCGTGATACACCTTGGGGTCGGAGTCGATGTCGAGCTTGGTATGGCTCAGGAACAGTGTCACCGGCGCCATGCTGCGTTCGTCGGTACCCAGGGGCCTGTCTGCCAGATACCGGCACAGCTCGATGACCAGCCGCCGGACGACCAGGTCATTGCGTTTCGCCTCGTCCGGTTCGGCGAAGGCGCGGACGAAGTTGGTGCCGCCCAGGCGGTCGTCGAACCCCCAGGCCGTATCGTCGAGCTGAACCGGGAAGAAACGGTGTGGGGATTCTTCGCATGCCTCCCAGAGATCGCCGATGAAGCTCGGCCAGGTGCGCTCGTGCCCGCTGTGGCCGTCCGCCACCACATGGCAGTCGGCCAAGATGACCACGAAGCTGCGCTCCGCCCCATCGAGGTCGTAGGTCGCGGGCGGCATGGCGCCATCGTTCGGACAGAAGACCGTCGGCACCCGCAACCCCGGCACCGCCGGGTCGGCGTTGAGGCGCTTGTGGATGGTTCTGGCCAGCTCGCGGGCATCGTCGGACGCGGGATGGAAGATGATGTGAACGAGAAGCGGGGGCTTTGGCATATGGGTTCTCGCATAGCGGGGCTGGGCGCCTTGGAATGCCGGCACTGTTGCCGCCCAAGACTAGACCAGTGGCGAGCCGGGGGGAAATAGGCCGGCGGGACCTGAGATATCAATGGCAACCCGAAAGTGTGCCAGACCGATCTCTTAGCCAGTCAGCCTGGCGGGGTTGCGCTAAGCTCCACGAGCATGGCGGCCGGGATCTTGCCAAGCGCCGCCGAACCTGAGGAAGGGAGCGCGTCCATGGCCGAATCGAAACTGACTTGGAGCCAATGGCTGGAGGGGCACAAGGTATCGGAGGGCCTCATCCGGATCTCACCGGAGCTGGGCGACAGCAGTTGGGACCCCACGGAGAAGGACCGGGAGGCCGCCTGGATCCTTTACACGGAGCTGCGTACCCGGATCACCACGCAGCCGTTGCATTACCGGTCCGGCGACGAGGAGACCGCGCTCAAGAGCCTCTACGACCTGTTCGACCTGACCCGCAAGACCATCGAGGACAAGGGGCCGGAGTGCCGGCACTTTGCGACCATCGCCATCCAGGTCCTCAACACCCACATCCGGCCGCTGACCGCCAAGTGGCACAAGAAGACGATCGCCGGCCGGCTCCAGAACGACGATGATCGGCGGGAGTTCAGGCAAGAGCTCCAGGCAGTGCAGGGCCGGCTGGTCGAGTTCTGCCGGCTCTTGGCCAGCCTGGCCGAAGCAGACGCCTATTTGGACGGCGATGCCTGCGGGTCGGGGCAGGGAAACGGCGGCGCCGGGAAGACCAATGCCATTGGTCACGCCATCCCCTTCGATCGCATCCTGCTCGTCGACCAGGTGCCGGGCGGCGCCGACCTGCTGACGGCCGAGGTCAATGCCATCAGGGAGCGGCGAGCGGGGGTGTCTCCCGCGCCCGCCACGGAGCCCGTCGCCGACCTCGTGGGTCTCGCCTGCTCCGGTGGCGGCATCCGCTCGGCGACCTTTTGCCTCGGGGTCGCTCAGGCGCTGGCGCGGCACGGCATCCTGGCGCGGGTGGATTATCTTTCCACCGTCTCGGGCGGCGGCTATTTCGGCGCCTTCCTGAGCTCCTACCTGAATGACACGGACCACCAGTTGGTCGGGCTCAAGCCCGGAAAGCTGCCGTTTGCCGAGGCGGACCGGGCGGAGCCGGCTGCCGATACGGCAGCTGCGCAACAGCAGCAAGTACCTGCTCAAGGGTGGACTGCTGGGTCAGGCCCGCATGGCCGGGCTTCTGCTGTTCGGAATCCTCGTCAACCTAATCACCCTGCTCCCGGTCGCGCTCTCCGCCGTCACCCTGACCAAGGTTGCTGTCCTCCTCGGCGCGACCCCGGCTGGTTTCGGGTGCGTCGTCGATGGGTTGCTTTGGTTGTCTGCTCGCGCTGCTGACCCTAATGCTGCTCGGGCTGCCGATCATCTATCGGCGCTGGCTATCGAACCGTAAACGTGTCGCCGGCTATGAGCGGGTCGGGATACTCATCGCCCTCGGGCTCGGCGGGCTCTGGTTGTTAGGCAGGCTGCTCCCGTCCGCATACTCCAGCCTGGAGGTCGCGCTCGGCTCGCCTTGGGCTGTGCTCGGCCTATTTGGGGTCCTGCCGTTTTTGCTCTCCGGGGTCGCGTTCGCCATCGGAACGACCCACATCGCTGGGCGCGTCTTCCTCGTCCTAGCCGGGGTCGCCGGCCCCCTGCTGCTTTTGATGGCTTATTTCGTGATCGATGCCAGCGTCTCTACGCACTTGGGTTTGGGTCCTTGGCCTCTTGGCGCTCTCCGCCGCATCCATCGCCTGGCTGCGGCTCGTCGACGTCAATCAGATCTCGCCCCACCGCTACTATCGCAACCGCCTCGCGGAGACCTACCTGCTGCGCAGGGGTAAAGAGACTGCCGTCGATCCCCAGCCGCTCTCCAAGCTGGCGTTGGATAACCCCGCAGCGCCCTACCATCTGATCAATGCGGCCTTGAACCTCCCATCGAGCAAGGAGCCCGGGCTGCGGGGGCGCAACTCCGACTTCTTTCTGTTCAGCCGGCACTTCTGCGGCAGTCCGCTGTTGGGCTACTGCCCAACGCAAGACCTGGAGGCGAAGGACCCGCACCTGGACTTGGGCACGGCGATGGCGGCGTCTGGAGCCGCAGCTTCCGCCTACATGGGCACGGGTACGATCAAGGAATTGGTGTTCTGGCTGGCGCTGCTCAACGTGCGGCTGGGCTATTGGTTGCCCAACCCGCGGAGGCTTGCCGAGCTGCCGGACGGTCTCGGTCCGCGACCCTTCTCGCTCTGGCGGGAGCTGTTCGGCGGTATCGACGAGAAAGGCAAGTTCGTTAACCTCTCCGACGGCGGCCACATCGAGAACCTCGGCATCTACGAGCTACTTCGCCGCCGCTGCAAGTTCATCATCGCCATCGACGGCGAGGCCGATCCGGACATGACCTTCCCTGGTCTGATGACGCTCATTCGATACGCCCAGATCGACTTTGGCATCTGCATCCGCATGGATCTCGCCGACCTGACACGCAACGACGCCGGTTACACCAAGGCACACTTCGTCCTGGGCGAGATCGACTACGGCGGCGGCCAGACCGGCTATCTGCTTTACATCAAGTCATCCCTGACCGGAAACGAGCGCGACTACGTTCTGGACTATCGGGCGAGCCATCCTGCCTTTCCTCACGAGACGACCGCGGATCAGTTCTTCAACGAGGCCCAGTTCGAGGCCTACCGAGCCCTTGGCGAGCACATCGGCGGCGACCTGTTCCGCGAAGAGCTGATTGGGAAGGGCGCGCAAACGACCCTGGAGGCCTGGTTTGGCTCCCTCGTCAGCAACCTGCTGGAGGAGCGAATCACATGACCTTCCTGGCGGCCGAGCCCCTGACCCTGATGATCTCCAGCCGTTGTACCGACGAGGTCTCTTTCGACGGTCGGCCGCAGCCCATGGCCGCGGTGCGGCGGGCCATGAAAGACGCCCTCGAGTTGATCAAACTAGCCGACGAACAGCTCTTCAAGGTCTGGATCCACGAGGACGAATCCGGGACCGGGGCCGAGCAAACTTCCTGGGACAGGTGCGTCAGCAGGGCGCGCAACGCCGACATCTTCCTTGTCCTCTACAATGGAAACGCCGGCTGGCCCGGCACGAGCGAACGGCTCGGGGACCACGTCGGGATCTGTCACGCGGAGCTGGAGGCCGCCTACAACAAGACCCCCGGCAAGGTGCGCACCATCCAGCTCCCGCCGATCGAGGCGGAGCCGGGCTCGCCGAACCAGCGTTTCCAAACCTACTTCAAAAAGCAGAAGCTGTCGGGGCCCCAGGTGCAAACCGGCGACGAGGCCGTTACATGGGCCGGCAAGCTGGCTGTTTCGGCACTGCTGGACCTGGCCCGGGCCGGGGTCGGCGCGGGATCGAAAGGGAGCTATTTTGCCGGAGAGGCGCTGCAATGGGCGCGTCTGGATTACGAGCATCGGCGCAAGGTCACGACGGACACCGTCGTTGGCTACCTGAAGGAGCGTTCCCGCGGCCGGAAGACCGGCAAGGCACCAAACACCGCGGTCGTGCCCGTGGCCGGTCAGCCGGTTGCCTTCGTCTGTGACTGCATCCCCGCAGCCCTGAGCACGGCAGCGGCGCGGGAGCTGGTCGGCCAGCCCTTCCTGAGGGACCACGAGATCAGCGCCACGCTGCCGAAGACCACCGGCGGCCCCGTCCATGTGATCGCCTGCCAGAAGGGAGTGACCGAGGCCCAGGCCCTCCGGCAGCTCGGGTTCCCTGACGCCGTGGTCGTGTCGGCCCCCTTCGGTGTCTACGTGGCGGACGACGTCCAGAAGATCCAGATGGTCTTCATCGCCAACTGCCGCGACGAGACCACAACCCGCCACCATGTCCAGCGCTTCCTTCAATGGCTTGACGAACAGGGCGAAGACCGGCTGCTCGCGCAGCGTGCTCGCTCGCGCCGGCGGATTGCGGATCTGATTGCAAGGGAGCAGGCGGAGGCCAGTCCATAGGGGGTCGTCGTGGGCGTCAATACCTCGCAAGGCGGGGAGCCCGGACTTGGCCCTCTCGTGACACCACCGTTCAGATCGGGAAAATATGCGCACGGGCCCGACCGGGGGGCCATTGGCAGCTCAGGCTGCTGCATGGGCGAGGCGGGGTGTCATCAGCGTCCAGTTACATCCCCTGGTCCTTCAGCCAGCGCAGGAGCTGGTCGAGCTTGTCCTCGCCGGGTGGGGGCGGGTCGAGGAGGGGGCGGATGTTGAAGGTGCGGCCTGCGTACTTGGGGCCGTATTCTTCGCCGAGCCTGATCTCCTGATCGACGTAGTAGCCGTCCCGCGGCAAGAGCCAGTCCCAGCTCTTGGGCTCGATGTCGAGTCCGTTGACGCGCAGGCCCCAGAGGCGTTGCAGGGCGCCCGATATCAGGGCCGCACGGGGGGACGGTATGTCCGAATTGAGCAGTAGGTGCAGACTCCTCAGATCCCACAGGCGCAAGGTGTTGTCGTCCGAACCGCTGGCCAGCACCTTGCCGTCCGGGCTGAAGGCCACCGAGGAGACCCCATCCGTGTGGCCCTCCAGGGAGCGCAGGGCGCGCGCCGGTGGCCGCGTCCCACAGGCGCACGGTGTTGTCGAGCGAACCGCTGGCCAGCACCGTGCCGTCCGGGCTGAAGGCGAGGGAAAGGACGCTGCCCAGAACGAGCGCCGGGGAGGACCAGCGTTGCGCGAAGGCCGCCCGTGGTGCTGGTTTCGACAATTCATTCCGCGCGGCGAAGCGCAGGGGTTCCTTGCCGGCGGGCAGCCGCAATTGCTGGGCCTGGAGGGCAAGCAGCAGTGCGCGATGATAGTCGTCGCTACCTCCGATGCCCGTTGCGGCGATGTCTTTGATCTCACTCAGGGCCTTCTCCTCGTAGGCCCTGGCGAGGTTGAAGTTAGCCTTCAATAGCTGTTCCTTGGCTAATGCCTCGTTGTTTACGGCCGCGTCCCAGTACCAAAAGGCCCCAGCCATGAACCCCACGGCGATCAGCATCAGAATCCCCAACCCACAGGCGCGCTTTCTCAACCGCTGCTCGGACGCCTCTTTCTCGCGACGCCGTGCATCGGCCTCCTCGGCCCTCAGGCGTTCTTTCTCCGCCAGTGCTCGCGCCATCTCCAGCTCCTTCTGCCGCTGCGCCTCCTTTTCCCGCTGTACACGTTCCAGTTGCTCCAGCTCCTGGAATCGCCACGCCTTGCCGGCATCCAGAAAGGCCTGCTCCAGCCCGGTGAGTGTGCTCGGGTGCGCCTGCCTCCATTGCTCGGCCAGTTCCAGCCGAGCGCCCTTGTAGAGGTCGTCGCCGCTGCGACCGTCCTGCTGCCAAAGCTGCGCCGCCTCGGTGATCTGCTGGCGCAGTCGTTGGGCGTCCCGGTTGCTTTCGAGCCAGCCGCGCAGGGTATCCCACTCCTGGAGCAGGGATTCGTGGGTGACCTCCACACCCTCCTCACCGGCGACGATGAGGCGGGCATCCTTGCCAGAGAGCTTGTCGATGACGCGGTCGACCGTATCGGCCTCCACGTCGACGGGATAAAGCTCGTTGCGGGGTACCCGGCGGCGGGTGTCGCTGACGCCGTCGCCGAGGCTGGTGATGCGAACGAAGATATTGCGTGCGATGGTCTGCTCGTCGGGTTTGAGACCGTCGTAGATCCTCTGGGCAAAACGCTTCAAGGCACCGGTGACGCCGCCGCTCTGCTCGTAGGCTGTCAGCGTCAGCCAGGGTCCGCGACGGGCCTTCCACAGCTCGAACAGGGCGTGCTGGAGCAGCGGCAGGGAGCCGCGCTCTCCGGTGACGTCGCGCAGGATCAGGTTGACCAGCCCCTTCTCGAAGAAGGCGCCGACCTTCTGGGCGGGCATGACGATGGCCTCGCGCAGGGCCTCGTCGCCGAGCTCGCCGAGCAGAAGCTGACGGTCTTGCAGCAGCTCGCGCAGCACCGGGAATTCCAGGCAGCGGTCGAGAAAATCCGCACGCAGGGTGATCAGGACGCGGATCTCCCCGCCACCGGATCGCACCAGATCGGCCACGCCGGTGATCAGGGCCCTGGCGGCTTCCCGGCAGGCCTTCGATGACCGGGTCTCCGCGTTGCACTGGGTAAAGAGCTCTTCGAGCTGGTCGATGACCAGCAACAGCGGAGCGGGTGCGTCCGCATACCAACTGGTGAGGGTATTGCGCAGGCCGTCTTCGCCCTTCCCGAGCTGGGTGACCAGTCGGTCCGCCGCGTCCGAGCGCTCGATCTTGGGTAGTTCATTGACCAGCTGGTTGGCCAGTGCGCGCAGGGGTTCGCTGCCGGGCAGGAATACGATGACGCGCCACGCCTGGCTGCCGGGCAGGGCGCCCTTGTCGAGTCGGGGCAACAGGCCGGCGCGGACCAGGGAGGACTTGCCACTGCCGGAGGCGCCGATGACAGCGACGAAGCGTTCGTTGCCGAGCTTGGCGATCAGGCGTTCGATGTCCGGGATGCGGCCGAAGAAGAAATCGGCCTGTTCCTTTTCGAAGCGGCTGAGGCCGCGGTAGGGGGCCGGCTCGTCCGGCAGCTCGAAACCGCCGCTGTCGATGGCCTCGCCCTTGATGCCGCCCACCAGGCGCTTGAAGGCCAGCTCGTCGTCCACCCCGTCGCGAAAATCGACCCAGGTCCGCAGCCCCAGAAACCCGCTGACCTGCGAGTCGTCGGCCCCGGGGAGCAGCACCGGGATGATGCGGTATTCCTCATGGGTCTTGACGGCCTTGACCAGGGCCCGCTGCATCTCCTGGTCGTGCCAGGGTCCATTGCCGCCGGCGCCGAGGAAGACCGCCGTGGTGGCGCTTTGATCGAGCGCGCGCTCCAGCTCCTTGGGCCAGGTCTTGCCCGGAATCAGGTTCCATTTGTCGAGGAAGGGGTTGAGTCCGAACTCAGCCTTCAGCCGTTTGGCGATCAGCTCGACAAGGGGCTTGTCGGCGCTGTTGTGGGAGAGGAAGACATCGAACTCGAAGTCCTTGGTCATAGTCGTTCTCGTCCGTCACGAACGCGCAATCTGACAGCCCCGCGAAATCGATGGTGGACCGCGGAGCGGCGGAGGTCAGCCGGAGCCAAACGAGAGACAGATTGCCGGTGACAACGTTGGTTCCTCGGGCTTGGACCGCCCGCCAACTGGAAGATGGTCAGCAAGTGCGATCCCCGCGAAGTGCGGGCGTTGCTCACGGGTTGGATGCCGCTTTCGGCCCGCCGCGGCGCCTCAACCCGGCACCGGGCAGGTCCCCAATCCCCAGTCGACGTAGAGCTTGCGCGGGTTGGTGTCCCGCACCCAGCCGACGAGCCGCCTGAAATCGGCCACGTCGTACACGCCGATGCATCCCAGGGTGCCCGGCGCTCCGCGGCCGCGGTTCCAGTCGAGGTGGATGAGGATGGCCGTGCGCGCGGTCCTGTGCGGCGCCTCGTATTCCAGCCGGATCTTCACCGGTCCCTCGCCGTCGGCGAACACGGCGCGGTGGTAGACGTCCTCGCCGCTCGCCCACAGGACCTTCTCGCCGAGGACCCATCTGCCCTCGGGCAGCGGCTCCTTGGACTTGGCCCGGCTCTGGCGGCCGGTGCGGAACTCCTGGTGGCGGGGTTGGCCGGAGCACACCTCGATGCGGTCGGCGACGGTCCCGTCCCTGACGTATTCCAGCAGCAGGACGAACAGGCCGTAGCGGTCCCGCGTGTTGGTCCTGGTCAGCTGCAGGTAGGAGCCGGCGTCGACCGGAGCCTTGCCGGAGGGGGCGATCTCCCGCTCGCCCCAGAGCTTCGCCCAGGTCCGCGGGCCGACCTTGCCGTCCGCCTCCCAGGGGCCGAAGGCGATCGCCTGGAAGTCCTTGGCGGCGGCGTCGGTCCTGCGGCCGAAGACCCCGTCGATCTTCTCTTCGTAATAGCCCAGGTCCTTTAGCCTGGCCTGGAGCTCCTTGATGTCGTTCCCGGGCTCGTCCTCGTCGCTCATCCCGCGCACCAGCAGGGGGCGGTGCAGCACCGGCGGCGTTTCGACCCTGGGCGGGGTCTGCGCGCGTCCGGCGAAGACGATGGCGGGGGCGCCGGGGAGTGCGTCGCCGGGACCGGCGACCTCGAGGGTGCTGGCCCGCGGGTAGAGGGCCAGCAGATCGATGAAGTCCTCCTTCAGCGAAGTCGCCAGCCGGTGGACCTCCACCACGCGGTTCCCGGCGTAGGCGACGATCAAGTTGTCGTCCCCGTCGCGGAAGGCCCGCAGCCGGTCGACCGCGTCCTGCTTCGACTCGGGCGGGGCGATGGGCTTGCCCGGCCTGGTCTTCTTCTTGAACAGCGCGGTCTCGTCCGCGCGCCGGCTCACGAGCCCGGGAAGGACCTGCTTGACGCCGTCGATCGTGCCCTTGTTCCAGCGCGCGAATTCCGCCGCCGCCTTGGCGACGTCGCTCGTGTTGAGCACCCTGCGCAGGGTGCTGTTCTTGAAGGCGCCGGGACCGACGTTGTAGGTGAACGACACCAGGGCGTCGAACTGATTCTGCGTGAGCGGGACCTCGACCATCTTGGCGATCTGCTCGGCGAAGTCCTCGCACTCGTCGAGCAGGAAGCCTTCCGCCTGCTGTTCGGTCACCACATCGCCCAGGCGGACGGGACGCCCGTCGGGGTAGCGGATGGTTCCGTACCCGATGGTCGGTATCCCGACCGGGTCCAGGTAAGCCTCGCGCCTGAACCCTTCCCATTTTTTGATGAGGTCGAGACAATTCTGTGAGATCTTCATGGTGCCCATCGCCGCCCACTCCGTGTTCCCGGTTCTCAAGAGCATAATTCTAGGCGGCTTCCGTCGATCTGCCCGGCGAGCGCCCCGTCGTCGCGTGCTGCCGGTGACCAACCAGGACCCATGAAGAACATGCCTCCTCGCCCTAGGACAGTCCGCCGTCCCCGACGCCTCGCTGCGGTCCCCGTGCTCGTGCTCGCGACCGCCCTATGCATAAGCGCCTGGGCGAGGGACCACACTGCCGCGGTATCCCCGCCGATCACGCTCGCCGCGGATCAGGCGCGGGCCGTCGGGTTCCTGCTTGACGTCCGGCCCCAGGCGCCCGCGCCGCTGTTCCTCTTCACCGACCCCAACAAGGACCCCGACGACCTCAGCGTCCTGGTCCTCGCGGCCGAGCTTGCCGAGCAAGGCTTCATCGACGTCAGGTGCGTCGTCACCACCCTGGGCGACCGGGAGACGCGTCTGCGCCGGGCGAGGTTCGCCAAGGACGTGCTCGAGGGGCTCGGTCTGGATGGTGTCGAGGTCGGCGTGGGCGGGGACTACGACTTCGAGGTGAAGGGTGCGGACGGGAAGCTGGACCTCTTGGCCACCGAGGCGCGGAGGAAGGACCACCAGGTCTTCATCGATACGCCCTTCGGGCACCCGCGCGGGGAGGTGTCGGCGGACGGTGTCGCCCTGCTCGAAAGCGAGCTGACCCGTGTGGCCGACGGATCCGCTGTCCTGCTGGTCAACGCCGGCATGGCCGATCTGGCCGCGCTGTTACGCAACGCGCCGGAGCTCGTGAAAAGGAAGACCGCCAAGGTCGTGATCATGGGCGGCGTCGAACCAACGCTCGACGAGCTCGGCTTCGTGGGCGCCGACCGGCGTGCCTACAACAACACGACCCACCAGCCTTCGGCGGACTACGTCTACGCGCGGGTGCAGGAGTTCGGGATTCCGCTGGTCGTCGTGGCGCAAGGAGGCGGCCTACGCCGCGGCCGCGCCACGCGGCTTCTACGAGGGCATGGCCGCCACCGGGCATCCGATCGGCGTCTACCTTCGGGACCAGCAGAAGCGGTCGCTGCAGAACCTCTGGTCGGGCATCCAACAGGGCCACATGCCGCCATCGCTGACGACCGAGTGGTTCTTCGAGACATTCACGGACGTGGACATCGAGACCCCGGCAGGGCAGGCCGAGCTCGCCCGTGCCGAGGAAAACGCCGGGGACTTCGATGCCCTGTGGCCGAAGGTCAGCAAGTTCAATCTGTATGACCCGCTGGCGCTGCTAGCGGCCACCCCTGGAGTAGGGGAGCGCCTGTTTCGCGCGGACGCCATTCCCGGGGCTCGCGCCGATGTGAAGGTCGTCGGGGAGGAAACCGTTCGAGACCCCGCGTTGGTGAAAGACCTGATGTCGGGGCTGGCGGCCCAAAGCCTCAGTCCGTAGGGGCCCCCGAGCGACGGATTTTTTTCCCACCAACACCCGCCGAGCCCCGACCGGCAGCACCTCTGCCGGCGAGCCGGTCTCACTCGGCGCCGCTGGACCGACGCCGCGCGCTCCGTATCGCCTGGACGAGCTTGGTTAGTCCCGATTTCGGCAGGTTGCGGCCGAGCGTGTGCCGATGGACGCTGTCGTAGTCGAACCGGTACCAGTCGGGGATGGCGTCGCTGGGCATGTCCTGCAACTGCACCGGAATGATCGGTACGCCTTTGGCTGCGGCGAACTGCAGCTCCTTCTGGACGGCCGGCGCGGCGAGTGAATCGGGGGTCATGAGAAAGACCAGGGCGCGGGCGCGGTTGAGCCCGTCCGTGACGCGCGTCTTCCAGTTGCCCGCCTTGATGTCCTCCAGGTCGAGCCAGATCGAGAAGCCCTGGGCCTCCAGCGCCGCCTTGAGCCGCTCGGCTATGGCGACGTCCTTCCGGCAATAGCTCAGGAAGACCCTGGGCTGGGCATTCGCGATGTAGATCGGCTCCCGCACATTCCAGACCCATTTCTGCGGCGTTGCCTCGTAGCCTTGCTGTGCGAACTGCGCCGCGACGAATCTGTGCAACTCGTCGATGGACAGGCGGCCATCCCCGTCCAGGTCGGTGGCGGGACCTTCCAGCCCTTCGACCAGGGCCCGAGTGAAGGCGCCGCCCTCCGGGGTGTCGACGGTGAACTGGTCGGCGGCGCAGGCGGTGATGGCGAAGAGTCCATCGGGGATGCCGCGATTGTTGTTGAAGAAGGCGCCGCTGTGGCAGCCGTCCACCAGGAGCACCACGCGATGGCAGGCGCTTTGTCGAATCTGGCTGAGGACAAACTCGGCGTCGACCGCCGTAGCATCCGGGAACTCTTGGTCCGAGTCGGCTACCGGCAGGTACAGGCTGTGGTCATTGCCACAGAAGCTGTACCCGGAGTAGTAGATCAGGAGGGTGTCGTCGGCACCGCTCTGGCGGCAGGCCATCGCGATCGCCTTGCGCACCGCCAGCAGAGGCTGGTCGAGCAAGGCCGTGACCTCGAAGCCTCCGATCGTCGCGTCGCCGAGCACGCGGGTCATGGCGTCGAAGTCTTTCTTCACCCCAGGCAGGTTGGGGAATCCCCGTTCGCTGAAGGAGCCGTTGCAGATCAACAGCGCCCGGCGCTGCGGGGCGATGGGTGGTCGGGACGAATCTGTCGGGGAGTCCTTGGCTTTCAGGGGCATGGATCTTGGCTCGGTGAGGGGGCTCTGGAGATATTAGTCGAGAGCACATTGCTGAGCCCGCCGCGCCGTGCCCAGACTCGGCGGACCTCCAGGGCGACGCTGCCCCGATTGTTGCCGTAGAAGCGCCAAGCGTCGTTGGCATAGCGGCACGCGTTAAGTGACGATTCAAGAACAACCGGTACATCTTCTTGGAACTACGAAACACGCGAAAAACGCGAAAAGGCTATATACACAGGAGCATTTGCTGTTTTTTCGAGACTTTCGTGTATTTCGTAGTTTCTTGTCGTCCGCGCGCTTGTTTCGGTTGTTTCTGAACCGTTCCTAAGCATCCCAGTGGATGTGGCGCAGGACGTCTGGATCGGCGTTGCGGTACCTGGGTGTGGTGATGGAGGCACGCAGGTGCTCGATCATGGCCTCCTTGAGCTCGATCTCCTGCTCCAGCTCCTCTATGCGTTCGGAATCGCAGACGATGCCGGAGCGGAAGCCTTCGACCTCGGCCGGGTGCATGCGTCCGGCATCGGCGAGGGTCCTGAGGGCAGAGAGGCGGATCTCCCCCTTGTCTCGGGTGATACGCGTCTGCCCGAGCTCAATCTCCAGGTCACACGCCTCGTCGGTGAGTTCCTGAATGACCTCGAGGGTGAGGTACTCGCGCTCCTCGATGGCGTTTTGCGGGGTCAGGAGATGGAAGGTGCCCTCGTCGATGGCGCATTGGAGCCAACCGATCTCCCGGCCCCTGGGGGAGTCCCGGAATCGGGCCAGCAGATCTTGGGCATCTTCGGTCGGCAGGTGGGCCAGGGTCATGCAGATGCGCTCCAGCTCCTCGACGGACGTCAGGGCGGAGAACAGGGCCTCGCCCAGGCGCATCAGGTCCTCGGGAGAGTAGTCGTTGGGGTCTTGGATCGGGAGATGTTCGCTCATAGCTGGATCCTCGTTGGGTACGCGAGCAGCCCGCTAAGGTGGCGTCGCGGGCGCCCTGTCGTCAGGCTGGGCCACTGGGTCGGTCAGCGCCCAAGGGCGCGGCGGACAGGGCCGAATGCTACCCGCCAAGGCTCGGTTTCATCTAGGCCCACTCGGCGGGCGCGTACGAGGGGCTCTCTCGTTCCGATGTGCTCAGACTGGGGAGGTAGTCGCTGGAGCCTTGCGGCAACCCATTGATGTATCGTTAGTCTGAGAGGCCGTCCCCGGATTCCGCTAGCGCTCCATCCGGGCTACGGGGAGGTCGTGGCCAATGCTTGTCCAGGCTCTGGAGCCTGGGAGCCAGACGACGGGCGACGGCCCCAAATTTGCCTTTGCCGCTCCGACGCTACCGCGTGGACAGGTTCGGCGGGCTCCTTTAGAATCCTCCGACTGTCTCGCCGCGCATCCTTCCTCCGGCGAGACGCTCGTCTCGCACCTGTGGTGCATCACCCGGCCAGTTGGCCGGGCGCGGACTGAATCGGAGCCACCCTTGAGTAATCCCGCAATCCTGGTCCTGGAAGATGGTTCTGTCTTCCGGGGTGAATCCATCGGCGCGTCCGGTTCTAGCGTCGGTGAGGTGGTTTTCAACACCGCCATGACGGGCTACCAGGAGATCTTGACCGACCCTTCCTACCTTCGTCAGATCGTCACCCTGACTTATCCGCACATCGGCAACACCGGTGCCAACCCGGAGGATGAAGAATCGCCCCGAGTCCAGGCGGCCGGGTTGGTGATTCGGGATCTGCCGGTCCTGGCCAGCAACTGGCGCAGCCAGGAGACCCTGGACGGGTATCTGAGACGCCAAGGGGTGGTGGGCATCGCCGGGATAGACACCCGACGCCTGACCCGCATTCTGCGCGAGAAGGGCGCCCAGAACGGTTGTCTCCAGGCCGGCGACGGGGTGGACGAGGCGGGCGCCCTGGCGGCGGCCCAGGCGTTTCCCGGACTGGTCGGCATGGACCTGGCGAAAGAGGCTACTACTGCCGAGCCCTACGTCTGGACCCAGGGGACCTGGGGCCTGGATGGCGGGCTGCCCGAGCCACAGGGTTCGGAAGGGCTGCCTTTGCATGTCGTCGCCTACGACTTCGGCGTCAAGCGCAACATCCTGCGCATGCTCGTAGATCGGGGATGTCGGGTCACGGTGGTGCCGGCCCAGACCCCGGCGGCTGAGGTCCTGGCCCTGGCGCCGGATGGGGTCTTTCTGTCCAACGGTCCCGGCGACCCGGAGCCCTGCGACTACGCCATTGCCGCGATTCAGGCGCTGCTGGAGACCGGGATCCCCACCTTCGGCATCTGTCTCGGTCACCAGCTCTTGGGGTTGGCCTGTGGGGCGCGCACCCGCAAGATGAAATTCGGCCACCACGGGGCCAACCACCCGGTGCAGGACTTGCGCACCGGGGCAGTGATGATCTCGAGCCAGAATCACGGCTTTGCGGTGCATGGCGACAGCCTGCCGGATAGCCTGGAGGCGACTCACAGGTCGCTATTCGATGGGTCGCTGCAGGGCATCCGCCACCGCACCCTGCCGGCCTTCAGCTTCCAGGGTCACCCGGAGGCCAGCCCGGGACCTCATGACGTGGCACCCGTCTTTGATCACTTCATCTCGTTGATGCGGACAAGAAAGGATTTGTCCGCAAATTAACGCAAATGAACGCGAATGGGGAAGGAGCGGCGCCGATCTCCAGGCGCGTGATTGGTTGCGCTTTCTCAGTCAGTAATGCGCTGGGTGCGGGGTTTTTGGAGTCTGTGTATGAAAACGCGCTCTGTGTCGAGCTGACAGAACAAGGAATTGCCTTCGAGCGTCAGGCGCCGCTGCAAGTTTCTTACAAAGGTCGAATCGTTGGGAACTATCGTTGCCGACCTGGTCGTTGATGGTGTGCTCTTGGTCGAACTCAAGGCGTTGAGATCGCTTTCGTCCGATCATGAGGCGCAAGTCATGAACTACTTGCGTGCCTGTGGCTTGGGTGTTGGCGCTTCTGCTCAATTTCGGCACGCCAAAGCTGGAGGTTCGACGCATAGTTTGGGGTCACGACGACTCGCGTCGCGTCTGAATGTTCTTCCCCTGCAAGTGCGGCAATTGTAGCGGCGACGGCGACCTCTCTATTTAATTGCGTTCATTTGCGTTCATTTGCGGACAAAGAATTCAGAATGCCAAAGCGTACCGACATCCACAGTATCCTCATCATCGGCGCCGGGCCCATCGTCATCGGCCAGGCGTGCGAGTTCGATTACTCCGGGGCCCAGGCCTGCAAGGCGCTGCGCGAGGAGGGGTTTAGGGTCATCCTCGTCAACTCCAATCCGGCCACCATCATGACCGACCCGGAGATGGCGGATGCCACCTATATCGAGCCGGTCACCTGGCGGGCCCTGGCACGCATCATCGAGGTCGAGCGCCCCGATGCGCTGCTGCCCACGATGGGTGGGCAGACCGCGCTGAACTGCGCCCTGGACCTGGTGCGCGAGGGGGTGCTGGAGCGCTTCGGCGTCGAGCTGATTGGGGCCTCCCGGGACGCCATCGACAAGGCTGAGGATCGCGACCGTTTTCGCCAGGCCATGCGCCGCATCGGCCTGGATATGCCCCGATCCGCGGTTGCCCATAGCCTGGAGGAGGCGATCCAGGTTCAGGCCTCCATCGGCTACCCCTCCATCATCCGCCCGTCCTTCACCATGGGCGGCAGCGGTGGCGGCATCGCCTACAACCAGGAAGAGTTCGAGGAGATCTGCCGGCGCGGCCTGGCCCTGTCGCCGACCAGCGAGTTGCTCATCGAGGAGTCGGTGATCGGCTGGAAGGAGTTCGAGATGGAAGTGGTCCGCGATCATGCGGACAACTGCATCATCGTCTGTTCCATCGAGAACCTGGACGCCATGGGCGTGCACACCGGGGACTCCATCACCGTGGCCCCGGCCCAGACCCTGACGGACAAGGAATACCAGATCATGCGCAACGCATCCATTGCGGTGCTGCGCGAGATCGGGGTCGATACCGGGGGCTCCAACGTCCAGTTCGCCATCAATCCGGCCAACGGGCGCATGATCATCATCGAGATGAATCCGCGCGTGTCGCGCTCCTCGGCCCTGGCCTCCAAGGCGACCGGTTTCCCGATCGCCAAGGTCGCCGCCAAGCTGGCGGTGGGGTACACGCTCGACGAGCTGCGCAACGAGATCACCGGCGAGGCCACGCCGGCCTCCTTCGAGCCCAGCATCGACTATGTGGTCACCAAGATCCCGCGCTTCGCCTTCGAGAAGTTCCCCCTCGCCGACGCCCGCCTGACTACCCAGATGAAGTCGGTGGGCGAGGTCATGGCCATTGGTCGGACCTTCCAGGAGTCCCTGCAGAAGGCCCTGCGTGGTCTCGAAATCGATAAGCACGGTCTGTGCGGTATGCTCGACCTGACCGCGGACGACGCCTACGAGACCGCACGCCGTGAGGTCCGGCAGGTGGGTGCGGAGCGGATCTTCTACCTGGCCGATGCCTTCCGCATGGGGATGAGCGAGCAGGATGCCCATGACCTCAGCGGCATCGACCCCTGGTTCCTGGCCCAGATCGCCGAGTTGATCCGGATCGAAGGCGAGGTGGTCGCCGCCGGGCTGGCAGGCCTCACCCCTGAGCGCATGCGTATGCTCAAGCGCAAGGGTTTTTCGGATCGGCGTCTGTCCATGCTCCTTGACTTGCCCGAGCAACAGATCCGCAGCCTGCGCCACGACCAGGGCATCCGGCCGGTGTTCAAGCGGGTGGATACCTGCGCCGCGGAGTTTGCCTCCGCCACCGCATACCTCTACTCCACCTATGAGGAGGAATGCGAGGCGGCTCCCACGGATCGCAAGAAGATCATGGTCCTGGGTGGCGGGCCCAACCGTATCGGTCAGGGCATCGAGTTCGACTACTGCTGTGTGCACGCAGCCCTGGCACTGCGCGACGACGGCTACGAGACCATCATGGTCAACTGCAACCCGGAGACCGTCTCCACCGATTACGACACCTCAGACCGGCTCTATTTCGAGCCCCTGACCCTGGAGGACGTGCTGGAGATCGTCCATAAGGAGCAGCCCTTCGGGGTCATCGTCCAGTACGGGGGTCAGACCCCATTGAAGCTGGCGCGGGCCCTGGAGGCGGCCGGTGTGCCGATCATCGGCACCAGCCCGGAGTCCATCGACCTGGCCGAGGACCGCGAGCGCTTCCAGAAGGTGGTCAACGACCTAGGGCTGCGCCAGCCGCCCAACACGACGGCCCGCAGCGAGGCAGAGGCGGTGGCGCTGGCGGAGGCCATCGGCTATCCGCTGGTGGTGCGTCCGTCCTATGTGCTGGGCGGGCGGGCCATGGAGATCGTCTACGACGAGACCGAGCTACAGCGTTACATGCGCCACGCGGTGCGGGTCTCCAATGACTCCCCCGTGCTGCTCGACCGCTTCCTCGACGATGCCATCGAGGTGGATGTGGACGCCATCTGTGACGGTACCGATGTGCTCATCGGCGGCATCATGGAGCACATCGAGCAGGCTGGGGTGCACTCCGGCGACTCGGCCTGCTCCCTGCCGCCCTATACCCTGTCGCCGTCGTTACAGGACCGTATGCGCGAGCAGATGACCAAGCTCGCCCATGCCCTCAAGGTGGTCGGTCTGATGAACGCGCAGTTTGCGATCAAGGGCGACGATATCTACATTCTCGAGGTCAATCCGCGTGCCTCGCGGACCGTGCCCTTTGTCTCCAAGGCGATTGGCCTGCCACTGGCTAAAGTTGCCGCGCGCTGCATGGCGGGTGTGTCCCTGGCGGAACAGGGGTGTGCCAAGGAGCGCATGCCCAAGCACTACTTTGTCAAGGAGGCGGTCTTCCCCTTCATAAAATTCCCCGGTGTGGATACGGTCCTCGGCCCGGAGATGAAGTCCACCGGAGAGGTGATGGGTGTCGGCGAGTCCTTCGGCGAGGCCTACGCCAAGGCCCAGGAGGGTGCCGGCTCCGCCCTCCCGCCCCGCGGCAAGGCCTTGCTCAGTGTGCGCGATGCCGATAAGCCGCGTCTGGTGCGTGTCGCCCATGACCTGCATGCGTTGGGCTTCACCCTGTGCGGGACCGGGAGGAGCGCTCAGGTGGTGCGCGAGTCCGGCATTCCCTGCGAGCGCGTCAACAAGGTCAAGGACGGCCGGCCCCATGTGGTGGACCTGATCAAGAATCGTGAGATCTCCTTTATCGTGAACACCACTGAGGGGGCCAAGGCGATTGCCGATTCTGCCCACATCCGCCATGCTGCCTTGCAGCAAAAGGTGATCTATACCACCACGATCTCCGGGGCCGAGGCGACCTGCCTCGCCCTCAAGCAAGTGGACATTTTCGGCGTCAATCGGTTACAAGACCTTTACTGATTCCTGGGCCGGGGCTCCGTGCCCCGGCCCGCCCGAGCCCTTCGTACAAGACGCCGGGGCTGGCCTGACGGCCAGGTCTCGACAACATGAGGACACCCAAATGACCAAGGTACCCCTGACCGCCAGAGGGGCGGAGAAGCTGCGTTCCGAGCTTGAGCATCTCAAGCGCGTGGAGCGCCCGAAGATCATCGAGGCCATCGCCGAGGCCCGCGCTCACGGCGACCTCAAGGAGAACGCCGAGTATCACGCCGCCCGAGAGCGGCAGAGCTTCGTGGAGGGGCGGATCAAGGACATCGACGGTAAGCTCTCCAACGCCCAGATCATCGACGTGACCACGGTCGCCGCCAACGGCAGGGTGGTCTTCGGTGCCACGGTGGACGTTCTGGAGTTGGACAAGGACGAAGATCCCGAATTCACCTTCCAAATCGTCGGCGACGATGAGGCGGATTCCAAACAAGGGATGATCTCTATCAGCTCGCCCATAGCCCGCGCCTTGATCGGAAAGAGCGAGGGGGATGTGGCCTCCGTTCAGGCACCCGGGGGGCTGCGGGAGTTCGAGATCCTGGAGGTCCGTTACATCTAGCGACGGAGTTGCCACCAGGTGTGCAAGGCAATTGTCAATGCCTTCGGCGGCCAACCCTGTTGGAATGGGGGCCATGCCGGCCTGGGCCGGTATTCCGCTCTTTAAACCCTGGTTGGAGACATTGCATGACACAGAATGTTGGCGGCATCGACCGTATCCTGCGCATCTTGATTGGCCTGGCCGCCGTTGGCTGGGGCTTGTACGCCCAGAATTGGCTGGGGGCCATTGGCCTGATTCCGTTGGTAACAGGGCTGATCAACTGGTGCCCCGCCTATCTCCCCTTCGGTCTGAGCACCCGCAAGGTGGCCTGACGTCCATCTGCACGGGGGGCTAATTACCGGTCCGTATGTGCTAAATCCGCTTGCCCCGCAGCGGCGAGTGCCTCCGGCGCTACCGTGCCGGTGGCGCCCTGGTAAACCCAGGCCAATAGGGCATCTTGCACAGCGTGGGCGGACCAGGTGTTTAAGGTCTTGCCGTCCATCAGGGCCACCACTACCCAGCGTTCCCCGTTGCGGTCCAGGACATAGCCTGCGATCCCGCTCGCCCCCCGTATCGTCCCCGTCTTGATATGCGCCTGGCCTCGCACTGGGCTGCCGCGCAGGCGCTTGCGCATGGTCCCGTCCACACCGACCACCGATAGGGAGGCCAGGTACTCCGGCATGACGGGCCGTTGGTACATGGTGGCCAAGAGGTGCCCCAGGCTTTCGGCGGAGATGGCCGCATCCCGCGATAGCCCGGAGCCGTTGGTCAACACGAGTTCCGGGAGGTCTAGTCCGACCTCTGCCAGCCAGTCGCGCACCGCGGTCTGGCCCTTGAGCGGCGTTGCGGGCGGGCCAAGGCGCTCGGCCGCCAGGCTGAGCAGCAGGGTGCGGGTCATCAGATTGTTGCTCGGCTTGTTGATGTCCCGCAGCATCTCGCCGAGAGGACGCGAGCGGGTCTCGCGGAGGATGGTGGCCCCTGGCTCCAGGGTGCCGACGCGCACCTGCCCCTCCAGGTGGCCGCCCAGGTCCTGCCACAGGGCCTCCACGGCGGCGGCCGCGTGGCGCATGGGGTCTAGGATCAACAGCTCGGCCTGGTCCTTCCGGCATTTGTCTGCGAAGGGCCCGGATAGGCGCACGATATCTCGACCGTCCTCCTGGAAGACCGTCACGGTCGGCCTGTGATGTTTGCGCAGGCAGGGGGCCTGGACCAGTTTGAGTTCGTTGCGCAGCTCGACCTGAGCCAATCGGGGGCTGGTGTAGACCAGCACGGTTCCGTTCGGGGCCGCCTCCATCTGGATCTCGGTCAATTGTTGATTGACGCTGAGCCCCTGGGGCAGGGCGTTGTAGGCGGAGGTCGGCTTGCCGTCGAAGTCGCCGCGTTGTTGCTCGGGCGGGTCGAACCAGCTCGGATCGATGACGATGTCGCCGGTGACCGTCTCAATGCCTCGGCGACGCAGGGCATCGAACAGACCCCAGAGGTCTTGCTGCGACAGCTCCGGGTTGCCGTACCCCTTGAGCACGAGATCCCCGACCAGGCGGCCCTCGCTGAGGGTCCCGGTGGCATAGGCCTCGGTCTTGAAGGTGAAGGTCGGCCCCAGGGTATCGAGGGCCGCCGCAGTGGTGAGCAGCTTGATGACCGAGGCGGGGAGGCGCGGCTCGCCGGCGTTCAGGGCCAGGCGCGGCGCCGACTCGCCAAGCTTGAGGACAAACAGGCTGGCGTTGGTCTCAGGGAGCTTGTTTTTGCGCATCGCGCCGGCAATCGGGGCGGGCAGGGGGTCTGCGAACCCGGGCCCGGGCAACACGAGCCAGACCGCAAGGGCCAGACTCATCAGGCGGCGGTGTCCGCTGCAGTGGTCAACCGAGGCCATGATCGAGTCTCCAGGACAGGCGGGTCATCGCCAGGGCTGCCAACAGCAGCCAAATCGGCCCGAGCAGCCACATCACCGCGGGGATGGCCACATAGTAAGAGCGCATGCCGACGCTGTAGTGGCGCGCCCCGCGGTTGAGGGTCTCGGCCACCAGGATTGGGGTGATCTCGCACCCGGGTCGTTGGGGGACATTGATGAGGAAGGCTGCGTGGTTATAGAAGCGCACAGCCAGGATGAATTGGATGAAGCTGAACAAGAACACGGCAGTCACCGCCAGGGCCTTGGCAATGGCTAGGGTGTGGTTGGTGACGCCGATGGGGTTGAAGCTGGTGACTAGCTCGTTGAGCCCTTGGGAGGTTAGGGCGAAGTTGAGGAAGCCCAGGCCCAGCACAATGGATGTCGACGCCAGGAAGGTCGCGGCCATGGTCCAGTTGCGCATGGTCTGTACCGCCAAAATATCGGTCTTGTCGGCCATGATGTGCTCGACCCAGAGCTGCCGCGCATAGGCGTTTAGGCCGATGGAGGAGGATGTTGGCGAGCGGCGCAGGCGGGCGAAGTGCAGGGCATGATAGCCGAGCAGCACGGTAAAGGCGGTGCCGGAGAGTGCGATCTCCGCGAGCACGGGTTCTGAAATGATCATCGTCTTGGAGGCGTCTGGGCAGAGTGAGGCGATCGGGCGTGGGGACTAGAACCACAGGCTTCGATAAGGCTATGCGTTAGGTGTTGAACTGCCCTAACCTGTTGAATCAAAGGAACCGTCGCACATAGGCTTCCTCATAAAATCAGGAAGTTAAGGACATGGTGTTGTAGCCAAACACCTAAACGCAGACATAGCCTTCAATAATGCCAGAAGTGGTGGAATGGGCTGAGTACAGCGATAGTCGACGACGCTATCCGATTTGCTAGAAGTCATTGCCGCGCAGACAGTGCACAAGGCTACGACGGCGGAGGGGAAAGCGGCCGTGGTGGTGCTCCCTCGTCGACGATGTCGATTGAAGCCATCCTCGGCTTCAGAGCCAATTGCAAAATTGACCAGTGCACGAACTTTCTGCCCCACAGGGACAGAAAATGGCAGAAGAGCAAGCATCGCCAGAGAAATGTGAACAAAAACCAATGGTTACCAAAGATCTATTCCGATACCCCTGAGGATATTACCTGCAAGTCTCGCCTGTCGCAATTCTGGAAAAACTTCCAGCGAGCAGTGCGCAACGGCTACGTTCGGGAGCGCAGGGTGCAGACCGGCATCGGCGAGGTCGAGGTGTGGGTGCCGAAGGTCCGCGATCACAGCGGTTGGGTGAGGGTCGTGCGCTCGATATATACTCTGCCCCATGGTAAATGAGCCCAATTTCCCTGTGGACAAGCTGCGAGAGGCCGTGCTGCCAGCTTGGGCGGATGTGGAGCGCCGGGGGGCACAACTGCTGCTCGTTGTGCCCCTGTTTGGGGGCATTCTCCTTGCGGGGGCGTTTTTTGCAGTTCCCGAGACGCCGGTACCGACCTTGATCGTCCTGGCGGCAATCATGCTCGCATTGTTCTACCTAACGCGGGCGCGTCAGCGCCTGCAGAAATTGCCGGTCTTGTTGCTAAGAGCCCGGGTGCGGCGTAAGAAAATGCATCAATCGACCGACAGTAGCACCCACATAGTGTCGGTGCGCCACTATCTGGAACTGGTCGTTGACCGCGAGTTTCACTTCTCGCGGCAGGGGCAGTTGGTGGAAGCACCCGTGCAGGACGACCGCCCGAAGCTAAACACCAGCACCGAGATCTACGGACACGTATCGGAGGGTGACGAAATCGCGGTGATCGTGATGCCTCACGACGGGGCGATCTACTTTATTTTCGACCAGGAAGGGCGTTTTTTCCCGGTGCCCCCATGCGCCGCATGTTAACCCATGACTTCCGGGCAGGCCCTGACCGCCGTTGAATTTGGCTGAGGTCTTGCTCTTGCGGGCTCCGATTGGGGGTAAATGCGCCACAGTGGACGCTTTGATCTGCGGTGTGCGGAGCAACGACTCGACCCCGCAATTGGCACGACACAAATCGCAGGGTCCTGTCGTTCTGATGCGTAACGGGCAACACTAGAATCAATTCCTTGCTTTCACTCTCTCCAATCTCTGACGGAGCAGCACTTGAGGGATGCACATCAACTGGCCCTATTGGCTGCTGCCAAGCGACTCGGTGTTCAAGCTGATGATCGGCTCGACGATTGGGGCATAGACGTAGTCCGGTATCGTTATGCCGATCGAGAGGTGGTCATCGTCGACGGCCGTATCAACCACGGACTCCCGTATACCGCGGCGCAGATCTGTCTGAGCAAGCCGGCCACACGGTCCATCCTTGCTGAGTTGGGCCTGCCCGTCCCGGCCGCCGTGCGTCTGCCGGCCGACTCACGCCAAGCGCTCGCGACTCTGATCGGCTTGGGGCCCGTGGTCTGCAAGCCACCGGACGGTGAGTGGGGGACAGACGTTGCTATGGACCTGACTTCCGCGGATGCTGTCCTCGAGCACGTTGCCCGGTTGGGCGGTACCGCTCTCATTGAAGAACAAGTGGAGGGCAAGGACCTTCGAATCCAAGCGCTTGGCGGCAGGTTCGAAGTCGCCTGCATCCGAGAGCCCGCGTCGGTGGTTGGAGATGGAAACAGCAGCGTCTCGAATCTGGTACAAGCCCGTGCTGAAGAAGTTTCCACCCTGAATCCAGACAATCGCCTGATCATCGATGCCGTCTCCGAGAGACTGCTGACGGAGCAGGGACTGACCTTGGACGATATTCCCTGCTCAGGGCAACAAGTGATGCTCAAGCGGATATCAAATCTCTCCCAGGGCGGACGAGCGATCGACGTTACCGAAGAAATTCACCCAGCCTATCGCGAATGGACAGCAGCGATTGGTGATCGCTTGGGGCTCGACTGCTTTGCGGTTGATGTGGTGACCCAGGATCCAACCCTCTCCCCTACGGAATCAGGGGCCAGGATATTGGAGGTGAACGCGCCCTGCCAGTGGCTTGCTCACACGTTTTCCGAGCGCCGCACCCACGATCTGCCCGCGAAGATCCTACGCTACGTTCTCCAAATTCCAGAGAGTTTAGAAAGGTAGGTTACGTCTCATGGTCTTGGACTACATAACACCACCGCAGCTTGACACCCCTTCGACAGAGACGATTCATCAATATTTTGAAACCTCATGGGCTCGCTATGAGTGGCTCTTTAGCGGGTTAACGCACGCCGACGAAGTTCTAGAGCTTCAGCCCCATCCTTTCCGCAATGCACTGGCATTCTACTATGGCCACTCGGCGGCATTCTACGTGCAGAAGCTTCGGCTGGCAGGACTCATCGACGCCCCGGTCGATCCCGAGCTGGACCAGGTTCTCGAATGCGGGGTCTGGCCAAAAAGTCCGGGTGAAATCAGGAACCGACAAGAATGGCCATCCGCCAAAAGGCTGAAGACTTATCGCCGCCGGGTCTTCGATCTTGTGAGTACGCTTATCGAGCGAACGGAGTTCAGCAGGCCCATCACCGCCGCCGATCCCCGTTGGGCCCTGCTGATGGCGATAGAGCACGAGTGCATTCACCTGCAGACGTCCATTCCGCTAATCCGACGCGTACCGGCTGAGTTGGTTTTTCGGCCAGATGGTTGGAAGTATGGCCCGATCTTTTCAGGCGATTCGGATGTGGGCTGGGTCGCGCTTCCAGGTGGAGACGTCCAATTGGGTCGGGATCGCTTTGACAGCCGCTATTTCGGCTGGGACAACGAGTACGGCGCAGTACATCGCGTTGTCGCGCCGTTCTCTATGCGCAGCCGACCCATAACGAATCGCGACATGCTCAGCTTCGTCGAGGATGGAGGCTACCAGGAGCGGCGCTTGTGGCAGAGCGCCGAAGCCAACGCTTGGTTCGATGAGATGGCCCCCAGCCAGCCCCCTGCGTGGATCCGTGAAGACGGCGGCTTCCGATACCGAGCGATATTTGACGAAATGGAGATGCCCTGGGATTGGCCAGTCCTTGTCAATCGTCACGAGGCCGCCGCATTTGCCCTGTGGGCCGGGGCACGCCTACCGACAGAGGCCGAGTTCCGGCATGTCCTGGACCAGGACCTGGTGGCTCCGGCGGAGACCTTGAGTACCAGACGTTATAACGTTGATCTGCGCTGGGGTTCGCCGGTGCCCGTCGGTTGGCTCCAGTCGGCCATCGGCCCGAGTGGCATCGACCTCCTTGGTAACGTTGCGCGGTGGGCTGGGGAGGACTTTATGGCCCTCTCGCAGGATGATTTCCATCCCCACCCGCTTTACGAGGATTTCTCCCGCCCCTGGTTTCGTGGAGATCACGGTGTTCTCCTCGGGGCCGGCTTCTCGGCAACGGGTCACCTCTGCCAAGTGACCATGATGCGGGACTTTATGCAGAATCACATGGATCAGATCGCGGGCATCACTTTGGTCAAAGCATGAATTCACCAACAGTCCCCCGCGTTGGCTTCTGCATTCCTCCGCGCCCTGTCTTCGGAGAGGCGGGTTTTGGTTCCCAACCGCCAGACCGTTGGGGATGCCTTCGCAGAGAGCTTCAGCAGCCGGTTATCGAGGCCTTGCGACAGATCCCCGATGTCGAGTGGGTGGAGGTTGATTTTCGCGATGCCTGGATCGAGAGCGGGCGGGTCCGGACAGGTGACATTTGGCTGGACGAGCTCGACCACTACGTCTGGTACTGTGAGGTCGATCGGCGTCCAGGCTCTTACCATCAAGTCCTGCTTCAGCGTATGGCGGAATCTGTGCAGGTTCATCCCGATCCCTGGCGTTGGGATCGTGCGGTGGACAAGCTCACGGCCCATGAGTGCCTACGCGCGGCGGGCCTCCCTGTTCCCGAGTGTATCTATGTGAACCCGGACAACGTCGATGTGGCTGTGCGAGCGCTGAAAGCTTGGGGCGCCGTTCTACTGAAGCCCCGCCGAGGTGCCTGGGGAGAAGGAACCACATTGATCGATCATCCGGCGACCCTCCAGGACCTACTGGGATACGTGCGATCTCTTGGCATCGACGGTCATGATCATGGTTGCTTTCTAGAGCAATACTTGGAAAATGATCCTGAACGCTGGACGAGCGTCACCGTGCTTGGAGACCGACCCGTGATTGGATATCGCAAGCGAGCCGATAAATGGGTCGCCTTACCGGGTGGTCGCACAAAGGTCTATGATGCGAATCAGCAGGGAGGGTCGGTGGATTACGTCGAGCTGGACGAGACGCATCGTCGTCTGGCGATCCAGGCAAGCCGCGCACTCGGTTGCCCCTTCATCGGTTTCGACATGATTTGGACCTTGAACGGTCCCGTTATAGTCGACGAGAACACCTCACCCGGCAACTACGAAGCGCTTTTTCGCATGGCAGGTTTGGATATGGCGGAGTGCTTCAGTTCGGCCATCCTGCAACTGATCCAGCCGGCACCTGATCCTTCACGGGAAGGTTGATTTAGATTCGTGCGAGGTGGCACCTTCATGACCTACTTGTTGCGATCCGCTGCATTGGCGATGTTCCTGGTATGCGGGCCGTCCGGGGCGGAGGAATCCTATTGCCACTGGACCCGACTCACCGGGCTCTATATCGAGCAGTCCCCGGATTTTCTCGCCCGGGGCGACTACCTACCTCTCATCGGCCTGGAGCCCGGAGAGCTCTTCAGCCTCCTTTCTGGCTCCGAGGAATCCGTCAGGCTCCCTTCCAAGAGGGAGCAGGAGATTGACGGTCATTGGTATTACGTGCCCGCGCACCTGATCGACGATAGGGCGATGATCCTGAGGGTTATGATGTTGGACCGGGACGAGGATACGGACGACGATCTGGTACTGCCCATGCGCAGCCATCGCGTGGGACTGGATCAAGGGTTTTCACCGTCGGGGCATAAGGAGATCGAGATCCCCGAGGTCTATATTGTGGATGACCAGCCGACGAAGTCCAATGAGGTGCGGTTTCGTTTCGAACTGCTGCGAAGGCCAGGACCGTGCAGCCTCGACGGAACGAGGGGCGAGGCGGCGAATTCAGCGCTCCGAGATGAGAACAGAGTTCATGACCTGCGCACCCGAATCTTTCAGTACTTCGACGAACCGGTGATCGCCGGCCGCGAGGCCAAGCTCTTTGTGGATGACGAAGCCAAGGACGACGCGGCTGCTTACGAGATTGCAAAGCGAAATCTGCATGAGCTTCTCGGCCTTGGCCGTGAGGTCGAGCGGCTGGACGGGGCAAAGGGCTTCGACGAGCTACATCATGAGTTTGGAAGGCTGATTGCAATCCTCCAGGAAAAGCGACTGAGGTTCAGTGTCGTGGAAAAGGATGGCACGCAAGTCCGGCTTGTACCGATGACCGCACCAGCCCTGGCATCCAATCCAGCGTGGAGCCGCATTATAGGGGATGCCGTCGTCGAGCCGATACCAAAAGGCTGGCTGCTTCCGTGAATCTGGCTCGTAGCGCGAATGCGCTCGAATCGCATACAGGAACGGCCGTGGCGGCGGTCTTTGTTTAATAGACCTCGGCCTTCCGCCGTCAGCTGAGTGCAATAACAATCAGGGGCACCCTAATGAACAAAGATTCATTTACCGAGGTCACGACCCAATCTTGGGGCAGCCGCTTGGGGCAGTCTTTCAAAGGGGTCGTCGTTGGGGCCTTATTGCTGATCGCGGCCTTCCCCCTCCAGTTTTGGAACGAGGGCAGAGCGATCGACCGGGCCAAGGCCCTCGAGGAAGGTGCCGGCGCGGTAGTTGGCGTGGCTTCGGATACGGTGGTGCCGGGCAACGAGGGAGAGCTGGTCCACATGATCGGGCAAGCCACTACCAACGAGGTTCTCGCGGACACGGATTTTCCGGTCTCCGCAAAAGCCATCAAGCTGTCTCGGGTAGTCGAGATGTTCCAGTGGAAGGAGGAGTCGCACTCCGAAACTCGCGAGAAGCTGGGCGGTGGCACCGAGACCGTGACCACCTACACCTACAGCAAGACCTGGAACCCGAAGGTCATCGCGTCATCGACGTTTCGCCATCCGGAAGGGCATGGCAATCCCGCATCCATGCCCTACGTGGGGAAAGACTATCGAGCCAGTACGGTCGGCCTGGGGGCCTTCCGCCTCAGCCAGAGCCTGATCGGCCGACTGGACCGCTTCGAGCCACTCAGTGTTGAGGTCGAGAGCCAGAAGGTGCCGCACTACATGGCTAACAAACCGGTCACCTTGCAAGGGGGCACTTTCTACCTCGGGATGGATCCGAGCGATCCGGAGGTGGGCGATGTTCGGGTCAGCTTCGAGGCGGTCATGCCGGCTGTTGTGAGCATCGTGTCGCAACAGCGGGGCGACAGCTTCATGCCCTACATGGCGAAGACCGGCGAGGTGGAGTTGCTCGAATACGGAGAGGCTTCCGCGGCCGCTATGTTCAAGGGCGCACAGGAAAGCAACGCCATGCTGACCTGGGTCCTGCGTGGCGTGGGCTTCCTGCTCATGCTTTTCGGGCTCAAGACCATCCTCGCTCCATTGCACACGCTTGGCGCGGTGGTCCCGGTCATTGGCCACATTGTCGAATTCGGAACCGGTCTTCTATCGTTTGTGCTGGCGTTGGCACTCTCGCTGATCACCATCGCCATCGCCTGGATCTTTTACCGGCCGCTGCTGGGAATCGCGCTGCTGCTAGCGGGAGCGGCAGTGCTCTTGTCATTGAAATTTCTGCGCCGTGGTGGAAATGCCCGAACGGCAGTCGCCGAGGGTAAACCGCCGGCGGTGCCCTAATACGCGAAAGGGGACCGACGCATCGTGCTGGTCGGGGAGTCGGCGGGAACAGCACGATGCAACCCGATTTGCGGGCACCCGTGCCGGTTCCACCGGTGGCGCAGCAGGACTTGCATTATCTGCGTGGGATAACGCTCACGGTGACCGGTCTACTGTTTTTGCGGCAGAACCGGAGTTGGCCAAAGGGCTGCCGATTTATGGGGCGGGTCGGCGGCGGGGACGGACCCTCAGCATCTTGCGACTCAGTCCCTTGCCGATGCGAGGGCTCAGGCGCTCCGTAAGTCGAGTCATTAGAGGTAAGGAACAATGAAGAGGCTTTTGAGTCTCCCGGGAATTGTGCTGCTCGCCGTCGTTGTGGTCGGCACCATGGTCTGGAGCGCATACAACCGGCTCGTGGGCCTGGACGAAGGCGTCACCGCCGCTTGGAGTCAGGTGGAAAACGTCTACCAGCGCCGGGCCGATCTCATCCCGAATTTGGTGAAGACAGTGGAAGGCGCGCGAAACTTTGAGCAGGAGACCTTGCAGAACGTCGTCGAGGCAAGAGCCAAAGTTGGGCAGACGACGACTGGAGGCGAGCCAACGGCAGAAGAACTGGGGGCGTTTGAAGCCAGTCAGGCGGAGCTCACCGCAGCCTTGTCGCGTTTGCTGGTCGTCGTGGAGCGTTACCCGGATTTGAAGGCGACTGAGGCATTTCGGGATCTGCAGCGTCAGTTGGAGGGTGCAGAGAATCGCATTGCCGTCGAACGGCGTCGTTTCAACGAGGTGGCACAAGCCTATAACACTTCGCGCAGACGCTTCCCCGCCGTTGTGATAGCAGGATATTTCGGCTTCGACGAAAAAGCGTATTTCAAGTCCACTGAAGGTGCGAATCAACCGCCTGTCATCGATTTCTCCAAGTAGGGCAGGGTACTTGCAATGAGCATCGGCTCACTCTTCAGTGTCGCCGACCTGGAGCGGATCCGCGCAGCGACCGTCACGGCCGAGTCCAGCACGGGTGGGGAGATCGTGCCCTACCTGGTCGGGCAGATCGACGGTTACGATGTCGCCCACTGGCGGGGAGCGGCGCTGTTCGCCATGTTGGCTGCGGTGATGGCAGGACTGATGTGCCGGCATGGCGGCTCTTGGGGTGGAGAGTGCCTGTGGTGGCTAACTCTGCCAACCCTGCTGGGCGGGGGACTGGGTTATGCCTCGGCATTCATTGCCGGGGTCCGTCGCTTTCTACTGATCACGGCGGATATCGATCGCCAGGTGCGTTGGCGCGCCGAGGCGGCCTTCCTCGAAGAGGAGGTCTTCAACACGCAGGACCGCACCGGGGTTCTGATCTTCTTGGCCCTGTTCGAGCGACGGGCGGTCATCCTGGCCGACTGTGGGATCAACAAGGTGGTGGTACCGGATGTCTGGCAGACCCTGGTAGATGCGCTTGTGACCGGGATTCGCCAGGGTCAGGAAACGGAGGCACTCTGTCAGGCGATAGAAGGGTGCGGCAAGGTGCTGCAGGAGCACAAGGTGGAAATGCGAGCGGATGATCGCGATGAGTTGCACAACGGATTGCGAATCAGGGAGCATTGAGATGGCTGGACCTAGGCTTGCTCCGATTTGGGTGTTGCTGTCGTGGCTGATGATGATGTCCTTTGCCTTTGCTCTGGATGTGCCCTACTTGTCCGGGCGCGTGAATGATCAGGCGGAACTTCTCAGTGATGCCGGTCATGCGCGGATGAGCGCGGCGCTCGAGGGGCTGGAGCAGACCACAGGCGCTCAGGTCGTGGTGCTGACGCTGCCCGGCCTAGAAGGCGAATCGCTGGAGGAGTATGCGATTCGTATCGTCGAGACATGGGCCTTGGGCCGCGCGGGGCACGATGACGGCGTCCTGCTGCTCGTCGCACGCGATGACCGCAAAATTCGTATCGAAGTCGGCTATGGGTTGGAAGGCGTGCTCACCGATCTTGACTCGCGGCGCATCATCGACTTCCTCATGGTGCCAACGTTTCGCAGCGGCGATTACGAAGCAGGTATCGAGTCCGCCGTCGGCGCAATCGCCGGAGCCATAAGAGGCGAGGCCGGTGCAGTACCGGAGGCGAGGCCGACTGCAAGCGGTGACTCGGCCGTGTCGCCCGGAGCCGAGCGGAGTCTGTTCAACGCTGCGTTCGTCGTATACGTTGGTGTTTTCGCGATCATATTGCTGCCCTCTGCCGCTCTTGCCTTGTCGTTAAAAGGCAGTCAGGGCTGGACGCTATACCTGTTTCTGGCGCCGTTTTTTCTGGCCGTGGCGCAACCGCTGGGCGGCACGGCCGGGTTCTTCTCGCTGCTTGCGTGGTTGACGATTTTCCCCGTTCTCCGCCGCCTTTGGCCCAAGAAGTGGCAGATGGAATCGGGTACGGAATCGGGCAGGAACCGCGGATCAAGGTCGAGTTCTCGTTCGCGCTCCGGCCGCAGTTCCTCCAGTCGCAGCAGCTTCTCTGGCGGCGGCGGCGGATTCGGCGGCGGCGGGGCCTCCGGCGGATGGTAAAGACGCCCTGCGTCAGGTTCTGCTGCTCCGGCAGGTTGTCCCGCCTGAACACAATGCAGGCAGGGGGCTGAGCACTTACCCGCCGCCGGCTACTTCTGGCTTGGCTTTGAGGCCGAGTGACTCCGCGTGATGCAAGCGCAACGTGGCCGGTGCTTTACCGAAACTCCAATGCAGACCACAGGTGCTACGAATGCGAATCCTGACTCTGTGCGTCCAATATACGTATAATTTCGGTGACTGCCTTGACGGCCCTCAGATGCGATAAATCCCAGTATGACATTTCTCTTAGATAACCTTCTCCCTGCTTTCTTGCGGACGCGACTGGGATTCCACCCGACCGACACCGGCCACCTCATATTCCGCTGCGCTAGAGTGCTGCGTCCCGCCTGGGTATTTACACTCTATGTTCTGGTAGCGTCGATTGCATTTCCGCAAGAGGCTGACTGCAGTGAATCGGATGTGACCTTTCTCGGCAAGCATGTAGCCTTCCCTGAGATCAACGTCAGCCTGAGTTTTGAATTCGGACCCTCTGATTACCGAGAGGGCCAATTATCGGCCGCCCAGCGGCTTTCCACCGACGCCATCCTGCGCAAGAAGGGAGCCGCGGAGACCCCTCAGGCTATGCTTGAGCTTGGCGACAGTTGGAGCCGACTTGGCGAGGATGCCACCGCAAGACGCTGGTATCTGAACGCCTTGGATGCCGCGGCCGGTCGGTTGTCCAAGAGCAAGGAAATCCCCCCGCTTGGTGATGCAATTACCTATGGAGAGGCCCTGTTTAGGCTGGGTGATACATCCAAAGCCATCGATGTATTTGCAGCCCTGTCAGATGTGTATCCGGAAGCAGCAGAGCTTCAGTACCATCTGTCCACCGTTTTGCTCGCGCGGGGGGATTTGCATGCTGCCGAAGAAGTGGCGCGCCAATTAATCACGCAGCGCGATGACTGGCTCGAGGCCCTTACCCTTTGGGGTGGCCTGCAATTTGGACTTGCGATGACCAGAAACCAGACTGGCCTCGTCGCAGACAGGATTGACGTTGCGCCGATCCGCGCCGCGTTGAAGCTGCATCCGGAGCTCGATCCCGCATTGCGGTTGCTTGAATGGAACCTGCGAATCGCTGCCCACACCTTGCAGCGCATTTCCGAGCGTATGGGGCAGTCTGGACCCTGGGAAGGTATATCCCCCACAGATCCGGTGGCCGAAGAACTGAAGACCATCCGCACCAATATTACACCAATGACTAGTGATGGCACGGCACCGGCAGCAGTATGGAAGGCCATATCCTGGTTGAATTTCATTGAGGGCCGCGACGAGGCGTTCTTCGCTTCCACCTTGGAGTTGCTGGCTCGCAGTTATGATAAGAATGAGTTCGAGTTCAGTATCGTGGCTCTCAAGATGATGGGCCGTGGAGACCTCGCAGTTCGGTTGCTGACCCTCAAATCGGTTGAATACCCCAACGTTAAGTACCGCTACATGCTCGCATATCTGTACGACGACGCGGGCGAACCCGCTCAGGCAGCAACAGCCCTGGATAAGGTCCTACTGGAAGATCCGTTCGTGGATATGGCGCGAGCGGTATTGGCTTTGCGGACCGGTAATGGCAGTGCCGCATCGGCATCCTTCGCGCAGGGGCTGACGGGTGGATATTCAGCTGGCGATGCCGATTATTACCGAGGGATCAAGTCGCTGTTGGACGGTGACCCGAGCGGCGCGAAACTACACCTTGCGGCATTCCGAGCCAAGGCTGCGCCTACCCACAACATGGATCTGATCCTGGGGCGTATCGAGGCCAAGATCGAATTGCCGCGTAGTAGGGAGACCTCTCCCAATCCGTCTGATTCCTGAAGTTTGAAAAAAATGACAGGCGAACAATGCGAGGATAAAGTCCACGCGGACGATGGCCCCGCTCGGTTCTCTAGGCATGTGCTCGCTACGCCGTCCAGCCGTTGCGTCGCCGACGGGTCTCCAGATGGCGGCACAAATTATTTTCCGCTTGAGAACGCCAGCGTTTCCCCGGCCTTCTTGAAGGTAGGAAGGTATTTGGATTTCTCTCCACCCAAGCGGAAACTGACAACCGCCAGTTTCCCGGTATCGACCAGGTAATAACGCGCGGATACCCCTTTGTCGTCCTTGCCTGAGCTCGACGTAACCCAGACTCTGCCTTCTCCCACCTCTTCTCGCTGCAGGGCCCCGGGAGCAAAGTGTCGCTCCACCCATTGTTGGATACAGCCATCAGCACCCGCCTCAGAATCCGGGCAACTGAAAAGGTTGACGGACAATATCCCCAAGGACTCGTTCTCGGTTACGTCAGGGGGTCTGAAGCTGACCATGTCTTTGTCGTTTTGCGTCATCACCCACGACGAGGGTGCTGACATGGACAAAGTGGTGCTGGCTCCGGTGTCGTTTTGCAGCCACGGCAGGAGAGTGAAGGTCTTGACGACCGACTCCGTAGATCCGCTTCGATCGCATGACACAGTCGACAGCAGGGCGGTCAATAGCAGGGCGAGGACGGTGAGAGTAGAGCGCATAATATCTCCTTCTAATGGGTTCTTTGCAGCATGAAGTACGAGGGGACACCCATTCTGAGGCTATCCACGATTGCTCAAGGGTGAGCAGCCAGTTGGCGCACTCCCCCGAGTCGGCAGCATGAGTCGCTCCACCTCGCGACCCACCGGTATGCGCGGCTCGTCAAGAGTGGGATCACGTTACTCGGTGCCTACCCGCAGGCTCACGCCACCCACTCCTGCAGGCCCGACACGCCAGTCGTCGCGCTCGAGTAGGGGAAGTTGAACGGCGCAGACGAATACTGCGACAAGGCGGGTGGCGCGCTGTGCGAAAACGGGCGCGGCCGCCTGCCAATCATCAACTGCACGCGGCGCTAGTCGCAGTCGAGCATCCCATCCTTGATCTTGCACTTCATGTCGGCGGCGAGCTTGGTGCTGCCGGCGCCCTTCACCTTGAGCTTGCACCCTTCGGAGCTCATCCCAAGTGAGGTGGTGGTGTTGCCGCCGATGCTTGAGTGGAGGGTGCTGCCCCCGCACTCAATCTGGTAGTCGTAGCTGTTGCTGTCCTCGTTGCGCAGCTCGGGCGAGAACGCGCGCGCGCTGCCCGCGGTGAGAAGGAGGGCGGCGGCGATGAGTAGCTTCTTCATGATGGCGAGGCGATAGTACATTCAACCGTCCCACGACGAGATCGGCGGAACGATAGCCTGAATGCGGGTGCCGAGCAAGGCCGGCGGAGGTGGTGCCTGGTGCTTGCCTGTGGGCGACGGCAATGAACAAAGTGACGCGTGAGTGGCGGGACCGCTGACGAAGTGACGCTCTGAAACGGCAATCCCCCCTTGTTCGCTGGCTGACCGTCAGAAACACCTAAGCATCAGCTCCACGACGTCTCGACGATGGTCATGGAGTGGCGCAGCAGGCGCTCCCCGGCGGGGGTGAGCACAAGAATGTTTCACCAACCCTGGAGTAACTTCCGCTTTTGTTGTTGTGGTACGACTACTTCTACTCTGACGTGGTTATTTCATAACCCGGAGGCGCAGGCGAAGCGCTGCTCGCCATCATCAATGATATCCTCGACTCCTCGACGATCGAAGCCGGCAAGATGAGCCTGGATCGGTGCGATTTCGACCTGCCCGCGCTGATCAATGAGACCACGCAGTTGTTTGCCGAGGCCGCAAGCGCCAAGGGGCGGATTCTGACGGTCAGCCTTGCGCCTGAGCTGCTGACCAGGGTCAATGGCGACACGGCGCGATTGCGGCAGATCCTAATCAAATTCGTTGAAAATGCGTCCAAATTCAAGGAGCAAGGTTAAATTGGTGCTCACGGCAAAATTGCGCAACGGCCAGACAATGACTCGATCATCGCGGTGGAGGTCCGGGATACGGGCCCGGGCATCGATCCGGCCCTACAGGCAAGCATTTTCGAGGCATTCACCCAAGGCGACGGGTCAACGACGCGAAAATATGGCGGAACCGGGCTGGGACTGGCAATCGCCGCCTGGTTCGCAACGGCAGCAGATAGGGCTTCCCATCAATTGTCCAGCAGCTTGAACCTGGGGGCACGGGCATTTGCCGCCACCTGCCAGTCGATCGAGACCCATGGCCGCGACGGTAAACTGAACGAGGTCCGGGTCGCCCTCGCCGGGGCCGAGGCCCAATTCGCGGATCTCGTCGCCGAGCTCAAGCGGCGCGAGCAATCGCCGTGAGGGCGTGCGGATCATGTTAGAAGAACCGCGCAGTGGCGGCATCCGGGTACTGATCGTCGATGACGACATCCCGTCGCGTTACCTGCTCGTCGCCACCTTGGAGCAGGCGGGCATGGGGGTCGCAGAGGCCGATAACGGCCAACAGGCCCTCGATCTGCTCGCCAAAGGGCCACTGCCGGATGTCCTGCTGTTGGATGTGATGATGCCCATCATGGACGGCTTCACTGCCTGCGAACGGATACGTACCATGCCGGGAGGTGCCCATCTGCCGATCCTCATGCTGACCGGACTCGATGACCTGGAGTCGATCAACCGGGCTTATGAGGCCGGGGCGACAGATTTCGTCGCCAAACCCGTGAATCCCCGCCTCCTAGTGCACCGCATTCGCTATTTGGTCCGTGCCGGCCGGGTAACCGAGGAACTGTTTCACAGCCAACATCGTCTTGCCGCCGCCCAGCACGTGGCCCGTATCGGCCATTGGGAATGGGATCTGGACACCGGGCTCATCGGGTGGTCGAGCAAGGCCCTGGAGATCATCGGTAGCCATGCCGACGATGATCGGCACACGCTCGAACCACTCTTGTCGAAGGTCTATGCCCGGGACAAGACCCGTGTCACGGCCTGGTTCGAGGCACTCGCGCGCGGGCACGACCCCACGGAGCTGAGTCATTCCGTCATCGGCACCGATGGCCAAAAGCGTTACCTGCGCCAGTTCGTCGAGCCCCATCAAGGGGATTTGGCGCGGCCGATGCGGCTCTATGGCGCGGTCCAGGACATCACTAGGCTCCGCGAGGCCGAGGAGCACGTCCACCGGCTGGCCTACTTCGACAGCCTGACCGGACTGCCGAACCGGGCCTTTTTCCTCCAGTTCCTCGAGCACACCCTGACACTCGTGGGGCAGCAAGATCGCACTGGCGCCCTCTTGTTTCTCGACCTGGATAATTTCAAGCAGGTCAACGACACCCTTGGACACCAGGCGGGAGACCTGTTGCTGCGATCTGTCGCCGAGCGCCTGGTGGGCAGCCTGCGCGCCATGGACGTGGTTTCGCGCTACGACGACATCGACGAGCGTCAACATCTGGCCCGCTTGGGCGGCGATGAATTTGCGCTCCTGCTGCCGGAGATCGCCTGCAGCCAGGATGCGACACGGGTTGCCGCACGCGTGCTGGACACCCTGGCCCGCCCGTTCTCCCTGATGGGCCACGACATGGTGATCACCCCCAGCATCGGCATCACGGTCTTCCCCCAGGACGGCACCTGCGCCTCGGACTTGCTGCGCAACAGCGATTTGGCCATGTACCATGCCAAGCGCGGCGGCAAGAATGCCTTCAAGTTCTTCGATGCCTCATTCAACGAGGATGCCCTCCTGCGGCTCCGGATTGAGACCGCGCTGCGCCGGGCGCTCGACAAGGGCGAGCTCAGCTTGCACTTCCAACCGCAGCTCGACGTGCCCACCGGCGAGGTCCGAGGGCTGGAAGCCCTGTTGCGCTGGCACAACCCGCAGCTTGGCGAGATGTTGCCGGAGGCGTTCATCCCGATTGCCGAAGAGACCGGGCTGATCCTGCCGATCGGCGCATGGGTCACACAAACTGCCTGCCGTCAGCTTCGGAAGTGGCAATCGGACGGCTACCACATTGAGCGCGTGGCGGTTAACGTATCCGCACATCAGTTCAACAGCAAGGGGTTCGCGCAGCAGATCCGGAAGATCCTGGACGAATCGGGCCTCGACCCAGAATGTCTAGAACTGGAATTGACGGAAAGCGTCTTGATGAGCCACGCCGAGCAATCCATCCGTACCCTTCACGCACTCAAAGCCATCGGTGTGCGCCTGGCGATCGACGACTTCGGGACCGGCTTTTCAAGCCTGAGTTACCTCAAGCGCTTTCCCGTCGACCGGCTGAAGATCGACAAGGCGTTCACCTCCAACATCGCGACGGACCGAGACAACGCCGCGATTGCACAGGCGGTCATTGCGATGGCAGAGAGCATGGCACTGAAAGTGACCGCCGAAGGCGTCGAGACACTCGATCAGCTGCAATTCCTCAGGGCCCGCTGCTGTGGCGAGGTACAGGGGTTTCTGTTCAGCAAGGCGGTACCGGCGCAGGAGGTGCCGGCATTGATCGAGCGGCTGACCAAAGTGCCAAATGAATCGAACGCTTGAAAGGGTGCTATTCTTCGCTCCTCGGCCAGGCTCTAGATCGCCTTCCGATTTTGAAAGGGCGTCAACGGGTTGACGTTCGCCCGCCAGCGTTAGAACCCTTCAGTACGCATGATGGTAACCGCCGCATCGCATTCTCAATTTCATACGGATCGATGTCTCCAGCAGTTAACGCAGCCAGAGCCAAATCCATCGCCGTTGGACCGAACGCCATGACCAAGAAGATGGACCATTCAATTCCAGACTCCAGAGAGGCATGGGCAATCACTTTGCTGCTCACCTTGGTCAGCGCGGGTGCCAGCGCCGACAGTCTGAGTGCCCTAAAACAGATGAGCCTGGACGAATTGGCCGATTTGCGTGTATCCATCGCCTCGAACCGGCCGGAACGCCTGGAAGATGCGGCGGCAGCCGTCTATGTGATCACCGCGGAGGATATCCGCCGCTCCGGCGCCACCACCCTGCCAGAGCTACTGCGCACGGTACCGGGCATGGACGTGGCGCGCATCAGCGCCTCGGAATGGGCGGTAAGCTCACGCGGCTTCAACAACCAGTTCGCCAACAAGCTCTTGGTGATGGTCGATGGTCGCAGCATCTACACGCCCTTGTTCTCGGGGGTGATCTGGGACGAGCAGAACATCGTGCTGCAAGACGTAGAGCGGATCGAGGTTGTGCGTGGCCCTGGTGGCGCTACCTGGGGCGCGAACGCAGTCAATGGCGTCATCAACATCATTACCAAGCCCGCCGAAGATACCCAGGGCACGCTGGTGAGCGCGGTTGGGGGCGACAGGCAGTCCGAGCTGGTGGCGCGCAGCGGCTTCAAACTTGGGGAGAGCGGTTATGCTCGCCTCTATACCAAGGTCCACCAGCAGGATGGCCTGGAGAAGGCCTTTCGGAGTGAAGTGCCAGACCCTGACTGGAGCGGTGGGCGCGCGGGTTTTCGCGGCGATTGGAATTGGGGAAACACCGGCCTGATGGTCCAGGGCGAAGTGTTCCGTGAGCGTATAGCCAGCGAACGCCAATACAGCGGCGGCCACCTGCTAGGCTACTGGGAGTCGGCATTTCAGGATGGAGCCCAGGATGTGTTTCAGGGCTACCTCCACCGCTTCAGCCTCGATAAGTGGCAAGTCTTCGGCAACGCCGCCGAGGGCACTGTGGACACGCTGGATCTTGGTTATCGCCACCAGTTTGCCAGCATGGGGGCACACAACTTGATCGCCGGATTGACCTATCGGGCGGTCAGGCTGGACGTCAATGCGGTTGCCCCCACCGCCATTGCGGGTTCCAACCGAACCGATCAGTTGTTCAGCGCCTTCCTTCAGGACGACATCATCCTGTCCCCGGACCAGCTGTACCTGACTTTGGGGGTAAAGGCCGAATACAATGACTTCACTGGCATGGAATGGCAGCCCTCGGCCCGTTTGCGCTGGTCGCCTCCGGGTCGCGGCACCCTCTGGGCCGCGATCTCGCGCGCCGTGCGCACACCCTCGTCGATCGAGGACAGCGGCACTGTCGTGTCGGGGGTGCCGCCTAGCACCGCAACGTCGGGACTGCCGCTGGTGATCCTGTCGAGCGGCAACGCCGATATGGAAGCGGAAACGCTGACGGGCTACGAAATCGGTTACCGCATCCCGGCGACAGCTCGCTTGGGCCTTGACGCAACCGTTTTCCTGAACGACTACGACCAGCTGCGTTCCGTCGACATGATCGGCTCGCCCACACTCGTGCCCCTGCCGTCCCCCTCTGTGCTCTGGCTGAGCGAAGTAGGAAACAACCTGCAGGGACAGACCAAGGGTTTCGAGTTGGCCGCCGACTACCGCCCCCGGGATGAGTGGCGACTGCGTGCGGCCTATTCCTATTTGAGAATCGACCTCACCCCCAATCCGGACAATACTGACCTGGCCCCGGTGCAGGCCGAGGGCGAATCGCCAAACCACCAGTTCAGCCTCGTGTCGAATCTCGACCTGAGGCATGATCTGGAGCTGGACGTGCAGGCGCGCTATGTCGGCGAGCTGCCCGCCTTCGCCGTCAAGGCCTACTTTACCGCCGATGCACGCTTGGACTGGCGGGTCGGCAGGCATCTCGATCTGGCGCTGGTCGGCCGCAACCTGCTGGGACCAAACCATCTGGAGTACGGAACTAGCGCCATTGCCTCCAGCGAGGCTTATCTCATCTCGCGGGAGTTTTATTTGACGATGAACTGGCGCTTCTGACCCGGCAGCGAAGCCGCTTATGCGAAGCGCAATGTGGACCTGCTCAACCCCATTAGGGCGCCTCACGCTGAGGCGTTTGCTGGCGTCGCTTTGGGCGCTGGCGGTGGCTCTTGGTCCTCCGGGCATGGTAGGCGCCGCCGGCCTCGGGTCGGATCGCTTTGCCGAACGCGAGGTCAAGGCCGTGTTTGTCTACAACTTTGCCCACTACGTGCACTGGCCGGATACCCCGGCGCGCCGGCCCCCCGAGCCATTTCGCTATTGCGTGCTGGACGACGAGCTCGCCACGGTGCTCGAAAAAGTGGTGCAGGGCGAGACGCTGGACGGCCGGCCGCTGATGGTGGTCCGCCACGTGGATCCAAAGAACTTGCCGCAATGCCACGTGCTCTACCTGGATCGGGCTGATCTCGCTTCGACCGCCAACCAGGAGTTGGTGGGGCGGGCGGCTGCTGCGGGTGTGCTCACCGTCAGTGATCGGGAGGACTTCGCCGTCGAGGGGGGCATTATCGCCCTGATCCGCAAACGGGGCCGGGTGCATCCCCTGATCAACCTGGACGCGGCCGCGCGCGCGCAAGTTCGAATCAGCTCCAAGTTGCTCAATCTGGCTACCCCGATCCATGACGGCGATGGAGCCGACCCGCCATGAACCTGGACTTTCTGCGCAATCTGTCTATCCGCCGCAAGGTCATCGCCATCGCGCTGATCACCACCAGTATTGGACTGACGGTCGCCCTACTGGCCGTGATGATTAGCGAGATGTCAGCCAGCTGGCGCGCCAAGCAGGAATACGCCGCCTCCCTGGCCCGGGTAGTGGGCATCAACAGCGCCGCGGCCCTGTCCTTTCGTGACCCCGACGCGGCCAGCGAAACCCTCTCGGCACTGAGCAGCGATCTGGAGGTGATCGCCGCCGTCCTGCTGACCCCTGATGGGCAAGTGTTCGCTCGCTACGAAAGCGCTAACCCCGCTCACGCCGACCGGCTGCGTGAAATCCGGAACCACGCCCATGGCACAACTCCGGACGGGGTGAAGGAGGGGCATCGCGACGCCAGTTTCACCAGCCCGTTCCTGCGCGCCAACGGCCTGCATTACCTTGAAGTAGGCCAGCCTATCCAGGTAAACGGCAAGGTGGTGGGTAGCCTTGAAATCTATCTGGACCTGTCCCGCCTGGCGAGTCTGGTCAATAACCGTATCCTACTCGCCCTGGCCGTGCTAGTGCTGTCGTTCGTCATCGCAACCTTGCTCGCCGCCCGCTTGCAACGGCTGATCTCGACACCCATCACCGACCTGGCGGAACGGATGCGCGCCGTATCGGAGACCAAGGACTATTCCCTGCGCGTCCTAGGTACCGCCAACGACGAAATCGGCACCTTGATCGATGGCTTCAACACCATGCTGAATCAGATCCAGGTCCGGGATGGTGAGCTGTTGGTAGCCAAGGAGGCCGCCGAGGAGGGTAACCGAGCGAAATCCCGCTTCCTGGCCACGATGAGCCACGAGATCCGTACCCCCATGAATGGCGTGATGGGGATGGCGGAACTGCTCGCCGACACGCCCTTGAACGAGCGCCAACGCCGTTATCTGGAGCACATCCAGGGCTCCGCGGACAGCCTGTTGCACGTCATTAACGACATCTTGGATTATTCCAAGATCGAGGCGGGGCGCATGGAATTGGAGACCATCCCGTGCGCCCCCAGTAAACTACTGTTCGATGTAGCGGGGTTGTTCATGCCGCGCGCGCAGCAACGGCGCATTGAGCTGATCTGCGAGGTTGCGCCGGGGACGCCCCGCCAAGTGCGCGCCGATCCCAACCGGATGCGCCAGGTGCTCACCAACCTGGTCAGCAATGCCATCAAGTTTACCCGGCGGGGCGAGGTGGTGCTGCGGTTGGAGCGTATCGCTGCCCCAACCGGGGAGGATCACCGGATCGTGCTCAAGTTCAGCGTGCGCGATACCGGCATCGGCATCGCGCCGGAGATGATGCGCAAGTTGTTCCAACCCTTTTCGCAGGGGGATAGCTCCCATGCCCGTCGGTTTGGCGGCACCGGGCTGGGGTTAGCGGTCAGCCAGGATCTCGCTCGCTTGATGGGCGGTCAGGTGGGGGTAGAGAGCCAGCTGGGACAAGGTTCCACCTTTTGGTTTACGGTGAGCACGGCCGAGCTCGACCCAGGAGCCCCGGTCGTAGCGCCGGCGCCCCTGCGCGGCTGGAAGGCGCTGGTAGTCGAAAAAAACCCGACCGCGGGCGCGACCCTGGCACGACAACTGGAGGCATTCGGGCTGCAGGCTGATCGAACGCCAGATTGTGGATCGGTCCTGCCCCTTGCCGAGACGGCCTCGGTAGCTGGCTCCCCCTACCGATTCGTGCTGCTGACCATGGACGTGACCAGCCCTGAGACTCTGGCCAGGGCCGGCGAGCTGCGCGATCACCCCAGCCTGTCCCAGGCTCATCTGATTCTCGTTTGCGTCCGTCGGGATCAACCGGCCGTGCGCAAGTTACAACAGGCCCGTTTTGAGACAGTGCTCTACAAGCCCGTGGAACCGCTGGAGTTGCTCGATGCCCTGAAGGCCGCTGCAGGGGTGTCCCAATCCACCATAGCCAGCGTTTCGATCCCGGACGCGCCGGCCAGGACGGTTTTCCCCAGCCCCCGCGTCCTGCTGGTCGAAGATAACCCGGTGAACCAAATCCTAACCACGGAGCAGTTGGAGCAGCTGGGTAGTCAGGTGGTGCTGGCCAGCAACGGCGCGGAGGCCCTGGACGCAGCGGCAGGGGCGGACTTCGACTTGGTGTTGATGGATTGTCAGATGCCGGTCCTGGATGGCTACGAAGCCACCCGCCGCCTCCGAGCGCGGGAACGTGCGGGGCAGCGCGTTCCTATCATCGCCCTGACTGCGAATGCCCTGCCGGGCGACAGGGAAGACTGTCTGGCCTGCGGCATGGATGACTTCCTGGGCAAACCGTACGGCCAGGCTGAACTGGCGGCGATACTGCGGCGCTGGGTGCGCGGCCCGGAGGCGGCCCAGAACGGCGAGACATCGGTTCCAATCACCGCCGTAACCGCCGATGCTCAGGAGGACGTCCAGGCCCAGTGCATCGAGACCGGCATTGACGACTTCCCCAGCGAGCCGTTCGAACAGCGACAATTGTCCCCGAAGATCGCGCCGTGGCTCGCACCGCCCGGGAATGCGGGTTCCGATCGGTTGCAGGAGAAGGAACCGAACGGCGCCCCCAAGGCTGACGGGGAGCTACTCGATCCTGCGGTCCTCGAGGCCATCCGGCGTCTCCAGCAGCCAGACCGGCCGGCCCTCCTGAAGAAGGTGATCTCTTTGTATCTGGACAGTGCGCCCGCACTGATGGAGCAGCTGCGCCGCGGATTGGCAGACGGTCGTGCGGATGCGGTGTATATGGCCGCTCACACGCTGAAATCCAGCAGCGCCAACTTGGGGGCAAAGGAATTCGCCACGACCTGTCAATGGATCGAGACCCTGGGCCGCGAAGGAAAACTGGACGAGGGCCGGAGCGCCCTCGCCAAGGCCGATGCCCAGTTCGGAGAACTCACCGCCGAACTCGATCGCCTACTGCATCCATCCGATCTGACCATAGACACGTGACACCCGTGCCGCCATGTCCGCGGCAATAGCGCTGCCTGATGCCGGCGGGAGCAAACGAGCAGACAATCAACTACCACCCCGTCTGGGGGTGGTAGCTGATTCTGCCCGAGAGAAGGTACCCTGCTTTGTGCATGGAACCAAAGCGCGGAGAATCAAGACGAAGAAACTCGTCAGGAACGGGAGCGAAAGTGCGCCCGGGATCTGCACGACCCGGGACGAAACGCAACCGACTCAAGTCATCGCCCACTCCCGAAGCCGCAAAACCACAGGTCCAATCCGCATGGGCATAGCCGCCGCAGCGGTGTCTAGGTCTACGGCATCCAGCATGTTCTTCACCCGAAGTCCCAAGTTCGTATCCCCCTCGATGCGCAACCGGCGATCGAAGAAGAGGGTGTCCGGGTCCTCCAGGCGCAGGGCTAAGCGCGCCAGGTCCCGGGCGGTGGCGGTGAAGGTGGTCGCTGGGGTGCCGGCGGCCTCTGCACGGAAGCCTCCTTGGCCGAGAGAGAAGTGGACCCGCAGGCCCAGGTCCTGGACCTGGACGCACATGTGCTGACCCATGACCTCGGTCCAGTCCTGGTCACGCAGCCCTGGCCAGGCCACCAGGTTGCCCAGGGCGACGAATGCCCGGGAGGCGGGGTAGGCCGGCAGGGCGGCGATGAGCCGGGCTAGGGGCTTGGGGAAGTCGGGTAGATTCATCTGGGTGACTCCGGGGCGGGTGTGCTGGGGCGATAGGCCATGCCCGCCTCGCCCAGCCAATAGCCGTCGCAGGGGGCGCCGGGCATGAGACGGTCCAGGGCGGCGGGGGCCTGAGCTGGGGGCAGGGCGCCGTCGAGCAGCCGACGGAACAGGGTGACCACTTGGCCCATGTGCCGGGACTGGGGAGAGAGACGCAGGATTTCCACCCCGGTCGTGTGCAGCTCGTCGAGCCGATGGGCCAGGCTGAGGACCTGGGCGGATTGGGTCTGGATGCCGTTGATGGCGAGGAATGCCTGCCCCTCCCGGGTGTCCAGGACCAGCCCGTCCGGGTGGTCCAGGCAGCGGAACTGACAATCGTCCTTTTGCAGGTTGTAGTGACGGGCGGTGAAGCAGCGGGCGGAGTAGGCTAGCGGCAATCGCCCGTAGGCGAAGACCTCGGTCTCCATGCCTGTGGGGACGGGCATGGCGGCGAGCATGGCCTTTGGCATTTCGACCGGTGGCACCCAGCGGGTGGCGCCACTCTCGGCGAGCAGGGCCAGGGTCTCGGGGTTGTAGGCGTTGAGGGTGCTGCCGGCGACGAAGGGTGCGCCCCGTTCGGCCAGCAGGCGCACCGCGCCCCACTCGTTGGCCTCAATCGGAAAGCGCCCGTCGTTCACGAGGCGGCGCAGGGCCTTGAGGTCGGATTCGGACTCGATCAGGGTCTGACTGGCCAGCACCACGGCCTTGCCGGCGTCGCTTAGGCGCTCGGCCAGCTCCAGCCAATCCGCCAGGCGCAGGAGGTTGCGGCGCGAGCAGACGGTCTCGCCCAGATAGACGATGTCGACCGGCCAGTCCACGGCTTCCCGGTAGAAGGCCAGGGTGTCGTCGCGGGACCAGTAGTAGAGCAGAGGTCCGAGGGAGAGGTGCATGGTCACTTCCAGGGGCGGTAGTAGGCGCCCAGGGTCTGCATGCTGCCCTCGGAGACCTTGGTCAGGGCCGCCATCCAGGCCGGGGTCGGCTTGAAGCTGTCCGGAGCTCGCTTGACCGCGTCGATGGCGGCGCGCCACACCTGGGTCACCTGGGCGACATAGGCCGGGCTGCGCTGGCGACCCTCGATCTTGATGGCGGCGATCTCCAGGCGCGCCAGCTCGGGCAGCAGTTCCAGGGTGTTGAGGCTGGTGGGCTCCTCCAGGGCGTAGTAAGTCTCGCCGCTAACCTGGAAGCGCCCCTTGCACAGGGTCGGGTAGCCGGCCTTTTCGTGGTCGGCGTAACGGTCGATCAAAACCCCGTTGAGTCGGGTCTCCATGCCCGTCGGGGTTTGTTCCCAACGCACGGCGTGGCCAGGGGAGCAGGCGCCGAAGGTGTTGGGCGAGTCGCCGCAGGCGTAGGACGACAGCAGGCAGCGCCCCTCCACCATGACACACAGGCCACCGAAGCCGAACAGCTCGATCTCGACCTCGGTGTTGCGCTTCACGGCTTCGACCTGGGCCAGGGACAGGACCCGGGGCAGCACGGCGCGGCGGATACCGAAGCGCTCGCGGTAGAAATTGATCGCCTCGTAACTGGTGGCTGATGCCTGGACCGAGAGGTGCAGGCGCAACTCCGGGTGGGTCTTGACCGCGTAGGCCATGAGCCCGGCGTCGGCGAGGATGACCGCGTCGACACCCAGGTCGGCGGCCTTGTCCAGGGCCCGCTTCCAGCGCGGCAGGGTGTCGGGTTGGGGGTAGGTATTGAGTGCCAGGAGGACCTTGACACCCTTGGCGCGGGCGTAGCGGATACCGTCCGCCATGGCGCGGTCGTCGAAATTGAGCCCGGCGAAGTTGCGGGCGTTGGTGTTGTCTTTGAGGCCCAGGTAGACACCGTTGGCACCGTGGTCCACGGCGGCCTTGAGGGCCGGCAGGCTACCGGCGGGGCAGATGAGTTCGAGCAAGGGTTTGGACATGGCAACCGTCGAGCGATGGACCGGGTGCCTGGCGTGGGGTCATGCGGCGGACCCGGGGAGGACTAGCGCTGACCGGCGCGTGTCACCAGGCCGGAAGCGGGGGATTATCCCCCAAGCGGGGGGCTGCAGTGTGCGGTTTTTTTGCGGGGGGACTTCGGTCGGGCCCCGCAGCCAGCCCCTCTTGGGCTGGCTGCGGCTAGGGGACCTAGGCGGCTTCCGGGACCGCCGGTGCCGGCGACTTGGCATCCCGGGCGGCGACAAAGAAGGCGACGATATAGATCACCAACCCGGCCAGGAAGACCAGCCCAGAGATCTCGCGCATCCAGTAGAACAGCGCGACCTTGTCCTGAACCACCATGAACTGCAGGGGCGTATCGCTAAAGCGCTGCAAGTACACCTGCAGGATGCCCGCCGCGGTCAGGAACAGGGTGATGAAAACCATGGCCACGGTCATCAGCCAAAAGCTCCACATCTCCAGCACCTGGGAACGCTCGCTGTTGGCCTCCCGCCCGCTCATCTGTGGCATGGCGTAGGAGATCATGGTCAGGCTGATCAGCACATAGGCGCCAAAGAAGGCCAGGTGGCCGTGGGCCGCGGTGATCTGGGTACCGTGGGTGTAGTAGTTCACCGGCGACAGGGTATGCAGGAAGCCCCAGACGCCAGCGCCCAGGAAGGCCATGACTGCGGTCCCCAGGGCCCACAGCACCGCCGCCTTGTTGGGGTGATTGCGGCGCCGACGGTTGACCATGTTGAAGGCGTAGACCGTCATCATGAAGAACGGGATGGGCTCCATGGCGGAGAAGATCGAGCCCCACCACTGCCAGTATTCCGGCGCACCGATCCAGTAGTAGTGGTGACCGGTGCCGATGATGCCGGTGATGAGCGTCATGGCGATGATGACATAGAGCCACTTCTCGATGACCTCGCGGTCGACGCCCGTGGTCTTGATCAGGACGAAGGCGAGCATGGCACCCAGGATCAGTTCCCATACGCCCTCGACCCAGAGATGCACCACCCACCACCAGAAGTACTTATCCAGCACCAGATTGGTCGGGTTGTAGAAGGAGAAGAGGAAGAACACCGCCAGCCCGACCAATCCGAGCAGCATGACCAGATTGACCACGGTCTTGCGCCCCTTGAGGATGGTCATGCCGATATTGAACAGGAAGGCCAGGGCGACGATGACGATGCCGACCTTGGTGACGGTGGGTTGTTCCAGGAACTCCCTGCCCATGGTCGGGAAGTACTCGTTGCCGGTGAGCTTGGCCAGTCCGGCGTAGGGGACGGCGAGGTAGCCAACGACGGTAAGGGCGGCGGCGACCAGGAAGATCCAGAACATGGTGTGTGCCAGCCAGGGGGCATAGAGCTCCCGCTCCGCCTCCTCGGGGACCAGGTAGTAGGCGGCGCCCATGAAGGCCATGAGCAACCAGACGATCAGGGTGTTGGTGTGGACCATGCGGGCCACGTTGAAGGGGATCTCAGGGAACAGGAAGTCCCCGACCACATACTGCAGGCCCATGATCAGGCCGAACAGAATCTGTGCGGCGAACAGCGCGATGGCTGCTATGAAGTAGGGCCTTGCGACCGCTTGGGATGGATATTTCATCGATGCTTCTCCTAGGGTGGGCGGCTCAGCCTTGCGTGTTCGGCGGCCAGCCCGCCGTATTGATCTCGGAGCTGTACTTCAGGAACTCCGCGATGGCGTCGAGATCGGCATCACTGAAGTTGAACTGCGGCATGCTGCGACGCCCTGGGATACCGTCGGCGGGTCGGCTCTGGATGAACGCCTTGATCGCCTCCTTGTTCTTGCCGAAGCGGACATAGACGTTGCCGAGCTCAGGGGCGAAATAGGCCCCCTCGCCGAGCAGGGTGTGGCAGCCGATGCAGTTGTTGGTCTCCCACAGGTTTTTGCCCTGGGCGATGCGTTGTCCGACCTCGGTGGTGGGGTCGAGTTGGTGGCTCTGATCACGGCTGGGCAGGGCCCTGATGGTATCGAAGGTCAGGGCGACAAAGAGCAGAAAGAAAAACACGGAACCGCCGTAAAAGATGTTCCGTGCCATGGACTTGGTAAACACTTGCGACATGGCGTGACGTCCTCGGGGATGGGAATGCGCGGCGGCATTACAGATCCACGGGCGACCGCGGGCCTTGACTCATGTCAAAGCGACCCTTTTGGTGGGTGAGGGCGTTGGGAGGAGCGCCGGCGGGCGAGGCCGGGTCGGGTGGGAATGCGACGCCGGGAAGTGGCTCGCCAGGGTGTTTTCAGTGACGACCCCGGGGCGATGTTCCAAAGATGCGCGAGCCCCAGGCCCACAGGGCACCCGGGTGGTGGCCTTCTTTGCCCCGCGCATAGTCCAGCGCATGGTCGTTTTGCAGGGTCCAAAGCATGCGTGACCGGGCCATCTCGGCACCGCAGAACAGGATGCGGTCTCCGCGACGCGGGTGAATGGAGCGCTGCGGCAATAGTGTCCGCTCGCTCTTGCGCACCAGCATAAGCGCGATGGCCGGCAATGGGATCTCCCGGTCACGCGGGTTGCGCAGCAGGGTGTCAAGGTCTACCGGAGAGCCCTGATCCGCGGCGGCGGAGACGGCCTGGGCGTGGGTGTCGTCGATCATTACCTCCCAGACCTCCGGAACCTGGTCGTCCACCAGGGCGGCGATGCGGCTGATCAGCTCGCAGGCCCAGTCGTGGTCGCGGTAGCGGGCGTAGGTCTCAAACTCCGAAAGCAGCGGGGTGGCCAGCAGCACCCGGATGCGCTCGGCGATGATGGTGCTGGGGTGCATGACGATCTGAGCGCCCACGGCCTGGAAAAGCTCCTCGTTGTCCAGGTGGTTCTCCCTTGCCACTAAGAACAGATCCGGATTCAACTGCTTGGCGGTCATGAGGATGGACAGGTTGTTGGCGTCGTCGTCGGTGCCGGCGACCAATCCCACGGCGCGGTGTATGCGGGCCTCCTCCAGGGTGGCGGCCTCGGTACCGCGTCCAACCACGCAGCCCTCCGGGGGGGTGCCCGTGCGCGAAGGCTCTGCCTCGATCACCACCAATTCGACCCCATGGGCCTTGAGGTGCTGATACACCGCCTGGCCGAAGCGTCCGTAGCCGCACAAGATCCAGAGTCCGCTGCCGGGTGGATAGAGGGGGTCGCGCAACGGCTCACCCTCCACCCCGGACAGCCAGGCATAAAGCAGCACCAGGCAGGGGGCCTGCAGCGCAGTGGCCAGGTAGACGGCAAAGTTGTCGAAGGGATCGAAGATGTGGTCGGTCCCGAAGGAGGCCATGTTGGCCTCCACGTCGTGGGAATCGGCGCGGCAGATCGCCTTCAGGTCGGGGCGGAGCAGCTTGGTCGCTATGGCGATCTTCAGGTTCGTCTTGTTGACGTCCGTCAGGGCCACTACCCCGGAGCACAGGGGGTTGCGCAGCCCGGCGGCGATCAGGTTGCTCGGTCGGCGGGCGTCCCCAAGCAGGGCCGGGACGTACTGGCGGTGGCCTTCGAGCTTGAGCAGATTGATGCGGGAGTCCTCGTAGTCCACGACCACCGCCCCCTGGTCGCGGTCGGTGAGGGCCTGCACCAGGGCGCGACCGGTTTCGCCGTAGCCACAGACCAGGTGGAAGGGGGTGGCGATGCGTTTGACCACATGGGCAAAGCGGCGCTCCGTGATGGCACGTTGGAAGGTGCGATCCTGGAGCAGAGCGATGAGGGTGCCGATGGAGTAGATCCACACCACCACCGAGGTATAGAGGGTGAAGGTGACCCACAGCCGTTGCCCGTCTGAGAAGGGTACGGGGATCTCGCCAAAGCCGATGGTCGTGGCCGTGTAACTGACGAAGTAGAAGGCGTGGAAGATGCTCATGGGCGCGGTGGGGTTGCCCGCCGCGTCCTCCCCCGGGATCAGGGCGAGTACGGCGATGGTGATCGTATAGGTCACGATCAGCACCAGCAGCGGCGTCCGCATGCGCCGCAGGACGAGGAAGACGATGGTGTCCATAAGCCTTGAGCGGCCGGTGCCCGGTGTGCCCTTAGCGACGCAGGAGGAAGGTCTCCACCACCAGCAGGATGACGGAGACCACGTTGGCCAACATGGCCCCACCGGTGAGGGAGACGATGCTGGCGGTGATCTTCGGGGTCAGGCCGACATCGGTGACATGCACGGCCACCACCCATAGCAGAACGGCGGCGATAAGTTGCAGCATCGCCACCAGACTGGTGGAGAGCAAGACGGCGCCGATCTGGGTGCGATCACCGAATTTGAGCACGGTGGCGACCAAGTTCACCACCACCACGGCGAACAACTCCCACTCGTTGTGGTGGTCCGGATTGTCCAGTTCCCCGACGAAAAAGCCGAAGTTGAGGGTCAGGGCCAGCACGATGAAGAAGCCGAAGACGACCTTTTCCGGGTTCATGGTTAAATCCGTGAGGGAGCGGGTTGGACAGGTCACGTATTGTGACGCGGGACAGGGAAAAGACAACCGTTCGACCGGTGTTGCCTGTCGAGCCGACCAACGCCGATTTCCTATCGCTATCCACAGGCCAGAAACCCCGGCGGCCTTGACTGCGCGTGCCTGTATGCCCGGATTCGACCTTGCCTCAGGCCCTGTTATCCACAGGGCGCCCACAGGTTTCGCGCCGGTTTCTCACCAGCAATACACAATATCTTGTGATTGACACTGATCGTCTGGCGCATATATTGTGGTTTCCCGGCACCCGCGACCCCTGTGGGCAACCCGGCCAAGAAACCATCAAAGAAGCGTCCCCGGAGGAACCATGTCCAGCGAAGCGCCGTCCACCACGCCCCCAAATCAGTCCGGTGCCGTTGGTACCACACCAGTGGGCGGGGAGGCCCAGGTCGAGCCCCTGGTTGAGCGCGCTGCCGACCCGTCCGTTGAGATCAATGCCCATGCCCCAGGCAAGGTCCAGGTGATCCGTCGCAACGGCAAGGTCACCCACTTCGATCCAAACAAGATCATGGTCGCCATGACCAAGGCCTTCCTAGCCGTGGAGGGTGGTGGTGCGGCAGCCTCCAGCCGGGTTCACGACCGGGTGCGGGAGCTCACCGAGCAGGTGACGGGGGCGCTGACCCGGCGCCTACCCGGGGGTGGCACCGTGCATATCGAGGATATCCAGGATCAGGTCGAGCTGGCCCTGATGCGCGCCGGTGAGCACAAGGTGGCCCGCGACTACGTCATCTACCGTGACGAGCGCGCCCGGGAGCGTGCCCAGAAGGCCGCCGCTACCGCGGTTGTCGAGGTCGAGCACCAGCTCAGCGTTACCCTGGCCGACGGCAGCACCAAGCCGCTGGATGTGGAGCGCATGCGCCGCCTGGTGGACGAGGCCTGTCGCGACCTCGCTGGGGTGGACGGTACTGCCATCCTCAATGACACCTGTCGCAACCTCTTCGACGGCGTGCGCGAGGCCGATGTGGGCCAGGCCCTGGTCATGTCCGCCCGGGCCGTGATCGAGAAGGACCCTGCCTACAGCCAAGTCGCCGCCCGGCTGCTGCTCGACTTGCTACGCCGCGAGGGTCTGGGCTTCCTGGACATGGCCGCTGGCGTCGAGACCCAGGCGGACCTGGCCGAGCGATACGGCGATTACTTCGGCGCTTATATCCGCCGTGCCGGCGATCTGGAGCATGTGGACCGCCGTCTCGGCCAGTACGACCTGGCGCGCCTGGGTGCGGCCCTGAAGCCCGAGCGTGATCTGCAATTCACCTATCTGGGCCTGCAGACGCTCTATGATCGGTACTTCATCCACACCGCGGACGGCATCCGTTTCGAGCTGCCCCAGGCCTTCTTCATGCGCGTCGCCATGGGCCTGGCCATCAACGAGATCGACCGCGAGGAGCGGGCGATCGAGTTCTACGAGCTGCTCTCCAGCTTCGCCTTCATGTCCTCCACGCCGACCCTGTTCAACTCCGGGACCCTGAGGCCCCAGCTCAGCTCCTGCTACCTGACCACGGTCCCGGACGACCTGGAAGGCATCTACGGGGCCATCAAGGACAACGCTCTGTTGTCCAAATTCGCCGGCGGCCTTGGTAACGACTGGACTCGGGTGCGCGGTATGGGCGCCCACATCAAGGGCACCAACGGCAAGAGCCAGGGCGTGGTCCCCTTCCTCAAGGTGGCCAATGACACCGCCGTAGCTGTGAATCAGGGCGGAAAAAGAAAAGGAGCGGTTTGCGCCTATCTGGAGACCTGGCACATCGACACCGAAGAGTTCCTCGACCTGCGCAAGAACACCGGCGACGACCGCCGCCGCACCCACGACATGAACACCGCCAACTGGGTCCCCGACCTATTCATGAAGCGCGTCGCCGAGGACGGCGACTGGACGCTCTTCTCCCCCGACGAGACCCCGGACCTGCACGACCTCACGGGCCAAGCCTTCGAGGCCGCCTATGTCGCCTATGAGGCCCGCGCCGAGCGTGGTGAGCTGAAGGTCAGCAAGCGCCTAAAGGCCGTGGATCTGTGGCGGAAGATGCTCGCCATGCTGTTCGAGACTGGCCACCCCTGGATCGCCTTCAAGGACCCCTGCAACCTGCGCTACACCAACCAGCATATGGGTACGGTGCATAGCTCTAACTTGTGTACCGAGATCACCCTGCACACCAACGACCAGGAAATCGCCGTGTGCAACCTCGGCTCGATCAACCTCGCCCTCCACGTCGGCCCTGATGGCATTGATCACGCCAAGCTCCAGCGCACGGTCACCACCGCCATGCGCATGCTTGACAACGTCATCGACTACAACTTCTACAACGTCCCACAGGCGCGCAAGTCCAACCTACGCCACCGCCCCGTCGGGCTCGGCATCATGGGTTTCCAGGACGCCCTCTACGAGCTGCGCATCCCTTACAGCACCCAGGAGGCGGTGCAATTCGCCGATCTGAGCATGGAGGCGGTCAGCTACTACGCCATCCGGGCCAGTACCGAGCTTGCCGAGGAGCGTGGGCGCTACCACAGCTTCGACGGGTCCCTGTGGAGCCGCGGCATCCTGCCCATCGACTCCATCCGACTGCTCGAAGAGGGCCGCGGCGGCTACCTGCAGATGGACACCAGCACCACCCTTGACTGGGAAGCCCTGCGCGAGCGGGTCCGCATCCACGGCATGCGCAACTCCAACTGCATGGCCATCGCCCCCACGGCCACCATCAGCAATATCGTCGGGGTCAGCCAGTCCATCGAGCCGACGTACCAGAACCTGTTCGTCAAATCGAACCTCTCCGGCGAGTTCACCGTGGTCAACCCCTACCTGGTCAGGGACCTCAAGGGGCGAGGACTCTGGGACGCGGTCATGGTCAACGACCTCAAGTACTACGACGGTTCCGTGCAACAGATCGACCGGGTCCCGGAGGACGTCAAGGCCCTCTACGCCACCGCCTTCGAGGTCGATCCCCGCTGGCTGGTCGAGGCTGGCAGTCGCCGGCAGAAGTGGCTCGACCAGGCCCAGAGCCTGAACCTGTATATGAGCGAGCCCAATGGCAAGAAGCTCGACAACCTGTACAAGCTCGCCTGGGTGCGAGGTCTCAAGACCACCTATTACCTCAGATCCATGGGTGCCACCCACGTGGAGAAGTCCACCATGGCCGATGACACCAAGGCCAACCGGCTGAGCGCGGTAGGGGGGAGCTATATTGCGTTGGACAAGGGGAATGGGAGCGAGCCGTTGGCGGCGCCTAAGGCCTGTTCGATTGTGGATCCTGAGTGTGAGGCTTGTCAGTAGGAAATCCCGTTAGCATGACTGCACGCAGGGAGCTCGTAGGGCGCAATAGCGATAGCGTATTGCGCCGCATGTAGGCGGGCACGTCGTCGGGGTTGCCGATCCTGGCACTGCGAGGTGCCGTCCTTTCGGCGCAATACGGGCGCTTTGGGGTCGGTGGTCCAGCACTTGTGTCGGTGGCGGCGCCCTATTGCGCCCTGCGGCGCTCGAAGGGCTGCCGGACGAAGGCGCGCAGGTCCAGGTCGATCACCAGCTCTTGCACACAGCGGCGAACGGCGTCGATGATGCGGGTGTCGTCATTCATCTGCGTGCTCGAGCGTTGCCGTGTGGTTGCCCACGGGCAGGTAAGGTCGTCGTCCCGGTTCCACCGGATGAGGCTGCGCCGGTATATGTCTGTGTGACCGCCCGTGTAGGTCAATGTCGTTTGGTTTGGTTGTTATACCGGCTTGGACTGCCGGTATCGAGCACCAGGGATGTGTTCGGGCGGTGCCACGGGCGGCAGCGGAGCTTGCGGTGGTCCAGGTGCAGCGGGCTGCTGAACGCCGCTATTGCGACGGTCCCGGCGGAGGACGTCGCTCCTGCGCCTGGTCACGGAGACCTATTCGACCAGGCCCTTGCTCATGGCGTAATGGGTCAAGTCCGCATTGTGCTTCAGACCCATTTTCTGCAAGATGCGGGCTCGGTGTGTGCTGACGGTCTTGACGCTCAGCGAGAGCTCGCCGGCAATCTCCGAGACCGTCTTACCGGACGCGATGAGCCGGAACACCTGATACTCCCGATCCGAGAGCGATTGGTGGGGCTCTTCCTGCACGTCACCAGAGATATGAGCGGCGAGCTTTTCTCCCAATGCTGCACTCACGTACCGGCCACCATGGAGAATCTTCTTCAAGGCATAGACCAGGTTCTCTGGGGCGCTCCCCTTGGAGAGGTAGCCCGCAGCGCCGGCCCGCATCATGCGCAGTCCGTACTGGTCCTCGTCGTACATGCTAAGGATCAGCACGGGCAGCCGCGGCCATTCCTGATGGATGCGCTTGAGCAAATCTAATCCGCTCCGGTCGGGCAGCCCAATATCCAGAACGACTGCATCGGCGAGATGCTCGTGCAGGGCATCCAATCCCTCCCGTGCGGTACTCGCCTCCTCGACGCTGATGTTGGGCAAGTCGTCCTCGACAATGGCACGCAGGCCTCTGCGAACCAATGCGTGGTCATCAACCATAAGCAGTGTGGTCATCGGTCGAATCCCCATTGAGGGTATGGGATGGCAAGCTCACCTTGACGGTTGTGCCTGCATTGGTTTCTCCCCGAATCTCTACTGTTCCGCCAAACACCGCGGCCCGCTCGCGAATGCCGAGCAGACCAAAGGAGTGACTGTCTTCCAAGTCTCGAGGCTTGATCCCCTTCCCGTTGTCGTCCACCGACAGGCGGGTCCAGTCCGAGTCGCAGATCAGAGTCACGCGCACATGGCTGGCATTTGCATGGCGGGCAACATTGGTCAAAGACTCCTGGAGAATGCGGAACAATGCGGTACGGGCTCGCTGGGATAGGTACATGGGCATTTCCGGCAGAGCGAGTTCACACACGATTCCGGTGCGATTTTCGAACTGTCGCGTCTGCCATTCGACGGCGGGGATCAGTCCCAGGTCGTCGAGCACCGACGGTCGCAGCTCAGACATGATGCGCTGCACGGTGCTGATCGCATCGTCCACCGACCGCAGCATGGACGCTATCAGATCGGTTGTAGCGGCATCCTTACTGGTCTTCAATCGCGTGCGCAGGCGCACCAGATCGATCTTGAGTGCGGTGAGTACCTGGCCCATTTCGTCGTGGATTTCTCGGGCGACGGCGCCGCGCTCTTCCTCCCGCACCGACTGCAGATGGGCCGCGAGCTCGCGCAGCGTGGCGCGGGATCGTTCCAGCGATAACTCCACCTGCTTACGTTGCGTGAAGTCGAGCAGCGTCCCCGACATGAGTGCCGCGACGCCGTCATCATTGCGACGGATTTCCCCGCGGGCGCGCAGGTAGCGCTCCTCGCCACCTGGACGCACGGTGCGGAACTCCAGATCGAAGCCTGGCTCCATGTCGATGGCGTCCTGCAGGCGCTGGCGAACCCGTACGACATCGTCCGGGTGCACGTGCTCCAAGAAGCTCGCTCTCGTTGGTAGGAATGTCCTGGGGGCGAAGCCGAAGATGCGGTAGACCTCATCCGACCAGGTCTCGATGCCGGTCTGGAGGTTGCTCTCCCAGCTTCCTAGGTTGGCGATGGATTGAGCGTGGGCGAGACCCGCCTCGCGTTCAATCAAGGCTTGCTCAGCATCCTTGCGCTCAGTAATGTCCAGGAGGTACCCGACGAACTCGCGCGGTTCGCCCCGGTCGTCCCTGACCATACGCAATCCGCTCTGGACCCATCGATATACCCCGCCGCCGGACCGCAGGCGAAACTCTGTCTCCAACGAACCGTCCCGCCGGAGCTTGGCGTCGGCACCGAATAGACGGGGCAAGTCATCCGGATGGGCGTAGTCGCGCCAATCCCCCGCGTGCCCGAGCGCCGCGTCGGATTCGATGCCGAAGTGATCCCTCAGGTAATCGCCGACGAAGGTGATCGGCAGGTTCTCGCCGGGCGCGCAGGTGTAGAGCACCGCTGGTACTGTGTCGATGACCATCTCCAGGCGCTCCCGGGCCCCCTTGAGCGCCTGCTCCATCTGCCGTCGTTCGGTGATGTCCTCCCCTGAGACCATCAGGCCGCTCGTTGCACCCGCCTCGTCCGGCAGGATGCTACTCAACCAAGCTATCTGCCTGACATCACCCGACCGGGTAGTTACGGCGTACTCGCACGCGCCGCAGGTGGTCGGAGCCTGTCCGAGGCAGCGGGTAAAGGCTCGCCGAGCCAACGCCTGATCCGCCTTCACGACGATCTCGCTGAACCACTGGCGGCCGATCAGCTCATCTGGGGTGTAACCGAGTAGGGCGTAACCGCGCCGGTTGATCATCTGGACCTGGCCGTGTTGATCGAACACCAGCGTAATCACCGGTGCGTTGTCCAGGTAGCTCTGCAGGCGGGCGCGCTCGACCCGCAGAAGGCGTTCGGCGTTGATGCGCTCGGTCACATCGCGGAAAGCGCCCACCAGGCAGGTATCCCCTTCAATCGTTATCAAGTAGGCGCTGATGTTGGCGACGTACTGGGTCCCGTCGCGTCGCTTGACGGGGATATCCAGCGACTCGCCCTGTTCGGCAGTCACTAGCCGCCGGAATTCCGCGAGGACGCGGGGCAGGTCTTCCTTGGGGTGTATGTCTGAAACCCCGAGCTCAGTGATCTCGGCCCGGGAGCAACGCAGCTGGTCGGCCATGCGCCGGTTGCCAGCGATGAAGCGCTGCGTGACCGGGTCGGCAATGAGCAAGCCGTCTGATGCCTCCTCGAACAGGGTCCGGAATCGCGCCTCCGATTCCCGCGATGCTGCCAGCGCCTGCTCCCGTTCGGAGACGTCGCGTAGCACCCCCAGCGCGTGCCAGCGGCCTCTGATCTGCAGGCTCGACGTGGACAGCTCAACCGGGATCTCGGTGCCGTCCTTGCGAATGGCCGACAGAGGGAGGGTCTGGTTGACGACCTTTCCCGCTCCAGAGGTGGCGAAGGCCCCCATCCCGGTCTTGGCCTGGTTGTGATAAACCGGCGGGGCCAACAACAGGTGTACATCCTTCCCCAAGACCTCCCCTGCGGCGTATCCCAGGATTCGGGTGGCCGCCTGGTTCCAGAACGCGATGCATCCGAGGTCATCCACCATGAGCATGGCGTCCTGGGCGGCTGCCGCCATGCTCCGGAAACGCTCCTCACTCTCGACCAGGGCCTGCTGGGCCTCGTCCTGTCGGGTATGGTCGACGATGAACCCCTCCACCACCGTTGGGCGACCCGCGGCGGCGTGTACCCCCCGGCCCGTCTCTGTGACAAAGTGCTCCGCCTGGTTCCGATCGAGCAGACGATACTCGATCCGGTAGCTCTCGCCGTTCTTCGCCGCCGCGCTGCGGACCTGTTGGACGCGCTCGCGGTATGCCGGGTGCACCAGCAGGCGGAAGGGCGCCTCGGTCTCGTGCATGAGTTCGTCCGGCCCGTACCCCGTCAGTGCGCGGGATGAGCCGCCGACGTACTTCATGCGCCAGACAGACTCGGCGGCGCAACGGAAGACTAGCCCCGGCAGGTCATCGAGGCGCGACACGACGTCCCACTCCCTGTTGCACCGTTCAGTATTCGCTGCACGCGGAGACGTCACGTCCACCAGGACTCCCGAGATGTGGGTGGCGCGCCCGTCGCGGTCGCGTTCCACCCGCCCGGAGTCCTGAAACTGGTGGAGCTCGCTGTGCTCCTTGTCCCAGAGCCGGTAGCGGACGCGGAAGTCCCGGCCGTTCTCCATGGCCTCCGCGAAGGTGGCCAGCACCCGCTTCCGGTCGTCGTCGAAGATCTGGCGACCGCGCAGATCCGTGTGGCCGACCAGCTCCGCGGGCGAAAACCCGAGAAATCCCTCACCCTCCGGCGTCAAGATGTCGGTCGCGAACTGGGGCGGTGTTGCCCGATAGAGCGCCCAAGGGCTTCCGTCCATCAGACGATGGAACGCTAAATCCCGCCTGGTCCGCAGCATCTCGGCGGTGCAGCGCGGCACGAAGGCTTCGAGCAGGGAGGCGACCTCATGCGGGTCCGTCAAGGGCTTGTCGTCAAGCACCCCGATCTGACCGAGCACGCGGCCTGCGTGGTCCAGCAAGGGGAGTCCCACGTAGCTTTGCATTCCGCACTGTGCGATCCAGGGATCGTTCGGAAAGCGCTCCGCCAGGCGGTCTGCGTACAGGCTCGGTGCCCCCCGTTGCAAGCGTTCGCAGGCGGTGCCCTGGGAGTCGTAGCACTGACCACCACGGAACGACGCCACCCCCCCCCAGCAGGCCACTGGGCACAACCGCTCGCCGTGCGGATCCAAGGACTCGACCACGAAGGCGACGGCCACCCCAAGCACATTGGCCCAGTGCTCCACCAGCGCCTCATAAAATTCGGGGCCCGTCTTTGAGAGGACGTTCCAGGTGACCCGATTGGCTAACAGCTGAGTATGCATAAGGTCCGCGACCGTCGACGAGCCCACCGCAGGATTGCGGCCTGATCCATATTGCCGTGACCCGCCGGGCTCCTGCTATCAATAGCCCAAGGCAACCTGCGCCAGCAATGGTAGTTTGTCTGATTCCGTGCCTCGCAGTTTGTCCTACAAGCGCCGCCCGGCGGCACAGCCCCCAGGGTCTCGCCAGGGCGGAATCCTCTGCCGCAATCGGGTGGCCGGAGGCCACATTCTACTGTGCCCTTCGAAGATTGCGCGCCCCCGTCCCAGCGCGCCGGGCCTCATCGCAACGCGCCCTGAGTGCGCCCCCGTCACGTCGGGGGACCTTCTTCGTAGGACAAACCACCACAACACCATCAGTCTCTGTCCGATACCGGCGAGGCAGCTATGGACCTAACCTCTTTTTGGGCCAAGACGCAAGATGCGCTGAGGCGTTGTCCACACCGAGGTTCGTTCCGGGTCGCCCGGGCGCGGTGTTTGGCGGCTGGCCCTGCACCGTGCGTGGGTGAGATGTTGGATTTCCTATCGTCTCTCCTTGGTTGCTGCGGGTGGGGCCTAGGGCCCGGGCAGACGCGAGGTGCCGAAGCAGTTACCCGAAGCAAGGGAGGGGGACCCCCAGGGCCCGCCCAGTTTGCACAAACCTACCGACGGAGAAACGTCATGAGATCCAAAGCACTGTGGTTCGCCATGTCGGCGGCCTTTGTCGTGGCCTCGGCCCCGCCGGCGTATGCCGACGACGGTGAGCGGTTGGTCAGGAACGTATCCAGCTCTCCGGGCACTACCGAAACCCCGGAACCCGAAGGCGAACACGCCTTCATCAAGCTCATGAACTTCCATGTGCCGGCACAGTTGGCCAGTGGTGAATTGACAACCATTGAGTACAACAACATCGACGAGCGTTTTGGTCAAAGAAGAAGTCATAGCCAAACCCCTGATCAGCGCCTATGTCTACGGCCCGGTTATCGGTTTCGAAGAGCCTGAGGCTTCCGGCTTTGTCGGCCATGGTCGACGTGACGCGTTCGGCGCGGTGAGCCTGGACGACGGCGAAACCTGGAAGAGGACCAACCTGTCCAACTCGGCCGACAAGAGCTCTTTCGAAGTCTCCACACCGCTGCAGGACCCCGGCGGGAATGCTGTGCCAGAGTTCGAAGTCACCGGCGATTGGACCGTCTCCGCGGTCCGGTACACGGAGAAGTTGAACGGCGGCGTCTTGCGCGCCAGGGGCACGGACGCGGACCCTAACACCTGGGTTTATATTAGAGACGCCATCACCCACCAGGTCGCCCCCACTAGAGCGTCGTCCAGCACGTCTGGCGAATGGGAGATCGTGCAGAAAGGAATCAGGAAGCCCCCTGCTATATACAGGCCGGTGACGGCGATGAGTTATGGGGACCGGAAGTCCCGGTTGAAAGCGACCGCGACTGCACCGATGATGGTGAGTCCGAGCTCATCACCGACTATCCCGGTGACGCCATCAACGTCTTTCACGCGGTCGCAGGCAATAAAGTCATTGCGGCCTGGCCAAGCAGATTCTGCACAGGCGGAAGCCCGGTGTTTGGTGATACTTTCCCGCGTGATGATGTGGCGACTTATCTCGGCATCGACAACACGACTGATCTCTACCTGACCGACATGTTCGGCGTCGGTGGCTCTCAGGGTTCGGTTAACTATGTCGACAATCCTCCTGTAGGTGAAGTGCCTTACAGCTGTCTGTGGACTGCGCGTGGTGTACTGCGTGAAGATCCTGAAGCGCGCAGGTACTACCGAGCTGGTCTGGTTCCAGGCCGAGCGTCTGACTTCTGGAAGACGCGACGTTAATCGCGTTGAAACCGCCTGTGTGGCCGGTGCCGGTTGTGCCGTGACCTGGCAGGAAGACCCCGAAGGTACCCGTCCCGGTGAAGGTGAAGGTCCCGGAACCGGCTGGTCTGGTGCGACGACTGCCAGCAAGACCGATATCTGGTACAGCTTTATCGAGTGGGAAGATTTCGACATCGTTGATCCCGAAACCAGCGGCCTTTCCGAGCCTCTGCCTCTGGCCGATAATATCCTAGACACCGGTCGTCCTCAGCCTTACGTACCGATGATGTCTGCTGTACGTCTGACCAACAATAACCGTTGCTCATTCCCTGTCACTGACAGGGGAGATTACTGCGAGGACGCAGTTGCTGCCCCTTACGGCATTATCGATCAGTGTGTCGGTTCTGTCGAGGTTCCGCTGGGTCCACTGGGGTCAATCTGCAGCCCATCTGTGTGGTTGACTCTAATGATGATGGCAGCATGAATGCCGGTGATATGCCTAACCTGGCCAACACCGCCGCCAGCCGTCCACGTCTGAACCTGCAACCGCGTGATTCCGATGACGATGGTGTTGTCGATGACGCCTGGGTTATCATTGTGTCCGAAGAAGACAAAGGACTGGGTCGTTTCGGTATTATCAACACCGAAGAGTGGACCCTGGGTGATCTTGACCGATACCGCATCATGGAACTCTGTGAAGATCCACCACAGCAACCCGATGAAGAAACAGGTTGCCAGAAGGCCGATATCGGTAAGAACGTGTTCTGGACCAGCTTCAACCTGGGTTCGCCTGCTACCTCTGCAGGTGTTGGCGTGGACTACAGCCTGGTTGAGCAATCGTTCTGTCTCAGGGCGCTCAGCTCAACCAGCCTGAAGTCAACTGGCGCACCGGTGTCTACTATCCACCGATGGATACTGCGGATATGTGGGACTTTGGCGCAGCAGTCAGATCTCAACTACCTGATCTTCAATACCGAGATCGCAAGACGTACCAGCATGATGTCTCAGCCGCTGTCAAAAGCACTGGCTAGCGGACGGAAGTGGTCTGGTCGCCATGCCACTGTGGAAGCAGGGTATTGTTAATCAGGGCGGACCTGCCGACATCAGCACCCGCCGCTTCGTCGTGGCTGTCATGGTGGTGGCGACGACTGCCCCATCGACGAGCAATGTTGATACGGATCAGCCTGTAGTCGAGGCGCGACCTTCCGAATCACTTCCACCGGCGCGCTGGAGGCTCCGGGTTACCGTCACCGGTTTCGATGGCGACTACGGAAACCCGCCTGCAGCTGCGCAATGCGGTGACCACGGACCTGTACGGCTCCCGCGCGGAGCTGTGGATGAGACCGGAGATTCGGTGACCTACAGCATCAATGCCGACAGGTGGAACAAGATCCCCTGCGCCATTCAGGTGGCCGATTGGGATGTCCCGGACCCCGCGTTTGGGCCTTGGGTCACCGTCGATACGACAGCGCTTCCTGAGGGTGTAGAGTTGCGTTGGCCCGATACCACCAGAATGTGAAGACGGATCAACGACCCTGGCAGCCGTTCGATGAAACAGCGAGAAAATCCGTATGACGCAGCCAACATGGTCTGTGCCTGGTATGACGGTGAGGGTAATGAACACCCCGGTGTGATGTATTTCACCGACGGTTCGAATCCCTACTACCCGAAGGGTCTGTGTATGGCCGCACCGATCAACCTGTCTGCTCGCACACCTTATGAGTGTGAAGTGAGTGGTGATCAGTGACGGTGCTCTGCCCGGGTGCAGCCGATATGACCTGTGTCGACGATGACGACCTTCGGTCAACTCTGTAGTTCCGTAACCAATCCAGAGGACAACCAGGTGTATCGACAAGTTGGTCACCTGGTACGAGTGCCCCGGATGGAACGGCACCAATATCAGCGGTGACGCGGTTATGCATGCAGGAGCTTGTGGTACCGAGCCTGACAGTGCGTTGATCGGCAGCAATATGGATGACCAGTCCTGGTACAACCCGCTTGAGGTCTCCAAGGCCCACCGTGGCTTCATCGACGGTGACTACATCTCCATGATCTATGCCTGGTCGCCTAACTGGAAGCTCAACACAGGTCGGCACTGACCGCTACGAGCTGTATACACGGCGTTCATTCGACGGTGGTGTCACCTGGACCACCACACCTGGCAGCTTCCTCGCTAGCGATGGTGTGACCTACTCGGGTGCCGGAACCACTACCTGTGAAACCATGCGTGATGGCGCATCGCTGGATACTACTCATGTGTGCACCGAGTACGCCGCAGGCGATCCCGAGCAGTCCCGTAACGTGTGCAGCTAAGTCGATGAAAATCACCATCCTCGATCCACGCTACACGGCCGCAGGTGGTATTCCGCCATAAAGGCGTGCCAACCGAGGGTGACATGGAATGGGGTACCTATCGAGCCTATCGATCCTACCGACTATCCTGAATCCATCGCGTTACTTCGTGGTCTTTGAAGACGGCGACAACACCACGGTAGCCGAAGGTGAAGCCGAACCATTGAACCTCGGCTATGGTCGTGGCGAGATGTTCGGTGATCACTTCACGGTGTGGAGCTGAAATCGACACTGGTCTCAGTGATCCGTATTGCGGACTGCTATCCTAACAACGCCCATGATGATCCGGACGTTGCCTGGGCCGTAGGTACCGGATTCTGTAATGAGTTCGATACCCTGGAAGGCTTCCAGGACTCCCTGTCCGAAGAGGCTAGCATCACCGCCAGCGCCTACGGTGACTTCCTCTACGGTGTATGGGGTCAGTTCAACGTGGATACTGAGAACGGGTGAGTTCATCGATGGCGACACCATGTTCCGTCGGGTCTGGTATCTGGATGACTACATCTCTGACAGACAACAGCCTATACGCTACCTGGAACTAACCAGTAGTTCGTAACTGAAAACGCGCAGGGACGCGCATCAACCCGCACGGGGCCGCCGCAATGGCGGCCCCGTGCATCACCAAAAGAAACGCCACAGGGTCCTGAAAGACGGTGACCGTCTGACCGCTCTGGAGGCTGTGGCAAACGTCCCAATCACGGATCGACCGGTGTTTCTAAAAGAGCGCTTCTTGATATTCGGTTACGAGCGTATCGATTGGAGTAAACGGGACAGCAGTGGATCCACGTATAGATCTCCATCTTATACAGGGAATCAACTATGACGATACGAAGAAAATTGCTTGCCAGCATATCCGGCTTGTTCTGCCTGGTCCCAGCCGTTGGGATGGCCTCCAGCACCGCCCCGGTGGCTACCATGACCCCGGTAGAGGCCCCGCTGGTACTGGCCCAGGGGGCCGGTGTTGGTCCCGATTTTGGCAGCGGACCGGGTCAGCGTCGTGGTGGTCCGGGTTATGGTCAAGGCCCGGGTGGCTCCGGTTTCGGTCAAGGACCCGGTCAGGGTCGTGGTGGACCAGGAGCTGGCCGCGGATCTGGCTACCAGGGTGGGCCGGATCGGGGTGGGAGAGGCCCAGGTTACGGCTATGGTCCCAGTGGTCCCGGCTACGGCCGTGGCTATGGCCCTGCTGGCGGATCGGGTTCCGGGCCTGGTCCTATGGGTCCAGGCTATGGTTCGGGTCAGCCCGGTTATGGCCCAGGCCCCATGGGCCCAGGTTATGGTCCGGGTTATCCAGGTTATGGTCGGCCCTGACACCAGGAACCCGTTGGATTGCGGCTCATGGACCTCGGTACGAGAATAGACAGCATCCTAATGCGTCTTATCCATCCCCGTGAGTTTGCAGCCTATGCCGCATATCGTCAGCAAGGCATGTGCGGATTTGCTATCAATTGTTTTCTGCCCGATAGCTCAATGGAGCGGAACGTGAAACTAGATCCAACAAGAATTCTTTTGGCCTTTGTGCTTTGCTGGTTTTACGCAGCGTCTGCTATCGCCAGCGACAGTGACGCTTCAAAAGAACAGATAGAAGTTCCGAGTGAACCCCCGTCACCCGCTGCTGTGTCTGAAATGTCCAATGAAGCAACTGCGGAAATATCATCAGAGCAGACAGAAGCTACGAGTGAGTCCCAATCGCCTGCTGCTGAGTCGGAGATGGCCAGTGAAGCAACCACGGAACAATCGCCAGAGCCTGTGACAGGCGCCTTTGGTATTCCGCTGGGTAAGCGTTTCGAGCCCTGTATGGTAGCCCGGGTGATCAGCCAGGAAGAACACAACTACCGGGGACTGGATAAGGCTAAACACCAGGGGACTCTCTATCGGGTCGAACCCAAAATTCCTAACAGCCATTTTACTCAGTATGCCGTAAGAACCACCAAAGAAGGGGTCATCTACAATATAGAAGGAAAGTATGCAGACCCGGAGAAGCAAAACCTCTGTAAGCAAACCAAGCATCTGGCGCAATTGCTGGAAGGCAAGTATGGAAAACCACGGGGTAAGGGCATGCTGGGGGATTGGTATGCTTTCCGTGAATCTGCCTCTGGTCACTATAGAGGTGTGCGGTTTTATGCCCCCAAGTGCCGCATCGGGCGTTATTCGATCAGTTACAGTGACGACAACGCGAAAGAAATAGCGTTGCCGCCTCGGCCAGAGCCAACGGAGATGTCTGGATTGTAGATCGAGGTTCCTCTTGCGAATTGTCAATGGCATCGCCCTACCATAGCAGTAGAATCTATAGGGGATTGAGACAGGATGTCTCACGCGCCATCCTTCATCGTCAGTGATGCGCGTCCCGCAGGAAAGCCATACCCCGGCGTTACGTTGAGGAGAGTTTGACATGAAAAAAACCGTTGCAATGATCGCGATGCTGATTCCGTTCTTCGTCGCTACCCCTGCATCCGCCCATCATATGGCGGAGGGCGTAATCTCTGACGACCTCTGGGTCACGATCGACGAGAACCTGGAGGGTAGTCCGCATCTCCTCCTAGACCTGACCACCATTGGCTCCATGAACATTATCTCCGTGACTGTGGAGGAGGATGATGTGTCGATGGTCCTCGACGCCGTCGCCGATGCTCTCCCAGGTCAGGGCAGACAGGTCGAGTCATCGCTCAATGTGGACATCTCCCTGCCGGATGACGAGGGACTGGTCGAGATCACGATCATCGAGCGCATGGGGCAAGGCCAAAGCCAGGTTCCGTGATCCACTTCGTAAGGTGCAGGGCGGTCAGTATTCGCACCTTCCCAGGCAAGGATGCGAAACTGGCCTGCCCGGTACGACACGCTCCGCAACGGAACATTGGAAAAGGGGTCGGCATTTAGCTGGCCTTGCTCAATAGGTAAGAGCACCAGGGCGTGAAGACGGATTTTGAGCGGATGGGGCGGCCAAAATGACATCAATGAGCTCAAATTCGGCCGTGGGCGACATTTGTTCGGAGACATTCAACGCAATCGCGAAATTGAGGGCTCGGTCCATTGACAGCGTGGCTCACGACGAGACGTCAGTCTGCTGCAACGTAGAAGGGATTCCGCACTACTCACACCAAACGCAAGAGTGGCTCCATAAATGACCAAAGCGTACGGAAGAATAGGATTGATCGGGGCAACCTCGACAGTGATCGCTATCGCCATCGCCGTGGCGCTTGGCGACAGTCTCACGGAGCTTAGCGTCGTGTCGTCGCGACAGGGGCAACTCGCCGCGGACCTGCGGGATATGGCGGGTCGGCTAGAGAAGATCGAGGGGGCTCTTGTACGCCTGAAAGATCGATCTGGTGACCGGAAATCGGGGTGGGCGGACGCCGCTAACCCGGCGGAGCAAGCTGAGACGTTAATGAAGGAGGCCCAGCAGCGCCTAGATGCCATGGAGTTCCAAATCGCGGCGTTGCAGCGTCCGAGTATCGCACCTGCCGGCGACGAGACGACGCCGCTATTGTCAACCCCGAACTTGAGCGATCTCGTCGCTAGTGAAGAGCCCCAACAGCCTCATGGCGTGTCCGTCGCCTACCAGGCAGAGCGGGGGCAAAGCGAATGGGGGGCATCAGCTCAAGAGTCGATTCAGGCACAATACGGAACGAACGGGTTCTTCGCCAACTACGGGGGCTCGCTGGCGACTTCGTGTAAGCAGCGAACCTGCCGGGTCGAATGGGCGCTTCCGGAACTCGATACCCTATCGCCAGAGGAATTACCGGAGGTTCGTGGTATGGCCGAAATTCAACTCATGGCGTTGGCCGCCAAGAACGCCTCGCAGACAGGTCCGATGAGCGTAGAGTGGTCGGGCGGAGAAAATCAACCCAAATTGACCGTATTTCTCGAACGGATTGAATCCTCGGAATAGCTGTCGGCAGCAGTTCATCTAACCAAGACCGAAGGGAGGTGATGAGACGTTGTTTGAATGGTCAGGCGCGCTTCGCGTCATCAGTGACCCAGGTCACCTCATTTGGGAATAGACTCAGGTCGTAAAGTCGAGTCGAACCGGAGAACATGTCATGCGCAAGAACTCATTGATCGCCATGCTGGACGCGGCGCCGCGGCGCCTGCTATCCACCTTATTGCCTGCAACCCTATTGGTCATCGCAGGCATTTCAACCATTCCGGCTGCAAAGGCCTCGGAATGGTACAGTGTGCCACCTTCGGCTTGTGTTGCTCCGTTTCTGTATCAGGCTTTTCCGATGCGCTGGCACGAGGCGTACCTAATGAATCCGGCGGATAACATACCGAATTATGTGATTTGCCCGATTACAACCAACGCGGCTGAGCTGGCCGGCGCTAACTACAGCGCTCAAATTTATGGAGCGAAGATGTCGGGCGCCAGTAGCGACACCCCGCAGTGCTTTTTTGGTGTGACTGATCAGTACAATTTGTCGCAGCCTCCCTATATCACTGGTAACGCGAGAAGGTACATCACCGCGCTGAACACGTTGACTTCAGAGAATTTCTGGGTTGCTACGCCGTCCGTGCCGATCACGAGCGCTGCGGTCACAGCGGCGATTTCCCCTCCAACCAGCACCTTCACCCAAGCGATGGCGATGTGGTGCCTGCTGCCGCCAGGGTACGGTATATCCCAACTTGTACTCTCGAGGGAATAGGGGCCAGAACCGAAAGGCACTGACGCAACCATCCCCCCCGGCAAGGCCGGGGGCATTGGGATTCGTAAGCCGCTCAAAGCGGCTAGGCGGGGTCGCTAACGCGGCCCCGCAGTTCTTGGGCCGCCCAACGGTGTCCGCCTCGGATGCTGTAGGAGCGCGCCCTGTCGCGGGTACGCCAAGGCCTCAGCGTAGGGCGCGTTCTGGACATGCCAGACTTCATCGCGCTGGGCGTACTGCGCCATCTCCAGGGGATGCAGGCACTGCGCGAGCAGGTCCAGGCGCTGCTCCACCTCGATCCGAAGGCCGGAGCCCAGATGCCAGGGACGGCGGGGCCCCGACACACCCCAAACCTTAGGTCAGCCCCCCTCGCATCCGGCGCTTATAGGACAAACGCGGATAACAGCATCCGTGTTTCGCCGACACCGCCAAGCCCAGGCAGGTAGTAAGTTTACCTAGGGATCACACGGGCTTCGCACGAATCTCCCCGACAGCGCTGAACTTTGGTCCCGGGTCGATTTCCCGCCGGCGCATTAGCCGGTGGCTCGCGGAACATTCTGGAAGGAGGAAAAGATGTCCACAAGAGCATTACTGCATCAACGGTGTTTGGCGCTGGCAGCGGCCGCGCTAATTGGCCTGTCGGCCGGGGCCTGGGGCGTAAACCAGAGAGGCCACCTTGTCGACGGTGAGTACAGGATCATATACCACCCAGACGAAAACGCTTACCACGTCAGGGGCGAACGCGATACCCTCATTCCGGCGGCGGAGGTAGAGCGCAGTGTGTCCACCGCCCTCTGTGCGAAATGCCATGAAGACGCCATCGGCCAGCTCAAGAACTCCGTGCATTTCACCGGACAAGGTCCCAATCCGCGCATTCTGTTTCCCGGCGGCGGGTCTCACGGCGCGCTTGATCGCGCCTGCGGGCTTCCGGGAACCACGGCGCTGATCAACTTCAACAGCGACATCAACCTAGGCGAATGCGGCAAGTGTCATACGAGCCGGTTTCTCCCGCCGATGCAAAGTGCTTTCATGAGCACTTTCATGCAGATGGGGATGTCACAACAACTGGCGGCAGCCAATGCCAATAGCCTCATCGATGGCGGGCTCGATTGTCTGGTCTGCCACGCGGATACCTATCTCTCCGTACGCAATGATCTGACCGAGGACCAGCTCGCGACGCTTCAGATCGCCGGTTATGGGGAGCCGGGTGAGCCTTCGCCGTCGCCCCAGGGCTACGCGAACCTCTCCCGCGACGACACGGACTTCGATCATGACGGTGAGCCGGACAAGTTGATCGATACAGACGGTGACGGCGTTCCCGACATGGAGCTCATGATGGCGCCCGGCACGCCCTGGCCCACCGTTGCACAAGACCGGTCGGTTGCCGCGGTACTGTCCGTCGGGGCGACCGATGAGCACAACTGCCTGCGCTGCCATGAACACGCACGCACCGGTTACAAGCGTGGGACCTTATTCCGGGTGGGATACGACGCACACGCCAATATCTGCTTCCCCAGCCCTGGCCTGACTGCCGATGATCCCAACTGCCCGGAGCACAATACCTGTACCGCCTGTCATGTCACCCTTGACTCGGACGAGGACGGCGATGGCTTGAAAGACGTGCACAAATTCGTGCGCGGTCACTTGGTTGGCGGCGACCTCGCGGCGGCCGACTATCCACCGCCCCCGCCGGGCGTGGCCCCCGACCCTGACGACCCAACCCACCTGACCTGCGTTCAGTGCCACCCAAAGGATCAGCTCTCGGGTTACGGGACGGGTGTGCATTGCGAGAGGCATTTGGAGAAGATCGCCTGTGAAACGTGCCACATCACCCAGAGTGGCGGCATCACCTACTCTGTTTACGGACAGGGCGCTCACCTGGCTTTCGGGCGCAACGCATTGGGGCGCGACACCAAGGTCATCACCGCAGACCACATGATCGCGAACGAGACAGTGGAAGGTGATGTAGACGCCGATTTCGCGGCCTACCGACTGAAGCCGGTATTGATGTGGTTCAACGGGTCGACGTCCTTCCTCGCCCAGCCACTCGCCGTGCGCGGCGCCGAAAACGCGAAGATCACGCCCTTCAAGCCGATGGCCAACGGCATGGTAATGGACCGCCGCTTCTTCGCCGGCGAGACACTGCGGAATACAGCGGGATTCCCGTTCAACAAGTATTCGATGTACCGCTTCTTCGCCCAGTCGTCGGATTGCGACGACCTCGGATTGCCCGGGATGGAGCCATTCACCTGCAGCGACGACGGACGCTACGGAAACGCAGAGGTCTTTACGGCGCTGGGTACGCTTGGCGAGGTCAAGGACAAAGCCGGCAACGTCATCGTCCAGGGCCTAACTCCGGAGGAAACGCGTCGTGTGACGCTTGCGGATTTGATGGACATGTCGAACCCCAACAAACAGACGATGGCCATGATGCAGGCATTTCCAAACCTGATGAACTTCAGCAAGGCTGCCTTCGGCTACGAGCACTATCTCGTCAGCAGCGTCTTTGCCGGGACCCCGGCGGATGCGGACGGCAATGGCATCATCGATGCAGGTGCACCTTTCCAATTCGATATGCTGGGTGCAGTCAATGCGGGTCTAGACCAGTTCAAGGGCTTTAACGTCCCCATGTTCCTGCCGGCGGACTACAACTGGTATCCAAAGGTCCGTTACCCGCAACATGTTGTATCGATGAAGCTACCCGACGGCAGCTTCATGAAGCTGTTCCTTACCATGCAGCTCATGCCGAAGGACCACGAGCCCACATCGGAAGAGATGGCGCAAATCCAGCAGTTGGTCGGCAACTACCCGGCCTTTTCCAATGGCATCACCTTGGGTGGGCACGGCATCGCGCCAAACCCTGAACAGAACGCCCTCGGTTGTGCCGATTGCCACAGTGCGGGAGGCATGCTCGATAACCTCGTACCCGTCACCGACAAGGTGTTGGTCGATGTCGAGCCGTTGGGCACACAAGCGGAAATGCCTGTCTGGCGCTGGGTTTACTATAAAGCGAAGGCAATCGCCAACCTGGGCGTGACGACCACGAACGAAGATGTCGTGGCCGGGACAGCGGACATCGACATCGATGGTGACCCCGCCTACATGCGATCAAGTGCCAACCGTATGGTGTTGAACTGGTTCGCACCGAACGCGCCGCTCACGGTAAACGGTCTTCCGCTCGATGGGCGCTACCGGGGCTTCACGGGTGCCGGCAGGAAGTGGTCGCTAACCGGCACCGGCCTGGCCCCTGCAGACCTGACCTGGAACGGCGGCAGATGGATGCCGGTATTAGAGCCGGTTACGACTTCGGTACCAAACTACGCCGTACTTGGTTATCGAGCCGATCAGATCCTGTTCGAAACTTGTGACGGTGGCGGTGGCGGTTAGCCAACACCGCAGGCAGATCCAGAGACACCGTTTGAGGTGTTTGCGCCGGCCCTAGTGCCGGCGCGTGCGTTTCCACTGATTCTGCGGGCGACCAGCTCCGGGCACGGTAGGTACCATGTCCAGGAGAGTTTCACCCTGAGTTTTAGCTGGCCGGCCTTCCTCAGGCTCTCAACAAGGCATGTGGGAGGAGATGGACTAGCGAGGCGCCTCAATCAACGTTCCCCTTGATGCGTGCCAGGCGCTCGGCCATGTCGGCATACCCGATTTCCCGCAACCGCACGATGTTGGCCTCTGGGATGGCGTTCGGGTCGGGGGTGTGGGCCAGGGCGGCCTCCATGTCTTCCGGGCGGATGAAATGGATCATGGGCCAGGGGGAGCGATTGGTGTAGTTAGCGGCGTCATCCGGGGTCGCGTCCTGGAAGCGGTAGTCGGGGTGGAAGCCGACGATCTGGACCAAGGGCGCCAGACCCGTGGCTTCAAGATTGTCCTCTAGGTCGCACAGATAGTCGTTGAAGTCGTCGAAGTCGGGTAGGGCGCCTGGACAGATGAACAGGGTAGTGGATTCTTGGGCCGGATCGGCATTCAGAAAGGCATCGAGCGCATCGACGGTGTCCTTGTAGAGCCCGGTAGTGCCTTGTGCGTGGGAGACGCGAAAGCCGATGGTGTCCCCTTCCCAAGGCTGCCGGGCAAAGGGGCACAGATCCAGGCCGACGACGACCTGTTGGACCCAGCGGCGAACCGTGGCGATGATGTGGGCGTCGTCATGCATGCGTTTGCTCCAGATGTGGTGGGAGTCCGGCGGGCCAGGGTCGCATAGGCTTGATGTCGTTCCAAAAGCCAGATCGGCAGGTCCGTTCGGTTCGCGGGTGGGGACGCTCAGGGCTGAGCCGGGTACAATCCAGGACCAAGCTGGATCACGAGCGGACTGTGCCAAAGCGGTGCTCAGCCCCCGCATTGCCGGCTGGGCCGTGCAGCCCTTGGCGTCCGCCTTGGTCCCGCCGGGTAAGGTGCTCCATGTCCACAGTACGCATCACCGGGACGTCCGTCTATGCAACAGCACAAGAAGGGGATGTTGCTCATGCTCGACTCCAACCTTCGTCACCCCACGCCCGAGTACCCTCCTGCTGCGGCACCCAGTCCTGCCGTCGCACCCAAGGTCGACCAGCCCGTCAAGGCGGGTAAGGCGCACAAGGGGCGTAAAGCGGATAAGCCTGGAACCAAGAAGGCCCACAAGGAAGCCAAGCCAAGCAAGCAACGCGCTGCGGTCCAGGACGAGCTGGCGGGCATTGCCGTGGCCCTGCGCGAGCTGCGCGGGCGGGTGAGCGATCTACATGCGCTGCACCTTGACAGCGAAGGGCAGGGTGCTGGTCTAGAGGCCCGCCTGGATGCCCTTGGCGCAGAGCAGGCGAGGGTCCAGGAGGTCGCCGCGGCCTTGGGGGCCCGGGTGGAATCCATGGCGCATCAGGTTGATGTCCTGAGTGCCGAATCGGCGGTAATCGGCGACACGCTTGCGGATCTTGCGGTTCAGCCGGATCGCGACACGGCGCTGTTCGCCTTGGAAGACCGCATCCAAGCCGCCGAAGAGACCCTCTTCGCTCTGCGCGAACTGGTGGGCCAGGGACCGACCCAGGTACCAGGCGATCTCGGGCAACGGCTCGACGCCCTGAGGCAGGCGCTTGCGACCCAGGACGAGCGGCTCGCGGGGCTGGAGGATATCCGGGTCGGCGAGGGTACCGACGGCGCCGACGCGGGGCGCCTGGAGCACGCCCTGCAGACCCTCGGGGCGAGCGTGGATGATCGCGTGGCCTCCCTGGAGCGCGATCTGGGTACCCTGCGCGATCAGAACAGGCGCTGGCGTGAGGCGGAACGGTCCTGGGCTGAGGAGCGTCTCAGTGGGCTTGGCCGCGGCCTTGCCGGTGGCATCGGTCTCCTGGCCCTGTTGCTGTTGGCGGGCTTCGTTGCTACCTGGTGGCACGGTGAGCGCCAGCTGGATCTGATCGCGGCACGCATCACAGCGGTGGAGCAGGGGACCGAGGCGCGGCTGGCTACCCTGGCCGGGCCAGACCGGCAGACCGATGCAGCCCTGGGCGATGCCATCGCCCAACTCGGTGCGACCATGGAGGGCATCCAGGCGACCAACGCGGAACTTGGGGCGCGGCTCAGCGAGCGTGTCCTACCCCCGCCTGATCTTGGGCCGGTCGAGACCCGGATGGCGGACCTGCAGGCACGTCTGGGGGTGCTGGAGCAAGTTCGGAACCCTGTCTCGTTGCAGGCATCAGCTGAGCTGCCCGTGCCGAGTGAGGGGGCCGTGCCGCTGTCGGTGTCGGCCCCGGACTCAGCCGCCAAGGAGGCGTCGGAGCCGGCCAGCACAGGGGCGTCGGAGCCCCCGGAGCAGCCGGCTGGGGCAGCGCCCACCGACGGGCCGGCCACATCGATCGAGCCTGTCACCCATTCGCCGGCCGACCCGCCGGTCGACCCGGGGGCGCCTGTCGCGTCGGAACAGCCTGGTGTGGAGCAAGTTGCTTCAGCACCGGCCACACCGACCCCGGTCGTCCCCGTTGAGCGCTACGCGCTGCAACTCATCGGCTTCCGCTCCCAGGCGAGCATCGCCCCCTTTGCCGACAAGCACGGCATCGGCGCCCAGACCCGTTGGTTGCGTGCTCCGGGTCGTGGGCGGCCCTGGTACCTGGTGCTGCTGGGGAACTATGCCAGTCGAGCTGAGGCCGAGGCGGCCCTCGCCGACCTCCCGGATGGGCTGCGCAGCCTGTCCCCGTTGGTGCGTCCGCTGACCGATGGGGCCCAGCCCCTGGTCACGGACTGAGCGAGGGCGGGCACCATGCAACCGGAATTCTGGCATCAGCGTTGGCAGGAGGGCGAGATCGCCTGGCACCTGAACGAGATCAATCTCCACCTGCAAGAGCACTGGCGCGGTCTGGGCGCGACGCCCGGCGGGCGGGTCCTGGTACCCCTGTGCGGTAAGACCCTGGACCTGGTGTGGCTGGCGGGCCAGGGTCACCGGGTGCTCGGGGTGGAACTGAGCAGCATCGCCGTCGAGGCCCTGTTCCACGAGAATGGTTTGACCCCGACGATCACGGATGAGCCGCCCTTTCGCCGATACCGGGTAGATGAGCTGGAGGTCCTGTGCGGGGACTTCTTCGACCTGGACCCGAGTCACCTGGGCGAGGTGGACGCCGTCTATGATCGCGCCTCCCTCATCGCCCTGCCCCCGGACTTACGCTCGCGCTATGCCGAACGACTCTGGGCCCTGATCCAGGCGCGGACCAAGGTCCTGCTCATCACCCTGGAGTATGACCAGGCCGAGATGGACGGGCCGCCCTTCTCGGTTCATGGGCAGGAGGTCCAGGCCCTGTACGCAGACAACTTCGATATCGTCCCCCTGGCGGCAGTGGATGCCCTGCCGGAAAGCCCCGGCTTGCGCAAGCGCGGCCTTACCCACCTGACGGAGCGGGTCTACGCCTTGCGACCCCTGGGTTAGGCCCTGTCTTATCTCCTGGATACGCCGTTTCCGCGGTACTGTAGCCGGTCCCGCGCGCTGGATTCCGCTGCGCTCCATCCAGGCTACGGGGCTGAAAACTGAAAACTGAAAACTGAAAACTGAATGCCAACCACCCCCAACCAGCCCAGCACCCAACTCCCAGACGTGTGCCTCACCCGCCGGCCTCACCAGCCCGAAGGTGGACCCCTGCCTGCCAAGGCGGCAGAGTTGCTCTCCCACCTCTACCGTGCTCGCGGGGCGGATGCAGGCTGCGATCTCGGATTGACCGGCCTCTATCCTGCCAGCGGGCTGAAGGGCATCGACCAGGCCGCCGATCTGCTGGCCGGCCGGGTCTTAGACGGCGGGCACATTCTGGTGGTGGGGGACTATGACGCCGATGGGGCGACTGGCAGCGCGCTCGCGGTGCGCGGTCTGAGTGCCCTGGGGGCAGCGCGGGTCAGCACCCTGGTGCCGAGCCGCTTCAAGTTTGGCTATGGCCTGGGTCCACAGGTGGTGGAAGAGGCCCTATCGCTTGGACTGGCCCCGGATCTGATCCTCACCGTGGACAACGGTATCGCCAGCATCGCCGGGGTGGAGCGGGCGGCACAGGCGGGTATCCCGGTGCTGGTCACGGACCACCATCTGCCTGGCGCCGAGCTGCCTCGGGCCGCTGCTATCGTCAACCCCAATCAGCCCGGTTGCGCCTTCCAGAGCAAGCATCTGGCCGGTGTCGGGGTCATGTTCTACCTGCTCGCCGCCTTGCGCGCCCGGCTGCGCGAACTGGGTTGGTTCGCCAATGGGCGTACCGCGCCCAACCTGGCCGCCTTCCTTGACCTGGTGGCTTTGGGTACGGTGGCCGATGTGGTGACCCTGGACCGCAACAACCGCATCCTGGTCGAGCAGGGGCTTCAGCGCATTCGCGCAGGGCGTTGCTGCCCGGGGATTTTGGCTCTGCTGCGGCTGGCCGGGCGCGACCCGGCCCGGGTCGTCTCCCAGGACCTGGGCTTCTATGTCGGGCCCCGACTCAATGCCGCCGGACGACTTACGGACATGTCCCTGGGCATCGCTTGCCTGACCACCGATGACCCGGACCTAGCCCTGGACCTCGCCGGCCAACTCGACGGGCTCAACCGCGAGCGGCGCAGCATCGAGGGCGGCATGCGCGAGGAGGCGGAGGCCCAGGTCGAGGCCCTGCGCCTGGATGTCGCCGGAACGGGGCTCCCGGCCGGGCTGTGTCTGTTTCGCGAGGGTTGGCACCAGGGCGTGACGGGGATCGTCGCCGCACGGATCCGCGAGCGCTACCAGCGCCCCACCATCGCCTTTGGCGAGGCGGACGATGGGCAGTTGCGCGGGTCCGCCCGCTCCGTGGATGCGGTCAATATCCGCGACCTGATCGACACCGTGGACAAGGCATACCCCGGACTCATCGACCGTTTCGGCGGCCACGCCATGGCCGCCGGTCTGTCCCTTGCGGCCGACAACCTAGACACCTTCGCGACGGCCTTTGCCGCCGCCGTCCAGGCTGAGTTGGGGGATCAGCCGCCGGTTCGTGAGCTGGTCTCGGACGGCGAGCTGGCACCCGCCTGCTTCAACCTGGACACGGCCGAGTCCCTGCGCACTGCCGGACCCTGGGGAAAGGGCTTCCCCGCGCCCTTGTTCGACGGACTCTTCGAGGTTGTCGACTGCCGCCTGGTAGGGGGCGAGGCTCACCTGAAGCTGCGCCTGCGGCCGGCTGGGACAGACCCCGACGGACCTCCAGTTGAGGCCATCGGCTTCCGCTTGGGCGAGGCCCTGGACCAGGCCCAGGGCTTGGTGCGCCTGGTCTACCGAATGGACGTGAACGAGTACCGGGGTCTGCGTGCACCACAGTTGATGTTGGAATACCTTTGGGCGGCAGATTAGGGTCCGCTGCGCGGACCGTGGTTCCACACATCCTTACGACACCTGGCTTCAAATCGTTTCGAGGCGACGGACGCGATATGCCCACACCCGTAGATTTCCAGTTTTTTCAATGACAAAGATCTCTGTTTCCAAGTTCTTTCTCTTAACACTTAACACTTAAAACTTAAAACGGATCGGTATAACCCTGTGAGCAAACAACACGAGACCGACGACCTGGACGCCGATGGCCGGACGCCCGATCTGCTGGAGGACGAGGGCGAGCGTCCACCCAGTCGCAGCCAGCGTAAGCGCGACTCCCACGCCATCCAAGAGGCGGCGCGGCGTCTGCTCGCCCTGTCTGCCGCCGAACTGGCTCCGCTGGAGCTGAGTCCTGCCACGCTGGCCGCAGTGGCGGAGACCGCACGCATCAAGGACCGCAAGGCCATGCCCAGGCACGTCAAGCGCGTAGCCAACCTGCTGGAGCGCGAGGACCTGGGTGCCATCGAGGCCCTGCTCGACTCCCACCAGGCCCTGGAGCAGGCCGCCGCCGCTCGTCACCACCGGGTCGAGCGCTGGCGCGACCGCCTGATTGGCGAGGGTGACGGGGCCTTGGGCGAACTGCTCGACCTCTGCCCGAATGCAGACCGCCAGGGCCTGCGCCAAGCGGTCCGTGCCGCCCAGCGCGACCGCGAGGCCGGTCGCCCCGAGGGTCCGCGCAAGCTGTTTCGCGCCCTGCGCACGGCCCTTGACGATCTTGAAGACTAGTACCCCATTGCCTCCTGCCCCGCTGGCCGCGAGGGGTCGCCCCTACAACCGATTCTCAAGGATCACGAACCAGGGCCGCCTTGGCACGGGCTTCAGGTGACCCGATGCGTCCAGCTCCAGGGTGGTACGGGACACCGAGTTACGCACATTGCCGCCGACGACCTCGAGGGTGGCGTCCTGCTTGGCCACGACCAGGTCGCAGTGAGTTTGGGCGCCGCTAAGGGCAGAGGCCGTGGTGTAGCCGTTGAAGCTCTCCGGGCGGGAGTTCCCCCGGGAGGCGCAGACCAGATCCCCCGGGTTCGGGCTGTAGTCCACCACCCGCCGGGGGACGAACCAGCGACCCGGATAGTCGGACTGATCGATGATGCGGGAGAGGTAGATCCAGTGGGCGGTGGCTGACGGGAATTGGTCCCTCGGCACACCGGCGCCCTGCATGATCCAGGTGACGAAGGCAGCCGACCAGGGCTGCTGGCAGTCCATACCGTCCAGCCGTGGTTTGCCCGCAGCGGTCCAATAGGCGTTGACCCGGTTGCTGTAGGGGTAGCCGTCGTCCTCCCAATACCCGACGTGGGGGATGCTCTCCTCCGACCCCTGGAGGACGACGGTCTGATTGCCGAAAAACGCCCACTCCTGGTTGGCCCGGGAGATCATGGACCGCTTCAGCCCTGGGTTTGGCGGCGGGGGTGGACCTACGGGGCGCCCGGCCCAGGTCACGGCGGCCTCGGTGGTCTGCGGCGGTGTGGCGCACCCGGTCAGGGCGAGGCACAGGGCGAGTCCCGTGGCTGCCAGCGGGGCCAGGGCGGACCGGTAGGGGACGGCGGCGCGAGCGGTGCCCCGCCAAGCCTGGGCCTTAGCTGAAATGGACAAGGGATGGACTCCTGGTGAAACGGGAAACATTACCGGCCCTGTCATCGCGACGGCCTGCGGGCCTCGCGGAACCAGGGGCGGTACTCCTCCATGCGCGCTCGCTGGTCTGCGGGGGCCTGGCGGCGACAGGCACTGTAGTCCTGGTCCGAGGGGGCCGAGCCCCAGCGGCGCTCGATGCAGTCGTTGGGGTTGTAGCCGACCTCGAGGCCAGGGCGGCGGGAGTAGATGTCCGCCAGGCTCAGGCGCCAGGTGCTGCCATCACTGCGCTGATAGCTGATGGATTGGTTCTGGATTCGCCGGGCGTGCAGTCGCTCGATGCGGGTGGCAGCCGCCGCTGGGCTTTCGCCGCGGAGCACATAGAGCTGCGGGTAGCGGCGGATACGCTCCGGCAGACCCTCCAGGACCTTCATCGCGATCAGCAGGCGCATGTCTCGGGACGGGGTGGCGTAATCCTCCCAGGGGCCCGTGGTTTCGAAGATGGACAGCCCCTTGGGCATCGCCATGACCGTCCCCCGGTGGGAGCGCATGTAGGCCTCGCCATTGTCTACCGAGGTCAGCCGCGTCTCCAGTTGCTCCATCAGGGCCGCCAGGGTGGCGTCGTAGGCCGCGTCCGGATCAAGGCCATTGGGGTTGATGAGACGTTCCATGCGGGCGTAGAAGTCCGCCGGGGACAGGCTGGCCTGCTCGGTGGAGTAGGGCGGGGTCCCGTCGCGCCCGTTCAGTTCCCGGTTGGACAGGGGGCGGGCCCCGTTTGCCGAGAGCGGGCGGTGGGCCTTGAAGCCGGGCCCGGCGCTGCGTGTCTCGGCAAACAGGAAGGTTCCCTCCCAGAAACGTTTTCGGCTCACCGAGTTATCCGGCTGGGCATCGACAGCCAGCAAGAGCCCGCCGTCCTTGCCGGTCTGCGGGACCCATTTGACGATGACCATGACGTGGCCATAGGGATCGGCATAGATGGTCCCGGGCCAAAGGGCAGAGCGTTGGAGAGGGACGGGGTAGAAGTCGGTTGCCTCGTCGCTCAGCCCAGTGCGTCCGCTGCCGGAGTGGACCCGGTCCATGAGCCGCCGGCTCAGGTCCCGGAAGCTGCGCTCGGGCGCGGGCGACCCGATCAGGGCCTTGTCTATGGTGGGTGCCTCGCAGCGGGGCGGGCTGGAACTGCTGCCTCGGCTGCAGCCGCGATAGGCGATGGGCAGGCCCAGCTTCCAGGCGAAGTAGGCACGCAGGAAATAGGGCAGGTCGGCGCAATCCGGCTCTGCCGGCAGGCGCCTGTCCTCGCCTGCGCCGAGATAGTCGAACAGGAAGTTACGCTCAGGGTCGCGTAGCACCGGTGCAAGGGAGGGGAAGTTCATGGCCTGCTCGGGCGGGGCATCGAACAGGTGCTCGATCCAGGCCGCGTAGAAGGCTTGAGTGGCCAGGTCCCAGTCCCCGGTACCGCGGTCGCCGATGCCACCACCCACGAGCACCTCCGCACAGGCGACCGGGCGGCCGCGTTGGGTCGCCTCGATGCGCCAGGTCCCGCCCTTAGGGCGCGAGACCGTGCCATGTAGGCTCCAGGGCGGCCCGCCGCCGGACTTGGTGGGCAGGCGATGCTTGCCGCCGGCCGGGTCGGTCACTCGGATCGTGTGCAGCTCGGCGTTGGTGGCCACGGCCATGATTTCCAGCGGTTCACCGGCTGTGGGTCGTAAGGGGGATGTCCAGAGGTGGACCTGGTCGCCCTGTCTGCAATCGGCGGCGGCCAAGGCCCCCGAGGGTGTAAGCCAGGTCGTTGCCAATAGGGTCAGGGCCAGGGCCGAAACTAGGCGCGGGCGCGGGGTGGATCGGGTGCTGAAAGTCATGGGCGAAGGCAGAGAAGCAAGGAATCGGACGAGTCTGGTGGCGCAGTGTATCGCGAGGGCGTCCCGGGTTGCGACCGGGCTTCCCAGGCCGCACAGCCTAAACCGGAGTAGTCGCGGGTAAGCCCTGTCCACCCGGGGCGCGCTATAGTGGGCGTGTCCCCGTTTCCACCGTCCAGCCCTTCCATCGGTAGCCCATGCACGACGCCAAGGTCCGTATCTTCGTTTCTTCCCCGTCCGACGTGGACCATGAGCGCGCCCTGCTCAAGGAGATCTGCGAACGGCTGCGCCAGGAGTACCTGTCCTACTTCGAGGTGCAGGCGGTGCTCTGGGAGGAGGAGGCCCTGACCGCCGACCGCAACTTCCAGGACGGCATCCTGCGTCCGGCGGACTGCGACATCGTGGTCGTCCTGCTCTGGACCCGGCTCGGCACCCCGTTGCCGGATGAGCCCTACGGCGGTATGACCGGAACTCAGTGGGAGTTCGTCAACGCTGTGGAGGCGTCGGCTCGCGCCGGGCAGCCGGAGGTGCTGGTCTACAAGAAGACCAGGCCCAAGCTGGTGGACATCACCAACGCCGAGGCGACCCAGGAGGCCTTGGAGGATCGGCGTCGGCTGGAGGCCTTCTTCCGGGAGAATTTCTTCAACGCCGATGAGAGCTTCCGCCGCGCCTTCCGTACCTTCGAGGACGACGCCGGCTTTCGCGATTTGGTGGAGGGGCAGCTGCGCAAGCTGCTCAACCGGCGCATCTCGGCGGAGAAGCGAGCCATCACCGGCGTCGGCGACTGGCGGGGTAGCCCCTTCCGGCCGAGCGGCCCCTATGGACTCGGGGATGCGCGCATCTTCACCGGGCGCGAGTCCGAGGCCCGCGAGATCCTGGCGCGCCTGCCGGGGAGACCCTTCTTGCTGCTCAGCGGCCCCAGTGGATGCGGTAAGACGTCCCTGATCTGTGCCGGAGTCCTGCCGCGCCTGGCCAGACCCTTCCTCGTCGAGGGGGTGGCGGGCTGCCGAGTCGCCTTGGTGGACCCCAGCCCGGGGCCCGATGCCGATCCACTCGCCGCCCTCGCCGCCGGATTGTGCGCTCGCACGGCCCTGGGCGAGACCCTGCTGGGTTTCGGCCTGGATCAGGTCAGCCTGGCCCGCCTGCTCGCCCGCGAACCCATGGCCGCTGCGGCCCAGGTCGCCGCTGCCCTGGACCTCCTCGGCCGGGAGCAGCGTGGTCGGACCGGGGTTGCGGAGGGGGAGCTGCGCCTCGCCCTGGTCCTGGACCCATTGGACCGGCTGCTGGCGGGGGAGCCAGGCCAGGGGGAGGGGACGTCAGGCACCCGCGAGATCCTGGTCGCGGCAGTCGGCGCCATGGCCGCCACCGGTCGGGTCTGGGTGATTGGCGTCCTCGGCACCGCCGGTCTGCGCCATCTGCATCCGCTGCTGCCCTTGCTGGCGGCGGCAGCGGGTCAGTCCCCGATCGAAGGGCCGGACCACGAAGTGCCACCGGTGTTCGACCCGGACGCTTGGTATCGGCTCGATCCTCCAGCGCCTGTTCGGATTCGCCAGGTGGTGGAGATACCGACCCGAGTGGCAGGCATCGAGCTGGAGGGTCATGTCCCTGGTGCCGAACGCAGCCTGGTCGACCTGCTGGAGGCCGAGGCGGCGGGCCTGCCCCATTGGCCGCCCCTGGTGGAGACCACCCTGGAGACCATGTACCAGGTGGGCCTGGCCCGGGGGGCTTCCCCGGTGCTGGGTGCGGCCGACTATCGCGCCAGCGGGGGCATGGCCGGGGCGGTGCTGGCCCGGGCGGAGGGCGTATGGGCCGGGCTCGGCCCGGAGGCCCGCGCCGCCCTGCCCATGCTCTGTCGGGCGCTGATCTCCATGGACGGCACCAGAGCCATGCTGCGCGCTGGGGACCTGACGCTGCTGGAGGCGGACCCTGGCTGCCACGCCCTGTTGAACGCCCTGGTCGCCGCCCGTCTGGTGGTGCTCGACGCCGAGCGCGACGCCCAGGCCCACGCCCCGTGTCCGCGCGTGGACTACAGCATGGGCGCCTATCTGCGCAGTGCGTTGCGCGAGACCAGCGCCCAATGGCGTGCGCGGCTGACCCCCTCGCGGCTGCGTGCCGCCCGCGCCCTGGATGACCTCAGTGGCGAGCCCGCTTCCGCTCCGGCGATCGGCGAGGATGCCCCCGCGGCCCAGCCTCCATCCGGGGCTCAGGCCGCGATCGGTATCACCCACGACTGGACCGACTGGGACGATTGGCGCCCGCGGGCCAGCTTCGTCCACTCCGTCCTGCTCAGCGGCTGGGCCCCGGTGCGCGACTGGTTGGCCAATGCCGGCAATCGCGAGACCCTGCAACTGCGCTATCACGTCTCCCGCCGCGCCCTGTTGTGGCGGCGCACGGACTGCAATCGCGAGCACCTGTTGGGCCGTTCCGGTTTCGCCGCCGCACGCGGCCTGAGCGAGTCCCTGGGCGGGGAGGTGGAGCCACTGGAGGCCGAGTACCTGGCCCAGTCGGAGCTGAACCTTCGGTTCGAGCACCGTCGCAACCGGGCCCTGCGGATCCTGGGTGCAACCCTGGTGGTCCTGCTGGTGTTGGCGACGGGCGCTGCCATCTGGGCCCTGGACGCCTCTCAGAAGGTGCGGGTAGCCCTGCACCGCAGTCTCCTTGCAGCGGCAGACACCGACATTGCCCGGGGCAACACCCCGGGTGCCCTGATGAACGCCCTGGCCGCCGCCCCTTATCTGCCCCAGGAGGCCACCGATACCCTGAGTCGGGTGCTGGTGGGTAACCGGCTGATCGCCATGGCCCAGGGTGGCCCGGAGGCCGCTCCAAGCCCGGGGCGGACCTCGGTCTCACCGGTGTTCAGCGACGACGGCGAGCAATTGCTCACCGCGGACGGTCAGGCTGGCGTCGACCTTTGGCGACTCTGGGAGGGACGCCTGAAATTCGAAACGAATCTAGCCCCGCCCGGCTTCCCCGTGTTCGACCTGGCCTTCGTTGGGCTCGGTGCCGAGGCGAAGCCTGTCGCCGTGGGTCCTGGTGGCGTCTGGTGGCTACCCGCGACGCTGGGGACGGCGCCGGACTTCCCCTGCGCCATCGGTGCCGAGGACTCGGCGCCACTGATCGCCCTAGACCCCACCGGGCGTCACCTGGCCATCGCGCACGCCATCGCACCGGATGCAGCCGAGGCAACCTCGGGGGATGCCGCACCGGTCCAGGACGGCAATCGCGAAGGCCGCGTCAGCCCACAGCGCTACGGGGTCTGCGTGCTGGACCTGTCCGGTCCGGGAGAGGTATTGATGGACCTGCCCCTGCACGACGGGGAGATCCTCGGACTGGACTTCGACGCGGGTGGTCAGCGTCTGGCCACCGCCTCCTCCGATGGCACGGCGCGGGTTCTGGACCTGGCCAGCCGGTCCGAGGTGTTGCGCCTGCCCCCCGAGGGCAAGCTTCGCCGCAGCATCAATCGCGCGGTCTTCGACCCCGCCGCCGACCAGGGCGGGCGCATCGCCCTGGCCTGCGCCGACAGCCAGGTGCGGGTCTATGCCGGCGACGGTACCCTGGTCGTGAGTCTCCAAGACATCCATAACGGCGACAAGACCGTCAAGGTCCATACCAGCGCCGTGCATGATGTCGACTACTCCTTCGACGGGCGCTACCTGGTAGCCGGGGACGACGACGGTCAGGTGGTGCGCTGGGACCCTGACCACCCGGACACTGCCCAGGTCCTGGGCCAGCACGACCTGCCTGTGCAGCAGGTGCGCCTCGCACCTCCCCATGGCGACGCGGATGCGGAGCCCCTGGTGCTGACCGCCTCCGAGGACCGCACCGCCAGACTTTGGGGGCTCTATACCGGGCGCGACATCGCCGCCTTCAGTCAGGACGCGGCCGTCACCGACGCCCGCTTCAGCACCGACGGGTCTCGGGTCCTGACCTCCTCCGACTTGGATGGCTCGGCCCGGGTCTGGGGTGTGCACCGCATCCCGGGCATCGGTTACCGCATGGCCCAGCCGGATCACATGGGTCCCGTGGCCTTCTCGCCGGCGCCAAAGGCCCTGCCCAAGGACCTGGGGGAGTCGTCGCAGATCTACGCCGTCGCCGGGCACGCTGGCGCGGTCGGTGTATGGTTCTTCGACGGTGCCGACCCGGGGGGCGGTCCGGCGCGACTGTGGCTGCTCGAAGGGCATACAGGGCGGGTTCGCCAGCTCGACTTCGCCCCCTCCGGGCGCTGGCTCGCCAGTGCCGCCGCCGACGGCACGGCCCGGGTCTGGGACCTCAAACGGGGCAGTGGCTGCGTGCTGGACGCGGGCGGGCAGGGCGGCGCCCGGGAGGTCAAGCAGGTCCTGTTCGGGCCGGATGAGGATTGGTTGTTGACGGCATCGGACGACCGTCGCCGACCGGTGCGGCTCTGGGACTGGGACGGCGTCAGCTGCGCCCCCCTGGACCCAGACCCTGCCTTCGATCTGGGTGGGGCTCGGGTGCAGGCCGCGGCCCTGACCCGCGCACCGGATGGGGCCGTCCTGGTGGCCACGGGAGACGATGCCGGGAGGGTGCGCGTCATGCGCCGGGCCGCCGATGCCCAGTGGCAGCGCATCTGCGACCTGGGCTCCAGTGGTGCCGGTGGTGCGGGAGCCGGTGTGGGAGCGGGCGCCATGTTTGATCTTGCCTTCTCGCCGGACGGGACTTGGCTGGCGGGGGTCGGCGAGGACCCCGCCGTCAGCCTGACGCGGGTCGGCCCGACCGGCTGCACCGCTGCGCCCCCCCTCAAGGGCCACAGTGCGGCCGTCTACTCAGTGCGCTTCGCCCCAGACGGCGGCAGCCTGGTCACCGCCTCCCTGGACGAGACCGCCCGTGTCTGGCGGACAGATGGGGGGCTGCTCGCGACCCTTGCTGGGCATCGAGCCCGGGTCAAGTATGCCGAGTTCAGCCCGGACGGGCGTTGGGTCTTGACCGGCTCAAGGGATGGGGACTTGCGCCTGTGGCGCGCTCCCGACCGAGCCGAGGGGTGTCCTCGACCAGCCCTTCCTGACCATCGACGCTGGCCTGCGCGGCGTCACCGATGCCGCCTTCAGCCCCGACGGCAACCAGATCCTGGCCGGCTACTGGGCCAACGCCGCCCAACTCTGGCGGATCTGGTCCGAGGACGCCCCCAACGCGGACCTCGTCGCCCTCTGGGGTCCTGAGCGGGCCGGGCTCGCCCTGAGCCAGGAGGCAGAGCGCTTCCGGCGCGACAATCGCCTGGATCTGCGGCACGCGGCCCGCAGCTTGTCGGACCTCGACCCCTGACGGCGCCGAGCAAACAGGCCAAGTAGCCACAGTCCCAATCTAAGCTACGGCTCCTTGCGGTGTTGGCGGGACCATCAGGCGCCGAGCGGTTCGGGGCGGAATACACTGCTCCGCCCGGGCGAGGAGCGGTGCGATTGCCCGCAGATCGATCATTGAGCGTTAGGTAAAGGGCTAAGTCATGGTGCGAACGCCTCTACCCGCCGGAGCGGCGGCACAAATGGCTGCGGTTATGGACGGGGCTCTGAGGGCTGGCCCCCTGGTGGCCGTGCCAGAGGTCCTGCGCGAATTGGGCCAGGATCCGGCGGCGGTTCTGACTGAGGCGGGCCTCGCTCCGGGGTTCCTCGACGACCCCGAAAACAACGTTGGCTTCGATGTTGTCGGGCGGCTCCTGGAACTTTGTGTAGCGCGTACCGGCTGCGCACATTTCGGGCTGCGGCTTGGGCAAAAGGGGGGGCTCGACTCCCTGGGTCTGGTGGGCTTGCTGGGCGCGCACTCACTGGATGTGGGCACAGCATTGCGCAACATCATCCTGAACCTGCACCTGCATGATCGCGGCGCCATCCCGGTCCTGTCGGTCGTCGAGGGTCGGGCCCAACTGGGCTATGTCATTTATCAGCCGGCGGTCGAGGCGACGGCACAGATCTATGATGCGGCCATGGTCATCATCGACAACCTGATGCGTTCATTGGTGGGGCCTAGCTGGCAGCCCCAGGAGGTATCGTTTGCCCACGTCAAACCGGCGGACAGTGATCTCTATCGGCGGATCTTTCGGGCGCCAGTGCGCTTCAACGCCGAGTTCACATCTCTGGCGTTCCCTGCGGCCTGGTTGGGGCGGCCCGTTCCCGGTGCCGACCCGGCGATGTATCGGGCGCTGATGGAGCGCATCGCAACCATAGACACCCAAGCCACCCAGGGCGGCGACATCGTCGATCAGGTCCGGCGGGTGCTCTATAACCTGTTGTTGTCCGGCAGCGGCGATCTGGACTCGGTGGCTGAGGTCTTCAATGTCGACCGGCGTACCCTGAATCGACGTTTGCGCGGGCGCGGCATTACCTTCCGGGAACTGCTCGGCGAGGTGCGCCGGGCATGGGCCCAGCAATTGCTGCGCGATTCCGACGTCCCGGTCGTCTCCATTGCCGCGGCCCTCGGTTATACCGACCCCGCCGCCTTCACCCGCGCCTTTCGTCGCTGGTGCCAGACCACGCCGAGCGCCTGGCGGGCGGCTCGAGGTTGATGCAATCCGTTCTCGGGATGATCGCCAGTGACCAAGGTCAATGATCGAGGTGAGCGTGGGCGATGGGGTATACGATGACTCGCGATTAGGTTGGTTCCGGGGCAACCGGTCCGATCACTCGCGACACTCGGCGTCTTGCTGTTTTGCATCGTCGGTCCCGTCTGTGGGGCCGACCCTGGGGTGACGGGGGCTGCCCCGCCCCCGCCGAACCCGGCGCTCAGTCTGGCGCCCACCCCGACCGTCATTCCGATCGACGAGGTCGCCCCTCGTGCAGCGGCTGTGGCTCAAACAGATCGTGGAAACCGTTGCCGCCGTCGAAGCGGCGCAGCCGCGGGTCCGGCTGGGGCGCGACCAGGCCCTCGACTTGCAGGGCCAGGTTGCCCAGGAAGTCGTTCGCTGCGAGGCGATGCGTGCCGAGATCGGCCGACTTGCCCAGGACGCGGTGGGTGGTGTCCTGACCCGCTATGGTCAGCCCATCTGGAGTCTCACCCAAGGGCGCCAGGCCCACGCCGCACTACTGGCACGTTGGGCCCAGGTTGCCGCATCCTTCGCGGCGGACGCCCGCACCTATGTGGGCGATCCAGCTAAGCGTCTGCCGTTCCACCCGCCATGCCTTCGGTGGTATCCCGACCCTGGTCGATCAGGCCACGTTGCTCATTGAGTCGTTGGTGGGGGTCGTGCTCCTGGCCCGATTGTTGGCTCGCCGGCGTGCGCCAATCGGGCATGACCAGACCCAGGGGTGTCCTATGCGGCTTCAAGTGTCTTCCACTATGCCCTCACGACCCTCGCGTTCCTCATGACCCTCGCGTTCCTCATGGCAGTCGGATTGCTCGGCATCAGCCTCACCCAGGTGACTGTCCTGGCGGGCGCCCTGGGTGTTGGAATTGGTTTTGGCCTGCGAGGGGTGGTGAACAATTTTGCCTCTGGGTTGATTCTGCTGTTCGAGCGCCCGATCAACGTGGGCGATGCCATCCAGGTTGGCGACTTGCAGGGTTGGGTACTGCGCATCGGTATCCGTGCCAGTGTCGTGCGTATCCCGCACGGGGCTGAGGTCGTCATTCCCAACTCCGAGTTGACCACAGGTCAGGTGACCAACTGGACCCTCAGCGACCAACATCGGCGCATCGATCTGTCGGTCGGATTGAGCTACGGCACGTCCGCCCGGGCGGCGATCGCCCTCCTGGAAGGGGTGGCGCGGACCCACCCGGATGTCCACGCGGAACCGCCGCCACGCTGCCTGTTCCTGAGCTACGGCGACAGCTCGATCAACTTTGAGCTACGGGCGTGGACGGACTATGCCCGCTGGGCGGTCGTCCAAAGCGACCTGACCGCGGCCATCTAGGACCCCGTCTACGCGGCAGGCATGAGCTTCCCGTTCCCGCAGCGTGAGGTTCGCTTGCTGGGTGATCCGCCCGCGGGCCTGTCGGCAGGAGTCGGCGACCCGCCGAAGGGCAGCGGTTGAGCTCGTAGTTGTCGGCACGTTGCCCTGCGCACCCCTCATCCGAAGGGGTGGCAGGGGCGCCCCCGTTGCGGCCGGAATGGTCCTACTGCGGTTTTATGGGGGTCATTCTGTCGCAAAATATCAAGTTTGTGCCCGCCTGATAGGGCACCATTGCGCGACTATCCGCCCCTCTATGATCACAACTCGATAGGAATCCGTGTGATGCCGGTCATTTCCCGATTTGGTGCAAAACCAGGCGCGAAAGGCCAGGAGGGGCAGGGCATAGCCTGGGTCGACATCGATATCGCCGATGCTGACGAGCGTGCCTGGTTGGAAGCCTGGCCCGGGATTGGCGACCAGACCAGAACCCTATTGCTGGAACCCGTGCGCTTGAGTCGTCGCGACCATACGGCCGCTGGCGAAGATGACCTGCGAAGACTTCGTCGGTCTCAATGAGACCTTCCAGCCCAAGGCGATCTACTGGGCAGTCGCCTATGGCAAACATGGCCAGCCCGAGGCCGAGGCAGTGGATGTGGAGGGCGTCGAGACGGTGGTCCCCTTCGTCGTGGAGGCTTGCAAGAAGGCGCCCAAGGAGTCCTTCTGGCAGAAGGTGCAGGCGGAATGGAAGAAGCTGTAGAAGGGGCTTCATGTAAACGCCCTGGGACGACTGCGACGGGGCCAGGTACCGCTGCGTCATCCACTTCGCGTAGGGCCAGATGCCGCCGGCCGAGGCCTTCTGGGCGCTGACCATACCAAGCTTTTCGACCGACCAGAGGAGGACCTTTCGACATGAACCTGAAGCCTTGGAGACAAAGGCCGCGTGTACCGCGGTACCTTTTTGTGGCGCTTGCAATGACCTTGTTCCTTGGCGTGAGCGGCGTCCAAGCCGCCGACGGTAGGCCACGCCATCACGCCGAGGGGACGCTCGATACCGCCGCCGGGATCTATGAGGTCGTCAAGGGCGACGACCTGGACGCCATCGCCGAGCGCCTCGGCGTCACGGTCCAGGCGCTCAAAGATGCCAACAAGCTCGATTCCGACGTCATCGATGTCGGTCAGAAGCTGGTGATCGCATCGGCAGGGGAAGGGGCGAAGGCCGGCGCGGTGCAAGTGACCGGCGTGCTCGGCTCCCCCAGCGCGACCACGACGATCCCGGGCAATCAACTTCCACCCCCGTCGCCGCCCTTCGGCGGGGTGATCAAGAAGAACGCCATCGACTCGACACCCTGGTGGCCACCGCGCGTGGTGCCGCCCAAGGGTGCGCCCAACGTGCTGCTTATCATGACCGACGACCAGGGATTTGCTCTCCCCAGCACCTTCGGCGGTGTGATCCCGACGCCGGCACTCGATCGTATTGCAAATAACGGCCTGCGCTATACCAACTTTCATTCGGTGGCGGTGTGTTCGGCCACGCGGGCGGCCCTGATCACCGGGCGCAACCACCATGAGATGGGCTTTGGAACCGTCTCGGAGACGGCGACCGGCTTCCCCGGCTACAACAGCATCATGACCCGGGACAAGGCGACCATCGGCAAGATTCTCAAGGACAACGGCTACCGCACCTCCTGGTTCGGCAAGGACCACAACACGCCGGCGTTTCAGGCCAGCCAGGCCGGGCCCTTCGACCAGTGGCCCACCGGCATGGGTTTCGACTACTTCTACGGATTCGTCGGCGGCGACACCAACCAGTGGCAGCCGAACCTGTTCCGTAACACCACCCAGATCTACCCCTTCCAGGACAACCCCGGCTGGAACCTGACCACCGCCCAGGCGGATGACGCCATCGACTGGATGAAACGCATCGACGCGCTCAATCCCGAGCAGCCGTTCTTTGTCTACTACGTGCCTGGGGGCACCCACGCGCCGCACCACCCGACCAAGGAGTGGATCGACAAGATCAGCGACATGCACCTGTTCGACGAGGGCTGGAACAAGCTGCGCGAGACCATCTTCGCCAATCAGAAGCGGCTCGGGGTAATCCCGCCGGACGCGAAGCTGACGCCCTGGCCCAAAGACCTCCTGAAGGAGTGGGATACGCTCTCGGCCGACGAGAAGAAGATGTTCATCCGCCAGGTGGAGGTCTTCGCCGCCTATGCGGCCTACACCGACCATGAGATCGGCCGCGTGATCCAGGCGGTCGAGGACATGGGCAAGCTCGACAACACGCTCATCATCTTCATCAGCGGCGACAACGGCAACAGCGCCGAGGGCACCATGCTCGGCACGCCCAACGAGGTCGCCGCGGTGCAGGGCGTCCATGTGCCGGTCGAGGCCCAGCTCAAGGACTTCTACGAAGTCTGGGGCTCGGACCTGACCTATCCGCACATGGCGGTTCCCTGGACCTGGGCCTTCAGCACGCCGTTCTCCTGGACCAAGCTGATCGCGTCGCACTTCGGCGGGACCAAGCAGGGCATGGCCATTTCCTGGCCCGGTCACATCGAGGACGAGGGCGGCATCCGCTGGCAGTTCCACCACGTCATCGACATCGTGCCGACCATCCTCGAAGCGACCGGCATCCCCGCCCCGAAAGTGGTGGATGGCCTCGAGCAGAAACCGATCGAGGGCGTAAGCATGGTCTACACCTTCGGCAAGGAGAACGCCGACGCGCCCTCGACCCACAAGACCCAGTACTTCGAGGTGACCGGGGACCACGCGATCTACCACGATGGCTGGATCGCCAGCTCCAAGGTCGTCGATCCGCCGTGGAACAGCTCCGGTGCAGCCCCGACCGATCCGGCGGGCTATCCCTGGGAGCTGTACAACATGGGCAACGACTGGACCCAGTACGAGGACGTGGCCGCGAAATACCCGGAGAAGCTCAAGGAGATGGTGGCCCTGTTCTGGACGGAAGCGGAGAGGAATCAAGTCCTGCCCCTGGATGCGGCCAAGTTCACCCGCCTGGTGGCGCCGCGCCCAAGCCTCACAGCAGGCCGCAACGTCTTCACGTACTCGGGCGAGATGATCGGAACCCCCAACGGCGACGCACCGAGCGTTCTCGCCGCGTCCTACAACATCAAGGCCGAGGTCGAGATCCCGGAGGGCGGCGCCGAAGGCATGATCGTGACCCAGGGCGGGCGCTTCGGCGGCTATGGCTTCTATCTGCTGAAGGGCAAGCCGGTGTACACCTGGAATCTGCTCGACCTGAAGCGGGTCAAATGGGAAGGCCCCGAGGTCCTGTCGCCCGGCAAACACACGCTAGAGTATGACTTCAAGTACGACGGTCTTGGTGCGGCCACACTGGCATTCGCGAGTACATCCGGACTCGGCCGCAGCGGCACCGGCGTGCTGAAGGTGGACGGCAAGGAGGTCGCGACCATCACGCTGCCGAAGACAATCCCGCTGACGCTGCAGTGGGACGAGAACTTCGATGTGGGCGCCGACACCCTGACAGGCGTGGACGACCAGGACTACCAGCCACCGTTCAAGTTCACCGGCACGCTGGACAAGCTGACGCTGACTATTGACCGGCCGAAGCTGACGCCCGAGGACGTCATGAAGCTCGAAGAGGCGATGCACAAGAACCCGGCGAGCGAGTAACTGAAGGCCGACTTCTACAACACCACCAGCCGCAACAACGCCGCGGATGCGCGGGACACCTGCCCGGCAGAGCTCTGGGCGAAGGTCGACGCCGATGCTTTGAACGAGCACTTCAAGGTGCTGGGGGTGTTTAAGAACGGGCCGCGTGGCTGGGCCAACGACTGGTCTGAGCTCCCGGTGAGGGACGAGCGGGACTTCGACGGCCTCAAGGCGTGCTGGATGGGAGAGGTGCAACTGCCCAACGGCCTGGTCCTGACGATCAAGGCGATCAACGGGAAGGCGCGCATCTCCCAGGATGACCTGGAAAACACCTACGACTCCCGCTTCGAAGAAGCGGGACAGAAGGCCTGCACCTTTAAGCCGTAGCCGCCGGTCCGCCGATGGCATGGGGGAGGGCGGACAGCTCCGCCGCGCGCCAGGGAAGGCCGCGCAGACCATGGATGGTCGCTTCTATAGCAAATCTGCCTGCTGAACTGCCAAGCAAACGCAAGCGATACAGCACATGGGTCGAAGACAACTATCAACAGACTGCTGAGGTGAATTGTGATGAAGATGCTCCGGGTTGGGCGGCCGGACATGCGCCGCGTGGGGACCCTGATTGCACTGTGGGCCAGCACCCTCGCGGCTGGTCAGGCCAACGCCGGAGGGCTGATGGTCTATGAGGTCGGCACGGCCGATGTCGGCCTGGCCTCGGCGGGCTATGGCGCTCGGGCACAGGACGCGGCGACCGTGTTCACCAACCCTGCAGGCATGACGCGGCTGGACGGCATCCAGGTTTTGGCGACAGGGCAGTTGCTGTGGAGTAATACCAATTTCTCGCCTGACTCCGGCACGGCGCCGCTGCTCGGGAGCAATGACGGCGGCTATGCCGTCGGTTCAGACGGTTGGTTTCCCGGTGGCGGCGCCTTCCTAAGCTACAGCGTGTCGCCGGACCTCAAGCTGGGCTTCGCCATGACCGGGAACTTCGGCGCCGGCCTGAACTACGACAACGATTGGGTGGGTCGCTACTATGTGCAGGAGACCACCATCCTGGGTATCTCCTTTCTGCCGTCCATTGCCTATCGCATCAGCGACAAGCTCTCGGTCGGCGCAAGCGTAAATGCCATGTACGGTACCTATAAGAACCAGGTGGCGATCAACAACGTCGATCCGCTTGTCGGGGACGGTCAGCTCACGCTTGACGACAGCACCTGGGGCTGGGGCGTCAATCTGGGCCTGCTCTACGAGGTCAGCGACACGACCAGGCTCGGCTTGACCTGGAACTCCAAGGTGGACCTCGACTTCAATGCACCGGCCAAGTTCTCGAACCTCGCGCCAGGTCTGACGGGGTTGCTTGCCAGCCGGGGGGCGCTGAATGCGAACCTGAAGGTGGGTGTCGAGGTTCCCCAGCAGGTGATGGCCAGCATCTTCTCCCAGGTGGACGACCGCTGGGCCCTACTGGGCAGTATCGGCTGGCAGGAGTGGTCGAAGTTCGGTCAGGTGCAGATCGGCATCGACAACACCAAGAACCCCACCAGCCTGACGACCGAACTGGACTTCAAGGACACCTGGCACGTCGCCGCCGGTGCGCAATACCGACTGAGCGACCCTTGGTTGCTCAGCTTCGGCATCGCCTACGACTCCGGCTTCCAGGATAGTTCGGCGGTGTCACCCCTGCTGCCGGTGAACTCGGCCTGGCGCTTCGGCGTCGGCGCCCAGCAGCAACTCAGCAAGACGACCTTCTGGGGTTTCGGCCTCGAATACCTTTACGGTGGGACGCTGGATACCAATCTGCAGAGTACGGCGCCGGTTGCCGCCGGTGGACGCGGAGATCTGGTTGGGTCCTTCGAGAATGTCGGCAACCTGTTCGCCGCCGCCTATTACAACTGGGCGTTCTAGCGAGGCTTCGGCCGCGGCACGAAAAGATCGCGTTCCGGGGCATTCCGGGCACGGCCTTTTCTCGTTTTCCCCGTCTACTGGTCGCGGGCGATTGCCCAGGGAGAGATTTGTAGGAGAATGGGCTCACTCAGTTTGAGGAGACCGCGATGCGCTCGACTAGTCCCAATGCCGGTTCCAATCCGACCCATCTCGCGAGCCCCGATGGCAATACCCATGCTCGTGCCATCCGAGGGCGGCCAGCGGGAGCCCTGGCCAGGGTTATCGTGGCTGGTGTTGCTACGATCCTGCTGAGCGGCTGCGCCTTCGAGCCCTACCCGGAGTCGCCTATTGCGCCCCAGCCGGCGGGGTCGATCTACGGCAGCTACTCGGCCTTGCCGGGCCCCGTCGAGGCACGGGGCCCGGCACCGCGGTTCGGCGAGGTGTCCGACGCCCAACCGGACGCCCAGCGCGATGGCCAACCCACAATGTCGCCCGAAACAGGGGAGGGCGCCGAGGCCGTTGCCGATGCCCCGGTGAGGACACCAGTCCAACCCGAGGCCTGGCGCGGTGACCCGGCTGCCTTCGTCGGCCCGCCCAGACCCGGTCCACGCAAGCTGACCATCCGCCTCAATAGTCAACGTTTCGAGTACAGCGAGGGGGACGAGGTGGTCCACACCGGGCAAGTCACCACCGGCACCTCGGAGCATCCGACGCCCAAGGGGTCATACAGTGTCCTCAGCAAGCAGCGGGACAAGCGCTCGGGCAGCTATACGAACTACTTCGACATGCCGACGCCCATGCCCTATGCCCTCCAGTTCAGCGGTCCCTACTATGTCCACGAGGGCTGGATCGCGGCGCAACCGGAATCCCATGGTTGTGTGCGACTGCACTACGAGGACGCCCGCTTCGTCTACGAGCGGATGAAGGTTGGCGACCGGATTGCGGTGGTCAACTGAGTCTGGCGGTAGCTGTCCGCACCGAAGGGCGCTCCGCGATGGCGGCGACCGACATCCAGGTTTGCGCGCTGCAGGGCCGCCAGCGGTTGGTCTGGGTGACCCACTCGGTGCGACAATCGCCGCACTGCCGCCAGGCATGGCGGTCTCAACCTCGCGAGGCCCGATTTGAGGATCATCGATCGCTATCTGCTGCTTGAGGCGGGCAAACTCTTGATCGGCATCGTAGGGGTGCTGCTCCTGGTCACGATCAGCATGCTCCTCCTGCGCACCCTCGAGCAGGTGAACCTGGGTGCGCTGAACGGGGATCTGGTGTTGCGCTTTCTGGGTTTTCAGGTGCTCCGGGATCTCCCCACCCTCCTTCCCCCCGCCTTTTTCCTGGCGGTGCTCATGGCGCTCGGGCGGATGGCCCGGGATAGCGAGCTGATCGCTATCGCCGCTGGTGGGATGGGTCCCTGGACCCTGTATCGGGGCCTTGGGCTGGTGGCGCTGCCCCTGGCGGCCTTGACCGCTTGGCTTGCCCTCGACACCCAACCCTGGGCCGCTGCCGAGATACAGCGCATCCGGATGCAGCAGAGCGAACAGGCGACGCAGGTCGCCGGCTTGCAGGCAGGACGCTTCTACCAGCAGGAGGATGGAAAGGTGACGCTGTTCGTGGGTCAGATCGATGGGGATCGACTGCGCAATCTGTTTATCCAGGACAATCGCGGGGAGGTGTCCCACACGGTGTTGAGCGATGCCGGGTTGCACTGGATGGACCCGCAGACCAGTGATCGCGAGATCGAGTTGCGAGATGGTCGGCGTTACGACGGCAATCCGGGGGCGGCGGACTACACCATCGCCTCATTCGAGCGTTACCAGCTCCGGATTCCCGCACGGGACCCGTCTCAAGATGTGACCCGCAAGCGCTCGACGGTGCCGACATCGCACTTGGTTGGCACGGGGAAACTGGAGGACCGCGCGGAGCTCGAACACCGCATCAGCAGTCCCCTGGCGATCTTGTGTCTAGCCCTGATCGCCGTACCCCTGGGCGAGACCTCCCCCAGACAGCGGGGAACAGGGCGCATGTTCCTGGCGTTCCTGACCTATTTTGGATTTTTCAACCTGCAACGGGTGGCCGAGAGCTGGTTTGAGGCAGGTGCCACACCGGCGTGGCTCGGCAGCCTTTGGTATCAGGTCGTGGTCTTGGCCCTGGTCTACGCGGTCCTGCTGTCGGACAGTCTTTGGCTGAAACGACTTTGGCGCAGAGGGTCCATGCCTAGGCACACAGCACCGGTGCCACAAGACTCTTGAGGCCTGCCGATCACTGGGGTCATAGCCAGCCCCCGCGCCGGAAGCGCCACAACATGATGCCGGCGATGGTCAGGCAGAGTGCCCAAAAGGCGGCGTAGGCCCAGGGCCAGTGGTTCTCCGGGATGTACATGTTCATGCCGTAGACCCCGGCGATGAAGGTCAGGGGGATGAAAATGGTCCCGATGACGGTGAGCACCTTCATGATCTCGTTGGTGCGATTGGATATCAGCGAGACATAGGTATCCGCGACACTGGAGGCGATCTCGCGGTAGGTCTCGATCAGGTCAATGATCTGCACGCAATGGTCATAGACATCGCGGAAGTAGGTCTGGGTGATCTGCGACAGACACTCGTGGGGCTCCCGCTGGAGTTGGGAGATGAGTTCGCGCATGGGCCAAGCGATGCGCCGAACCATCACCAGGTCGCGCTTGATGAGATGGATGGCCTGGAGACTCTGGGTGTGTGGGCGGGTCAGGACGTCCTCCTCGGCCTGTTCCAGATGCTGGGAGGTCTCGTCGAGGATGGGAAAGAACCGATCCACCAGGGCATCGAGTAGGGAATAAAGCAGAAAGCTGGCGTCGTTCTGGCGCAGACGCGACCCCGGACTCTGGCAGCGCAGGCGGACCGCGTCCATGGCGTCACAACCGTTCTCCTGGAAGCTCAGCAGGGTGTTGCGGCCTAGGAACAGGCTGGTCTGTTCGCCGCGTAGCTCACCGTCGCTCAGCCGTACCCGGCGCGCAATGACGAATAGGCGGCCCGGGAGACCTTCGTTGCTCGGGTAGTCCTCGACCTTGGGGCGATGGTCGCCAGCCAAGACATCCTCGATCGCCAGAGGGTGCAGTTGATATTTCTCGGCCAGGGCCCGGATGGTGGCGCGGTCTGCCAGCCCCTCGACGTGGATCCAGCGCACCTGCGACCAACTCGGGCGGTGCAGGGGGAGAAATGCAGCGATGTTGGTGACCTCCTGCACCTCAAAGCGCTCGGCACAGTAGTCTGTGCAGACCACGCGCGCCGCGGCCATACCAGGCGTGTGCATCAGCTCGTGGTATTCGATGCCGGCGGCAGCCCCGGCCCCGCTCTGACCTGGTCTGGGTATGGCTGGCGGTCGGCCCTTCTCGCGGCGCCGGCGCCCGTTGTGGGCTCCGGTGTGGGCACCTTCTTGGTGCGTTGAGTCGACGCTTTCGGTGCGGTCGGCGTGGCTCATGAGCGGACTCCGGTCAGACGAGGTTGTGGCTCACTATCCATGGGTCCGTGGTGCTGGGCAAGACGTGGATCTTCTGCCGAGTATCTGCGGCATGCGGTCTTGGGTTGGCTCGGGTCGGCCTATATCTTGCTGGAACATATCGTTGACACCCGAGCCTAAGCCACTTGGCGCGGCCCTTTCTTCGCTCTTTTCGAGGTTGTCCCCATGGCATGCAAGATTGAAGGCCTGATCCGACGCGAGATCCCGCTGCTTGATGAGCACGAGACCGTTCAGGTCGGAGCCAGGATCATGGCCGAGCGCAGCGTCGGTTCTCTGGTGGTCACCCGGCAGGGCCAGGTGAGCGGACTCTTCACAGAGCAGGATCTCTTACGGCGGGTGGTCGGTCAGGGCCGCAAGGCTGGCGAGGTCCTCTTGGGGGAGGTATGCAGCCAGACCCTCGTCACCATTGAGCACGACAGCAGTTGTCTCAAGGCTGTTGCCAAGATGGAGGCCCATCGCTGTCGGCGCCTGGTGGTCTATCGCCGGGGAGAGTATGTGGGACTGGTCAAGCTGGCGGATCTGGCCCATGCCCTGGCGGAGAACGGACGCAAGGGTAAGGATGTGCTTGTGAATGCCGTAGGGATGGCCACCATAGGTGCGGCCTTGGGGGTCATCGTGCTGCTGCTCTCTCAACTGCCCAGCATGCTGCAACTGGCTGGTCGGGTATCGTCGCCGTAGGGAGATGCTGATTAAAGCCGTCCCTGGCTTGAATCAGCGTTGCCCCTAACTATTCAGGTACCCCTTGCTAGACAATCAGTTGGACGCTTAACCTTCAGGCATGTCTGAGGATCAGTCCGCAGCCGATTGCCCCGAGAACCCTGAAGCGGAAGTGCTTCGTCTGGGCGCAGGTGGCGGAGCAGGCGACGCAGATCGCTGAACCACTTCAGCGGATCCAGACACAGGAGGTTAGTTTGGCCAAGGACAGCCACAACTCGAGCAAGCCACCCTCCTCGGACCCGCCCTTCAAAAAGCTGGCTCCGCGCGCGCTGCGCCAGCCCAGCGGGAAGAAGCCGGGCGGCCAGAAGGACCACCCGTGCGCCACACGTACCTTGGTCGACGCCCCCGAGCACACCGTCGCCATCGCGCCGGCTGGCCGCTTCCAGTGCGGGTGCGACCTGTCGGGGATCCCCGTCGAGGAATTGCACGAATGTCGCCAGGTCGCGGATCTGATGGTACGCCGCGAGGTCACCGAGTATCGGTCAGTGCCGGGCGCCTGCGCCTGCGGCCCGGTCCATCGCAGCGTATGGCCCACCGGCGTCGAGGCGCAGGTGCAGTACGGGCCTGGAGCGGCGGCCTTTGCTGTGTACTTGACCCACTAACAGCAAATGCCCTATCAGCGTGCGGCCGCGTTGCTCGATGCGTTGGCTGGGATAGTCCATCGTTAAGTCAGTGCCATTCCCCCAGCCTGGCGGCAGGTCTCGCGCCAGGCGTTGAGCTGTTCGGGGAAGAGTCCTTTGCGCCGGCAGTACACGCCCAGTTCCAGCTCGCTGAGACTGCCGGTCTCCGCCACCGCCGCGAACTCCTCGCCTCGCTGCTCCAAGGTCCCGCCGGGGTTGCTGAGACAGCCGCCGCAGCGCCGCGGTTGACCGCCTGGCGGCGCCAACCGTATAGGGTATCGCGCGGGATGCCCGTCTCGCGCACCAACTGCGGCACGCTGATGTTGTCAGGGGCCAGCATCTTGGCCATCAGGCCATCTTTCAGTTCTGCCGAATAAGTTCTCAAGCGTGTCGCCTCGCTCAGGGTTCCGGGGCCCGCATGCCGGCCCCCCGGGGGCTGCCGTCCAGTCGCCCCACGGACTCCTTCCCGGCAGCCCCGGCGCCCATCAGACCCCGGATCGGTGATGCCCCATCCTCACAAAAATCCTCCTAGGGGGAGGCGACTTCTATCCTGACACCCGATGGTAGAGGCGCGCTTGCTGGGGTTGGCGATCCCCAGCCAGCCATCGCGCAGCAATGCGTGTCACCACCCCGAATAGCCCCGCATCGTCGCATAAGCATTGCCACGCAATCTGCATCTTGTGCAAGGCGTGGATCGTTAATCTCCTGAATAACACAGAGCACCGGATCACCGGCGAGCCCCGCTCTCGTGACCGGGCTCACAGTTGCAATCAAAAGCCGCTTGCATCTGATCGTTCCGGCACTCCAGTCGCAAATCCTTACCCCCTCAATGAATATATTTAGCGCGGGTTTGCCGAGAAGCCAGCCGTTCGTCAGGCCCCACGGAAGTGGGAACATGTCGCTACACACTGACAGCAACAATTCCTGTAATAACAAGATGTTTCCTTATTATACCGGTCAAGATTCATTACAGGCTCGAACAGAAAGGGTGATATCCATGTCGCGCGCTCAGAAAATACGCCAGCAGTATGCGATGGGCCCTGCAGATTTCAACGAAATATTCGTGAAGCTCCTCACGCTGCTGTGTATCTGGGTTTCGGGAGGGATATTGCAAACTGTAGTAGCGGCTGATGTTCAGGTCGCCTGGGATGCCGTATCCGACAGCCGGGTTGCCTACTATGAGGTCCATTACGGGCTGACCAGTCAGAATTATTTGACCGCCGTCCCAGCCGCAGGCACGACGGTGACCGTCACCGACCTAACGGCGGGGCAGACCTACTATTTCGCCGCACGGGCCTGCGAGGCGGGCGGGACGAGCTGCAGCACCTTCTCGAACGAAGTCAGCACCACGGTTGCAGGCACGCCGCCTCCACTGTCTATCACCACGCCGTCGTTGCCCAATGGCACGGCGGGCCTAGCCTACTCGGGGGCGTTGGCGGCGACCGGTGGCACCGGGCCGTACAGTTGGTCCGTTACCAGTGGCTCGCTGCCCGCTGGGCTGACCTTGAACGCAGCTACCGGGACGATCAGCGGGACGCCCACGGCCGTGGCGACGTCCAGCTTCACGGTTCGGGTGCGCGATTCGGCCAGCACTGCCGCAACCAGCAGCAAGGCGCTGAGCATTGCCGTGGCCGCCACCCCGACGACCTTCACCATCTGGCCGGGTACCGCGGTACCGGGTTTGGTGGACGGCGGTGCGGATAGCTCCGTGGAGCTGGGCGTCAAGTTCCGATCCGATGTTGCGGGGACCATCACCGGCATTCGGTTCTACAAAGCGAGCGCCAACACGGGGACACACGTTGGAAACCTGTGGTCGAGCACCGGCACGAAGCTGGCGACAGCGACCTTCACGAACGAGACCGCCTCGGGCTGGCAACAGGTGAACTTCTCGGCCCCGGTGCCGATTACCGCCAACACGGTATATGTGGCGTCTTACCACGCCAACACGGGGCACTATAGCGCCGACGTGAACGGCTTCGCGACCGGGGTGGACAATCCACCGTTGCATGCCCTGGCCAACGGGGTATCGGGTGGAAACAGCGTGTATGCCTACGGTACCAGCAGCGCCTTCCCGACCCAGACTTGGAATGCCGCCAATTACTGGGTGGACGTGGTATTTCGTCCGGGATCCGCGCCGACGCTGCAGTCGATTGCGGTGACACCGGTAAATCCGACGATCCCGAGCGGAGGGACGCAGCAGTTCACGGCGACCGGGACGTACTCGGACGATTCCACGCAGAACCTCACCAGTCAGGTGACGTGGACATCCTCAAGCACGGCTGTGGTAAGCATCAATGCCGCTGGGCTGGTAACAGGTCTCGGTGCCGGTCAGACCGTGATCTCGGCGACCTTTGGGGGTGTTACAGGAAAGACCGGTTATGTCCAAGTTCCGCCCGCCCGCACCGGTGGCGGACTTCGCAGCGAGCGTGCGCTCCGGTTTCGCGCCAATGACCACCACCTTCGCATGCAAGTCCTCGGGTGAAGTCACGGCCCGCCGATGGGACTTCGGTGACGGCGGCTCCAGCACGGCAGAGACGGCGGTCCACACCTACACGGTGCCAGGAACCTATGCGGTCAGCCTGTGGGCAAGCGGTCCGGGGGGCGAAGACACAGAGGTCAAGTCGGCGTTCATCACTGTGGATGCGCCCGCGCCGGTGGCGAACTTCAATGGCGATGTCCTCCAGGGACCGGCGGCTCTGACCGTCAGGTTCCACAACGCCTCTACTGGCTCGTTCACGGCCTCGGCCTGGAACTTTGGCGACGGCTCCACCAGCACCCAGGCCCACCCCACCCATACCTATACCGAGCCCGGCCTCTACCCCGTAACACTCACAGTGTCCGGGGGAGCGGGCGGTAGCAATACCCTGACGCGCAGCGACTACGTGCAGGTCGACGCGGCGGAAGTTCCCATGGAAGTTGGAGAGCTCCAGGTCAATGACCAGTGGCAGCGGGTTAACTTCCAAACGTCCTTCACAAACCCGATCGTGGTTGCAAATCCACTCAGCAACAACGATGGTGACCCGGCCGTGGTGCGAGTATACGGCGTCGATCCGGAGGGCTTCTCGATTCGGGTGCAGGAATGGGATTACCTGGACGGAATACATCCCGACGAGACGGTCTCCTACATGGTCATGGAGCGCGGGCGCCATCCGCTCCCCAACGGCGCCTGGGTCGAGGCCGGACGGCTGGCCAAGGGTACCATCGCTTTCGCCACCACGACCTTCAGCGAGCCCTTCGCCGAGGTACCGGTGGTGTTCTCCACGGTCACCAGTGTCAACGAGGCGGACGCCGTCGTGAGCCGCATGCGCCGGATCTCGGTCACAGGGTTCGAGGTTCGCCATGCAGGAGCAGCAGTCCAACAAACAGAAGCACCTGCCAGAGTCGGTCGACTACATCGCCTGGGAGCCGTCATTCGGTGTGGTCAACGGCCTGCGCTACGAAGTGGACCGCGTGAACGCTCGGGATCCCCGTAACGTCAATACCCTCGTGTATCGGGGTGCCTTTACGCAGCCGCCGCTATTCCTCGCGGACATGCAGACCACAAACGGTCGGGATCACCGCGAACCTGCGCTGGCATCACCGGGACGAAGTGGCGGTGGAGGTCTGGGTGTCTGAGGAGCAGTCGAAGGACTCCGAGATACGGCATACGGTGGAGTCCCTGGGGTACTTCGCAGCGCAAAGGGAACAGTAAGGGCCCTGTCCACAGTTACCGGGGTGTCTCGTAGGGGACACCCCGACGCTTGTTCTTGGCCACCCGTACCCTCGATCCTTGGACAGGGCCGCGGCCTATCGATACTCGGCTCGATCGCCCATGGCCTTGGCGCAGGGGGCCCATACCGAGTCAGGGTAACGACAGAAACCTCTGCGGATCGGTGTCCGTCGCCCACCCCCAGGGATACACCGTGCCGACGTAGAGAGGTCGCGGGCCTCGTGTAGGGTGGAGTCGACGATTGGGCGCGGTAGCCACAGGTCCTGGGGAGTCGCTGTTGCCAGCGGCTTTCGCCCCGTGCCGGTACCTCAATCCAGACCATAGGCCCGTTTCCAGTCGCCGCTCATCGCACCGGACGTGCGGATTTCCCGCATCCAGCGCCCGGACGAGGTGTCATGCCTTCGCCCACGGAAGGTCACGTGTGCGCACCGACAGCCGCTGCAGCCCCTACACATCGTAGAGGGGGCACATCGGGTGACACGCGGGTATTATCGAAAATTCGCAGGATGGGCAGACCGTGGCGATGCTCATCATCAAAGCCCGCACCACTCGATGGGCATCGATCTGGTCATCCTTCCAACAGACCATCGGGGTCAGAGGGGCCGAAGCCCCGTCTGCCCACAGAACCGTGCGTACGGGTCCGTACACGGCTCCTCACGCAAGCCGTATCCACCGATCCACGTCAAACCAATGCGGTAGCTGCTTGTTGGAGCGAATGGCCTGTCCCATGTCCCCAATGAACCAACCGACCGGATACGCCTTGTTCACCGCGAAGGTGTTCGACAGCTTCCAGCGGCTTGTGGTTGGAGAACACCGCTTTCGCCGCCTGGCGGCGTGGGACGCCACGCTTGACCAGTTTGCGGAAGAGATTGCGTCTGCTCTTTTGTTGATCCACCAAACGGGATCGCAATCGTCGCCGGATATGGGCTTCGATCTTCTTCAGCTGGGCGGGGTAGTAGGTCATCGCAAAATAGCTCGACCAGCCCACGTACCAGCTGTTGATCCGCTCGATGCTCGTCTCCAGAGTCAGGTGGGCACCCCGCGGGGTCAGTTCCTTGACTTTGGCCATGGCCGTTTGCAGGGCCTTGTGGGAGATCGCGATGGTATCCCCCACAATGGTTACCGTGAAAGTCCTCGCTAGCCCGGACCACGCCAAGCTTTGTGTAAGGTTCGAGGTCTCTTGCGGGGCGAGTGCCCCGTTAGCGTGAAAGAACTTTCATGTTCCGGGGTGTCTGCGCGTCTGCATGGGTGTTAGCCCCAGGAACTTGACCCGATCCGAACGGGCCACTTGGCTTTTCTCGCGGTTCACGACCAGTTTCAGTCGCTTCTCGATGTATCCACCGATGCTTACCATGACCCGTTCGGCCGCCTTGGGCGTCTTCACGAAGATATTGCAATCATCGGCAAACCGGCAAATTGTCAAGGCGGCGTAGCTCCAGCTCCTTATCCTTGCCCGCTTGCTGCTGACCCTCGAGACCTACTGCGATCTCATCGAGGCACTGGTCGCTGCCGTCGTGGTCGTTGACCAATGGGTTTCCAGCCATCACACGGCACTCTTCCCGCAGCTGGATGCTGGGAACTGATTCGTGGGGATACCTCAGCACGTGTCCACGAATCTGTTCGAACAAGAACCCTCAAAACTGCGCCTGTCGCAGAAACGCTGCAAGGCCGCCTGGGACGACAACTACCGCGCCAAGGTGGCGTTCGGACAGTGATTAATACGCACTCGCCCTGCTGTTTTATCGGGCAACTGGGCTAGGGGGAGCGATCAATGTTCTAGTCTGCCACCAAGACTCTTCCTGTTCGGGCGGGTAATTGATCAGCATTTCCCTAAGTAGATTTCATTATTTCCTTTAGATGATCTGCAATTTTGATCGATAGTGCCACTATCGTGAACGTAGGATTTACGCCCGATCCAGTGGGGAAGCAGGATGAACCAGCTACATATAGATTTTGGATGCCATGCAATCTGCAGGATGCGTCTACCACTCCGTTTTTAGGGTCGCTGCTCATGCGGGTAGTACCCATCTGATGTACTCCGCCAATAACAGAGTCAGGAATCGAATTATCTTTTTGGTCTAAGAATTCCTCGTGAATTCTAAGTCGCCCGATTCCCTTCATGCCAACCTGTTGTGCTATCAATTCATATATCTTCCTGATGCTCTTCATCTCAAGTGAAGTGAGTGCCCAATTTAATCTCGCCCTGGGAACCCCCAGCTCATCTTTTTCATCATCCAGCGTAACCCGTGATGAGGGATTCTGCGCTTGTTCAAGCCTAATAATAACCTCAAATGCTTTGCGGGCGTTCTTATTGAATCTATTTGTCAGAAAGTCTGAAATCCTAGGTAAATAGCCTATATCATTGGCCCCCAAAGATCGGAAGGAGGTATTCCCGATCAAGATCTCATATTCGGCCTGTTTATCTGGCATTATAGCCAATTCCGCTCTTGGCCTTTTACCCTCCCATGTATATAGTCTCAATTCAGTGGCATCCTTAAGCCATAAGTCGGCGAATCGGGCATCCAAATGGTCGTGATAGTACCGGCCAACAAAGTCATTATCATTTCCCAGTCCATTTGGGCATTGCTTATTGGCTGCTAGCAGAATTCTAGCATTTTGGATGCCGGAACATGCCAAAATAAAGTACTTAGCTCTTATTTTATGGGTCTTCCCCGCGAAATTTTTAACCGTTACTTCATCAATTCTAGATAAATTGTCATTGGCATGAATATCGACTACGTTGGCATACGTATACAAATGAATGTTGTTCGCATCACTTATTGTTCTTCTGTATTTTTCGCCAAAGCGAGTAGGGGGGTTGCTGAATCTCCAAAGTTTATTCCAGAATACATCCTGGTCTAGCGGCAGTTCAATAAGAGTCGGATCTTGCGTTTGCCAATATTTTAAATCGAATGAATAAACGCCTAGGTCAAGATAAGAATTAGCTCTTTCATAGTAAGGCAATAGAGTCTCCTGACTAATTGGCCATCCACTTTTGTCGATCCATTCTCTTTTTTCAAACACAATCTGGTCGTAAATTGAGCACATGCCACCCCAGATTGATGTTCCTCCAAAACAGTGTAAGGCGGCTGACGCTAAAGGTAAAAATGATTGTCCTGTCGTTTCACCGTCGTAAAGTTGCTGTAGCCTCTCTTCAGGCTCAAAACCCCCACCCTCCAAGAGCAAGACTTTAAAGGGCGTATCGAGCATTTCTACCGCAATGCTGATACCTGCAAAGCCTGCCCCTACAATACAAATATCACCTTCGATTAAGACATCATCTAAGTTTCGTGCATCAGTGTACATCGTATACGTCCTTTGCGGTAGTAACTGTGTTTAATGAAAGAAGCGCGCATTGGCGTGTTTCAGTGACTGACAGAACCCATCCATTAACAATAACTGTCTTCTTGTCGCAAAAATCTTTCTGGACTTCTCGATCGGGTCCATCAGCAACTGAAGGGGGATGGGGGGAGTGCTTCTTGAATTGCGTTGCCTGGAAGAAGCAATGCTCGTAATCGTCCTTCTGAACTTTCTTGCGGAAATAAAGCCCTGTAAGAAGTGCCAATTTGTCTTAACATCTCATCAGAGCAGATGTGAGACAAAACACTCGGATATAGCGCTGCATTACCCGATAAGAGATCGCGGCACTTTCGATATAATTGCGGCGCAGAAACTGTCGTTCCTGCCAAAGCAGCAAATACGAGAAATGTCCTTCGTTTCATAGCTGATCTCACCAACGATTTAGCACGGATAACTCACCTAGGGGTTGAAAAAAAGACCATTCCCTCTGGCATAACGGTTGTGCGATCAATCGGTTATGACCCAACAAGAGGGCGACTTTTCGATGGCCGAGTATAACGCCGAGCATCTGGCATTTCACGCCCTAGGCCGGCGCGCCCTGGTGGGCAAATGCGAGGGGGGCAACATCCGCTCCGACGGCGGCGGGTTGTTGCTGGGCAAGGTCGGGGCCAGGACGGGGATTGTCGCGCGACTGGCCGTGCAGTTTGTCGATCACCGCGATCCGGAAGCCTTCGAGCACAGGGTTCGGGAGCTTGTAGCGCAATGGGTGTTTGGGCTTGCTTGTGCTGGGTGACGAGGACCTCAACGACCATAATCGCCTGCGCCGGGATGCGCTGCTGGCTGTGGTGGTCGGCAAGGCGGATCCCACTGGGCAGGATCGCCTCGGTCCCAATGGCGTGGGCAAGACCATGATCGCCCGCAATATCGCCCACCAGGCGGTGCTCCCCGGTCACACCGTGCTGTTCACCAGCGCCGGTCACATGCTCAACGAGCTGGCCGGCGCCGACGGCGACAACGCCCTGCGCCACCGCCTGAGTGTCTACGCCCGCCCACGCCTGTTGGTCGTCGACGAGGTCGGCTACCTCTCCTACTCCAACCGCCACGCCGACCTGCTCTTCGAGATCGTCTCGCGCCGCTACGAGGCCAAGTCCACCCTCATCACCACCAACCGCCCCTTTGCCGAATGGGGCGAGGTCTTCCCCAACGCCGCCTGCGTCGTCTCCCTGGTCGACCGCATCGTCCACCACGCCGAGATCATCGCTATCCAGGGCGAGTCCTACCGCCTCAAGGAGGCCAAGGAGCGCAGCGAGCAGCGCCTCAAGGCTCGCGCCGCAACCCGTCCCAAGAAACTTGCCGATACCCAACCCTAGCCCCTCCGGAGTGCATCCATGACCACACCGCAGATCCCCGACTATTGGTCCCCAGAAGAGGCCCTGGCCGTATACGAGTTCATCGACGACCTCCTCGACCAACATCTGGGCACGCTACGGCCCGCGCATCCATGAACTCTGTGCCCGCGACCGCATCACCCTACACGACCACTCCCAACCCGACCTCTTTGCCCCCGACGATCCCTTGCCTTTCTGAACCATACCGCACCGCCCTCCCACGGCGGGCCCACGCACTCGCCGCGGGGGGGCACTTCTTACGCTGGGGAGTTCGCCAGTTTTCTGCGGTTTTACCGACTCAGCCGCTAACACAGGTCCTCGAAGAGTCCGCGCTCGTCAGTCAACAGGTATCTTCGGCTCATTTCACTCACTTTCTCTGCATGGGCACTTCAGCGATCACCGCATCAGCGATTCACCCCGCGTCTATATCCCGTGTTGCCGACGTGGGCGAAGGGCCAGATCTCGCTGGTTTCCTGCATGACGGTCAGCCCCAACACGGTGCCGATGCCACTGGCGCTGAGCGGGAGGCGGTAGGCTGGGCGAAACTTGACCTGCTTGCGCATGTGCTCCTCCAGCAGTTCGATGCTCCCCTCCAGGGCACGCATGGCCAGGAGGGTGGTCTGCACCGCCAGCGCTTGGTTGGGGTCGGGCAGCAACTCGCTGACTCGCTCAGGCGTGAGCCGCTTGGCCGCGTTGGCGCTGAGCGACTGGCCACGGTTGCGAGCGAACAGGTCCTGCACCGCCAGCAGGTTGGCGGTGTGCTGTTGGACCAGACGACTGCGCCGCCGCACTAGGTCGCGCACCGCGCGCTGGCCCTTGGGGTAGACGTAGCCCTCGGGCAGCATCCCCTGGCGGCGCAGCAGTTGCGCCAACCGACGCGCGTCCGATTCGTCGTCGCTGTACTTCAGCCCACTGTATTGCTCGATGGCCACCGTGTTGGCCAAGTGGACCCGGTAACCGGCCTCCATCAGGGCGTCCACCACCTGGTACCAGTTCCACCACCAGCCTCACCATGGCCTCCCGGTGGGGCGCCATGGCCTCCAGGACCGCCGTCGCATCGTTTTGGCAGGCGCTTGCAATAGACCACTTGGGGCGCTGCGGGTTTTCGGGATCGCCGTTACCCGTCGCGTCCAACTCGCGAATCCCGGTGTAAATGGTGTGCCGACTCATGCCGAAGATTCCCGCAAGATACGCGGGACGTAGGCGATACCACAAGAACCGATCTTCAGCACCTCGACTGCCGCTTAATGCCGCCGGTGATCCTCTGGCAACGAACGGCAATAGAGCCTCATGAAGTCTTCCTGTGATGTTTCATCCCCAGGAAACTTGTTTACGCGGCCGACCCTTGATGCCCTATGGCCGCACCGAACGCCTATTGCGTCCAGGATTTCACCATCTTTTTGCGGGTTTGGCGGCTACCAATACGCCACTAATACACGATGCAGCTCTTCATCTCCAGGAGCTTGGCACCCTGGAAATCGACGTCCTCGGCCGCCAAAGGCCAGCCAGCGACTCCTTAGAATCGGTTAGTTCCTTCAGCAGGAGAAATGCCCGAAGTGACATGCTAATATTGTGAGGCAGTTCTCACAGCGGGCGCTGCTGGAGGGATTCAACGTGCTTATCTGGCATAATAATTGCTTATCAAAATTTGCGGTGTGATCACCGAGTGGACGATACAGCCAGAGCGTCAAAGCTCTTTTCCCTCAACCGGTTAGCTGCACTTCTGCTGTTGTCCCTTGTTGCCCCTCTTGGGTTGGGCTTTGCTGCCGCCGAGGGACAGTCGGCGATTTCCAGCGCGCCCGCCCCCCAGGAGATTCGGCCAGTCTTTAGCCGGGACGGCACTAAGCTCGCAAGCGCCGCCCCTGACGGGTGGATCACGGTGCTGGACCTGGAGTCCGGCCGGGAGCTCGCCACGCTTGTCGACGGCCTCGGTGCAGCCGCGGCGCTAGCCTTCAGCCCTGATGGCGCTGCCTTGGCGGAGCGCTGAGGAGAACGTCGTCACCCTATGGGATGTGACCGGCGTCACCGGGATTACGCTCACCCACGCGTACCTTAAGCTACACCGTCAAGCGCATCCCCTTTTAGCCCTCGAGGGGACTCGGTCGCTGAAATTGTGGAGGACGTCGAGATCGGAGTTGGGACCCCCAAAAAGAAACGGGCGGCAGTGTGGTCCTTTTGGGTCCAAGTGAGACGGTGACTGAGATGGCATGCAGCGCCGACGTAGGGTTCTTGGCAGACCTCGTGCCCACTATATTGGTACGCCAACCTCAAATCGGCCAGCCTCCCGGCACACGAGAAATCAACCCTTGCCTGTCCGAAGTCGTGAGAATTCGCGCCCAGCAGATCGTTACACGGAGTACGTGATGACTAATCTCGGTTCTATTGTTTGGCGAACTTCCTTCGCACTAGTTGCAGCCATCGCGCTGGTGCTGGTGTGTGGAGGCCTAAACGCTTCGATGTCGGCAGACGCGCTTGCTTCTCCCACAGTAAGCACATTGCCTTCGGGTGCTCCGGAGGCAGCCGCTTCAGGATTCGATGTTTTCGCCTTCCGTCCAGACGGCGGACTGATCGCCACCGTGAGGCAGGGTCAGGCGGACCAAATCACGCTTTCGGACATCGCATCCGGCCGAAGTAGGTTCCTCACCGCGTTCTCCGATGGTGGGGTGACGGGCCTTGTCTTCAGTCCGAATGGCAAAATGCTAGCCAGTGGCACTCGGCAGGGCAAAATACGTTTATGGGATGTAGCTTCCGGGGAATTGCGCTGGACCCTGGGCAACGAGACTGGCGCGGCAGTCATAGATGTGTTGTTTAGCCCCGACGGTCGCTCAGTGGCAAGCGTGGCTGAGGACGCGACCATGAAGCTATGGGGCGCGCAAGCCGGCTCGCTTATATCGGTTCTAAGTGCCGGCCAGCAGCGAGTTACTACCAGGCTAGCCTTCAGCCCCGATGGAGCAGTTCTCGCGGGCGGGAACAGGGACGGTGACATCACCTTGTGGGATGTGAAAAGCGGGAAGGTACGTTCAACCCTGTCGGTCGGCGCGGGATTGCCCGTAACTGATCTAGTCTTCAGCCGTATTGGTGGCATCTTAGCCAGTATAACGGAAGACGGCCGGGTCGTGCTATTCGATTGGAAAGGCGGCTCTGTAAAACACATTCTCGAAGGTCATCAAGGCCCCGTCACTGGAATCGCCTTCAGCCCCGATGGGGTGATCCTGGCCAGCGTAAGCGAGGATTCACTGCTCAGACTCTGGGATGTGGATAGCGGAGAGATCCACTCGACACTTTCGGACGGCAGTGGCGCGGCCCTCACCGGGCTCCTGATGAGCCCTGATGGGGAGATCCTCGCCACTATAGCTCAAGACTTCAGGGTCCGCCTCTGGGACGTGCCTTGGAGCAATCTCAGGCAGGTATTGGTAGGCCACAGCGATTTGATTGCTGATGTCGCGTTCGGTACAGACCGTTTCGGTCAACAGACGCTGGCCAGTGTCGCCCGGGACGGCCGGGTTATTGTGTGGGACGTAGCGACCGGAATAGAGCTAACGGCATTTCAACTTTCTGGAGTCAGTTTGAGTGGACTTGACAGAACAAAGTTCGCTATCCGGAACCATAACCGGAACGACCAGCCCAAGTCTAGCTGGCGATTCTGTGTCCTCCGCCCTACCGGCTTCGGCCGATTTGGCGCGTAACCTCGTCTCGGCAAATGATGCCTGCGCGACCCCGGCCAACGCCATCATCGCGGAGAACTGCATGCTCGGGAACCCCGCGAGTGAGTGGGATGTTTCGGGTTTAGGGGACGAGAGCATTCTGGGTTTCGCTACAGACATCAGTGTGAATCGAGGGCAGACAGTCGACTTCAAGATTGACACGGACGCTGAGAGTTACCGTATCGATATATATCGGATGGGGTACTACGGCGGGCAGGGCGCGCGCAAGGTCGCAACAATGCTGCCCTCGGTAGCGTTACCCCAGAACCAACCAAACTGCCTGACTGATCAAACGACCGGGCTTATTGATTGCGGCAACTGGTCAGTTTCGGCATCTTGGGATGTCCCGGCTGACGCCACCTCGGGCATTTACTTCGCGAAAGCGGTTCGGGACGACACCGGCGGTGCGAGCCACATTGTCTTCATCATCCGCGACGACTTGGGAGAATCGGATCTGCTTGTCAAGACGTCCGACGCGACTTGGCAGGCATACAACGACTACGGGGGAAACAGCCTATATGTCGGCCAACCCGCCGGGCGTGCTTACGCGGTCAGTTACAATCGCCCGTTCATTTGGCGATCGGGCAGTTATTATAGCGGCGTCAGCAATCCGTTCAACGCAGAGTATCCGATGGTCCGCTGGTTGGAAGCCAACGGATATGACGTAAGCTACTTCACAGGCGTCGATAGCCATCGACGCGGAGAGTTGATTAAGACTCACGCGGTGTTTCTGTCTGTGGGCCATGACGAATACTGGTCGGCGGGAGAGCGCGCGAGTGTCGAGACTGCTTTGGCGTCTGGAGTAAGCCTGGCGTTTTTCAGCGGCAACGAGGTGTTCTGGAAGACGCGATGGGAAGGCAGTATCGATGGCCAGAATACGCCACACCGGACCTTGGTTTGTTACAAGGAGACCCATGCCAACATACCCATTGACCCCTTAGATCCACCGACCTGGACGGGCACGTGGCGGGACCCCCGCTTCAGCCCGCCTGCGGATGGGGGGCGTCCGGAAAATGCCTTGACCGGACAGATATTCATGGTCAATGGAATCCAGTTCAACGATCTCACGGTTGGTCCCGAGTACGGCAAAATGCGCTTCTGGCGGGACACCGGACTGGAGAACATGAGCGAGTTTGATCCCCCGGTGACGCTGGGTAGTTCGATCTTGGGGTTCGAGTGGGATGAGGATCTGGACAATGGTTACCGGCCGCCTGGACTGTTCCGGCTATCGTCGACCAGCGCTATCGTCAGTGGTGTTCTCGTGGACTATGGTTCAACCTATGCGCCGGGTCCTGCCACACACGCCTTGACGCTTTACCGACATGATAGTGGGGCGTTGGTATTCGGCGCTGGGACTGTTCAATGGTCTTGGGGGCTCGACGGCAGTCATGACAACAATGCCGGGGCCCCAGAACGACGGGCCGGATCTCCGCATCCAACAAGCAACCGTCAACTTGTTCGCTGACATGGGGGTGCAACCCAACAGCCTACAACTCGGCTTGGTTTCGGCAACCGCATCGACCGATATGACCCCGCCGGCTTCAAACATCGCTTCGCCAGCGATTGGCTCGAGCTTGAGTTATGGGATCCCCATCACGATCAATGGAACGGCGGACGACATCGGAGGGGGTGTGGTGGCTGGTGTCGATGTCTCTGTAGATGAAGGGGTAACCTGGCACCGGGCAACAGGTCTGACGGATTGGAGTTACGTATGGACTCCGACCATATCGGGTGCGGCCACGATTCAAAGCCGAGCGGTGGATGACAGCGGCAACCTCGAGATGCCCGTTCTCGGTGTCACCGTTACGGTGCAAGCAGCTCCGCTCTCCATCACCACAGCGTCGTTGCCCAATGGCACGGTAGGCGTAGCCTACGCGGCGACGTTGGCGGCGACCGGTGGCACCGGGCCTTACAATTGGTCCATTGTGAGCGGCTCGCTGCCCAGTGGGCTGACGTTGAACCTTGCCACTGGGGCGATCAAGCGGGACGCCCACGGCAGCGGTCATCTCCAACTTCACGGTTCAGGTGACTGATTCGGCCATTCCGGCTGCAACGAACAGCAAGGCGCTGAGCCTTACTGTCGCTGCAACCCCGATCGTCACCATCTGGCCGAGTACCGCGGTACCGGGTTTGGTGGACGGCGGTCCGATAGCTCCGTGGAGCTCGGCGTCAAGTTCCGATCCGATGTTTCGGGGACCATCACCGGCATTCGGTTCTACAAAGCGAGCGCCAACACGGGGACACACGTCGGAAACCTGTGGTCGAGCACCGGCACCAAGCTGGCGACGGTCACCTTCACCGGTGAGACGGGTTCGGGCTGGCAGCAGATGTTGTTCTCGAGCCCGGTAGCGATTACCGCCAACACGGTGTATGTGGCGTCTTACCACGCCGACGCGGGGCACTACAGCGCCGACCTGAACTACTTCGCGACTACAGGGGTAGACAACCCACCGCTGCATGCCCTGGCCGACGGGGTATCGGGCGGGAACGGCGTGTTTGCCTACGGTACTGGCAGTGGATTCCCAACGCAGACTTGGAATGCAGCCAACTACTGGGTCGATGTGGTGTTCAACGCTGGGGCTGCGCCGACGCTGCAGTCGATTGCGGTGACCCCAACGGGCGCCACGATCCTCACGGGGGCCACGCAGCAGTTCACGGCGACGGGGACGTACTCGGACAGCTCCACACAGAACCTGACCAGTCAGGTGGCTTGGGTCTCCTCGAGCACGGCGGTTGCCACCATCGGCACAGGCGGGTTGGCGACGGGCGTGAGCGCTGGGACGACGACGATCTCGGCCACGCTGAGCGGTGTTTCCGGGAACACAGGTCTGACGGTGCAAGCCGCGCCACCTGCGCCGACGCTTTCGTCGATTGCGGTGACGCCGGCGAATCCGACGATCCTGACCGGGGCGACGCAGCAGTTCACGGCGACAGGGACGTACTCGGACAGTTCCACGCAGAACCTCACCACTCAGGTGACCTGGGCCTCCTCGAGCACAGCGGTCGCCACCATCGGCACCGGCGGGTTGGCGACGGGTGTGAGCGCCGGGACGACGACGATCTCGGCGACGCTGAGTGGTATTTCCGGGAGCACAGGGCTGACGGTGCAAGCCGCTCCGCTCGCCATCACCACGGCGTCATTGCCCAATGGGACGGTAGGCGCAGCCTACTCGGCGACGTTGGCGGCCACCGGTGGCACCGGGCCTTACAATTGGTCCATTGTGAGTGGCTCGCTGCCCAGCGGCCTGGCCTTGAACGCTGCCACTGGCGCGATCACGGGGACGCCCACGGCAGCGACTACGTCCACCTTCACGATTCAGGTGACTGATTCGGCTATTCCAGCTGCAACGAGCAGCAAGGCGCTGAGCATTTCTGTCACCGCCACCCCGACGACCGTCACCATATGGCCGAGTACCGCGGTACCGGGTTTGGTGGACGGCGGTGCGGATAGCTCCGTGGAGCTGGGCGTCAAGTTCCGATCCGATGTTGCGGGGACCATCACCGGCATTCGCTTCTACAAAGCGAGCGCCAACACGGGGACACACGTCGGAAACCTGTGGTCGAGCACCGGCACCAATCTGGCGACGGTCACCTTCACGGGTGAGACGGGTTCGGGCTGGCAGCAGATGTTGTTCTCGAGCCCGGTAGCGATTACCGCAAACACGGTGTATGTGGCGTCTTACCACGCCGATGCGGGGCACTACAGCGCCGACCTGAACTACTTCGCGACTACAGGGGTAGACAACCCACCGCTGCATGCCCTGGCCGACGGGGTATCGGGCGGGAACGGCGTGTTTGCCTACGGTACCAGCAGTGCATTCCCAACGCAGACTTGGAATGCAGCCAACTACTGGGTCGATGTGGTGTTCAACGCTGGGGCTGCGCCGACGCTTTCGTCGATTGCGTTGACGCCGGCGAATCCAGCGATCGCCCCGGGTGCGACCCAGCAGTTCACGGCCACAGGGACCTACTCGGACAACTCCACGCAGAACCTCACCACTCAGGTGACCTGGACTTCCTTGAACACGGCCGTGGCCACCGTCAGCCCAGGTGGGTTAGCGACGGGTGTGAGCGCTGGGACGACGACGATCTCGGCCACGCTGAGTAGTGTTTCCGGCAGCACAGGACTGACGGTGCAAGCCGCTCCGCTCTCCATCACCACAGCCTCGTTGCCCAATGGCACGGTGAACGTGGCCTACTCGGCGACGTTGGCGGCCACCGGTGGCACCGGGCCTTACAATTGGTCCATTGTGAGCGGCTCGCTGCCCAGCGGCCTGGCCTTGAACGCTGCTACTGGCGCGATCAGCGGGACGCCCACGGCAGCGGCCACGTCCAACTTTACGGTTCAGGTGACGGATTCGGCCACTCCGTCTGTAACGACCAGCAAGGCTCTGAGCATTTCTGTCACCGCCACCCCGGCGACCGTCACCATCACGGTGAACGGGGCCTCGTACACGGTCGTTCCGTACGGGGGCGCCCAGGATGGGGTGGCGGTCACGACCGTAGAGAACGGTGGTACGGCGCTGCATATGGTGGGTAACGCCTGGAAGCAGGTGGCTCTGAACTATACGGTGACTGCCAATACCGTGCTGGAGTTCGACTTCGAGAGCGGCGCCCAAGGGGAGATCCATGCCATTGGCTTCGATACCGACGAGACCCTCTCGCCGAACCGCGCTTTCCAGGTCTACGGTACCCAGTCCTGGGGTGAGCAGGCGTTCCGGAACTATCCCGGCAGCGGCGTCGTGCACTACACGATTCCGGTCGGTCAGTTCTTCACCGGCGATTTCACCCGTCTGATCTTCGCCAACGACCATGATGTCGCGATCCCGACCGGGGACGGCCGGTTTAGCAACATCATTGTTCATGAGGTGGGTGCGCCGGGGGACGCAGACGGCGACGGCGTAGTCGACGCGTCCGACCTGTGCCCGGGCACCCCGACGGGTGAGCAGGTGGACCCCGACGGCTGTTCCGCCAGCCAGCTGCTTGACTCCGACGGAGACGGCGTGAGCGACGCCCTTGATGTCTGTCCTGGGACCCCAGCTGGTGTGGACGTGGACACCGACGGCTGTGCGGTAGACCTGGTCGTGAACGCCGCGGGTTACCCGGTGCTCGGCTATGCCGGCGCGCAGGATAGCGCCACCGCGACGACGACAGTGGAGGACAACGGTGCGGCCCTGCATATGGTAGGTAACGCCTGGAAGCAGGTGGCTCTGAACTATACGGTGACCGCCAATACGGTGCTGGAGTTCGACTTCGAGAGCGGCGCCCAAGGGGAGATCCATGCCATCGGCTTCGATACCGACGAGACCCTCTCGCCGACCACCGCTTTCCAGGTCTATGGTACCCAGGACTGGGGTGTGCAGGCGTACCGGACTTATGACCCCGTCAACGGCACCGTGCACTACACGATTCCGGTCGGTCAGTACTTCATCGGCAATTTCACCAAGCTGATCTTCGCCAACGACCATGATGTCGCGGCCCCGACCGGGGACGGCAGGTTTAGCAACATCATTGTTTATGAGGCGGTCACGCCGGGGGACGCCGACAGCGACGGCGTACTGGACGCATCCGACCTGTGCCCGGGCACCCCGACGGGTGAGGACGTGGACCCCGACGGCTGTTCCGCCAGCCAGCTGCTTGACTCCGACGGAGACGGCGTGAGCGACGCCCTTGATGTCTGTCCTGGGACCCCAGCTGGTGTGGACGTGGACACCGACGGCTGTGCGGTAGACCTGGTCGTGAACGCCGCGGGTTTCCCGGTGCTCGGCTATGCCGGCGCGCAGGATAGCGCCACCGCGACGACGACAGTGGAGGACAACGGTGCGGCCCTGCATATGGTAGGTAACGCCTGGAAGCAGGTGGCTCTGAACTATACGGTGACCGCCAATACGGTGCTGGAGTTCGACTTCGAGAGCGGCGCCCAAGGGGAGATCCATGCCATCGGCTTCGATACCGACGAGACCCTCTCGCCGGCCACCGCTTTCCAGGTCTATGGTACCCAGGACTGGGGTGTGCAGGCGTACCGGACTTATGACCCCGTCAACGGCACCGTGCACTACACGATTCCGGTCGGTCAGCACTTCATCGGCAGTTTCACCAAGCTGATCTTCGCCAACGACCATGATATTGGGCCCCAGACCGGGGACGGCAGGTTTAGCAACATCGAGGTTTGCGAGACCGCCTGTCCGCAGTAACAAACGGCGCAATCCCCGGTTGCAAGGGGAAAGCCGTTGAAGGGATATGACCGTTGGGGCCCACCCCTCCCGAAAGGAGGGGTGGGCCAGTTAGTACACGGAGCGAATCACAAAGTGCTGAAGACGATCGAGAGACTAACGAAGATAACGAGCACGTCGACTGCTGCCGTCCTGGTAGGGGGCTTTGGGGTCGGCGCCTTCCGCACGACCAACCGGGGCAAGAACATCACGGCGAATAGGGATTACTACATGATGTTCGCCAACCCGGACTCCTATGTGAAACCCGGACAGAAGGTCAGTGTCGTCATCGGCGAGTTCCGCGCCGAGCACATGACGCTTCAATAGCCAGGGTGGTAACGCTTCATGAATGAAGAAAAGCATTCGATGAGGATGGCCGCCGTTCTGGCGTCGGTGCTCGCCCTGGACGCCAATTGCGGAACCCTCGAGCCCGAGCTTCAGGCGGCGATCGCGGGTCTTGGCCCTAGCGATAAGGTCGACGTGATCATCCGCTGCGTCGACCCGGTGAAGCAAGACCTGATCGTCGCCGGAGACATCAAGGCGAAGAAGGAGAAAACGATCAAGGCGCTGCGCGCAAAGGCCACGCTCTGCACGAAGCTGGTCGCAAAAGATCGCGCAACCAACGCAACTGAGAACGAGACCGAACTCTGGCTGATCAATGCCGTGGCGGCCAGGATCAAGGTCGCAAAACTGCAGAACATGGCAACAAAAAAAGGGGTCGAGAGTATTGGCCTCAACGCCGAGGTGCTGCTGCCGGATGATCCTGCCCCGCCGGTGCTGAGCGGCCAGCCCGGCAACCCTAGCTACACCTTCTGGAACCTGTCGGAGACCCGGGTCACCGATCTTTGGGCCCTCGGCTACTACGGGCAAGGCGTGGTGGTCGGGACCTTGGACACGGGCGTCGATCTCGACCATGCGGCCCTGGGCCCCAACTGGCGCCGCGGGACCAACAGCTGAGTGGTGCCGGCAAATCCGACGCTCCTTACCGGAGCGATGCAGCAGTTCGCCGCGCCCGCGGCCCACTGGAATAGCTCCACGTAGAACCTGACCAGCCAGGTGACCTGGGCCTCCTTGAACACGGCCGTGGCCACCGTGCGGGTTAGCGACGGGTTTGAGCGCGGGGACGACGACGATCTCGGCGAGGCTGAGCGGTGTTTCCGGGAGCACAGGACTGACGGTGCATGCCGCTCCGCTCTCCGTCACCACGGCGTCATTTTCCAATGGCACGGTGGGCGCAGCCTTCTCGGCGACGTTGGCGGCCACCGGTGGCACCGGGTCTTACAGTTGGTCCATTGTGAGTGGCTCGCTGCCCAGTGGACTGACCTTGAACCTTGCCACTGGCGTCATCAGCGGGACGCTCACGGCAGCGGCCACGTCCAACTTTACGGTTCAGGTGGCCGATTCGGCCAGTCCGCCAGCAACGAGCAGCATGGCGCTGAGCATTACTGTCGCCGCCACGCCGACGACCGTCACCATCCAGCCGAGTACGGTGGTACCGGGTCTGGTGGACGGCGGTACGGACAGCTCCGTGGAGCTGGGCGTCAAGTTCCGATCCGATGTCGCGGGCTCCATCACCGGCATTCGGTTCTACAAGGCGAGCGCCAACGCGGGGACACTCGTCGGAAACCTGTGGTCGAGCACTGGCACGAAGCTGGCGACGGTCACCTTCACGAACGAGACTTCACGAACGAGACTGGCTCGGGTTGGCAGCAGATGCTATTCTCAAGCCCGGTGGCGATTACGGCCAACACGGTGTACGTGGCCTCGTACCACGCCAACGGCGGGCATTACAGCGCTGATGTCGGCTACTTCTCTGGCAATGCGGCGCGGATAACCCGCCGTTGCATGCGCTGGCGGATGGGGTTTCGGGCGGGAACGGCGTGTTTGCCTACCCCATCTTTGGCATTCCGGCCCCCAGATTAGCCCGAAAATCCTTATATTCCACCCCCGGGCGATGGACGACCCAAGCCCGATCAGTCCCTTAGCGGACGACATTTCCGAGTAGTGCCATAATATGTTGCACCACCATTGATCGGGTCGCGCCGAACGACTAAGGTTCGGGCATGTTTATTCGCCGCACCACGATCAAGAGCCGGGAATCCGGCGAGCCCTATTACACCTACCGCTTGGTCGAGTCGGTGCGCATGGGGCAGACGGTACACCAGCAGACGGTGCTCAATCTCGGCCGTCAATTTGAGGTGCCCAGGGCGCAGTGGCCGGATCGCGTGCGGTTGCTACATAATTCTGAGGAGACCACCTCGGGCTGGCAGCAGGTGAATTTTGCCACCCCGGCGGCGTTGAAGGCCGACTCCGTTTATGTGATCTCCTACCACGCCCAGGCCGGGCGATACGTCTAGAATGAAGATTACTTGGCTTCGGCGCCTCGGCCTAAACGGCGGCCCCCTGCGGGTGCTCTTGAGCAGCGAGGCCGGCGGCATTGGGGTCGATCGGTAGGGTTCTGGAGGTGTCTTCCCCACCAGCACCTACCGCTTGGACAATTATTGGGTCGACGCGGTCGTTGAGAGCCCGTAATCAGCGGCGCCCCGGCGCTACGCGTGGGATTCAGCAAAATTGTTGCGACCAGGGTAGACTTATTATGACAGGAACCATCCGACATCACGTAACACCAGCCGCCGCGGTGCCCCGCGCATGACGACCATGACACTCTATCTTGGATGACGAAATCCAGATGCTTCGCGTGATACTGTATCCGACGATCCCCGTTGCTTCTGAATCGGAATGAAGTTCGCGACCCGAATTTACAGGTCGCACTATGCTGCCCAACGTACAGAATCAAGACTGCCACCCAGCGCAGGGCCAGCTGAGTTTCGACGGTAATCAGCTAATTTTTTGAGCGTATCACATTGCGGACCCGCTTAGGTTTTCCCCATCCCCGTAATCGGGGGCGCATATCCTCGCCGTAGCGGATGGAAGTACGTCAACACCCCTCATTCATCTAGAGCCAACGGTAAACTGCACATGATCACCACATACTCACGCATCGTTTTAATCGGCTTTGCCTTGAACCTCTCCCTGTTTGCTACATGCTACGCCAATAGTTTTTATGTCCGTAGTGCCGCGAGCGGGGCCAACAACGGGTCCGATTGGACAAACGCCTGGACCGCTTTCAGCAAAATTAATTGGTCACTGAAGCGCGAATCCGGGCGACACAATCTATGTTGCCGGCGGCACCTACGGTCCGCTAAACATCAACGACAGCGGTACTGCCGGAAATCCCATCACGATAAAAAGGGCAACGGTAGCAGACCAAGGCACGCAGACTGGTTGGAATGCGGCTTATGATACGCGTGTAATTATCGATGGAGGCGGGGCCAACTGCGCCATCTGTATCGGGACCACAGTCAACTCTAATTACATTACAGTAGACGGTGCTACCAGATACGGCATTTGGGCGCGAAACGGCTCACGCGGAATGGAACCAGAAATGGCGGCAAGGCGGATAACTTAACCTTACGTCATAGAGACCGGTGGGGATACGGCCGCAACAGAAAACGATGAGGACGGAATACAAGGAATTGGCAACAACTTGCTCGTCGAATATTGCTCATCCACGACACGACAGCACTGTCACGCACGGTGACGGCACCCAGTGGTTTGAAGGCAACAATGTTATAATTCGCTACAACGTGTTTGAGAACAGTGGACAAATTATGATCCTGCGCGAGGGGCGTGGAACACACACCAACGATGTAAGCATCTACTATAACGTTTTTCATAATCGAGGCGGAAGTCACTATAATGGAATCGTTACTCACGCTGGCACACCGCAGGCAGGTCGTTATTTGCGCGTTTATAACAACGTTTTCGATCTTGAGGCGAAGGACAACAGCGGCTATGACAGCATCTTCAACCTGATTTCTCCAGCTGGCACAGTGGACTTCAGGAGTAATGCGATTCAGTATTCAAACGCGCTTGGTAGGAAACGCGCATATTTATACAACGCCTACGACAACTCCGGCTCTTATTCGGTCTATAACATCCCGTCAGAAACAGGCAGGGTCGCTGCAGCGGACTTAGGTTTTGTAGACTCTTCAGCGGCAAATTACCGCATAACAACATCATCGCCCCTGACGGGTAAAGGAACGAACGTGGGCTTAACAAGGGACTTTGACGGCAATCCAGTACCTGCAACCCCCAGCATAGGGGCGTTTGAACCGGGAGGTGCCGGACTCGCGCACCCATTGCCGGCCCCGGGCAATCTTAAGGTGGTGCCTTAGGTAATCGCTGAAGTGGACCCATTCCTTGCTCATGCTCCGCGCAGCGCAGCGCAGCGGTTAGGCGCACCCCCGTTCCCCAAGTAGTGCCACTGACGTTTGACGTGGTCAAGTCGAAACGGACACCCCGTTAAGCCGCAGCGGTCAGTTGACCGTTGCGCTCAAGCGCATCTGGACTCTGGTAGCCCAGGTACGAATGCAGTCGCTGGCTGTTGTAGAACATCGTGATGTACTCGACGATGTCTGCTCGGGCCTCCTCGCGGGTCTGGTAGCTGCGCCAGTGGACCCACTCGGACTTCAAAGAGCCGAAGAAGCTCTCGACCACCGCGTTGTCCCAGCAGTCCCCTTTACGGCTCATGCTGCCCTCAATACCGTGGTCACTGAGCAGCTGTCGGAAGGCCCGGCTGGCGTACTGCACGCCCCGATCCGAGTGATGGATCAGTTGCCCCTTGGGCGGCTGGCGCCGCCACAGCGCCATCTGCAGGGCGTCACAGACCAAGGTACTGGTCAGACGCCACCCCATCGCCCAGCCGACCACCTCGCGCGAGTACAGGTCGATGACCACCGCCAAGTACAGCCACCCCTCGTGAGTCCACACAGAGGTGATGTCACCGGCATAGACATGATCTGGCGCATCGACCGCAAAGTTCCGCTCCAGGCGGTTCTCAAACACCGCCTGGCGGTGGTTGCTGTTGGTCGTCGTGCGGTAACGGCGCCGATAGCGCACCCCACACACTGGCCTCGCGCATCAGGCTGCGCGCCTGGTACCGGCCCACCCGATAGCCCAAGGCCCGCAACGCCCTGGCCATACGTCGGGAGCCGAAGGTGTTGTCCGACGCCTCCGTCAGGTCCTTGACCCATCTCAGTTTTTCCTCATGCTCCGGGTCTGGATCCCGATCTTGGCGGCGCAGGTAGTCGTAGAACCCGCTGCGGCTCACGCCCATCATTCGGCAAAGCATCTTCACCGGATAGACCTTCTTCTTTTGGGCAATGAACTGACACCTCAGCTCGACTCTTTCGCGAAGAAGGCCGTCGCTTCCTAAGAAACTTCCGCCTCGGAGATGGTCGCCAGCCGTGTAGCCGAGCTGCTTGGCCCGGCGTTCGAGATTATGCAGTACGCGAGTCGCGTGGCGCTCTTCATAGTAAGAGGCACCCGGATCGCTGTAGTCCGCGCCGTAGCGAAGGGTATTGTAGAACAGGATCGCGAGCTTGCGGGCTGTGGCAGTGACCGCCTTGGCTTTGCCCACCCGTGCGGCCAAGCGCCGGTAGAACGCGCCCAGGGCGCTGTCGGTTTCCCGACATTGACGGCGGCCAGTCGCAGCAAGGCACTGGTACGGCTCATGCTCCAACGCGGCCTGCGCAGATGGTGTACTGCCGGCGTTAAGGCGGGGCCTACGTCCCTCGGGAATGGTACACGTGTGGAACGTGGTAAGCCCCACTGTCCCCACACGGATGGTGGACGGACTCCCGTAAGGGAGCGCCGAGGGTAAGGGGTATGGGATGTCGGAGCAAGCGAAAGCCGGCCGTAATGGTCCGGATAGGGGTTCGACTTTGCCCTACCCCGAAAGGGGGATGACTTCCGACAGGTCTTGGATCACGCGAGAGGAGGGGAACGGCTAACCGCTGTGGTTACTTAGACGATGCTCGCTTTTGGCCGCGTTGAAAGCCCGGCGGGCGCTTTGCGTCAGCTCAGTACAACCCCGTATCGTGAAGGTGGCCAGTTCTGGGCCACCGGGTACTTCACGGCGCCTTATCAAGGCTTGAGCCCGGTGCGGGGAAACTCGCACGCAAGGTTCTTAGGGGAGGGGTGGGCCGTAAGGCCCGCCCCTTACCCGACTACCGCGCCTCCGCTTCGCTCTCCATGGCCGGCAGCGGTCGATCAACTGATTTGGAGATTCGATCCCGACCGCTAACGTGACCAGCCATCGCTGCTTCGTACCCCGGAATGGCTCCTTTGAGACCGCACGGTAAACGGACCCGGGCGCCCTGCGCCTGAGGTGGATTCGGTGATGGCATCCGGCGTCTCCTGGTTCAACATCTGCGCCTGGGGGGAAAGGTCATGGATCTCGCGCCGCTGTATCGTTGCGTTGCCGCGTTGGATGTCCATCAGGCCAAGCTCACGGTCTGCATCCTGCATGAAGAGGCCGATGGGGACTGACGGTCGAGCTGCGGGAGTTTGGCGGATTCAAGCGTGATCGACGCGAAATGGCGCGCTGGGTCGCCTCCTTCGCCCCGGAATCGGTGGTGATGGAGAGCACCGGGATCTATTGGAAGAGCCCCTACGAGGCACTGGAGCGGGCAGGACTGCGAGCACTGGTGGTCAACGCCCGGCATGTCAGCCAGGTGCCGGGGCGCAAGACCGATCTCGCCGATGCCCAGTGGCTGGCAATCCTTGCACGCAGTGGCTTGTTGCGCGGGGGCTTCGTGCCACCGGCCAACTTTCGCCATCTACGTCTGGTCTCGCGCCAGATGCAGAAACTGACCGGCATCCTCGCCAGCGAGAAGAACCGTGTCCACAAGGTGCTCACCGACGGTGGGATTCGCCTCGGTGTTGTCGTCAGCGACATCCACGGCAAATCGGGTCGGGCGATGGTCAAGGGCTTGGTGGCGGGTGAGCCGGCTCAAGCGCTGCTGGGCTACGCTGACCCCCGGCTTAAGGCCACCGAGGAGGAACTGCTCGATGCCCTCGACGGCGACCTGAGCGAGGAGCACCGCCTCGTGCTAACGCAACTGCTCGATCACGTCGGCTACCTGGAACAGCACATTGCGGCGCTGCGCCACGCGCTGGTGGCTGGACTGGCGCCTCAGCAGGGCCTGCTTCGGGCGCTGCAAACCATTCCCGGTCTGGACGAAACCGGTGCGGCCATGTTGGTGGTGGAGATCGGGGATGACATGCAGGCGTTTGGCTCGCCCGAGAAGCTCGCGTCTTGGGCCGGGGTCTGTCCAGGCAATCATGAGTCGGCTGGCAAGCGCAAGAGCGGCAAACAACGCAAGGGCAACCCCTATGTGCGACGCATTTTATGCGAGGCCGCCCACGCCGCCAGTCGCACGCGTTGCGCCCTGGCCCAGAAATTCAAAGGGCTGCTCGTGCGCCGGGGGAGAAAACGCGCGATCTTCGCTTTGGCCCACAAATTGTTGAAAACTGTCTTCGTCTTGATCGACCGCGGCGATTACTACCGGGATGCTGGCGTCGATTACGAGGCGATGAGCGTGGAGCGCAATGCGCCCCGATGGATCAAGATGCTCAGGAAGTACCGGTACATCCCGGCCTGAGGCGTCGCAACAACCTCGTTACCGGCGGGTCATTCAGGCCCAGGGGTGCGTTCGTCTCCCGCGCGGGTACCCAATTTCTAACCCAACCCGGCCCGCCGAAGCTTCTGCTTTGCCTGGCCCTAGAAATGGGCAGTCGCCAAGAGACCCCCGTACCGCTTCCCGGAAAAGGGGGGACTAGCCGTGCTACTCCGCCGCGAACAAGTCGTCATTCACCTAAGGAAGCGCTGAAAAATTCCACAGTCTGGCGACACTTGTCCTGTAGCATATTGATTTTCCTGCTGCCAACCCGGCGAGCTCCGAATTAATCAGCTTTTCCCTAAGGCTGTACTATACGCATCCAAGAGGTTCGGCACCGAATACTTCCAGGCGAGTTCCTCCCTGACCCTTTTTTGGCCGAACGCCCCTCGCCATCGCCTTTCTTCCGGATGGTCGAGCAACCAGGCAATCTGGGACGCAAAGCTCTTATCGAGAGGTTCCGTCGCGGACGCATATATAGCGGCCTCTCCCGCCGAGAAACGCCCCTCTTTCAGGTCAAACTGTACTATGGGCTTCCCCAGCGCCATGTACTCCATAATCTTAATCATTGTGGACGAGTCATTCATCCTGTTGGGTGTGTCGGGATTTACGAAAACATCGGCTGTGGAGAGAATCTCCAACAACTCTTGATCAGAAACTCGGCCCGTGAACTCAACCGAATCCGCCAGCCCCAATTTGTCGCACATCTCTCGCAACTCCACCAGAGCTGGTCCGCTGCCGACACAGACGAACATGATATCGTCTCGTCCGTTTTCCTTAAGCCGAAGCGCAGCTCCGAGCAGTATGTCTAGACCTTCCTGCTCCGCTATTGTCCCAACGTATCCCACGAGATAGCGCTTCCCCTGCTTCCGCTCTGTCACCGCGGGAACGGCTGAAAATCGTCCCGAGGACCGTTCCGTACAACAAATATCCGCTCTGACGAGACGCCACCGCGCTGTTCGGCAACTTCCCGGTACGTGTGATTCGTGGCCATACACGCGTGCGCACTACGAAACCAACATCTCTCCAGGAACACCAGCAACCTCCATAGAACACCTCTCCGACCGTACTTTGCCTCGAAGAGCTCCGGAGCCAAATCGTGATGATCGAAAATATACGCACGCCGAACAATCTGACGGAAATACAACAAGAAAGACGGAATCCGGAGGGTTGCAGCCTTGGATCACATCGACGCCGTGACGCATCAAAATCCACCAAGTATAGAGCGTCTCCCAGAACAAGGCAGCTGTATACTCTATGAGATATCCCGAGACGCCGGGCAGCGCTCCGGCCATCGGATGACGATAGATCCTTATTCCTTCCCAGACTTCTACACCGCGTTCATATCCTTTGCCGCGCGGACACAGAACCGTCACATCGTAGCCGGCGTCACGCAGGGCACAAGCCTCGTTGTGTACGCGCGTGTCAAAGGGCATTGGCAAGTTCTCGACAATAATAAGAACCTTACGGCCTTTTTTCAATTTAGCAGTGGCCTTGTTTGTGCTCACCAGCAAATACCCTCGTAGCCTTGATCCGCGCTCTTCCCGTTATCAACACGCACGAGATCAATAATCGTCTGGTCCTCGCGCCGCCGCCCGATTGCATCCGCGAACTCCGGCGAACCGTTACCTATCACAACCACATCAGATCGACTCAAAACCTCCTCTATGGTCTCCACCATGAGCTTCGAGATGTGAGGGATCTGGTTAAGTATAAAATCACGGTTCGCACCTCCGAGGCTCAGGCCATCTTCACATTACGATCAAACAGGATCACCTCATAACCTTTCCCAAGAAGGCGCTCAATAAGCTCAACAATTGGACTCTCCCGCAGATCGTCTGTTTCTGCCTTAAAGCTGAAACCAAGAACACCAACGCGCCTTTTGCCCTGCTTCACGATCATCTCTAACGCGCGCTCCAATTGGAGTCGATTGCTCGGCAAGGGATACGCGTTTAAGACCGGTAATTCGAGGTCAAGCTTACGTGCCGTATACGTCAGCGCTCGGAGGTCTTTTCGGAAGGCATGAGCCACCAAAGGCAAAGCCAGGCTTCAGGTAGTAGGAAGAAAGGTTCAATTTGGTGTCCCGGCGGATATTTGTCCATGACAGTATGGCTGTCGATCCCAACTTCCTTACAAATGTTCCCGATCTCGTTTCCAAAAACGACCTTCAATGCGTGCCAGGCATTGTCTACATATTTCACCATTTCCGCGACCGCCATGCTTGTCCTAATGAGGGGTGCGTCAATATTTGCGTAGAGTGAAGCTAGCAGACGTCCTGTAACGTCATCCAGGATCCTCCGATAACTGTTTTTGGTGGATTAAAAAAATCATGAACAGCGGACCCTTCTCTAAGAAACTCTGGATTGTTGGCAACCCCGAAGTCCTCTCCAAAGCGCTTTCCCTGATGCCTCCTCAAGGGTCGGAATCACGGAGTTCGGGCCATGGTCCCTGGAAGGATCGTGCTGCGAATGACTACACTGCGCCTTTCCGAGCTGTCCCTGAGCACAGATCCAATCTCTTCGCAGACCCTCCTGACGTAGCGGTAGTCAAGGTTACTATTAGGTTGACTCGGCGTTCCTACACAAACAAGAATAAGATCCGAGTGCAACACCGCGTCTCGGGCATCCACCGTAGCGCGGAGCCGATCGTTGGCGACTGCCCTATTGATAATGCCCCCGATTCTGTCTTCAACAATTGGGGAAAGGCCGCCCCGGATTAGATCCACTTTAGAGGAATTCGGGTCAACACCGATAACCGCGTGACCCATCTCGGCAAAGCAACCGGCCGTCACAGTGCCAACGTACCCGAGGCCGAAGACGCTAAGTCTCATCGCGAAAACCCCCAAAATAACCCAAGTGAAAACCACACAGGACGGTCTGTGAGCGCAACTCTACAGACAACGCCACAAATCTCATTGGACCCAAGAAGATGGTGCGAAACCCCTCGCTTCTTTATCCACCCAAGAAATCAAACTCGCTCGTTGCTCGATCTAGGGAGATGCCGACAAAAAGCAATCCTGGCATTCTT
>CAWJRN010000005.1:0-230938 GCA_963845265.1 uncultured Gammaproteobacteria bacterium | reverse complement strand
GGGATCATGGCCTGGCCGTGATTGGCGTAGGCCGTGGCGGCGGCAATCCAGGACGACATGGCCCCGGCCTCGTTGATGCCCTCTTGCAGGATCTGGCCCTTCTTGTCCTCGCGGTAGTACATCACCTGGTCGGCGTCCACGGGCTCGTAGAGCTGACCGACGGAGGAGTAGATTCCGAGCTGGCGGAACATGCCCTCCATGCCGAAGGTGCGCGCCTCGTCCGGGATGATGGGCACCACCAGGTGGCCCATCTCCTTGTCTCGCAGGATGGTGGTCAGCAGCCGGACCAGGGCCATGGTGGTGGACATCTCGCGCTCGCCGCTGCCCTCCAGCAGGGGGGCGAAGGCGGTGAGGTCCGGGATCTTGAGTGGCGGGGTGTTTGGGTTGCGGGCGGGCAATGGGCCGCCGAGGGCCTCGCGGCGCTCGTGCAGATATTGCATCTCCTGGCTGTCCGCGGCCGGCTTGTAGAAGGGCGTGGCACCGATCTGGTCATCGGAGATGGGGATATTGAAGCGGTCGCGGAAGGCCTTGAGCGCCACCTCGCCCATCTTCTTCTGGGAGTGGGTGATGTTCATCCCCTCGCCGGCGTTGCCCATGCCGTAGCCCTTGACGGTCTTGGCCAGGATCACCGTCGGCTGGCCCTTGTGGCGCATGGCCGCGGCATAGGCCGCGTAGACCTTGATGGGGTCGTGACCGCCGCGGTTGAGGCGCCAGATGTCGTCGTCGGTCATGTCCGCGACCATGGCCTCGAGCTCGGGGTACTTGCCGAAGAAGTGCTTGCGGGTATAGGCGCCGCCCTTGGCCTTGTAGGCCTGGTAGTCGCCGTCCACGCACTCTTCCATGCGCTTGAGCAGCAGCCCCTGCTTGTCGCGGGCGAACAAGCGGGTCCCAGTAGCTGCCCCAGAAGACCTTGATGACGTTCCAGCCGGCACCGCGGAAGACCGCCTCGAGCTCCTGAACGATCTTGCCGTTGCCGCGCACCGGGCCGTCCAGGCGTTGGAGGTTGCAGTTGACCACGAAGACCAGGTTGTCCAGGCGCTCCCGGGCCGCGAGCGAGATGGCACCGAGGGACTCGGGCTCGTCCATCTCGCCGTCGCCGCAGAAGGCCCAGACCTTGCGGCCCTCCGTGTTGACCACGCCGCGGTCGGCCAGGTAGCGCATGAAGCGCGCCTGGTAGATGGACATGATGGGTCCGAGGCCCATGGACACGGTCGGGAACTGCCAGAAATTGGGCATCAGCCAGGGGTGGGGGTAGGAGGACAGGCCGTTGCCGTCCACCTCCTGGCGGAAGTTGTAGAGCTGGTCCTCGCTCAGACGCCCCTCGAGGTAGGCGCGGGCGTAAATGCCAGGGGCCGAGTGGCCCTGGATGAAGACCAGGTCCCCGCCGAACGTCCTCGTTGCGGGCCCTAAAGAAGTGGTTGAAGCCGACTTCGTAGAGGGTCGCCGAGGAGGCAAAGGACGAGATGTGCCCGCCCACTCGGTGGACAGCCGGTTGGCCTGACCACCATGGCCATGGCGTTCCAGCGCACGAAGGAGCGGATGCGTTGCTCGATCGCGCGGTTGCCCGGGAAGCGCTCCTGCTTGGTCACCGGCAAGGTGTTGACATAGGCCGTGTTGGCGCTGAAGGGCAGGTAGGCCCCGCTGCGCCGAACCTTGTCGATGAGGCGCTCGAGCAGGAAGTGGGCGCGATCTACGCCCTCGTTCTCCAGCACGGCCTCCAGGGAGTCGAGCCATTCCTGGGTCTCTTGGGGGTCGATGTCGGGCTTGTTGCTCATGGTCGTTCCTGCTGAATCTGGCACCGTCGGTCCCGGGACCCGGGCGTAAACGCCGCGGATTGTATCAAAGGGCTATCCGGCAATAGTCAGAATTTGGCTGGCCAATGATTGGCGGTTGGGGTTGGCCGCATTCGATGAGGCCTGCGCCACGGTTGGTTCATCGTCAACGTAATAGGCCACATAGCCGTCGTACAGGAGCGGCCGGTAGCCGGATGCCACGGGCGGGCCATACACTCCAGCCGTCGTGGGACCAGCCGCGGTCACGAAACAGCCGGTGCTCCCCAGGGCGCAGAGGGCGGCCAGGATGCATGCGGCGATACCCTTGTGACTCATGACGATGTCTCCAGGCTCCGGGGATTGCCGGGGCCGCACCCTGGACTGGTGGGCGGCATGGCTTGGGTTGAGCTGCATTCTATACTGGGTCTCTTGGTCACCACTGCGGCCGCCTAGTCGAACAGGATCGAGATCATGCCCATCAAACGCGTCCTCACCCAAGGCCGGGTCCCGGTGAAGATCTTCACCGATGACGTGGCCGACAACGCAGTGGAGCAGCTGACCAACGTCAGCCAGCTCCCCTTCGTCCACCACCATGTGGCGGCCATGCCCGATGTCCACTGGGGCATGGGGGCCACCATCGGCTCGGTCATCCCGACCATTGGGGCCATTATCCCGGCTGCGGTGGGGGTGGATATCGGCTGCGGCATGAATGCCCTGCGCCTGTCCCTGAGCGCTGCCCAGTTGCCCGACAGCCTAGCCCGATTGCGTTCGGCCATTGAGGCCGCGGTCCCGGTGGGGATGGCCGGTCACGGGCCAGGCGACCTGCGCGCCGAGGGTCTGTCTCGGGTCGCTGCTGGCCTGCAACCCATCCTGGCCAAGCACCCCAAGCTCCACGCCCGCTGGGAGAGCCAGTTGGGCAGTCTGGGGGGCGGCAACCACTTCATCGAGTTGTGTCTCGACGAGGCCGGTCGGGTCTGGATCATGCTGCACTCAGGGTCGCGGGGCATCGGCAATCGCATCGGCATGCACTTCATCGAGCTGGCCAAGCGGGAGATGGAGCGCTGGCACGTCCAGCTCCCGGACCACAATCTCGCCTACCTGCCGGAGGGAAGCCGCTGGTTCGACGACTATGTGGAGGCGGTGGGCTGGGCCCAGGACTACGCTATGGAGAACCGCCGACAGATGATGGAGTTGATCCTGGGCGTGTTGCGCGAGGAGGCCCGTCGTGGGCGGCTGCCCGATTTTCAAGCCACAGACGAGGCCATCAACTGCCACCACAACTATGTCTCCCGGGAGCGGCACTTCGGTAAGGACGTCTATCTCACCCGTAAGGGCGCCATCCGTGCCCGGGCCGGGGACCTGGGCATCATCCCCGGCAGCATGGGGGCACGCTCCTTCATCGTGCGTGGCCTGGGTGAGCCCATGTCCTTTTGCTCCTGTTCCCACGGGGCAGGGCGACGCATGAGCCGCGGCGAGGCGACCCGCCGCTATACCCGGGCGGACCTGGAGGCCCAGACCCAAGGCGTCGAATGTCGCAAGGACAAGGGCGTGATCGACGAGATTCCGGGCGCCTACAAGGATATCGACGCGGTCATGGCCAACCAGAGCGATCTGGTGGAGGTTGTCCATACCCTCAAACAGGTGCTGACGGTCAAGGGGTGAGCAGGCCGATTGTTCGACCTTGGGGAGAATGATGGCGATGATGAGCGCACAGGGACCGTCTGAGGTGATGGATGCGGACCAAAGGTTCTGCATCGTCGCCGACGACCGCGAGTCGCCGGGCCCTGTCTTGGCCGCCCTGCGACGGCGTGACTGCGTGCGCCTTCGGGTCGCACGGCTCCCGGTCGGTGACTACCGGGTGGATGACGTCCTGCTCTTCGAGCGCAAGACCCTGCGTGACCTGGTCGCCTCCATCAAGGACGGGCGGCTCTTTGCCCAGGGATTGCGCCTCACCGAGGGGCCCCTGCGGCCGGCGTTGATTCTGGAGGGCCGATCACAAGACCTGACCAATAGCGGGATGCGGCGCGAGGCGATCCAGGGTGCCCTGGTGACTCTGACCTTGTTCCTGGGCATCCCACTGCTGCGGTCTCTGAATCCTGAGGAGACGGTCGATTTAATGCTTTGTGCGGCCCGTCAGGGGCGCGCCTTCGCGTCTGGGGCGCTGCCCCGCAGGGGTCGGAGACCGCGTGGCAAGGCGTGTGTTCAGAACCACATCCTGCAAGGGTTGCCAGGGGTTGGACCGGCTAGGGCGAAGCGTTTGCTGGATCGGTTCGGCAGCATTGAGGCGGTCGTCGTCGCCCCAGTCGACACCCTGGCCACCGTGCCCGGTATCGGCAAGCAGACGGCAACGCAGATCCGCTGGGCGGTACAAGAGACCGCAGGCCTTTTCAGTGCCATGCTGGATAGCGATCCTCTTTGGCCGATTTGACCCTGACGCCATAGGCAAGCCCCAGATGGCGTCTCCGCCGGCCTTGCTGGCCACCCGCGCTCCGGCCATCGTCCGCCCCATCTCATCCGATTTGGCGGTGGGGTGGTTGAATTTCCTGTCCGTCTCCTAGAGACTGGAGAGACCTTAGGGAAGGCAGCCGCGAACGTCCTATGCCGGCTGGATGCGGCGTTGGCGTCCGCAAGCCGGCGTTGCCTACGACTTGGCGGGGGACTCATAGCCGCGGACGTTGCTCTCCTACCGCCCTCGCACCGACAATACAACGCTTTGGACGCCGTCGGCATCCATGGCAGGGAACGTTTATGCTCGCCCGACTCGCTGAACGCTATTTCCGCCTGACCCTCGACCATCCGTGGCTGGTCTTGATCGCGATCACGCTGCTCATGGTCGCCGCGGGTTACTACGGCAGGGACTTTCGTCTCGACGCCTCGTCCGACTCCCTGGTCCTGGAGAATGACGCAGATCTGCGCTACTACCGCGGCGTCAGGGCAAGGTACGGGTCGGACGACTTTCTGGTGGTGACCTACACGCCGAGGCAGGACCTGATGTCAGAGCCGGTCCTTGCGGACATCAAGGCGCTGCGTGGGGAACTCGCCGCGCTGGAGCGCGTGCAATCGGTGACCACGCTGCTCGATGTCCCGCTCATCGACAGCCCGCGCATGACTCTCTCGGAAGTTCAGGACCAGGTGCGTACCCTGGAGGCCGCCGATACCGATCGGGAGTTGGCGCGCAAGGAGCTGACCACCAGCCCCCTTTACCGCGATCTGGTTGTCAGTGCGGACGGCACCACTACGGCGATGCAGGTCAACTTCAAGCGGGACGAACTCTATGTGTCCCTGCTGGACCGGCGAGAGGCCCTGCGTCTGGCCGAGTCCGAACGGATGCTGACCCTGCAGGAGCAGGCCGAGCTGGCAGAGGTCTCGGCTGAGTTTCAGGCGTACAGCTCACAACTTCAGGATCTGGAGCAGGCGGACATCGCCACCGTTCGGGGCATCCTCGACGGCCACCGAGACATGGCGCAGATCTACCTCGGCGGCGTGCCGATGATCACCTCCGACATGATCGACTATGTGCGCAACGACATTCGCGATTTCGGGATTGGCGTCGCGTTGTTCCTGGTTGCGCTGCTCGCCGTGGCCTTCAAACGCGTGCGATGGGTGCTGATCCCGATGGCCATTTGCGTGGCGTCGGCCCTCGCGATGCTGGGCTACCTAGGCTTCGCCGGGTGGCGGGTGACCGTGGTTTCGTCCAATTTCATCTCCCTGATGCTCATCACCGCGCTGGCCCTGACGGTGCATCTGATGGTCCGTTACTTCGAACTACAGGCCGAGCATCCCGGACGCGACCAGCGCGGACTGGTGCGGGAAACCCTGGAGTCAAAGTTTCTGCCCTCGCTCTATACCGTGCTCACCACCCAGGTCGCGTTCGCGTCCCTGGTCGTGAGCGGCATACGGCCGGTCATCGATTTCGGATGGATGATGGTGGCTGGCGTTGGCATGGCCTTCGTCCTCTGCTTCCTGATGTTTCCCGCGTTGGCGGTTTGGCAAAAAAACGACCACCCGGTGTTCCGGCGCCACGATGTGACCGCCTCGATCACGCGCTCGCTGGCCCATTTTATTGAGCGTTTCCGCGTGCCGACCCTGGTGCTGTACGCCCTGCTGTTCGCCCTGGGTATCGCCGGGCTGTTTCGGCTCACGGTCGAGAATCGGTTCATCGACTATTTCAAGGACAGCACCGAGATCTACCAGGGGATGGTGCTCATCGACCAGAAGCTCGGCGGGACCACGCCGTTGGACGTGGTGATCGACCCCGACACGAGCTTTCGCGAGTACATGGCGGAGCAGGCAAGGGAAGAGGCGGCACCGGACCCGCTGATCCCCGAGGAGGACAGCGGGGGCATCAGCGGCGAGAGCTACTGGTTCAACATGTTCGAGCTGCCGCAGGCGGATCGCATCCAACAGTATCTCGACGAACTGCCGGAGACCGGCAAGGTCCTCTCCATCTCGACCACCATGGCGCTGCTGACCATGCTCAACGGTGACGAGCCGTTGGACAATCTCTCGCTGGCCGTCATGCACAAGCGGCTGCCGGACCATATCCGTGATGCCCTGTTCAAACCCTACATGTCGGCGGACGGTAACGAACTTCGCTTCGCCATCCGCGTCATCGACTCCGATCCCAATCTGCAACGCGCCGAGCTGATCAAGCGGGTACGTTCCGATCTGGTCGGCACCCTGGGCCTGGAAGAGGAGCAAGTGCACCTCTCCGGCATGCTGGTGCTCTACAACAACGTGCTGCAGAGCCTCTTTCGGTCCCAGATCTTGACCCTGAGCATGGTCTTCGTCGCCATCATGGCGATGCTCCTGGTGCTGTTTCGGGATTGGAAGCTGGCGGCCATCGGTGTCACGCCCACGGTCCTCGCCGCGATTCTGATCCTGGGCGTCATGGGGTGGTTAGGGATACCGCTGGACATCATGACCATCACCATCGCCGCCATTACCATTGGCATCGGCGTGGATAACACGATCCACTATGTCTATCGGGTCAGGGAGGAGTTCGCGCTGGATCGGAATTACTGGGGAGCCGTCAGGCGTAGCCACGGCAGCGTCGGTCGGGCGATCTATTACACGTCGGTGACCGTGACGCTGGGGTTCTCGATCCTGGTGATGTCCAACTTCATTCCCACCATCTACTTCGGCATTCTCACCGGCCTGGCCATGCTCGTCGCCCTGATTGCCAATCTGACCTTGCTGCCGTTGCTGATCGTCTACTTCAAACCCTTGGGCAAGGAGCAACCCGACGCCGTGGCGGTCGGGTAGCCACGTCGTTCGTGACCGATGCCATTGAGGCTGGTCCCTGCCGTAACCCATGCAAATAGCGATATTGAATGCTGACCCCCTGCGGCCGGTCCGCGGCGGTTTAGCGAGGCGTCACCGGCCGCCCCAACAGCGCGCCGAGTCCGAGGTCGGTCGATCCTTCCAGGAGCCCGCCCATGCCTAAGCCAGTGACCCCCCTACTCGCCGCCGACGCCATCATCGAACTGGCGGATCGGCCCGGTCGCCCCATCGTGCTGATCGAACGGCTGAATCCGCCCCGCGGCTGGGCAATCCCAGGTGGCTTCGTGGACATCGGGGAGCGGATCGAGGTCGCGGCGGTGCGCGAGGCCCAGGAGGAGACTGGGCTTGCGGTGACCCTGCTGGCCCTCCTCGGAATCTACTCGGACCCGGCCCGGGACCCGCGCGGGCATACGGTCACCGCGGTCTATGTGGCCGAGGCAAGCGGCCAACCCCAGGCCCTGGACGACGCCCGCGCCTTGGAGGTCTGTGCCCCGGACGTACTACCCGCGGAGCTCGCCTTCGATCACGCGACCGTACTGGCGGATTACCTCGCCTACCGCGCCTCGGGGGCCGTTGCGCCGCTGCGTTTCGGATAAGGGCGATACCCGCGACCAAACTGGCCTGTTCAGGCCGATTGGGCCCAAGTGCGCCTCCCGTACTCCCGGATGAAGCCAAGCGCACTTCTGGTCTACCCAGCGGAGCGGCGCCTTTCATGAGTCGCGAATGGAAACAATCGTTATACTTAATCCAGCGTTACCGGAATTACGGAAATAATTCTTTCTATTAGGCATGTTCACTCCAACATCCGAAGAGTCCGATGCCCTGCGCCGACTGGGGGCACGGTTGCGGCGCCGACGCCTACAGGCCGGCGAGCCGCAGCTGCGGTCCGCCGGGCGTATCGGCATCTCCCTGCCGACTTACCGCAAGTTGGAGCAAGGTGACCCTGGGGCGCAGATCGGCCTCTGGGTACGTGCCCTAAGGCTCTATGGCGGTTTGGGAGATCTGGACCTGCTCTTCCCCGAATCGCTCTTCGATGCGGCGACTTCACGGCAGCGGGCGCCGAGGGGAGGCCTGTGATCCACCTGCACGTCTGGTTGCGGACCCTGGCCGCTGACTTGCTGCATGTCGGGGAGATTCGGGTCGCGGAGCCGGACCCGCGCCTAGGCGGCCTCCTACGGGGGGAATTTCGCTACGACTCGGGCTTTCTGGACCGCTCGGATGCCTTCGCCCTGGACCCCATCCACCTGCCTCTGACGCCGATGGTCCAGAAGGCCGAGCGTCCCCAGGCCGGCATCCACGGCTGCTTCGAGGACTCGTTGCCCGACGCCTGGGGCCGCGGCCTGCTCATCCGCCGCTACCGGCTGCCCCGAGAGCGCCAGACACCACCGCATCTGCTAGCCCGGCTCGGGTCCGACGGGCTCGGGGCCCTGGCCTATACGACGGGTCCGGAGGCCCCGCCTCCATCGTCTGCCGAGCCGACCAGAGACCTGGAGGGCCTGATCGAGGCGGCCGAGCGTTACGATCAGGATCCGGGCGCCCTGAGCCCCGATGACCTGGCCCAGCTATTCCGCGCCGCCAGTTCCCCGGGTGGGGTCCGTCCCAAGCTGGTCCTGTCGGAGGGGAGCGAGGGCCGGATCGCCAAGCTTGCCTCGGCCCGCGACCCCGTCGACATGGTGCGCATCGAAGCTGCCTGCCTGTCCTTGGCGCGGGACGCAGGCCTGGATGTTCCAGGCTTCCGGGTCGCGACTGTCGGGCGGCATAGCGCACTGCTGCTGGAGCGCTTCGACCAGACCACGGCCGGAGGCCGCTACCCGGTACTCAGCCTCCAGACCCTCACTGGGGCCGAGGGCTACTACCAACTCGGGTATGCGGACCTGGCTGACTGCTTGAGGCGTGTGGGGGCAAGGCCGGAGATCGACCTGCCAGCCCTCTACCGCCAGATGACCTTCAGCGCTGTGCTCGGAAACGCCGACGATCACCTGAAGAACTTTGCGGTTCGCCACGAGGCAGCGGGCTGGCGGCTCACCCCGGCCTTCGACCTGCTCCCGGACGTGCTCGGGCGCGGCGAGCACTGCCTGCACTTCGGGAGTGCCGGGTACAGCCCGACCGCGGCGGCGGTGCGGGGTCTTGCTGGTGCTTTCGGTATCTCCCGGCCGAGGGCGTGGGGGCTGGTTGATGAGGTGGTTGCGGCCCTGGCCGGCTGGCGGGCTAGGTTCGCCGATTTTGGCGTGCCCGAGGCCGACTGCGACCGGCTGGGGAGGGATATCGAGCGCCGATTGAGTGGCTATCGGTAAGCCCGTAGGATGCGGTGAGCCTGAGAAACTCATCCTTCGCGACCGATGCGGTTCCTTCGTCACCGCAAGCTACGGGCTCATTTCAACGCATTCTTTGCCGCATCGATGAGTGATCGTCCTTGCTTCAGCATCGCTTGCTTGACCGTCTCCGCCAAGTCCGGCCTGGATAGGGCGCTGCCATTGAACAGCATCTTGGACGGTGATGTGGAGAAGGGAGAGAGCGGATCGGCGAGGGCCAGGGCGGTGTCATCGACCGCGTCGTAGTTGTAATAGCAGGAGGCCGTACCCTGACCCCCGGGGCCCGACCAGCTCAGCTTGACGGCTGCATACTCCTTTCCCCGGGTCTCGGCCGTGGCCTGGGTCCAGTTCACCGGGTCAGCAACCGCCAGCTTCACCGCGACCATGTCTTTGCAGAGGGTGACGCGAACGTCTTCGCCCGAGCCAGAGCAAGCGCTCAGCAACAGAGTTGCGGCGAGAACGGTCGAAACACGGTTCGGATGTGGTGTAGCGGTCGGTGTCATGGGTATGGCTTCCTGTGTGATGTGGTGCGGGTGTGTTAACGGCACCCCAGGTTGGCGCGGGGACCGGGGTCGCTCCGCGGCGGCCGACGATCGGGCCGTAGAGACGCTGTTCCGATGCAAGTGCGATTGGCGTGCTGTCCATAAATCGGTCTTATCATCTCCCGGGAGTCACGGACGGCCTATGAACGGTGCGGTCTGTCCCTGTTGCTACCAGGCTTGGGGGCGAATTGGTTGGGCCTAGGGGCAGAAGTGGCTCCGCGTTTGATGCCACCTTGCATCAGCCGGGTAACCGGCTCACCACAGGGTTTCGATGGCGGAACTCTCAAGCAGCTTCTCGTCGCTGGTCACCAGTACGGCCCCATAGGCATTCGCGGTCGCGGCGATGAGGCGGTCGGCGGGGTCGCCATGGGGCAGATCGATGTCGATGGAAGCGCGGGCGATCTCCGGTGTGATTGGGAGCACCAGCACCCCGCGGGCATCCAGGGCCAGGCGACAGAAGGTGGCGCTGTCTACTCCCGGATCAAGTCGCCCCTTGCCAACCAGCATCGCGATCTCCCACAGGGTGATATCTGCACAAGACAGGGTCGCCTCCGCCTCGCCATGCTCCAATGTCTGCCTCGCCCGAGGGCTCAGGCGCTCTGGGGTCAGGGCGTCGAAGATCAGAGTGCAGGTGTCCAGCAGGATCATTCCGCCGCAGTCCAGTCAGCGTCGATCGGCGTCACGACATCGCCGACCCGTGCGTGGATGCGCAAGGCGGCCAGACGTTCTTTCGCCGCCGCCCGTGGCCCTGTTGCTGCGGACAGCCTGACTACGACCCGTCCACGTCGGGTGACCAGGATCTCCTCACCAGACTCGGCCCGCTCCAGATAGGCGGGCAGGTGCCTGCGCAACTCGCTGACGTTGACCTCAAGCATCGCGGTGTTCCCTGTTGTACAAACGGAGTGTGCGCATTATAGGCCCGTCGCGTCCGGCGGCGCCCTTTGGGGACTACGGAGATACAGGACCAGTTTGAAACCCGCCCCTGCGGAGCCTGCAGCGCGGGGGACTTTCACGGTAGCCTAACGGGCTGGGTATGTTGTGGATGGGCTGCGGCTGTCGGCGATCAAGCCATTGATGCGCTTCAAGGTCTTCCTGTCCTGGCGCTGCCAGTAGAGGTAGTCGTCCCAGGCCGCGTCGGTCCAGGCGAGACGCCTAGTCATCCAGCCCCTCAACGAGAGCAGCCATGTCCATCGGGAGCTGCGCATCGCCACCCGCCAAGAGGGAGAATTCGAGCGCACCGGTGGGACCCGCACCCTCAAGACCGACGTGCGGGTCATCGCCGCCACCAACCGAGACCTGGAAGCGGGGGTGCGGGCCGGGGAGTTCCGCGAGGACCTTTACTATCGCCTCAACGTCATGCCCATCCAGGTGCCGGCCCTGCGGGACCGTGCCGAAGACATCCCAGACCTGAACCGCTTCCTGGCAACAACAATCGGCCGACGCCAGGGGCGAGAGCTGAGCGTCACCGACGGGGCCGTGCGCCTGCTCATGCGTCACCGCTGGCCCGGCAACGTCCGCGAGCTGGAGAACTGCATCGAGCGCGCCGCGGTGATGTCCGAGACCGGCACCATCGATCGGGACCTGATCCACATCGCCGGCCTGGACGACCTGCTCCCCGAGCCCCCCTCATCCGCCAGTGCCGCGCCCAAGGTGGACCTGAACGACCCAGACCTTGACGAGCGCGAGCGGGTCATCGCTGCCCTAGAGGAGGCCGGATGGGTCCAGGCGAAGGCGGCCCGGCTGCAGAACATGACGCCAAGGCAGATTGCCTACCGCGTCCAGATTCTGAACATCCGGGTGCGGCAGTTCTGATCTGCGTGCATTGGCGCCCAGCCGCCCGCTTCCAGGTCGGAACCGCTTGAATTCGCTGAGGCCTGGGTGGATTCCAAATTCGTCGTGGGCTGCCCTAGTGCCGACAGAGATATCAAAAAGCTCTTCGGTTGTTGTCGGAATCCAATATTACCTGACCGACCTGCTAAACTAATACTGGCAATTAAGAATCATTCGCATTGTTGCATTTTCCAACATTTGTGCCAACCGCCTGCGGAGGTGAACATGTCGAATTGGATGGTCAAAGGCACGTATCTGGAGGCATGCAACTGCGAGGCGATTTGTCCGTGCATCGTCTTCTCCCCCCCAACCGAGGGCTCCTGCACAGCACTCGTTGGCTGGCACATCGATGAGGGCCGCCACCAAGGCACCGTCCTCGACGGACTGAATGCGGCACTGTTGGTGCATTCGCCCGGCGAGATGAAAGACGGCAACTGGCCGGTCATCCTCTCGCCATCGCGCCCGGCGAAACGGCCACCGTTGCTCGCGCCCGAGGGGATGTTGCAGGCGACTACGGGCTGACCCTGGACGTCAACGGTAAGTCGGCGCTGTTCTCGCCATTCTCATACAGCGGCTGAGCGCTCGCGATGAGCGGCGAAGCTGCACTGCTTGCAAGGCGCGAGCCGGCCACTGCGACCGCCATTGTCGCAGCAGTCGTCGCCGGATGGGCCTTCCTGTTTTGGGCCGTCGTTGACATGTCGAACCCGCTCGCGCAACTGATGATGCCGATGTCGGCGCAGTGGTCTAGCGCGAACGTCGTCACGGTATTTGCAATGTGGTCACTGATGATGATTGCGATGATGTTGCCTTCCGCAGCACCGATGCTCCTGACCGTTGCGACGCTCAACCGCCGAAAAGGCGATGTATCTCCAACCTGGGCCTTCGCCGCCGGCTACTTGGCGCTGTGGGTGGGATTCAGCGCGGCTGCCACAGCCGTCCAGTGGGGCCTGCAGGACGCGGACATGATCTCGCCCATGATGGTGAGTACCTCGCAAGCGATGTCTGCCCTGTTGCTTTTGGCCGCAGGCGTTTTCCAGTTCACGCCACTCAAGCGCAGGTGCCTGCGCCACTGTCGCACGCCGATGGGCTTTCTCATCACCGACTGGCGCGATGGTTTGTCCGGGGCCTGGACCATGGGCCTGCGGCATGGCGTTTATTGCCTTGGATGTTGTTGGGCTCTGATGTGCCTGCTGTTTGTCATCGGGGTGATGAACCTTGCATGGGTCGGAGCGCTCACCCTGGCCGTGCTCGCCGAGAAGGCCCTGCCCGGCGGGGAGCGGATCGGCAGCCTGCTTGGCATTGCCCTCCTCGCGGTCGGCGTATTTTCACTACGGATCTGACCCGGGTCCTGGCCGGAAAGATCGGCTGCCGACAGGGGCGAGAGCTGGGCGCCACCGACGGGGCCGTGCGCCTGCTCATGCGCCACCGCTGGCCGGGCAACGTCCGGGCGCTGGAGAACTGCGAGGAGCGCGCTGCGGCCATGTCGCCATTTTTCGTGCGTGGCTCAGTCCCCGAACAACAGGCCGTAGGGCCGCTCCAGCGCTGCGGCCAGCTCGTGGAGGCCGAATGAGCGGGACTTGCGGAGACTCTCTCGCCCCTCGACGAAGACGATGAGGGTGGGAACTGCGAAGACGCCCATCTCCGCCGCCAGGGCAGGGGCGGCGGCGCAATCCACCTGGGCGAGCGCGATCGCCGGGAAGTGCTCCGTCAGCATCTGGGCGAGCTTGGGCTTCAGCGCCTTGCAGACACCGCAGTCCGGTGTCGTGAAGTACAGGATGCAGATCGGGTGTTCCCGGAGGAACGCCGCAACCAAGGGGGAATCGGGTAGGTCTTGAAACATGGGTTTGGAACCGAAAACCGACGTTTGATGAGGGAGGGGTGGCTTTCGTAACCATGGCCCGGCTATCGGGGCACCGCCAAACAAAAGGGGGCGGCAACAGATAGGCCGGAACTACGGGCGCGGGACGCCTGCCCTCTACTCTACCTCCCCGTGCGGCCCTCCCGACACGATTTCCGGATGATGCTGCGGGCACCGCACCCTGGAATATCCCTTAGGCGCCGTCAATGGGGCTGTGGACCGACAGGGGGAGATCCTACATCATTCTGAAGAGGGCTCAGCGCGGCCCGGCGCAAGGGCGATGTCCCCGGGGGTGAGCGATGCAGGTGATCCTGTTCGATCTCGATGGCGTCATCTATCTGGGGGACACGGCCGTCCCTGGCGCCCAGGAGGCGTTGCGCTGGGTGCACGACCAGGGCATCCCCCACCGATTCGTGACCAATACCACCTCGCGTCCCCGGACCCAGGTAGGCGACAAGCTGCGCGCCATGGGGATCGCGGTCGAAGACCGCTTGATCCTCACACCACCGGTGGCCGCCTGCGAGTGGTTGAGACGCCAGGGGGCACGGTCCCTCGCACTCTTCACCGCCCCGGCGACCCGCGCCGAATTTGCAGGTTTCAAGGCGTTGCCCGAGGACCAGGAAGAGGGCGCGGACGCGGTGGTCCTTGGCAAGCCGGCGGTGCCCTTCTTCGAGGCCGCCCTCGCCATGCTCGGGACATCCCCAGCGGAGACCCTGATGAGATTGGCGACGACATCCGCGGTGACGTCCACGGTGCCCGGGCGGCCGGGCTCAAGGGCGCCCTGGTGCGCACGGGTAAGTTCCGGCCCGAGGACCTGCGGTTGGGGCCCCTGCCGGACGGCGTGCTCTCCTCGATCGCCGACCTGCCCGACTGGTGGGAGGCGACTACAAGCGCAGGACTCCGGCCTCCAGCAGACCGACGATGATGAGATAGCCGCCGACCACCCAGCTCAACACATCCGGCTTGACCAGGACCAGTATCCCGGCCGCCACCGCGATGACCGGCTGGGCCTGCACACCGTGACCCGAGAGCACCGGCAGCAGTCCATGCACGCCGATCAGGATCAGGTAGACGGCCACCGCATAATTGAGCAACCGAGGCACCAGCAGCACCACCGCCCCGGCCACCAGTGCAGCCAACGCGGTCAATGGAATGCCATGTATCAGGTCGGGTATCTCCACCGGTCTCGCCTCCTGGATAGTAGATCCGGCCGCAAATGAACCAAAAAACGCGAACGAGAGAACCGCTTGCGGCCGGGTGGCGGGCGGGTACCCCCATCCCATCCACATCGGCCGACTCGAGCCGATCCGGACGCTCCCCGGCCCGAGTCTGAGGAGCAATGAGATCAGAAAGCTGGCCTTCACCACAAAGGGTGCAGGACATCACGAAGAACACCCGTTTGCGTTCATTTGCGGACCCTAACCCATGCGCGGCATCATTTGACTGTCCACCGGCGCCCGTGAGGTCCTGGTGGACATCACACCCCAGGTGCGCGATTTGGTGACCCGAAGCGACGTGCGAGACGGCATCTGCTGCTATTCGCAGGTTACATGCGGCATAAAGCGGTGAACTGCCGTTTCTACGTTAAAGGGTCGGCGTCGGGACATCGGCTCCATGGGCCTGGCCTTGACCGGTCCGAGCGCGGCCGCTAAGTTCCTGTACAGGATCAGGCTTTGGCGTCCCATGGCGTGCCAACGAGGGGGTAGATGATGGGAAAGAACATCGTGCTGTTGTCGGACGGCACAGGCCAGAGTGGCGGGGTCGGATACGAGACCAACATCTGGCGGCTGTACAGGGCACTGGCCCACGACGATCAGCAGCTTTGCTGCTACGACGACGGTGTCGGCTCCCAGGACCTGAAGCTGATCAGAGCCGTCGGCGGCGCCTTTGGATGGGGACTGAGTCGCAACGTGCGGGACCTCTACGCCTTTGTCGTGCGTCATTGGGAGCCCGGTGACCGCATCTACCTCTTTGGCTTCAGTCGGGGCGCCTTTACGGTTCGCCTCCTCACCGGCCTTATCGCGCACTGCGGCATTCTCGACCTGAGCCAGATCGATTCCGAAGAGCGCCTAGATCGTCTACTGCGTGCCGCCTACTGTGCGATCCGGCGCAGTACCTTCGATCCCCAGTTCACCGAGCGCTTCAGGCAGGTTCATGCGCGCAAGGATACGGGTCCGGCGGGGGACGGGCGCGTGCCAGTTCATTTCGTCGGCGTCTGGGATACGGTGGACGCCATGGGGGTGCCCTTCGACGAGCTGCGCGACGCCTTTGACAAGGTCCTCCGCTACAGTTTTCGCGACCGGGTGTTGAGCGGGCAGGTGTCGCACGCGTGTCACGCCTTAGCCTTGGACGATACCCGCAGAACCTTTCACCCCGTGATGTGGGATGAGCGTCTCGAACCGACGGCGGGTCGGATCGAGCAGGTTTGGTTCGCCGGCGTACATTCCAATGTGGGTGGCGGTTATCCGAAGGCCCAGATGGCCCTGGTGAGCCTCGCCTGGATGCTCGAACGCGCGCTTGCCTTCGACCAGAGTCAGATCGCGAACCCCGCGGAGAGGCTGCGCCTTCAAACCGAGGCCCTGGCCGAGATCCACCGCGGTGCAGACGTGAACGGGCGCTTGTACGACTCTCGCAGCGGCCTTGCCGCCATCTACCGCTATGCTCCCCGAGACCTGGAAGAGGTTCGCCGGGAATACACCGAGGGTGATCTGGTCGTCCATGAGAGTGCCATGCGGCGCATTGATCGGGCCACCGACCGGTATGCCCCCAGCAACCTCACCAAGCGCTCGCCTCAGCTCGCGGGCGTCCCTTCGCCCACGGACGATTGGTGCCGGGCCATGGGGCATTGTTGGTCTATTGTCTGGCTGCGGCGTGCCATCTACGTCATGGTCCTTGTGTCCGTGGCGCTCCTGCTGTTCCGGGAGGTCGGGTCCTTGGCCGGCGGGTTACCCAAGTGGATGCCCTCCCGGCTCAACGGGCTGCTTTCGGCACCCTGGGCACGGTGGGGGCCTCTGATACTGATACCCCTGCTGCTGATCCTGCGACAAGGACTCAAGGATTGGCAGGTGCGGCTCGCCAATGCGGGCTGGGCTACCCTCTTTCCGCAGCACCGCCCCAGTGGCAAGGTCGAGATTGCAAGGGCCGATCGGTCCTTCTGGCTAGGGCTCGCTGATGCTATCCGCACCTCGAACAGCGCTGCCGTGATCGCCACGATGTCGCGGGGCCTGGTGGTCCGGCTACTCGCCCTGATCCTGTTTCTGCCCCTCCGGCTGGGCCGCCAGATCCACTCTGCTTGGTGCTTTCGCGGCCTGGAGAGGGCCAGGCTCGCGGAGCCGATCCACCTCTCGGTGGGCGAGGCGCGCACCCTGGTGTTCGAGACGCGTGACCTCAGCTTCGTCACCGGGGTTTGGGCAGTTGCCGGCGAGCGCTATGACATCCGGGTGGAGAAGTGGTCAGGTTGGGCTGATGCGCAATACCAGACGGACCCCGCCGGTCTGCCGCCCGAGCGCATCCCCGCCTTGGTGCGGCTCGCCAAACCACTCTTCCGCCGGCCCGACCTGGCCGTATTCGCCCTGCTCGCCCAGGTGAAGGGGTCCAGTCCCGTGCAGATCGGCCAAGGAGCGGAGATACAGCCGAGCGTCAGCGGTGACCTGCAACTGTTCGTCAATGACGCCGATCTGCGGATTCCGCTATTTCGAGACATCTTTTACTGCAACAACCGCGGTGTGGCACGTATTCGCATCGAACGCCTGTCGTGAGTGGGTCTGCGCACCAGGGCAACCCAGTCGGTGGGCGGGGCCCGGTGAGGCAGGGCCTCAGGCACCGAACTTGGTGACCTTCCCGCGATGATGCCTGGATTGTTCGCACGCGAAATCGAAAGGATCGTAGAGGGAGTCGCGCTCAACCAAAACCAATTCGATGCGTTGGTCTCGTTCACCTACAACGTCGGCCCCGGAAATCTCAGGAGCAGCACGCTGCTCAAGAAGCTCAAGAAGGGTGAATTCGCCGACGCCGCCAAGGAGTTCGAGAAATGGAACAAAGGCACTGTTGGCGGCGTCAGGAAAGTGCTACCCGGCCTGACCAGTGCCGGCAGACCGAGCGCGCCTTGTTCGAGCGATCCGGCGAGATGGGAGAGCCGCAACAAGGACAGCAAGACCGGACACAATGACGTCCAGGAAATGCAAAAGCAGCTACAACTGCTCGGCTACTACAACGGTCCCCTCGATGGCAACTGCGGCGGCGGAACGGATGATGCGGTTCGTCACTTCCAAACGGACATGTTCGGCCATGCTGAGGCGAACGGAAAGGTTGGCCCTCTGACCTGAGAGAAGCTGTTCGCCACGGACCAGCCGAGAAAACCAGAGCTCGAGGGCGAGCCGAAAGACGGCTTCAACTATCTCCGACTGACCCGGACGAACCGGCGCGACAATCACGGGCTCATACAACTACTCGTACTGGGTTCAGCGCCACGGCGGCAAGTTAGCGCGGAAGATCGGAGGTTCCCATCAGCCACTCATCTACAGCCCTCGCGCACTGCCTGCCCTCACGGATTGCCCAGACTACCAGCGATTGGCCGCGGCGCATGTCGCCCGCGGCGAAGACACCGTCCAGAGAGGTGTGGTAGGCGGCTGGCCCCTCGGTGTTGCCCTGAACATTCCCGCGGCCGTCGAACTCCACGCCCAGCTCTTGGAGCATGCCTTGGTGGATCGGGTGGACGAAACCCATGGCCAGGGTCACCAGATCTGCCCTGAGTTCGAACTCCGAGCCCGGAACCTCGCTGGACTGCCAGCGCCCGGCGGCGTCCTTGGTCCAGTCGAGCTTGGCGCACTTCAGGGCGTGCACATGGCCTTTGCCGTCTGTCAGGAATTCCTTGGTTGCGACCGACCACAGGCGCCGGCAGCCCTCTTCCTGGGAACTCGAGGTGCGCTTCTTATTGGGCCAGTTCGGCCAGGTGAGGGCCTTGTCCTCCTTGACCGGCGGTTCGGGGAGCAGCTCGATCTGGGTGACCGAGCAGGCACCGTGGCGGTTTGAGGTGCCGATGCAGTCGGAGCCGGTGTCGCCACCGCCGATCACCACCACATGCTTGCCCTGGGCGCTGATGAAGTCGTCGTCGGAGACGAAGACACCCTGGACCCGCTTGCTGTTGTTGCGCAGGAAGTCCATGGCGAAGTGGATGCCGTCGAGGCTGCGGCCGGGTACATCCAGGTCGCGCGCCTTCTCTGAGCCGCCGGTGAGGACGAGTGCGTCGTACTCGGCGCGCAGTTCCTGGGCCAGGATGTCCTCGCCGACATGAGTGTGGGTGTGGAACTCCACGCCCTCGGCGCGCATCTGGCTCATGCGCCGGTCGATGAGGGTCTTGCTCAGCTTGAAGTCGGGGATGCCGTAGCGCAGGAGGCCACCGATGCGGTCCTCCTTTTCGTAGAGGGCGACCTGGTGTCCGGCGCGCGCCAGTTGTTGAGCGCAGGCGAGACCCGCGGGCCCGGAGCCGACGATGGCGACCTTCTTGCCGGTGCGCCGGGCCGGGACCTGGGGCTTGATCCAGCCCTGGTCCCAGGCCTTGTCGACGATGGTGCACTCGATGGTCTTGATGGTCACCGGGGCGTCGTCGATGTTCAGGGTGCAGGACGCCTCGCAGGGCGCGGGGCAGATGCGGCCCGTGAACTCCGGGAAGTTGTTGGTGGAGTGCAGGACCTCCACGGCCGCCTGCCATTCGCCCCGAAAGACCAGATCATTCCAGTCCGGAATCAGGTTGTTGACCGGGCACCCCTGGTGACAGAAGGGGATGCCGCAGTCCATGCAGCGCGCTCCCTGACGGCTGACGTCGGAGTCGGGCAGCGAGACGACGAACTCCTGATAGTGGACGACGCGATCGGCCGTCGGCTCGTAGTGCCGGTCGCGGCGATCGATCTCCATGAATCCAGTGGGCTTACCCATGTTCGACAACCCCCTTAAACGGCCGGCCCGGCTGCGGCGGGCGACTCTGGTTGGCTTGCATCTGTTCGAGGGCACGGCGGTAGTCCACCGGCATGATCTTCTTGAAGAGCGGCAGGTAGTCCTGCCAGTCGGCGAGGATCCGGCGTGCTACATCGGAGTTGGTGTAGTGCAGGTGGCGGGTGATGAGCTTGCGCAGGCGCAGGGCGTCGTGGCGGGTCATGTCCCGGCTCACGTCCACCAGGCCGTGGGTCTCCAAATCGCCGCCCTGATGGTCGAAGGCCTCCAGGGCATCGTCCTCTGCGGGGATGGGTTCGAGCTCGACCATGGCGAGGTTGCAGCGGGTGGCGAAATTGCCGTCCGCGTCCAACACATAGGCGATGCCGCCGGACATGCCTGCGGCGAAGTTCCGCCCGGTGGGCCCGAGGCAGACCATGATGCCGCCGGTCATGTACTCGCAACCGTGGTCGCCGACGCCCTCGACCACGGCGATGGCGCCCGAGTTGCGTACGCAGAAGCGCTCCCCGGCCACGCCGCGGAAGAAGCACTCGCCGCTGATGGCCCCATAGAGCACGGTGTTGCCGACGATGATGTTGTCTTCGGCCCGCTCGATGGCGGCTTGGGGCGAGGGGTAGATGATCAGGCGTCCGCCGGACAGGCCCTTGCCGACGTAATCGTTGGCCTCGCCCTCCAGCTCGATGGTGACGCCCTTGGCCACCCAGGCACCGAAGGACTGGCCACCGGTGCCGGTCGCCTTGACGTGGATGGTGTCGTCGGGCAGGCCGGCATGGCCGTAGCGCTTGGCCACCTCGCCTGAGAGCAGGGTGCCGAAGGTGCGGTTGTAGTTCTTGATGCCGGTCTCGATCCTGACCGCCTCGCCCCGCTCCAGGGCAGGGCCGGCCTGGGCGATCAGCTCGAGGTCCAGGGCCTTGTCGAGGCCGTGGTCCTGGGTCTCGCGCTGGTAGAGGGCGACCTCAGGGCCGACCTCGGGCTTGTAGAGCAAGCGTGAGAAGTCCAGCCCCTTGGCCTTCCAATGGTCAATGGCGGTGCGCATCTCCAGGCGGTCCCGCTGGCCGATCATCTCGTCCATGGTCCGGAAGCCGAGCTGCGCCATCATGGCTCGGACCTCTTCGGCGATGAAGAAGAAGTAGTTGATGACGTGCTCGGGCTTGCCGGTGAAGCGCTTGCGCAGCTCCGGGTCTTGCGTCGCCACGCCCACCGGGCAGGTGTTCAAGTGGCACTTGCGCATCATGATGCAGCCGGAGACGATCAGCGGCGCGGTGGCGAAGCCGAACTCGTCGGCACCGAGCAGGGCGCCGATGACCACGTCGCGGCCGGTGCGCAGCCCGCCGTCGACCTGCACGGCGATGCGCCCACGCAGGCGGTTCATGACCAGGGTCTGATGGGTCTCGGCCAGGCCGATCTCCCAGGGGGAGCCGGCGTGTTTGATGGAGGTCTGGGGGCTGGCCCCGGTGCCGCCGTCGTAACCGGAGATGGTCACATGGTCGGCGTGGGCCTTGGCCACACCCGCCGCCACCGTGCCGACGCCGATCTCGGAGACCAGCTTGACGGAGATGCGCGCCCGCGGGTTGACGTTCTTGAGATCGTGGATGAGCTGGGCCAGGTCCTCGATCGAGTAGATGTCGTGGTGGGGCGGTGGCGAGATGAGCCCCACCCCAGGGGTGGAGTGGCGCACCCGGGCAATCTGCGGGCTGACCTTGTGGCCGGGCAACTGGCCACCTTCACCGGGCTTGGCGCCCTGGGCAATCTTGATCTGGATGTCGTCAGAGTTGACCAGATACTCGGCCGTCACCCCGAAGCGTCCCGAGGCGACCTGCTTGATGGCCGAGCGCTCTGGATTGGCCGAGCCGTCGGGCAGCGGGTTGAAGCGCTCGGGCTCCTCGCCACCCTCGCCGGTGTTGGACTTGCCGCCGATGGCGTTCATCGCCCGCGCCAGGTTGGAGTGGGCCTCGTAGGAGATGGAGCCGAAGGACATGGCGCCGGTCGCGAAGCGTTTGACGATCTCCGCGGCGGGCTCGACCTCTTCAAGGGGGACTGGCTCGTCGGCGAGGCGCAATTGCATGAGCCCGCGGAAGGTCAGCAGCCGCTCGCTTTGCTCGTCCACCAGGCGGGAGAACTCAGCGAAGGTCTTTGCATCGTTGGCGCGGGTTGCGTGTTGCAGGGCGGCGATGGTCTCCGGCGTCCAGACGTGGTCTTCGCCGCGCAGCCGGTAGGCATAGTCACCGCCGACGTCCAGGTGCTTGCGGTAGATCTGCTCGTTACCGAAGCCCTGCCGGTGCCAGCGCACCGCCTCCTGGGCGACCTCGGCCAGTCCGACGCCCTCGACGGTGCCCTGGCTGCCGGTGAAGTACTTCGCGATGAAGGCGCTGTTGAGCCCCACGGCGTCGAAGATCTGGGCCCCGCAATAGGACTGGAAGGTGGAGATGCCCATCTTGGACATGACCTTCAACAGCCCCTTGCCTACCGCCTTGATGTAGCGCTTCTGGGCCTCCTCGAACTGGAGCGGCCCTGGCAGGCGTGGCAGCAGGGAGGCGATGGTGTCGAAGGCGAGGTAGGGGTTGATGGCCTCGGCCCCATAGCCGGCCAGGGCGGCAAAGTGATGCACCTCCAGGGCCGCGCCGGTCTCCACCACCAACCCGACGCTGGTGCGCATGCCGCAGCGGATCAGGTGGTGGTGTACCGCGGAGGTGGCCAGCAGGGCGGGGATGGCGATGTGGTCCCGGTTGGTCTTACGGTCCGACAGGATGAGGATGTTGTAGCCATCCACCACTGCCTGCTCGGCCTCCTGACAGAGCCGCTCCACGGCGGGGGCCATGCCCTCGGCACCGGTGTCGGCGAGATAGACCATATCCAGGGTCCGGGTGCGGAAGACACCCGCGGAGTTGTCCTGGATGTGGCGCACCCGCTCCAGATCCTCGTTGGTGAGGACCGGCTGATTGACCTCCAGGCGCCAATGCTTGCTCGCCTCGGCCAGGCCGAGCAGGTTCGGGCGTGGGCCGATCAAGGAGACCAGGGACATGACCAGTTCCTCGCGGATCGGGTCGATCGGCGGGTTGGTTACCTGGGCGAAGTTCTGCTTGAAGTAGGTCGACAGATGCTTGGAGCGGGCCGACAGGACCGAAGGCGGATTGTCTGCGCCCATGGACCCGATCGCCTCCTGGCCGGTCATGACCATGGGGGTGAGCAGGAACTTGATGTCCTCCTGGGTGTAACCGAAGGCCTGTTGGGCCTCCAGCAGGGTATCGTCGTCCGGGGCCATGGGGGCCACGTCCGTGGGTAGCTCGTCCAGGTGGATCTGGGTGGATTGGAGCCACTGGCGGTAGGGACGGGCGGAGGCGAGCTGCGCCTTGATCTCCTCGTCGTCGATGATGCGGCCCTGCTCCAGGTCGATGAGGAACATCTTGCCGGGCTGGAGGCGCCACTTCTTGACGATCTTCTCCTCCGGGATGTCCAGCACGCCCATCTCCGAGGCCATGACCACCAGGTCGTCGTTGGTGACCAGGTAGCGGGCTGGGCGCAGGCCGTTGCGGTCCAGCGTGGCGCCGATCTGGCGACCATCGGTGAAGGCCACCGCCGCCGGCCCGTCCCAGGGCTCCATGAGGGCCGCGTGGTACTCGTAGAAGGCGCGGCGCTCTTCGTCCATCAACTGGTTGCCGGCCCATGCCTCAGGGATGAGGATCATCATGGCGTGGGCCAGGGAGTAGCCGCCCATGACGAGCAGTTCCAGGGCGTTGTCGAAGGAGGCGGAGTCGGATTGGCCCTCGGGGATCAACGGCCAGATGCTGTCCAGGTCCTCGCCGAGGACCTCGGAGCGCATGGTGTGGCGCCGTGCGGCCATCCAGTTGACGTTGCCCCTCAGGGTGTTGATCTCGCCGTTGTGGCAGATCATGCGGAAGGGGTGTGCCAGGTCCCAGGTCGGGAAGGTGTTGGTCGAGAAGCGCTGATGCACCAGGGCGAGGGCGGACTCGACGTCCGGGTGCTTCAGGTCCTGGTAGTAACCACCGACCTGGTCTGCCAGGAGCATGCCCTTGTAAACGACGGTGCGCGAAGACAGCGAGGCGACATAGTACGAGGACTTTTCGTAGCCGGCGTCGCGGATGGCATTGTCCATGCGCTTACGCACCACGAACAGCTTTCGCTCGAAGGCGTCCTGATCCGGGCAGTTCTGTCCGCAGGCGACAAAGATTTGCCGAATCTTGGGCTCCGTGGGCAGCACGCTCTCGCCCAGGACGCTGTTGTTCACCGGCACGTCGCGCCAACCGAGCACCCGCTGACCGCCTTCGATCATGTGCTGCTCGACCGTAGCCTCCATTGCCTCGCGGGAGGCGGTGTCCTGCGGCAGGAACACCATGCCGACCCCGTACGAGCCTGCGGCCGGCAGCTCGAAGTCCACCGCGTTGCGGAAATAGCTGTCGGGAATCTGGAGCAGGATGCCCGCGCCGTCGCCGGCTCTTGGGTCGGCGCCCACGGCACCGCGGTGGGTCAGTCGCACAAGCAGTTCGAGGCCTTGCTCGACAATGCCGCGGCTCTTGACGTTTTTGATATTGCACACAAAGCCAACGCCACAGGCGTCATGCTCGTTGGCAGGGTGGTACAGCCCGTGGGCTTCCGGTAGGGCACGAAGGCTCATTGCTGTCCTCGTAGGAAACTGGATCTGAGAGGCGCATTGTGGCGCCCCAGCGCGCTGGGATACGCCTGATGTCGGGTCTGGTTGTCGCCTTGGGACCAGTCCGAAGGGCTCTTGTTAGGGTTCGGTCGCGACAGATCGGCAAACCACCGTCACTTCCTGACCTCGGCTTCGGTGCCTGGGAGAGGCAGCCGCATCCGCGGATACCTCGGGCCCAGGCGGAACCCGCGATCTTACTAAACGTGCAGAATACATGCCACCCCGGCGCCAGGACACCCCCGGCGCCAGGGCGGAGTCAGGGGGCTGTTGAGCCTTCGGGTCGAATTCGGGTGTCTTGCCAGGGGCGCCGGGACAGGCGATGCCCTGTGACGGGCGCAAGGCAAGAGATGTGACGCCGTTGCGCACCAATGAGACCATGAAAGAATGCTTCGTAGGCTGGGTTGAGGTACGAAACCCAGCGCATCGCGACCCGTAAGCCGTTGATTGCTGGGTTTCGCACGCTCAACCCAGCCTACTCGGTCCGCCTGATGATGCGGTTTGCGCAAAAATTGCACAGTCTCAATGCCCCCAGCGTCCTCATGAGGCTTCGCCTCGGACAGCCAAGGTAGGGGCGCTCATCCTGTGCGAGCAGTGCCCCGCCGCGACAGGGCGCCTTCCGGAGAAGCCGCTGGGCCACGTAGCATCGCGCGGAGGGCGGCGCTCCCACGGTTACGGGCCCGGGCCGATCGGAAGATTCGACGCATTTGCAAAGATTATGGTCGCCCAAGGAACCCCAGTACCTCGATCATCGTAGGGTGGGTAAGCGCAGCGCATCCACCGAAGGTGGGTTGGGCTTACGTCAATGGGTTAGCGCAAGGGCCTGGATTCCGCTTCGCTCCATCCAGGCTACGGCTGAGAGTAGAGCCTGGCTTGATCCCTGCGTCGGCATGGTGCGTCAACCCTGCCGTATCGCACCAGGGTGGTGCGTGTCGACGCCCGGATTAGGCTCCAGGGATGCAGTAGGCCGACAGGGTCTCCTGTAGCGCCTCGGGGTCGAAGTCCCCTGTGACGACGGCGTCGCCGATGCCGCGCAGCAGGACCAGGCGCAGCCGACCGCGGAGGACCTTCTTATCCACGGCCATGAGATCCATAAAACGCTTGGGCCCGAGGTCGGGCGGCGGCGCAACGGGAAGGTGGGCCGCCAGGGTCAGGGCGCGAATACGCTCCACATCTGCCGCTGTCAGCCAGCCGAGTCGATGGGACAGGTCGGCGGCCATGCACATGCCGACGGCAATCGCCTCGCCATGGAGCCAAGCCCCATAGCCGGCCCCGGTCTCGATGGCGTGTCCGAAGGTGTGGCCCAGGTTCAACAGCGCCCGGTTGCCGGCCTCGCGCTCATCGGCGCCGACCACCTCGGCCTTGTTGCGGCAGGAGCGCTCGATGGCCTCGCCCAGGGAGCTGAGGTCACGGCCGATCAGGGCCTCCATGTGGCCCTCGATCCAGTCGAAGAAGTCGGGGTCTCGGATCAGTCCGTACTTGTAGACCTCCGCGATCCCGGCGGCCAGCTCTCGATCGGGCAGGGTGTTGAGGCTGGAGGTGTCGGCGACCACGGCCCGGGGCTGATGGAAGGCGCCGATCATGTTCTTGCCAAGGGGGTGGTTGACGCCGGTCTTGCCCCCGACCGAGGAATCAACCTGCGCGAGCAGCGTCGTCGGGACCTGAACGAAGTCGACGCCCCGTTGGTAGCAGGCGGCCGCAAAGCCCGCCATGTCGCCGACCACGCCGCCGCCCAGGGCGACGATGGTGCAGTCGCGGCTGAAGCGTTGGCCCAGCAGCGCATCGAAGATTCGGTTCCAGACCTCCAGGGTCTTGTACTGCTCGCCGTCGGGGAGGATGACCTCATGGACCTGGCGGCTTGCGAGGGCAGTGCGAACCTGCTTCAAATACAGGGGGGCGACCGTCTCGTTGGTGACGATCAGCACCTGGGGGCCGGCGAGGTAGGGGGCGTAGGCGTCCGGGTCCGCAAGCACGCCCGCGCCGATCATGATCGGGTAGGAGCGCTCGCCGAGGGCCACGGCGAGGTGGGTCGCCAGAGCGACGGCGCTCACAGGGATTCCGCGTCCAGCCGGCGACGGATCTCCTTGACCACGGATGCGGTGCCGCGCTTTTCCGTCGAGACCACCAGGTCGGCGATCTGCCGATAGAGTGGGTCGCGCTCCTCCATGAGGTCGCGCAGCCGGGCCTTGGGGTCCTCGGTCTGGAGCAAGGGGCGGTTGCGGTCGCGCGAGGTGCGGGTGTACTGCTGTTCCGGGCTGCAGTACAGGTAGACGACGACGCCTCGCGCCGCCAGCCCCTGGCGATTCTCGGGGCGCAGGACAGCGCCACCGCCGGTGGCCAGAACGATGCCATCCTCCTGGATCATCTCCTCGATGACATTGCGCTCGCGCTCGCGAAAGCCTTTCTCGCCCTCGAACTCGAAGATGGTCGCGATATCCACGCCCGTGCGGCGCTGGATCTCGTGATCGCTATCGCGAAACTCATAGGAAAGGGCTTCGGCAAGTTGACGGCCGATGGTGCTCTTGCCTGCACCCATGGGTCCGACGAGGAAGATATTCTGTGGTCGCATCATGCCGAACAGATATGCCAGATTTCCGGCGCCGGGGCAAGCGCCTGCTCCCTCCGCATGCCCTGCATCTGACCGCTTCTCGGCTCCCTGACGGCGCAAAATAGGCTGAACCAGGGTACTGGTTCAGCCAGGTAGCCAGTTGTCGGCGAGCACCTCGGCAGTTGCCCAAGGAACGGTTGGCGGGAAGATCTCAAAGCCGATCCCCCTTGCTCCCGCGGCGTCCGTCCTTGCGTCAAGCCAGGCATCGTCCCAGCAATCGGGGTCCTTAATATAAATCTGGAGCCTCGGTGGCTTTTGGAGCCGCCGTGTCAGGGCGCGTCGTTGCTCGTGGGATCAACGGGTTGCCATCTCCGACTTGAGGATCTTCGGGGTCACGAAGATGAGCAGTTCGGAGTTGTTGTCTGTCTTCGACGTGGTCTTGAACAGGTGGCCCAGGATCGGGAGGTCGCCGAGCCAGGGAATCTGCTCCTTCGACGAGGACTTGGTGCGCTCGTAGACACCACCCAGGACCACCGTCTCCCCGTTGTCCACCAGGACGGATGTCTCGACGGAGCGGGTGTCGATCGGAGGGTTGCCATCGATCGCCTTGGTGTAGTCCGGATTGTCCTTGTTCACCTTGAGATCCATGATGATCCGCTCGTCCGGCGTGATGGCAGGCGTCACTTCAAGTGCCAGGACAGCTTCCTTAAACGCCACCGTGTTCGTGATACTGCTGGAGGACGATTGCTGGTATGGGATTTCCTGGCCGACCTTGATGGTCGCCTTATGCTGGTCTGAGGTAATGACCCTCGGGCTGGAGACGATCTCGCCGCGCCCCTCCCTCTGCATCGCCGAGAGTTCCAGTTGCAACAGGTAGGAGCCGACCTTGCCGATGAGGAAATTCACCGCGCCCGAGGGGGCCACCACCGGCAGATCGACAAGCAAGCCCTGATTGCCGGAGCCCGCGGGGGACTCGATGATGGGGTTGAAGGGCTGCCCGGTCTGGACGGATTGCCCAAAGGCACCCGCGTTGTAGTCGGCATTGCCGAGGGTGCCGGGCCGGGTGCCACCCAGCAACAGCTGGTTGCCATTGAGTGAGCCGGTGGCGAAGGACAGTCCGAAACGCACGCCGAGCTCCCGGGCGAAGTCGTTGTTGGCGATGACGATGCGTGACTCGATCATGACCTGCCGGACGGGGATGTCCAGGCGCCCAACGACCTTGCGGATGTCTTCCAATTTGGCGGCGGTATCCTGTACCAACAGGGTATTGGTGCGTTGGTCGAAGGTCACATTGCCCCGCTCGGACAGCAGCTGGTTGTCCTCCGACTTGAGCAGTGCTGCCAGATCCGAGGCCTTGGCGTAGTTGACCTGTACAAACTCGGAGCGCGTTGGGGCGAGTTCCTCGATCTGCTGCTCGGATTCGAGTTGCAGTTTCTCCAGGGCGGCAACCTCGGGCGTCGGCGCGATCATGACGACGTTGCCGGTCTGGCGCATGGTCAGCCCCTTGGTCTTGAGGATGATGTCCAGGGCCTGGTCCCAGGGGACGTTTTTCAGGCGTAGGGTGATATTGCCGGCCACGGTGTCGCTGGCGACCAGGTTGAGCCCCGTGAAGTCCGCCAGGAGCTGGAGAACTGCGCGGACCTCGATGTCCTGGAAATTCAGCGACAGGCGGTCGCCGGAATAGACCACGTCCTTCTTGAGTTGCTGTTCCTTCTCCGCTCTGGTGAGCTTGCGGAACTCGAGGGTGAAGAGGTCGTCGGTCTGGTAGGCCAGGTAGTCGTAGTCCTCGCCAGCCTGGATATCGACCTCCACGTCGCGGCCCTTGGGCTTCGTCTCGATGATCGAAACCGGGGTCGCGAAATCGGTGACGTCGAGTCTGCGGAACAGGCGCTGGGGCAGCGCGGTGTTGAAGACGTCCACCAAGACGTGTTGGCCCTGCTCTCGCACCGCCACCCTAGTGGCCGAGTTGGGCAGCTTGATGACGACGCGGCCCTCGCCGGAGTTGCCACGACGGAAGTCCAGGTCACGCAGGGGTGCGCCACGGCTGGGCCGGGGTTGTCTTGCCGACCTGGATGCGGGTGCCCTGCTGCTGCCGCGACTCGCCTCGCTGGCGGCTGGGGCTTCTGGGGCCAGCGTCTGGGACGGCTGGGACGCGCCCTGGCCGACATTGACGTTGATCGTGACCCGATTGCCGCGGTTGATGACTTCGTAGGGGACGGACTGGTTGAGGTTGATCACCACCCGCGTGCGGTCGCCCGCCTCCACCGCCACGACACTATGGACGTCGCCGACACCCACCGGCACGGTCTTCTCCGCGAGGGCACTGGTCACGCCCGGGAAATCCAGAGCGATCCGGGCAGGGGAGTCGGTCGCGAAGTTTTCCGGCGGCTTGACCGCAGCGGACATGACCAGATCGATCTGCACGCGATTACCCGGGAGTGCGGCGAACTCCACGTTCTCCAGGGTCGTGGCGGCGAAGGCTGCGCCCCAGGGGCCGATCAACAGGGGGGCCAGAAGGGCCAGGAAGGGCGCGAGACGGCACTGACTGCCGCTCGTCTTGCGGCTGCCGGAAGTGTCGTGCACAGCGGGGAAAGTGTTCATCGCAACCTCATGTCCGGCAGCCTATTGGGTCAAAGTGACAGCGGCTTGTCGTTCGCGCCACTCGTTACCACCGTCGTTGACGATTTCAGTCAGTTGAATCCGAGTGTCGTCGATCAGCGTGATCTGGCCGTTGTTCTGACCAAGATACATGCCGACGCGCACTCGGTGGAGGATCCCTTCTGGTGATATGACCAAGGCCCACTGCACGTCGCCTTGGGCCAAGGTCCCAACCATTCTGAGGGAGTCGAGGGCGTACCGCTCAAGCTCTTCCTTGTGGCGCAACGGATCTGGGGCGATGCCGCCGGATGCGGGGCGTTCAACGAAATCCTCAGTGAGCTCGTCTGACAGGAAGGGGTCGCGACGATCGCCCGGATCGTACACGAAGGTCGCGACCTGCTTGAGCTCCGGCAGCGGTTCGATGGGCCCGGCAGGGCGCTCCCGGACCTTGGCTGCGTAGTCTGCCAAGTCCTGGGTGCCACCGCCGCTACAGGCGGTCAGGGCCGCAACGGCAAACAGAGCGCTCTGACGTAGCGACCTCATTTGATTGCTGCCTCGTCGAGGTATCGGTAGGTCTTCACAACCGCTTGGAGCGTGAGCTTGATAGCGCCTCCATCCGCACCTGGATCGCGGGATCGTGGCGCGGTTGGTGCGTCGATGTTCGCGTCGTGCAGGGTGACGATGCGTGGCAGGGCTGCCAAGCCACTGACAAAGCGCCCGAATTCGTGGTACTCGCCCTTGACCTTGATCTTGATCGGCAACTCCGCATAAAAGTCTTTGATCTGTTCGCCTTCAGGCTGAAACAGCTCGAACTCCAGGCCTGCTGCCAGTCCGGTCTGGGACACGTCCACCAACAGTCCGGCCACCTCGGTCTTGTCCGGGAGTTGGCGCAGCATGGTACCGAAGGACTCCTTCATCTCCTCCAGTTGTTGTTCGTAGGCTTCGAGATTGACCGCCTTGGCCTGTTTGGTCTCGAAGCTGGTACGCAACTGCAATTCCTTGTCTTCGTCAGCCTGCAGACGTTCGATCTGGAGGCTGGTATCGAAGTAATAGCCAGCGAAGCCCGCAGCCGCACAGAGCGCGACGATCACCAACGACTTGATCGGCGTTGGCCAGTCGCCGACGTTGCTCAGTTCCAGTTCGTTGAGTTGATTTAGGTTCATGACGGCTTACGCGGCTTCGCTGTGTTCCCGGACACAGGCTTGGGGACGCCGAGTCCGTTGTCGTCTTCGGCCCCTGCCTGGCGCTGGTCGAAGCGCAGCCGGAACCGGCTCGATCTGCCGCCGGTTTGGTCCTTGTTCTCGATGAGTTCCAGGCTGGGGTTGCCGACCCAGGCGGAGGCCTCGATGTTGCGCATGAACGAGGACACCCGGGCATTGGACTGTGCCCGCCCCTCCAAGGTGACGGATTTGCCTTTCTGCTCGACCTTGGTCAGATAGATGCCGTCGGGTATGGCTACGACCAGCTCGTCGAACAGGTGTACCTCCTCCGGGCGACTCTCCTGCAAAGCCTGGATGATGTTCATGCGGGCAATGAGGCTGGCCTTAGTCGCGTCGAGGTCCTGAATCTTCTTGATCTGGCGGTCCAAGGCTGCAATCTCGGTCTCAAGGTAGCGGTTGCGGTCCTGCTGGTTTGTGATCATGCCCTCGATCTGGAAATGAATCCCGAGTCCGAGCAGCGCTGTCACCGCGAGCGCGGTACCCGCAGCGCCCGCAAAGTCCTGCAGGCGGCGCTTGCGTTCGGCCTCGCGCCAAGGCAGAAGATTGATGCGTGCCATTTAGTCGAACCCCCTGAGCGCCAGCCCTACCGCAATCATCAGGGACGGCGCGTCGCGGGCAATGTCTTGTGCTTTGATCTTGGGCGCCAGGGACATGTGGGTGAACGGGTTGGCCACCGAGGTATGGGTGCCCAGGCGATCCTCGACCAGTTCATCGACCTTGCGGATGCCCGCCGAGCCGCCGGCGAGGATGACTTGGTCGACCCGATTGAAGGTGCTTGCGGAGTAGAAGAACTGTAAGGCGCGGCCGATCTGTTGGGCTAGGGTCTCTTTGAACGGAGCCAAGATCTCCGATTCAAAGCTCTCGGGCAGCCCCCCTCCGATCAAGTTCTGCAAGGCCTGTTCCTGGGGCAGGGAATAGCGGCGCTGAATCTCTTCGATGAGCTGGCGGCCACCGAAGTTCTGTTCGCGGGTGTAGACGATGCGGCCTTGGTGTAGCACGTGCAGGTTGGTGGTCGTGGCGCCCACATCGACTACGGCGATCGTTTGATCGCCCTGCTGGTCGCCGCGCCGATCTCCCGCCTGGGCCCCTAGGACGAGAGTGCAGGCGTTTTCCATGGCGTAAGCCTCTACGTCTACCACTGCGGCCGTCAGTCCACCGATCTCCAGGGCGCTCACCCGGTCGTCCACATTTTCCTGTCGGGACGCGGCGAGCAGGACGTCGACCATGTCTGGGTTCGACGAGGACGGCCCTACGACATCGAAGTCGATACTGACCTCTTCAAGTGGGTAGGGGATGTATTGGTCCGCCTCGAGCTGGATCTGCGCCTCCATTTCCCCCGGGCTAAGAACGGAGGATAGGGCAATGACCTTAGTGATGACCGCCGATCCCGATACTGCTACGGCGGCACGGCCGGTCTTGGTGCCGCTACGGGCGACCGCCTTTCCAATCGCATGGCCGACGGCATCCACGTCCGCAATCTTTTTCTCCACCACAGCGTTGGGTGGGAGGGGCTCGATCGCATAGTTCTCGACGTGAAACAGGGATGTAGCCGCACCACTGCTCCGGGACAACTCGATCAGCTTGATGCTGGTTGAGCTGATGTCGACGCCCAGAAGGGCGGTCTTTTTTCGACCGAAACTGAACATGCCGTCTTAGCCTGTTGCGCAAACCATACGAATAATCTCAAGCTACTTATCTGATAGCCGATATAACTATATCAAATTCTGAAATTTTACTGAAAAAAACATCTTGGTAGATGTGCGACATTATAGGCCCCGCGGCGGTTGTCAACCGTGCCTAGGCCGCAAAACGATGGCTTCGCCTCGGCTCCGCACTGGGCAAGGCCGAGGGCGAGGGTTATGCCCGTATAGTATGTCGCCGTGTTCGGCCCGAATACCCTGGATGATCATTATGCCTACCAGTGAGCTCGTCGCCCCCGTTCCTCATCGCAGACGAATGCCCGCGGCGGGGGCAAGCCGATGAGCGGCCATCATCGCGGATCGCCTCAGCGCGATCGGTTGGCCTACGAGGCCGCTCGAATCCTCGCAGAGCACGGTGGCCAGGCCTTCGATCGGGCGCGACGCAAGGCGGCCGAGCGCCTGGGTATCGTCAATCGCCGCGACTGGCCAACCAATGAGGAGATCCACCAGGCGCTCTTGGAGCAGCGCTGCCTGTTCCAGGGCGAGCGTTGTGCCGCTGATCTGCGCAGGCTGCGGGAGCAAGCGGCCCGGGCGATGGGGGTCTTCGCCCGATTCAGGCCGCGACTAGTGGGCCCGGTGCTGGCCGGGACCGCAGACATGGGTGCAGGCGTGCGCCTGCACCTGTTTGCCGATAGCCCTGAGGAGTTGGTCTTTGCCCTGGTCGATCAAGGCATTCCCTGGCAGGAGGGGGAGGAGGTCCTGCGTTACGGCGACGGGCGGCGACTGGCCTGTCCGTCGTTCGGATTCGTTGCCGGCGAGATTCCCTTCACCCTGGTCGTATTGCCGCCTCAATCCTTGCGCAGCCCGCCGTTGAACCCAGTGACCGAGCGCCCGGAGCGTGGTGTCGGCCTGGACGCCCTGCGTCGGTTGCTGGAGCTGGACTCCGAGCCGTCAACCGAGGACGCAGCGCCGCTGAGCGCGAGCTCGCCCAGTAGGGCCCGTCTCGGCGGCCGCTGATTTAGCCCTTGGTTCAGCGTCGGGTGATGCCCTGATAGTCCCGCTGGGCCGGGCCGTTGTAGATCTGGCGAGGCCGGCCGATGCGGTTGTTGGGCTCAGCCATCATTTCCATCCAGTGGGAGACCCAGCCCACGGTCCTGGCGACGGCGAACATGGCGGTAAACATACTGCGCGGGATACCCAGCGCCTGGTAGATGATCCCCGAATAGAAGTCCACGTTCGGGTAGAGCTTGCGCTCGACAAAGTACTCGTCGCTCAGGGCAATCTCCTCCAGTTTGAGGGCCAATTCGAACAGGGGGTTGTTGGCGTCTGCTAATTCCTCCAGCACCTGGTGGCAGACCTCGCGAATGATCTTGGCCCTTGGGTCATAGTTTTTGTAGACCCGGTGTCCGAAACCCATGAGCCTGAACGGGTCGTCCTTGTCCTTGGCCTTTTCCATGTACTTCGGTACGTTCTTCACGTCGCCGATCTCGAGCAGCATATCCAGAACCGCCTCGTTGGCACCGCCATGTGCCGGGCCCCACAGGGAGGCGATTCCAGCGGCGATACAGGCGTAGGGGTTGGCTCCTGAGCTGGCGGCCAGGCGTACCGTCGAGGTGCTGGCGTTTTGCTCGTGATCCGCGTGGAGTATGAAGAGCAGGTTCAGCGCTTTTTCGGCGACCAGGCCAGGCTTATATGCCTCACAAGGGGTGGCAAACATCATGTGCAGGAAGTTGGCCCCATAGCGCAGGTCGTTGCGCGGGTACATCAGTGGTTCGCCGACGGTGTGTTTGTAGGCAGCGGCGGCGATGGTCGGAATCTTGGCGATCAGGCGGTGGGCCGCAATTTCCCGATGGTGAGGGTCATAGATGTCGAAGGAGTCGTGGTAGAAGGCGGATAGGGATCCGACCACGCCCACCAGCATGGCCATGGGGTGGGCATCGTAGTGGAAGCCATTGAGAAAACTGCGCAAATTCTCGTTGAGCATGGTGTGGCGGCTGATCATGCTCTCGAAACCGCGCAACTCCCGCCCGTCCGGCAGCTCGCCGTAGAGCAACAGATAGGTGACTTCCAGGAAGCTCGCCTTGGCCGCGAGTTGCTCGATAGGGTAGCCGCGGTAGAGCAGGATGCCCTGGTCGCCATCGATGTAGGTGATGGCGCTGTGGCAACTTGCCGTGGACATGAAGCCTGGGTCGTAGGTGAAGATCTTGGAGTCTTTGTAGAGAGATGAGATGTCCACTGCTTCGGGCCCGATGGTGCCCTGTAGAAGGGGAAAGTCGCGACTCTCGCCGGTGGCGTTGTTGGTGACGGTCACGGTTGGGTTCGTCATGCTGCTCGCTCCTGGCACTGGGTTTTACGACCCCGGGGCTGGCCTGGGTCGCATGGTATGTTCAATGGGATATCCGGGACGGGGTACCCGGCGGATCGCCCCCCCGGTCGCTGACCGGGTGCGATCTATGTCGAGACGCTGCGTCAGCTCTTCTGGCTAGGCAGCTTTCGTGCCGATAGTTGAGGCGTTTTCACGCGATGTCGGCCAGGCGGCCGATATCCTCGCGCACCGAGGCCGCGGATGCGTCGAAGGCGGACCGCTCCTGGGCGTCGAGATCGATCTCGATCACAGACTCCAGGCCCTTGGCGCTCAATACGCAGGGCACCCCCATGGCAATGTCGGCCTCCCCGTATTCCCCCTCCAAGATGGCCACGCAGGGTAGCAGTCGGCGCCGGTTGTTGACGATGGCGTCCACCATGGCCGCCACCGCGGCGGCGGGGGCGTCGTAGGCGCTGGAGTTCTTTCGCAGGGCAAGGATCTCGGCCCCACCCTTGCGGGTGCGCTCGTTGATGGCCTCGATCCGCTCCGGGGACAGGAAGTGGGAGAGGGGAATCCCGTTGACGGTGCAATACCGCGGCACCGGCACCATGGTGTCCCCATGACCGCCGAGCACGATGGTGGTGATATCGCGCACCGAGAAGCCGGTCTCTCGTGCGATGAAGGCCGCCATGCGGGACGCGTCGAGCACTCCTGCTTGGCCAAACACCCGATCCCGCGGCCAGCCACTGCGCTGGAAGGCGCGATAGGTCAGGGTGTCCACCGGGTTGGTGACCATGAGGATCATGGCGTCCGGGGCGTAGCGCTTGGCCTGGTCCACCACCTCGTCGATGACTCGTACATTGGCCTCAAGCACGTCCGAGCGGGACATGCCCGGCTTGCGCGGCAGGCCGGCCGTTATGATCAGCATGTCCGAGCCACGCATGATCTGCGGGTCGTTGCTGCCGCTGAGTTCGCAATCGAACTCGAAGAAGGGGGCGGTCTGACAGATGTCCAGGGCGACGCCCTCCGGCACGTCCTCGCGGATGTCGTAGAGGGCAATCTCCCGGCACAGCTCCTTTTCGGCAAGGATCTGGGCCGTGGTCTCCCCGACTCTGCCGGCACCGACGATGGTGATCTTGCGCATCTCGCTTCCTCAGTTGAATGGCTGATGTGGTGGCGCCGTATGGGCACATGCCGTCTTAATGGTGCAGCGTTCCGCGGCTGCCGACCGGTTTGTGCCCCGGCCTGTCGTTGGCGCGTATCCGCCGAGGTCATCCTGGTTGGGTCGAGGTTCGCGCCGTCATTCTGGATAGTGGGCCGGATAGGGCGCGCGAGCCACTCCGCTCGCAACGGCCGCCCGTGCGACGGCCGGCGGGACCAGGTCCCGCAGCCGCGGATCGAAGGGCTTGGGGATGATGTAGTCCGGGCCGAAAGTCAGGTGGTCGAGGCCGTAGGCGCTCAGCACTGTATCCGGTACGGGTAGGTGGGTCAGGTCCTTGAGGGCGTGGACCGCGGCGATCTGCATGTCTTCGTTGATGCGCGAGGCGCGTACGTCCAAGGCCCCGCGGAAGATGTAGGGGAAGCCCAGGACATTGTTGACTTGATTGGGGTAATCGCTGCGCCCGGTGGCCAGGATCATATCATCGCGGACCTGGAACGCCACCTCGGGACGAATTTCCGGGACCGGATTGGACAGTGCAAAGACGATGGGGTTGGGCGCCATGGCCGCGAGCATGTTAGGGGAGACCAGGTCTGGCCCCGAGACCCCGATGAAGACATCGGCGCCGACCATGGCCTCCGCCAGGGTGCGCCGATCCGTGTCCGCAGCCACGCCGAACTTGAATGGGTTGAGGTCCTTGCGTCCAGTGTGGATGACCCCGGCGCGATCCACCGCAAAGAGGTTGCGGCGGTGTGCGCCCATGGTCATCAGCAGACGCATGGCGGCGATGCCGGCCGCTCCGGCCCCAAGCACCACGATAATCGCGTTTTCCAGCCGCTTACGCTGGAGCTCCAGTGCGTTGAGCAGACCGGCTGCGATGATGATGGCCGTGCCGTGCTGGTCGTCGTGGAAGACCGGGATGTCCAGCTCCTGGATCAGTAGCTGTTCGATCTCGAAGCAGTGCGGGGCGGCGATGTCCTCCAGGTTGATGCCGCCGAAGGTCGGGGCGATGTGCCGTACCGTCTCGACGAACTCCTGGGGGTGGCGGGCGTGGACCTCGATGTCGAAGCAGTCGATTCCGGCGAAGTGCTTGAACAGCACCGCCTTGCCTTCCATGACCGGTTTACTCGCCAAGGGGCCGACATTGCCAAGACCCAGTACCGCGGTGCCGTCGGTGATGACCGCCACCAGATTGCCCTTGTTGGTGTAGCGATAGGCGTCGTCCGGATCGGCGTGGATGCGCCGCACCGGTTCGGCGACCCCTGGGGTGTAGGCCAGGGACAGATCGTCCTGGGTCTCTGCAGGCTTGGTGATACAGGTAGCCATCTTCCCCGGGGCAGGCTGGGCGTGATAGTCCAAGGCCCGGGCATTGATGTCGGCATCCGGGTGCTCGTTGGCTGCGGGGTCGGTCATGGAGGGCTCCTGTGGCTGCGGCCTGGTCGGTGACGGCAAGCGGGCATGTTGCCAGATGCTGGTCCTCACGGGCCACCGATACGCAGCATTGACGGCGCAAATTCTGCGCGAGGCGTGATCCGAAACAAAATACCCCGCACCCAGAGGCGCGGGGGTGCGGAGGTCGCGCAAGACTCTCAATGCGATAGCGGCAGTTGCCACTCTCTCCGCGGGAAGATTGGAGCATTTCACCGCACCCGTTGTTTTTCGTCGTGGTCTCCGGGTGAACGAATGCCGAGCAGTGGGTCATTCGACGCCGAGATTCAGGGCCTGTGCGGGTCCAAGAGCAGGGTCGATGGGTGGCGCAGCCGCATGCGGGGCGTGCCTTTGACCCGGAAGACCCAGCCCAGGGCCTCGATCTCCTGCCCCGGCAGGGAGTCGAGGCCCTGGGGCGCGAAGGTCGGCCGGTCGTCGTCCCGGATATTCAGGCTCATGCCCCCTGCGAGTTCGATCCATAGCCCCCGGCGGCTGTCATGGACCCGCTCCACGCGGCCTCGGACTCTCATGAAGCCCTCCCGCGGCGGCAGGGCCGCGGCGTCCAGGGCCGGGCCCGCCCAGAGGCCGAGCCCTCGGCGGCGTGCCTCGGTCTGGACCTCGGCGTAGCAATCCGCATAGCGCAGGTTGGGTGGGATGGCTGCCTGGTAGGCAAGGCCCTTTCGCAGGAGTTGCTCTGCCAGGTTGCTCCCGTCCGCGGCGAAGAGGTAGGCCAGGCGCCGCCCGTGGCGGTCGCGGGGCTGGCTTCCGGGTTGGAGGGCGACGCGGGAGCCGGGTGCCCCGGTCAGTGCCCGCAGGGCAGCCTTAGCCTGGGCTGCCAGGGGCTGATCCGCCGCGCCCTCCCGCCCAAGCTCTGGGGCGTCTATGCCGATCAAGCGGACCCGGTCGCCGCCGGCCAGGATCAGGGTATCGCCGTCGATGACGTAGGAGAGGCGAGCGTCTGTGGTGCCCCCTTGGGCCGGACAGGGCGGGGCTGTGGTCGCTAACCCAGGCGCGCCGAGAAAAAGGGCCAGCGCGCACAACCACACCACCGCCCCTGGAGAGGGGCGGTGGTGTGGTACACGGCCGGGACGGAGGTCCTTAGCGGGAATAGCGCTTGCGGAAGCGGTCGGCGCGACCGCCGGTATCCAGGGCCTTCTGCTTGCCGGTATAGAAGGGATGGCAAGCCGAGCAAACCTCGACGTGCAGCTCTTCCTTCTTGAGGGTAGAGCTGGTTTCGAAGGCGTTGCCGCAACTGCACACGACCTTGACGGGGCCGTAATTGGGGTGAATGGCTTCTTTCATGATGGCTCTGCTGCACCCTAGGCGTGGGCGTGAAATGCGTAGGAAACGCAGCAGGATAGCGGCCAACGGCGAGGGATGCAAGGGCCAGGCTCACCAAGTGAGGCAAGAATCCGAGTTCGACAAATAGCTAGGGGTCGGTGGGACCAAAGTGCTGAATCAGGTCGTTGAGGAAGCGCCAACCCAGCTCGGTGGGTCTCACCGCCCCGGCCTCGACGACCAGCAGCCCGCGGTCCTGTGCCGCTGCCAGGGGGGCCGCGATCTGGGCGAAGGGCAGGCCGGTGCGCGCCTCGAACAGGGTCCGGTCGAAGCCGTCCCGGAGGCGGAACGCGAACAGGGCAAATTCCAGTACCAGATCGGCGGGGTTCAAGGTCCGCCGACTGCTGGTGAATCGTCCTTGGGGCGCCGCCGCCAGATAGGCATCCGGGTGGCGTAGCTTGGTGGTGCGCTCCACCTGACCTGTGGTCGGGTCGGTGAGCTTGGCGTGGGCGCCCGCGCCTATGCCGAGGTAGTCGCCGAAGGTCCAGTAGGACAGGTTGTGGTGACAACGCCGATCGGGGCGGGCGTAGGCCGAGACCTCATACTGACCATAGCCGGCCGCTGCCAGCCGTGTCACGCCCTGATCGTGCATGTCCGCGGTCAGGTCGTCGTCCGGCAAGGGCGGCGTGGCCTGGTGGAAGGCGGTGTTGGGCTCCAGGGTGAGTTGGTAGTAGGACAGGTGCTCGGGCGCCAGGCCGATGGCAGCCTCTAGGTCCGTCGCCGCCTGGCCCAGAGTCTGCTGCGGCAAGGCATACATGAGATCGAGGTTGAGGTTGTCGAAGCCTGCGGCTCTGGCCAGGGTCAGGGCCACCCGGGCCTGGGCCGGGTCGTGGATGCGCCCGAGCTTGCGCAGCTGCTGTGCATCCAGGCTTTGTACCCCGATGGACAGGCGATTGACCCCGGCGGCGCGGTAGGCGGCGAAGTTGGCCGTGTCGGCCGTGCCTGGGTTGGCCTCAAGGGTGACCTCCGCATCGGCGCCAAGCCCGGTCAGGCCGCGCACTCCGTCCAGCAGTTGGGCGATGGCCCTGCCGGAGAACAGGCTCGGGGTACCGCCGCCAATGAAGATCGATTCGATAGGGCGACCGGCGGCGGGCCCGGTCAGGTCCTGGGCCAGATCGGCCAGCAGGGCGGCGACATAGCTGGCCTCAGGGGTCCCCTCCGTCCGGGCGTGGGAGTTGAAGTCGCAGTACGGGCACTTGCGAACACACCAGGGGATATGGACGTAGAGCGCCAGGGGCGGCGCGAGGCTGGGCCCCGGCTCGGGCTCCGGCACCTAGGCCACCGGCTCCAGCCGGGCATAGGCCAGGACCAGCCACTTGCTGCCGACCGCCGCGAAATTGACCTGGATGCGCGCCGCGGCCCCCTGGCCCTCGCAGTTGAGGATCACCCCCTCGCCGAACTTGGGGTGCATGACCCGCTGACCGAGTTGGAAGCCTCCGCCGGCCGGGCCCTGGCGGCCCGGTGCCGCGGCGGCGGAGTAGCGCTGGGCAGTGCCGACGGACCCTCCCATGCGGCTGATGCCCCTGGCCCTGACCTCTTCGATCAGTCCGGCCGGGATCTCGCGTAGGAAGCGCGATGGCGTCGGGTAATTCTCCGAACCGTGCAGGCGGCGGGTCTCGGCGTGGGTCAGGTAGAGCTGCTCCTTGGCCCGCGTGATGCCGACATAGCACAGGCGCCGCTCCTCCTCCAGGCGCGCCGGGTCATCGGCGGACATGCTGTGGGGGAAGAGCTTTTCCTCCACCCCGGCGAGGAAGACGAGGGGAAACTCCAACCCCTTGGCGCTGTGCAGCGTCATAAGTTGGACTGCGTCCTGGGACGGGTCGGCCTGGCCCTCGCCGGCCTCGAGGGCCGCATGGGCCAAGAAGCTGGACAGCCGGTCGGCGGCGGCGTTGTCGGTCGGCGATTGGGTATTGCCGGCAAGGTCGGGGTCCCCGTCCAGGGTCGGATCGGCGTCATCCAATTCCAGTTGGTCCTGCCCGAAGCGCCGGGTGGTGTCCACCAACTGCTCCAGGTTCTCCACCCGGTCCACCCCCTTGCCGTCCTTGGACTTCTTGTAATGCTCCACCAGGCCGCTGGCCTCGATGACCAGGGCGGTCAGCTCGGCCAGGTCGAGTTCGTCTCCCAACTCGGGTTGGTTGCGGATCAGTTCGAGAAAGCCGCGCAGGGCGCCCGCCGCCCGGGCGGTCAGGTCCCGGGATCCGATCAGCGTCTCCGCGGCCTGCCACAGGGAGGTGCGCGCCCCGCGGGCCTGGCCACGAAGGATCTCCAGGGTGCGGTCGCCGATGCCCCGGGGCGGGGTGTTGACCACGCGCTCAAAGGCTGCGTCGTCGTTGCGGTTGGCCAGCAAGCGCAGATAGGCCAGGGCGTCGCGGATCTCGGCGCGCTCGAAGAAGCGCAGGCCGCCGTAGACCCTGTAGGGGATCTCGGCCTGGATCAGGGCCTCCTCGAACAGCCGCGACTGGGCCGTGGTGCGGTAGAGGATGGCGCAGTCGCTGCGTGCCCGGCCGTGCTCCCGGGTCTCGCTGCGGATGCGCTCGACCACGAAGCGGGCCTCGTCCACCTCGTTGAAGGCGGCATAGCGGCGGATCGGCTCTCCGGCCGCACCCTCGGTCCACAACTGCTTGCCCAGTCGGGACGGGTTGTGGGAGATGAGGGCGTTGGCGGCGTCGAGGATATTGCCGGTGGAGCGGTAGTTCTGCTCCAGGCGCAGCAGGCGGGTGCTCGGGTAGTCGTGCTGGAAGGACTGGATGTTCTCCACTTTGGCCCCGCGCCAACCGTAGATGGACTGGTCGTCATCGCCCACCAGGAAGAGGTTGTCGTTGCCCCCGGCCAAGAGCCGCAGCCAGGCATACTGGATCGCATTGGTGTCCTGGAACTCGTCCACCAGGATGTGTCGAAACCGAGCACTGTAGTGGTGCAGGATGTCCGGGCGCTCCCGCAGCAGTTCGTGGGCGCGCAGCAGCAGGTCGGCAAAGTCGAGCATGCCGCCACGGGCGCAGGCCGCCTCGTACTCCCGATAGACCTCGATGAGCTTGCGCTCGAAGAGGTCCCCACCCCCGTCCAGGTGCTGGGGCCGCCGACCCTCGTCCTTGTGGCGGTTGATCCAGCCCTGCACCTGGCGGGGCGGGTACTTGGCCTCGTCCAGCTCTAGGGCCTTGAGGCCGCGCTTGACCAGGCGCAACTGGTCGTCGGAGTCGAGGATCTGGAAGTGCTGGGGCAGGCCGGCGTCGGCCCAGTGGGCGCGCAGGAATCGGTGGGCGAGGCCGTGGAAGGTCCCCACCCACATGCCGCCGATGGGGTTGCCAAGCATCTCCTCGATGCGCCCCCTCATCTCCCGGGCCGCCTTGTTGGTGAAGGTCACGGCCAGCACTCCCCAGGGGGCGACCCCCTCCACCTGGATCAGCCAGGCGATGCGGTGGACCAGCACGCGGGTCTTGCCGCTGCCGGCCCCGGCCAGGACCAGGAGGTTTCCCGGCGGGGCGGCGACGGCCTCGCGCTGGGCGTCGTTGAGGGGGTCGAGGATCTGGGAGACGTCATCGTTCATCGCGGCATTCTAACCGCTCACCGCCCCTGGGAGCGGGTGGTCGTTCGCTGACCATCTGGGAGAGGCTGATTAAAGCCCTCCCTGGCTTGAATCAGCTCGCGCCCCCCGAGACGCGACTCGTGGGGCGCTCCATTCTCAACGGCTTGCCGCCGTTGAGAATGGCGGGCCATCCTTGGCCTGCACGGGAAACGCTTTAATCAGCGTTTCCCGTGCGCCGGTCCATGTAGAATCCGCCCGACCCCATCCGCACCCCGGAGCCAAGAGCCTGTGACCGAGCTTCAGAATGACCGCCTCCTGCGCGCCCTGCTGCGCCAACCCGTCGATGTGACCCCCGTATGGATGATGCGCCAGGCAGGGCGCTACCTGCCGGAGTATCGCGCTACCCGCGCCAGGGCCGGGGCCTTCATGGACCTGTGCCGCAATCCGGAGTTGGCCTGCGAGGTGACGCTCCAGCCCCTGGAGCGCTTCCCCCTGGACGCGGCCATCCTGTTCTCGGACATCCTCACGGTGCCCGATGCCATGGGCCTGGGCCTCTACTTCGCCGAGGGCGAGGGCCCGAACTTCGAGCGGCCCGTGCGTACCCAGGCCGACGTGGAGCGCCTGCCGGTGCCGGACCCGGAGGACGAGCTGCGCTACGTGATGGACGCCGTTTCCACCATCCGCACTGCGCTGGCGGGGCGGGTGCCGTTGATCGGCTTCTCCGGCAGTCCCTGGACCCTGGCGACTTACATGATCGAGGGCTCCGGGACCAAGACCTTCGCCCACTCCAAGGCCATGCTGTTCGATCGTCCGGACCTGCTGCACACCCTGCTTGGCAAGGTGGCCGACAGCGTGACCGCTTACCTCAACGCCCAGATCGCCCGCGGGGCCCAGGCGGTGATGATCTTCGACACCTGGGGCGGGGCCCTCAACCCCAGGGCCTACGCCGAGTTCTCACTGGCCTATATGCAGCGCATCGTCGCCGGCCTGACCCGCGAGGCCGAGGGGCGGCGGGTCCCGGTCATCCTCTTCACCAAGGGTGGCGGTCAGTGGTTGGGCGCCATGGCGGAGACCGGCTGTGACGCCCTGGGGGTGGACTGGACCCTAGACCTCGCCGACGCCCGGCGCCTGGTCGCCGACCGGGTGGCCCTGCAAGGTAATCTGGACCCCTGTGTCCTCTATGCATCCCCGGAGCGCATCCGCACCGAGGTCGCCCGGGTGCTGGCCAGCTATGGGCGCGGGCCAGGCCATGTCTTCAACCTGGGGCACGGCATCCACCCGGACGTAAATCCGGAACACGCCGCAGCCCTGGTGGCCGCCGTCCATGAGCTGAGCCCGCAGTACCACGGCGAGCCGTAACGAAAAGCCAAGGGCCGAGACACCGAAACCCTCCCCGTCTATCGCCAGGGAGGATTCATGGTGTCACCTACAGCTACAGGCCCAGAGTTGCTGCCCCACCTCGATGGGCAGGTCGCCCGCACCGAGGGCCTGCCCCAGGTGGAGGTCGTTGCCGGTCCGTCCGGGCCGGCGACGGCCTAGGCACGCGCTGGTTACAGCTCCCCAGGTCCGCCGCCACGTCGGCCCCTCATCCATGCCATCCTGGAGTACTTCATGATCCTAAAAGCCATTCGCGAGGGCCTCGGCCGCCTGATCATCTTGGTCGACTTTCTGACCCGCCCCAAGCCCATGCAGCGCCCCCCGGCCGCCCAGCAGGCCGTGGAGGAGGCGATGCGGGGCTTAGCCATTTATCAGTTCTACGCCTGCCCCTTTTGCGTCAAGACCCGCCGGGCCCTGCGCCGGTTGAACCTCCCGATGGAACTGCGCGACGCTAAGAACGACCCGAGCCACCGCGCTGCCCTGGAGTCGGGCGGCGGCAAGATCCAGGTGCCCTGCCTGCGCATCGATGGGGAAGGGGACACCCGTTGGGTCTACGAGTCGAAGGAGATCATCGCCTATCTGGAGGGGCGCTTCGGCGCGGCCCAGCCGACCGTCTGACGTCAGCGCTCGTGGCACGCTATCCCCGGACAAGGAATTCGGCTATTTGCGTTCATTTGCGGCTGAACTGCGCTTCTTTCGGGTCAACAGTCGGCGCTCTCAGGCGCGACGGCCAGCAGGCGCTGGACCACCAGTCCGGCGAGGGTGAGCCCGAACAGGGCCGGCAGATAGCTGATCGTGCCGTTGACCGCCCTGGGTCGACCCCGCCCCGTGGGTTCCGGGGGCAGAGTTGGGTGCGGGGGCTCAGTGGACCAGACGGCGACCACGCCACGCTCCCAGCCTCGTCGGCGCAGGCGTTGGCGCACTACTCTGGCCAGGGGGCAGCCCTCGGAGTCCATGAGGTCCCCGGCACGGATCCGGGTCGGGTCCAATCGGCCACCGGCCCCCATGCTGCTGGCGATGGGCACCGCCGCCTCCAGACAGGCGGCGATCAAGGCGACCTTGCTGCTCAGGCTGTCGATGGCATCCACCACCTGGTCGTAGCCCGTCACCAGGGCGGGCATGTCATCGGCGGCGAGGAATCGGTCGAGCAGGGTCAGGCGGCAGTCTGGATTGATGTCGCACACCCGCTCACCCATGACCTCGCCCTTGGACCGCCCCAGGGTGGACCCGAGGGCGACGAGCTGGCGGTTGAGATTGGAGGGGGCGACCCGGTCGTGGTCGGCCAGGGTCAGGTGGCCGATGCCGGCCCGGGCCAGGGCCTCGGCGGCGTAGGAACCGACCCCGCCGAGCCCGGCGAGCAGGACCCGGCTGCGGCTCAGACGCTCCACACCGGCGTCGCCGACCAGGATGCGCGTGCGTTCCCAAAGTGGCGAGTCAGACGCGGTGTGGCCGTCGGGCTGGGGTGTGGTGTTCGGCATGGCGGGTCAGCCCTGGGACAGGCCCAACACCTCGCGGGCGTTGCGGGTGGTGATGGCGGCGATCTCCGCTGGGTCTGCGTCGCGCACCTCGGCCAGGGCGGCGAGGACGTCCGGCAGGTAGGCGGGGCTGTTGCGCTCGCCCTGGTGGGCGGCGACAGTGAGGTCCGGGGCGTCGGTCTCCAGGACGATGGCCTCGATGGGTAGGTCCCGGGCCAGGGGCCGTAACTTGAGCGAGCGCGCGAAGGTGAGCATGCCGCCGAAACCAAGACGAAGGCCCAGGTCCAGGTATTGCCGGGCCTGTTGCAGGCTGCCGTTGAAGGCGTGGGCGATGCCGCCGGGTACGCGGATGCGCTTGAGCGTCGCCAGCACCTGGTCGTGGGCCTTGCGCACATGCAGCAGGACCGGTAGCCCGGCGTCCCTGGCCAGGACGAGTTGGGCCTCGAACAGGGCCTGCTGGCGGGTCGGGTCCAGGTCGCGCCGATAGAGGTCGAGCCCGATCTCCCCCACCGCCAGGGGCCGGGCCTCGCTCAAGGCCCGCTCAAGATCGGCGATGTGCTCGGGGCGATGCTGGGCGAGATAGACGGGGTGCAGGCCCAGGGCCGGGTGCAGGTCAGCGGAGGTTGCGCACAGGCGCAGCAGGCGCGGCCAGGTGGCCGCGTAGATGCCGGGGATGACGATGCCCGCCAGCCCGGCGGCACGGGCAGCGGCTAGGACCTGGTTGCGGTCCGGGTCGAACTCCTCGACGTCCAGGTGGCAGTGGGTGTCGATCAGGGCCAGGGGCGCAGGGACCAGGCTCCCCGACATCACTGCGTCGAGCCCTTCTTGTCTCGAACGTAAAGGGATTTGTGGGGGCCGGAGCCGACGAGCCGCTCTTCCAGGTCGAATAGGCCCACGGCCTTGAGTAGGCCGCTGAGCTTGGCGTAGCCGTAGTTGCGCGGGTCAAACTCCGGGGCACGTTTGGCGACGGTCGAACCGACCACCCCCAGCCCGGCCCAGCCGCCGTCGTCTGATGCGGCCGCCACGGCGTTGCGCAGCAGGTGTACGAGCTTGATGTCCTGCTTGAGCTCCTTGGCGGAGCGGCGCGCCGTTGGCGCATCGTCGGCCTCGTCCTCGCGCAGCAGTTCGACAAAGATGAACTTGTCGCACGCCGCAACGAAGGGCGTCGGGGTTTTTTTCTCGCCAAAGCCGTAGACCGCAAGCCCCGACTCGCGGATGCGCGAGGCGAGCCGGGTAAAGTCGCTGTCGCTGGAGACGATGCAAAAGCCGTCGAATCGCTCGGTATAGAGCAGGTCCATGGCGTCGATCATCATGGCCCCATCGGTGGCATTCTTGCCCGTGGTGTAGCGGAACTGCTGCATGGGCTGGATGGAATGGCGCAGCAGGGTCGCCTTCCATGACCCCAGATTGGGCAGGGTCCAGTCGCCATAGATGCGTTTGACGTGGGCGGTACCGTACTTGGCAATCTCCGCAAGCAGGCCCTCGACGATCGACGCTTGGGCGTTGTCGGCATCGATTAGGACGGCGAGCCGGCGGTTTTCAACTTCCGACACTGGTGGGGTCTCCTAGGGTTCCTTAGTGACGATTCAAGAACAACCGGTACGTCTTCTTGGAACTACGAAACACGCGAAAAACGCGAAGAGGCTCAATATACACAGGAGCAATTGCTGTTTTTTCGCGACTTTCGTGTATTTCGTAGTTTCTTGTCGTCGGCGCGCTTGTTTCGGTTGTTTCTGAACCGTTCCGAAGGTGGTGCCCGGCTACCAAATCAGGTCATCCGGAACCTCGTAACCGGCATAGGGGTCCTCGGCGTCGGTCGGCGTCACGGCCTCGGGTTGGCGCCGGTTGTGGAAGACCACCAGCTCTGGGTTGCGTTCGCGTACCTTGCCGACAGTCTCGTCGGGGATTAGCTCGTAAAAGTGGTCTTGACGCACCACCGCCAGGCGCCCGTCGGCCAGGTCACGCTGTTGCTCTGCGGTGACATAGATCCGCTTGAGGGCCTTGCCGTCGGCGAAGTTGAAGGCCAATTCGCCGCGGTCTCGGGTGACCCTGTGGGCGTGGATGAGCTGGCGCAGCTCGTTGGCCAGGGCGGCACGTCGGGCCGCTTCCTGGCGCTCGCGATTGAGCGCCAGGTCGCGCTGGGCCTTCTCGGCCTGGGCCTGGGCCGCGCGGCGACGGCGCTCCTCTGCCGCCGGGTCCGGTGCCTGGCCGCGTGCCTTTGCGTCTTTGCGCTTATCGGTCTTCGTTTGCTTGGCCTTCTGCTGGCTCACCAGCCCGGCCTTGAGCAATTGTTCCTGTAATGAATTGGCCAAATCTAAACCTCCAACGGCCCTTGGCTCGGCGATCGGCAGAGGATGTCTCAGCCAGGGGCGAGACGCAAGGGCGACGCGCCCCCAGTCGAAAGTGATGCCAGCCCCAATCCCGACGGGTAGAATCTGCGACCAACGCCGCTGGCCCCATGTCCCCATGCCCAGCGGCAAGCCCCCGACACCACGCTACCAGCCCCAGAGGACTTTCGTCATGAAGCGACGCTTCGCCCTGTTCACCGCGGCCCTGATCATGGCCGCCCCCACCCTCGCCCTCGCCGCCGACGCAATCCATATCGGCTACGTGAACATGCAACAGGTTCTAGAGGAGAGCAAGCTGGGTCAGCTGGCCCAGGGTACCCTGAAGGAGAAGTTTGGCCCCAGGTCGGAGGAATTCGCCAAGGAGGAGGCCGCCGTGCGCCAGCAGGCGGCGACCCTTGAGCGCGACAAGCCGCTCATGAGCAAGGACCAGATCAGCAAGAAGGAGTCGGAGCTCAAGGACAAGATGGATGCCCTCCAGAAGCAGTTCTCCGGTGTGCAGCAAGAGCTGGCCAAGGAGCAGCAGAAGCTTGCCCAGGCGATCATCGGCCCCGCCCAGGAAGCGGTCCAGGCCTTGTCCAAGGAAAAGAAGATGAGCGTGGTCTTCGAGCGCAGCCAGGCCGGGCTGCTCTTCATCGACGACGGCTTGGACATGACCAAAGAGGTCATCAAGCGCATGGACGAGCGGACCAAGTGATCGGGCAACCGGGCCAACGGGGGGCGTCTTGACCAAGCTGAACTACCGGATACTCCCCGTCACTCCCTTCCAGCAGAATTGCACCCTGCTGTGGTGCGAGGGTACCGGCCAGGCCGCGGTGGTGGACCCCGGCGGGGAAGTGGAGCGCATCCTTGCCCTGATTGCCGAGGCTGGGGTCACCCCGGTCAAGATCTTGCTGACCCATGGTCACATCGACCATGTAGGCGGCACCGTCGAGTTGGCGGAGCGGCTGGGGGTCCCGGTACTGGGTCCGCATCGGGAGGACGCCTTTCTGTTGGACCAGCTGCCGGTCCAGGCCAGGATGTTTGGTCTGGACTCGGTAGCCCCCTTTGTCCCTGGGCAGTGGTTGAATCACGGCGATAGGGTGGCCCTCGGCGACGCGACCCTGGAGGTCATCCACTGCCCCGGCCATACCCCTGGGCACATCGTCTTCTACCAGGCCGAGGCGGGCCTGATGCAGGTCGGTGACGTGCTGTTCAAGGGCTCTATCGGGCGTACGGATTTCCCCCGCGGCAATCACCGGGACCTCCTGGATTCCATTCGTAAACGACTGTTCCCGCTTGGTGACGCGGTGCGCTTCATCCCCGGGCATGGGCCCATGTCGACCCTGGGCGCGGAGCGGCGCGACAATCCCTATGTCAGCGAAGGCGTGAACTAAGCAAAATGCCGTGAGGACGGCGCGCATGGCACGGCATCAGGGGTACACCGAGGTGCCCTGGGCCGCAGCGGCCAGCACGCCTTGGGCGGATGGGAGTTGCTGATTCACGTTGCTGGACGACCCCTTACCCTACCCGAATTCCAAACATGATCAACGCCAATCCCTTTCTCGCCATCGCGGCCCCAGGCATTGCTGGGCTACAACCCTACCTCCCCGGCAAGCCCATCGCGGAGCTGGAGCGGGAGCTGGGCATCCGCGACTCGATCAAGCTTGCCTCCAATGAAAACCCCCTGGGTCCAGGCCGGCTGGCGCGCGAGGCAGCGGTGGGCGCCCTGGGTGAGCTGGGCCGCTACCCGGATGGCGGCGGCTTCGCCTTGCGCGCCGCCCTGGCCCAACGCCACGGGGTCGAGGCGGACGCCATCACCCTGGGTAATGGCTCCAACGACGTGCTTGACCTTGTCGCTCGCGCCTTTCTCCAACCCGGGGTGGAGTCGGTCTTCTCCGAGCACGCCTTTGCGGTCTATCCCATTGCCACCCAGGCGGTCGGGGCCACCGCTCGAATCGCCCCCGCCCGAGACTACGGCCACGACCTCGATGCTTTCGGGGACCTGATCGGTCCCCGCACCCGGGTGGTGTGGATCGCCAATCCCAACAATCCTACCGGGAGCTGGCTCCCCGCGGATCGGCTCTACGGCTTCATCGCAGCCCTGCCCCGGACCTGCGTCGTGGTGGTCGATGAGGCCTACACCGACTACGTCGAGGCCCCGGACTTCCCGGACGCCACCCGCTGGGTGGCGGAATTTCCCAATCTCATCGTTACCCGGACCTTTTCCAAGGTCCACGGCCTGGCCGCCCTGCGGGTGGGCTATGGGGTGAGCGACCCTGCAGTTGCGGACCTGCTCAACCGGGTGCGTCAGCCCTTCAACGTTAACAGTCTGGCCCTGGCCGCCGCCCTGGCAGCCCTGGAGGACGCTGAGCACCTTGCCGCCTCCGTTGCCCTCAACCGGGAGGGCATGGCCCAACTGCGGGCGGGCTGCGGCGGCCTCGGGCTGGGATACATCCCGTCGGTGGGCAACTTCCTGGCTATCGACCTGGGCCGTCCTGCCGCGGCCATCTACCAGGCCCTGTTGTGTGAGGGGTGCATCACCCGCCCCGTGGCCAACTATGGGCTGCCTAATCACCTGCGGGTCACCATTGGGCTTCAGGCCGAGAACGCTCGGTTCCTCGGCGCCCTGGGGCGGGTGCTGGCGGGATGATCCAGCGCCTGTGCGTCATTGGGGTCGGACTGATCGGCGGATCGCTGGCTAGGGCCCTGCGCGCCGCGGGGGCGGTGGGGGAGGTGGTCGGTTGCGGGCGCTCAATTGCCAATCTGGAGCGGGCACAGGAGTTGGGGGTCGTGGATCGCTGGACCCAGGACCCCGCCCTGGCCGTCGCCGGAGCGGATCTGGTCTTCGTCGCCGTCCCCCTAGGTAACATCAGGCAGGTCTTTAGTGCCATCCGCGACGCCCTGGCCCCAGACGCCGTGCTGACCGATGGTGGCAGCGTGAAGGGCAGCGTGGTCGCCGATGCCCTCGTTGCTTTCGGGAAGATCCCACCTGGCCTGGTGCCAGGCCACCCCGTCGCCGGTACCGAGCGTAGCGGGGTAGACGCCTCCTTTGCCGAGTTGTACCAGGAGCGACGGGTCATCCTGACACCCCTGCCCGAGAGCGCGCCGGAGGCCGTCGAGCGTGTTTCCGCCATGTGGCGGGCCTGCGGGGCGAGGATCACCCTCATGGACGTCGCCCACCACGATGAGGTCTTGGCTGCCACCAGCCACCTGCCGCACATGCTCGCCTTCGGCCTGGTGGACGCCTTGGCGCGCATGCGCGAGAACGACGAGATCTTCCGCTACGCCGCCGGCGGTTTTCGGGACTTCACCCGCATCGCCTCCAGCGACCCCGTCATGTGGCGGGACATCTGTATCGCCAACCGCGAACCCCTGGGGGCCATGCTGGAGCGTTTCGGCGACGAAATGAAGGACCTGGCCGCAACCATCCGCCGTGGCGATGCGGATCATCTGCTGGAGATCTTCGCCCGCGCCAAGGCGGCGCGGGATCGGTATGTGGATGGGATGGACCCCGCCCCGCAAGATCCACCCCTGTGAGCGCCGCCCGGATCGGCGCCCGGATCGGGCTGGACGTTACTTGCGGAAGGTCCAGTACCGCCCCTGGTCCGTATCCACCGGGGCCAACCCGAAGCGGTTATCCGCCCGCTGGCCCGTCTGCAAGATGCCGTAGATGTCCTCCATGATGCGCCGGTCCTCGGTGAAGTAGTTGTGGCCGATGATTCCGCTGGAGGTGTCGCTGGCGTCCACCGTCTCGACTCCGGGCAGGATCACCAACCCTTCGCCAGAGTCGCCGGCCCGGGCGTAGCCGTGGAAGGCGCGTGAGGCGAGCAGGGCACGATCCCCAGAGGACGCGTAGAGGGTGATGTGGATGCTGGTCTTGGCCATGCGCGGGGCTATGTCCTGACGGAACAAATCGGCGTCGATGTCCGGCGCCACCAGGATCATCTCGCGCATGGCATTGGGGGTATCCACCCAACGGTCCCCGGCCAGGGTGATATAGGCGCGGGTCAGCACACGGGTCCCCATGCTGTGGGCCACCAGATAGATGCGCTTGGCAGGGGTGTCGTCGAGCAGATCCTTGAGCGTCTGCACTAGGTGGGTCTGGGCCCACTCGGCGTTGGTCTCGTCCACGGTGTAGCCTGTCAGGCTGCCCTGGGAGGGCCAACTGAACAGCAACACGGGGCCGCTGAATTTGAGGTCCGTGGCGAATTGGGCGACCAGCCGAGTGGCGTCTGAAAACGACGTGTTGTAGCCATGGACGAAGACCATCACGCGCTTGTCGCGAGACTTGTCGATGGCCCAGCCGAGTTGTTGCAGGAACTCGGTGCGGTCCATAGGTAGCAGGCCCTTGAGGGCGATGTGCTTGCGCTCGTCCTCCGACCATTCGAAGCGAAACACCGACGGGGCCTCGCGCTGGCCGATCTCGTGGTTTGGCGGGATGCCGACGCTCGCTATGCCGTAGGAGACCTTCCCGCGTTCGGTGCCGAAGTCGTCCCGACCGGAGGGGTGGGAGTCGCGGTCCGTGACATAGAAGAGGTCGAGGGTATGCGCCTTAGGCTCGGTCCCGCCGCCGGCCGTGCCGGTCTTGGGCGCAGAGCCACAACCGGCCAAGATTGAGGCGGCGAGACCGAGGACGCCGAGGAGGCGGAACAGGGCGTGGGGCGACGTGTTGAGGGTAAACATGGAGACTGCACCGATAGGCTAAGGCTGGACCCGTCGGAGGACGGCGGGAACGCTATCTTAGGACATCTGCCGGTTTCCCTTCAGGACCATTTGAGGGCTTTGCATGACAGCCCGGCCCAACAACCGGGCTGCCCCCTATCCCTTGGAAAAAGCAATTCGGCCGCAAATCACGCAAAGTAACGCAAATGGTTCAGTGACTTAGGAAAAGTCCGGAGGCCACCCCCAGGATGAGCCAGCCGCCGACACCAAGCCCTTGTTGAGTTGCGTCTATTTGCGGCTGAACCGCTCGTCTTAGGATCACGGATGCGCGAAGCCCGCCGCTGCCAGGGCCGCCTCGATCTCCTCTAGGATGGCCGGGTCGTCGATGGTCGCTGGCACCGTAAAGGTCTGGCCGTCGGCAATGCGCTTCATGGTCCCCCGCAGGATCTTGCCAGAGCGGGTCTTGGGCAGGCGCTCCACCACCACGACGTGCTTGAAGGCCGCCACTGGCCCTATGACCTCTCGGACCAAAGCGACCAGTTCCTTGGAGATGCGGGCATCGTCGCGCACCACCCCGGCCTTGAGGACGACCAGGCCCAGGGGCAACTCGCCCTTGAGCTGGTCGGCGATGCCGATGACGGCGCATTCGGCGACCTCCTGGTGGGAGGCCAGGGCCCCCTCCATGGCCCCGGTGGAGAGGCGATGCCCCGCGACATTGATGATGTCGTCGATGCGGCTCATGACGAACAGGTAGCCGTCCTCGTCGAGGTAGCCGGCGTCGCCGGTCAGGTAGTAACCGGGTTGGGCGGACAGATAGGACTGGACATAGCGCTCGTCCTGCTGCCAGAGGGTCGGAAGACAGCCTGGGGGCAGGGGAAGGCGAATCATGATGCGGCCGATGTCCCCCGCGGCCACATCCTCCCCCCGTCATCCAATACCCGCACGTCGTAGCCTGGGACCGCCTTGGTGGGGGAGCCCGGCTTGACCGGCAGTTGTTCGATGCCCAGGCAGTTGGCGGCGATGGCCCAGCCGGTCTCGGTCTGCCACCAGTGGTCGATCACCGGCACCTTGAGGATGTCCTGGGCCCAGGCCAGGGTGTCCGGGTCGCAGCGCTCGCCGGCCAGGAACAGGGCGCGCAGGCGCTTGAGGTCGTAGCGTGCCAGGTGCTCGGCCTGCGGGTCTGCGCGCTTGATGGCGCGGAAGGCGGTGGGTGCGGTGAACAGCACATCTACCCCGTGCTCGGCGATGACCCGCCAGAAGGCCCCGGCGTCCGGGGTACCCACCGGCTTGCCCTCGTAGATCACCGTCGTGCAACCGGCCAAGAGGGGCGCATAGACGATGTAGGAGTGGCCCACCACCCAGCCCACGTCAGAGGCCGCCCAGAAGACCTCCCCGGCCTTGACGCCGTAGACCTTGTCCATGCTCCAGGCCATGGCCACCGCGTGACCGCCATGGTCGCGCACCACGCCCTTGGGTTGGCCCGTGGTACCTGAGGTGTAGAGGATATAGAGGGGATCGGTCGCCGCTACGGAGACGCATCCCGCGGGTTGTGCCGCCGCCACCGCCTCGGCCCAGCCGAGGTCCCGCCCGGGGATCAGCTCGCCGGGGGCCTGGGGACGCTGCAGGACGATGCAGTGCTCCGGCTTGTGCTCCGACAGCGCGATGGCCGCGTCCAGCAAGGGCTTGTAGTGCACGACCCGGTTGGGCTCGATGCCGCAGGAGCCGGCGACCATGACCTTGGGCTTGGCATCCTCGATGCGGGTGGCCAGCTCTCGGGCAGAGAACCCGCCGAAGACGACCGAATGGATGGCCCCGATGCGGGCGCAGGCGAGCATGGCGATCGCCGCCTCGGGGACCATGGGCATGTAGACGATGACCCTGTCACCCTTCTCGACGCCCTGGTCCAGCAGGGCCCCGGCGAAGCGGGCCACGCGGTCCAGCAGTTCCGCATAGGTGATGGTCTGGCAGGTATCGGTCACCGGGCTGTCGTAGATGATCGCCGCCTGGTCGCCACGGCCGGCGGCCACATGCCGATCCACCGCGTTGTGGCAGGTGTTGAGCATGGCCCCACTGAACCAGCGGTAGAAGGGTTTGTTGTGATCGTCGAGGACCCGGTCCCAGGGCCGATCCCATTCGATCAGCCCGGCGGCCTCGGCCCAAAAACCCTCGGGGTCGCGCATGGCGCGGTCGTATTCGGCCTGGTAGCCCATCTCGATCTCCTCGTGCCTTGGTGGTGGCGCCCCCGGTGTCTTCCAGGGGTCGGTTGTTGCGGTGCAACATTAATACCAGGCGGGGAGAAATGCAAAAACCGCTGACTGCCGAGATCCAGACGTCCGCAGGGGCGAGGGGCTGAACGTCCGTCCGCTGGCTTTGGCGAGCGCTTGCCGGCCAAAAAAAACGGGGCCCGAAGGCCCCGTTCTCCTATTCCCAGACTCTCTAAGCCAGGCTTAGAAGCTGTGCATCATGCCCAGGGAGAAGCCGTTCCACTGGGAACCAGCAACGACATCCTCTGCATCGTTGGTGACGTCGGTATAGAGGGCATAGGCCTTGGTGCGCTTGCTGAAGTTGTAGTCGTAGCCGACCGCCCAAGTGTTGATGGTGCCGTCGTACCGGTTCGACAGGTTGCTGGCAAACTGCTGCCCGCCGTTGACCAAGACATAGTTGGCGCCGAGCACCGCGTCGCTGGTAGCCTCGTTCTGACCGTACATGGCCTTGATCATGGAGCCACCGAAGGCGTAGCCAGCCTGCACCTGCCACAGCTCGTGCTTGTAGGAGGCGCCGGGGAGGTAGAAGCTGTTGCCCGGATTCGACGGATCGACGAAGGAGTTGTACGGGCCGCTGCCGATGTCGTTGTCGCGGTTCTCATAGATACCGGTCAGGGTGAAGCCGTTCCAGTCCAGCAGGCCGAGGCCAACACGCCAAGCGGTGGCATCGTCGCCGGTGTAAGCACAATCCGCGAAAAACGCCTCGCCAGGTGCCGGGAATGCCGGGTCCAGCACCGGGCAGTTGTTGCCGGCGAGGCTGACGGCCTGGCTGTTGAAGTGCTCACTACCCAAGGACTCGTACGCAATGGACGCGTAGAACGGTCCGTTGCTGTAGATGCCCGCCAAGGAGTACGCACCAGCGATGCTGTCCTCGTTAAGGTTCAGGCCCTGTCCGCCGCCGGTTGCACCACCTGCCGGAATGATCGCGCCGGCGAAGGTGAACCCGCTGAAGCTCGGCGAGATGTAGGCAACTGCGTTGTCGGCACGCAGGTCACGGAACCCGACGGTCCCGTTGTAGTCCGCCATGGTGTCGGAGAACAGGTCCAGCTTGCCGGTGGAGATCTTCATCGGGGTGTCGTGACGACCCATCAGGGCGGTACCCCAGCCGCCGGCGAGGCCGACGAAGCTGTTGCGCATGGTGATGGTGTCGTTGTTGTTCAGGACGTTGTTGTTGGTGTCGTTCAGGTTGACGCCGAACTCGATCTGGTAGATGGCCTTCAGACCGCCGCCAAGATCCTCGGAGCCCTTGACACCGACACGGCTGGCGCGGCCTGCGCCGGGGATGTAACCGTTGGCGGACATGCCCCAACCCTTGAAGTCCTCACCGTCAGTCCTCTGCACCAAGGTCGGGTAGCCGGCCGCGTCGAGAATGACGTCGCCATTTGCGTCTCTGGCGAAGCCCCAGGTGGGCAGGACGACATTCTGGACGTCCGCATAGTCGAGGGAGACGTTGACTTTGCCGTACAGGGTGGCGTCGGCCATGGCTGCGGCGGGGGCGACGAGGGCGGCGGCGACCGCCAGGGTGATAAGCTTCTTGTTCATCATGTGCTCCGGTGTTGTGGATTTAGCCAATGTCTGCGTAACCAGACAGATTCATGCTTTGCGGGGAGAATAATAGGCGAGACCAGAACAATCCGCAACAGTTTTTTTGAAAAAAGATACATAAAGTTAAAATGTATCTATTAAGCAACGGTTTTTCAGTCCTTAGGGGCCGATGCTGCGGCTGGGTGGGTTGAATGTGTGGTAAATAGGATGCACTCGCGCCCTTTCGTGCGGCTTTTTTGCCATCATCGGGTGCCGCTGCCTTGGTCGCGAGTCTGTCGGGGCGTGAGCGGCGAGGGTTTCTTCAGTGGGCGCTGCCCGCTTGCAGGGGTGGGTGAGCCCATCAAGCGGGAGCCCGGACCAAGGGCGGCGGAGTCTCGTGTGGTATAGGTCGGGGTCGAATCTGGTTCCTCGCCCTTCGTGGACGTGTCCGCCTTGGTTCGGTCTTTCTCCAGCTCGTTGCCTCTGGATGTGGGTCGTTTGCGTGGGGCGGCGACTCCCTATATATGGAGTTCAGTGCGATCGATGCCCAAGGAGCGGTCATTGAGTAAGGTCGGGGCTGGCAATCAGCAACAGCAGCGTTGTAGGTACGCGCTGTTGGGGATGGCCAAGCAATCGAGGGCGACCTGTTGCTTTTTCATGCCGAGATGGCAAAAAAAAACCGGCCAATATGGCCGGTTCTTGCTTTGGCTGGGGGACAAGGATTCGAACCTTGGTTGACGGAGTCAGAGTCCGCTGTCCTACCACTAGACGATCCCCCAAGGGGCCTCTTCCCTGGCTTGGCTCCCTGATAGAGCTTGCTGGATTCCTTTCTAGTCTTAGCGCTTGGAGTACTGCGGAGCGCGACGGGCCTTGTGCAGGCCGACCTTCTTGCGCTCAACCTCGCGGGCATCACGGGTCAGGAACCCGGCCTTGCGCATGGGGCGACGCAGTTCTTCGTTGAAGGCCACCAGGGCGCGGGCGATGCCATGGCGGATGGCGCCGGCCTGCCCAGAGGTGCCGCCGCCGATGACCGTGACGCGGACATCGACCCGGTTGACCATCTCTACGGTCTCCAGGGGCTGGCGCACGATCATGCGTGCGGTCTCGCGTCCGAAGAACTGATCGAGCGGGCGACCGTTCACGGTGATGTTGCCGCTGCCGAGCGTCAGGAAGACGCGAGCACTCGAAGACTTGCGGCGGCCGATGGTGTGCAGGATTTCCGTCATTTCGCTTGATCCGGTCGTGTCAGGTGGCCGACTGCAGGGCAGCGGCGTTGGCCTTCTGGGTACGCTGTGTAGATATCCAATCAGATATCCAGCGGCTGGTTAGATGTCCAGCGGCTGAGGCTGTTGGGCCTGATGGCCATGGCTCGGGCCGGCATAGACGCGCAGTTTGCGCAGCATGGACCGACCGAGCGGATTGTGTGGCAGCATCCCCTTGACGGCGAGTGAGATCGCACGGTCCGGCGCCTGAGCCAGCAGTTTCTCCAGGTTCATCGACCGCATGTTACCGATATAGCCGGTATGTCGGTAATACATCTTGTCCTGCAGCTTGTTGCCGGTGACGCGGATCTTCTCGGCGTTGACGACGACGATGAAGTCCCCCGTGTCCACATGGGGGGTGTACTGCGGCTTGTGCTTACCGCGCAGGCGGCGGGCGAGTTCGCTGGCAAGCCGGCCGAGCGTCTTGCCGTCAGCGTCCACGAGATACCACTCGCGGCGCACCTCGGCAGGTTTTGCGCTCAAAGTCGTCATGTCCTGGTCTTCTCCGGAGCGGGTTGGGTGTTTGTTTCGAGAAAGACCGCGGATGATACAAGTCGGCCGCCGGCTTGGCAACACCCAATCGAGTTGGCGGGAGGCGCGTGGGACAAAGAAAAAGGGCGCGACCCGCGAGGGTTGCGCCCGAAATATAACCACCAAAGGAGGATAGAGGACGACTGAGCCGCCAAGGCGATTCAGTACATGCGCATGGTCTTATATTCCGATCTGTTTGTCAACGCCTGTATCGCCGATGCAACGCATGTTAGGCGATTGCCGGAGAATCATGTGCCGGATTGCGACGGATTTTCGTTCGCCTTCAAGGAGTGCTGGCAGGAGCATAGTGGCACTATGTGACTGCCGGCGCGACACCGAAGGCGGGCGAAAAGACGAGCAAGCTGGTACATGATTTGACAGAAATCGCCTTAGCCCGGGAGGCGCAGGCGCTCGACGACGCGGCCGCCTATCAAGTGTTCGGTGAGGATCTCGTCCAGATCGTTGTGATCGATGTAGGTGTACCAGGTCGCCTCGGGGTAGACGACCAACACGGGGCCTTCCGCGCATCGGTCCAGGCAGCCGGCGGTATTGATGCGAACGCCGCCGGGACCGGCTAGGCCCAGCTCCTTGGTCTTACGTTTGAGATAGGTTCGTTGGGCGAGGGCGTCGCACTGGGCGCAGCATTGGGCGCCGTCGTCGCGGGAGTTGGTGCAAAAAAAGACGTGGTACTTGTAGTAGGACATGGCGTGCAAACTCCCTCCGGGGCAGTGACGGGGTTGGTGTAAAGGTTACCATTGGCACCCCTGGTCCGTTAGCGCCTCAGGGGGCGCGAGCTCATTCAAGCCAGGAATGGCCTCATTCAGCATCTCCCTAGGCTTAGACGTGGATCACCGATATTGACGACAGACAAGCTGCTCGACGCCACCGATCAGTGCGTGAAGTGTGGTCTGTGTCTGCCGCACTGTCCCACCTACCGCCTCAGCCGCGTCGAGGCCGAGTCCCCGCGTGGGCGGATCAGCCTGGTCCAGGGCCTGGTGAGTGGGGTATTGAGTCCTTCCGCGCGGTTGGACGGGCATTTGGCCAGCTGTCTGGAGTGTCGTGCCTGCGAGTCGGTGTGCCCGTCTTTGGTCGGCGTCGGGTCCATCATGGATCAGGTCTACGCCCAGCGGACCTTGACCCTGCCGCCCTGGCGGCGCCAACTCCGGCTGGGCTGGCTCAAGTCCTTGGGGAGCCCCCGGCTGATGCGGGCAGCGCAGCGGCTCGGTGCCCTCTATCGTCTCGTCGGAGGCGCGCGGTTGGCCAGGCGCCTGGGCCTGAGCCGGTTGCCCCTGGTCAACGCCTATGCGCGCCTGGCGGAGGGTCTGCAGCCGCCCCCGCGCTGGGAGCCTCAGGGGGCGGAGGGCGCCGAGGTCGCGGTTTTTCTAGGTTGTAGCTCCGAGGTGACCCAGGCCGGTGCCCTCGAGGCTGCGGCTCAGGTCCTGGGGCGCCTGGGCATTCCAATGGCACGCCCGGGCGGGCAGGGGTGCTGTGGCGCCATGCTCCGGCACAATGGTTTTCCGCGGGAGGCCGATCAACGCTTGCAACGCAACGCGGCTGCGCTGGGCGACAAGGTCCTGGTCGGCGTCGCCAGTGCCTGCGTGGCCGAACTGCGCGCGCACCCTGGATTGGCCCAGGCGGCGGAGCTATGCGCTTATCTCGATGCCGTCTCCTGGCCGAACGGCCTGAACCTTTCCCCATTGTCGGCGGATGTCTTGGTCCACGAGCCCTGCTCGCACCGCAATCAACTTGGTGGCAATGGGGCTGTGCATCGTTTGCTCGCCCGCATCCCGGCGCTGCGTGTTGCCGCCCTGCCGGACAATGCCCTGTGTTGCGGGGCGGCCGGTACCTACCTGCTGCAACACCCCGATACCGCACTGGCCCTGCTCGAACCCAAGCTGGCCCACCTCAATCGGCTACGGCCGAGCTTTCTGGTGACGACCAACCCGGGCTGTGCCCTGCACCTGGCCGCCGGGGCGAGGGAGGCGGGCCTCCCGATCGAGGTTTGTCACCCGGTGGAGCTGATTGCCCGGCAATTGCCACCCCTCGGTGTTCGCTAGGGCTTGCCTGAGACCGGCCTCGCGGCCCTCTTCGTCTTGCTCTACCCTGCCCCAGCGTCGCACAATCTCTGGGCTTAGGCCGCCAGAGCCTCGAATACGGAGCTGCTATGCCTCACCGTGCTTACTCCCCCCTGGACCGCGTCGTCGTCAACCTCGATCAGGCCCTGCGCACCGTCTTTGGTCGCCCCCAAATCACCGAGCGCCCTGACCCGGCTGCGGATCTGCCGGAACCCCACCTCCCGGACGCCGAGCGTCGTCACATCGCCCGCCTGATGCGCATCAACCATACCGGCGAGGTGTGCGCCCAGGCGCTCTATCAGGGGCAGGCATTGACCGCCCGTCTGCCGGAGGTGCGGGCCAAGATGGAACGTTCGGCCCAGGAGGAGAACGACCATCTTGCCTGGTGCGAAGAGCGCATCGCAGCCCTCGGAGACCGGAAGAGTCTACTCAACCCGCTGTGGTACGCGAGTTCATTCGCCATTGGGGCTGCCGCCGGACTGGCGGGGGATAAGTGGAGTCTGGGGTTCGTGGTCGAGACTGAGCGTCAGGTGGAGAGTCACCTGGACCACCACCTGGAGCAGATCCCGTCCCATGACGCCAAGGACCGGGCGGTCCTGGAGCAGATGAAGGCGGACGAGATCCACCACGCCGAGGTGGCCCGCACCGCCGGTGGGGCCGAGTTGCCGGCCCCGATCCGATGGGGCATGAGCCTGGCCTCGAAGGTCATGACCAAGGCTGTGTATTGGGTTTAGGCCTTCCTTCAGTTCGCCGGATTGCTCAGTCGAGGACGGCGGCGCGTACCTCGTCCCAGAAGCTGGCTCCGAATTCGTGCTGCAAGATGAGGGGCAGCGGGATGGGCCCGTGGCCCACAAGGCGATCATGGAACGCCCTCTCGGAGAAGCCGCTCCCCTGCCACTGCTCCAGCAGGCGCCTGGCCGCCCGGATCATGCGCCAGCCGATGACCCCGGCAAGGGCGTCGCCGGGGGCCTGGGCCAGGTGCACCAGATCCACGGCATCGTCTCCCCAGGCTGCCTGCCGTGTGATGGCCTCGGCGCCGTCCACCTGGCCGCTATGGAGGGCCAGATCGAGTTGGGCGCCGCGGATGTGCGCATGCCGATGCAGCAGGCTGTGCAGGCGCTCCTCGGGGGACGCACCGAAGCCGTCGCCGCGCCCCAACTCCTCGCGCAGGTAGAGGTCCCAGCCGCGGGTCAGGGATTTTCCGGCCGCCACGCGCCGCGGCAGGCGACGTGCAGTATCGCCACCGGCAAAGGCGATCAGGTGCTCCCCGCCCCAGGTGCGCGACAGGCAGCGCCCGCGTACCCGGGCCAGGGCGTCGGCGGGCGTCTCCTCATCTTGGTCTGCGGTGGCCAGGAACAGGGTGCCGCTCTGTTCATCGTCCCAGCCGGCCACATAGTCGGCCCCGAACCGGTGGGGGCGCGGACAGTTCGGGCGCTCGCTGATGCGCAGCGGGATTTGGGGTAGCGTGACCAGGCCGCTGCGCCGGAGCATGCCCTGCAGGCGTTCGCTTTCGACGTGGTAACTCTCCAGTCGGGTTCGGCCGTCCACCGAGACGGAGGCGAGCCGTTGGGGCGCATCGTCCGGGTCGATGCCCAGGGTCGAACACAGCGCGCTGAGGCTGGCCTCGGTCTCCGCGAGGGCCAGGTCCAAGAGCGGGGCCCATGCCTGGGGGGCGACGTCCAACCAATGGCGATGGCGCAGTAGGAATCGTAGATGGTCCGACCCGCAGCCAAGCCGACCGGTGGCGCGTGGGACCACCTCGCCCCGGACCAGGTCCGCGAAGCTGGTCAGGGCCGCACAGGCCGCATCGGTCAGGATGTCGATCTCATTCCATCCGTGGCAGTGCTGGCGCAGCCAGTGACTGCGCGCCAGTTCGCGCAGATAGCAACGCCCCTTGTCGGCCTCGTCGGCCGTCGCCTTGGCCATCTCGGGCGCAAGGGCGACGGCGGACTCGATCAGGTGCGACTCCGCCAACCGCAGGTGCTGCGGCATGGCACCCAGGAGTTCGACCAGGGCGCCGCGCAGGTCGCGGGGTTGGGCCAGGGTCAGGCGGTAGAATTCTCCGGTGGGCAGGTAACGCAGCGGGTCGAAGCGGCGCCAGTCCCGCAGGTGCAGTTCACGGTGCTCCACCCGGGCGGTGGCGAACATCAGCTCGAGGTCGATCTGGCGGTCGCCGTCCAGTGCGCCGTAGTCGATCTCCTCCAGGGCTACGATCAGCGATTCCAGCCACCCTGACAACGCGGCCAGTTCATCGTCGCTCTGCGCCGGCAGCAGCCGCCCGAACCCCCCGACCCCAGCCTCACAGGCCAGGTCAGGGTGGAAGCGGAACCAGACGGAGAAGAAATCTGCCGCCAGGCCGTCGAAGACGGCCGCCGTATCAGGCGTCGCGGATTTCGAAATCATGGGTGATCTGGGCTGTGGCGCCCAACATAATGGAGGCGGAGCAGAATTTCTCCGCACTGAGGCGGATGGCCCGCTCGACCTGTTTTTCGGCCAGGCCCTTGCCCGCCAGGATGAAGTGGGCGTGGATGCGGGTGAATACCTTGGGTTCGGCTTCAGCTCGCTCGGCGGTCAATTCTAGCTCGCAGCTGGTCACGTCTTGGCGGGCCTTGCGCAGGATGTGCAGGACATCGAACTCCGTGCAGCCTCCCATGCCGATCAGGAGCATCTCCATGGGTCGTACCCCGAGATTGCGTCCGCCGAACTCCGGCGGTCCATCCATGATCACGCCGTGGCCGCTGTCGGCCTCGCCGAGCATGGCTGTCCCTTCGATCCATTTAACGCGTGCCTTCATCGCCTCACCTCGGTAACAGAACGAGCCAGGCGGCGGTCCACAAGCCGTAACCAGGGCTTCCAGCAGATCCCGCCAGCATCCAGGAACTGGGGCGCGAGCCTATCACAGACTGTCTATTTTCAGCGCCATGGGAAGACCGGCAGTCGGTCACGGGGAGTGAACCTCTAGCGGGCAACTGTGCACAGTCTGCTAGAATCAGGCATCCCAACCGCTAGTCACAGGAAGGCCATGCTTCCAATTACGCCTCCAAAGCCCGAACCGACCTGGCTGCAACCCTTTCTCTCATTTTGCCATAACAAGATTTATGACAAGGGCGTGGAGATCGTGCGCCGGGGGGACCCTGCCGGGACCTTCTATTACCTGCTCGAAGGATCGGTGGCTGCAGTCATCGACGACGACGACAAGCGCGAGTTGCTCCTTGCGTATATCAATAAGGGCGAATTTATCGGCGAGATGGGTCTTTTCGTGCCCCAACAGTCCCGCACGGTGGTCTTGCGTACCCGCACCAAGTGCCGGATTGCCGAGATCACCTATGCGCGCATCGAGCGCTTGCTCGACAACGAGCTGAAGGAATATGCCAAGCCCTTCTTATTTGCGGTCGCGCGCCAGATCTCCCAGCGCTTGCGTCAGACCAGTCGTAAGGTCGGACACCTCGCCTTCCTGGACGTGACGGGGCGCATCGCCGGGACCCTGCTGGACCTGTGTAAGCAGCCCGATGCCATGACTCACCCGGATGGGATGCAGATCCGTGTCACTCGCCAAGAGCTCGGACGCATCGTCGGCTGTTCCCGCGAGATGGCCGGTCGCGTGCTCAAGAGCCTGGAAGAGCAGGAGCTGATTTCGGTCGCCGGCAAGACCATCGTGGTCTTCGGGACGCGCTAGCGGGCTTATTCGACAACGAAAAGGCGGGGCGGGGATCTCATCCCCGCCCCGCCTTCGTCGTCTTGGGCGCTGCTCGATCGCTACGCGCCCCGTCAGCTCCGCTCGTTGAGCCAGTTGCCGATGGCCGGGGTGACCTCCTTCTGCGCCTTGCCGCTCACATAGATGCCGATGTGCCCGCCGGGGAAGGCCAGCTCCGTGTAGTCGGGGCTCGATGTGCGGTCCTTGAGGGCGCGGGACGCATCCGGCGGGACCAGGTGGTCCTGCAGGGCGTAGATGTTCAGGATGGGGCAGGTAACGTTCGTCAGGGCGATCTCGCGTCCGCCGATCTCCACGCCGCCCTCGATGAAGCCGTTCTTCTGGTAGAAGTCCTTGATGAACTGACGGAAGGTCTCGCCGGCCTGGTCCGGGCTGTCGAAGATCCATTTCTCCATGCGCAGGAAGTTCTTCACCTTGTCCGGGTCGTCCAGCACGTCGACCATGTTGACGTACTTCTGCCCGGTGAGGCTGAAGGGCTTCAGGGACAGGAAGGTCCAGTTGAGCATCTCGCCGGGGATGTTGCCCATGGTGTCCACCGCCAGGTCGACATCCATATGCTGGACCCAGGCGGAGAGCAGGTTGTCCGGGGTCTTGAAGTCCACCGGGGTGACCATGGTCACCAGGTTCTGCACGCTGCTCCGGGTGCAAGGAGCTGTAGCACAGGCTGAAGGCGCCGCCCTGGCAGATCCCCAGGATGTTGATCTTGTCGACGCCGTGGGCCTCGCAGATGTGCTCCACGCAACGGTCGATGTAGCCGTTGATGTAGTCGTCCAGGGTCAGGGCGCGGTCGGCGTGGTCCGGATAGCCCCAGTCGATCAGGTAGACGTCCTGTCCGGTGGACAACAAGCCCTTGATGGTGGACCGATTCTCCTGGATGTCCGTCATGTAGGGCCGATTGACCAGGGCGTAGACGACGAGCAGGGGCACCGGCTTGGGGTCGACGCCCTCTGGGGTCTCGTAGCGGTAGAGGACGAGCTTGTCCTCCCGGTACACGGGCTCTCGGGGGGTGACGCCGGTGTCGATGTTGCCGGCGTTCATGAGGTTCTCCATGCCCTGACCCAGCTTGCGGCTGTAGTCGAGCATCTCTTCGGTCGAGTTTGTCGGGCCGGATGTCGATGGGTGAACACAGTTTCTGTCTCCTTTGGAATTTTGGGGCCGGGATGCCGGGGCTTCTTGGCGGGGGTAGGGGCCGGCTTGGGCGCGACCTTGCGCGCCACAGGGGCCTTCTTGGGTGCCGCGGCATTGACCAGGGCTGGGCGCGGTGCCGGGGTGGCGAGCTGGCGCTTGAGCGTCTCGACCTCGTGACGCAGGGCCTTGTATCTCGCGCCGCGTCTCCTGAAGCCGGTCCTGGAGGGTGCGCAGCTCGCTGCGGGTGGGCATGTTCATGGCCCCGAGGGCCTCGTCCACCATGATGGCCATGCGCTGCTTGACGGCCATCTGGGCATTGACCAGCCGGCCGCTGATCCGGGCGTACTCGGGGGTCTTGACCTCCTCGGCGTAGACCTGTTCGCAGCAGCTCACCCAGGAGTCGTAGAGTCCGCGGGCGGAGTCGATGGGCTTGTCCTGGGCCTCCATGAAGTCGCGCATCCGCCCGTCGGACTTGTTCCCCAGGCGGGAGAAGAACTGCATGTATTCCTGCAGGGCCTGCTGATACTCGACGCCGCGGCGCATCAGGTCCTGGTACTGGCTCTGTTCCTCGCGGGTGTAACCCAGGCCCGGGGCGGACAGGGCCTGATTGAGGTGGTTGTGGGGCATGTTGCGCAGCGCGTCCCCGGGGACCAGGGACAGGGACGAGACCATGCGCTGCCAGTTGTCGTAGGGCATCTCCCAGAATCCCGTCAGACGCCGCGTGGCGTCGTCGCCCCCTAGCAGACCGCCCGCGAAGGCCTTCTGCATGTCCTCCAGGGTGCGGCTGAAGGCGGTCCAGCCGTCGGCGCTGCCCTCGGGCATGGCGCCCAGGTTCTTGGTGAAGCCGTCGGCCATGGCGAAAAACGCCTTGCCCTGGTCCATGATCTTGGTCATGAAGTCGCGCCCGATGTCCGGGGCGGCGGGGGACATGGCCTTCCACCAGTGGTCCAGGCCCGCCTCCCAGGGGTTCGTGGTCGGTGCCGCTGCGCCTGTTGCCTTGCGGCTCAGGTCGGTCCAGGTCTCCCAATACTTGCGCTGTAAGTCAAGCCAATCGTTAGGAAAAGTGCCTGCTTCGGTCATGGGGCGAATCCTCTTGTGATGGTCGACGAGAAGCTAGCACGGATTATTGTGCACTGCAACAAAAGTGCGTACACTCCTGCGTGTCGAGTCTTTGGGTCATCACGCCCCCTCGATCTCAACAAGATCGCCACAGCCAATAAGAGGACATCCGAATATGAGCGAGCCCATTGTTATCGTCGCTGCCGGTCGTACCGCCGTCGGCACCTTCGGCGGAAGCCTGTCCGCCCTGCCTGCCACCGAGCTGGGTGCCACCGTGATCAAGGCCCTGCTGGAGCGCACGGGCATTGGCGCCGATCAAGTGGACGAGGTCATCCTCGGCCAGGTCCTGACCACCGCCACCGGCCAGAATCCAGCCCGCCAGACGACCCTCAAGGCCGATCTGCCCTACAAAGTCCCGGCCATGACCATCAACAAGCTCTGCGGCAGCGGGCTTAAGGCCGTGCACCTGGCCATGCAGGCGATTGCCTGCGGCGATGCCGAGATCGTCATCGCCGGCGGCCAGGAGAGCATGAGTCAGTCCTGCCACGCGCTGCCGCGCTCCCGCGACGGGCAGCGCTTGGGGGACTGGAAGCTGGTGGATACGATGCTTGTTGACGGGCTGATGGACGCCTTCAACCAATGCCACATGGGCACCACGGCGGAGAATATCGCGAAGCAGTATGGTTTCACCCGCGTCGCCCAGGACGAGTTTGCCGCAAGCTCCCAGCAAAAGGCTGAGGCAGCCCAAAAGGCCGGGCGTTTCGATGAAGAGATCGTCCCGGTGAGCATCCCCCAGCGCAAGGGCGATCCGCTGGTATTCAAGGTGGACGAGTTCCCCCGCCATGGGACCACCGCGGAGGGTCTGGGCAAGCTGCGGCCGGCCTTCGACAAGGAGGGCACCGTCACCGCCGGGAATGCCTCCGGTATCAACGACGGGGCCGCGGTCGTCATCGTCACCAGCGAGTCCAAGGCCAAGGAGCTGGGTCTCAAGCCGCTGGCGCGCCTCGTTGCCTTCTCCAGTGCCGGTGTCGATCCTGCCATCATGGGCACCGGGCCCATCCCTGCCTCCACCCAGTGCCTGGAGAAGGCCGGCTGGACCCCGGCGGACCTGGACCTGATCGAGGCCAACGAGGCCTTCGCCGCTCAGGCCATGTCCGTCAACCAGGACATGGGCTGGGATCTGGCCAAGGTCAACGTCAACGGCGGGGCCATCGCCCTCGGTCACCCCATCGGCGCCTCCGGTGCTCGCGTCCTGGTCGCCCTGCTCTACGAGATGCAGCGCCGCGATGCCAAGAAGGGTCTGGCGACGCTCTGCATCGGCGGCGGTCAGGGCGTGGCCCTGGCGGTTGAGCGGGTCTGAATCCAGCCCGCACACTGTGTCCCTCTCCCCTCGGGGAGGGGCGTAGTGAGGGGGCCGGCCCTGCGATAGCCATATTGTCTGCAAATCTGGAATGACCAGGCTGGGTGAGATCAAAGCCCAGCTCTGCCCGAAGGACTCGCCACATGCCCGATCTGCGCATTATCAAGAAGTATCCGAATCGGCGCCTCTACGACACCGAGCTCAGCCGCTACATCACCCTGGCGGATGTCCGCGACCTGGTGTTGCGCTGCGTACCCTTCCGGGTCCAGGACACCGCCACCGATGCGGACCTGACCCGCTCCATCCTGCTTCAGATCATGTTGGAGGAGGAATCCGGCGGTAAACCCCTCTTTAGTTCCACCATGCTGGCCCAGATCGTGCGTTTCTACGGCGGCACCATGCAGGGCTTCTTCGCCCGGTACCTGGAGGACTCTCTGGACGTCTTTGCGAAGCAGCAGGAAAAGATGCAGGAGACCTGGGGCGAGAATCCGGTAGAGGCCATGGCCCGTACCACCCAGCGCAATGTCCAGCTTTGGGCGGATCTGCAGAAGGACTTTCTGCGCGCAGCCGGTTTTCCACTTGCGGGCCAGGACAAGGCCAAGGAAAAGGATGGCTAACCAGAAGCCCTTTCCATTGACTCAGCGTGGTCGTATCGGTCCCACGGTCGGCGGATAATCCGCGTCGACGCCCGGGTGGTTCTACTGCGGGCGTCTGTCGTAACCCTATCCGCAGGAGACCGCCATGAGCGATGCACTCAACTACCTGGTCACGGCCCGCCCCGAGGCCATGGGCGCCTACTTCAAGTTCCTCAAGAAGGCCGGCGACCACCTGGACCCCCGTACCCGCGACCTGATCTCCGTCATCACCAAGGTCGCGGTCCAGACCGAGCCCGGCTTCAAGCAATACCTCATGCGCGCCTTGCGCAACGGCGCCAGCCCCAACGAGATCATCGACGCGCTGCTCATGGCCTTCCCGGTCCTGGGTCTGGCCAAGATCGTCTGGGCCACCGACATCCTGTTGTCCATGGACATCCCCGAGTTCCGCCCGGAGAACCTGGACGCCGAGCCCGCCTGGCACGACATTGCCGCTCTGGCCGACCTGCCCGACGGAGAGATCAGCTTCATGCCTGCCGAGGGCCGGCACCTGTTCGTCTACCGCAAGGGCGATGGGCTCAAGGTCTACGATTCGCGCTGCCCCCACCAGGTCACCGATATCCCCCACCTGGCCCTGGAAGGCACCAAGCTCACCTGCCCCAAGCACAACTGGGTGTTCGACGTGGAGAGCGGCGACTGCGTGGAGATCGGCAACCGGCCCCTGCGCGTCTTTGAGCACAAGGTAGAGGGCGGAAGGGTCTTGGCCTACTGGTAAGGTGCCATCGCCCGGTCCCGGAACAGTTCGGGATAACCCCCACACGGCCGCCAACGCGAGGGTCGCGGCACCGACCACGCCCAGCGGTTGGCAGACTCAGGTTGATCTGCCGGCCAAGGGTGGGGGTAGTGGCGCCATCCTCTCTGTGGCGCCGGGCTTGGGGGCCGTCGTTGCCTTTGCCCCGCACCTGGAGGAGGCTGGCAACAGCGCGCCCCGGGGCCTTGCTTAGTCAGTAATTGGTCGAGCGTTGGGGACTTCACTCCATGGATCGCTTGCTGAGCGCCGCCCGGTCCAAGTCGGAAGACAAACCGCAGGATCAGGGAGCAACCCGATCCAATGTTCGCCGACGCTGGGAGCAGCCATGTCCGAAAGCCCCATCACCTTTCTGCGTTTCGTCCACTTGCGTGGGCCAAGCATCTGGACCTATCGCCCGGTGCTGGAGGCCCTGGTCGATATCGGCGATCTGGAGGACAGCCCCTCGGACACCATCCCCGGATTCCCTGAACGCCTCGCCGCCCTGCTGCCGGGTCTGGTGGAGCACAGGTGTAGCTATGAGGAGCGCGGCGGTTTCCTGCGCCGGCTCGCGGAGGGGACCTGGCCGGCCCATATCCTGGAGCACGTCACCCTGGAGCTACAGAACCTGGCGGGCATGCCGGGGGGCTTCGGTCGCGCCCGCAGTACCTTCCAGCGAGGGGTCTACAAGGTCGCGGTGCGGGCTTGGCACGAGGACATCACTCACACCGCCATGCACTCGGCCCGGGACCTGGTGCTCGCTGCCATGGATCCGCAGGCCCACGGGCCCTTCGACGTCGCGGAGGCAGTGGCCCGCCTGAATCGCCTGGCGGATCGGTTGCTCCTCGACCCCGTCACCCAGTGCATCGCCGACGCAGCGACCGCCAAGCGGCGGCGCATCCCAGCCATCGAACTGGATGGCCGCAACCTCGTGCAACTGGGCTACGGGGCACGCGCTCTGCGTATTCGAACCCAGACGCGCAATGGTGCGATCCTGGTCGAGGCGGTCGATGCTGCGGGGGCTCTGACCGAGGTGGAGGCAGCGTCCGACCTCGCGGGGCCCCGCGGCTCGGGGGCCGACGGGACCTGCCCGGCGGGCGGTGAACTGGTCGACCGACTCTTTCCGCGTGGGAATGAGGGGCGTATCCCGCTGGTGGGCATTGCCGGCAGTCGTGGTACCACCGCCGTTGCCCAATTGCTCGCCAGACTACTTGCAGCGGAGGGTGGATCGGTCGGGCTTGCCTGCGCAAAGGGCCTGTTTCTGGACGGTGTTTGCCTGGATCAAGGCGACTGCGCCCATTGGGTGCCGGCCCGGCGCCTCCTGCTGGAGCCGAGTTGCGCGATCGCCGTCATCGAGAATGGACGCGATGCGCTGCTCAACGAAGGGCTCGCCTATGACCGCTGCCAGGTGGGTGTGCTGGTCAACATCGATCCGGAGCTATTGCCGGACGACGGTTACGTGGACAGCCCCGAGCGCCTCTGTGCCCTGATGCGCACCCAGGTGGATGTGGTTCTGCCGAACGGGGTTGCCGTGCTCAATGCGGCCGATCCCCTCGTGGCGGACATGGCACGGCTGAGCGATGGTGAGGTGATCTTCTTCGCCGCGGACCCCGGACACCCGGTGCTGCGTGCCCATTGTGCCGCCGGCGGACGGGGTCTGACCGTCAGGGGCGGGCGGCTGTGCTTGGTCGAACAGGAGGGTGATGCACTGGATCTGGGGCCAAGCCCCGCAGCCGAGGCTGTCGGCCAGGTGACGAACAATGTGCTCGCCGCCGTCGCTGCCGCCTGGGCCCTGGGCCTGACGCCGGAGCGTCTGCGCAGCGGCATCGCGGCCCTGCGGCCGGACTCGGTGGGGGCAAACACCTAAACCTGGTAAAAGCAAAACGGCCGCAAATCACGCAAATTAACGCAAATAGTTCAATGGCCTAGAAAAGTCTGGAGGCCGCTCGCAGGGTGAGCCGGCCGCCGACCCCAAGCCCTTTTTTATTTGCGTCTATTTGCGTTCATTTGCGGCTGAAAAGATCTTCTTAGGCTAAAGCGCATCCGAGGCGAAGTCCGCCAGGCGCGAGCGCTCGCCCCGTAGTAGGGTGATGTGCCCGCTGTGGGGCCAGTGCTTGAATCGGTCCACCACATAGGTGAGGCCGGAGGTGGTCTCCGTGAGGTAGGGGGTGTCGATCTGGGAGATGTTGCCCAGACAGACAATCTTGGTCCCAGGACCTGCGCGGGTGATGAGGGTCTTCATCTGCTTGGCGGTGAGGTTCTGAGCCTCGTCGAGGATGATGTACTTCTTGAGGAAGGTGCGCCCGCGCATGAAGTTTAACGACTGGATGCGGATGCGGTTGCGCAGCAGGTCGCTGGTCGCCGCACGCCCCCAGTCGCCGCCCTCGTTCTGGTTGAGCACCTCCAGGTTGTCCATCAGGGCGCCCATCCAGGGGGTCATCTTTTCCTCTTCGGTGCCGGGCAGGAAGCCGATGTCCTCACCCACCGGGACCGTGACCCGTGTCATGACGATCTCGCGGTAGAGGTTGCGGTCCAGGACCTGGGCCAGCCCGGCGGCCAGGGCGAGCAGGGTCTTGCCGGTCCCGGCGACCCCCAACAGCGTGACGAAGTCCAGGTCCGGGTCCATGAGCATGTTCAGGGCGAAGTTCTGCTCCCGGTTGCGTGCGGTGATGCCCCAGACGTTGTGGCGTACCGGACGGTAGTCGCTGGATAGCTCGATGACCGCCTCGGTGGCGGAGCGCTTCTCGCGCACCAGGGCCTCGATGCCGCCCTCCTGCTCCTGATAGATGCACTCGCTGGGGTACCAGTCTGCGATGTCTGGACCCTTGACTCGATAGTAGGTGCGCCCCTCTTCCTTCCAGGACTCAACGCCCTTGTCGTGGTGGTCCCAAAACTCGGCGTCCAGGGCCAGCATGCCGGTATAGAGCAGGGCCGCGTCGTCGAGTACCTGGTCGTTGGAGTAGTCCTCCGCGGGGATGCCCAAGACCGCGGCCTTGATGCGCAGATTGATGTCCTTGGAGACGATGACCACGGTGCGGTCTGGGCGTAGCTCACACAGGGCCTGGGCGGTGCCGAGCAGGTTGTTGTCGGCATTGATCCCCGGCAGGGGTTCGGCGGCCTTGGGACGCAGGCGTTCGGTCTGGAAATACAGGCGCCCGCTGGGGGCCGGATTGCGCCCGCCGGGGTTTTCCAGGGGTGGATTGACCGGCAGACCCGCATCGATCTCCGCCTTGTCCGCGTTGGACATGAGCTGGTCGAGGAAGCGGCTCACCTGGCGGACGTTGCGAGCCACCTCGGACATCCCCTTCTTGGCGGCGTCCAGCTCTTCGAGCACCACCATGGGCAGGAAGATGTCGTGTTCTTGGAACCGGAAGATGGCGGTGGGGTCGTGCATCAGCACGTTGGTGTCGAGGACGAACAGGCAGGGCTTGTCGGGATGGCGCTTGATCATGGCTTCGTTAGGTCCATGGCGCCGCGAGGGCGCCCGTCTGGGCGGTCGTTGGGTGGGTGGTGTTCCTTGGGCTCAGGCCTCAGCGGCCAGCCCTCGGGCGGCGGCGAGGACCTCTTCGACGTGGCCCTTGACCTTGACCTTGCGCCACTCCCGGCGCAGCCGGCCAGCGGCGTCGATGAGGAAGGTGCTGCGCTCGATGCCGAGGGATTCCTTGCCGTAGAGCTTCTTGAGCTTGATGACATCGAAGGCGTGGCAGAGGGTCTCGTCCTTGTCGCTCAACAGGTCGAAGGGGAAGCCCTGCTTGGCCTTGAAGTTATCCTGAGCCTTCACGCCGTCGCGAGAGGCGCCGAGGATGACGCAGCCGGCTGCGGCGAAGTCGGCGGCAGCGTCGCGGAACCCTTGGCCTTCCAAGGTGCAGCCGGGGGTGCTGGCCTTGGGGTAGAACCACAGGACCAGAGTCTGCCCGCGCAGGTCAGATAGGCGGATGCTCTGGTCCCCGGTTGCCGGGATCTCGATGTCCGGGATCGTCTCACCGATGTGTACGGTCATAGTGTGGCCCGTCCGATGATAGAGTTCGGCGGCCGGCCCTTCAGCCTTTGATGGGCTCCAGGACGGCGTCCAGATTGAGCCCGTCGCAGTAGTCCATAAACTCGTCGCGTAGCCCGGCGATGTGGACCGAGGCGGGAATGCCGACGGTCATGTGTACCGTGAACATGGGTGTGCCGGTGTGGGCCGCAGCATAGCTGCTGGTGGCCATGTCCTCGATGTTGATCCCCCGGTCTGAGAAGAAGCCCGCCAGGTTGTTGACGATGCCCGGGTGATCCATGGAAATGACGTCCACCGCATAGGGCAGCAGGTTTCCGCCCAGGGCACGAGGGCCGGTGCGCTTGGAGATGATGGTCATCGCCAGTTGGCGCCCCAACTCCGGGAGGCTGTTCTCCACCTTGGCCAGGGTGTTCCACTTGCCCTCGACCAGCAGCATGACGGCGAACTCGCCGCCGAGGACCGTCATGCGGCTGTCCTCCACATTACAGCCGCTGTCGAGCAGGACCTTGGACAATTGGCTGACGATTCCGGGGCGGTCTTCGCCGAGGGCAGAGATCACGAGATAGGTTTTCTGGGTTGCCATGTCAAAACGCGGGGGGCAGCGATGGTTGGGGTCTGGGTCCGGGTCGCGAGAGTTTAGCATGGGGATCCGGGTCGGCGTACGAGTGCTCAGCAGCCCATCTGGGTGCAGAGTGACTCAGGCAGTCCTAGGAAGGCTGCGCCGGGTCGAACCAGTCCGGCATGCGAGGTGCATGCGGTTGTGTTGCTGCGCTCGCACAAGCTACCATGCCCTTCTTTTTCCGTCGGTTCGGAGCCCAAATCATGTTTCGCGGCAGTATCGTTGCGCTCATTACCCCCATGCACCAAGATGGTCGCCTCGACGATGAGGCGCTAGGCCGTCTGGTGGATTGGCATGTGGCTGAGGGTACCGCCGCCATCGTCTCGGTGGGTACCACAGGTGAATCGGCAACCCTTGACGAGGATGAGCACTGCGCCGTGATGCGGCGCACCGTCGAGTTCGCCGCCGGGCGCATCCCGGTCATCGCCGGGACTGGGGCCAATGCCACCACCGAGGCCATCCGACTGACCCGTTGTGCCAAGGAGGATGGGGCGGACGCGGCACTGCTGGTGACCCCCTATTACAACAAGCCAACCCAGGAAGGGCTTTATCTCCACTACAAGGCCGTCGCCGAGGCGGTGGATATCCCACAGATCCTCTACAACGTCCCGGGGCGGACCGCCTGTGATCTCGCCGTGGAGACCTGTGCACGGCTCGCCGAGGTGCCCAATATCGTCGGCCTCAAGGATGCCACTGGCGATCTGGCCCGGCTGCCGCGCCTGCGCTCCCTGTGCGGTCCCGACTTTGCGCTGTACAGTGGGGACGATGCCACCGGTTGTGAATTCATGCTGCGCGGCGGGGATGGGGTGATCTCGGTCACCAACAATGTCGCGCCTGGCCTGATGGCGCAAATGTGTTCCGCAGCCTTGGCTGGGGATCGCTGTGCAGCTATGGATATCAATGCCAGACTGGACCCTTTGCACCACGAATTGTTCGTGCAGTCGAACCCCATCCCCGTAAAATGGGCGGTGGCCGAGTTGGGCTTTGCGCAAAACGGGATCCGCCTGCCCTTGACCTGGCTTTCCCGAGATGTGCAGCCGCGAGTACGCGATGCGATGCGCCATGCGGGAATCATTTAGCGTCACCAAGGGTGGCGGCCTGTAGGGTTGTGCCGGCCTGGTGACGTCGCATCCAAGGCGACGCGATAGTCCTGATCGTCGTGGTCAGGGCGCGGTACTCCCGTCTGGTGGCGTCGGCCACCTTGATTCGGTGTCCTGCATCGGTGCACCGCTTAATCCTAGGTTCCCACACGCGAAGCGAGACGACATGCGAAACCTCCGCAACCTGATTGTTCCTATTCTGTGCGGGTCTGTGCTCGTGGGCTGCGGCAGCAGTTCTGTCATCGAGGGCATGCTCCCCGACCAGACCCTGGCCTACAAAAAGCAACGCGAGGCAACCGAGAACCTGGAGGTCCCGCCGGACCTGTCCAGAGGGCAGGTCGATGACGCCCTGGATGTGCCTGCGGCCGGGTCTGCGACCTATTCGGATTATGTTGGGGAGCGGTCCAAGCGCGGCGAGATGGCCTCTAGCGGTGCGGTCTTGCCGGCGGTCGAGAATGTTGAACTGCGGCGCGACGGCAGCAGTCGCTGGCTGGAGGTTGGGGCTCCCGCCGATGCAGTGTGGCCGCGGGTGGTCTCTTTCTGGCGGGAGCAGGGCATCCTGCTGGTCGAGCAGAATCCGACGGTTGGCGTCATGAAGACGGATTGGCTGGAGAATCGGGCGGAGCTCAATAAGGACTTCATCTCGCGCATGATGCGTACGGTCGCCGATGGGCTGCATGCCACCTCCACCCGTGACCAGTATCGGGTGCGCCTGGAGCGTGGCCCGAAGACCGGCACAACGGATATCTACCTCACCCACACGCGCATGGAGGAGCGCATTTTGTCCAATACCGTGGGCGAGGGCGCAAACGCTATGTGGGAGCCCGCGCCGAGTGATCCGGGCAAGGAATCGGAGATGTTGCGCCGGCTGATGGTGTACCTCGGGGTGACGGAAGGGCGTGCCGCCGGTGCGACCGCTTCCGGCGGTGCGGGCGAGGCAGGGACCAAGCCCACGACCGTGCGCATGATCTCCGACGGTGGCGGCTCCGCCCTGATCATTTCCGAGGAGTTCCGCAGGGCCTGGCGTCAGACCGGGGTTGCCCTGGATCGGGCCGGTTTCGCGGTCGAGGATCGTGACATGAGCAACGGTACCTACTATGTGCGCTACGACCCCGGCTCCGAGGGCGCTCAGAAGAAGGAGGGCTTCTTCTCGAAAATGGCCTTCTGGCGCGGTAAGGAACTCGATGCAGTGAAGAAGTACCGAGTTAACCTAGTGGGTAGCGGAACGGAGACGCGTCTGACGGTGCTGGATGCTGGCGGGCAGCGGGACGACAGCCCCGCGGGCCGCAAGATTCTCAGCCTGCTGCAGGAGCAGATGCGCTAACCAGCCGTCTACCGTTGCCGAACTATAGGCGCCCGCGCCTCAGCGGGGCCTGTTGGGTCTCTAATCCCAGGGAGGCGTTCAGTGTGTCACTGCGCGCGGGTTCGGGGCTGGATGCTCGGTCCAGACCCGGAGGAGTCAGGCGGTTGGCATCGGTAGCTGTTTGTTGCAACGTCGATTCCGTTCAATAAGTCCGCTGCGACACCATGAAGCCACTGGTGTTTTTGCGGGCGGTCGGGGTATGTGTCGGGTTGGTTAAGGATTGCCCGGATAAGCCTCACGGCTACCACCTCCTTGGGACCATCCGGCAGAAAGATGGGGATGATCCTGCGGCCTTGGCCGACTGCCGGGCTGCCTTGGACCCGCGGATGTTTCATTACCTCAGCCCCAGCAGCCGCGGGTAGTGCAGGGCCCCAAGCAGCTCTTGGTGATTGCCCCGTTCGACCACGCGCCCGGCGTCCAGCACCAGGATCTGGTCCATGGCGCTCAGACCAATGGGACGATGGGTGATGAGCAGGACGCTGCGTGCTTGCATGAGTCGATCCAGTGCGACCATGAGCGAGCGCTCGGTCTGGCCGTCGAGGCCTTCGGTAGGTTCGTCCAAGAGCAGGATGGGGGCATCCTTGAGCAGGGCCCTGGCGATGGCGATGCGCCGCGCCTGGCCGCCGGAGAGGCGTACCCCTGTCTCCCCCACCCAGGTGTCGTAGCCCTCCGGTAGCCCGGCGATGAGGTCGTGAATCTGGGCGACCTCGCAGGCGCGCTCCAGGGCGCCTTGGGATGCCCCCGGGTTGGCCAGGAGCAGGTTCTCGCGGATGGTCGCGGCGAACAGGTGGCTGTGTTGGCTGACCACCGCCAGGTGGCGGCGCAGGTCCTCGCCGTGGAAGTCGGCCAGGTCGTGGCCTCCCAGGCGGATCAGGCCCTGGTCCGGGGCCCAGAAGCGCAACAAGAGATTGAACAGCGTGCTCTTGCCTGAGCCACTGGGCCCCACCACAGCGACTCGTCTGCCCTCGGCCACCCGCAGGTCGATCCCGTCCAAAGCGTGGTGCTCGGCGCCTGGATAGGCGAAAGAAACCCCATCCAGCTCCAGATCGAAGCATGTCGGGCTCGGTGATGCGCCCTTGGGCTCTGTTACCGCCGGTGTGGCGTCGACGATGGTGAACAGGCGCCGCGCTGCTGCCATGGTCCCGCCCAGGTGTTGGAGGGCGGCGGGCAGTGGTGCAACGGCCTCGAAGGCGGCGAGGGTGAACAGGGCCAGAAGGGCGAGGTCCGGCGGGGCGATGACGCCGCCGCTGGCGGCGGGGCCGACCAACGGGATGGCCAACCACAGGGTGCCCCATAGGGTCAGGTTGGCCGCCAGGCCGACCGCCCCCAGGGAGACCCCGGCATAGGCGCTCATGCGGTCCTGATCAGCGGCGAGTGCCAGGCTCAGGGTGTGCAGGCGGGTGGCCAGGGCATCGTCCGCCCCATAGACCAGCAACTCCGGCAGGCCCTGGATGCCGTCGATGGCCAGGCTGCGCAGCTCCGCCTGGGTCTGGACCAGGCGCTGGCCGGGTCCGGCCCCGCGGGCCCGTGTCCAGAGCGGGACCAGGACCCCGGCGACCAACAGCATGCCTAGCGCGAACAGGGCGATGCGCAGGTCGAAGGTGGCGAGGACGACGAAGCACAGGGCCAGGCCCACCGTGGCCACGGCCACCGGCACCAGGGTGCGCAGGTAGAGGTTGTCCAGGGCGTCGATGTCGGCGCGGATGCGACTCAGCAGGTCCCCGCTGTGGAGCTGTTGCAGCCGCGCCGGGGCCAGAGGTTCCAGGTGGGCGTAGAACCAGACCCGCAGCCCGGCCAGTTGCCGAAGTGTCGCCTCGTGGGTGACCAGACGCTCCATGTATCGCCCGACGGTGCGCAGGATGGCGGCCAGGCGGATCAAGGCCGCCGGGGTGAAGTAGTTCATGGAGACCCCGCTGGCCCCGGCCACGGCCATGGCGGCGATGAACCATCCGGAGGTCGCCATCAGGGTCACATTGGCGATCAGGGTGACCAGGGCGAGGAGGGCGCCCAAGGCCATCCAGCCGCGGCTGGGTCCGAGCAGTCGGAGGAGGCGCAGCAAGTCCTTCAAGGCGTCGCTCCGTAGGCTGCAAGCATGCCTCGATAGGGCCCGTCGCTGGCCATCAGGCTGGCGTGATCGCCGTTCTGCACGATGCGGCCCGCCTGCATGACCAGGATGCGGTCGGCGGCCCGCACGGTGTTGAGTCGATGGGCGACCACCAGCAGGGCGCGCCCGCGGGCCAGCGCGTCGATGCCCTCCTGGACCAGGGCCTCGTCGGCGGGGGCGAGGCTCGCGGTCGGCTCATCCAAGATCACCAAGGGTGCATCGCGCAGGAAGGCCCTCGCCAGAGCGACACGCTGGATCTGGCCGCCGGAGAGCCCCATGCCGCCCTCACCGACCTGGGTCTCGTAGCCCTGGGGCAGGGCCTCGATGAAGCCTGACGCCCGAGCCCGTCGCGCGGCGGTTTGCACCGACTCCGGGGTTGCATCGGGCGCACCCAGGCGGATGTTGTCCAGCAGGGTGCCGCGGAACAGGCGCGGGTTTTGCGGCACCCAGGCCAGGTGCCGACGCCATTGGGTGGGGTCGATGTCGGCCAGGTCCACCCCGTCCACCAGGATGCGCCCGCTATCGGGTCTCAGAAAACCCAGCAGCAGGTTGATCAGGGTGGTCTTGCCCGCCCCGCTGGGGCCTACCAGGGCCAGCCGCTGCCCGGGCGGCAGGTCGAGGCTCAGGCCCTGGAGTGCCTCGCGCCCTGGCTCATAGGCAAAGTGGACGGCCTCCAGGCCCAGATGTAAGGGTCCCCCAGGCGCCAGGGTCGCCGTCCCCCGGGAGCCTTGCGGGGGCGGGGTCTCCAGGATCGCCATCAGTCGTTCGGCCGCGGCGACCGCCTCCATGCGCCCGTGATAATGGGTGCCGAGGTTGCGCAGGGGCAGGAAGAACTCCGGGGCCAGCAACAGGACGAAGAAACCGGTGAAGAAGCCGATCTGCGGCACCCCCAGGGCGTCGGGGACGGGCAGGTCGAGCTGGTAGAGCCGAAAGCCGATGAACACCGCCACCACGGCGATACTCAGGCTGGCGATGAACTCCAGGACCGCCGACGACAGGAAGGCCACCCGCAGCACCTGCATGGTGCTGTGTCGGTAGTCCTCCGAGACCCGGGCGATGGTCTCGGCCTCCCGCCGGCTGGCGTTGAAGGTCTTGAGGGTCGTCAGGCCCTGGATCACGTCGAGGAAGCGCCCGCTCATGCGGGCGAGTTGCCGCCATTGTCTCTGGTTGAGCGCCTCGGCCCCCTTGCCGATGAGGATCATAAAGAACGGGATCAGGGGGGCCGTGATCAGCAACACCAGGCCCGAGAGCCAGTCCATGGGCAGGACGACCACCAAGATGGCCAGGGGGATCAGGACGGTGAGGGTCATGGCCGGCAGGAAGCGGGCGTAGTAAGGCTCCAGGTCCTCGACGCCCTTGACCAGGGCCTCCACCAGGGCCCCGCTGCGCTCGCCGGACAGGTAGGCCGGTCCCAGGGCCTGGATATGGCGGAACACCCGATCGCGCAGGGCCACCTTGACGCGGACCGCGCCTCGGAAGGCCGCCCGTTCCGCCAGCCACGCGAGCAGGGCGCGGGCCAGATAGAGGGCCAACAGCCACCATAGCCAGGGCTGGACCTCTGCCAAGCCCGCGCCCTGGAAGATGGCACCGTTCACCACCTTGGCCACCAGCCAGGCCTGGGCGATCAAGAGCAGGCCGCCGGTGCTACCCAGGGCGACCGCCAGGTGCGGATAGACCCCGGCAAGGGGCTTGTGACTGTTGAGCCAGCGTACCGCCCGGCTAGCGGCCATGGACGATATCGAGCGGCTGCCCTGGCCCGAAGCGTTGCCAGTCCCTGCCGTTCCACGCCTCCAGGGGGCGGAAACCGGCCTTGTAGCTCATCTTGCCGCAGGCATCGATCCAGTAGCCCAGGTAGAGATAGTCGCGCCCCAGGGCCTTGGCCGCCTCGATCTGGCAGAGGATGGCGAAGGCCCCCGGGGCTCGCCGGGATAGGGCCGGGTCGAAGAAGGTGTAGACCGCAGACAGCCCGTTGGGGGTCACGTCCGTGACAGCCACCGCCATCAGTTGTTCGCCGAGGCGAAACTCCAGCAGGTGGGTCTCGCCGCCCCAGGGGTCGATCAGGAAGTCGCGATAGTTCTCGCTGGTCCCCTCGGCCATGGAGCCATCAGGGTGTCGGGCCTGCAGGTAGCGTTGATAGAGGGCAAAGTGGTCGGGCTCGAAGGTTGGGGGTCTGTCGACCACCGTCACCTCAGGCGCATTGAGCCGGAAGTTGCGTCGCTGGGAGCGGTTCGGCTTGAAGGCCTCGACCGGCAGGCGGAGCGATACGCAGGCATGGCAGCCCGGACAGGCCGGGCGATAGATATGGCTGCCGCTGCGGCGGAAGCCCTGCTCCAGCAGGGACTGGAAGGTCCTGGCCCCGATACGCGCCAAGGGATCGACGAACAGGGTCCGGGCCGCCAACCCGTCGAGATAGGAGCAGGGGTGCTCGCCGGTGAGGTACAGGGCTAGCGGGCGACCCTGTTGCGGGCCTGGATTGCGGTTCACTGGGCCACCTCGATCGGTTTAGCCGGGACCACCGGGGCCAGCTCCCGGTCTGGTGCTTGCGGGAAGACGAACTCGCCGTCGTCCCAGTTCCCCTCGCGTCCGGGCACTGGGCACCAGCGCTCCAACAAGGCGGTGAAGGTCTGCCGCGGGACTTGCTGCGCCCCCATGCGCAGCAAGTGCTCGGAGATCACCTGGCAGTCGATGACGGCGAAGCCCCATGCGCGCAGTTGTTGGCACAGGTGGACCAGGGCGACCTTGGAGGCGTCGCTGACCCGGGAAAACATGGACTCCCCGTAGAAGACCCGCCCCAGCCCGACTCCATAGAGTCCACCCACCAGTTCGCCGTCGGCCCAGACCTCGACCGAGTGGGCCAAGCCGTGCCGATGCAGGGCCCCGTAGGCGGCGATCATCTCCGGCACCAGCCAGGTCCCGGCCCCGTCGCTGCGCGTCTGTGAGCAGGCGCGGATCACCGCCTCGAAGTCACGGTCCATGGTCACCCCCAGTCGGCGGCGGCGCAGGGTCTTGCGCAGGCTGCGCGAGATACGCAGCGTCTCAGGCAGGAGCAGGGTGCGCGGGTCCGGGCTCCACCACAGGATGGGGTCGCCGGGGTTGAACCAGGGGAAGATGCCATGGGCGTAGGCGTTGATCAGACGCTCCGGGTGCAGGTCGCCACCCACAGCCAAGAGGCCATTGGGCTCGGTCTGGGCCAGGGCAACGGACGGAAACGGCGCCCGCGGGTCCTTGGGGTCGAGCAGGAAGAGCACGGGCCTAATCCGCGCCTTGGGTCAGCGCGCCGCGTCCGTCGGCGCGGAAGGGGCTGCGTGCCCGCATCTCCGCCACATAGTCCACCATGCTCTCCGTCTCCAATTCGAGAAAACGTCCAATGCCCTGCCGAAAACCCGGGTCGCCGATCCAGTGGGCCGACCAGGTGGGGGTCGGCATAAAACCGCGGCTGATCTTGTGCTCGCCCTGGGCACCGGGTTCGAAACGAGTCAGGCCTCGGGCGATACAGAACTCCAGGCCCTGATAATAACAGGCCTCGAAATGCAGGCTGTCGAAGTCGGCGAAACAGCCCCAGTGGCGTCCGTAGAGGGTGTGGCTGCCCAACAGGTTGAAGGCGGCGGCGACCAGGTCCGGGCCCTGGTAGGCGAATACCAGCAACATCTGCTCGCCCATGGTTTGGCCGATCTCCTCGAAGAAGGGCAGGGACAGGGTCGGGATACCGCCGCGCTTATCGAAGGTGTCGCAATACAGCCGGTGGAAGAGGGCCCACTCCTGCGGGCTGACCTCGTTGCCGAGCACCAGGCGAAAGCCGATCCCCGCCTCTGCCACCCGCCGGCGCTCGCGTTTCACGTTCTTGCGTTTGGGGGCCGAGAAGGCCCCCAGCAGGTCATCAAAGTTCCCATAGCCCGCGTTGTGCCAGTGGAACTGACAGCCCATTCGGCGCATCAGGCCCTGTTGCTTCGCCCAGCCGGTCTCCTCCTCGGAGGTAAACAACCAATGCAGGGATGAGACCCCGAGTCGCTGCGCCACCTCGCAGGCACCCCGTAGCAGGGCGGCGGCATACTCCGCCCGGCGCGGGCTGTCGCCGGTCAGAATGCGCCCGCCAGTGGCCGGGGTGTAGGGCGACGCCACTACCAGCTTCGGGTAGTAGCGCCGCCCGGCGCGGGCATAGGCATCCGCCCAGGACCAGTCGAAGACGAACTCCCCATAGGAGTTGAACTTCAGGTAGCAGGGGGCTGCGGCGACCAGGGACCCGGTCTCATCACGCAGGGTCAGGTGGTGGGGCACCCAGCCCAGGGTCTCGCCGACGCAACCGTGCCGCTCCTGGGCAGCCAAAAATTCGTGGCGCAGGAAGGGTGCGTCCAGATCGACCAGGCGGTTCCATTCCGCAGCCGGGATGGCGTCGATGACGTTGTGCGTCGAGAGTGTGAGCATCGGCTGGGCTGCGGGTGCGCTGGGTAGAACCCGGGAAGTTGGGGGCGGGTCGGGGCTGGGCAAGACCATCGATTGTCATGGTCTGGCTTGCGGGCGACAGTGCTCTGGTACGAACCGACTGCCGCCAGGTTATGCAGATAGACCCTTTGCCGACGAAGCAGAGCATCGTGGCCCGAGCATCGCGGCTTTCTGGCTGTGTGCTAATCGTAAGTTGCATTTACAATCAGCCGCATGATCCCACGAGACGCCGAAAACACCCTGCGCGGGCTTGCTAAGGGTTATCCCGTTCTGGCCATCACCGGACCGAGGCAGTCTGGGAAGACCACGCTCGCCCGGGCGATTTTTGATGCTCATCCCTATGTCACCCTGGAGAATCCGGCGCAACGCGAGTTCGCCGCGGCCGATCCGCAAGGATTCTTGAACAAGTACGCCGACGGCGCGGTCATCGACGAGGTACAGCGTTGTCCGGACCTGTTCGCCTGGTTGCAGGGTGTCGTCGACCAACAGCAGCGTCCGGGGCACTTCGTACTGACCGGGTCGCAGCAGTTTGGCCTGTTGTCCGGGATCACGCAAAGCCTCGCCGGTCGCGTTGCCCTGCTGAGTCTGCTGCCCTTTACCTCGGGTGAGCTGATGCGGGTCGGTCTCCTGCCGGCCTCGCTGGACGACGCGCTCATGACGGGAAGCTACCCGCCCATCTTCGACCGGCAACTCGATCCCGGTATCTGGTATGGGAACTATGTTCAGACCTATCTGGAGCGCGATGTCAGACAGCTGATCAACGTCCGTGATCTGGGTCAATTCCAGCGCTTCTTGCGCCTGTGCGCGGGGCGGACCGCGCAACTGCTCAATCTCAGTGCCCTCGGCGACGAGGCCGGAGTCAGTCACAATACTGTGCGTGACTGGATCTCGGTGCTTGAGGCCAGCTACATCATCCATCGTTTGCCGCCACATCACCGCAATTTCAATAAACGGTTGGTCAAGACTCCCAAGCTCTATTTCCTTGACACCGGCCTTGCGGCTTGGCTGCTGGGCATTGAGAGCGCCCAGCAGTTGAATACGCATCCACTGCGCGGGGCCCTGTTTGAGACCTGGGTCGTGGCCGAGTACCTCAAGATGCGTCTGAATACGGCCCGCCCCTCCAATCTGAGCTTCTGGCGGGACCGTTCGGGTCATGAGGTTGACTTGCTGATCGAACAGGGCGGAGAGCTTCTGCCCGTCGAGGTCAAGTCGGGCGCGACCGTCAGCCGGGATGCTTTGTCCGGGCTGACGAAGTGGCAAGGCATCGCCGGCCAAACATCGTCCCGCCCCCGCCTGATCTACGGCGGCGAGGACACCCAGCAGCGCGGCGATGTCGATATCGTCGGCTGGAGGTCGCTGGCGGCGACTCAGGTGGAGACGATTCGCTGAGGGAACTCCCGGCCGTGACGCAGGCTCGGGGGCCAGAAAGTTCATCGACGAAGGACTGGGCAACCGCGTTCTAGGCAGAGTTGAGGATCATAGCGCCGCATCGAGATAGGACCGCATCGGTCCGGGTGCCAAGCAGTTCGCGAACTGAAGGGGTATCCGTGCAGGGAAACGGAACTGACGGCGCCAGTGACCTATTCCCTTTCGGTTATGATCCGCAGCAGGACTACCTTGACGGGGACAGCGACCGGGTGAGCGCCCTTTATCTGATCAGCAATGCCTGGGGACCGAAGTTCGGCGGCATCAACGCATTCAACACCGACTTCGCCAAGCATCTCGGCCTAGCTCTGGGCCTGCAGATCAAGGTCTGCTGCATTGTGCTGGACGCCGACGAGAAGGACGTCGACGATGCTGCCAAGCATCACGTGAATCTGATCCCCATCGGTCCTAGCCCCGGCCACAAGGAGTTCGACCCCGCCCGCGCCCCCGGACCTGAGCGCCGAGCACTTCGGGCAGGTCCTCTTCATCCATCTAGCCGCACTGGCCGCCCTGTCCGGGCAGCGCCCGGAGACCGCCGCCGGCCTGCTGGACGCCACCCTGCGGCGGGAGGCCCGCTATTGGCGCCAGGCCATCGACGGCGCCGGACTGCCGCAGACCGCCCAACGGGGTCTCGAACAGGTCCTGGCGCTCATCACCCTCACCGATGGCGCCCGCACCGCCGCCCTGGCACGGCGGCGGATCGATGGGGCCGCGGCCTTGCGCGGCTCGGACCAGGAGACCCGAGATGCCATCCAGGTTCTGGCCCGGGCCTTCTATCCCCTGGAGGGCGGCATCGACGCCCTGAGGCCGGACATCCTGGGCGAGCGCCTGGTCGCCCGGGAACTGGCAAGAGACGACGAGCTCCTGGACCTGGCCCTGGGCGAGGGTGCGGACGGCGCGACCCGCATGGCTGCCCTCGCTGTGCTGACCCGGCTCGCCCAGCACAGCGAGGGCGGGGACCTCTGGCTGCGACGGGGGCTCGAACGGCGCCTCGGGGCCTGTGCCGAGGCAGCGGTCGAGGTCGCTGTCAAGAGCGGTGATCCCTGCGGCCGTGTGTTGGCGGAGGTCCTGGACGTCGCGCCACCGCCAGTGCGCCGAGTGCTGTGCGATCGGCTTCATTCGCGCCTGCCGGAGCAAACGGTCGCCCTACTGGAACTGGCGGAGGTGGTTACCCGAGAGCGCGTGGCAGCCGTGCGGCCCGTGGCCGGCCACGTCCTGAAGAAACCTGCCCACAGGGCGCGGCTGTCGCAGCGTCTCGATAACTACGGCCAGCGCCTGCATCGCCTCGGTCGCCTGGAAGACGCCCGTGATGTATTCCAAGAGGCCCTGGCCATCGACCGCGGACTTGAGCGCGGAGGCAACCTTGGGTCAGAGGCGAATGTCGGTATTGCGTTGGCCCACCTTGGGAACATTCTGTCTGAGCTTGGGTGCCACGAGGAGGCACTTAAGCATTCGCAGCAGGCGCTCCGTATCCATCGCCACGTGGCGAGAGCACGACCAGACCGCTTCGCCGGTGTCCTCGCGATTTCACTTGGCAACACGGGCAACCGTCTAGCCGAGGTCGGTCGATTCGACGAGGCCCTGGTTTACGCCGAAGAGGGCCTGCAAATTCACCGCCGCTTGGCAGTCAACGGCGACGACGCCTCGGCTGTGAAGCTGGCAGGGTCCCTGCAAAACGTCAGCAACTGGCTGAGCGCCTATGGTCGATTCGCGGAGGCCCTGGCCAACGCCGCTCATGCGCTCCAAATTCGCCGGGGCCTGGCGGAGACGCGCCCCGACGCCTTTACCGCCGATGTCGCAATGTCTCTTGGCACTGTTGCTTACTGCCTAAGCGACAGCGGCCAATTCGACGAGGCTCTTACCCATGGCGAGGAGGCGCACCAGATCTATCGCCGCCTGGCGGAAGCACGGCCTGACGCATTTGCTGCCGACCTGGCTGCGTCGCTCCTTAACCTCGGGGTGTACCTGAGCAATTTGGGTCGGTTCGACGAAGCCCTGGATCATGCGACGGAGGGCGTCGAGATCCTTCGTCACTTGGCGGCGTCACGGCCGGATCGTTTCGGTGCGGATCTCGCACGCAACCTCGGCAACCTTGCACTGCTACTCATGCAGCTCGGCCGAGAATTGCCGGCGCAAGGCTCCGTGACAGAGGCTCTGGATCTTATGGCGCAGCAGCCCGGCGGCCGCTCGGCCGCATTGCAAGGGGAGCTGTGCTGGACCTTGGCGATTCACGCCTGGTCCCTGCTGGACCTCGGCGATCCCGAAGCGGCGGCGATCCAAGCCAACCGGGCCTGCGACACCATCGAAACAACCTTGATCAACCGTCCCCGGGCCCTGCCGCAGCCGGCGGCCCTTGCCTACTGGGTCGGTTGGCGCTGCGCGGCGGCCTCGGGCGACACGGGGACCGCTCAGCATCGGGCCGACCAGGCGCTCTGGGCGCTGAACCTCTGGGTAGAGAACGGCGCCGTGGCGCTGCCCGCCTACCTGGTGCCCGCCGCTGGCGATCTGTTGGACGCGGACGACCAGCGTCTCGGCGCCGCCGATCGCTACCCCGCCCTCAAGACGCTGCTGCACCGCCGCGCCATCGGCTAGGGTCATGCATCCTCCTGGCACAAGCGCTAGTATCTGAGGGGTTGCGCGGGGACGGGCCCCCGCTGGCGATACCGTGGAGGTTGCCCATGGCATGAGATACATGGACTCGCGCTCCAGAATTGGCGGCGGCGCACCTCAAACCTCAGGAGTCCATGTATGGCGCAACTAAACCCAATCGTCCGCGAGATCGTTGATGCCACAGTCGCTGCCGTCGAACCGGAGCGTATCGTCCTGTTCGGGTCTCGCGCCCGGGGGGACGAGCGGCCGGGGTCGGATCTGGACTTGCTGGTGGTCGCGGGCGCGCCCTTCACGGCTGCGCATAGTCGGCAGGAAGCCTTGAGGCGAATACGGCGCGCCCTGGGTGGAGTGCGCATTCCCGTGGACATATTGCTCTACACGCCCGCTGAGGTAGATGCTTGGCGCGACTCCCGGAACCACGTGATTGGGCGGTCGCTGCGCGAGGGGGTCACCGCCTATGAAAGACCCCAAGCATGCGTGATCGAAACGGCCTGATTGCGATTTTAGGAAGCCAATGATTGGCACAAAGAAAAAGGGCGCCCGAAGGCGCCCTTTCTACTCTTCGGCGTTAGCCGAACAGGCTCAGTTGACTTTGGGGTCGAGCTCGCCCTTGGCGTAGCGGGCGGTCATGACTTCCAGGGACAGGGCCTTGATCTTGCTGGCATTGCCGGCGGTGCCGAAGGCCTCGTAGCGATCCTTGACGATGCCCTTCATGGCCTTGGTGGCGGCGATAAAGTACTTGCGGGGATCGAACTCCTTGGGGTTGTCCGCCAGGAACTTGCGGATGGCACCGGTGGAGGACATGCGCAGATCGGTGTCGATGTTGACCTTGCGCACACCGTGCTTGATGCCCTCGACAATCTCTTCGACGGGCACGCCGTAGGTCTCGCCCATGGCGCCGCCGTACTGGTTGATGATGGCCAGCCAATCCTGCGGGACCGACGAGGAGCCGTGCATCACCAAATGGGTATTGGGGATGCGGGCGTTGATCTGCTTGATGCGTTCGATGGCCAGGATGTCGCCGGTGGGTGGACGGGTGAACTTGTAGGCGCCGTGGGAGGTGCCGATGGCGATGGCCAGGGCGTCCACGCCGGTCTTGCGCACGAAATCGGCGGCCTCTTCAGGGTCGGTCAGCAGCTGGCTGTGGTCGAGCACGCCCTCGGCACCGATGCCGTCCTCTTCGCCGGCCATGCCGGTCTCAAGGGAGCCCAGGCAGCCCAGCTCGCCCTCGACGGAGACGCCGCAGGAGTGGGACATCTCCACCACGCGACGGGTGACGTCGACGTTGTACTCGTAAGAGGCCGGGGTCTTGCCGTCCTCGCCCAGGGAGCCGTCCATCATGACGGAGCTGAAGCCGAGCTGGATGGAGCGCTGGCAGACGGCGGCGGAGGTGCCGTGATCCTGGTGCATGCACACGGGGATGTGCGGCCACTCTTCGATGGCGGCCAGGATCAGGTGGCGCAGGAAGGGGGCACCGGCATACTTGCGGGCACCAGCGGATGCCTGGACGATGACCGGCGAGTCGGTCTCGTCGGCGGCCTCCATAATGGCGCGCATCTGCTCCAGGTTGTTGACGTTGAAGGCGGGGACGCCGTAGCCGTGCTCGGCGGCGTGATCCAGCATCTGGCGCAGGGAAATCAGGGCCATGGTGTATCTCCTCGTATCGACTCTCGGGACAGGGTTGGCAGGGTGGGTAGGGGGGCTAGTCGTCGTTGACGACTCTGTGCTCCCCGACCCGCATGATTTTCATGATATTGGTTTGGCCTTCCACGGCGGAGCGGTCGCCCTTGGTGATGATGACCAGATCGCCGTCTTTGACCGTACCGCGCTCCAGCAGCTCCTCGATCACCTCCTGGTTGATCTCGTGAATATCGGTGCTCGCTACGTCGAATGCTACCGGATAGACGCCGCGGAAAAGACGTACCCTTCGGCGGGTCTCTGGGATACGGCTCATGGCGTAGATGGGGATGCCGGAGCTGATGCGCGACATCCACTTGACCGTCGAGCCGGTCTCGGTGAGGGCCGCAATGGCCTTCACACCCAGGTGGTTGGCGGTGTACATGGCGGACATGGCGATGGCCTCGTCCACCCGGCCGAAGACCGTGTTGAGCCGGTGCCCGGATCGGGTGACGTGTTTTTCTGCCTCCACGCAGATCCGGTCGAGGGCCTCGACCACCTTGGCCGGATAGCGCCCCACAGAGGACTCGGCGGAGAGCATGACCGCATCAGTGCCGTCCAGCACGGCATTGGCCACGTCGAAGACCTCGGCCCGGGTGGGGATGGGGTTCTCGATCATGGACTGCATCATCTGCGTCGCGGTGATGACCACGGCGTTGAGGTCTCGTGCCCGGTGGATGAGGCGCTTCTGCACTGCCGGCAGCTCGGCGTCGCCGATCTCGACTCCCAGGTCGCCGCGGGCGACCATGATGATGTCCGACGCTTCAATGATGTCGTCCACCGACAGCAGGGCTTCGGCCCGCTCAATTTTGGCGACGATGCCGCCTTTGCCGCCGGCGGCATAGAACAACTCGCGGGCGAGGCGGATGTCGTCTCCGCAGCGCACGAAGGAGACTGCAAGGTAGTCGGCCTCGATCTCGGCGGCGAACAGGATGTCTTCCTTGTCCTTGTCGGTCAGGGCCGGGGCAGAGAGGCCACCGCCCTTCTTGTTGATGCCCTTGTTGTTGGACAGCTTGCCACCGACCACCACGGTGCAGTCGATGCGGCCGCCGTCGACGGTATCCACCAGGAGCTCGATGGCACCGTCGTCCAGCAGCAGGGTGTTGCCGGGACTGACGTCTTGGACCAGCTCGGGATACGTCGTGCCGACCCGCGTCTGGTCGCCGGTGTCCAGCGGGCAATCCGCGTCGATGGCGAAGGCGTCGCCGACCCCGAGCAGGATTGGGCTTGCATTGAACTTGCCGATGCGGATCTTGGGCCCCTGGAGGTCCATAAGGACGGCAACCTGGCGGTTGTTGCCCGCCGCGACAGCGCGCTCGCGCATCCGGGTGACGCGCTCACGGTGGCGCTCGTGGGTGTCGTGGGAGAGGTTGAGGCGGACGACATCCACGCCGGCGGCGAGCATGGCGTCCATCACCCGGATGTCGTCCGTGGCCGGACCCAGGGTGGCTACGATCTTGGTGCGTCTTGGCATATTGAGTGGCGAGTGGTTAGTGGTTAGTGGCTAGCAAGAACGAGTCCTGTGCCAGTGGCGTGTAACAGGGCCTGCAAGTGAGGCTGACCCCACCCTCGGCACTTGCTACTCGCCGCTCGCCACTCGCCACGTCCCATCAGTCCTTGGCGCGCGCTTCGAGCATGGCCACGGCTGGGAGGACCTTGCCCTCGAGGTACTCCAGGAAGGCCCCGCCGGCGGTGGAGATATAGGTGACCTTGTCGTAGATGTCGTACTTCTGGATGGCTGCGATGGTGTCGCCGCCGCCGGCCAGGCTGAAGCCCGCGGCGTTGGCGATGGCCATGGAGACGGTCTTAGTCCCGGCGCCGAACTGGTCGAACTCGAACACGCCCACCGGGCCGTTCCAGACGATGGTGCCGGCCTTGGCGATGATGTCGGCCAGCTCCTGAGCGGACTTGGGGCCGATGTCGAAGATCATGTCGTCGTCGGCGACGTCACCGGCGTCCTTCAGGACGGCGGGCTCGTTTTCGTCGAACTTCTTGCCGCACACTACGTCCACGGCGATCGGGATGGTCGCGCCACGGGCGGTCATCTTCTCCATCAGGGCCTGGGCGGTGGGGATCAGGTCGTGCTCGCAGAGGGACTTGCCGACGTTCTTGCCGGCCGCGGCGAGGAAGGTGTTGGCGATACCGCCGCCGACCACAAGCTGATCGACCTTCTCGGATAGGGCCTCGAGTACGGTCAGTTTGGTGGAGACCTTGGAGCCGCCGACGATGGCGACCATGGGCCGGGCGGGCTTGGCCAGGGCCTTTTGCAGTGCGTCGAGTTCAGCGGACAGCAACAGTCCAGCGCAAGCGGCGGGGGCGAACTTGCCGGCCCCGTGGGTAGATGCCTGGGCGCGGTGAGCGGTACCGAAGGCGTCCATGACGAAGACATCGCACAGGGCTGCGTACTGCTTGGACAGGTCCTCGTTGTCCTTCTTCTCGCCCTTGTTGAAGCGCACGTTCTCCAGCAGGACCAGCTCGCCCTCGGCGATGTCCAGGGTCTGACCGAGGTAGTCGCGGATCAGGCGCACAGGTTTGCCCATCTTGGTCGACAGGTCCTCGGCGACGGGGGCGAGGGAGTTCTCCTCGGAGAAGACGCCTTCCTCGGGCCGGCCCAGGTGGGACATGACCATGACCTTGGCGCCAGCCTTGATGCAGTGCTCGAAGGTGGCCATGGAGGCACTGATACGGGCGTCGGAGGTGACCTTGCCGTTCTTGACCGGGACATTGAGGTCGGAGCGGATCAGGACCCGCTTACCCTTGAGGTCGAGGTCGGTGAGCTTGATGAAGGACATGGGTGCAACCCTCTCTCGTGGTTGGTGAACGGAGCCATCGGGAAAGCCTTGGGGCTTTCCGGAGGACTCTTTACGATCTTGTAGGGTGGATTAAGGCGCGTGGCACGGGGCCTGGGGCTATCCCGATTCTGTTCGCGCCGCATCCACCGGGACCGGCAAGGCGGATGCGCTGCGCTTATCCACCCTACGCCTGCGATCCGAGGGTTAGGGCGCGCGGAACTCGGAGTACAACTCAGACCACGCCCCGGCGCGCCTAACCCACCCTAAGACTTACTTGGAGACGTACTCCACCATGCGCAGCATGTTGCAGGTGTAGCCGTACTCGTTGTCGTACCAGGCCACGACCTTGACGAAGGTGGAGTCCAGGGCGATGCCGGCCTCGGAGTCGAAGATCGACGGGGTGCCGCGACCGCGGAAGTCGGTGGAGACTACCTTCTCGTCGGTATAGGCCAGGACGCCGGCCAGGTCGCCGGACTCGGAGGCGGCCTTCATGGCGGCGCAGATCTCCTTGTAGGAGGCGTCCTTGTTCAGCTCGACGGTCAGATCGACCACGGAGACGTCGGAGGTGGGCACGCGGAAGGCCATGCCGGTGAGCTTGCCGTTCAGCTCGGGCAGGACCACGCCGACGGCCTTGGCCGCACCGGTGGAGGACGGGATGATGTTCTCCAGGATGCCGCGGCCGCCGCGCCAATCCTTCATGGAGGGGCCGTCGACCGTCTTCTGGGTGGCGGTGGCCGCGTGAACGGTGGTCATCAGGCCGCGCTTGATGCCCCAGTTATCGTTCAGGACCTTGGCCACCGGGGCCAGGCAGTTGGTGGTGCAGGAGGCCGCGGAGACGATGGCCTGACCGGCGTAGGTCTTGTGGTTGACGCCGTAGACGAACATCGGGGTCTTGTCCTTGGAGGGGGCGGACTGCACCACCTTCTTGGCACCGGCCTCGATGTGCTTCTGGCAGGACTCTTCGGTCAGGAAGAAGCCGGTGCACTCGATGACCAGATCGGCGCCGATGTCGCTCCACTTCAGGTTGGCCGGATCGCGCTCGGCGGTCAGGCGAATCTTGTTGCCGTTGACGATCATGGTGTTGCCGTCGACGGCGATGTCCCCGGCAAAGTTACCGTGGACGGAGTCGTACTTGAGCATGTAGGCCAGGTACTCGGGGTCCAGCAGGTCGTTGATGCCGACGACCTGGATACCGGGGAAGTCCTTGGAGATAGCGCGGAAGGCCATGCGACCGATGCGACCGAAACCGTTGATGCCAACTTTGAGAGTCATGGATTGCTCCTGTTGAGGGTAGGTGGGTCTGCCCCTGACGGGGCACGGGGGAGGCGGGCGCCTCCCCCGGGGGGGTGGGGTTAAAGGACGCCCTTGACGGCGGCGACCACGTTCTCGACGGTGAAGCCGAACTCCTTGAACAGGGCGCCGGCAGGGGCCGACTCGCCGAAGCGGTCGATGCCGACCACGGCGCCATTGGCTGCCGGCATACTTCCACCAGCCGTCGGTGACCGCGGCCTCGACGACCACGCGAGCGGTCACGGCCTTGGGCAGTACGGCCTCCTTGTAGGCTGCGTCCTGGGCGTCGAAGACGTTGGTCGAGGGCATGGAGACCACGCGGACCGCCTTGTCGGAGAGCGCCTCGGCGGCCTTTACCGCCAGCTCGACCTCGGAGCCGGTGGCGATGATGATCGCGTCTGGGGTACCGTCGCAGTCCTTGAGCACGTAAGCACCGCGCGCGATGTCGGCGATCTGGGCGTCGGTCCGGGGCATGTGGGCCAGGTTCTGGCGCGAGAAGATCAGGCAGGAGGGCCCGTCCTTACGCTCGATGGCGAACTTCCAGGAGACGGCAGACTCCACCGCGTCGCAGGGGCGCCACACATCCATGTTGGGGATCATGCGCAGGGTCGGGATCTGCTCGACCGGCTGGTGGGTGGGGCCGTCCTCGCCCAGGCCAACGGAGTCGTGGGTGTAGACGAAGATCGACGGGATCTTCATCAGGGCCGCCATGCGCAGGGCATTACGGGCGTACTCGGAGAACATGAGGAAGGTGGCGCCGTAGGGCACGAAACCGCCGTGGAGGGCGATGCCGTTCATGATGGCCGACATGCCGAACTCGCGCACACCGTAGTACAGGTAGTTGCCCGAGGCGTCTTCCTTGCCGACGCCCTTGCAACCCTTCCAGATGGTCAGGTTGGAACCGGCCAGGTCGGCGGAGCCGCCGAGGAACTCGGGCAGCAGGGGCCCGAAGCCGTTCAGGGCGTTCTGGGAGGCCTTGCGGGAGGCGATGGTCTCGCCCTTCTCGACTACGGAGGCGATGTAGGCGGCAGACTGCTCTGCCCAGTCAGCGGGTAGCTCGCCGGCCATGCGGCGCTGGAATTCGGCGGCCTCGGCCGGGAACGCGGCAGCGTAGGCGGCGAAGCGGGCGTCCCAGTCGGACTCTGCCTTGGCGCCGGTGTCCTTGGCGGACCAGCCGGCATAGACCTCGGAGGGGATCTCGAAGGGGGCATGGTTCCAACCCAGGGCCTCGCGGGTCAGGGCGATCTCGTCGTTGCCCAGGGCGGCGCCGTGGCAGTCCTCCTTGCCCTGCTTATTCGGCGAGCCGAAACCGATGATGGTCTGGCAGCAGATCAGCGACGGCTTGTCGGTGATGGCGCGAGCCTCTTCGATGGCCGCCTTGACGGCCTCGGCGTCGTGGCCGTCGACCTTGGGGATGACGTGCCAGCCGTAGGCCTCGAAGCGCTTGGGGGTGTCGTCCAGGAACCAGGCGGGGGTGTTGCCGTGGCCGCGCACCTCTCCGTCGATGGAGATGTTGTTGTCGTCGTAGACGGCAACCAGCTTGCCCAGACCCAGCGCGCCGGCCAGGGAGCAGGCCTCGTGGGATATGCCCTCCATGAGGCAGCCGTCGCCCAGGAAGACGTAGGTGTTGTGATCGACGATGTCATGCCCGGGCTTGTTGAACTGCCCGGCCATGACGCGCTCCGCCAGGGCCATGCCTACGGCGTTGGTGATGCCCTGACCCAGGGGGCCGGTGGTGGTCTCGACGCCCGGGGCATAGCCGTACTCGGGGTGGCCAGGGGTCTTGGAGTGGAGCTGCCGGAAGGACTTCAGATCTTCGATGCTGAGGTCGTAGCCGGTCAGATGCAGCAGGGAGTAAATCAGCATCGAGCCGTGCCCGTTGGAGAGCACGAAGCGGTCGCGGTCGGCCCACTTGGGGTTGGCCGGGTTGTGCTTCATGAAGTCGTTCCACAGCACCTCGGCGATGTCCGCCATGCCCATCGGGGCGCCAGGGTGGCCGGAATTGGCCTTCTGCACGGCATCCATGCTGAGGGCGCGGATGGCATTAGCGAGTTCTCTGCGTGAGGACATGAAGCCCCTCCTCTGTAAGCGTTTACCAAAGCTCTCCGCTGGCCCCGTGGGATTTCGCGATTTCCCGGACGGGCCTAGGCGTAGTGGTGCGGATGTGAGATGACCGGTATTTCCGACCTGTCGAGTGATACGAGTTGCATACGGCGGCCCCGGGGGGTCTGGTGATGTCCCGTGCGTCGTTCTCGGAATCCCAAGGGCGTGCTCACATCCGTGTCGGGATACCTTCGCCAAATGCCCTTAGGAAGGGCGTAGTTTGGGTCGGCGCGGCAGGGGTCTGAGCACACAAAAGGCTCGGTATTCTGACCTAACACCGAGCCGGGAACAAAACAACTCCACTTATGCCCCCAAAAAAAGCTTTATCAGTTCCGAATATTCAGTATTGCTTTCATAAGGGGTTTCGCTCGACTTAGTCGCCGATCCACTTGATGGAGCATCCGATGCTGGGGATCTGCTCGCGTGGGCCCTGGCCCGTGGTGGCGACCTGCTTCATGGCCTCGAATAGGTCGCGGCGCACGTTCGGGGCCGCGGCCTCCTTGCGGCTGGCGTCGAGGCGACCGCGGTACTGCAGACCCAAGTCGGCGTTGTAGCCGAAGAAATCCGGGGTGCAGACCGCCCCGAAGGTCTTGGCCACCTCCTGGGTCGTGTCGAGCAGGTAGGGGAAGGGAAAGTCGAATTCCGCGGCGACCTGCCGCATGTTCTCAAAGGAGTCTTCCGGGTAATCGGTGGGGTCGTTGGACATGATGGCCACGCAGTTGACCCCGAGGCCGGCCAACTCGCGCGCATCGCGCACGATGCGATCACGCACCGCCTGGACGTAGGGGCAGTGGTTGCAGATGAACATGACCAGGAGGCCGTGTTCACCCTTACAGTCGTCGCGGGTCCAGACCTTGCCATCCACGCCGGGGAGGGCAAAGTTGGGGGCGGCCAGGCCGAAGTCGCATACCGGGGTTTCGAGAGAGACCATCGGGACCTCCTAAGTAGTCGCAGGGGGGTAGCAAAACCGGGTCATGGTACCCAATCCGTCGGCGAATCCAAGCCCGTAGGCTAGGATTTCGCCATTTCGGCCCCTACAATAGCGGGTTCGTCAAGCATCTCCACGGCGGATACTCAAGTCCGCTCATGGTCTTAAGGAACCACACCGGAATCGATTCAGCTATGGCAACAGACTACGTTTTTACGTCGGAGTCCGTCTCTGAGGGGCACCCCGACAAGGTCGCAGATCAGATCTCTGACGCGGTCCTGGATGAGATCCTGACGCTGGACCCGGACCCTGAGCACGCCCGGGTGGCCTGCGAGACCATGATCAAGACCGGCGCGGTCATCGTGGGCGGCGAGATCACCACCAACGCCTGGGTCGACCTGGAGAAGGTCGTCCGCGGCGTGGTGTGCGACATCGGCTACACCAACTCCAATGTCGGCTTCGACGGCTCCACCTGCGCCGTTATGTCACTGATTGGAAAGCAGTCGATCGACATCGCCCAGGGCGTTGATCGCTCGTCCCCCGAGGATCAGGGGGCTGGCGACCAGGGTCTGATGTTCGGTTACGCCACCAACGAGACCGACGTCCTGATGCCCGCCCCGATCACTTATGCTCACCGACTGGTGCAACGGCAGTCGGAAATGCGCAAGACCCATGTCCTGCCCTGGTTGCGGCCGGACGCCAAGTCTCAGGTCACCCTGCGCTACTCCGACGGAAAGGTGGCTGCGGTCGATGCGGTCGTGCTGTCCACCCAACACGACCCGGATGTGGACTACAAGCACCTGTACGACGCGGTGATGGAGAATATCCTCCTGCCGGTGATCCCGAAGGAGTGGATCCACAAGGGCACCAAGTTCCACATCAACCCCACCGGTAAGTTCGTGATCGGGGGGCCTGTGGGTGACTGCGGCCTGACCGGGCGCAAGATCATCGTGGACACCTACGGCGGTTCCGCCCGTCACGGCGGTGGCGCCTTCTCCGGCAAGGATCCCTCCAAGGTGGACCGGTCCGCCGCCTATGCCGGGCGCTATGTGGCCAAGAACATCGTCGCCGCTGGGCTTGCCGACCGTTGCGAGATCCAGGTCTCCTACGCCATCGGCGTGGCCGAGCCGACCTCGATCACCATCGAGACCTTCGGTACCGCCAGCATCGACGAGGAGCGCATCGCCCAGTTGGTGCGTGAGCACTTCGACCTGCGCCCCTACGGCATCGTCAAGATGCTGGATCTGGTGCGGCCCATCTACAAGAAGACCGCCGCCTACGGGCACTTCGGTCGCGAGGAGCCGGAGTTCACATGGGAGCGCACCGATCGCGCCGAGGCCCTGCGCGACGCAGCCGGGCTCTAGGCGGCTTCTGTACAGGGTCCGCAAATGAACGCAAATGGGGGTGCTGGGAAGCGCCTTGACCCCACGTGTACCCAGAAAGGCCGTTATGGTCGTAGGGTTTATGGATGCGTGGGTCTTCCGGTCCAAATCGATTTGCGTTCATTTGCGGACGAATCTTTTTAAACACATTTCCCCCCGAGGAGCGCTGCGACCCCCGCATGGGGCCAGGCTCGGGGTGGTGCATCTTTTCAACGGCGCTCACTGATGATAATCACTGGAGTTGACTACCATGAGTGAGTTTACCGACTACAAGGTTGCGGACATGTCCCAGGCCGACTGGGGCCGCAAGGAGATGCGCGTCGCCGAGACCGAGATGCCAGGCCTCATGGCCCTGCGCAAGAAGTACGGCCAGTCCAAGCCCCTGGCTGGGGCCAGGGTCACCGGCAGCCTGCACATGACCATCCAGACCGCGGTCCTGATCGAGACCCTGGTCGAGCTGGGCGCCCAGGTCCGCTGGTGCTCGTGCAATATCTTTTCCACCCAGGACCATGCCGCCGCGGCCATCGCGGCGGCTGGGGTTCCGGTCTATGCCTGGAAGGGTGAGACCCTGGAGGAGTATTGGTGGTGCACCGAGCAGGTCCTGAACTGGCCCGACGGCGGCGGCCCGAACATGATCCTGGACGACGGCGGCGACGCCACCCTGCTGGTGCACAAGGGCGTGGAGTACGAAAAAGCCGGCGCCGTGCCCAGTCCCACCGCCGAGGACAACGAGGAGTGGACCGCCATCCTTGGCGTCCTGTCACGCCAGTTCGAGAGTAACAACCGCCATTGGCATACGGTCGCCGAGGCCATCAAGGGTGTCACCGAGGAGACCACCACGGGCGTGCACCGCCTCTATGAGATGGCCAAGGCCGGTACCCTGCTGTTCCCCGCCATGAACGTCAACGACTCGGTCACCAAGTCCAAGTTCGACAACCTATACGGTTGCCGCGAGTCCCTGGTAGACGGTATCAAGCGGGCCACCGATGTCATGATCGCCGGCAAGATTGCCATGGTCTGCGGCTACGGCGACGTGGGCAAGGGCAGCGCCCAGTCCCTGCGCGGCCTTGGCGCCACCGTCTGGGTGTCGGAGATCGACCCGATCTGCGCCCTGCAGGCGGCCATGGAGGGCTTCCGGGTGGTGACCATGGAGGATGCGGCCCCCCAGGCCGACATCTTCGTCACGGCTACCGGCAACTACGGCATCATCACCCACGACCACATGGCCGCGATGAAGGATCAGGCCATCGTCTGCAACATCGGCCACTTCGACAACGAGATCGACATCGCCGGTCTGGCCAGGTACGAGTGGGAAGAGATCAAGCCCCAGGTGGATCACATCATCTTCCCTGACGGCAAGCGCATCATCCTGCTGGCGAAGGGGCGGTTGGTGAACCTGGGTTGCGCCACCGGGCACCCGAGCTTCGTCATGTCCAACAGCTTTACCAACCAGGTCTTGGCGCAGATCGAGCTGTTCGCGCATACGGAGAACTACCCCGTTGGGGTCTACATCCTGCCCAAGCACCTGGACGAGGAGGTGGCCCGACTGCACCTGGGTAAGATCGGGGTCAGGCTCACCACCCTGTCCCAGGCCCAGGCGGACTACATTGGGGTGCCGGTTACTGGGCCCTACAAGCCTGACCACTATCGGTATTAGGTCGCCCGCCAGTCCACCCTAGGACGGAACCAGGGATCGGTTTCACCGCAATCTGCAGCAGGTAGCAGGCAGAACCGCTGTCGCGTCCCGTCATACGGGGTTTCCAGAGCGGTCCGTCCGAAATGCATTCACCGACGCGCCCTCGGTGGATGCGCTTCGCTTATCCACCCTACGATATCAGGCAACCCGCCAATCCCTTGCGGCCGGGGCCTGGAGACGCAGCTTATGTCCGAGATTCAACCGACGTTCAGCTTCGAGCTCTTCCCGCCCAAGACACCAGAGGGCATGGAAAAGCTGAAGGCCCAGGTCGAGCTGCTCAACGCCGTCGGCCCGCGTTATTTTTCCTGCACCTACGGGGCAGGCGGCTCCACTCGGGAACGCACCTTCGAGACCGTCGCCTGGCTGCGTGGCCAGGGGATCGACACGGCCCCGCACCTGGCCTGCGTCGGCTCCAGTCGTGGGGAGGTGGCCGAGATCCTCGCCCACTATCGCGATCAGGGCATCCGGCGGGTCGTCGCCCTACGCGGGGACCTACCCTCGGGCATGGGTGCCGGCGCTACCGGTGACTTCCGTTATGCCAATGAGTTGGTCGCCTTCATCCGCGCAGAGCATGGCGACTGGTTCCACATCGAAGTCGCCGCTTACCCCGAGTTCCATCCGCAGGCCCTTAATGCGACTAAGGACTTGGAGAATTTTCGGCGCAAGGTGGAGGCCGGCGCCGACGCCGCCATTACCCAATACTTCTACAACGCCGACGCCTACTTCGCCTTCGCCGACGCCTGCGCGGGGATGGGGCTGGACCTGCCCGTGGTTCCAGGCATCATGCCCATCACCAACTTCATGCAGCTCGCCCGCTTCTCGGATGGTTGCGGGACCGAGATCCCTCGGTGGATGCGTCGCCGCCTGGAGGCCATGGGGGACGACCTGGAGTCTATCCGCGCCTTTGGTCATCAGGTGGTCCTGGACCTGTGCCGGCGCCTGCTTGCCGGTGGCGCCCCTGGCCTGCACTTCTACACCATGAATCAGTCCGGTCCCAGCCTGCGGCTGTGGCGGGATCTGGGTCTGGGCGGTGCCGTGGACGGGCTCTGATCCCCGACCTTGTAGCTTGCGGCCGGCCATTGCGAATTCTCAAGTACGCGGAGGTCCATGGCTGGTAGTTTAAGCCCCGGAGCGATCCACTCCTCCTTGTCGGTCATCCTCTGTAGTTCGGGGGATGACCTATTTTTTTGGCTGCGTGATTTGCGGCCGAATTGCTCTTGCCATGATCAGCGGTAGATCGTCGTGGACTCGCCTGCCTGGTGACTTGCCGCGCACCCCCACGGGCCTGAGGGTTGTCCAGTCTGGCCAAGGGCACGATGCTTCGCTAGGCTGGTCTCTCATTTGATGTGAGGACCCTCAGCCCCATGATCCAGCGCGCCAAGTTCCCCTGCCCCTGCTGCGGCCACCGGGTCCACGATCACGCCCCAGGCTTCAATCAGGTCTGTCCCATCTGCGGCTGGGAGGACGACCTCGCCCAACTACGTTTTCCCCTCATGCCTGGCAGCAGCAACACCGTCAGCCTGCTCGAGGCCCAAGAGAACTACCGCACCTACGGCGCCTCCGAGCGGCGCAGCCGCGGCACCACCAGGGCCCCGGACGGCGGCGAAGGGCAGGACCCAGGCTGGCGGCCTCTGGAACCGACGCGGGACAACTGTGAGCAGCCCGCCCGCGGGAGTTCCTACGCCGAGTCCTACCCCTGGCCGGATACCACGGTCCTCTATTACTGGCGTGATTCCTACTGGCGGCGAGTGGTCGGCTGATTCGGTGCGCGGTTGTTTGGAGCACACTTCAATGAAAAAGATTGAAGTAATTGCTTTGTCAAATATTCCCCCGGTCTCTACTGTCTGGTCACCCAGACAAGAGCGCCATCAGGCGCCATGGCGATGCGGCCCCTTTATTCCCCTGGCGGGGCCTGGGGCCCGGAGGCAACGCATCGGACCCTGACTCACCAAGATACCCGAGGAGACCGACCATGAACCGAGCAGAACAGATCGCCGCCATTGAACAGGATTGGGCCCAGAATCCCCGCTGGACCGACGTGAAGCGCGGCTATACCGCCGCAGACGTGGTGCGCCTGCGCGGCAGCGTCCAGCCCGAATACACCTATGCCCAGCGTGGCGCCAAGACCCTATGGGAGCTTGTCCGCGGCGGCGCCAAGAAGGGCTATGTCAACTGCATGGGTGCCATCACCGCCGGCCAGGCGGTGCAGCAGGCCAAGGCCGGTATCGAGGCCATCTATCTGTCCGGCTGGCAGGTGGCCGCTGACGGCAACACCTCCGAGACCATGTATCCGGACCAGTCGCTCTATGCCTACGACTCGGTGCCGACCATGGTCCGGCGCATCAACAACAGCTTCAAGCGTGCCGACGAGATCCAGTGGTCCCGCGGCATCGGCCCAGAGGACGAGGGCTACATCGACTACTTCCTGCCGGTCGTGGCAGACGCCGAGGCCGGCTTCGGCGGTGTGCTCAACGCCTATGAGCTGATGAAGAACATGATCGTCGCCGGCGCCGCCGGGGTGCACTTCGAGGACCAACTCGCCGCGGTCAAGAAGTGCGGCCACATGGGCGGCAAGGTCCTGGTGCCCACCCGCGAGGCGGTGGAGAAGCTGATCGCCGCGCGCCTGGCGGCCGACGTCATGGGCGTCCCGACCCTGGTCTTGGCCCGCACCGACTCCGAGGCGGCCAACCTGTTGACCAACGACGTGGACCCCAACGACAAGCCATTCCTCACGGGCACGCGCACCGCGGAGGGCTTCTATCAGGTCCGCAATGGCTTGGAGCAGGCCATCAGCCGCGGCCTGGCCTATGCCCCCTATGCGGACCTGGTGTGGTGCGAGACCGGTACCCCGGACCTGGGCTTTGCCCGGGAGTTTGCCACTGCGGTGCTGGAGAAGAATCCCAACAAGCTGCTCGCCTACAACTGCTCGCCCTCGTTCAACTGGAAGAAGAATCTGGACGACGTGACCATTGCCAAGTTCCAGGACGAACTGTCCGACATGGGCTACAAGTACCAGTTCATCACCCTGGCTGGCATCCACAACATGTGGTTCAACATGTTCGACCTGGCCTACGACTACGCCCGCGGCCAGGGCATGCGTCACTATGTGGAGAAGGTCCAGGCGCCCGAGTTCGCCGCCCGCGAAAAGGGTTACACCTTCGTCTCCCATCAGCAGGAGGTTGGCGCCGGCTACTTCGACGACGTGACCACGGTCATCCAGGGCGGACAATCCTCGGTCACCGCCCTGCACGGTTCGACCGAAGAAGAGCAGTTCTAAGCAACCCGATGGATTTCAAGACGGCGGACCTCTACGACCAGCACGGTGAGGCCCTAAGGGTTTGCGAGCCGATCTTCGGCGACTATGGCGGCAGGGTCGGTTTCAGCGGGCCCATCGCCACGGTCAAGTGTTTCGAGGACAACACCCAGGTCAAGGCCGCCCTGGCGGAGCCCGGGGCGGGCCGGGTCCTGGTGGTGGATGCCGGGGGCTCGCTGCGTTGCGCCATGCTCGGCGACCTGATCGCCGGTAGCGCGGTGGACAATGGCTGGGCCGGGGTCCTGATGCACGGCTGCATCCGCGACTCCGGGGAGATCGCCGACATGGACCTGGGAGTCAAGGCCTTAGGGGCGATCCCGCGCAAGAGCGAGCGGCGCGGCGAGGGGCAGCGCGATCTCGCGGTGACCTTCGCCGGGGTAACCTTCCGGCCTGGGGATTGGGTCTATTGCGACGAGGACGGGGTAGTGGTGGCCGACGGGCCTGTGACATAGCCGACAACTGTTTGAGGCGCAACCATGGCGTGGACCGAGGCCAAACTCATCGGCGAGGCGATCCTCGACGGCTTCGACCGTCACTACCGCCTGTTCCGCGACATCACGGCCGGTGCCCAGCGACGTTTCGAGGTCGCCGACTGGCCGGCGGTGCAGTCCAAGGCCCAAGAGCGCATCGACTTCTACGACCGTCGGGTGGGCGAGACCGTCGCCATACTGCGTCGGGAATTTAGACTGCGTGACCGCAACGACCGTCTCTGGCGGCGGGTCAAGGTGGAGTATCTGCGCCTGCTGCCCCAGCATCATCAACCAGAATTGGCCGAGACCTACTACAACTCGGTGTTCTGCCGGTTGTTTGATCGCCGCTACTATCACAACGCCAATATCTTCGTCTGGCCGGCCCTGTCCACGGAACACCTGGAGGCGGAGGTCCCGACCTTTCGCTGTTATTACCCGGGCCGGGACGGCTTTGGCCTGGTCGTGTGCGCCATGCTGGACAGCTTCGACTTTTGCGTGCCCTTCCGGGATCGTCGCCACGACCTGCGCAACATCCTGCGCGCCGTCCGGACACGATTCCCCCGAGGGCGCAACCGGGACCAAAACTTCCAGATCGCCGTCCTGAGTTGCCTGTTCTTCCGCAACAAGGGTGCCTACATCATCGGCAAGGCGATCAATGGGGCCGACCAGATCCCCTTCGTCATTCCGGTGCTGCACCATGAGGCGGGAGGTCTCTACTGCGACACCCTGCTCACCGGCGAGGATGAGATTGGCAACGTCTTTAGCTTCTCCCGCGCCTATTTCATGGTGGACACCGAGGCCCCTGCTGCGGTGGTGGACTTCTTGCGCCCGCTGATGCCGCGTAAGGGCAAGGCCGAGCTTTATACCGCCATCGGACTGCAGAAGTTCGGCAAGGCCGAGTTCTACCGGGATTTTCTCAAGCACCTGCGCTATTCCGGCGACGCCTTCATCCTCGCGCCGGGCATCCCCGGTATGGTCATGTGCGTCTTCACCCTGCCGTCCTTCCCCTTTGTCTTCAAGCTCATCAAGGACCGCTTTGCGCCGCCCAAGGAGGTCACCCACGCCCAGGTCAAGGCCAAGTATCAGCTAGTCAAGCAGCACGACAGGGTAGGGCGCATGGCCGACTCCTGGGAGTACTCCCACGTCGCCTTCCCGTTGGGGCGTTTCGACCCGGATTTGCTGGCTACCCTGGAGCGGGATGCCGCCGGCAGCATCGAGGTCGATGACGATCAGCTGATCGTCAAGCACCTCTATATCGAACGGCGCATGATCCCGCTGAACATGTATCTCGGCACCGCCGACGACGCCCAGGTCGCGGCGGCCATCCGTCAGTATGGTAACGCCATCCGGGAGCTGGCCGCGGCCAACATCTTTCCCGGGGACATGCTGTTCAAGAACTTCGGCGTGACCCGGCAGGGGCGGGTGGTCTTCTACGACTACGATGAGCTGTGCTACTTGACCGAATGCAATTTCCGCGCGATCCCCGAGGCCCCGTATCCAGAGATGGAGATGTCCGGGGAGACCTGGTACAGCGTCGACCCGGACGATGTCTTCCCCGAGGAGTTCGCCACCTTCCTGCTCAACGACCCGCGCATCCGCCGCGCCTTTCTTGCCCATCACCGGGACCTGCTCGAACCAGCCTGGTGGCGTGAGCGCCAGGAGCACATCCGCGCCGGCTACCTGGAGGACGTCTTCCCCTACCCGCTGGAGCGGCGCTTTCCTCAGCGATCCGCGTAGGGTCCGCTGCGCGGACCGCCGGCAGCGGCGATCTGGCAGGTTTGCTCCTCCCTACCTGCTGGAGTCGCCCAATAGCCTGTAAGTAAGCGGATCTCTACGGGCGGTGCCACCTTCTCCCCCGGGGGAGAAACGCTGAGGCTGAGGGGACGGAGGTTGGCGTTACCCGAGGCACCGGGCGCAACGCCTCGCTTGCCCGATCTGGACTGCGGTATCCTTACCCGCCTTTTCCCCGTCCACCAGACCCGGCCCGAAACCCATGCATCCAGACTACGACCCGCGCGCCTGCGAGGCGGCGGCCCAAAGCTATTGGGAAGCACAGCAATCCTTCAAGGCCGTGGAGGACCCGACGCGGGAAAAATTCTACTGCCTGTCCATGTTCCCCTACCCCTCGGGGCGGCTCCACATGGGCCATGTGCGCAACTACACCATCGGCGATGTCATCGCCCGCTACCAGAGGGCCCAAGGTAAGAACGTCTTGCAGCCCATGGGTTGGGACGCCTTTGGCCTGCCGGCGGAGAACGCGGCCATCAAGCACGCCATGCCGCCGGCCCAATGGACGCGCTCGAACATCGCCTACATGAAGGATCAGCTCAAGCTGCTCGGTTTCGGCTACGACTGGGACCGAGAGTTGGCTACCTGCGATCAGGACTACTATCGCTGGGAGCAGTGGCTGTTCACCCGGCTCATGGATAAGGGGTTGGCCTACCGTAAGACCTCCATGGTCAACTGGGACCCCATCGATCAGACCGTCCTGGCCAACGAGCAAGTCATTGACGGCAAGGGGTGGCGCTCCGGGGCCCCGGTGGAGAAGCGCGAGATCGAGCAGTGGTTCGTGCGCATCACCGACTATGCACAAGAGCTGCTCGACGCGCTGGACGGCCTACCCGGCTGGCCGGACCAGGTACGCACCATGCAGCGCAACTGGATCGGGCGCTCAGAGGGTGTCTACATGGAGTTCGGCCTAGCCGGCTGCGACGAGGTGCTCGGCATCTACACCACCCGCCCGGACACCCTCATGGGCGTCACCTATGTGGCGGTCGCCGCCGAGCACCATCTCGCCCACCAGGCGGCGCGGCGCGACCCCGGGGTAGCCGCCTTCATCGAGGAGTGCCGCAAGGGCGGCGTCTCCGAGGCGGAGATCGAGACCATGGAGAAGCGGGGCCACCCCCTGGGGCTGGACGCGATCCACCCGGTCACAGGCGCGAGGGTGCCGATCTTTGCGGCCAACTTCGTCCTCATGGGCTATGGCACCGGTGCCGTCATGGCCGTGCCGGCGCACGATCAACGCGACTGGGAGTTCGCCGAGCGTTATGGCATCCCCAAGCGTCAGGTCATCTTCTCCGCCGACGCGTCCCCCTGCGGCATCGATGCCGGGGCCTATATAGAGAAGGGTGTCCTGGCCGACTCAGGACCCTTTGATGGCCTGACCTCTGAGCAGGCCTTCGACGCAATCGCCGCCTGGCTGACGGAGCACGGCAAGGGCGAGAAGCGCGTGAACTTCCGCCTGCGAGACTGGGGCGTCTCCCGCCAGCGCTATTGGGGTTGCCCAGTCCCGGTCGTCAATACCCCCGACGGCGGGGTGCGCCCCGAAACCGACCTACCCGTCCGACTCCCCGAGGACGTTGTAGTAGACGGCTCCGGCTCCCCTCTAAAAAGAATGCCGTCATTCTCTAATCTCGCCAACGGCGAGATTAGAGAGACCGACACCTTCGACACCTTCTTCGAGTCGTCCTGGTACTACGCCCGCTTCTGCTCCAGCGACTGCAACGACGCCATGCTCGACGAGCGGGCGCGCTACTGGCTGCCGGTGGACCAGTACGTCGGCGGGATCGAGCATGCCGTCCTCCACCTGCTTTACGCCCGCTTCTTCCACAAGCTGATGCGCGACGAGGGCCTGGTGGACTGCGACGAGCCCTTTACCCGGCTTCTCACTCAGGGCATGGTGGTCGCGGAGACCTACTACCGAGAGGACGCCGAGGGACGCAAGCATTGGTTCAATCCGGCGGACGTGATCGTGGCCCGGGACGACAAGGGGCGCATCGTAGGGGGCACCCTCAAGGACGATGGCCTGCCGGTCACCCCGGGCGGCATGGAGAAGATGTCCAAGTCCAAGAACAACGGCGTCGATCCCCAGGTCCTGATCGACCGCTATGGCGCGGACACGGTGCGCCTTTACACCATGTTCACCTCACCCCCGGACCAGTCCCTGGAGTGGAACGACGATGGGGTAGAGGGGGCTGCACGCTTCCTGAAACGGGTGTGGAATCTGGCCCAGGGTGCAGTCGAGGCGCCTGAGGTTGGTCTGCCGTCGGACCTCGACGAGGCCCAGCAGACAGCACGTCGCGAGGTCCATGCTGCCCTGCAAAAGGCTCTCTACGATTACGAGCGTCATCAGTTCAACACAGTGGTCTCCGCCTGCATGACTATGGTCAACGCCCTGATGCGACTGGATGAAACCCCGCAGAGCCGGGCCGTGGTGCGCGAGGGGTTGGGCATCGTCCTGCGCCTGCTCGCACCTATCGCCCCCCATGTCTCGCACCATCTCTGGCGGGAGCTCGCCATGGGCGAGGACATCCTGGCTGGGGGCTGGCCCGAGGCGGACGAGGACGCCCTGCGCCAGGACGAGATCGAGTACGTGGTTCAGGTCAACGGCAAGGTTCGCGGCAAGGTACAGGTCCCCGCAGGCGCCGGGCGCAAGGTGGTGGAGGCCGCGGCCCTCTCCAACGACAATGTGCGTCGTTTCATCGGCGAAGGGACTGTGCGCAAGGTGGTGGTCGTACCCCACAAGCTGGTCAACGTGGTGGCCGGATGATGGCCGGGTATTGCCTCGCTCGGGTCCGGTTGCTCCCTGTCCTGCTCGTCGTTGTCGGTTTGCTGCTGGGCCTGTCCGCTTGCGGTTTCAAGCTGCGCGGGGAAGTGGAGATTCCTCCGGACCTCAATCCGATCTACATCCAGGGGAGTGGCGGCACCCAGGTGGCCGACGCCATCCGTGACCGGTTACGGGGTGCCCAGGTCCAGTTGGCTCCCAATGCCAAGGAGGCGAAGCTTCTCGTGCGCATCCTATCGGAGGCACGCTTCTCCAGGGTCGTGGCGGTTGATCGCAACGGCAGGGTGCTATCCTACGATTTGCACCTTCGCGTCGGTTTCGATGCCCTGGGCGCGGACGGCAAGGTACGGATGTCGCGGCAGGACATCGACCTGGTGCGCGGTTTCGACAACCCGGACACCGAGGTCCTGGGCAAGCAACTGGAGGGTGAGTTGATCTACCAGGACTTGATCGACGACGCCGCCGACCGGGTGCTGATCCGGCTGCGTGCCGCTCTGATCAAGCGCTAGACCCCCGGTGCGTCTGCGTTTTGACCAACTCGGCGGGCACCTCAAGCGAGGGCTGGCCCCGATTTACCTGATTTGCGGGGATGAGCCCTGGCAGCTCGGCGAGGCGGCGCGCCAGATTCGTGCCCACGCCCAGGGCCAGGGATTCGAACGCGAGGTGCTGGACCAGGAGGCCAACTTCGACTGGTCCGCCTTGGCCGCCGCCGCGGACGCCCTGTCCCTGTTTGCCAGTCGCCGGCTCATCGAGCTGCGCCTGGGGTCATCCTCTCTGGGTCAGGAGGGCGGTGCCGCGGTTCGTCGCTACTGCGAGAGGACCAACCCCGATACCTGTCTGCTCATGGTCGCCTCTCAGCTCGAACGCAAGGACCTCAAGACCAAATGGGCCCAAGAGGTCGAGCGGGTCGGGGCCCTGCTCCAGGTCTGGCCTTTGGAGGGCGGGCGTCTGGTCGCTTGGCTCGGGGAGCGGTTGGCGATGGTTGGCTTTCGGCCCGAGCCTGGGGTTGCGGCCCTGCTGGGGGAGCGGGTCGAGGGTAACCTCCTGGCCGCCGTGCAGGAGGTCGAAAAGCTCAGGTTGCTGCGAGACCCGGGTCCCCTGGACGAGGCCGGTCTTCTGGCGGCCATCTGTGACAACGCCCGCTTCGATCTGTTCGACCTCAGCGATGCCGCCCTGGCCGGGGATCGGGCCAGGGTGACCAGGGTCCTGACCGGGCTAGTCGGGGAAGGCACCGCCGCTCCCCTGGTGCTCTGGGTCCTGGCCCGGGAGTTGCGCTTGCTCGCCGCAGCGAGCTTCGCCCAGGCCCAGGGTCAGGACCCGGCCCGGGTCCTGGCGGAGCAGCGGGTGCCGCAGATGCGCCATGCGCCCACCCTGCGCGCCCTGCGGCGCCTGTCCCTGACACGGGTGCAAGCCCTGCTTGCGGGTTGCGCCGTGGCGGATCGGGCCATCAAGGGCCTGAGCCGGGACGACCCCTGGCTGGTCTTGCACCGCATCGCCGACGGTATCGCCGGGGGTTTGGAGCTGGTCGGTTGATACGCCCGGCGAGACGCCGGCGCTCCCAGGCGTGGTCCTCGTTCCCACGCTCCGCGTGGGAACGCCTCTCCGGACGCACTGCGTGATGTGTGAACCAGACCAGGCTTGCTCGGGCTCAGCTCTTGCCGAGCTGGTCGTTGACGACTCGGTTCAGACTCACGTTCGCCTCCGCCGCCTGCATGGCAAGGCGCCGGTGGAGATCCGGCGTGGTGCGGACCTGGAATTTGCCGGAGTAGTGCCGGTCGGCAATCGGCACCGGGGCTGCTTCGCCGCTCGCGTCCATGTCCGCGACCACGCCTGTCACCAAGGAGATGATCCCGGTTAGGGCCGCGACCTGATCGTCGTCCAGGTGGGACAGACTGGGGAATTCGGCGCATAGGCCAATGAATTCCCGATCTTCTTCCGACCAGATGACCCGATAGCTGTAGTGTCTGGCATCAACCATGCTCGATCTTCTCGATCTTGGCCATGGCTCAAGATAGTATCTTTACTGAATACTGCTCAAGCGAGGCCTGCGATCCACCCTGTATACGCCCGGTGACAGACCGGACATCCCAGTGCCGACGAGCCGCCGGCAGTTTGCGCCTGGCGTGCCGGTGTCTGCGGTCCTTGACATCGCGCCCGTCTCGGTCGATCTTCCCGCGGTTGAGTCGTCTGCGAGCATTTTGGAGTCTGCCCCGCCATGTCCGAGCAAACCATCACCGATGTCGCCGCCTATATGGCGGACCTGGGCGCCCGCGCCCGTGCCGCCGCCCGCCTCCTGGCCAGGGCCGAGACCGCAGCCAAGGACCGCGCCCTGCTGGCCATGGCTGAAGAGCTGGATCGCCGCCGCCCCGAACTGGCCTCGGCCAATGCCGAGGATCTGGCGGCCGGGGCGGCCAAGGGGCTGGATGCGGCCATGCTGGATCGACTGGAACTGACCCCAGCGCGTATCGACACCATGCTGGAGGGTCTGCGCCAGATCGCGGCCCTGCCGGACCCCATCGGGGCCATCACCGATCTCAACTACCGGCCTTCGGGTATCCAGGTGGGGCGGATGCGCGTGCCCCTGGGGGTGATCGGGATCATCTACGAGTCCCGGCCCAATGTGACGGCAGACGCCGCCGGACTCTGTCTCAAGTCCGGTAATGCCACCGTGCTGCGGGGTGGGTCGGAGGCGATTGGCTCCAACCAGGCCATCGCTGCCTGTATCCGCCATGGGCTGACCAGCGCCGGGTTGCCGGCGGATGGGGTGCAGGTGGTCGCCACTACGGATCGTGCCGCCGTGGGTGCCATGATCGCCATGCCCGAGTCCATCGACGTGATCATCCCCCGGGGCGGCAAGGGGCTGATCGAGCGTATCAGCCGCGACGCCCGGGTGCCGGTGATCAAGCACCTGGACGGGATCTGCCACGTCTATATCGACGACGGGGCGGATCTCGAAAAGGCCTTCAAGGTGGCGATGAATGCCAAGACCCAGCGCTATGGGACCTGCAATACTATGGAGACCTTGCTGGTCGCGGAGGGGATCGCCGAGGCTATCCTCCCGGGTCTGGGGGCAGCGATGAGCGAGAAGGGCGTGGAGCTACGCGGCTGCCCGCGTACCTGCACCCTCCTGCCCCAGGCCGTGGTGGCGACGCCGGAGGATTGGGATACCGAGTATCTGGCCCCCATCTTGTCCATTCGTGTGGTCGCGGGTCTGGACGCGGCCATGGATCACATCGCGGCCCACAGCTCCGCCCATACGGAGGCCATTGTTACGGAGGACTACTCTCGGGCGCGGCGCTTCCTGCGCGAGGTGGATTCCAGCTCGGTCATGGTCAATGCCTCGACCCGCTTCGCCGACGGCTTCGAGTACGGATTGGGGGCGGAGATCGGTATCAGCACCGACAAGTTCCATGCCCGCGGCCCTGTGGGGCTGGAGGGGCTGACGTCGGTGAAGTTCGTGGTCTTGGGCAACGGGGAGGTGCGCTGATCCGCGGCTTCTGCTAGATTTCGTCCCAAATACACTCCAGGCCTAGCCGAGAGACTTGCATCCCATCAGCCTGATCGTCGCCGACCTCCTAACCCCGGCCGGGTATGACCCCAGATCCCCAGCGTGGCTGGGGGTGTCCGGAGGCAGTTGCGCAGCCGGCACGGTGTCATGATCGGCGTCCTCGGCGGCACCTTCGATCCCATCCACTTCGGTCACCTGCGCCCCGCCCTCGATTGCCTCCAGGCCCTTGGCCTGGATGAGGTTCGCCTCGTTCCGCTCAAGGTGGCGGTGCATCGTCCGCAGCCCATGGCCGCGGCGGGGGTGCGTCTGGCCATGGTTCAGGCGGCGGTGGCCGGGGTCTCTGGGCTGGTGGCGGACGGACGTGAACTGGACCGGGCCGGCCCCTCCTATTCCTACGATACCCTCGCATCCCTGCGTCAGGAGTTGGGACCAAGGGTGCCGATCTGCCTGCTGGTGGGCGCGGACGCCTTCCATGGTTTCCTGACCTGGCATCGGCCGGCGGAGATCATGGACCTGGCGCATCTGGTGGTGATGCAGCGCCCGGATGCCCCGGAGCCGTCTGACCAGGTCCTGCGTCGCTGGCTGTCTGACCTGGGATGCGCGGGTCCGCAGGAGCTGCGTCGTCGCCCCGCGGGGCGCATCTTGCGCCTGCCGGTGACCCAGATGGATATCTCATCCAGCCGCATTCGTACACTGATGCGCGCCGGACAGAGCCCACGCTACCTGCTCCCGGACTCGGTGCTGGAGATGGCCTTGGCCGCGGGTCTCTATCAGGGCTCTATGGCCAGGGCCGATCACGATTGCTTGACCCCGGGTGCGTCGCGCCCGGTCCAACCTGAGACAGAGGAGACGGTATGCAGCTTGAACAACTGAAGGCGCTGGTCCTGGAGACCCTGGACGACATGAAGGCGCGGGACGTGACCCTGATGGACGTGCGCGGCAAGACCGCGGTGACGGACTACATGGTGGTTGCCTCGGGGACCTCGGATCGCCACGTCAAGGCTATTGCCGAGACCGTGGCCTTCCGTGCCAAGGACGCCGGCGAACCGCCCCTGGGTACTGAGGGTGTGAAAGAGGGCGAGTGGGCCCTGGTCGATCTCAACGGTGTCGTGGTCCACGTCATGCTGCCCAAGGTGCGGGACTTCTATGCCCTGGAGCGCCTCTGGTCGGCCCCGGCCGAGGTGGCGCCACGGGCCCTGGCCGCCGTTCCGGCCTGAGTTGCCAAGTCCTTGGCGGCACGGGTCTGATCCGGCATCCCCGAGGGCCTCGTGGACCGTTTCGACCGTATCTTCGAACTCAACCGCATCCTCCAAGCGGCCCGCCAGCCGGTGTCGCGTCAGCGGCTCCAGGAAGCATTGGAGTGCTCACGGGCGACGGTGGGACGCATCATCGAGGATATGCGCCTGTACCTGAACGCCCCCATCGTCTATGACCCGGACCTCAATGGTTACCGCTATGACCAGTCCGAGGGCATGTACGAACTCCCCGGTCTCTGGTTCAATGCCTCCGAGTTGCATGCCCTGATCTCGGTCCAGCAGTTGCTGACCCAGGTCCAGCCTGGCCTGCTCGACCCCCTGCTCAAACCCCTGAATAAGCGCATCGCCGGGCTGCTCGACCTCCAGCGGGCCGGCTCCGACGGGCTCGCGACCCGTATTCGTGTCGTCCAGGCGGCGGGGCGCGAGGGCGGCGAGTCCTTTTCCATCGTGGCAGGGGCCCTAGCCCAGCGCCGACAACTGCGCCTGTGCTACTTCAATCGCGGCGATGCCAGCCGCGGTGAGCGAACGGTCTCCCCCCAACGCCTCACCTATTACCGGGATAATTGGTACCTTGATGCCTGGTGTCACCTGCGCGAGGGGCTGCGCACCTTCGCACTGGACGCCATCGAGGCGGCCCGGGCCCTGGGTGCCGATGCCCTCGACCTGCCGGAGGCGGAGCTGGAGGCCCACTATGCGGCGTCCTATGGCATCTTCGCTGGGGCCCCTGACCGGGTGGCGGTGCTGCGCTTTGCCGCGCGACGGGCCCTGTGGGTGTCCAAGGAGCGTTGGCATCGGGATCAGCTGGGGTTCACCCTGGCGGACGGGCGCTATGAGCTGCAGGTGCCCTACAGCAATACCCCGGAGTTGGTCATGGATATCCTGAAATACGGACCGGATGTGGAGGTGGTGGCCCCGGAGGGGTTGCGTGCCGAAGTGATCGAGCGCCTGAGCGGGGCCCTGGGTCAGTACCAGGGGATGCGTTCCCACCGGGCAGGAATGGGTCCACATGAGTAAGCCGCCCATCATCACCCTAGTCGCGGCCCTGGGGCGCAATCGGGTCATTGGGCGGGACAACCGTCTGCCCTGGCACCTCCCGGCGGATCTGGCCCATTTCAAGGCGCTGACTTTGGACAAGCCCATCGTCATGGGGCGGCGCACCTGGGAGTCGCTGCCCGGGTTGCTACCGCGTCGCCGCCATATCGTCGTCAGTCGGGATCCGGCCTATCAGGCACCTGGGGCCCAGGTGGTGAACTCGCCCGAGGCGGCCGTCCTGGCCTGTGGCGAGGAGCCTGATGTCATGGTGGTCGGGGGCGCAGCCCTCTATGCGGCTCTGCTCCCGCGAGCGGGGCGCATGGAACTGACTCTGGTCGAGGCCGAGGTCGCAGGCGATGCCTGGTTCCCGGAGTGGGACCCGGCACAGTGGCAGGAAACGAGCCGGGCCCGGCGTGCCTGGGATGCACGCAATGCCTACGATTTGACGTTTCTGCGATTGGAGCGGCGAGCCCGAACGGATTAGTGCCTTTGGTGGATGCGCTTCGCTTATCCACCCTACCGTTGTTGGGAGGGCTTGTGCGCGACGGCACTATCTCTTCGTCGGCTTGCGATAGGTCACGCAGTCCACGTCGTAGCGTTTGATCGTCTTGGTGCGCCGCAGGCGAATGGCGGTGAGTTGTCCACCCCACAGGCAGCCCGTGTCCAGGGACCAGACGTTTTTTTCGGCGAGCCATTTCAGGGTGGACCAGTGGCCGAAGACGATGCGCTGGTCCCGGCTGGCCCGCCCGGGGATGCGGAACCAGGGCAGGGCCCCGGCGGGCTGTGTCGCCGGGTGCCCCTTGGCAGTCAGGTCGAGCCGCCCCTGGGCATCGCAATAGCGCATGCGGGTCAGGCAATTGGTGATGAACCGCAGGCGCTCCATGCCGCTGAGGTCAGGTGACCAGATGGCGGGCTGGTCGCCGTACATGCCCTTGAGGAAGGCCCAATAGTCCGGCCCGCGCAGTGCTTCCTCCACCTCGCGAGCGCAGGCTAGTGCCTGAGGGATATCCCATTGGGGCGGCAGGCCCGCATGGACCATGGCGAAGCCCTTTTTGGTGTCCTGGTGCATCAGCGGGCGGTGGCGCAGCCAGTCGAGCAGGTCCTCGCGGTCCGGGGCTGTCAGGATGTCGTCGAGGTTGTCCTTCCTGGCGCTTCTGGTCTCGCCCTCAGCGCGGGCGAGCAAGTGTAGGTCGTGGTTGCCCAGCACCACATCGGCCTGTTCGTCCAGGGAGCGGACGAAGCGCAGGCAGGCCAGGGAGTCCGGCCCGCGGTTAACCAGGTCACCGACAAACCACAAGCGGTCTTTGCTTGGGTCGAAGGCGATCCGATCGAGGAGGCGGCGCAGAGGTTCGTAACAACCCTGAATGTCGCCGATCGCGTAAGTCGCCATGAGATTGTACCGGGCCTAATGCAGGGTCCTGGGGGTTGCCAGGGAGAATGCCGGGATCGTGGCCTCGAAGCGAGTGCCGTCGTCGGCGACCATGCCGTAGCTGCCGTGCATGCTGCCGACGGGGGTCTCCAAGAGGGTCCCGCTGGTGTAGCGGAAACTTTGGCCCGGCTTGAGGTGGGGCTTTTCGCCCACCACGCCTTCGCCACGCACCTCCTGCACCTTGCCGTTGGTGTCGGTGATGATCCAGTGTCGGTCCAGCAGTTGGGCCGGCTCGGTGCCGCGGTTCTCGATGGTCACCGTGTAGGTGAAGGCATAGCGACTGTCCGCTGCCTGGGACTGCTCTGGCAGGTAGTCGCTGCGCACGCTGACCTGGATGTCGTAGCGCTGTTGGTCTTTGGCGGTCATCTGGAAGCCCTCGGTGAACTGCGCGAGAGGGTACGGGCCATAGTCCGAAAAGGCAATGCACGCAGGGTTCACTGCGAGAAGATGCGGCACTCGGCTCCCGAGGATTTTTGCGTACAAGGTCCGCTTTGGCCCTTCGTCGGCAGACAAACCGCAATGAAATAGCGATAATACCCCCGCACCGAGGGACTGGGTGCGGGGGGGTCGTCACGAGTCTGATGCCTTGCTGCACAATCAGACTGTTGTATATTTATCTTCGAGAATTGCTAGAACTAACCGCCAATATCTCCATGTCATTAAAACGCAGCCGTCACAAGCCCGATCTGTTCTCAGTGTTGCTGGTCTCTCTGGCCTTGGGCATGTCCGTGACGCTGGCCTACCAGGTCAGTGTTTACTACGGTGCCAGTGCCGTGCCCATCGCCACCAGTAGTCCCGCGGGGTCACGCCCCGGCGGGTGACCGTCATACAGAGGACTCAGCACGCTGCGGCGCCACACATCGGCTGCGGGCGCCCCGTCCGTATCTCTGAGTTTCTCCCAGCTTTAGACCTTCCCCGCGATAGGCGTCCCACCTGCCTCGCAGACCTCGTCGCGATCCGGTATCTTGCCAATGAGGCGTGACTCGTGGAGCGCCCAGCGTCAAAGGCTCACCGTGCATGCGCTGCCCGTGGGGTGCGGTGAGGGATGAACTGCGCCGAGGCGTTGGCAGCGATCTTCCCTTTCTCGTCTCGATGATGAGGCGAACTGAGGCGCGACAGGGTACTGGTCCGGTGAGCGCAGGGCTGTGCCGCGTTCGCTATTCTTGCAGGGCGACGCCGTCGCTCGCCCCGCCGTTTCTGACAGGGGTTCTGGCACTATGGCCGATAAGCTGCGCGTAGGGGTGATTGGAGTGGGGTATCTCGGGCGCTTCCATGCCCTGATTTACTCTCGCATGGCGGGGGCGGAGTTGGTCGGCGTGGTGGATGCCGATCCGCAGCGGGCTGCGGAGGTGGCCTCTGAGGCGGGGTGCGAGGTCTTTGCCGATGCTGAGGCCCTCGCCGCAGTGGTGGACGCGGTCAGCGTGGTCGTCCCTACCACGGCGCATCTAGAGGTGGCTGCCTCGGTGTTGGGCCACGGGGTCCACCTGTTGATGGAGAAACCCATTGCCGGGACGGTGGAGGACGGCGCCGAGATCGTGCGTCTGGCCGAGGCCGCCGGGGCCATTCTGCAGGTCGGGCACGTGGAGCGTTTCAACGCCGGGGTCATGGCGCTTGCCGAGCGCATCACCGAGCCGCGATATATCGAGGCCCAGCGCATGGGTGGTTTCGTGGAGCGTGGCACCGACGTGGATGTCGTCTCCGACCTGATGATCCACGATATCGACATCATCCTGTCCCTGGTCGGATCGGAAATCGCTCACATCACCGCCATTGGTTCCCCAATCCTGACTGAGCACGTGGATATCGCTACTGCCCAACTGGAGTTTGCCAACGGCGCCGTGGCCAATGTGGTTGCGAGCCGGGTGTCGGAGAAGAAGATGCGGCGCATCCGCGTCTTCCAGCCGGGGATGTACCTGTCCCTAGACTTTATCGACCAGACCATTGATGTTGCAGAGACCAGGCGGGTCCCTGGGCAGGAGCGGCCGGAGATTGTGCGTGAGCGCATCCAAATCGAGTCGGTCAAACCGCTGGACAAGGAGCTTGAGAGCTTCGTCGCCTGCGTGCGCGAGGGGCGTCGTCCCATCGTCGATGGTCGCGTTGGGCTCAAGGCGTTGGAGGTTGCGCTCCAAGTGCGAGCCAAGACCCACGCTTAGGGAAATGCTGATTAAAGCCAGGGATGGCTTTAGGCGATTTCTGTCAATTCTCATACCATCCTGCTTGTCTTTTCGCTCGGCTTCGGCGTCGGGACAACAGTTGCATAGTGCGACTATGCGCCTGTTGTCACTCCTTGAAGCCGAACAAAAATACAGCGCAATCTGGTACGAGAATCTCCGGCAATCGCCTTAACCAGCATTTCCCTGGCGGATCATCTCCTCGGCGCAGGAGATGGCTGCCTCCAGGCTCCCGGAGTCGCCCTGTCCTGTCCCGGCCAAGTCCAGGGCCGTGCCATGGTCTACTGAGGTGCGAATGATGGGCAGCCCTAACGTGACGTTCACCGCGTGCCCGAAGCCAAGGTGCTTGAGGACGGGTAGCCCCTGGTCGTGATACATGGCCAGGATTGCGTCTGCCTCGACCAGTCTCGGCGGCAGAAAGGCGGTATCTGCCGGGAGTGGTCCGGTGAGGTTCAGTCCCTCGGTGCGTAGCCTGGCCAGGCTGGGCTCGATGACCTCGATTTCTTCGCGTCCCAGGTGACCTCCTTCGCCCGCATGGGGGTTGAGGCCACACACCAGGATGCGCGGTCTGGCGATGCCGAAGCGCGAGCGCAGATCGCGATCGAGGGTGCGCAGGACCCGCGTCAATAGGTCCCCTGTGATGGCCTGACTGACGGCGGACAGGGGCAGGTGGGTCGTGGCTAGTGCGACGCGCAGCCTGGGGGCGATCAGCATCATGACCGGGTCGGCTGCACAGCGTTCCGCCAGCAGTTCGGTGTGTCCGGAGAAGGACACGCCCGCGTCGTTAATCACGCCTTTGTGGACCGGGCCGGTCACCAGGGCATCGAAGCGTCCCGTCAGGCAGCCGTCGCAGGCAGCCTTGAGGGTTGTTACCACATAGGCCGCATTGGCGCGGTCCAGGTGACCTGCGCGAACCTCAGCCGACAGGATGGATGCGGGGAAGACCTTGAGGGTCCCGGACTGGTGCGCGGTCGCAGCGCCGGCCGGGTCCCAGGTGGAGAGGGTCAGCTTCAGCCCGAGGGCGGCCGCACGGTCTGCGAGGAGGCGTGGATCCGCTATCGCGACCAGTTCGCTAGGCCAGTCGCGTTGGGCAATGCGCACGCATAGATCGGGGCCAATCCCAGCCGGCTCTCCCGGGGTTAGGGCGAGGCGTGGGACGGCGTGGTTGTGGCCCACGATGGGCTCAGTCGTCCTCGGTGTCGAGACGGACCTCGACATAGGCCTCGTCCCGCAGGCGCCGCAGCCAAAGTTCGATAGCCTCACTGGCCTTGCGCTTGCGGATGGCTGCCTTGGCCTTCTGGCGCATGACTTCGTCTGTCGTGTCGGCCTGGCGACGCTCGATAACCTCCACGATGTGCCAGCCAAAGGGGCTCTTGAACGGCTGGCTGATGCCCTTGGGCGGCAGCGCGTTCATTGCTTGCTCGAATTCGGGGACCGTGTCGCCCGGGCTGACCCAGCCTAAATCACCGCCCTTTAGGGCGGATCCGGTGTCGTCGGAGTTGGATCGAGCCAGGGTCTCGAAATCGGCGCCGCCGACGATGCGCAAGCGCAATTGCTCCAGCCGGGTTTTGGCGTCGTTGTCGGAGAGGACCTCGTTGGTTTTGACCAGGATGTGGCGTGCGTGGGTCTGGCTGACGACCTCGGTCTCGGTACCCTTGATATCGCTGATCTTGATGATGTGGAAACCGCCTGCACTGCGCAAGGGATCGCTGACTTCGCCCTTGCCCAGGGTGCGCGCAGCCTCCTCCGCCAGGGACGGGACCTCGGCGACCTTGAACCAGCCTAGATCTCCCCCCTCCAGGGCCTGCTGTCCGTCGGAGTTGGCGATGGCGAGTTTGGCGAAATCGGTGCCCCCACGCAGTTGACGGACCAGCCCGGCGGCCTTGGTTTGGGCCTTGCGAACCTGCTCTGGGGAGGCCGGTTCCGGGAAGGCGATGAGGATGTGTTGCAGGCGGACCTCAGAGCGCTCGACCAGGCGGCCTGACTCTTTTTCCAAAAAGCGATCAACCTCCGGTTCGGTCACCGTGATGTTGTTGATGACCTCCTGCTGCTGTACCTGGGAATCGATCATCTGGCTGCGTGTGTCCTCGCGAAAGGACTCGAAACTCACGCCACCATTTTCCAGGGCTGCGCGCAGTTCCTCCAGGGTCAGTCCGTTGCGGGCAGCGATGCTGGCCATGGTCTGGGTCAGCTTGGCGTCGTCCACCTTGATGCCGAGCTGATCCGCTCGCTGGGCCTGCAATCGCTTGGAGATAAGGCGCTCCAAGACTTGCTTGTCCAGGACCTTGGCCGGAGGGATCTCCGCCCCGCGCGCCCGGAGTTCGGGAACGATCGCGGCGACGGCGCGCTGCAACTCGCTATTGACGATCACGTCGTCGTTGACCACAGCAACGATGCCGTTGAGCTCTTCGGTGTCGGCAGCACCGACCAGTGCGGGCGCGGGAGCGACCAACAAGGCGGCGAGCGCCGCGGCACGAAGCCCCAAGGGCAAATCAGTCCGTGTGATAGCCATAGATGCCACTCTCCAGGAATTTGTCGACGGATTGCCCGAAGGTGCCGAGTCCGGCCAGCTCGAGCTGAAGCATGACCGAGGTGGTGCCGTTGGTGTCGGGGCTGTTCTTGAAATTGCGGGCTAGCAGACGCATGCGCCAGCAGCACTGACCGAATTCGATACCCGCGAACGAGTCCATGGTTTGGTCGTAGAGCAGCGAGTATAGCCAGCGGCCCACCAACTCGACACGCTGCCCTATCGGTAGGCGGAAGGCCAGGTCCGTGTCTTCGTAGCGATCGAGGGTGCTATTGCCCAGATTATACCGGTAGGCAAGGTTCAACAGGCGCGCTTCCGGCGTTTGGTAATGGATCTGCAAGACCCGCCGTTCCCAGGGGTTGGTGTCGGCGCTGGGGTCGTATTGCAGGCTGGCACGTGCGCTCCAGTTGTCCAGCAGTCGGGCGGTGAACTCCCCAGCCACCGAGGATGTCCGGCTGTCCGGAGACACCCCAGTAGGTTGGACTCGTCGATCCTCAAAAAAGAGGATCTGGCCGAGGCTGACGCTGAACATTTCGCGGCCTGTGCCTTCATCCAGGGTGCGGGAGGTAATCCCCAGCGTCAGCTGGTTGGCATCGCCGACGCGGTCGCGTCCGGCGTAGCGGTTGTCCCGAAACAGGCTCGCGAAGCTGAAGTCCAGCTCGGTGGTATCGAAGGTCGGGGCGTCGTCCTGGTCCTGGTATGGGGTGAGCAGGTAATAGGCGCGCGGCTCCAAAGTCTGTAGCGCGTGGGTCCCGAACCAATTGGTGGATCGTTCGAAGATCAGTTTGCCATCCAGGCTCAGGGTTGGGATGGCATAGGCGGGCTGCGCATCGAGCCCTTCTTGTTGTCCTTCCAGGGCATAGGCCGTTGCACGTAGCTTGGCGCGAGGAATCAAGTGGCCGTAGGGCCGCCGAAGTGGCCAGCTCACCCAAGGGGCGATGGCGGCACGTTGGCCGTCTACCTGGGTGCTGTGGTCGAACCAGTCGTACTCGGCGTCGCCGCCCGCCTCTAGACCGGCGGCGCTGTGCCAGGGAGAAACGTTCAGCAGGAGTTGTGGCAGTCGGCTATAGGGTCGGTCGATTGGTGCGATGGTCTCATCCACGGTCTGGAAATGCTGCACCCTGGATAATAGGGACCAGCCGTCACCGCCGTAGCTCAGGTCTCCGCGTTGTTCCAGGTTGCGCACGCTGGTGGTCTCCAGGCGATTGCCGAAATCCGCCAGGTACTGGTCGTCGGAGACTGCATTGTAGTTAACGGCAGTAGACCAACGCTGCCCGAAGCGACCGGATTGATCCGCGTGAATAGCCCAGCGGGTCGGGTTTCCCTCGGCCTTGGCGTCGTTCGGGAGGATCTGGCCCTCGATGGTGCCGTGCTGTGCCTCGGTGAGGGCACGCACCTCCCCTCCGAGCATGAGTCCGCGCTCGGTCATGATGCGCGGTGACAGGGTCGCGTCCAGGTTGGGCGCGATGTTGAAGTAATAGGGCAGGGTCAGGTCGAACCCTGTGGTGTCCGAGACGCCGACGGTGGGTATCAACAAGCCGCTCTTGCGCCGGTCGTCGATCGGGAAACTAAAGTAGGGGGTGTAGAGTACCGGGACGTCGAGCACCCTCAGCGTGGCGTTGCGCGCCTCTCCCCGACCCTCCTTTTGGTCGACATCCAGGGTCTTCGCCCGTAACGACCAGGCCTTCGATGTCGGGGGGCAGGTGGTGTAGACGATGTTGTCGAAGTGGGCTGTGTCCCGAGAAAGGATCTCCACCCGATCGGCGGTGCCGCGGGCGTTGCTTGCACCTGTGAGGCGGTAATGGGCGTTCCACACGCTCCCCTGGTCGGTGCCGAGGCGGAACTCGGCGCGCGAGCCGGCTACCCGCAGTCCAGGGTGTTCGAGGAAGGTGCCGTCGCTGGTGACGGCATCACCGGTGACCTGGTTGTAGGTCGCCTCGCCGGCTTCAATCGTCTGGCCGGCGCGGCGGATCTCCACGTCGCCACTGAGGCGCGCAAGTTGGGCATTTTGATCGTATTCGGCCGCGTCCGCGTCGATGTTGACCGGCTCGCTGTCCCCCGGCATTGCCGGGATGGGCGCGGGGCCTAGGGTTGCGGGCCTAGGTCCGCAGTAATCCCAAGCCAGCCCGAGGTTCAGGCGGGCCTCGGCGACGGCGGTTTCCTCCGGGGTCATGGGGGCAACGGTGACGGCCGCAGGCGTTTTGGCTGGGGTAGTACCCTGGTCCGTTGCGGGTGCGGTAGCGGTGCGCTCGGTCGCCACCCGTTCACCAGGGTCCAGCGCAGCCGGAGCGGCAATGGCATGGAGGGCGAAGGCGAGGCCGAGGGCGGTGATTGGAATGCTTCGGGGTGGCACGGGTCTGCTTTTGTGTGGGGCGATATCCTGGGCCCGGCACTGGCGGTCGCATCGGGGCAACCTGGGCTGAGCAGAGCGGTTAAAATCGCACATTCAGGCGCCTGCGGCAATTTGTCTTGGCCCTGGTGTCGGCCCGTCGGTCCGGCGAAGCGCGCTACGGGGGGTGATAGTGAGTCGACTTGGGCTGGTGGGAGAGTGGCTTAGGGATATTCTCGGGGTCGCGAACTTGGAGTTGGCGCCCGCGTCGTCCGACGCGAGCTTTCGTCGTTACTGGCGGTTGCGGCAGGGAGGGCGGACGCTCATCGTCATGGACGCCCCCCCGGAGCAAGAGGATTGCAGCCGCTTCGTGGCTATTGCTGGGCAGTTGCGGGCCATTGGCCTGAATGCCCCGGAGGTTTTCGCCCAGGACCTCGACCGCGGTCTCCTGTTGCTCGGCGACCTGGGCGAGAGGTCCTACCTGGACGCGCTGGACGAGGCTAACTGCGAGCGCCTCTACGGCGACGCCTTGGCGGCCCTGGCGACGATCCAGGCCTGTGGTCCAACCGATGGGCTGCCCGTCTATGATGGTCCCTTCCTACGTCGGGAACTGGCGATTTTCCAGGAATGGCTCCTGGATAGGCATCTGGGTCTTAGGCCGTCGGCGGCGGAGGCGACCATGCTCGATGCGGCCTGGGACTGTCTGGTGAACAATGCACTGGAGCAGCCGCAGGTCAGCGTTCATCGCGACTACCATTCTCGCAATTTGATGGTGGTGCCAGCGCATAACCCAGGGGTGTTGGACTTTCAGGACGCGGTCGTTGGTCCGGTAACCTACGATCTGGTCTCTTTGCTGCGGGACTGCTACATCGCCTGGCCCGAGGCGCGGGTGCGGGAATGGGCTTCGGGCTATTTCGAGCTGGCTGTGCAGTCAGGGGTCCTGGAGCAGGGGCATGAGGGGCGCTTCCGGCGCTGGTTTGATCTAATGGGGGTGCAGCGGCACCTCAAGGCGAGTGGGATTTTCGCGCGCCTGTACCATCGGGACGGCAAGCCTGGCTATCTGGCCGATATCCCACGCACCCTGGGTTACGTGGTCGAGGTGGCTGCTGCCTATCCGGAGTTGGCGCAGCTAGAGTGTTTCATGCGAGAACGGGTGCTGGCCGACCAAGACCGGCTATGCGGCCCACGGGAGCCGAAAAACCAGGCGCCAGGCCGGAATCGACCGCACCGAAGGGTCTGTCGCTAGGTCAGTTCCCGTGCGATGGCGCGATGACCAATGTCGTGCCGATGGTAGGCCCCTGTCCAGTGGATCTGGCCGATCCGGGTATAGGCTCTGGCCTGAGCCTTCCCCACGCTTGCCCCTAGCGCGGTGACGCACAGGACGCGGCCGCCGTTGGTGACCACATCTGTGTCCCGTAGCGCGGTACCCGCATGGAAAACTTTGCAGTCCGCGGCTTCCGGTGCGTCGAGGCCGTAGATGATGTCGCCCTTGTTGTAGTCGCCCGGGTAACCCCCTGCCGCCATGACGACCCCTAGGGCGGGGCGTGGGTCCCAGGTGGCCTCGGCCTGGTCGAGCCGTCCGTCGGTGGCCGACAGGCAAAGCTCAACCAGGTCGGACTGGAGCCGCATCAGGATCGGCTGGGTCTCCGGGTCGCCGAAGCGGCAGTTGAACTCCAGGACCTTAGGCGTGCCGTCGGGTGCGACCATGACCCCGGCATAGAGGAAGCCCAGGTAGGGTAGGCCTTCTGCGGCCAGTCCGGCCACGGTGGGCTCCATGACCTCCCGCATGATCCGGGCGTGGATCTCGGGGGTGACCACAGGGGCCGGGGAATAGGCCCCCATGCCCCCGGTGTTGGGGCCCAGGTCGCCATCGTCCCTGGCCTTGTGATCCTGGGAACTGGCCATGGGCAGGATCCGGCCGCCGCCGACCAGGGCGATGAAGCTCGCCTCCTCGCCGCGCAGGAACTCCTCGATGACCACCCGTCGGCCCGCGCCGCCAAAGCGCCCGCCGTCCAGCATGTCGCGCACCGCCGCCTCGGCGGTGGCCAGGTCCTGGGCGAGGATGACCCCCTTGCCCGCGGCCAGGCCATCGGCCTTGATCACGATGGGGGCGCCGACCCGGTGCAGGTACTTCAGCGCCGGCGCCGTCTCGGAGAAGGTCGCGTAGGCCGCGGTAGGGATGCGATGGCGGGCGAGGAAGTCCTTGGTGAAGGCCTTGGAGCCCTCCAACTGGGCCGGTCCCTTGCGTGGGCCCAAGCAACGCAGCCCGGCGGCCTCGAAGGCGTCGGTCACCCCGGCCACCAGAGGTGCCTCGGGGCCGATGATGGTCAGGTCGATGGCATTGGCGGTGGCAAAGGCGACCAGGGCGGGGATGTCGTCCGCCGCGATGGGGATGTTTTCGACCTCCGACTCTCTGGCGGTTCCACCGTTTCCGGGGGCGACGTAGACACGCTCTGCCAGGGGCGACTGGGCGGCCTTCCATGCCAGGGCGTGCTCGCGCCCACCGTTACCGACGATCAGGATATTCATGGGAACCTCGGGCTCGACTGGGGCGGCGAGGCCGCCTCAGGAAAAGGAGATGATGCCGCGCTGGCTGGACTGGACGAAGCGGACGATCCCCGTCGCCTGTGGCGAGTGCGGGTAGGCCTCCTCCACTTGCAGCAGGGCGTCCGCCAGGCGCAGCCCGGAGCGGAACAGGATGCGGTAGACCGCCTTGATGGTGCTGCGCTGCGCCTGATCGAAGCCGTTGCGGCGCAGGCCGACGGTGTTGAGTCCAACGAAGCGGGCCCGGTGGCCGTCGGCGGTGACATAGGGCGGCACGTCCTGGGCAACCCCGGAGACCCCGGCGACCATGGCATAGGAGCCGATGCGGGCAAACTGATGCACCGCCACCTGTCCAGAGAGGAAGACCCGGTCCCCGACCACGCAGTGCCCCGCCAGGGTGGCAGTGTTGGCGAAGATATTGTGGTCGCCCACGGTGCAATCGTGGCCCGCATGGGAATAGGCCATCCAGTAGTTGTGACTGCCGATGACCGTGCCCTGCTCGTACTTGATGCCGTGGCTGATATTGACCCCTTCCTTGAAATGGTTGTGGTTGCCAATGGTCAGCGGTTTGGCCTTGTCGGGCGTATAGCTAAGATCCTGGGGTTCGCTGCCCAGCGTAACCCCGTGGCACACCCGGTTGAAGCGTCCCATGCGGGTGTGCCCGTAGATCCGCGCGCAGGACTCGATGCTGCACCCCTCACCGATGACCGCCCCAGCCTCGACGATGGAGTAGGGCCCCACGACGACGCTTGGGTGGACCTGGGCGCCGTCTTCAATGATGGCTGTGGGGTGTCTGTTCATTTGCGGACACGACTTCTATCTAATGGCGGAAGTGGCGCATCCCGGTGAAGATCATGGCCATGCCGTGCTCGTCGGCCGCGGCGATGGTCTCTTCGTCACGCATGGAGCCGCCGGGCTGGATGACGGCCCGAATACCTACCGAGGCGGCCTGGTCGATCCCGTCGCGGAAGGGGAAGAAGGCATCGGAGGCCATCACCGAGCCGGCCACCTCGAGCCCCGCCTGCTCGGCCTTGATGGCGGCAATGCGTGCCGAGTTGACCCGGCTCATCTGGCCCGCGCCGACACCGATGGTCATACCATCGCGTCCGTAGACGATGGCGTTGGACTTGACGTACTTGGCCACCCGCCAGGTGAATAGCAGGTCCTTGAGCTCCTGCTCCGTCGGGGCCCGCTTGGTCACGGTGCGCAGATCGGCGGTCAGGGTCAGGTCGGCCCCCTGCACCAGGAGCCCTCCACGCACCCGCTTGAAGTCCATGAAGGGGGTGCGCTCGCCGCCCCAGGGGGAACATCTGAGCAGGCGTACGTTCTTCTTGGCTGCGACCGCGGCGGCGGCCTCAGGGCTGATCCCGGGGGCGATAATGACCTCCACGAACTGGCGCGCGCAGATGGTCTCGGCGGTGGCGCCGTCCAGCGGCTGATTCACCGCGATGATGCCGCCGAAGGCGGACTCCGGGTCCGTGGAGAAGGCCCGCTCGTAGGCCTCCAGCAGGGTCGAGCCGATGGCCACGCCGCAGGGGTTGGCGTGCTTGACGATGACGCAGGTCGGCCCCTCGTGGAATTGCTTGACGCACTCCAGGGCCGCGTCCGTGTCGCCGATGTTGTTGTAGGAGAGCTCCTTGCCCTGGACCTGGGTGGCGGTGGCCACACAGGCCTCTCCCCCATTCGGCTCCTGGCTTCGCTCGACATAGAAGGCGGCCGTCTGGTGGGGGTTCTCGCCGTAGCGCATGCCCTGAAGCTTGCGAACCTGGAGGTTGAAGGTGCGTGGCAGCCCCTCGGGCTTTTGCTCCGGGTGCTCGACTATGGCCCCGAGGTAGTTGGCGATGGCCCCGTCATAGGCGGCGGTATGTTCGAAGGCCTTCACCGCTAAATCGAAGCGGGTGGCATCGTCCACTGCCCCCTGATGTTGCTCCATCTGGGCCAGGACCCGGTCGTAGTCGTCGGCGTCCACCACCACGGTCACAGCCGCATGGTTCTTGGCCGCCGCACGCAACAGGGTGGGGCCGCCGATGTCGATGTTCTCGATGGCGGTGGCCAGATCGCATCCCCGCTTGGCTACGGCCTGCTCGAAGGGGTAGAGGTTGACCACCACCAGGTCGATGGGCTTGATCTCGTTCTCGCGCATCACCGCGTCGTCCACCCCGCGGCGCCCGAGGATGCCTCCGTGTACCCGCGGGTGCAGGGTCTTGACCCGCCCGGACATCATCTCCGGGAAGCCGGTGTAGTCCGAGACCTCGGTCACTGGGATGTCCTGCTCCGTGAGTAGGGCTGCGGTGCCGCCGGTGGAGAGGATCTTGACCCCGCGCTGGGCGAGGGCCCGGGCGAAGTCGGCGAGGCCGGTCTTGTCGGAGACGCTGATGAGGGCGCGGCGGATGGGAAGCATGTCAGGACTCGTCTCCAAGGTGATAGGTCGCTAGGCGCTTGCGCAAGGTGCTGCGGCTCATGCCGAGCAATTTGGCGGCCATGGTCTGGTTGCCGCCGGTATGTTCCAACACCGTGGCGAACATGGGGCGCTCGACCTCCTCGATGACCAACCGGTAGAGGTCGTGGACATCGTGGCCGTCGAGGCCGTGCAAATACTGTCTGAGGGCCGTGCGCACGCAGGCGCTCAAGGGTTCTCCGGGATCGGTTGTTGCCACCCGCAAGCCCTCCGAACCGCCTTCATCCGCGCCGTATGCCGCCAAGGTCTTCATGTCGCCCCATCCTCCTGCGTCGCCAGGCCATCGAACCAGGCCCTGATAGACGTCATTTGTTGTTCGGCCGTCTCGGCCTTATTGACGGACTCCCGTAGTCGGTATCCCTCGGGGTGGCTCCCGCAGTACCAGGCGATGTGCTTGCGCGCAATGCGTACCGCGGCAGGAATACCATAGAGACCGTAGAGCCCATCGAGGTGGGTCAACAGGGTCTCGCGGATCCAGGCCGCGGGTGGGTCGGGGAGTCGGGCGCCGGTGGTCAGGTAGTGCGCCACCTCCCGGAAGATCCAGGGGCGGCCCTGGGCGGCACGCCCGAGCATAATAGCATCGGCGCCGGTGTAGTTCAGCACGGCGGCGGCCTTCTCCGGGGAGTCGATGTCGCCGTTGGCGATGAGCGGCAGGGCGACCTCGGCCTTGATCTCCCGGAGGGTCTCGTACTCCGCCTGCCCGGTGAAGCCGCAGGCCCGGGTGCGCCCGTGCACGGCGAGCCCCGCGATGCCGCTTTCCCGGGCGATACGGGCGATGCGCAGGGCATTGCGCTCCGCCGGCGCCCAGCCGGTGCGGATCTTCAGTGTCACCGGGACATCCACTGCTGCCACCACGGCCTCCAGGATGCGCGCCACCAGGGCCTCGTCGCGCAGCAGCGCAGACCCCGCAGCTACCTTGCAGACCTTTTTCGCCGGGCAGCCCATGTTGATGTCGATGATGTCTGCGCCCAGGGCGCGATTGACCCGGGCCGCCTCGGCCATGGCCTGGGGGTCGGCGCCGACGATTTGCACCGAGATGGGCCCTGCCTCGCCGCTGTGGTCCAGCCGGGCCCGGGTCTTGCGGGTGCGCCACAGTCCGGTATCGGCCGAGACCATCTCCGACACCGCGAGGCCCGCCCCAAGCCGCCGACAGAGCTGGCGGAAGGGACGGTCGGTCACCCCGGCCATGGGGGCGAGGATCAGCCGATTGTCGAGCCGGATAGGGCCGATGTGCATCTAAAGCAGCCGGACGCGAAAGCCCGTGGGCTGGGTTTCGGCCAGGGACAGGGTCAGCCTGACCTGGGTCGGACGACGCGGCAGCAGGCCTTCGGACAGGGCCGGGGCGTCCGCGGGCAGATAGGCAGCCGGGCCAAAGCGGCGGATCGCCAACAGGGCGCCGTCGGCGTCGAATAGCTCTACCTCCAGAACAGGTGCGCGCTGGGGCGTGCGGGCACGGCTCACCAGCACCAGGCGTAGGGCCAGGCCCTCTGCGTGGTCGGGGTCCGCGGCCAGGGTTGATTGCAGGATCTCGATGGTCCCCGGCAGGCGAGGCAGGGGCGCCTGGCAGTCGAGCAGGGCGCAGGCCTGCCCCAGCAGGGATTGTACCTGTGGGTAACGGATCAGTTCTCCCCGCGCCCACCAGGCGACCTGGGCGACCAGGGCCAGGCACAGGGCCAATACGCCTAGCCCCCACAACCAGCGCCCTGTCCGACCGCGGCGTGGGACCGGAATTTCGTTGGGTCCAGGTCCCTGGCCAAGGGTGGCGGTCACGGCTCGTCGAGCCGGGTGCCGGCGTCGGTTGGTCTCTTCGGCCTGGGGAATGTGCTCGTCGATCAGCCCCGCCACAGCGTTGAACCGCTTACCGCACTGGGGGCAGTGCACGCGGCTGCGGTTGGCCTTGAGCTCGGTGGCATAGACCGGGAAGAGCCGGCCGCAGTGCCGGCATCGCGTAGTCAGGGGCACGGTTGCTTACGCCTCCCGGCGATCAGGGTCCAGTCCTCGCGGATGCGGGTCGGCTCCAGGTCGAAGCCGCCGGCATAGGCGGCGGCGACCTCGGCGGCCTGGTCGCGCAAAATGCCGGACAGGGCCAGGGTGCCACCCGGCGCGACCAGCACAGTCAGGTGCGGGGCCAACTCCACCAGGGGGGCGGCGAGGATGTTGGCCACCAGGACATCCGCCTGCATGGGCGCCAGGTCCCCGGGGTACAGCACCTGGAGGCGGTCCGCGACCCCGTTCTCCGCGGCGTTATCGCGGGTTGCCTCCAGGGCCTGGGGGTCGTGGTCCACCGCCAGTGCCTGCGCGGCACCGAGGCGCAGGGCCGCGATGGCCAGGATCCCCGACCCGCAGCCATAGTCCAGCACCGTCTTGTCCGTCAGATCGGCAGCATCCAACCACTCCAGGCACAGGGCGGTGGTGGCGTGGTGGCCGGTGCCGAAGGCCAGCCCAGGGTCCAACTCCAGGATCACCGTCTCTGGGCCGGTCTCTGCCGGAAGGGGGCGCTGCTCGCGCGGGCAGACCCACAGGCGCTCACCGAAGCGGGTAGGGGCAAAGTCGTCCAGCCAGACTCGCTCCCAGGCACGATCGGCGACCTCCTCGATGAGGGGCGGCGTCAGGGTCTGGGGCGCGAGGGTCTCGGCCAGGGCCGCGACCTGCTCGCGGGCCTGGGCGTCGTCCTCGAACAGGGCGGTCAGGCGTACACCTTGCCAGAGGGGCATGGCACTGGGCGGGGGTTCCAGTTGGGGATCGTCCCCCGCGTCCACCAGGGTCACCGCCAGGGCGCCGGCGTTCTCCAGGGCGGCCTCAAGCAACTCGGCCCGATCTTGGGTAACGTCGAAGGAGATCTGTAACCAGGGCATGAGCGTGAGTCGGCGGCGAGGGGGAAGACAGGATACAGGCCAGGCGGGTTGGGCTCCAGCGCGAGCAGCGGCCTTTGTCGGACTAGGTCACGCCACCAAACCAGAAAGCCGTATCCGCCCCAAGGAACTGGCTATGCGGCATGTAATGGGAGCCGTCGCAGGAGAAGGTGAGGCTCACCAGGCCGTTGAAGACATTGATGGATGCCTGGCGCAGGTAGATGTTTTCGTCCACCAGGCGCAGTCTCTTGAGGCGGTCGAAGACCCCGGCTAGGTCGGCACGCGGGATCAGAGCGTCGGTCGGGTAGCGGTGCGACGGATAGACCAGGCAGATGTCCGGGTCGCACAGGGTCTCATGATCGAGAATCCGGTAGCGATAGGGGTCGTCCAGGGTCCAGATGGTGGCCTGGCTGCTGGAGAAATGGATGTGGCACTGGAAGACCCCGCGTTCCGCCATCAGCTCTCCAAGGATCGCCAGCGCCTGATCCAGGTTGCGGTCCATGGGGCTTTCCACACGGCACTGCTGGAACAGGCTGCCACGGATGGCCGGGTCGCCCTTGACCTGACGCCAGGCATCGGGCTCGGCGTAGAGCCCTGCGGTCACCGGCAGGTCGCGCAGATCGAAGTCTGCCCCCAGGTAGCCCATGGCCTCGCCATCGCCCCATATCACCTGGAGGGCCGTCAGCGAGGGCCGATGCTTGCGCAGGCTGATGTAGGCGTCGGAGAGCAAAAAGCCCCAGGGCGGCACTGGCTCGCGCATGTAGGGGCGTTCGGAGCGGTTGCGGCCGAAGTGGCCCGGTCGTACCCCCTTCGCGCCCAGATTGTCGGAGATTTGCACCGCATCCGCCCCCAGGCAGTACACATAGGTGCAATAGGGAATCGTACCGAAGCCCTCTGCAAGGACCCGGTTGAGCCGGTCCCTATCTCCCCACGCGGTGGCGCAGCGTCCGGCTAGCGCGGCCAGTGGCTGATGGAGCATTTGTGCGAGCTGTTCGCGCTGTCGAAAGATGCTGTCCTTCCAGGTGGAGGGCATGCCGTGGCCTCGCCTCTGACTAGGGATGTTGGTCTGGGCCTTAGCTTACTCCGACGGTCCCCGGTGGGGGAGTCGATGGGAGGCGGAGTGTTCGTCACTCGGCAGTTCCCTCGGTCACAGTTCCTCAAGTGCCTCGACGATGGCCGCAGGCTCGGCGCGCTTGCGGTAGTCCGTGTCCACGAAGGCGTAGCGTACGCAGCGTTACCTGGCAGAGAGGGGCCGTTCGGGGCGTAGACTACTGGCGGCTAAGAGCCTAGCCTGATAGTAGGTTCCGACGTCCTGCCGGTCCATCCAAATGAGGGAGCAGATTGTGAACAGCGTGCGAATGACCGTCCTTTCGGCCTTCGGTCTGGGGCTGGTCGTCCAGGTCGCCCCTGCGGCCGCCTGGACCCAGTGGTACGCCCAGAATGCGCCCTACGCATCCGTGCCGGGGATGTGGTTCTACCAGAATATTCCTACGGGACCGATTTTCGGCCCCGGCCAGTCCTGGCAATGGTATTACCCGACCCTGCCCGTCAATGGGGGGGGGCCCAGGTTCTGGCAATATCAGTCCACGCCTTTCGGGTCGAACTCCCTGTGGTCCGCGGGCATGCCGACGAGTGGTCTCTACGTCGAACAGAACGAGACCCCGGCCGGCTACACGATCCGCGTTCGCCATGCACCGGCGAGGGTGCCGTCGATCGAGGTCGACGCCGCCGGTCGCTCCCTGACCATCAGTAGTCGCTCCATGACCGGCTGGTCCACCCAGTCGATCTCACTGCCAGGGGATGCGGATGTCGCTGGGATGCAGATGCAACCGGGCGATGGGGTGGTGATGATCTTCATCCCTCGGGGGCGCTGAGGAAGCGACCGACTAGGCGACGGTCAGGGCGAAGACCCAGATCAGGACATTGGTCAGGCGCCGGCTCGCCTTGGCGGTGTCGGGCGCGAGCCAGGAGACGGACAGGATGCCGTGCTCGACGGCGCCGAAGAAGCTGTCCACCGCCCGCACGATCATGCGCGTCAGGACGAAGATGACCAACACCGTGAAGAGCCCGGGCACCGCACTCAGGGCGCCGGACGCCAGCTTGACCAGTATGCCGGCCAGATAGCCCGCCAGGCCACCGCCCAGGGGTCTGGTCATGCGGTAGAGACCCAGGACGTAGGTCAGCTAAACATAGACCGCGATGACCCCCAGGCCGAAGGACGTGAGTTTGACGGCGGCCCGCTCCATGGTTCGCAGAAAGGGTTGCAGGTCGGCCCCGCCAACCTTTATGGCCACCGTCGGCAGCAGCCGTTCGCTGCGAATGGCCCTGAGATGGAAGCGGACGATCCCCCACAACACCAGGCCCAGGGCCAGGGCGGTGGCCAGGGTCAGGCCGATGTCCATCAGGAGCCCCGGGAGTTTTTGCTGCTCGATCCGGGCATCCAGCGCCTCCTGGAGTGCAGCTCGGGCCTGCTCGGCGACCTCGTCGAGGTGCTGACCTGATGCGCTCTCCACGTCCTCCTGTGCGATGCCGATGACCTCCCGGCCATCGAGCTCGATCCAGTAGCCGGACGGACAGTCGCGAATCTGCGCGGTCGCATCGAACTGCCCGCGTTTGCGCGTCAGCGAGCATGCTGGCTAAACTTTCGTGGCATCCTATGCCCAATGACGGGCGAGCCGCCCCGTCTGGCCGACGTGATCGAACCCCATGCCCGACTGGCGCCCCCCCGACAGCTATGCCTTCACCGCGACTCTGACGCGAGAGCAGTGGGCCTGGGAGTTTCTGCGGCGTAACCCGGGCTACCGGCGCGATTGGGCGGTGTTCCAAGCCACCTGGCGGGACCTGGAGGCGGCCTACGGCAGTCCGCCCAACCGCGATTTTCCTGCCTGGCGGCGGGACCCGCGGGCCTGGGTGCATGTGTCGGACTGTCCGGGCGGGGAGTGTCGGGTGGACCAGGACAAGGTGCTCATCGAGTGCGCCCTGGGTGCCCGTTATGGTTTCCACAAATTCCCGCCGGACCCTGGGGACCCGGACCCGGTGGGGGCCGGGCGCCTGACTTGGCGCGAGACCTCGCGGGAACTGGTTCGGGAACTGGCGCCAGGGGACCTGGAGGGGCTCGGCGCGGCGATGGGGTCCGACCCGGCCCTGGCGGTGCTGGCCTTCGACCTGTCGCACCCCCTGCGTGACCAGCTCGACCAGGCCAAGCGCCGACTCCAGAAGTGCCAACGCCAACGGGTTCGGTCCGGGACCCTGACCGTCGTGAGCGTGGCTGGCCTGCGCGGGCGCTGGGCCCAGGCCCTGCGTCTGCTCGATGCCCAGGCGGCCGGCGCGGATGGGCTGGTCGATCTGTGCGGCGAGGAATTCGAGGGTGGCTTGTTGGCCGAGGCCGAACGGCTGCGCGACGGTGGTTACCTGGAGATACTCAATCTGCCGGAGCGGTGAAACCGCGGCCGGTACCTAGGGAGACGCCGATTCAAGCCGTCCCTGGCTTGAATCAGCTCGCCCCGTGCGAGGTGCGACTCGCGCGGGGCTCCTATTTCCACGGCTTAGCGCCGTCGAAAAAGGCGGGGCATCCTGCCCCGCACGGGAAACGCTGTCATCGGCGTTTCCCTAGCGACCCTGACGGAGGACTGAAGATGGCCTGGCTCTACCTATTGATCGCCGGTGTATTCGAATGGGGCTGGCCGGTGGGTCTCAAACTCGGGATGACCGACGAAGGTCTGCGCTGGGGCTGGATCGGCTTTGCGGTGGTCTGCATGGCCGCCAGCGGGGTCCTGCTACTGGTGGCCCAGAAGACCATACCCATGGGCACGGCCTACGCCGTCTGGACCGGTATCGGGGCCGTCGGAACCTTCGTCATCGGCATCCTGATCTTTCAGGAGGCGGCCAACCTGGCTCGCTTTTTCTTCGTCGGGCTCATCGTGGTCGGTATCCTCGGGCTCAAGCTGTCCTCTGGGCATTGAGGACGGCGGTTCGGCTGGGGCCCCTAGGCGGGCTCAGACGGCCCCGGTCAGACGCCTCTCGGCCTCGCGGTATTTCTCCGCCGTCTTGTCGATGATCTCCTGGGGCAGTTCCGGGCCCGGAGGGGTCTTGTCCCAGTCCAGGGTCTCCAGGTAGTCGCGCACGAACTGTTTGTCGAAGCTCGGCGGGCTGGTCCCGGGCTGGTATTGGTCGGCGGGCCAGAAGCGGGAGGAGTCCGGGGTCAGGACCTCGTCGATCAGGTGCAGACGCCCCTCGGCGTCCAGGCCGAACTCGAACTTGGTGTCTGCGATGATGATGCCGCGGGTCAGGGCATAGGCGGCGCATTCGCTGTAGACGCGCAGGCTTGCCTCGCGCACTTGCTCCGCCAGCTCACGACCGAGCAGGCCGACGGTGTAGTCGAAGTCGACGTTCTCGTCGTGGTCGCCCACGGCAGCCTTGGTCGAGGGGGTATAGATCGCCTCGGGCAGACGGTCCGCCTGACGCAACCCGGCCGGTAGGGCGATGCCGCAGACGGCGCCATTGCGTTGGTAGTCCTTCCAGCCGGACCCGATCAGGTAGCCGCGGACGATGGCCTCCACCGGCAGGGCCTTGAGCCGGCGCACCACGGTAGCGCGCTCGCCTAGGCTGGCCAACTCGGTGGGGTCGGTGACGACCTCGGAGACCGGGATCCCCGACAGGTGATTGGGCACGATGCCTTGGGTACGCTCGAACCAGAAGTCCGCGACCCGGGTCAGGACCTCGCCCTTGCCCGGGATGGGTTGGGGCAGGACGACGTCGAAGGCGGACAGGCGGTCGGAGGCGACGATGAGCATGTGGTCGTCATCGACGCGGTAGATGTCGCGCACCTTGCCGCGGTGGGTAAGTTCCAGGTGGGCGAGCCGAGAGGTATGGAGGGCTGACATGGTGAGTGCCTGGTTGGGAAAAAGCGAGGCAGTATAACGGAGATTGAGGCGCCTATTGGGTGCCCCACAGCCAGGCCGCTCCGCGTACGCCGCTGGAGTCCCCGTGCAGTGGTGGGGCCAGGCGGGTGGCGATTCCGTCGCAGAAGAGCCAGCGTTTGATCAGGAGCGGGAGCGTCTCGTACAGGTGGGTGAGGTTGGATAGGCCGCCACCGAGGACGATGACCTCGGGGTCGAGGATATTGATGACGCTCGCCAGGCCCCGAGCCAGTTGATCGGCATGGAGGTTCAGGGCCGCAATGGCCTCTTGGTCGCCGGCCTGTGCTGCGGCGGCGACCTGTGCCGCGGTCAGATCCCGCCCCGTGGCGCGGGCGAATCCGGCGGCGAGCCCAGGCCCGGAGACAAAGGTTTCGATGCACCCCCGCCGGCCGCAGTAACACTGGGGGCCAGGGATCTCGCCGGGCTCTGGCCAGGGCAAGGGGTTGTGACCCCACTCGCCGGCGATGCCGTTGGGGCCAGCGAGCGGGTGCCCGTCGACGACGATCCCGGCGCCGGTTCCGGTGCCGATAATGACACCAAAGACGCTGCGAGCCCCGGCGCCGGCGCCGTCGGTGGCTTCCGACAGGGCGAAGCAGTCGGCATCGTTTGCAAGACGCACGGTGCGGCCAAGGGCCTGGGCCAGGTCGCGGTCCAGAGCGCGGCCATTGAGCCAGGTGGAGTTGGCGTTGCGCATCCGCCCGGTGAAGGGTGACAGGGAGCCCGGGGTGCCGACGCCGATACTGCCGTTGGTCCCGGTCTCGGCCTCCACCGCGGCTACCAGGGCGGCGATCGCCGCCAGGGTGCCGGGGTAGTCGTCCCTGGGCGTATCGATGCGCCGTCGCGCCAGGGTGGTCCCTGTCGCGCTGAGGGCGATGGCCTCGATCTTGGTCCCGCCGAGGTCGATGCCGATGCGCATGTCGATCCTAGGGCGCGTTTGTGATCGCGATAGCCCCTCGGGCTTCGGCATCACAGGCCTTGGATGCGCCTCATTGCTTGACGACAGGGTCCTGGTCGCCGCCGAGGGTCCTGGGCCGACCGGATGGGTTGGTGAAGGTGTCGTTCAGCGTCTGGACATAGGTGTCGCACTCCTCGCGGACCGTCTCCAGCCGTCGCTTGGCGCTGGTCCCCCAGCCGTGCACCCCGCCGAACAGGACCGAGCGCAGCTTGCTGGTGTTGGCGCGAAAGGCCGCGAGCAGATTCCCGCGCAGGTCCTCTGCCCCAGCTCGCTTGCGCACCCAGGGTTCCACCGTCAGGGCCGCCAGCTGGCGGATGCCGAAGTGGGCGGCGACGGCCAGTGCGGCGAGCAGGGCGATGAGGATCTCGGGTCCGTAGGGTACGGCCTTGAGGGCAAGCAGCCATTCGGGTTCGTAGGAGAGCCCCTTCCAGTGCCCGCTGCCGATGCTCCAGAACAGGAAGAAGGCAATCAGGAGACCGAATACGACAGCATCCAGGGCCAGGGTGCGATTGCGCCACTGCCCCACGGCCTTGGTGAGGATGGGGACGGTGCGCTCGCGGATATCCTTGGCGGTCTTGTCCAGGGTCGCGACGATCCGGTAGGCACGCTCTACCTCCACCCCCTCCATGCGCCGGTGGATTTCCCCCAGGTCCGCGTCGCGCTTGGTCTCGAAGCGCCGCCGCTTGTTCTCATCGTCGATCGAATTGGCGACGTCGGGGCTGTAGATGGTGTAGAAGCGGCCGGCGGTGAGCCCATGCAGGCCCAGGGCCCGCTGCCAGGCGGCGACCACGTCCTCCGGGTTGTCCTCCCGGGCGGTGGCGTCGATCTGGTTAAGGATGTATAGGAACTTGCCCGAATCGGTGCGGTTCATGGTCCCGCCGACCAGGTGCATCAAGGTGTCGCGCATGGCCCCCGGCTCCGGGTGGCGGGCATCGAAGAAGACCAGTACCAGGTCCGAGAGGTCGATGATCTGATCCACGATGCGCAGCGTCGCGTCGCGCTGGGCGTCGGCGTCGAAACCGGGAGAGTCGATGAGGATGCGGCCGCGCAGCCGCTCGCTGGGGGAGACCTTCAACTGTAGATAGGCGTCGATGCGCTCCCCCTCGCCCAAGGCTACCGTCTCCAGGTCCTTGGAGATCTGATACAGCGGAAAGCGGGGGTCCGAGTTCAGCGCGACGCCGGGCAGCGCCTGGCCGTTGGCGCCCTGGCTATAGCAGATGACCGAAAAACGGTCGTCCACCGCCTGATTGCCGGTGCGCTGCAGGGGCTGACCCAGGAAGTGGTTGATGAAGGTGGACTTGCCGGCGGAGAAGGTGCCCAGTACTGAGATGAGTGGCCACCAGGGGATCTGGGTGGTGAAGGACTCGTCCCGGGCCAGCAGGCCCATGCCCTGGGCGACCCGGTCGAGGTCGCGGAAGCCTTGGACCGCGTCGAGCAGGACCGGGTTTTCCTGCTTCAGGTGCTCCTGGAGTTGCTTGAGGCGCTTCTCGATGGTGTCTGCCGCCACGCTCATGGGGGTTCCTCGCATGCCTGGCCGGGCCTCCGGCCATGGGTTAACCGCTTCGGTGGCGGTCGGGTTTGGGCTGTGTTAGCGCTGGGGCCCGCCGGTGCCCGGCGGCGATGGTATACGGTTCCTGCAGGCTCCGGTAGGTGTTAGAACGGGTCTTAATCAAGGTGGGTATAATCGCTGCGCCGCAGGCGGAGTCTGGCCTTTTCAAGGGGTTGGGGGTGAAGGATGCCCGGGATCTGGGTGGCGTGCGGTTGTCGCGAGACTCAGGGGAGTGAGATTCTAGGCGCCTGATTTAACTATGTTATTCGTCGCTCGGGGTTGTAATTCGCGAGCCGATTGGCGATACTGCCGCTCTTTCCAGACAATGATAATAACAAGCACCGACAATTTTCACCGGCCCGAGGTTGAGTGCGCGGTCAGTGTGCGCCTTGTACTTGCCGGTTGGCACCGGGCGTGATCGGCCGTTAGGCCGTGGTACGTCCGTGCTTCGTCAACGACGCATTGATGCGTTTGGCCTTATTTTATTTCTCGATGCGGGTAACCAAGCTCATGGGAACGACTTTCCATCACGCGTCTCTCGTCCCGGCTGTATTGTTTGCCGTCGGCGTCGCCCTCGCGAGCCCAGGTGCTCAGGCCCAGGGTGAGCCGTTCGTCGTCAAGCAGGCGACCGGTGCACCCTCGGTGTCTGTGGGCGGCACCGTCATCCCTTACAAAGAGGTGACGCTCGCGGCCCAGCTGCCCGGGCGAGTCAGCTACCTGGCCGGTATCGAGGGTGACTCCTTCAAGGAGGGGGACCTCATCGTGGCCTTGGACGACCAGGAACTCCTGGCCAACCGGCGGGCCCTGCTGGCCCAGATGAGTACCGCCGATGCCCAGCTCCGCAATGCCAGTGTCCAGTACAACCGCGAGATCTTCTCGCCGCGCTCGCGCGCCTCGCCGGGCGGCATGGGTATCCCCAATCTGTTCGACCAGATGTTTACCAAGCCCCTGGAGAGCTTCACCGGCGAGCGCTCCCATGGCGCTGAGCTGGGGGCGGATCTCTACGCCTCCGGGACCCAGATCCACGAGGCGCGTAACGGCATGCTGCGCCTCCAGGCCGAGCTTCAGGCCCTGGACTCCAAGCTGCGCGACGCCCGCAGCATCGCGCCCTTCGATGGGGTGGTGGTGAAAAAGTTCATCGAGGTCGGTGATACGGTCCAGCCGGGTCAGCCGATCCTGACCTTCGCGGACATTGAGTATCTCCAGGTGGAGGTGGATGTGCCGGCCCGTCTGCGCCCTGGGCTGCGCGAGGGGATGATGCTGCAGTCCGAACTGGACGTGAATCATCGTCGGGTCCCGGTGCGTGTCGCTCAGATCTTTCCCATGGCCGATCCCCAGCGCCACACCGTCAAGGTCAAGTTCGACTTGCCCCAGGGTGTCTCGGAGCCCGGTGCCTATGCCAAGGTTTTGGTGCCTGACTTCAATGCCCCTGAGCGCGCCAATCCGGTCATCCCGTTGTCTGCGGTTCGCTACAACGGCAGTCTGCCCGGTGTCTATGTCCTCGATGACGCGGGTAGTGTCCAGTTGCGTCTGATTCGGGTCGGTGAGCCGGTGCCCAACGGCTTTGTGACGGTCTTGAGCGGGTTGCGCGCCGGGGAGCGGATCATCGACGACCCGGGCCCGAATGTGGCATCGGGCTGGTCGGAGCCGCCGCCGCCCGAGCAGGGGCGCTAGTCCCAGTCTGTGATGGCCAGGCCCCAGGGATACCCCCTGGGGTCGTCGTATCCACCGGATCGATCGATTGAACCATGAGCCAAGACGATAGCTTGTCCTCGCAGGGTCCCAACACGCCCAAGTACACGGACGAAAGCCTCGGCATCGCCGGGCGTACTGCACGATTCTTCATCCGTTCGCCCCTTTCGCCGCTGTTTTACATGGCGATGCTGATGATGGGTCTGCTCGGTTTGGTGGCCACCCCACGCCAAGAGGACCCGCAGATCTCGGTTCCCATGGTGGACATCATGGTGGCCTACCCGGGGGCCTCGGCCAATCAGGTGTCGAACATCGCCATCCAGCCCTTGGAGCGGATGATCAGCGAGATACCTGGGGTCAAGCACGTGTACTCGGCCTCCCAGCGCGGGCAAGGCATCGTCACCGTCCAGTTCAGGGTCGGCGAGAAGATGGGCCCTTCCATGGTCAAGGTGAACGACAAGCTCGCCTCGAACATGGATAAGATCCCCACCGGGGTGATGCCGCCCCTGGTCAAGAGCAAGGGCATCGACGATGTTCCCATTGTCACCCTGACACTATGGTCCAAGGACATGGACGGCGACGGCATGCCCGATGTGGATGACGGCCAGTTGCGGCTGTTGGCCCAGGACGTGCTCCAGTCCCTCAAGGAGGTCAAGGATACGGGTAACGCCTTCATCGTCGGCGGGCGGCGCGAGCAGGTCACGATTGACGTGATGCCGGAGCGCCTGGCCGGTTACGGCATCAGCCTGGATCAGGTGGCCCAGACGCTACAGACCGCCAATGCCGAGACCACCGCGGGCGGGGTCGAGTCCAGCGGGGCCCACTTCTCGGTGACGACAGGGTCCTTCCTCAAGGGCGTCGATCAGATCGGTCGCCTGGTGGTTGGCCAGCAGAACGACAACCCCATTTACGTCAGCGACGTCGCCATCGTCCAGCAGGGTCCCGAGGACGCCAAGGAACTGGTGGCCTTCTACACCGGGCCGGGTGACGAGAGGCCGGGCCATGCCAAGGCCGATGGCGTCCCCGCGGTCACCATCGCGGTGGCGAAGAAGGAGCTGACCAACGGCGTCACCGTCGCCAATGCCATTATCGATAAGCTCGAGGAGCTCAAGGGGGGCGGATCCCGAACAACGTCGAGGTCAGCATCACCCGCAACTACGGCCAGTCCGCGGACGAGAAGGTCAGCGAGCTGATCTTCAAGCTGTTCGTCGCCACCGGTTGGGTCTTCCTGCTCGTCTGGGGCGCCTTCCGCGCCCTGCGTCCCGCCATCGTGGTCATGCTGGTCATCCCGGTGGTCTTGCTGATGACCATCTTCGCCGCCTGGGTGATGAAGTACACCATCGACCGGGTCAGCCTCTTCGCACTCATCTTCTCCATCGGCATCCTGGTGGACGACGCCATCGTGGTGGTGGAGAACATCTATCGGCGCTGGCTGGAGGAGGGCCGCACCGATGACGAGACCGCGGTGGACGCGGTGCGCGAGGTGGGCAACCCGACCATCCTGGCGACCTTTACCGTGGTCGCGGCCCTGCTGCCCATGGGCTTCGTCAGCGGCATGATGGGCCCCTATATGGAGCCGATCCCGGCCCTGGGTTCGGTGGCCATGGCCATCTCGCTCTTCGCCGCCTTCGTCTTCACCCCCTATCTGGCCATCTCCAAGTGGCTGCGGCCCTCCATGCACTATCTGGAGACCGCCGAGAAGCGCGAGCACCACGAGGCGGAGCAGCTCGAAAAGGTCTTCCGCAACGTCCTCTCGCCGCTGATCGAGAGCCGCACCAAGCGGCTCATCTTCCGTGCCGTCCTGTGGGGGACCTTCCTGTTCACCTGCTCCTTCTTCTACTTCCAGTGGGTCCCGGTGAAGATGTTGCCCCTGGACAACAAGCCGGAGTTCTCGGTGGTGATCGACATGCCGGAGGGCACCGCGCTACCGCTCACCGCCAATCTGGCCCATCGCATGGCCGAGAAGTTGCGCTCCATGCCTGAGGTGACAGCGGTTCAGCTCTACGCCGGTACCGCCAGGCCCTTCGATTTCAACGGCATGGTGCGGCACTACTACCTGCGTTCCGACCCCTGGCAGGGCGAGCTCCAAGTGCAGTTGGTGGACAAACATGCGCGCGAGCGGACCAGCCACGAGCTGGCGGTCGAGGCCCGTGAGATGCTCAAGAAGATCACCGACGGCACCGGCGCCACGGTGTCAGTGGTTGAGATGCCACCGGGCCCGCCGGTGCTGCAATCCGTGGTCGCAGAGATTCACGGGCCCTCGCCCGAGGTCCGGCGCCAGTTCGCGCGGGACATGACCGCCTTGTTCGAGAAGGCGGAGAGCAACCGGGACGTGGACAATTACCTGCGGGACGCCTATGACTACTGGCGCTTCGACGTGGACACCGAAAAGGCCGTGCGCCGCGGCATCTCGGTGGATGCCATCAATCGCAACCTCGGCATGGCCCTGGGCGGGGCCCAGTTGGGGGATGTCAAGCAGGCCACTGGCCACGAGACGGTCAGGATCGTGCTCCAGGTCCCCTTGGCCGAGCGCTCCCAGGTCCAGCGCCTGGGCGACCTGCCCATCCAGTCGCCGAGCGGCATGACGGTACCCCTGCGCGAGCTCGGTGTCTTCCAGCGCGTCCCAGAGGAGGACATCATCTATCGCAAGGACCTGCGAGCCGTGGAGTATGTGGTGGCGGACGTCGGCGGGACCCTGGCCGCCCCCGTCTATGCCATGATGCAGGTGCAGGACGTGATCCAACAGGAGACCAACTACCGCGCTCCGGACGGCGTGGTCCCCGAGGGCTACTGGCTGGGGCCCCCGCCCAGTGACCAGCGCCTCGTCCTGGGAATGGGCCGGCGAATGGACCGTGACCTTCGAGACGTTCCGCGACATGGGCGCGGCCTTTATGGTCGCCCTGGTGCATGATCTATATCCTGGTGGTCTGGGAGTTCGGCAATTTCCGTATCCCATTGGTCATCATGGCCCCGATCCCGCTGACCCTGCTGGGGATCATCCCTGCCCATTTCCTCATGTTCCATCTCGGCCTGGGCGGGGAATTCACCGCGACCTCCATGATCGGGTGGATCGCGCTTGGCCGGTATCATCGTGCGTAACTCGATCCTGCTGGTGGACTTCGCCCTGCATGAGATCCAGAAGGGTGTGCCCGTGGCCGAGGCGATGATTCGCTCCTGCAAGACGCGTACGCGCCCCATCCTGATCACGGCCCTGGCCCTGGTCGCCGGCTCCAGCGTCATCTTCACCGACCCCATCTTCCAGGGCATGGCCATCTCCCTGGCCTCCGGGGTACTCGTCTCCACCATCCTGACCTCTGGTCGTCATCCCTCTGGGTTGTGTGGCGGCGAGTCGGGATATGTGCGAGGTCGCCTCGGCCACCGCGGCGGAGGGTCAAGCGGTCCCCTGTACCTTCGAAGAGGCCGCCAAGGCGGAGAGGGCCGCCGGCAAACGGAGCGAGCCCGGTTTCGTCATGGCCCTGTTGGGGAAGGTTGGTCAGGTCCTGATGCTGATCCTCTACGCCATCCGTGGTATCGGCCTGCTGTTGCTCGATCTGGTAAAGGGGTTCTTCGCCAGGAAGAGCAAGCCTAAGCCACCGCCCGCACCGCGTCCTACCCCGTCCAGCGGGACCTCGGGCGGCGGGGCGGCCCCCGGTGGTGCGATTCCGCCTGCTGGGGCGGCGACGCCAAGCCTGGCGAGTAACCCGGTAGCCTCCGCGGCCGCACGACATCAACGGGTCGCTGAGGCTCAACCTCCGGCCGCTGCCTCGCCCGCACCTAGCGTTCAGCCTGAAGTTGTACCGGTGGCGGTAGTCGCGGCGCCGACGGCTCCGCCCGCGCCTGCGGCACCAGAGGTTGCCGTCGCGCCATCCATGGCGCCGATTGCTGCCTCGGCACCAGCTCCAACCGTCGAGACCCAGCCCGAGTCCGGCAACGAGCGTCCAGTCCAGGCTCCGGCGACTCCCCCGGCATCCGCCGGCACTAAAGCCGTTCGAGCCAGGAAGACTCCGGCGGCGAAGCCGACCAGTCGCTCGCCAGCCGCCAAGACGCCGCCCGCCAAGACGCCCCCCAAGAACGCGCCTGCCAAAGTACGTCGTGGGGCCAAAGCCGCGACCACGCCAGAGGCAAGTGCCCCTGCCAAGCCGCAGACCAAGCCCGGCAACGGTGCCGCTGTGAAGGCCGCCAAACCTGCTTCCGCCGGACGGACCCCCGGTGGGACTGCCTCCGCTAAGACGGCCGGGATACAAAAGAAAGGCACCCGGCGCGGTATTCGCCTGAAAGTGGACGACGGACAGGGTTCAGACTTCGAGTAGCCACATGGATGCGCCAAGCCGTCCGGACCTGTGGGGCCTCGGCCAGCTGGGCAGCCTCGCCTTAGGTTGCGCGCCTGGCTCTTGGTCGGCGAGCCCGGGCCAGGGATCTACCCGGTCGGCGCGTACCCCTGGTGGTTCGGGCGCCACTAGGTCAGCAACCTGGTGGAGCCTTCCAAGTCGTCCCGGTCATTGGGCCTTGTTGGCCATGGTCCTGCTGTCCTCCCCCAGCCTTGCCCAGTTCGATGGGCAGCCGTGGGGGGGGGCTGAGCCCCCTGGTGGTGGATTTTCTTGGGATCGCGGCTTTGGGGCCCAGGCAGCCCCGAGCAAGGACGCCCCATCCTTCGACTATCCCTTGCCGGCTCAGCATGCAGGCGGGGACAGAGGTGGCAGCACCTGGCCACCTCCCGGCTACAGTTCCTATCCAGGGCCGGCAGCACCCGCCTATGGGGGACTTCAAGTCGACGTGGAGGCCCCGTCCTACGTCCGTGGTCGCGGTAGCGTTACCGATCGCCCCGCTGGTCAGGGCCCCTGGTCCGGACAGGGCCAGCAGGGCTATCGCTTCCGGGGTGACGAGGCCCCGGGGACCAGTGCCTGGCAGGAGTCGCCCTATGCTCCCGGATACCGGTTTCGTCCCCTGACCGGGGAAGAGGATCGTTCCGGCGCTACGGATGGTTGGCGACCGATCGGGCGGAGCGAGGGCAGGCCTCCAGAACCGCAACGGCCGTCCGATGCCTTCGGTGATCGGTCAGACTCCTGGTTCGGTAAGTATTATGGGGATCGCCCCTGATGTGTCGGGGTGCGCAGGGTGTTCCGGCGCCCGGTGCGGGGCAGGGAGTTGCCTTTTGTTCGAGCAAACAATGTTTGGAGGATCCAGGGCGTATGACGAGGTCAGGCTTTAAATTCATCCTAGTGGCTGTGCTGTCGTTCAGCTCGGCTTGTGCCCTCGCCCAGGGGGCGGGGCCGGAGTTCTCTGCCGACATGTCCAAACGCGGGCCAGATGGCAAGGGTACGTCGAGCAAGATGTTTGTCGGTGATGGCAAGGTGCGCATTGAGATGGTCGCTCAGGGCCAGAGTATCGTGCGCATCACCGACGAGAAGCGGCGGGTCGAGTGGATTCTGTTCCCCGACCAGAAGAACTATCTGGAGCGCAAGGCCGGGCCGGACGAGGCCGCTGCGCCGGTGTCCAAGTCCTACGCCGAAGATCCTTGTGCCGGCGCACCTGGCCTGAGTTGCCGGAAGGTCGGTGAAGAGGTGATCGTTGGCCGGCCGGCCGTCAAATGGGAGATGACCGGTGAGCACGACGGTAAGCCGGTGACCAGTATCCAGTGGATCGACACCGAGCGCGGGATTCCGCTGCGCCAGCAGTTCCCCGATGGTGGGACCATGGTCCTGACCATGCAGGGACAAGAGACGCTGGATGGTCGCGCGGTGGAAAAGTGGGAGGTGGTGATCGAAGCCCCTGGCCGCCCGGTGACCCGCACCTTCCAATGGTACGACCCCGAGCTCAAACTCGCAGTGCGTCAAGAGTTCCCCGGCGGCGGCGTCAGCGAGATGACGAATATCCGGCTCGGCAAGCAGCCGGATGACCTCTTCGTCGTCCCGGCCGGCTATTCGATGGCGCCCCAGCCCCAAGGGAATCCCCAGCACAAATAGGCGTGGGGGTGAGACGTTCTTGGCGCATGCCCGAGTGGCAACCTGGGACATTCTCGCCCTTTTGGGGCGATGCAACGAGGAGTTGGGTCGATCGCGGGCGCTGCTGCGCTTCAGCTTTCTCCGGCCCCTGCTCCATGACGCGGCCGTTGATCGGTGCGGGCCAGTAGGCCCGGCACTGAAGTGCTGGTAAAACAGTAAATTCCGAGGGTCCAGGGTGCAATCTGGTAACTCCCGTTTCCAGGCTCAGGGGGAATAAACAAGCATGATCACTGTGATCGGGAGTCTCAAAGGGGGCTCCGGCAAGAGTACCGTCACCTTCAATTTGGCGGTGTGGCTGGCGATGGCGGATGTCAAGGTCCAACTCATCGACATCGATCCCCAGGCCACCCTGACGGACGTAGGGGATGTGCGTATGGAGGAGGGCTTCGATCCGCCCCTGAAGGTCCTGGATAAGCGGACGCTGGCGTCGGATCGCCTCGCGGGCGCGGACGAGACCCTGATCGATGTCGGGACCTCGGACATGGACGCTATGCGCCGGGCCCTCCAAGTCTGTGATCGGGTGGTCGTTCCAGTGCCTCCCTCCCAGGCGGATATCTGGTCTACCCAGCGCTATATCCACCTGATCGCTTCGGTGGATCGTCCCAAGCCACCGCCGGTCTATGGCTTCATCAATCGAGGCGATACCCACCACGCTGTGCGTGAGACCGACGAGGCTGCCGCTGCACTGGTCTCCCTGCCGGGTATCAAGTTCATCAAGTCCCGTCTCGGCCAGCGGACGGTGTTCCGGCGCTCCTTCAGCGAGGGTCTTGCGGTGTTCGAGTTGGAGCCCCGCGGTAAGGCATCCAGGGAGTTCTTGTCTCTCGCAGCTGCCCTCTATCCGAATCTGGTGAGTTGATCCACCGGGGGGTACGAGCGGTCGGTTCGTCAGCGGTGCACTCAACAGTCCTCAATGGGGGGTGCCGGGGGACGCGTCATACGGGGTCTCCCGTCTCGCACTTGGGATTGGCGGAGGCCCCGGCTGCCTTGCGCCCTTCGGCATCTATGTTAAGCTTTCGCGACTTGCGCGGTGGTTCGGCGCGGACATGACGGGTTGATTATGACGGACACCGAGAACGGTTCTTCCGCGCAGCCGCAGCCGCTGCCGCCAATGAAAGACTCCGACGCGCAGGCTGCGGATGCCCCGATCAACGCCTACGCCATCGATCGTCTCTCTCAGGCGTTCGAGACCAGTGCAAAGCGCTGGGAGCTCATCGTCTACCCATCGATGTTCGCCTTCATCATCCTGGCCGCCTATGGCTTCTACCTGGTCTTCAGTCTGGCCAAGGACGTGCACTACCTGGCCATCAGCGTGGACTCCAACATGACGGTCCTGGCCAGCAACATGCAGTCCATGTCCGACGACATGGGGCAGATGTCTGCAAATGTTCGCACCATGGCTGTGGGTGTGGAGTCCATGGCGCGAGATGTCACCGCCCTCGAGCCCATGCTGACCAGCATGGAGTCCATGGATCGCGCCATCCAATCCCTGAACTTCAGTACCGCCTCGATGCGCGACGACATGTCGATCATGAATCGCAACGTCAGTCGCCCCATGCACTTCATCAATACCTTCATGCCTTGGTAGCTGTGTTCCGGGCAGTGCATCGAGCCGTGCCCGCCGCTCCTTGTTCCGGCTACAACCCGACTTTGCCGCATCCATGACCACGCAGGACGCCGCGGCCGTGCGTCTGGTGGTCGCGATATCTTCCCGTGCCCTATTTGATCTGAGCGAGTCCCACCAGGTCTTCGAGACTGATGGCGTCGAGGCGTATTGCCAATACCAGGTTGAGCGGGAGAACGATGTCTTGGCACCAGGTGTGGCCTTTGCGCTGGTCAAGAAGCTCCTGGAACTCAATCGGTTGCTGGGCGAGCGTGGCAGCGTCGAGGTCATCCTGCTGTCGCGCAACAGCTCCGATACTGGCTTGCGGGTGCTCAACTCCGCCCGGCATCACGGGCTGGACATCGCGCGAGCCGCCTTTGCCGGTGGCGCCAGTCCTTACCGTTACGTCTCCGCCTTTGGCGCCCAACTGTTCTTGTCCACGGACCCTGGGGATGTTCGGCTCGCCCTGGATGCGGGCTGTGCGGCCGCCGCCATCTTGCCGTCCCATCCAGTATCGAGCGCAGCCCAGGCACAGGAGTTGCGCATTGCCTTCGATGGGGATGCGGTCTTGTTCTCGGACGAGGCCGAGCAGGTCTACCGGCGCCATGGGCTTGTCGCCTTCAACGAGACCGAGTCCGCCTCCGCCCATCGCCCACTGCCAGGCGGGCCCTTCAAGGCTTTCCTGTTCGCCCTGCAGCGCATTCAGTCCCTGTTCCCGGCGGCCGACGCGCCCCTGCGTACCGCCCTGATCACCGCCCGTGGTGCGCCCTCTCACGAGCGCGTGATCCGCACCCTGCGGGATTGGGGCATCCGCATCGACGAGGCCCTATTCCTCGGTGGCTTGGACAAGACCCGTTTCCTGCAGGCGTTCGACGCCGACATCTTCTTCGACGACCAAGAGGTGCATTGCCAGGCCGCGCGGACGCTGGTGACTACCGGGCATGTCCCTCACGGGGTCGCCAATGCGCCGGGGGCAGACGCTTCGGACGACCGCTCGTAGCACTCGCTTTGTCTCATCAGATTTTCTCAAATTTGACCGCGCCAACTCGGCAGGTCTGCCAGACCTGAGGCCCTGCATGTCGATACCTACGGGTGTGGGCGGCACCCTGCTGTGCTGGCGCGCCCCGGCCTGCCAGGGAAAGACGCCACCGCGCAGATGTCTCAACCAAAAGGGCCAATGGACTCGAATTTAAGTACTCTGTAATATTGCGGTATTCCCGGGGCCGCCCGTCATCAGAGAAGTCGTATGATTCTGGACAACCTCTCCTTCGCCGGCATCTTCATCGCCTCCCTGTTCCTGCTGCTCCCCCTGCTGTTCGGCAACGAATTCTGGCGGGTGGACGAGGCGCAACTGGAGGGAAACCCGGGGGCCGACGCCCCCTGGAATGGCGGCACGAAGGCCGCTTCCTGCACGGAGGGTTGAGTTCTACCCCCCGTTCGTCTGGCTCGTGTTCTGCACCCGAGGGCGCGGGGTAACTGCTCGCCCCCTCGCCGCAGCCCCAGCACGAGACTGGGCTTGAGCGCTTCACAGCATAGAGCGCGGTCCCTATGGTGTTGATACGAGAGCTTGAGGCGGATCGAAACCGATGGGCAGCTATTTTGGAGCGAAGGCGACTTCCGGTTTGTGCCAGGCGATCATCGCCCTGATGCCGCCGCACGACACCTCAAGTCCGACGCCCAGTTTGGTTCGTCGAGCAGGTTCTCATTCCCAACGGAACAGCCGGGCCGCGGCGATCAGCAGCGCCAGGCCGAGCCCGGCCAGCAGGCTCACCTCGGGCAGCACCTCGACCAGGCCGGCCCCGTCGATCATCACCCGTCGCGCCGCGGCCACCAGGTGGGTAAGGGGTAGTGCCTGGGACAGGGTCTGGGCCGCGGGGCTGGCCCCCTCCAGGGAGAACCAGACCCCGGACAGCAGCAGCATGGGCCAGGAGATGAGGTTGAGAATGCCATCGGCCAGTTCCTCGGTGCGCAACCGGGCGGCGACCATGAGCCCCAGGCTGATCAGGCACAGGGCCCCGGAGGCGAACACCAGGGCCAGGGCTGCATAAGATCCGCGCATGGGAATGTCCAACACCAGGGCCGTACCCAGATAGACGACCAGACTCGCCCCAAGCACCACCAGCAGTCGCGAGAGCACCTGGGCGGTGAGAAACTCGAAGGGACGCAGCGGCGTCGCCTTGAGACGGCGCAGCACCCCGTTCTTGCGATAGCGCACCACCACCCAGCCCACCCCCCAGAGGCTGCTGAACATGACGTTCATGGCCAGTATTCCGGGCAATACCCAGTCTGCGTAGCTCAGGGCCTTGCCGGTCAGCGTCTGACGTTCCAGGGGAGCGTCCGGGGCCTGCCCGGCCTTGTCGGCCAACAGCAGGCGTTCGGCCAGGTAGCCGCGGGCCGAGTTCAGGTTGACCCAGTAGGCCGGGGCGCCACGCAAATCGAGCAACAGGTCGAGCTGGTGACGTTCCACCTTTGCAACTGCCGCGTCGGGGTCGGTCACCGGGATGAAGGCGACATGTCGGGTGGCGAGGAAGCCGGTGGCCGCCTCGGGTGTCTCGCCGGCCTCTCGGATCACCCCGACCTTGAGCAGATCCTCCGGGCGGTCACTGAAGATGAAGGCGAAGGCGAGCACCATCAGGATGGGCATGAAGATGTTCCAGCCCAGGCCGGCCTTGTCCCGATAGAACTCCCGATTGCGTGCCACGAGGATTGCCAGGATGCGACGCCACATGGTCAGGCCCTCAAGGTGTGTCCGGTGAGCTTGAGGAAGAGATCCTCCAGGTTGGGGGTCTCGACCCGCAGCCCGTTGAGGTCGGCGCCGACCCGCTCCAGGTGCTCCAGGGTGCGGCGCACGTCGTCGCTATAGATCTCCAGACTGCCGTCGCGCACCTGGGCGCCGCTGGGCAGGGGGGCGCCGGCCGGCCAGGCGATCTCCGGCAGGCGTACCGCGGTGGCCGGAAAGTGCTCCCGGACCAGCGCCAGTGGCGGGCCCTCGGCGACGATACGACCGCGGTCCACGATGGCGACCTGATCACACAGGTGCTGCGCCTCTTCCATATAGTGGGTGGTGAGCAGGACCGTGGTGCCGCGCCGACGCACCGTCTCCACCAGGCCCCAGAAGTTGCGGCGCGACTGGGGGTCGAGGCCGGTGGTGGGTTCGTCCAGGAAGACCAGCACCGGGTCGTTGATCAAGGCGATTGCCAGCAGCAGGCGTTGGCGCTGGCCGCCGGACAGGTGACGGGTGTCGCGGTCGAGGATCTCCCCAAGGTTACACAGGGCGGTCAGCTCGGCGCGGTCCGCGCCCTGGCGGTAGAGGCTGGCGAACAGGGTCAGGGATTCGGCGACCGTCTGGAAGTCTTGCAGGGCGGTGGCCTGGAATTGAATGCCGATGGCCTCGCGATAGGCTGTGTCCAGGGGCCGTCCCCGAAACAGCACGCTGCCGGAGTTGGGGGTCTGGATGCCCTCCAGCAGTTCCAGTGTGGTGGTCTTGCCGGCCCCGTTGGGGCCCAGCAACCCAAAGCACTGGCCGCGGTGAACCTGGAAAGAGATCCCGTCCAGGGCCCGTACCCCGGGGTAGTCGCGTACCAGGTCGCGGGCCTCGATCAAGACGTCCATGGTGTGCTCCGGGGGTCGATCGTGCAGGGGGCGTGCTCGAGTGTGCGCTGGTCGCGAGTGGCAGCTGCCCCGGGGCAGGGCATATGTGCTTGCATTGCGGTTGGGGTTTGCCCCAATCTCCCCGTTGGTTGCATGCCATTTCACTGCCCCGAACGCACCTGGCAACACCAAGCAAGCTTGTATCGCGTCGGGTGCACGCATCCAGCGTCGGGGCAACCGAATCTGAATCTATAACCACAAGAAATCGCGTATCGAGGAGGCCGTTATGTCCAGAAAACACCCCATCATTGCTGTAACCGGTTCGTCCGGGGCCGGCACCAGCACTGTCAAGAATGCCCTGCAGCATATATTCCATCGCGTTGGTGCACGGGCGGCCTTCGTCGAGGGCGATAGTTTCCACCGTTTCGATCGCGTCGCGATGAAGCACGAACTCGCCATGGCCAAGAAGAAAGGCCGCAATCTGAGCCACTTCGGGCCGGAGGGTAACCTCTTCGACAAGCAATTGGAGCTGTTCAGCAGCTACGGCGAGTCCGGTACTGGCCAGCGTCGCCATTATGTCCACAACATCGAGGAGTCGGCTCTCTTCGGTGCTGACCCGGGGACCTTTACGGACTGGGAGCCGATCCCGCCGGACACGGACCTCCTGTTCTACGAGGGGCTCCATGGGGGCGTAATCTGTGACGATATGAACCTGGCCCAGCACGTGGACCTGCTGATCGGGGTCTGTCCGACCATCAACCTGGAGTGGGTGCAAAAAATTCACCGCGATACCCGGGAGCGCAACTATCAGCCTAAGCAGGTGATGGATATCATCTATCGACGCATGTACGACTACATGAACTACATCCTGCCGCAGTTCTCCGCTACCCACATCAATTTTCAGCGCATTCCGCTAACCGATACCTCCAACCCCCTCTGTGCGACCAACATTCCCACCGCGGATCAAAGCCTGGTCATGATCCACTTCCTCAAAAAGCAACCCAGTGTGGAATACAAGCTGAACCTCAAGGGTCTGATCGATGGGACCATGATCACGGGATTCAACACCCTGGTGATCCCGGGTGGCAAGATGATGTACGCCATGGAGCTTATCCTGACCGAGCGCATCGTGGACCTTATGAAGCAGCGCGGGCACTTGGACACTGACGAGTAGCGACGCGCTGCCTCAGACCGACAAACCCCGGCTGCTTGGCCAGGCCAGAAAGCGCCTCCGGGCGCTAAGGCGTCACGCCAAGACACGGCTCGCCTGGTCTCGCCGGAGGCTGCGGTCCCCCACAGGGCCGTCTCCTGGTTGGGTCAGAACGCCTCCCGGAACGCGCTTACAAAAGTATCGTAATCGGCCTCGTCCAGTCGGTTGATGCCGGCGGCGGCCTTGCGCCCGCCGCCGGTGGGGAATTGCCGGCACAGGGCGTCCGCGCCCTCCGGGGAAATGAGGGGGGCGCGCACGCTGACCACGAAGCCGCCGTCGGGACGTCGGGTGAGCAGGGCGTGGGCGCGATCCGGTACACCCCGGGCCAGGTCGTTGGCGAGTACCCCGCTGACCCGTCGGGCCCAAGGTTCCGCGGGCAAGATGTACAGTGCGTGCCGCGCCGTCGCCAGTTCGGCGTCGGCGTCCCCGGCACGTAACATGTCGTCGGTAAAACCGGCCTTCAGGGTCGCAAAGGCCTCGTCGTTCCGGATGAACTCCAGCGGGTCCGCGTAAGGGGCAATGCGCAGGAACAGCGCCTCGGGCGGGAAGTGGAGGTCCTCGATGCGCTCCCCGTAGCCGTTGTAGTTGAGGTAGATGCCAAGGTTGCGCAGGTCGGCCAGTTCGCGGGTGGCCAGGCCGAGGGGCGTAGCGGCGCGGCGCGCGGCCTGGTCGAAATTGTCGCCGAAGGTGCCGACCACAGCCCAGGCGCGGAAACGCCCACCCAGGGCTGCATCCACCAACAGGCTGGTCCCCTGGTCCGGGAGGTTGCCGATGTGTGCCTCCAGGCCGGGGTGGCGGGGGATCTCGCCGGCAAAGTGATGATCGAAGTAACGGATGCGCACACCTCGGTCGAGCAGCCTCCGCAGGGGCTCGCGATTCTTGTCGAGGGACAGATCCAGCACCGTGACCTCGTCCCCCGCGGCGGCCTGTACCCGCCCGAGCAAGGCGATGTCGCGTTTGACCCCGGTGACCAGGGTTGTCTGGCCAGGCTGGGCCAGGCGAAGCTGCTGGAGGGAGCATAGTCCGTCGGCGTCGCCGTTGAAGACATCGATGCGGGTCACGGTTGGTCTGGCTCCGGTGGTTCGGTTGGGCCCAGCATTATACGAAGAAGTTGTCAGTTGTCAGTTATCAGTTGTCAGTAAGAGACTGTTGATATTAGGAAAATCGTTGGCCAAAAACCGAACCACCATGCGCGGTGAGGACATCTTAGAAATGGCGGATGATCGTCGGGCGCAATCTGTCACGAGCATTTTCTGATCGTGAGCCGCTTCGCCCCTCGTTGGTCGTTACTGTAGGGCGGCTCCGAGTCTGATGTCTGGCCCTGGCAGCCAAACCAAGGCGACAGGGCCCGCCCGGCTGTCGGGTTTGCTCAATGGGCCGCGCCTGGGTACCATTTAGCGTTCGCTCAAGACCGCCATCCCGTCGCCCCCACCGGGCGCCCCTACCCGAATTGATCCAAGGCGCTAGAGACCGGCCTGCCAGCATTCCGCGGGGCACCCCGGGGTAGCCGTGACTCCGGAGCATTGCCGCATGACCATGGACTGCATCACAACCCAGCCCGACCCTCATTCGAGCCGCTGTCTGCGGTTTCCCCGGGGAGGCCTGTGAACATATCCACACAACAATGCGCCGTCGGGGCCGGGCGACCCAATTTGCTCGACTACGATCTGGGCGGGCTCCAGGCCCTGGCCGTCTCCCTGGGCCACAAGGCCTTTCACGGTCGTAATCTGTTCAAGTGGATTCACCGGCATGGCGTGACCGATTTCGAAGCTATGACCGACCTGGCTAAGCCCTTGCGAGCGGCCTTGGCGGCGGGATATGCGGTGGTGCCGCCGCACATCGCGCTAGAGCAGCCTTCGGTGGACGGCACCATCAAGTGGGTCATGGAGTTGGCGGACGGGCAGCGCATCGAGACCGTCTATATCCCCGAGGCGCGGCGGGACACGATCTGCATCTCGTCCCAGGTCGGCTGCGCCCTGGACTGCGCCTTCTGTTCCACCGCCCGCCAGGGGTTCAATCGCAACCTCAGCGTCGGTGAGATCGTCGGGCAGGTCTGGCACGCGACCCGTCATCTGGGGCGGGCCCCGAGCAATATCGTGCTCATGGGCATGGGTGAGCCCCTGGCCAACTTCGATGCGGTGCTGACGGCTACCCAGGTCATGCAGGACGACCTTGCCTACATGGTCTCCAAGTCCCGGGTCACGCTCAGCACCTCCGGCATCGTCCCCAACATCTATCGTCTGGCCGAGGCCAGCGACATCACTCTGGCAGTGTCGTTGCATGCCCCGGACAATGCCCTGCGCGATCAATTGGTACCGATCAATCGCAAGTACCCACTGGAACAGCTCCTCCCCGCCTGCAAGGCTTACATTGGCGCCGACACCCGCCGGCGCATCACCTGGGAGTACGTCATGCTCGCTGGCGTCAACGACAGCCTGGCCCACGCCAAGGCCCTGATCCGTTTGCTCGAGGGCGTCCCGTCCAAGGTCAATCTGATCCCCTTCAACCCCTTTCCCGGCAGCGATTTGCGGACCTCTGCACCGGAGCAGATCGACGCGTTTCGGGAGCGTCTGATTCGTTCCGGGCTGTTCACCATCACCCGCAAAACTCGCGGCGACGAGATCGCCGCGGCCTGCGGGCAGTTGGTGGGGCGGGTACAGGACCGCAGCAGGCGGTTGGTCGCAATGCCGGTCCAAACCGGGGTGGTAGCGCCATGAGCGGGCTTATCAAGGGTATGCGGGGCCGGGGTGGCTACGACCTGCCCCTGGGCCTGGTGGTGGTATTGACGGGGACCTTGCTGGCCGGTTGCGCCACCAAGGGTGCTCGTGACAATGACCCCGCTGGGGCCTTGGGCCCGGACGCGCCCGAGAGTTCCGCGGATATCTATGTAGCCCTGGCCGGCGAGTACTATGCCCGCGGCCAGATGGACATTGCCCTGCAACGGGCGAACCAGGCCCTGGACGAGGACTCGGACAATGCCCGGGCCCAACTGATCAACGCCCTGATTTACCAACGCCTGGGCGAGACGGCCAAGGCGGATGGGTTCTTCACGCGGGCGGTGGAGTTGGACCCAAAGGACCCGACCATCCGTAACGCCTGGGGGACCTCTTTCTGCGGCCAGAAGCGTTTCGCGGAGGCCGACGTTCAGTTCAAGGCGGCCCTGGAGAATCCCCTCTATGCGACGCCCTGGATCGCTCGCACCAACGCGGGTATCTGCGCCAAGATGGCGGGTGACCGGACCAAGGCGCGGGTGTACCTCGATCAGGCCCTGGCAGGGAATCCTAACTTCGGTCCGGCGCTGCTCACGCTCGCGGAACTGGACGAGTCGCAGGGCGATGCACGTTCCGCCAGCGCCCTGATCACACGCTATTTCAACACCTCGCCGCCTACCGCCCAGGCCCTGGCCCTGGGGGTGCGCGTGGAGCGTAAGCGTGGCAACAAAAAGCTCGCGTCCACATACGCGAATGCACTCAAAGAACGCTTTCCCAGTAGCCCGGAAGCCGGGTCCCTATAACGAGTCGAGGCCATGATCACCGAGTCCCTGAGTGACCAGCAAGACAGTAGTATCGTCGAGTCCGGCGAGGGTGTCGGGCGCCGCCTGCGGGCAGCGCGACTCGAACGCGGCCTGAGTCTGGAGCGCATCGCGACGCAGTTGCACCTCAAGCCAGTCCTCCTCGACGCACTGGAGGAGGGGCGTTACGCGGAGCTGCCAGACCCGGTCTTTATCCTGGGTTATATCCGTAACTATGCGCGTCACATCGGGCTCGACCCCGAGCCCCTGCTGGCTGCCTATCGAGCCGCCACCGGGCACCCGGAGCCGCAGCGACCACCGGCGCCGCGTCGTCAAGTCGGGGCCAGGCGGAGTGGTGGCCTCGGTCGTTGGCTGGTTCGCCTGATGACCGTGGTCGTGGTGGTGGGTCTTGGCTATTTGTTCGCGCAATGGTGGCAAAATCGTGCCCCTATGGTGACGGACCTGTTCGGCGGTTCTGCAACTGATCCGGTCCACGCACCCATGGCCCAGGAGTCGATCACGGACATCAGCTCGGACGACCCTGTGGTCTACGCCTCCGAGCCTGTCGCGGATCCGCCTGCGATCGAGCAGGCCCTGATCGAGCCCATCTCGAACCGGGACATCGAGCCGCCGATGGGGAACGAACGCCCGGCACCAGATCCGGGCCCCGTAGGCATTGCTCGGGTCCCACCCATTGAGCCCCCGGCGGTCACAAGGACAGAGCCTACCGTCGAGACCCCGCCGACAGACCAGGCCGCGGTCACGCCGGTCAGCGCTGGCGAGACTACAACCACCGATGCCACTGAGCCTTTGGCCGCGGCAGGCGATGAGGACGTCGCCGTCGCCGAGGCGCCGGCGCCCGGAGAGGTGGTCTTGGAGTTCCAGGGTGCCTGTTGGGTGAGCGTCAGCGATGCGACCAAGACCTTCAGCCTGACCGGCGAGTTGGGCAAGGGTGATCGGAGAGTCCTGGGCGGGACCCCGCCCTATACCATGGTCCTGGGCAATGCCTCGGCGGTGACCCTCACCGTCAAAGGCCAGCCATTCGATCTGACCAAGATCGCCAAGGGTAATGTTGCCCGCTTCAAGCTTGACCCTGAGCAGTTGCCCTGACCCGGGGCGGCATGCAGGTTCGAAGAAGTACTATCGACCAGGACCACCGAATGGCAAAGAATATTCAGGCGATCCGCGGCATGCACGATCTGCTGCCGGACGCCAGCCCCCTGTGGCAGACCATCGAGGACCGGGCCAGGGGTGTGCTAGAGGCCTATGGCTATAGTGAGGTCCGCACCCCCCTGGTGGAGATGACCGAGCTGTTCAAGCGCTCCATCGGCGAGGTCACCGACATTGTCGAGAAGGAGATGTACAGCTTCTCCGATCGCAATGGCGACAGCCTCAGCCTGCGTCCCGAGGGTACCGCCTCCTGCGTGCGAGCAGCCATCGAGGGTGGCCTGTTGGGGCAGGCACAGCGCCTCTGGTATCGCGGGCCCATGTTCCGCCACGAGCGGCCCCAGCGGGGGCGCTATCGGCAGTTCCACCAGATCGGGGTGGAGGTCTTCGGGTTGGCGGGGTCGGATATCGACCTGGAGGTCATCCTCGTCACCCGCCGCCTCTGGCAGGCCCTGGGGCTGGCGAACCTGCGCCTGGAGATCAACACGCTGGGCAATGCCGAGGAGCGGGCGCTCTATCGCACCGAGTTGATTCGCTACCTGGAGGGGCATCTCGACCGCCTCGATCAGGACAGTCGCAACCGGCTCTATACCAATCCCATGCGCGTGCTGGACTCCAAGGACCCGGGCATGGTGGAGGTCATCGCCGCGGCGCCGAATATCCTCGACCACCTGGGGGACGAGTCCCGTGACCACTTCGAGGAGCTTTGCGCAGGTCTCACCGCGGCTGGGCTCGACTATCGCTTCAACCAACGTCTGGTGCGTGGGCTCGACTACTACAATCGCACGGTCTTCGAGTGGATCACCGAGGACCTCGGGGCTCAGGGGACGGTCTGTGCGGGCGGGCGCTACGACGGTCTGGTGGAGCAGCTCGGTGGTCGTTCCACGCCAGCGGTAGGTTTCGCCCTCGGCCTGGAGCGCCTGGTCGCCCTGTTGGAGCAGAACCCGCCGCGCGTCCCGCCCGTGGTGCACGCCTACCTGGTGGCGGTTGGGGACGAGGCTCAGGCCTGCGCCCTCCAGGTTGCTGAGGAGCTGCGTGACGCCGTGCCGGGGTTGCGGCTCATGTGTAACTGCGGTGGCGGTAACTTCAAGAATCAATTCAAGAAGGCCGATCGCAGCGGGGCCGCGCTCGCCCTGGTGCTGGGTGCCGGCGAGGTCGAGCGCGGTACCATCCAGGTCAAGCCGTTGCGTGGCGATGGCGAGCAGACCGAGATTGCGCTGGCTGAGGTGCCCGGGTACCTGGCGACACGCATCCAGGCTTAGCCCGGGCCTAGGCAGCGCAATGTAAGATCAGACAGGATTAACAGGATTCTTCAGGATTAACAGGATTCTTCAGGATTAACAGGATGATAAGATGTGCGCCTGTTAATCCTGTTCAATTTCCCTCAGCCGCTCGAAAACTTGCCGGCTGAGGCGCCACTTCAGAAAACTGCCGGAGCAGACATGGCCGATTACGAAACCGACGACGAAAAGGTCGAGGCAATCAAGAAATGGTTTAAGGAGAACGGCACCTCGGTCGTCGCCGGGCTGGCCATCGGCTTGGCCGCGGTGTTTGGCTGGCGTTACTGGGTGGAGCATCGGGAGGCTGTGGGTCAACAGGCATCTACGGCCTTTGAGCAGCTCATGATCGTGGCCGAGGGCGACGACTCGGCGGGGGCCCTTGCCCAGGCCCAGGCGATTCGCGAAGGCTATGCCTCAAGCGCCTATGCCAGCCTGGCAGACCTGATGGAGGCGCGGATCAAACTCAAGGCCGGCGACCCCGCCGGTGCCGAGGCGGCCCTGATGCGGGTGATGGCCGAAGCCCCGGACCCGGCCCTATCCCGCATCGCCGCACTGCGTCTGGCCCGCATTCTGCTGGATCAGGGGCAACTCGATCGGGCCGGGGACCTTGCCGCCCAGTACCAGGACGCGGGTAGTTTTGGCGGTGATTTCGCCGCGGTTCAGGGCGATATCGCGGTAAGTCAGGGTCGCTACGACGAGGCGCGCCAGGCCTATGAGCGGGCTATCGCCGCCGGCGCCAGCCTGTCCGAGCTGCTGCGGCTCAAGCTCCAAAACCTGCCGGCGGCGGGTTAGGCCGACTCCTCGGCGACTCCTCACGCATCAACCGTATCCCAACACCAGGCCCTGTCCATGACCTACCCAGCTCCCCGCACCATCGGTCGCCTCGCGAGCACCTTGTCGGCCGCCCTGGTCGGTGCCATCGGCCTGAGTGGCTGCGGCATGTTCTCTTGGTTTGGCGGGGAGAAGGATCCCTCCCCACCCGCCGAACTGGTTGCCTACGCCCCCCAGGTCGGGCTGCGCACCCTCTGGTCTACCAAGGTCGGTACCGGCACACGCAAGCGCCAACTGGCCCTGGTGCCGGCCCTGAGCGGTGGGCGGCTCTATGTGGCGGATACGGATGGTGGGGTCGCGGCGGTCTCCGCGGCCGATGGGCGGGTCCAGTGGCAGCGCGATACCAAGTTGGCCTTCAGTGGTGGTCCCGGCACCGATGGGCGCCAGCTTGCCCTGGGCACCGGCAACGGCCAGGTGGTGGCCTTGTCCACCACTGACGGTAGCCAGAAGTGGAGCGTGCCCGTGGGTAGCGAGGTCCTCTCGGTACCTTTGATCGTCGGCGACCTCGTGGTGGTCCATGCCCTCGACGATAGTATCTATGGGTTGGATGCAGCGACCGGGCAGGAGCGCTGGCGCTACCTGTTCCCGGCACCCATCCTGACCCTGCGGGGCAGCAGCAGCCCGGTGGCGACCACTGGGGCCTCTGGCGAGGCCGATACGGCCCCGGGTGCCCTCGGCGGCGCCGTGTTGGTGGGGCTCTCCGGGGGCAAGCTGGTCAAACTCGAGCAGGGCAGCGGCGCGCCGATCTGGGAGGTCACCGTCAGTCTGCCGAGTGGACGCACCGAGCTGGAACGTATCGCCGACATCGACGCCGACCCGGTGGTGGTCGGTTCCATCGCCTATGTAGGTGCCTACAACGGCGACCTGGCGGCGGTGGATCTGGTCACCGGTGACATCCTTTGGCGCCGTACCCTGTCCTCCCACGCCGGTCTGGCGGTAGATGCGCAGGATATCTACGTGACGGATTCCGAAGACAACATCTGGGCCGCGGACCCCGGGGATGGCGCTGGGCGCTGGAAGCAGGAGCAGTTGCACAACCGTTTGCTGACGGCCCCGGTGATCTTCGGCAATTACATCGTGGTGGGCGATCTGGAAGGCTGGCTGCACTGGATCGACCGCAAGGACGGCACCCTGGCTGGGCGTATCCAGGTGGCCGGAGGGGCCATTACGGCCCGCCCCCTGGTCGCCGACGGGAGGCTCTACGTCTACGCCGATGATGGCACCCTGGCGGCGGTCGGCCCCGGCGGTATCACGGCCGAGGATCGCGCCCAGGGCGGCAAGGGCAAGGAGGCCGGCAGTCCTGCGGCGGTCTCGGCCCCGGATCTGCCCAAGCCTGAGACCTACGGCAGCGGGGCAACCCTCTGAGCGCCGTGCTGCCCGTCGTCACCCTGGTCGGTCGACCCAATGTGGGTAAGTCGACCCTATTCAATCGCCTCACCCGCACCAGGGATGCCCTGGTCGCGGACTTTCCCGGCCTGACCCGGGACCGCCAGTATGGGCTGGGCCGCATCGGGCCCTGCGGCTATATCGTGGTGGATACCGGCGGTATCAGCCAGGAGTCCGAGGGGGTCGAGTCCCTGATGCAGGGGCAGGTGCGCCAGGCGATCGCGGAGGCGGACCACATCCTGTTTCTGGTCGATGCCCAGACCGGGGTCACGCCGGACGACATTGAGGTGGCCGCACGCCTGCGCCGCATGGGCAAGGGCCTGACCCTGGTGGTGAACAAGACCGACCACCGCGATCCGGCCATCGCCGTCGCGGACTTTCACACCCTGGGGATCGGCGAGCCGGTGCCCATCGCCGCTGTGCAGGGCACCGGGGTCGAGGGGCTGATAGAGCGGGTCCTCGGGCCCTTGATTCCCGAACCGGCTGAAGGCGACGAGGACGGTGCGGATGGTCCGGCCGAGGGTGGGGCCAAGATCGCCATCGTCGGACGCCCCAATGCGGGTAAGTCCACACTGGTTAATCGGCTGCTCGGCGAGGACCGGGTTATCGTCTTCGATGCCCCTGGCACCACCCGCGACAGCATCTATATCCCCTTCCAGCGGGCCGGGCGCGACTACACCCTGATCGACACTGCCGGCATGCGCCGCCGCGCCAAGATCGATGATGTCATCGAGAAGTTCAGTGTCATCAAGACCCTGCAAGCCATCGCGGCGTGTAATGTGGTGATCTTGGTGCTCGATGCCCAACAGGGTATCGGCGACCACGATGCCAATCTGGCGGCCCACATCGTCGAGAGCGGGCGGGCCCTGGTGGTGGCGGTCAACAAGTGGGATGGGCTCGACCCCAGTCAGCGGGATGCGATCAAGGTCGCCGTCACTCGACGTTTGGGCTTTTTGGACTTCGCCACTACACGCTTCGTCTCGGCCCTGCACGGCAGTGGGGTCGGACTCTTGCTGGAGGAGGCAGACCGGGCCTTTGCCAATGCGACCCGCTCCCTGTCTACCCCCCAGATCACCCGCATCCTCGAGCGCGCCATTCAGGAGCACCATCCGCCCATGGTTCACGGGCGTCGCATCAAGCTGCGCTATGCCCACCAAGGCGGGCGCAACCCGCCCATCATCGTCATCCACGGCAACCAGACCGACGTCCTGCCGGAGTCGTACCAGCGCTTCCTCATTGGCCGCTTTCGCGATCAGCTCCAGCTACACGGTACCCCGTTGCGCCTGGAACTGCGCAGTGGGACCAACCCCTTCGAGGGCCGACGCAACACCCTTACCCCCCGTCAGGAGCGCAGTCGCGACCGCCTAAAGCGATTCAGCAAGGGCAAGCGCTGAGTTTCAATGCTTTGGTGCCCTTTGGGAGCGCCGGCGTTTCGCCGGGGGTAGGGCATCCCTGCCGGCCCTCAGGCGCGTGACATGAAGTCCCCGGTCAGGGTATTGATCTTGATGGTCTCGCCAGGGGCCAGATACTCCGGAATCAGCACCACCAGCCCGGTGGTGGTGGTGGCGGGCTTGCTGCGGGCGGAGGCGGAGGCCCCCTTCAGCGCCGGAGCACAGTCCACGATCTCCATGGTCACCGTGGCCGGCAGTTCGATGCCCACAGCGGTACCGTCCACCACCAGGGCGTAGATGCCCTCCAGTCCGTCGGTCAGGTAGGGGTGCTCGCTCTCCAGGGCGTCCAGGTCGAAACTGTATTGTTCAAAGCTCTCCCGATCCATGAAGTGGCAGCCCTCGCTGTCCTCGTAGAGGAACTGCACCGGGCGGCGCTCGAAGTCCACCGTCTGGATCGTCTCGTCCCCCTTGAAGCTGGCCTGAAACTTTTGCCGGGTCACGACATTGCGTCCGCGTACCTTGTATAGGGTGTTGCCGCTACGGGACGAGGCGGTCTGTACCTGCAACTCGTTGACGAAGACGCAGGCGCCGTCGACCTCGATGACGATGCCCTTCTTGATGTCGCTGGCCTTCATGATGGGATGGTTCGGGAAGCTGCGGTCGATGAATGGGCCTCGCATCATACCGGGTTGCGAGGTCCGGCGGATGCGTCAGTCTTGCTCGGCAAGGGGCCTGGCCCCGGTGGTCGGGTGGGCCTGAAAACGCTCGCTGCCGCGCCAAACCTCCAGGCGGACTGCTGTGCTGGGGCTGGTCCCGGCGATCAGGTCGAACAGCTCGCGGGTGCCGGGAACGGGCTGGTCGCCGACCCGAGTGATGACGTCGCCGGGGCGTAGCCCGACCTGGTCGGCGGGGCCGCCTTCTTCGATGGCTGACACCAAGACGCCCTGCTCTGCGCGCAGACCGAAGTCGGCGGCCAGTGTCGGGGTGACGCTGCGCCCACTAAGGCCCAGCCAGCCGCGGGTCACCTGCCCGGTGGTCGCGATGCTCCGCGCGACGTCCTGGGCCAGGTCGGCCGGGATGGCGAAGCCCACTCCCTCGGAGATCCCGCTCTCGGAGTAGATGGCGGTGTTGATGCCGATCAGGGTGCCGCGGCTGTCGATCAGTGCGCCGCCGGAATTGCCGGGGTTGATGGCCGCGTCGGTCTGGATGAACTGCTCGATGCCCGAGATGCCCATGTCGGTGCGCCCGGTGGCGCTGACGATACCCATGGTCACGGTCTGTCCGACCCCGAAGGGGTTGCCGATGGCCAGTACCACGTCGCCGACGCGGACCTCCCTGGGCCGGCCGATCTGGATGCTGGGTAGGTCTTTGGCGGCGGCCTGGAGGATGGCCAGGTCCGTGTCCGCGTCCGTGCCGATCAGGCGCACAGCCAGGCGCCGACCATCGGCCGTCTCCACTTGGATACGTTGAGCATTCTTGACGACGTGTCCATTGGTGATGATCACTCCATCGGCGGAGAGAATGACGCCGGAGCCGAGGCTCGTGGCGCGGCGCTGGAGTTCGGCCTGCGGGGCCAGTTGCCCATAGTGTTGTGCGATCCTGGGGTCGCGGAACGACTGGGTGTTGCGCTCGGTGGTCAGGACCGAGCTAAAGACGCTGACCACCGCTGGTGCGGCTCGGGCGACCGACGCGGCGAAGGACGTGGCTGCCGGGCCACCTCCAGCCAGGGTGTGCGGGTGCTCGGGGTCGAGCGGCCTGTTCGGCATCAAATGTGGTGCCAACCAAAGGCCAAGCAACACGCTGGCCATTCCGGCCAGGAATGCGACGAGGAGCCAGGGTAGGGGGCGGTTACTGCTCATGGGCGGTACGTTATCATGCGGGCCCGAGGGATGGGCGTGGCGCTCGTCGGTGGGACCACATGACCACGGACTGACCGCGTGGCAATTCTTGCCGGCTGCCCACCTGCCCCCGACTGAAGATCACCTGGAGCGTCTACCTATGACCGACCTGACGGCACTGGCTAGCTACTGTGACGAGTTGCTGAACGTTGCGGCTTTTCAGGATTACTGCCCCAACGGCATCCAGGTGGATGCAGAGCGCCCGGTGAGGCGCCTGGCCAGCGGCGTGACCGCCAGCGCGGCCCTGCTGGAGGAAGCTCGGGCCTGGGGGGCGGACGCGGTGCTGGTCCATCACGGCTGGTTTTGGCGCGGCGAAGATCCGAGGCTGATCGGCATGAAGGGGCGGCGGGTGCGCACCCTGATGCGCGCCGGTGTCGGTCTGCTCGCCTATCACCTGCCCTTGGATGCCCATGCGGAGCTGGGCAACAACCGACGGCTCGCAGACCTGTTGGGGTTCGAAGATGCCGCGGCGACGACGCTGTGCAACGGTATTCTGTGGCGCGGGCGGCTCGCCGGTCCGATCCAGGCCATGGACTTGGCGGTCCGCATCGCCACCGTACTGGGGCGGGAGCCGCTGCATATTGAGGGTCGGGCAGCGCCCATTGAGCAGGTCGCCTGGTGCTCTGGTGGTGCCCAGGGCTACATCGAAGAGGCCGCGAGCCTCGGTGTTGACGCCTACCTCAGTGGCGAGGTCTCAGAGCAGACCACCCATCAAGCCCGGGAATTGGGATTGGACTACTTCGCCCTTGGCCACCACGCCAGCGAGCGGTATGGGGTTCAGGCCCTGGGCGGGCACCTGGCCGGCCGTTTCGGTCTGGAGCACCGATTTTTCGACATTGATAATCCGGCCTGAGTGACGTCGGCGGCTGGGCTTATCTAAGGGATGCGGGCGGATCGGCCGTCGGGATCAGTCGTAGTAGGCGGGCTTTTCCTCATGGATGACCTTGGCGTTCGGATTGGGGAAGCGCTCGATTACCCAGTCGGGCAGCTTGGCCTGGTTGGCGTGGTAGAGGGCCTCGGACTCGACGATGATCAGGACCAAGACCGTGACCATCACTGGCAGGATGCCGGTCCCGGCCACCAGGGCCATCACGGCCTCCTTCATCCACCCCAGGTAGGCGTAGCCAAGCCAGCCGAGGGTCATGACCACCAGCAGCATCACCAGCATGGCGATGAAGATGCGACTGCGCCGGGCGCAGACCTGCCAGTGGCCCATCACGTACCAGGGGTCGCGGGTCAGGGACCGGCGGGCTCGCCACAGGGTGTATCCAAGCAGGCTGAACGAGGTGATGGGGATGATGGCCAGCAGCCAGGGGAAAGATCCGGCGACGCCCCCGATGCCCACGGTCATCAGTATGTGGTTGCCGATCAGGTTGGTGAGGAAGACCTCATGGGGTACGTTGGCCCGTTTGATTTCTTGCGGGCTGACTTCGAAGCGCATGGTGTATGACTCTAGACACGGCAATTGCCGGGGTTACAGAGCTTGGCAGGATAGCATAGCCGGGTGCGTACATCAGTGGATGCTGATGGACCCATGGTTTCGCGTCAGACGGCGCAGATCGGGCACGCGGGGTCCGGCGGCAGGCGCAGGGTCCGCCACTCCATGGTCAGGGCGTCGAGCAGTAGGAGGCGTCCGACTAGGGGCTCCCCTAGGCCGGCGAGGAGCTTAATCGCCTCGGTGGCCTGGATGCTGCCAATGATGCCTACCAGGGGGGCGAGGACGCCGTTGGCGGAGCAGGTCTCGTCAAGGCCGCCGTCGCGGGGGTAGAGGCACTGGTAACAGGGGCCACCGGGCTGGCCGGAAAAGACCGCGACCTGACCCTCGGTGCGGATGGCCGCGCCGGAGACGAGCGGGACCCGGGCGGCGGCGCAGGCGGCGTTGACGGCAAAGCGGGTGGGGAAGTTGTCGCAGGCGTCGACTACGACGTCCACCGCGGCGACGATGGTGCCAAGGTTGGTATCGTTCAGGCTGCCCTTGATGGCCTCCAGGCGGACCTGGGGGTTGAGGGCGGTGAGGGCGCATAGGGCCGAGTCCACCTTGGTCATGCCGATGCGATCGGTAGTGTGCAGGATCTGGCGCTGGAGGTTGGACAGGTCCACGGCGTCGAAGTCGGCCAGGACCAGGGTCCCGACCCCCGCTGCGGCCAGGTACATGGCCACCGGCGAGCCCAGGCCACCGAGTCCGACGATCAGTACTCGGGCGTCGAGCAGGCGCTGTTGGCCCTCGATTCCAAAGGCCGGCAGCATAATCTGGCGGCTGTAGCGCAGCAGTTGGTCGTCGGTCATTGGGGGCAGCGGCCAGGGGGCGATGTCGTGGGGCAGGGGCTAGAGATAACGCCGCCAGTGCTCGGGGCGGTCGTCCCGGCAGCCATGCTCCAAGATTTGATAGCGCTGGGCGAAGACCTTCTTGATGCAGTTGTGCTCGCCGTGGATACAGCCCCAGTTGGCGCGTTGGGTGTCTTCCATGTAGTAGTGCATGGCGCGACGCAAGCGCAGCATGAGGGCGCCGTCCAGATGCATGCCCAGTTCGCGCAGGGCGTCTTCAATCTCTTCCAGGGTGGTCTTGAGCAGATCGTAGCGGACCTGGAGCAGGAGCGGTGCGCTGACCTCGCAGGCGAGGACCCCGTCGATATCGGCGAGGAAGCGGGCCGCAGTCTCGGCCTGACTACTGTGTGGGTGCAGCTCGTCGAACGTGATCTGGCGCTGCTTGAATCGTTCTGCGTCGTTAATTTCCATGGCGGGCTAATGCTAATCGACGGCTACTAGAAATCAAGGGCAAATCTCCCTAGGCAGCACGCAGCGCGAAGGTGATGCGCTCATGTCCGGCAAGGTCGTGCCGCGTCTCGACCCGGACCAGGCCCGCGGCGGCGAATAGGGCGCGGACCGGCGGGCCCTGGTCGAACCCGTGCTCGACGGCGACCAGGCCTCCAGGTTTGAGTCGGCTCGGTGCCTGGTCGGCGATGTCGCGGATGGCCGCAAGCCCGTCGGGGCCGGCCGAGAGGGCCATGGCCGGTTCGAAGCGCAGATCGCCGCGGACCAGGTGCGGATCTGTGGACGGAATATACGGCGGATTGCTCAAGATGGCATCCAGGGTCGCGGAGTCGATAGGTGCCAACCAGTCGGCAGCCAGGGTGTACAGATTGTTCAGACGAAGCCTGCGGGCATTGATTATGGCGACACCCAGGGCGACCAGGGATCGGTCAGTGGCCATCAGGGTCCAGGCGGGGCGCTCGCTGGCCAGGGCGGCGGCGATGGCGCCGCTGCCGGTGCCCAGGTCCGCGATCAAAAGCGGGGCCTCGGCCGGCAACACCTCCAGGGCCAGCTCTACCAGTAGCTCGGTCTCAGGGCGCGGGATCAGGGTGTCTGGAGTGACATCGAGGTCGAGGGTCCAGAACCCCTGGCAGCCGAGGATGTAGGAAATGGGTTCGCCCTGGCACCGCCGCTCCACCAGGGCCGCCAGGCGGCGGCGGGCGTCGCTGCCCAGCGGTGTGTCTGGCCAGGCGAGCATGCGGGTCCGATCGAGCCCGCTGGCGGCGCTCAAGAGCAATTCGGCCTCCAGGCGAGGCGAGCCGTCCGGTAGGCCGGCGAGCTGGGCACTGGCGTCGGTCAGGGCCTCTCGGACGCTCAGGGCTGGGGCCTTCGCCATGGGCGTCGTGGCATCAGCCGTCCGCGAGGGCCATCAGGAGGTCGGCCTGATACTCCTCGGTCAGGGGGTCGATGACCTGGTCCAGGGTGCCGCTCATCACCTCGTCGAGCTTGTATAGGGTGAGGTTGATACGGTGGTCGGTGAGCCGGTTCTGGGGGAAGTTGTAGGTGCGGATGCGCTCGGAGCGGTCGCCGCTGCCGACCTGTAGGCGCCGCGCAGCCGATTCCTCGCTGGCCTGGGCCTCCTGGGCCTGGGAGAGCAGTTTGGCTTGCAGCAGGGACAGGGCGCGGGCCTTGTTCTTGTGCTGGGAGCGCTCGTCCTGGCATTCCACGACGATGCCGGAGGGCAGGTGGGTGATGCGCACCGCGGAGTCGGTCTTGTTGATGTGCTGGCCGCCAGCACCCGAGGCCCGGTAGGTGTCGATGCGTAGATCCGCGGTTGCGATCTCTACCCCGTCGATGGCCTCGGCCTCCGGGAGGATGGCCACGGTACAGGCCGAGGTGTGGACCCGCCCCTGGGACTCGGTGCTGGGCACGCGCTGGACCCTGTGGGTGCCAGACTCGAACTTGAGCCTGGCATAGACCCCATTGCCGCTGATGCGCATGACCACCTCCTTGTAGCCGCCCATCTCGCCCTCGCTTTCACCGATCAGTTCGGTTTGCCACCCGCGCATCTCCGCGTACCGGGCGTACATGCGCTGCACGTCGCCGGCAAAGAGCGCCGCCTCGGCCCCGCCGGTCCCGGCGCGCACCTCAAGGAAGACGTTGCGGCGGTCATTTGGGTCTGGTGGAACCAGCAGACGTTGCAGCTCGGGCTCCAGCGCGTCGCGGCGGGCGCGGGCGGCGACCGCCTCATCGCGGGCCAGCTCTGCCATCTCCGGGTCTCGCAGCAGCTCATCGGTGGCGGCGATCTCGTCCTCGATGCCGCGGTAGCGGGCGAAGCACTCGGCGAGGGGTTCGATCTGGGCGTACTCGCGACTCAGCTCGCGAAAGCGGTCCTGGTCGGCCTGGGTCTCGGGTTCGGAGAGCAGCGCGGTGACCTCGCCGAAGCGCTCGTCGAGGCGCTCCAGCTTGGCGCGGATGGAGGGGTTCATCGGTTGGGTCCGGGGCGGCGAGACTGGGTGCCGGCGGAGAGCTGGAACAGCTCGTTGGCCGCGTCCAGGAGTTGAATGTTGCCGTCCCGCCCGGCCTGCCGTAGCCGGACGCTGGGGGTGTGCAGCAGCTTGTTGGTGAGGGTGTGGGCCAGGAAGCCCATGACTTCCTCCGCGGTCCTGCCGCCCTCCAGCTGGTGTAGGGCCCGGGCCAGGATCTCGTCACGTACCTGCTCGGCCCCCCGGCGGAAGCCTTGGATCAGGTCTACCGCATCCAGAGAGCGTAGCCAGGCCATGAACTCGTCGACGTGAAAATCCACGATCTCCTGGGCCTGGAGGGCGGCCTCTCGGCGGGAGCGCAGGCCCTCGTCGACGACCTCCTGGAGGTCGTCCACGGTATAGAGATAGATATCGCTGAGTGCCGCGACCTCCGGCTCGATGTCCCGCGGGACCGCCAGATCGATCATCAACATGGGTCGGTGGCGGCGTTTTTTCAGGGCTCGCTCGACGGCGCCCTTGCCGAGCACGGGCAGCGGGCTTGCGGTGGAGGAGATGACGATGTCCGCCTCGGGCAGGTGATTGGCGATCTCGGTCAACGCGATGGCGAAGCCGTCGAATTGGGTGGCGAGGGTATGGGCACGTTCCACCGTGCGGTTGGCCACCACGATGCGCCCAATACCGTGCTGGTGCAGGTGCCGTGCCGCCAGCTCGATGGTCTCGCCGGCGCCGACCAGCAAGGCCGTCTGGGCCGCGAGGTCACTGAAGATCTGGCGGGCCAGGCCCACGGCGGCGAACGCGACCGACACCGCGCTATGGCCGATAGCCGTATCGGTGCGGACTTGCTTGGCGACCGCAAAACATTGCTGGAACAGGCGCCCGAGAAACTTGCGGGTGCTGCCGCAGGCCTCGGCGTTGGCGTAGGCGCCTTTGACCTGACCCAGGATCTGAGGCTCGCCCAGCACCATGGAGTCGAGTCCACTGGCCACCAGCATCAGATGCCGTACGGCATCGGCCCCGATGTGCGTATACAGGTAGGCGGCGAGGCGGTCTTCACTCAGGCCGTGGAAAGTGCTAAGCCAGGTGCGGACCGGGTCCTCGCCTTCGCCATGTAGGACGCAGTAGATCTCGGTGCGGTTGCAGGTAGAGAGGATCGCCGCCTCACTTACCTCGGGCCTTGCGGTCAGGCTGCGCAGGGCTCCGGCGATAATGTCCGGCCCGAAGGTGATGCGCTCGCGCATGTCCACCGGAGCTGTCTTGTGATTGAGGCCGATGGCCAGGATCTTCATGTCGTGGGGAGCAAAGGTCCGTTGGTCGTGTCGAAGGCTCTGGTGGCCATGCGGGGGAGGCCTTGTGGCCGTCCGGCGAGGCGCCACATTATAGGGTGCATGGGTGATGACTGGAACCGCGAGGTATTGTGCGCCCGGGCCGGCGCCTCTCGGTCGCACCTTTAGGCCCCGTGTGCCATATTTGGCACGGGTATTTTTTGCTACGGCCTCGCGCGGTTATACTGGTGCCAATGTATGTCGAATCCTGTCAGCGCAGAGCGCGGAATTTTCAAGTTGAACGCCCCAAGCAGTTGCCGAATTAATCAGTTCCCTTCGCTCGCCATAGTCTTTTGGGGGGGGCTGGCCCTCTGCGGGTGGGTGAGTGGTGCCTTTGCCAGTGATGCGTCACAACAACATGAGCCGCCTGCCCCAGCGGTGGGCGCGCTGCAGCCGACGCAGTTGAGCGCAGATTTGGTGTACGCGGTCCTGGTTGGCGACGTGGCGACCCAGCGGGGCAACCCGCGTCTGGCGTTTACCCATTACCTTTTGGCGGCTCGCCTGGCGAAGGACCCCGGTCTGGTCCAGTTGGCGGCGCGTGCCGCGATTGCGTTGGATGATCGCGAGGCGGAACAACGGGTCGCCGATCTGTGGCTGGAGTTGGAGCCGGACTCGCTGGAGTCGCAGCAGCTTGCCGCCTATGCGGCGCTGAAAAGGGATGATATCCCCGGTGCCTTGGGGCATGTGCGTCGGGTCATTGCCCTGGCGCATGAGCAGGAGAAGGACGGCTATTTGCATGCGGCGCGTCTGCTGGCCGACGTAGAGCCACCTCAGCGTCGTCTCGATCTGTTGCGGGGATTGATCGCTGAGGATGGGGAGAACGCTGAGGCTTACTATGCCCTGGCGTTGGTGGCCGCGGGTGCCGAGTTCTACGATGATGCGGTGGCGGCCACGCGGCGCACCATCGAGCTGAAGCCAGACTGGGACGAGCCCCGGGTTTTCCTGGTGCGGCTGCTTTTGGGGCAGAACAGGCGGGACGAGGCGCGCAAGACGCTGGAGACCTTTCTTGAGACCAACCCGGACGATCGCGGGTTGCGCATGCTCTACGCCCAGTTGCTGGTGGACGAAAAAGAGTTTTCCGGTGCGAGGGGGGTGTTCGAGCGCATGCTGAGCAAGGCGCCGAAGGAGCCGGATGTGTTGTTCGCCTTGGGTATCCTGTCGCTGCAATTGGACGACGCGGCCGCGGCACGGGACTACTTCACGCGCTTGAGCGACACCGGCCAGCGCAAGGACGATGCGGCCTTCTACCTCGGTCAGTTGGAGGAGGACGCCAACAATCTCGATTTGGCCCTGGCCTGGTACGAAAAGGTCGGTGGAGATAACGCCTTGGATGCCGAGGTCCGCGCCGCACGACTCTATGCGGAAAAGGGCGAGCCTGGCCGGGCCCGCGAGATCCTGCAGCGGTTGCGCAACGACGAACCGGACAATGCCCTCGCCCTCTATCTCATTGAGGGGGAGGTCCTGCGTGGCGTGTCCCTGGATCAGCAGGCTTTGGACGTCTACGATGCCGGTCTGCGCCAGTATCCAGGAAATGTCGATCTGCTCTATGCTCGCGGCCTGCATGGAGCGAGTATGGGGCGCATCGACATCCTCGAACGCGATATCAATGCGGTCCTCGCCGCTGAGCCGGACAACGCGGATGCCCTCAATGCCCTAGGGTATTCCCTGGCAGATCGCACGGATCGCTACACCGAGGCCCTCGGCTACATCCAGAAGGCCCTCGCGATCAAGCCGGATGAGGCGGCGATCCTCGATAGCATGGGCTGGGTCCAGTATCGTTTGGGGAATCTCCAAGAGGCGCTGACGTACCTGCGTCGCGCGGTGGAGCAGACCCGCGACGGTGAAATGGCGGCCCACCTCGGTGAAGTCCTGTGGGCCTTGGGCAAGCACGAGGAGGCGTGGAAGGTTTGGGAGGACGCCCTGGCGGAGTTCCCAGATCACGCCTACCTGCTTGGTGTGGTCGGGCGCTACCGGGTGACCAGTACGGGCTCGGGCAAATGACTCCTCTGCCGGCCGAGGCGGGTCCTTGGCCCGCCCCGGCCAAACTGAACCTGATGCTGCGCGTATTGGGGCGTCGTGCCGACGGTTATCACCGGTTACAAACCGTCTTCCAATTTCTCGATTACTGCGATCTGGTGCACCTGGTGGTGAGCCCAGGCGGTGTTATTACGCGCCGCGCCGATCTGCCCGGGGTTGCCGAGGAGGACGATCTCACGGTGCGGGCCGCGCGTCTGTTGCAGGCCCATGCCCGGTGCCCCTTGGGAGCTGATATATGGGTCGAGAAGCGTCTGCCGATGGGTGGTGGGCTGGGTGGTGGGAGCTCCGATGCCGCTACCACCCTGGTCGGGCTCAATGCGTTGTGGCGTGCGGGCCTCGATATCGATGCCCTGGCGGACTTGGGGTTGCGTCTGGGGGCGGACGTGCCGGTGTTCGTGCGCGGTTTGGCAGCCTGGGCGGAGGGGGTCGGGGAGGAGCTTACCCCCTGCGCCCTGCCGGAGCCTTGGTATCTGGTCCTGATACCACCGGTCAGCGTCTCCACTGCGGCGGTCTTTTCCGATCCGACATTGACACGGAACTCGCCCCGGATAACAATGCTCGACTTTGCTCGCGGGGACGTGAGGAACGATTGTCTGCCCGTCGTGCGCACGCGCTACCCAGAGGTGGCGGCGGTGCTCGACTGGCTTGTGCCTCGAGCTGAGGCCCGCCTCACGGGCACTGGAGGCTGTGTCTTCGCCGCCTTCGAGGGGCGGGACGCCGCCCTGGAGGCATTGGACGCGAAGCCCAAGGGTGTGGGCGGTTTCGTTGTCCGCGGCCTGAATCGTTCCCCCCTGTTGGATCGTCAGGGCACATTGTGTTGTGACCCCTCGGCCTGGAGTCGGCCGGGCCCGTGAGATTCCGCACTGCGCAGCTTTCTTTGGGGCGTCGCCAAGTGGTAAGGCACTGGGTTTTGATCCCAGCATTCCCAGGTTCGAATCCTGGCGCCCCAGCCAATCTTCAGTCCTCCGCGCAGACGAGGTGCAGACGGTGCCCGCCAGTCACATGATGGTCTTTACCGGGAACGCCAACCCGGAGCTCTCCGCGGAGATTGCCTGCCACCTGGGTCTGCCCCTGGGAAAGGCCGTCGTCGGGCAGTTCAGCGATGGCGAGGTGATGGCCGAGATTCAGGAGAATGTCCGCGGACGGGATGTCTTCGTGGTCCAGCCTACCGGGGCACCGACCAACGATAACCTGATGGAACTCCTGGTGATGATCGACGCCCTGCGGTGGGCCTCAGCCAAGCGCGTCACGGCGGTCATCCCGTACTTTGGTTACGCCCGCCAGGATCGGCGGCCACGCTCCGCACGGGTGCCCATCACGGCCCGCTTGGTGGCGAAAATGATCGGCCACGCCGGCGCGGACCGGGTCCTGACCATGGACCTGCATGCCGACCAGATCCAGGGATTTTTCGACATTCCAGTGGACAACGTCTACGCATCCCCCATTTTGCTGGGCGATGTGTGGCGCAGGAAGTACCCCAACCTGATGGTGGTCTCCCCTGATGTGGGCGGCGTCGTGCGCGCTCGGGCCCTGGCCAAGCGCCTCGATGACGCGGATCTCGCCATCATCGACAAGCGCCGACCGCGGCCCAATGAGGCCAAGATCATGAATATCATTGGCGACGTCTCGGGGCGCACCTGCGTCTTGGTAGACGATTTGGTGGATACCGCCGGGACCCTGTGTCAGGCGGCCGGGGCTCTCAAGGCACACGGCGCTGCCCAGGTCGTGGCCTACTGCACCCATCCGGTGTTGTCCGGCCCCGCGGTGGAAAACATCGAGCAGTCGCAACTCGACGAATTGGTGGTGACCAACACGCTGGGCCTGCACCCCGAGGCGCAGGCTTGTGGGCGCATCCGGGTCTTGAGTATCGGGCAGTTGCTGGCCGAGACCATGCGTCGCGTATCGAACGAGGAGTCCGTCAGTTCCCTGTTCGTGGACTGATGCGATGCCTTGAGGGGCACTGTTCGATCAGTGTTTCCTGAGTCTGGATTGGGGCATTTGCCCTTCATTCGCCGGGGTCCTGGTCGCGGGCCCCTGGTCATTGCTATTGGAGAACGTCAACATGAGCGAAACCTATGAAGTCATTGCGGAGGCCCGCAGCGACACGGGGAAGGGTGCGAGCCGCCGCCTGCGTCGTACCGGGATGCTCCCGGGCATCGTCTACGGGGGCAACGCTGAGCCCCAGATGATCGCGTTGGCACACAATGCCCTCTTGCGCCACCTGCAGAACCAGGCATTCTACTCGACCATCCTGACCCTGAAGGTCGGCGAGATGAAGTCCCAGGTGGTCCTCAAGGATCTGCAGCGTCACCCGGCCAAGCCCTTTGTACTGCACGCCGATTTTCTGCGCGTCAGTGCCGGCGAGGTATTGCGCATGTCGGTCCCCTTGAACTTCCTTAACGAGGAGGTCAGTAAAGGCGTCAAGGCCGGTGGGATTATCTCCCACAACCTCAATGAGGTGGAGGTCGCCTGCTTACCGAAGGACCTGCCTGAGTTCATCTCTGTCGACACGGCCGAAATGGAAATCGGGGACATCCTGCACCTGTCCGAATTGGTGATGCCTGAGGGCGTGGAGCTTGCCCATGCCCCTGATCCGGATGTGCCGGTTGTCATCGTCCATACCGCCCATGTCGAGAAGGAAGAGGGCGAGGACGAGGGCGAGGGCGAGGGCGAGGGCGAGGTAGAGCCGGCCTAAGACCAGGCCCGCATGCCGGGCCCGGGCGCAGCGGCGCTTGGGCCTGGTTCTCCCCCTTGTTCCAACCTCCCCGCACCTGTCTCCTACCTGGGTATCGATACCATGGCCGATCCCGGCATCCGGCTGATCGTCGGGCTCGGAAACCCCGGGCCAGAGTACGAGGCCACCCGCCATAACGTCGGCTTCTGGTTTGCCGATACCCTTGCCTCGGATCAGGCGGCGAGCTTTCGTCTTGAACCCAAGTTTCACGGTATGTTGGCGCGCATTGGCGTGGCCGGGCAAGATCTGCGCCTGCTCAAGCCCGGAACCTTCATGAATCGCAGCGGCCAATCGGTCGGTGCAGTTGCCCGCTATTTCGATGTCGTCCCTGAACAAATCCTGGTTGCCCATGATGAATTGGACCTGCCGGTCGGCACCCTGCGGCTCAAGCAGGGCGGCGGCCATGCCGGGCACAACGGGTTGCGCGACATCATCAATGTCTTGGGTAGTCGCGACTTCTGGCGTCTGCGTATCGGTATCGATCACCCCGGGGACAAGCATCTCGTGACGCCCTACGTCCTAGGTCGTCCGCCGCGTGCCGACGAGGGCCTGGTTCGGGATGGTTTCTCGGATGCCCAGAGGGGCCTGCCGGATTTGGTCGCTGGGGAGTTCCAGCGGGCCGTGCAGCGGTTGCACGCTGGACGCTGAGGGCGGCGGTCTTTCTCTCAAACCGACCCGTCCGCACGCAGGGCCGCGGAGGCATTCCAACCTAGAAACGGCAGGAGCATGGCTTTTCTTGGGTTCAAAACCTTAGCGAGGATGCTCGGATCACCCGCCCGGGTGAAGCCGGCACTTGCTTCCATCTCCTTTTTCGGCGTTCTTCGCGTCTCCGCTTGAGCAATTCGCGGATCGAGGTTTCTCCACGGAAGGGGCTTTCCGTGGCTGCAAAAAAAAGGCCGCCCGGAGGCGGCCTTCCCGAGCCGGGTTGGCGGGTGGCTAGTTAAAGAGCCAGCCGAAGTTGACGCCGATTTCGTATTGGTGCATCGAGATCTCGGGGGCCTGGGCTCCGGTGAAGGCGCCGGGACCGGAGACCGTCTCCTCAGGTGCATACATGCCCCAGAAGGTCAGCTCGTAGTTCTCGGCCATGCGGTAGGTGGCGCCGATGGTCCAGTGGTCCTCGATGACGGCCGGGGCAAGGGTGTTGAATGCGACCTGGGAGCCATCGATAGGACCATCGGCGTGGCTGTAGCCGGCGCGCAGGGTCAGTGTGTCGTTCAGCGCGTACTGGACGCCGAGCTTCAGGACCGTCATGTCGTTCCAGCCGAAGCCTGTGCCATTGGAGCCACCGAGACAGGAGCTTGGCTTATAGGTGCTGCCGTCGCGGGTTGGGCCGAAGGCGGCGGCGAGGTTGCACTGCTGGGCAAGGTTGTTTTCGTTGGCAATGGAGTCGATGTCTCCGTACCAGATTTGCTGAACATCCAAGGCGAAGGTCAGTTGCTTGTTCGGGCGCACCGCAATCCCGATGGTGCCAACCGCCGGCATGTCGAAGCCGCCGCTCTCTGCGAGAAGATCCGAGTAGTCGTCGAAGTCGGTCATGTACATTTTGGAACGGATGGATGCGCCAAGGCTGAACATCGGGTTGATGTCCCAGATGGCACCGATCTGCACGCCCCAGCCGTAGGAGCTGGACTCGCCGTTATCGCTCAAGTTGCTAGGTGAAACTGCCCCTGCCCCCCGACTTGCAATAAAGCTCTGGGTGAAGGTCTCGGTGAAGCCTTGGAAGGCACCTACACCCTTGACCTCCAGGGTCTGGTAGGCGAGCAACAGGGCTGCACCCAGGTGGAAGTTGTCGGTCAGGTCGCGGGCGTAGCCTAGGGAGAGTCCAAGTTGTTCCAGGTTGATGCCGGCGTTGCCGCCGCCGATTGGAGTTGTGCCCGGGATCTGGGGGCCAAAGCTACCGTCAGGTAGTTGGTAATGCGGCGGATTGGCGAAGAAGTTGTTACCGCCGTAGGTCCCAAGGTTACCCAGGCCTGGGAAGGCGAGGGTGTCCTTAGCGCGGTAACTGGAGTTCATGCCGCCGTTTCCGAACAGGGCGACACCGACTGCACTGTTCGCGTCGAGGGGATGCGTGTAGCCGAGATTGGGCACCAGGAAGTCATTGTTCTGGCTGTCCACCTGCCCCGTGCCGTCGAAGCCTCCGCCGATCGGCGCCAATGCCCCAGAGGGGTTTAGCGCATGGTTATAGGTAGGAGTGACACCCTTATAGTCGCGAATTGGGCTAAACCAGGCCGCGCCGACATCCATCCGCCGCCCAACGGCGGTAAGGCCCGCTGGGTTGCCGACGATGGACAGGGAGTCCTGCGGCAGGGCCGCTTCGCCGGCCCCCGCCATGCCTTTGGCTGCAGGGGAATAGGCGTGTGACATGTAGCCATTGGTAGCTTGAGCGACGGGGACGGCGGCTGCGCAGGCAAGTCCTACGGCGACGGCGATAAGCTTCGAGTTCACGGGTGTCCTCCTAACGGGGTAAGGCCTGTCGTTGTTCAGGCTATGGTTCAATCAATCGTCGTTGTAATTTTCCTACATGTGACAGATATGATGATACTGGCATTGTAAATTGTCAATGCCGCCAGAAAAAAAGAGGGCTCCCGGGTTTTGATATAGATGGGGTGTCTTTTTGGGGACAGTGGCGCGCATGTTGCGCGCCGAGGCGGCGGCGGGTGGCGTGCGGGCTTACGAAGGGGCGGGCTTGGAGGGGCGGTTTCGCCGGGGCAAGGCCCCGGCGGTGTGCGCGGTCGGGTCTGAGCTTACGGGCAGGTGTTCTTGTCGCCGGGTACCTTGCCGGTCATGGTGAGGAATCCATCGAACGGGCCCATGACGCCCATTGCCTCGCTCTTGGGGCCCTCGAATTTCAGCTTGCCGGTCATCATGGCCCCCATCGCCCCACAGCCGAACTTACCTTCGCCCATGCAGACCCAGTCCTCGTCGGTGGCATGCATGAGGTAGTCCACGTCATAGTTGGGCTTGCTGTGCTTCACGGCCCCGCCGTAAGTGCATACGGCCTTGCCGTCCTTGTCGGCAATTTCGAGCTCGACCTTGCTCTTCTCGCCACATTTGTCGCGGTAGAGATGAATGGTCTTGTAGCCGCGTCCGGCATCGTTCTCGGCCCAGGCGTCGCCTGCGAGGCCCTTGCTCAGGCTGGCATTGGCATTCCACGCCTTGCAGAATTGCGCGGCCCAGGCTGCGTCCATGAAGGTGTCGGCCTGGACGCCAGTGGAGGCGGCGAAGGTGAGGGTCGCGGCGAGGATTTTGGCGGCGTTGTGGTTCATATTGTTCACCCCGTGGATGTAAGTTCGTGGTCGCCCGCCGCAGGGTCCCTCCGGGCGCGGTCGGGAGTGTTTAGTTTCTGACCTGGGGCAGGATGCTGATATCGCCGGGGTCCTTCCCCAGTCGAGTAGGTCATCCATCGCATGCCCCCGTCCCTGGTACGTCGGCCTGGCCCGCGGCAGGGCGCCGCCTGCGCTTACTACTGTAGCAGTCTGTCCTGGAAATCGCCTGGGTGGCGGGGTGGGGATCACGTTGGTCGTGTTGGCGTCCGCCCGATCGAGACATAGGTGATTCCTGCTGCCGCAACCTGCTTCGGGTCGAGAATGTTGCGTCCGTCGAAAATGACCGGATCGCGCATGTGCGAGCGGATCGCGGCCAAATCCGGGCTGCGGAACTGGGACCACTCGGTCACGATCACCAAGCCGTCTGCTCCATGGAGCGCGTCCATGGCCACGTCGGTCAGCTCCAAATCATCCCGGTCGCCATACAGCCGCTGGGTCTCGTCCATCGCGACCGGATCGAAAGCCCGAACCTTTGCCCCGGCACTCCAGAGGCTCTCCATCAAAGTCCGGCTGGATGCCTCGCGCATATCGTCCGTGTTCGGCTTGAAGGACAGGCCCCATAGCGCGATGGTTCGCCCTTGTAGTTGTCCGTTGAAATGATGCGCAATTTTATGGAACAGCACCTCTTTTTGCCGGAAATTGACCTCCTCCACCGCGGCCAGCAGTTGGGCGTTGTAACCGATGCCTCGGGCGGTACGTTCCAGGGCGCGGACATCCTTCGGGAAGCATGACCCGCCGTAGCCGCATCCTGGGTAGATGAACTGATATCCGATCCGCGGGTCGGACCCGATGCCGACCCGGACTTTTTCGATATCTGCTCCCAGCCCTTCGGCTATATTCGACAGCTCGTTCATGAAGCTGATCTTGGTTGCCAACATGGCGTTGGCGGCATATTTGGTCAGCTCTGCCGAGCGGATGTCCATGATCATGATGCGGTCGTGATTACGGTTGAAGGGGGCATAGAGGGCCCGCAGGAGTTCGCCCGTACGCGGGTTGTCGGTACCGACGATGATCCGATCCGGGCGCATGAAGTCCTCAATCGCCGCACCCTCTTTGAGGAACTCCGGATTGGAGACGACGTCGAAGTCCACCGTTAGCCCGCGTGATGCCTGGGCCTCTCGCACGGCTTCTGCAACGCGGTCGGCGGTGCCGACGGGGACTGTAGATTTGTCCACGACGATCCGATAGCTGTCCATGTGTTCGCCGATGGTGCGCGCCACAGCCAGCACATGCTGAAGATCGGCGGAGCCATCCTCGTCGGGCGGTGTTCCGACCGCGACGAACTGGAACAGGCCGTGTGCGACACCCTCGGCGGGATCGGTCGAAAATGTCAACCGTCCGGCGGCGCGGTTTTTTCGGACCATTTCGTCCAGCCCCGGCTCAAAAATCGGCACGCCACCGCTGTTGAGAACTGCGATCTTTTCTGGGTCTACATCGACGCACAGCACATTGTTGCCGACCTCGGCCAGGCACACGCCGGTGACGAGTCCGACATACCCGCTGCCGAAAATGGTGACGTCCATCGTTGGTTCCTCTGCGCTTGAAGTTGAAACCCGGGACCCGGCTCGCAGGTGGCGGTATCGTTCCGGTAAAAGGGCGCCAATCTTAACAGTCGGCCCGGCGAGTTTCCTGAGATTGCCGAATTGCGCCTTTTGTTGAAATCTTGTGATTGACGCCTGTGCGGGGTCCTCGTATACTGCGCCGCTCGTTTTGGAGGGGTTCCCGAGCGGTCAAAGGGATCAGACTGTAAATCTGACGGCTCAGCCTTCGGAGGTTCGAATCCTCCCCCCTCCACCAGTATCGACCTCCCTGGTGGACTTCTGAAGGCAGCGTTGTAGTGTCGCACAAGGCCGTCGAATGCGGTCGAGTTGGCCGTCGTCGCGTTGATCGCGCGCCCCATGGAATGGCAGCGTGCCGCTGAGCAATTAGTGTGGTTCCGACCCGGTTCATGGCGGGTGTAGTTCAATGGTAGAACCTCAGCCTTCCAAGCTGATGGTGTGGGTTCGATCCCCATCACCCGCTCCAAATCACGGCAGGTTTAGGTTGTTTTTCGCCCATGTAGCTCAGCTGGTAGAGCACACCCTTGGTAAGGGTGAGGTCTCCGGTTCGATTCCGGACATGGGCTCCAAATTGTTGTTGTGCGCCCACCGGTAGGGCCGGCGTAAGCCCAGTCGGGTCAATCGGTGGGCCCAAACGGGGTCGTCGCCTCGACTCTTTGATATTTCGCATCTGCCCATTTTGCCATCCGCGGAGTACCCGTTATGTCCAAAGGAAAATTCGAGCGTAAAAAGCCGCACGTAAACGTCGGCACGATTGGCCACGTCGACCACGGCAAGACGACGCTGACTGCGGCGATCACCATGGTTCAGGCGAAGAAGTTCGGGGGCGAATTCAAGGCCTTCGACCAGATCGACAACGCCCCCGAGGAGCGCGAGCGCGGCATCACCATTGCCACCGCTCACGTCGAGTACGAGACGACCAAACGTCACTACGCCCACGTGGACTGCCCCGGACACGCCGACTATGTGAAGAACATGATCACCGGCGCGGCGCAGATGGACGGCGCGATCCTGGTGGTGTCGGCAGCCGACGGCCCCATGCCCCAGACGCGTGAGCACATCCTGCTGGCCCGTCAGGTTGGTGTGCCCTATGTGTTGGTCTATATGAACAAGGCCGACATGGTGGACGACGCCGAGCTCCTGGAGCTGGTCGAGATGGAGGTGCGCGAGCTGCTCTCCAGCTACGACTTCCCCGGCGACGACACCCCGATCATCATCGGCTCCGCGCTCAAGGCGCTGGAAGGCGACGAGGGGGAGCTTGGTGCGCTCTCCATTGGTCGGTTGGTGGACGCGCTCGACAGCTACATCCCCGAGCCGGTGCGTGCGCTGGATCGGCCGTTCCTGATGCCCATTGAGGACGTGTTCTCCATCTCCGGTCGCGGCACTGTGGTGACGGGGCGTGTGGAGCGCGGCGTCGTCAAGGTTGGTGAGGAAGTGGCCATCGTCGGTATCCGCGACACGGTCAAGACCACCTGCACCGGCGTCGAGATGTTCCGCAAGCTCCTCGACCAGGGTCAGGCCGGCGACAACGTCGGTGTGCTCCTGCGCGGCACCAAGCGTGACGACGTGGAGCGCGGTCAGGTCCTGGCCAAGCCCGGCACCATCACTCCGCACACCCACTTCGAGGCCGAGGTGTACGTGCTGGGTAAGGACGAAGGCGGGCGTCACACGCCGTTCTTCAACGGCTATCGGCCGCAGTTCTACTTCCGTACCACGGACGTGACCGGGGCCTGCGAGCTGCCGGAAGGGATCGAGATGGTCATGCCTGGGGATAACGTCAAGATGACGGTCCAGCTGATCGCCCCGATCGCCATGGAAGAAGGGCTGCGCTTTGCCATCCGCGAGGGTGGTCGCACCGTCGGCGCCGGCGTCGTCGCCAAGATCATCGAGTAACGCAACAACATGGCCCGTGGGCCGACAACGGGTGGGTAATGGCCCCGCCCGCAGTCGGCCACGGTAGCCCTCTTTTTTAGGCCAGTAGCTCAATTGGTAGAGCAGCGGTCTCCAAAACCGCAGGTTGGGGGTTCGAGCCCCTCCTGGCCTGCCATTTCCTGGATCGCGCGTACGGCGCCCAATCTCCCATGAATGCAAAAGCTGAGGTGGAAGGCGCCGGTTTGGACACGGTCAAACTGGCGGCGGCCGCGATTCTGCTAATTGGCGGAATCTACGCCTTTTATTACTTTGCCGCCTATTCGGTATTGTTGCGCGTTGTTGCGCTCCTTGCCGTAGGTGGTGCTTCGGCGGCCATCGCACTCCAGACTCAGGCGGGGCGCGCTCTGTGGCAATTCGTTGCCGCTGCGCGCATGGAGGTGCGCAAAGTCGTCTGGCCGACCCGTCAGGAAACCATTCAAACCACGCTCGTGGTAATCGTTATGGTGTTGATCCTGGCTATTGTCTTGTGGCTATTCGATCTTGCCCTGATGGCGATCCTCCAGGCCGTCACCGGCAAGGGAGGATAGTCAATGGCGATGCGCTGGTATGTGATTCATGCCTATTCTGGGTTTGAAGGGCAGGTGAAGCGCTCCTTGGAGGAGCGCGTCCGTCGGGCAGGCATGGAGGAGAAGTTCGACACGGTCTTGGTACCGACGGAAGAGGTCGTTGAAGTCCGCGGGGGCCAGCAACGCAAGAGCGAACGTAAGTTTTATCCAGGCTACGTGCTGGTCAAGATGGAAATGACGGACGAGACCTGGCATTTGGTAAAGGATGTACCCAAGGTCATGGGTTTTATTGGTGGCACGGGCGATAAGCCGGCCCCTGTACCAGAGAGTCAGGCCAACGCGATCCTCCAGAGAATGCAGGAGGGCACGGAAAAGCCACGGCCGAAGGTCCTTTACGAGCCGGGAGAGGTCGTACGCGTCACCGACGGTCCATTTACGGACTTCAACGGAGTCGTGGAAGTCGTCGATTATGAGAAGAGTCGCCTCAAGGTGTCGGTCCTTATTTTCGGTCGATCGACGCCGGTGGACTTGGAATTCGCCCAAATTGAAAAGGGGTGAGCCACGGATGGCGGGGAAGGCCCTGCTCCAGTGGAGCGATTGTTAGGGCGAACGCCTTGCCAGGAACTGCAGGGCCCGGGTGTTCGAAAGCCAGGGACGCGATGCCACACATGGCGCCGACCAATTTACGCCCGCTACACCACCTTCCGGTGCGTTGTGTAGCGAGTAGCGAGTAGCGATTGGGATAGGCCGCGCGGGATAGGGTTTCGGCGCATCTGCATGGATGCATACCTCGGTCTCCTTTGCGGAGACCATAGTCAATGCCGTAGGCCGACCGGTCAAGCGGTAACGGGGAGCCAACCTTCGAAGCTGGCGCTTGTACCCATAGGAGTACTTAAATGGCAAAGAAGATCACGGCCTACATCAAGTTGCAGGTCAAGGCCGCCGAGGCCAACCCGAGTCCGCCAGTGGGCCCGGCGCTGGGTCAGCACGGCGTGAATATCATGGAGTTCTGTAAGGCGTTTAACGCCAAGACACAGAACATGGAAAAGGGCATGCCGACTCCGGTGGTTATCACCGTCTATTCGGACCGCAGCTTTACCTTCATCACCAAGACCCCGCCTGCGACCGTCTTGCTGCGCAAGTCGCTCGGTCTGGCCAAGGGAAGTAAGACCCCGAACACGGTCAAGGTCGGTACGGTCACCCGTGAGCAGTTGGAAGAGATCGCGACCCTCAAGATGCCCGACCTGACCGCGGCGGATATGGATGCCGCGGTCCGCACCATCGCAGGCAGCGCTCGTTCCATGGGACTCGATGTTGAGGGGGTGGTCTGATGGCCAAGTTGTCCAAGCGTTTGCAGGCGGTTCGCGCCCAGGTCGTGCACGGCAAGGCCTATGGGGCGGAAGAAGCCTTTCAGCTCCTCAAGGATCTCTCCAAGGTCAAATTCATCGAGAACGTCGACGTGGCGGTGAACCTCGGTGTCGATCCGCGCAAATCCGACCAGGTCGTCCGCGGCGCGACGGTCCTCCCCCATGGGATCGGCAAGACCGTCCGAGTGGCGGTGTTTGCCCAGGGGGCTGCTGCCGAGGCAGCCAAAGAGGCGGGGGCCGACCAAGTTGGTATGGAAGACCTGGCCGATGAGGTCAAAGCAGGCAAGATGGATTTTGACGTGGTGGTGGCGAGCCCGGATGCCATGCGGGTCGTTGGCCAGTTAGGCAAGATTTTGGGGCCGCGTGGTCTGATGCCCAACCCGAAGGTCGGTACGGTTACGCCTAACGTCGCTGAGGCCGTGCGCAATGCCAAGGCCGGTCAGGTGCGCTACCGCACGGACAAGGCCGGCATCATTCATTGTCCCTTGGGCAAAGTCAGCTTTGAACCCTCGGCTTTGCGCGAGAACCTCGAGGCCCTGCTGCGAAACCTAAACAAGGCGAAGCCGAGTACTTCGAAAGGCGTCTACATGCGCAAGGTTACCGTGTCCACCACCATGGGCCCCGGACTTACCGTGGACCACGCGGCGCTGCCAGTCGCCTGATTGTTCGACTGATGGGGGCTTAGTGACGGCATGCACTGCGTGCTGCACTCCGCCACCCGGTTTGGGCCCGGTGATAGCTGGGCTATTGAGAGTGTGCCGGCGCGGATCCTAGGTCGCGCCGCAAAACAGGCTTTGGGGTGCCGACCGACCCGGTCGGCCGCCGTCAAAGACCGCAGGTGCCTGGCTGCCGGACTGGACCGTCTCGGCGAGAGGCTTAATGAATGAACGTTTGCCTGCGCAGACGCTGCCCCGGGAATCAGGTTGTTCCCTGATCACGGTGCACGAGAACTGCCGAGAGCGACCGGGACGGCGCGCACGGCGTAATGCGGGGTCTTGACCCCGCGAAACCGTAATCGGGAGGTGACAATGGCGCTCAATTTTGCGCAGAAAGAAGCCATCGTCGCCGAGGTCGCGGAAGTCGCAAAGACTGCCCATTCGGCCATTGGGGCCGAGTACCGGGGCTTGTCCGTTGCGGACATGACCGCCCTACGCGTCGAGGCGCGTAAGGCTGGTGTCTATGTTCGCGTGGTCAAGAACACCCTGGCACGGCGGGCGTTCGCGGACACGAGTTTTGCCTGTATGCAGGATGCCCTCACTGGGCCTCTGATCCTCGCATTCGGACAGGAAGACCCGGGTTCTGCAGCGCGCGTCGCAGAGGCCTTTGCGAAGACGCACGACAAGTTCCAGGTCAAGTTGATCTCCGTAGGGGGTCAACTGCTGGATCCGTCGCAACTCGGCGCAGTGGCGAAGATGCCGACCTATGACGAGGCGATCAGTCAGCTGATGGCCCTGATGAAGGCCCCGGTGCAGAAGCTTGCTTCGACCCTCAATGAGGTCCCGAGTAAGTTGGTACGTACCATTGCCGCGATTCGTGACGCCAAAGAGGCGGCGTAAGCGGCAGGCCGACAACCTGACAGACTGAGTTTCATTAGGAGAAACCAATGGCCGTTTCCAAAGAAGATATCCTCGACGCAATCGGCAACATGACCGTGCTCGAGGTTGTAGACCTGATCAGTGCCATGGAGGAGAAGTTCGGTGTGACCGCCGCCGCCGCCATGGTCGCAGGTCCTGCAGCCGCCGCTGCCGATGCCGCGCCCGTGGAAGAGCAGACCGAGTTCGATGTGGTCCTGACCGGCTTCGGTGCCAACAAGGTTGCCGTGATCAAGGTCGTTCGGGCCTTGACCGGCTTGGGCCTGAAGGAGGCGAAGGACGCCGTCGAGGGTGTGCCCACCGTCCTGAAGGAGGCCATTTCTAAGGCCGACGCCGAAGACGCCAAGAAGCAGTTGGAAGAGGCGGGCGGCACGGTCGAAGTGAAGTAACGACGCATTGCGTCGCCTTTCGCTTCGCAACGCGTTCGGGCTGGCGGCGAGGAGCCGCCGGCCTTTTCCCGTTTGTGCGGGGCGGGTTGCCGTGCGTTCCCGGATGGCGTCGGTCGGTTGGGTCTGGCGCTAAGCCAGCGCGCTGCTGATCTGCCCACTAGCGGGGGCGCCCTTGCCCGGAGCCTGGACCTTGGCGCCGGCTGCACCAAATTGAAGGATTCCTCCAAGCACTTCGAGGGAAGGCAGTATGGTCTATTCGTTCACCGAGAAAAAGCGCATCCGCAAGGATTTCGGCAAGCGGCCGAGTATCTTGGATGTCCCCTTCCTGCTCGCGACGCAAATCGAGTCCTATCGCGAGTTCTTGCAGTTGAATGCGCCGGCCTCGCGGCGCGGCGACATCGGGCTGCATGCTGCCTTCAAAACCGTGTTTCCCATCGAGAGCTACTCCGGGTATGCCGTCCTGGAGTACGTCAGCTATCGTCTCGGTGAGCCCCCCTTCGACGTTCGCGAGTGCCACCTGCGTGGTGCGACCTATGCCGCGCCCCTCAGGGTGTTGCTGCGGCTGGTGATCTACGACAAGGAGGCCCCAGCGGGGACCAAGGTCGTCAAAGACGTCAAGGAACAAGAGGTCTACATGGGCGAACTCCCGCTCATGACGGACACTGGGACCTTCATCGTCAACGGGACCGAGCGCGTCATCGTGTCGCAGTTACACCGTTCCCCGGGCGTGTTTTTCGATCACGACAAGGGAAAGACCCATTCGTCGGGCAAGCTCCTCTTCTCCGCTCGAGTGATCCCCTACCGCGGATCTTGGCTGGACTTCGAGTTTGATCCAAAGGACAACGTCTTCGTACGCATTGACCGGCGCCGGAAGTTGCCGGCCACCGTCCTGCTGCGTGCCCTGGGCTATGGCGTGGAGCAGATCCTCGCGCGTTTTTACGATACCGACACCTTCCGTTTCAGTGTGGACGGGATCGAGTTCGACTTGGTGCCCGAACGGCTGCGCGGGGAGACCGTCGGTTTCGACGTCATGATCGGCGATACCGTTGTGGTCGAGGCCGGACGGCGGGTGACGGCGCGCCATATCCGCGAGCTCCAAAAGGCAGGTGTAGAGCGGCTGGTGGTGCCCCCGGAATTCGTCGTCGGTCGGGTCCTCGCTCAGGCTCAGGTCGACAAGGAGACCGGAGAGTTGCTCGCCGAGGCCAATGATGTGATCACCGAGGAGTTGGTCCCGCTGCTGGCGGCGAAGGGTGTCGAGCGTATCGAGACCCTGTTCGTCAACGACCTGGACCAAGGCCCGTACATCTCCGAGACCCTGCGCATCGACCCTACCACCAGTGACCTCGAGGCCCAGGTGGAGATCTATCGCATGATGCGCCCCGGTGAGCCCCCGACCAAGGAGGCCGCTCAGAACCTATTCCACAATCTGTTCTTCGCGCCGGACCGCTACGACCTGTCTACCGTCGGTCGTATGAAGTTCAACCGGCGCCTGTCCCGTGAGGCCGAGGTTGGCCCCGGTGTGCTGTATGACGGTGCCTATTTTGGCGGTCGCTCGGACGAGTTCTCCAAGCGTCTTGCCGCCGAGCAGGGTGAAACCTCGGACATCATGGATGCCCTCAAGGTTTTGGTAGAGCTGCGCAATGGTCGTGGCACCGTGGATGACATCGACCATTTGGGCAATCGTCGTATCCGCTGTGTTGGCGAAATGGCGGAGAACCAGTTCCGCGTCGGGCTGGTGCGTGTGGAGCGAGCGGTCAAGGAGCGCCTGTCACTGGCAGAGTCCGAGGGGCTGATGCCGCAGGAACTGATTAATGCCAAGCCGGTGTCGGCGGCGATTAAAGAGTTCTTTGGCTCTAGCCAGCTCTCCCAGTTCATGGACCAGAACAACCCCCTGTCCGAGGTCACCCACAAGCGGCGTGTCTCGGCCCTGGGTCCCGGTGGTCTGGCGCGCGAGCGGGCCGGCTTCGAGGTGCGTGACGTGCACCCCACCCACTATGGCCGGGTCTGCCCTATCGAGACGCCTGAAGGCCCGAACATCGGCCTGATCAACTCGCTTGCGGTCTATGCACGTACCAATCGCTTCGGATTTCTGGAAACCCCCTACCGGCGAGTGGTGGATGGGAAGGTCGCGAGCGAGATCGACTACCTCTCTGCCATCGAGGAGGGTAATTTCGTCATTGCCCAGGCTAACGCCACCCTGGACGACGACGGACGCCTGACCGATGCCTTGGTGTCTTGTCGGCACCTGAACGAGTTCGCACTGAAGGCGCCGGAGGAGGTCCAGTATATGGACGTCTCTCCGCGCCAGATCGTCTCAGTCGCCGCATCCCTGATCCCCTTCCTGGAGCACGACGACGCCAACCGAGCCCTGATGGGCTCGAACATGCAGCGTCAGGCCGTACCCACCCTGCGCGCAGAGAAGCCGCTGGTCGGGACCGGCATGGAGCGGGTCGTGGCCAAGGACTCTGGGGTCAACGTGGTGGCCAAGCGCGGTGGCGTCTTGGAGGCCGTCGATGCCGCCCGCATCGTTGTGCGCGTGAATGACGACGAGGCCGAGCCTGGCGTGCCGGGTGTAGATATCTATAACCTCACCAAGTACACGAGGTCCAACCAGAACACCTGCATCAACCAGCGGCCCCTGGTCAAGCCCGGAGACGTGGTTGCGCGGGGTGACGTCCTGGCGGACGGTCCCTCGACGGACCTGGGTGAGCTCGCCTTGGGGCAGAACCTGCGCGTCGCCTTCACACCTTGGAATGGGTACAACTTCGAGGACTCCATCCTGGTCTCGGAGCGCGTGGTGCAGGACGACCGCTTCACCAGCATCCACATCGAGGAGCTTAGCTGCCTGGCGCGCGACACCAAGCTGGGGCCGGAAGAGATCACCGGAGACATTCCCAACGTCGGCGAGTCCGCCCTGGCCAAGCTCGACGAGTCCGGCATCGTCTACATTGGTGCCGAGGTCCGCGACGGCGACATCCTAGTGGGCAAGGTTACCCCCAAGGGCGAGACCCAACTCACCCCTGAGGAAAAGCTGTTGCGGGCCATCTTCGGCGAGAAGGCCTCGGACGTGAAGGACACCTCCCTGCGCCTGCCTTCCGGCATGGCCGGTACCGTGGTCGACGTTCAGGTTTTCACCCGCGATGGGGTGGAGAAGGACAAGCGTGCCCTGCAGATCGAGGAGTCGGAGCTGGAGCAGGTCCGCAAGGATCTGGACGACCAGTTGCGCATCATGGAGAACGACACCTTCCAGCGCGTCGAGCGCATGCTCATTGGCAAGGTCGCCGACGGCGGGCCCAATGGGCTCAAGGCGGGCACCAAGATCACCAAGTCCTATCTGGGTGAGCTGATCGAGAAGGGTGTGCGGGACCGCTGGCTGGAGATTCGGATGCGCAGCGAGGAGGCTGCCAGCCAGCTCGAGACCGTCGCGAACCAGATCAAGCAGCAGCGTGAAGAGTTCCGGGATCGCTTTGAGGGCAAGCGGCGCAAGATCATCAGCGGCGATGACTTGGCCCCCGGCGTGCTCAAGATGGTCAAGGTCTATGTGGCCGTCAAGCGCCGCATTCAGCCCGGTGACAAGATGGCCGGTCGGCACGGCAACAAGGGTGTCATCTCCCGGGTGGTCCCGGTGGAAGACATGCCCTTCTCGGCGGATGGCAATCCGGTGGACATCGTCCTCAATCCCCTCGGCGTGCCATCGCGTATGAACGTCGGTCAGGTCCTGGAGACCCACCTTGGCTGGGCGGCCAAGGGGCTCGGGGCCAAGATCGGCAATATGCTCCAGGCCAAGGCGGCGGTGGAAGAGCTGAGGGTCTTTTTGGACCAGGTCTACAACACCAGCGGCCACAATGAGGACCTGTCCGGGTTCACGGACGAGGAGATCCTCACCCTCAGCCGACACCTTACTGCCGGTGTGCCCATGGCTACCCCGGTCTTCGACGGTGCGACCGAGGATGAGATTCGCGCCATGCTGCGGCTTGCCGACCTGCCGGAGTGCGGTCAGACCACGCTCTATGATGGACGCACCGGCGACGCCTTCGAGCGGCCCGTGACCGTGGGTTACATGTACATGCTCAAGCTCAACCACCTGGTGGATGACAAGATGCATGCGCGTTCCACTGGCCCTTACAGCCTGGTGACCCAGCAGCCCTTGGGCGGAAAGGCCCAGTTCGGCGGTCAGCGCTTCGGCGAGATGGAGGTCTGGGCCCTGGAGGCCTACGGGGCGGCCTATACCCTGCAGGAGATGTTGACGGTGAAGTCCGACGATGTGAACGGTCGTACCAAGATGTACAAGAACATCGTCGACGGCGACCACCGGATGGAGGCGGCCATGCCCGAGTCCTTCAATGTGCTGGTCAAGGAGATCCGTTCCCTGGGGATCAACATCGAGCTGGAGCAGGACTGAGCCCGCGGGTGGCGGCGGTCCTAGTGTTGGCCGTCGCCGCTCGGTCCGCGGCCATTCGCCCCGCGATCCCCGGCCCTATTCGCAGGAGATATTGAATTGAAAGACCTATTGAAGATCATCAAGCAGCAGGGCCAGGCCCTGGAGTTCGACTCGATCAAGATCGGGTTGGCCTCCCCGGACATGATCCGGTCCTGGTCCTACGGCGAGGTCAAAAAGCCGGAGACCATTAACTACCGCACCTTCAAGCCGGAGCGCGATGGGCTCTTCTGCGCCAAGATCTTCGGCCCGATCAGTGATTACGAGTGCGTCTGCGGCAAGTACAAGCGCCTCAAGCACCGCGGCGTGGTTTGCGAGAAGTGCGGCGTCGAGGTGACGCTGGCGAAGGTGCGTCGGGAGCGCATGGGTCATATCGATCTGGCCAGTCCAGTGGCGCACATCTGGTTCCTCAAGTCCCTGCCGTCGCGGATCGGGCTCTTGCTCGACATGACCCTGCGCGACATCGAGCGCGTCCTCTACTTCGAATCCTTCGTGGTGGTGGATCCGGGCATGACGGAGCTCGAACGCAGCCAGCTCCTCACAGATGAGCAGTATCTCGACGCCTTGGAGGAAAACGGCGACGAATTCGACGCCCGCATGGGTGCCGAGGCGGTCTACGAGCTGCTGAAGACCATGGACCTCCAGGCCGAAGTTCGGCGCATGCGCGAGGAGATCCAGACCACGACCGCCGAAACCAAGATCAAGAAGCTCTCCAAGCGCCTGAAGCTGATCGAGTCGCTTCTCGAATCGGGGAACCGCCCGGAGTGGATGATCCTCAAGGTCCTGCCGGTCCTGCCACCGGAGCTGCGCCCCCTAGTGCCCCTGGATGGCGGTCGCTTTGCGACCTCGGACCTCAACGACCTGTACCGGCGCGTGATCAACCGCAACAACCGCCTCAAGCGGCTGTTGGATCTGGTCGCGCCGGACATCATCGTGCGCAATGAAAAGCGCATGCTCCAGGAGGCGGTGGACGCGCTGCTCGACAATGGGCGACGCGGGCGCGCCATCACTGGGACGAACAAGCGCCCGCTCAAGTCCCTGGCGGACATGATCAAGGGCAAGCAGGGGCGCTTCCGGCAGAATCTGTTGGGCAAGCGCGTCGACTACTCCGGGCGCTCGGTCATCGTGGTGGGACCGACCCTCAAGCTGCACCAGTGCGGCCTGCCTAAGCGCATGGCGCTGGAACTGTTCAAGCCCTTTATCTTCAGCAAGCTGCAACTTCGCGGCCTGGCAGCCACCATCAAGGCGGCGAAGAAAATGGTGGAGCGTGGCAGCCCCGAGGTGTGGGATATCCTCGAAGAGGTCATCCGCGAACACCCGGTCATGCTCAACCGCGCCCCGACCTTGCACCGTTTGGGTATCCAGGCCTTTGAGCCGCAGCTCGTCGAGGGTAAGGCGATCCAGCTCCACCCCCTGGTGTGTACCGCCTTCAACGCGGACTTCGACGGCGACCAGATGGCGGTCCATGTGCCCCTGTCCCTGGAGGCGCAAATTGAGACCCGCGCCCTGATGATGGCGTCGAACAATATCCTCTCGCCGGCCAACGGTGAGCCTATCATCGTTCCGTCCCAGGACGTGGTCCTGGGCCTCTATTACATGACCCGTGACCGCATCGGCGCCCGCGGTGAGGGGAGTGTCTACTCGGATATCGACGAGGCCCGACGGGCCTACGAGACGGGTCATGCTGATCTGCATGCCAAGGTCAAGGTACGTATCCGCGAGGTCATCGCGGCGCCAGACGGCACAATGACGGAGTCGATCTCCATCAAGGACACGACCGTGGGGCGTTCGATCGTCTTCGACATCGTCCCTGATGGCCTACCCTTTGAATTGGTCAACCGGGCCATGGGCAAGAAGCAGATCTCCGGGCTGATCAACACCTGCTACCGGGTCCTTGGTCTGAAAGATACCGTGGTTTTTGCCGACCAAATCATGTATCTGGGCTTCCGCATGGCCACCCGCTCAGGTGTCTCCATCGGTCTGGAGGACATGGCGGTCCCTGAGGAGAAGGGGGCTATCCTCGCGCGCGCCGAGCGTGAGGTCACGGAGATTCAGGCCCAGTATGCCTCGGGTCTGGTGACGAACGGCGAGCGTTACAACAAGGTGGTCGATATCTGGTCGCATACCAACGACCAGGTGGCCAAGTCCATGATGGCCAAGCTGGGCAAGGAGACCGTCACCGCCGCCGACGGTTCCACCTACAAGCAGGACTCCTTCAACTCCATTTATATGATGGCTGACTCCGGGGCGCGTGGCTCCGCCGCCCAGATCCGCCAGCTCGCAGGGATGCGCGGCCTCATGGCCAAGCCCGACGGCTCCATTATCGAGACGCCCATCACGGCAAATTTCCGGGAGGGGTTGAACGTCATCCAGTACTTCATCTCAACCCACGGCGCCCGTAAGGGTCTGGCGGATACCGCGCTCAAGACAGCCAACTCCGGTTACCTGACGCGCCGACTGGTGGATGTGGCCCAGGACATGGTCGTCTTGGAGGAAGACTGCGGCACGGAGCACGGCCTGTTGATGTCGCCCATCATCGAAGGCGGCGACGTGGTCGAGCCCCTGCGCGAGCGGACTCTGGGTCGCGTCACGGCGACGAATGTCTACCATCCGGGCAGTGACGAGATCGTCTGCCCTGCCGGTACCCTGCTCGACGAGGCATGGGTCAAGCGCATGGAGCAGATCGGCATCGACCAGGTCCGTGTCCGTTCTCCCATCACCTGCGAGGCCCGAGTCGGGGTTTGCGCCGCCTGTTATGGGCGCGATCTGGCCCGCGGGCACCTGGTCAACCAGGGCGAGGCGGTGGGCGTCATCGCCGCCCAGTCCATCGGCGAGCCCGGCACCCAGCTGACCATGCGTACCTTCCACATTGGAGGTGCCGCGTCGCGGGCAGCGGCGGTGAATAGCATCGAGATCAAGTCCGCCGGCAGCATTCGCCTGCACAACATCAAGACGGCACAGCACAGCAGCGGCAACCTGGTGGCTGTGTCGCGTTCCGGCGAGTTGACCGTCCAAGACGAGAAGGGCATGGAGCGGGAGCGCTACAAGGTGCCCTACGGGGCGACCCTGAGGGCCGGTGACGGAGATATGGTCAAGGGTGGCGATGTCGTCGCCACCTGGGATCCACACACCCATCCGGTTATCACCGAGGTGGCTGGGACCTTGCGCTTCGACGACTTCATTGATGGCGTGACGGTGCAGAGCGAGACCGATAGTGTCACCGGATTGACGGCGCTGGTGGTCATCGATCCCAAGCAGAGGCCGTCTCAGGGTAAGGACCTGCGCCCCATGGTCAAGCTCCTCGACGATGAAGGCAACGAATTGAACATTGCCGGTACGGATCTTCCGGCCCGCTACTTCCTGCCCTCCGGGGCCATCGTCGGCGTCGCTGATGGGGCCAACGTTGGGGTTGGCGACGTCTTGGCGCGTATCCCGCAGGAGTCGAGTAAGACCCGCGACATCACCGGCGGTCTGCCCCGGGTCGCCGATCTATTCGAGGCGCGCAGACCGAAGGAACCTGCCCTGCTCGCTGAGGCATCTGGGACCATCGGATTCGGTAAGGACACTAAGGGTAAGCAGCGCCTGGTCGTTACCAAGGACGATGGCGAGACGGTGGAAGAGTTGATCCCCAAGTGGCGTCATGTGAACGTCTTCGAGGGCGAGCGCGTGGAGCGCGGCGAGGTCATCTCGGACGGCGAATTGGCGTCCCACGACATCCTGCGCCTCAAGGGCGTCACGGCCTTGGCCGAGTATCTGGTCAAGGAGATTCAGGACGTCTATCGACTCCAGGGTGTGAAGATCAACGACAAGCATATTGAGGTCATCGTTCGCCAGATGCTGCGCAAGGTCGAGGTGATCGACCCGGGCGATACTCGTTTGTTGCGGGGTGAGCAGACGGAGCACGTCCATCTGCTCGCCGAAAACGAGCGGGTTACGGCAGACGGTAAGCATCCGGCGACCTGGAATCCGCTCCTGCTCGGCATCACCAAGGCATCCCTGGCCACCGAGTCGTTCATCTCAGCCGCCTCCTTCCAGGAGACGACCCGTGTGCTCACAGAGGCCTCCGTGCGGGGTTCTCTGGACCGGCTCAATGGCCTGAAGGAGAACGTCATCGTCGGCCGCCTCATCCCCGCGGGTACCGGTCTCGCCTATCACAAGGAGCGCCGGATGCGCCGTAAGGCCATGTTTGCGGAGGGCCAGAGGGAGATGGCGACCGAGGCGGTGGAAGAGGCGCTCAAGCAGGCGTTGAACACCTCCGAAGAGTAGGTGCCGGGCGTCCATGACCTGCGGCGTGGCCAGGGATGGCCGGGCCGCCTGGCCACACCGTTTCGGCAATGCCTCTTTGTGGTGGCGGTTTATGCATCTAATCCATTGACGGCATAGGGTCGAGACCCTATACTGCTCCGTCTCAAGTCGGCCGGCTTTTCGCCGGCCTGCTTTTTTCCCAGACCGGGGGCGCAGGGCATCGCCCGCCCCGGGCACCGAACAGGTCATCCGTGAGAGGTGCACGCTCGCCGTCGGCGAATGCCGAATTGGCGACGAAAACCGTTTGCCCCATTAGGTCCGGTTGGGCTCGGTGGCCAGTCATTGTGTGGATGGCGCAAGCGCGCCGGTGGAGATTCTTTAGTATGGCGACGATCAATCAGTTGGTTCGCAAGCCGCGCCAACGCAAGGTGGTGAAGAGCACGGTACCTGCCCTTGAGGCATGTCCGCAAAAGCGCGGGGTCTGTACGCGCGTCTACACCACGACGCCCAAGAAGCCGAACTCCGCCCTGCGTAAGGTTGCCCGCGTACGCCTCACCAATGGCTTCGAGGTTGCTTCCTATATCGGCGGTGAGGGCCATAACCTCCAAGAGCACTCGGTTGTGCTCATTCGCGGCGGCCGTGTGAAGGACCTCCCGGGTGTGCGCTACCACACCGTCCGGGGGACCCTGGACGCATCCGGCGTCGATAAGCGGCGGCAGGCCCGTTCCAAGTACGGCGCGAAGCGCCCGAAGGCCGGTGCAGCCGTCAAGGGCAAGAAGTAGGCGAGCCCGCAGCTTGCCCTGCTCGATCAGGGCGGCCTGAAAGCCACACAGTACGCAATACGCAAGGTCGGAGCCTTTACACATGCCAAGAAGACGCGTTGCCGCCCGCCGCCAGATCCTGCCGGATCCGAAGCACAAGAGTGAGCTGCTTGCCAAGTTCATCAATATGCTGATGGAAGACGGCAAGAAGTCGGTTGCCGAGCGAATCATCTATGGCGCTCTGGACCAGATGGCCGAGCGCAAGGGCGGTGAGCCCATCGAGATGCTCGGGCGAGCCATGGAAAATGTCCGGCCCGCGGTCGAGGTCAAGTCCCGCCGCGTGGGTGGCGCGACCTATCAGGTCCCTGTCGAGGTTCGCCCGGCGCGCCGCAACTCTCTGGCGATGCGCTGGCTGATTGATGCGGCCCGTAAGCGTTCGGAGAAGTCCATGGCGCACCGTCTGGCGGGTGAGCTGATGGACGCCTCGGACTCTCGTGGTTCCGCGGTCAAGAAAAAGGAAGACACTCACCGCATGGCGGAGGCTAATAAGGCCTTCTCGCATTACCGCTGGTAGGGTTGCCGAGCGGGCCTTGTGGCCCTTAAGGCAGAGCAGTCGTGGCACGCAGCACCCCAATTGAGCGCTACCGCAATGTCGGAATCATGGCGCACATCGATGCCGGTAAGACCACGACGACCGAGCGCGTCCTGTTTTATACAGGGGTGTCTCACAAGTTAGGCGAAGTGCACGACGGCGCTGCCACCATGGATTGGATGGAACAGGAGCAGGAGCGGGGGATCACCATCACCTCCGCGGCGACGACTTGTTTCTGGTCCGGTATGGATCGGCAGTTTCCGGAGCACCGGATCAACATCATCGACACACCGGGGCACGTCGATTTCACCATTGAGGTGGAACGATCCCTGAGGGTCTTGGACGGGGCCTGCGCGGTGTTTTGCGCGGTTGGGGGGGTCGAACCCCAGTCCGAGACGGTCTGGCGACAGGCCGACAAGTACAAGGTGCCCCGCCTGTGCTTCGTGAACAAGATGGATCGCACGGGGGCAGACTTTCTGCGAGTGGTGGGTCAGATACGTGATCGCCTTGGTGCGAAAGCGATCCCGATCCAGCTTCCCATCGGGGCTGAGGAAGGGTTCCTGGGCGTGGTCGATCTCATTGGGATGCAAGCGATCCTATGGGATGACGAGACCAAGGGCATGCAGTTTGCGCTGGAGTCCGTGCCCGCCGACATGGTGGCGCAGTGTCTGGAGTGGCGCGGGCGTCTGGTCGAGGCCGCTGCCGAATCGAGTGACGCGCTGCTGGAGCGCTACATCGATGGTGGCGAGCTGACGGTTGCAGAGATTAAGGCGGGCCTAAGGGCACGCACACTGAACAACGAGATCGTCCCAGTCTTGTGTGGGTCGGCCTTTAAGAACAAGGGCGTGCAGGCGATGCTCGATGCCATCATCGAGTACATGCCGGCGCCGATAGACGTGCCGCCGATCAGCGGGCTGCTGGACGACGGAGAGACCGAGCGGGAGTGCCCGGTTCGAGACGATGCGCCCTTCGCGGCGTTGGCGTTTAAGATAGCCACCGACCCCTACGTGGGGACGCTGACTTTCTTCCGCGTCTACTCAGGGGTGCTCAAGTCAGGCGACGCCGTGTTTAACCCCATCAAGGGCAAGCGCGAGCGCATTGGCCGAATCCTGCAGATGCACGCCAATGATCGCAAGGAGCTCAAAGAGGTTTGCGCCGGCGATATCGCTGCAGCAGTCGGCCTCAAGGACGTAACCACAGGCGACACGCTGTGCAGTCAGGGTCGGATCCTAACGCTGGAGCGTATGGAGTTCCCGGAACCCGTCATCTCGGTGGCGGTCGAGCCGCGGACCCAGGCGGATCAGGAGAAGATGGGGGTGGCCCTGTCCAAGCTCGCCCAGGAGGACCCCTCTTTTCGGGTCCACACGGACGAAGAGTCGGGGCAGACCATCATCTCCGGGATGGGCGAGTTGCACCTGGAGATCATCGTTGATCGCATGCGGCGCGAGTTCTCGGTGGCGGCCAAGGTCGGGGCGCCGCAGGTGAGCTACCGCGAGACCATTCGGGCCAAGGTCGAGCAGGAAGGCAAGTTCGTTCGTCAGTCGGGTGGTCGGGGTCAATATGGTCACGTCTACCTGAGGGTCGAACCTCGGGAGCAAGGTGCCGGCTACGAGTTCGTGAGCGCGGTGGTCGGAGGGACTGTCCCGAAGGAATACGTTCCGGCGGTGGACAAGGGCGTCCAAGAGGCAATGGCGAACGGGGTGATCGCGGGTTTCCCGATGGTGGACATCCGAGTGACGCTCTACGATGGCTCGTACCATGACGTGGATTCGAGCGAGATGGCCTTCAAGATCGCCGGATCGATCGGCATGCGAGAGGCGGTGGCCAGGGCTAGGCCAGTGTTGCTGGAGCCGATCATGAGGGTTGAGGTGGTGACCCCAGAGGACTTCATGGGTCACGTGATGGGCGACCTGAATAGTCGCAGAGGCATTATTCAGGGCATGGAAGATGCCCCCTCAGGCCGGATCGTCCGCGCCGAGGTACCCCTAGCGCAGATGTTCGGATATTCCACCGACCTGCGCTCGGCGACCCAAGGCCGGGCCACTTACAGTATGGAATTTTCAAAATACAGTGAGGTGCCGGCAAATCTTGCCGGGGCCGTCGCCAAGAGTCACTAGTTGAGATGCTCAATTGAGATTCTCCCAATTGAGATCCTTAAGTCGAGGCAGGTAGATCGCGATGTCCAAAGGAAAATTCGAGCGTAAGAAGCCGCACGTAAACGTCGGCACGATTGGCCACGTCGACCACGGCAAGACGACGCTGACTGCGGCGATCACCATGGTTCAGGCGAAGAAGTTCGGGGGCGAATTCAAGGCCTTCGACCAGATCGACAACGCCCCCGAGGAGCGCGAGCGCGGCATCACCATTGCCACCGCTCACGTCGAGTACGAGACGACCAAACGTCACTACGCCCACGTGGACTGCCCCGGACACGCCGACTATGTGAAGAACATGATCACCGGCGCGGCGCAGATGGACGGCGCGATCCTGGTGGTGTCGGCAGCCGACGGCCCCATGCCCCAGACGCGTGAGCACATCCTGCTGGCCCGTCAGGTTGGTGTGCCCTATGTGTTGGTCTATATGAACAAGGCCGACATGGTGGACGACGCCGAGCTCCTGGAGCTGGTCGAGATGGAGGTGCGCGAGCTGCTCTCCAGCTACGACTTCCCCGGCGACGACACCCCGATCATCATCGGCTCCGCGCTCAAGGCGCTGGAAGGCGACGAGGGGGAGCTTGGTGCGCTCTCCATTGGTCGGTTGGTGGACGCGCTCGACAGCTACATCCCCGAGCCGGTGCGTGCGCTGGATCGGCCGTTCCTGATGCCCATTGAGGACGTGTTCTCCATCTCCGGTCGCGGCACTGTGGTGACGGGGCGTGTGGAGCGCGGCGTCGTCAAGGTTGGTGAGGAAGTGGCCATCGTCGGTATCCGCGACACGGTCAAGACCACCTGCACCGGCGTCGAGATGTTCCGCAAGCTCCTCGACCAGGGTCAGGCCGGCGACAACGTCGGTGTGCTCCTGCGCGGCACCAAGCGTGACGACGTGGAGCGCGGTCAGGTCCTGGCCAAGCCCGGCACCATCACTCCGCACACCCACTTCGAGGCCGAGGTGTACGTGCTGGGTAAGGACGAAGGCGGGCGTCACACGCCGTTCTTCAACGGCTATCGGCCGCAGTTCTACTTCCGTACCACGGACGTGACCGGGGCCTGCGAGCTGCCGGAAGGGATCGAGATGGTCATGCCTGGGGACAACGTCAAGATGACGGTCCGGCTGATCGCCCCGATCGCCATGGAAGAAGGGCTGCGCTTTGCCATCCGCGAGGGTGGTCGCACCGTCGGCGCCGGCGTCGTCGCCAAGATCATCGAGTAAGAGCCATGGCAAACCAAAGAATTCGTATCAATTTGAAGGCCTTCGATCACCGCCTGATCGACCAATCGGCGCGTGAAATCGTCGACACCGCAAAGCGCACCGGAGCCCAGGTTCGCGGGCCGGTTCCGCTGCCGTCGAAGCACGAGCGCTTCACTGTACTGGTGTCTCCGCATGTCAACAAAGACGCCCGGGACCAGTATGAGCTGCGGACTCACAAGCGACTGATGGACATCGTCGATCCCACCGACAAGACTGTCGACGCCCTGATGAAGCTGGATCTCGCCGCAGGCGTAGATGTCCAGATTAAGTTGAGCTGAGGAGAAGCGTCATGACCATTGGAGTGATTGGCCGCAAGGCCGGCATGACCCGGGTCTTCACCGAAGAAGGTGTGACCATTCCGGTGACGGTCATCGAGGTGCAGCCGAACCGCATCAGCCAGATCAAGGACGTCGACACCGACGGCTACCGGGCGGTCCAGGTCGCCAGCGGCACCCGCAGGGCGAGTCGGGTGACCAAGCCCATGGCCGGGCACTATGCCAAGGCTGGGGTGGAGGCCGGCGCCAAGCTCGGCGAGTTTCGGCTTGCCAAGGATGAGGGTACGGACCTCGAGGTCGGCAAAGACATCACCGTAGCGATCTTCACCGAAGGCGAGAAGGTCGATGTGCGCGGCGTGACCAAGGGTCGCGGCTTCGCAGGCGTGGTGAAGCGGCATCATTTCCGTACCCAGGATTGGACCCACGGCAACTCGGTCTCCCATCGCGTCCACGGCTCCGTCGGTCAGAACCAGACCCCCGGTCGCGTCTTCAAGGGTAAGAAGATGGCTGGCCATCTCGGCAGCGTTCAGCGCTGCCAGCAGAGTCTGGTGGTCGTTCGGGTCGATGCGGAGCGCAACTTGCTCCTGGTCCGCGGCGGTGTCCCGGGTCCCACCGGTGGCCACCTGATCGTGGTCCCCTCGGTCAAGCACAAGAAATAGGGGCTGATCAGTCATGGATCTGTCGATTCAAAATGAGACCGGAGGCGGGGCTGTGAGCCTGGCAGTCTCCGACGAGGTTTTCGGTGCCGAGTTCAAGCCCGGCCTGATTCATCAGGTGGTGACCGCCTATCTGGCTGGGTCGCGAGCCGGAACTAAGGCTCAGAAGACGCGAGCTCAGGTGAGTGGCGGCGGTCAAAAGCCGTTTCGTCAGAAGGGCACTGGTCGGGCGCGTGCCGGTACGACACGTGGTCCGCTGTGGCGCAGTGGTGGTCGCGCCTTTGCGGCCGTCCCGCGGGACTACAGCCAGAAGGTCAATCGCAAGATGTACCGGGGCGCCGTCCGCTCCATCATCTCCGAATTGGCGCGCCAAGGGCGGCTCGTGGTCGTGCCGGAGTTGACGCTGGCGGCGCCCAAGACCAAAGACTTGGTGGCTAGGCTCGGTGCGTTGGACCTCACGGACGTGCTGATTTTGACCGAAGGCTTAGCCGATAATCTTTTTCTCGCAGCACGGAACCTACCCGGCGTCGATGTGATGACCGTTCGTGAGGTTGATCCTGCAAGCCTGGTGGCTTTTGAGCATGTGCTCGCCACTGAGGCTGCGGTGCGCATGCTTGAGGAGCGCTTTGCATGAACAAAGAACGCTTGATGATGGTGCTCCTGAGTCCAGTGGTCTCCGAGAAGGCTGCCATGGCGGCGGAGGCCCAGCAGTATGCCTTCCGCGTCGCGACCGACGCGACCAAGCGCGAGATTGGGGCGGCTGTCGAGTCCCTGTTCGACGTGCAGGTCGAGGGTGTCCAGGTCGTCAACGTGAAGGGCAAGAAGAAGCGCTTCAGTCAGCGTTTTGGTACTCGCCAAGATTGGCGTAAGGCTTACGTTCGGCTCAAGGCCGGGCAAAGCATCGACTTCGGCGGCGGCGCTTAAGGCGCCCCTGCGTCGCACTGAGCACGCACAGAACGGATGGCTCAAAGATGGCAATCGTAAAGACAAATCCAACCTCCGCAGGGCGGCGTTTCGTCGTCAAGGTGCAGACCCCGGGGTTGCACAAAGGAGAGCCCCACAAGGCGCTGCTTGACACCAAGCATCGCCATGGTGGCCGCAATAAGAACGGGCGTATCACGGTTCGCCACCAAGGTGGTGGTCACAAGCAGCGGTACCGCATCGTTGATTTCAAGCGGCGCAAGGACGGTGTGCCGGCAGTGGTCGAGCACATCGAGTACGACCCGAATCGCAGTGCACACCTCGCGTTGCTCAAGTTTGCAGACGGGGAGCGGACCTACATCATCGCAGCGAAGGGCATGAAGCCCGGGGATACCGTGCATTCGGGCGAAGACGCTCCGATTAGCCTCGGCAACTGTCTACCGCTGCGCAACATTCCGGTTGGTACCCAGGTGCACTGCATTGAGCTTCGTCCCGGTAAGGGCGCCCAGTTGGTGCGGGCGGCGGGTGGCTCTGCCCAGCTGATCGCACGTGAGGGGATCTATGCCACCCTGAGGTTGCGGTCCGGTGAGACGCGGAAGGTGCACTCCGAGTGCCGGGCGGTGATCGGTGAGGTGGGCAACCACGAGAACAGCCTGCGCAAGCTCGGTAAGGCCGGCGCGACGCGCTGGCGCGGTGTCCGTCCGACGGTGCGCGGCGTGGTGATGAACCCGGTAGATCACCCGCATGGTGGCGGCGAAGGTCGTACCTCGGGTGGTCGTCACCCCGTGACGCCCTGGGGCGTTCCGACCAAGGGTCACAAGACCCGCAAGAACAAACGCACCGACGCCATGATCGTCCGCCGTCGCGGTCGTAAGTAGACAAGGGGAGATTGATCCAGTGCCACGCTCAGTTCGAAAGGGACCCTTTGTGGACCACCACCTCGTCAAAAAGGTGGACGAGGCCGTCGCGCAGAATAGCAAGCGCCCCATCAAGACTTGGTCGCGCCGCTCAATGATTCTGCCCGAGTTTGTCGGGCTTACGATCGCGGTCCACAACGGGCGTGCGCACGTCCCGGTGATGGTCAACGAACACATGATTGGTCACAAGCTCGGGGAATTTGCGTTGACGCGCACCTTCCGCGGGCATGCGGCCGACAAGAAATCGAAAAAGAAGTAGGTCCTAGGGGCGCTACCCCAGGGAATGTAACGAGGATTTCTTAAATGCAAGCAATGGCCAAACTGAAGTACGCGCGAATCTCCGCCCAGAAGGCGCGCTTGGTCGCGGATCAGATCCGTGGGCTACACGTCGAGCGGGCATTGGATACGCTGACCTTCAGCACCAAGAAGGGTGCCCCGATGATCAAGAAGGTGCTCGAGTCGGCCATTGCCAATGCCGAGCACAACGAGGGCGCCGATATCGACGAACTCAAGGTCGCGTCGGTCATGGTGGACGAGGGTCCAACCATGAAGCGCATTCGCCCGCGGGCCAAGGGCCGGGCGGCGCGCATCTTCAAGCGCACCAGCCACATCACCCTGACTGTGGCCGAAGGCTAAAAGGGCCCAGGGTCCAAGCCAGGGGTCCTAGCCAAAGGTCAAGAGAGAGTACAGCATGGGTCACAAAGTTCATCCGATCGGGTTCCGCCTAGGTATTGTCAAGGACTGGACGTCCAAGTGGTATGCCAATACCAAGGACTATGCCGATTTACTCAATAAGGATCTCGAGGTACGCGCCTTCCTCAAGAAGCGCCTGTTTCAGGCATCTGTCAGTCGCATCCAGATCGACCGGCCGGCCAAGAATGCGCACATCACAGTGCACACAGCCCGTCCCGGCGTTGTGATCGGTAAGAAGGGCGAGGACATCGACGCGCTGCGCAACGAAGTTTCGCGCATGATGGGTATCCCGGTGCACATCAGCATCGAGGAAATCCGTAAGCCGGAGCTCGATGCCCAGTTGGTTGCGGAAGGCATCGCTCAGCAACTTGAGCGGCGCATCATGTTCCGTCGCGCCATGAAGCGTGCCGTCCAGACCTCGATGCGCCTTGGTGCGCTGGGGGTTAAGGTCCACGTCGCCGGGCGGTTGAATGGTGCCGAGATTGCGCGTAGCGAATGGACCCGTGAGGGTCGGGTGCCATTGCACACCCTGCGGGCCGATATCGACTATGGCTTTGCCGAGGCTCGGACCACCTATGGCGTTATCGGCGTCAAGGTCTGGATCTTTAAGGGCGAAGTCTTCGAGGGCGTCCAAGAGGAGCCTGCTGCTAAGGCTCCGACGAGGGCTTCAGCGCCGCGGGCATCGGATCGGAGGGGCTAAGCCATGTTGCAGCCGAAACGTACCAAGTTCCGTAAGCAGTTTACTGGACGCAATCGTGGCCTTGCCCAGTCCGGTAACAAAGTCAGCTTCGGGGAGTTCGCCCTCAAGGCCACCGAGCGTGGGCGGCTCACCGCGCGTCAGATCGAGTCGGCTCGCCGGGCGATCTCCCGCCAGGTTAAGCGCGGGGGGCAACTCTGGATACGGGTCTTCCCCGACAAGCCTGTGACAAAAAAGCCGCTCGAAGTTCGCATGGGTAAGGGCAAGGGTAATGTAGAATACTGGGTCGCCCTGATTCAGCCCGGTAAGGTGCTGTACGAGATCGAAGGCGTCCCCGAGGAGTTGGCCCGGTTGGCCTTCAAGCGGGCGGCGGCCAAGCTCCCGATCCAAACCACCTTTGAGAAGCGGACGATTTTGTGATGAAGGCCAAGGCGCAATTCAGCGAGTTCAAGAAAAGCACCCCGGCAGAGTTGGAGCAACACCTGCTCGACCTGCGTAAGGAGCAATTCAACCTGCGCATGCAGCGCGGTACCGGTCAACTAACCCGTCCGTCGCAGATGAAGCTGGTCCGTCGCAACATCGCCCGGATCAAGACGGTGATGAATCAGACGAAGGTCGGGGGTGCCGCATGACTGAATCAATGGTTGAGCCGATGGGCGATCAGGCGAGCGAGGCTGCTGTCGCGGAGGCGCAGGGCAACCGTACCCTTACCGGACGTGTGGTCAGCCACGCGATGGATAAGACGGTGACCGTTCTCACCGAGCGGCGCGTGCGCCACCCGCTGTACGGCAAGTTCATGACGCGCTCCAGTAAAGTCCATGCCCACGACGAGGCAAATGCCTGCGGCACCGGCGATCTAGTCCGTGTTGAGCAATGCAGGCCTCTGTCTAAGACCAAGGCCTGGCGCCTGATCGAAATCATCGAAAAGGCCCGCTGAGTCATTCAGGCAACGGCATCGACGCACCCGTTCGACATATTTTGGCGCAATTTTGGTCGCACAGCGGCCCAACCGCCGGCACGATTTAGGAAACAACAATGATCCAGATGCAGACCAATCTGAGCGTTGCCGATAATAGCGGCGCCAAGCGCGTGCAGTGCATCAAGGTACTCGGTGGCTCTCACCGCCGCTATGCCGGTATCGGTGATGTGATCAAGGTCACGGTCAAGGACGCCATTCCGCGCGGCAAGGTCAAGAAGGGTGACGTCTTTAACGCGGTGGTCGTGCGGACCGCCGTTGGTGTGCGTCGTCCCGACGGGTCTCTGATCCGGTTCGACGGTAACGCCGCGGTTTTGCTCAACAACCAGCTTCAGCCGATCGGAACCCGTATCTTCGGGCCCGTGACCAGAGAGCTGCGCGGTGAGCGCTTCATGAAGATCATCTCGTTGGCGCCGGAAGTGCTGTAAGGCTGCGGCGGGGCGAAGCGACAGGTTGTGTGAGGAAAGCGGGTCATGCGCAAGATTAAGAAGGGGGACGACGTAGTCGTCCTGACGGGAAAAGATAAGGGCAAGCGGGGCACAGTGCTCCGCGTCGACGAGAGTCGTGTCCTGGTCGAAAACGTCAATCTGGTGAAAAAGCACCAGAAAGGTAACCCTCAGGCCGGTGTGGCTGGCGGGATCGTGGACAAAGAGATGTCGCTGGATGTGTCCAATGTCGGGCTCTTCAATCCCCAGACCGGTCGTGCAGACCGGGTAGGGTTCAAGATCCTGGACGATGGTCGCAAGGTGCGGGTCTTTAAGTCCGATGGCGAAGTGGTCGATGTCTGAGTCAGGAAACCGCCATGTCTAGATTGCAAACTCTCTATCGTGAGCAGCTCGCTGCCGAGCTCAAAGAGCGCTTTAGTTTTAAGAGCGCGATGCAGATCCCTCGGATCCAGAAGATCACCATTAATATGGGTGTCGGTGAGGCGATTGCCGACAAGAAGGTCTTGGAGCATGCCGTTTCGGATTTGCGTGCGCTGTCCGGCCAACAGCCGATCATCAGGCACGCTCGCAAGTCAGTGGCGGCCTTCAAGGTCCGCGAAGGCTGGCCGGTTGGCTGCAAGGTCACGCTGCGCCGGGAGCGGATGTACGAGTTCCTCGACCGGCTGATCAACGTCGCTATCCCACGAATTCGCGACTTCCGCGGCATGAGTGGTAAGGCATTCGATGGGCGGGGGAATTATTCCCTGGGTCTCAAGGAGCAGATCGTGTTCCCTGAGATCGATTACGACAAGATTGACGCCCTGCGTGGTATGGATATCACCATCACCACGTCAGCCCGCACGGACGCCGAGGCGCGCGCCCTGCTCGAGGCGTTTAAGTTTCCCTTCCGGAACTGAAGACACGACTATGGCTAAGAAGAGCATGATCAACCGCGATCTCAAGCGCACCGCGGTGGTTGCGAAGTACGCGGCAAAGCGAGCGGAGATCAAGGCACGAATCGCTGATCGGAACGCGACGCCTGAGCAGATCGATGTCGCGGTCCTGGCCCTGCAAAAGCTGCCGCGGGATGCGAGTCCGATCCGTCAGCAGCGGCGCTGCCGGGCGACCGGACGTCCCCACGGCGTCTACCGGAAATTCGGCCTCGGCCGAAACAAGCTGCGTGAGGCGGTCATGCGCGGCGATGTCCCAGGTGTGGTAAAAGCGAGCTGGTAAACCAGCGCGCCGCTTTTCCTCCCCCTTTTATCGGCCCCGCAGGGGCCGCCGCCCGGGTATCGCACTGTCCGCCAGTGGTCTGACCCAAGGAGCAAGATATGAGTATGTCGGATCCCATTGCGGACATGCTGACGCGCATCCGTAACGCCCAGATTCGGGGCAAAGTCACCATCCAGATGCCCTCGTCGAAGCAGAAGATCGCCATCGCCGAGTTGCTGAAGGACGAGGGTTACATCGCAGAGGCCAGCGTCCAGAGTGAACTCGGAGAGCACAAGCCGCAGCTGGTGCTGAAGCTCAAGTATTTCCGCGGTCGTCCGGTCATCGAGACCATCAAGCGTGTATCCCGACCCGGTCTGCGAATCTACCGCGGCGCCGATGAGCTGCCCAAGGTTCAGGGCGGTCTTGGGATCGCCATCGTATCAACCTCGCAGGGTCTAATGACCGACCGGGCCGCCCGCAAGGCTGGGCACGGCGGCGAGATCTTGGCCTACGTGGCCTAGGGGGCGCTGAGATGTCAAGAGTTGCAAAGAAGCACCTGCCGGTACCGGCTCAGGTCAGTATCGAAGTGGCTGGGCGGGAGATCAAGGTCAAGGGCCCCAAGGGCGAGTTGACGCACCTGTTACACGCCAAGGTGGAGATGAAGCAGGAGGCCGGCGAGCTCCAATTCATCCCTGTCAGTGAGAGTCAGGACGCCTGGGCCCAGGCGGGCACCGCGCGGGCGGTGCTCGCGAATATGGTGACCGGCGTCAGTACCGGCTTTCAACGGAAACTGAATCTGGTCGGGGTTGGCTATCGTGCGGCAGCGAAGGGCAATGTCCTGAGTCTCAGCCTCGGGTTCTCGCACCCCGTTGACTACCCGGTCCCCCAAGGCATTACGGCGGAGACACCGACTCAGACCGAGATCGTGATTTCCGGGACCGATAAGCAAAAGGTTGGGCAGGTTGCTGCTGAGATCCGCTCCTATCGTCCGCCAGAACCCTATAAGGGCAAGGGTGTTCGGTACTCGGACGAGGTGGTTCGCCGCAAAGAAGCGAAGAAGAAGTAAAGGGGCTGACGATGGACAAGAAACAAAGCAGACTGCGTCGTGCCGCCCGCGGCCGCGCCAAGATCCGCGAGTTGGGTGTATTCCGACTCTGCGTTTATCGCACCCCGCAGCACACCTACGCCCAGGTCTTGGCCCCTGGCGGCGGACAAGTCGTTGCAAGTGCGTCGACCGTCGAGAAGGGGTTCCGCGAGGCCATCGCCGGCCACAAGGGCAACGTTGCAGCCGCCGTCATCATAGGCAAGGCAATCGCTGAGCGTGCCCGCTCCGCCGGGGTGGAGAAGGTCGCTTTCGATCGTTCCGGGTTCCAGTATCACGGGCGCCTCAAGGCGCTGGCGGATGCGGCGCGCGAGCACGGTCTCCAATTCTAGGGGCTTAAGAGATGGCGAATTACAATCCGAAGCCGGAAGGCGACGAGTTTCTCGAAAAGCTGGTGACCGTTAATCGCGTCGCCAAGGTAGTCAAGGGCGGCCGCCAATTCGGGTTTGCCGCTTTGGCCGTGGTCGGAGACGGCAAGGGCCGTGTCGGTTACGGAACCGGTAAGGCGCGTGAGGTGCCGGTGGCAATCCAGAAGGCCATGGAAGCGGCCCGCAAGGGCATGATTGATGTGAAGCTCAATGGCTCTACGCTCCAGTACCCGATGGTTGGGCGCCACGGTGCCGCCAAGGTTCATATGCAACCCGCTTCCGACGGTACTGGGATTATCGCGGGTGGTGCCATGCGCGCAGTGTTTGAAGTGGTCGGTGTGCAGAACGTCCTGGCGAAATGCATCGGCACCAACAACGCGATCAACGTCGTTCGGGCCACGGTTTCCGGCCTGAAGCAGATGACCGATGCCGCCGATGTTGCCGCCAAACGCGGCAAGACCGTCGAAGAGATACTGGGGTAAGTCATGACCGACAAGAAAATGATGAAGGTCACCCTGACGCGGAGCGTCTTCGGGCGTCTTCCGACGCACAGGGCGACGGTGCGTGGTCTTGGATTGCGGCGCATGCACCACGTGGTGGAGGTGGAGGACACCCCATGCACGCGGGGCATGGTCAACAAGGTCTCCTATATGGTCAAGATCCTCGGAGAGTCTACCAATGCGTCTTAATGACCTGCACCCGGATCCGGGAAGCAAACACGCCTCCAAGCGCCTTGGTCGCGGTATTGGCAGCGGCCTCGGCAAGACCGGCGGTCGTGGCCACAAGGGACAGCACTCTCGTGCCGGTGGCTTCCACAAGGTCGGCTTTGAAGGCGGCCAGATGCCGTTGCAACGTCGGCTGCCCAAGATCGGCTTCCGCTCCCGTAGGGCCGGCCTGAAGGATGAGGTCCGGTTGCATGAACTGGCGAAGGTCGAAGGCGATGTGGCCGACCTTGGTGCCCTTGTGGCCGCCGGACTGGTTTCCGGGGATACCAAGTACGTCAAGGTGATCCTCTCCGGCACACTGGAGCGTGCCCTGACCGTTCGCGGTCTGGGTGTGACCAAGGGCGCACGGGCCGCGGTTGAGGCCGCGGGCGGCAAGGTCGAAGACTAACCCCAGGACACAGCACAGATGGCCAGCAATACCTCATCCATGGCCGAGGCCCTCGGCAGCATGGGGCGGCTCACTGAGCTGCGCCAACGGCTGTTCTTCGTGCTCGGGGCGCTTCTGGTTTACCGCATCGGGACCTTTATACCAGTCCCGGGGGTGAACCCGGATGCTCTGGCATCGTTGTTCGGGCAGGGCGGCTCAATCCTGGACATGTTCAACATGTTCTCCGGCGGCGCTCTAGAGAGGGCGAGCCTGTTTGCCCTGGGCATCATGCCGTACATCTCGGCGTCCATCATTGTGCAGCTAATGACCGCGGTCATACCGCAGCTAGAGCAGCTCAAGAAGGAGGGTGAGGCGGGGCGAAGGAAGATCACCCAGTACACGCGCTACGGTACCGTCGGTCTCGCAACCTTTCAGGCGACGGGCATTGCCGTGGCTCTGCAGGGGCAGTCGGCAGGTGGTGCCAGCATCGTGGTCCAAACCGGCTACGGGTTTGTCTTTACCGCGGCGGTCTCGTTGGTCACCGGGACCATGTTTCTGATGTGGCTAGGTGAGCAGATCACCGAGCGTGGCATTGGCAATGGCATCTCCCTGATCATCTTCTCAGGCATTGTCGCGGGTCTCCCAAGTGCAGTTGGTGGTACCTTGCGGTTGGTCGAGACGGGCGAGATGAATGCGCTCGCCGTGCTCGTGTTGTTCGGCTTGGCCCTTGGTGTGACGGCATTCGTTGTCTTCGTCGAGCGGGGTCAGCGCCGAATCACGGTGAACTACGCACGGCGGCAGCAGGGGCGGAAGATGATGGCCGCGCAGAGCACGCATCTACCGCTGAAGCTCAATATGGCGGGTGTCATTCCGCCGATCTTCGCCTCAAGTATCCTGCTTTTTCCCGGCACCATCGGGCAATGGCTCGGGCAAACCGAGGGAATGCGCTGGATCGGGGACATCACCAGCAAGTTGACGCCGGGCGAACCGATCTATGTCATTGCCTATTCCGCCGCTATCATCTTCTTCTGCTTCTTCTACACGGCATTGGTGTTCAATGCGAAGGAGACGGCGGATAACCTGAAGCGGTCCGGGGCCTTCATCCCCGGCATCCGACCGGGCGAGCAGACGGCACGCTATGTTGATGCAGTTATGACGCGTTTGACGGCCGCTGGCGCCATATACATCACGGCGGTCTGTCTCCTGCCCGAGTTCCTGATCGTCGGCTGGAATGTGCCCTTCTATTTTGGTGGTACTTCGTTGCTGATCATTGTCGTCGTTGTCATGGATTTCATGGCGCAGGTCCAGGCGCATCTGATGTCGCACCAGTATGAAGGCCTGATGAAGAAGGCGAATTTGAAGTCCCCCGGTGGCGGTCTGTTGCGCTAGGGCCGGGTGCCTTGGGTCATTTGTTTCTGGAGTTAAGGCTATGAAAGTTCGTGCGTCGGTGAAAAAGCTCTGTCGCAACTGTAAGGTTGTTCGTCGTAACGGCATCGTTCGCGTGATCTGCAAAGACCCGCGTCATAAACAAAAACAGGGCTGAAACAACGCCCGTGGCGTTGACTTGGTCTGTCATGCTGTTACAATACGCAGTTCCCGTTCGCGGGACATCTTTCTGAGGATTGGGAGTTAATCGAACATGGCCCGTATCGCCGGTGTCAACATCCCCGACAGGAAACACGCTGTCATCGCCCTTACGGCGATCTACGGTATCGGTCGCGTGCGGGCAGCAAAGATCTGCGCCGCAGCCGGTGTGCCAGAAGCAGTCAAGCTTCAGAGCCTGACCGAGGAGGAAGTTGAGCGCCTCCGTGCCGAGGTCTCCAAGTTCAGCGTCGAGGGTGACCTCCGGCGGGAGGTCTCCATGAACATCAAGCGCCTAATGGACCTGGGCTGCAATCGCGGCATCCGGCATCGGCGCGGTCTGCCGCTACGCGGGCAGCGCACTCGAACCAACGCCCGTACCCGCAAGGGGCCGCGGCGTCCCGTCAAGCGTTGATTGCCCGCCGGGCGACTGGGCAGGTCCTGAACCGGCTCTCCAATCCATGCGTACAAGCAACCCCAATCCTGGTAGAGGCTGATGGCTAAACCCACTCGTATTCGCAAGAAGGTCAAGAAGCAGGTCGCGGATGGGGTAGCCCATGTGCACGCCTCGTTTAATAACACCATCATTACCATCACTGACCGCCAGGGTAATCCACTGTCTTGGGCGACCTCAGGCGGTTCCGGGTTCCGCGGCTCGCGCAAGAGCACGCCGTTTGCCGCCCAGGTCGCGGCCGATCGGGCGGGTCAGGCAGCCAAGGAATACGGGTTGCGGAATCTGGACGTCAATGTGAAGGGCCCGGGCCCGGGGCGTGAATCTGCGGTTCGGGCCTTGAACAATGCCGGGTTTAAGATCACCAGCATCACGGATGTGACGCCCATCCCGCACAACGGTTGCCGTCCGCCCAAGAAGCGGCGCGTCTGAGATTTAGGCAGGAAAGAACTATGGCAAGGTACATTGGCCCTACCTGTAAGTTGGCGCGCCGTGAGGGGACTGACCTCTCGCTCAAGAGTCGCGCTCGCTCACTCGATACCAAGTGCAACCTGGAGAAGGTTCCCGGCCAGTCCGGTGATCGTCGGCGTCGGGTCTCCGACTATGGCGTCCAGCTGCGCGAGAAGCAAAAGGTCCGTCGCCTCTACGGGGTGATGGAGCGGCAGTTCAGCAACTATTACAAGAAGGCCGCCCAGGCGAAGGGTGCCACTGGCGAGAACCTGCTCCAGCTTCTGGAGACTCGCTTGGACAACGTCGTCTATCGCATGGGTTTCGGCTCGACCCGTGCTGAGGCGCGCCAGCTCGTGAGCCATCGAGGTATCCATGTTAACGGCCGGACGGTGAATATCGCCTCTTACGCCGTTGCTGCCGAAGATGTGGTCGAGGTGCGTGAGAAGGCAAAAAAACAAGTGCGGATCCAGAACGCGGTGGCCCTAGCCGAACAGTACGGCTTTCCTGAGTGGGTCGAAGTGGATACGAAGGGGCTGAAAGGTACCTTCAAGCGCGTGCCGGATCGCTCCGATCTTCCGGCGGATATCAACGAGTCGCTGATCGTTGAGTTGTACTCCAAGTAAGGGGACGAAGGGGTCTTTGCATGGGTGACGCTATTGGCGACTTCCTCAAGCCGCGCATCGTAAAAGTCGAGGCGGTTCACGGCAATCCGCACCATGCCAAGGTATCGCTGGAGCCGCTGGAGCGCGGTTTTGGTCATACCTTGGGTAATGCGTTGCGCAGGATCCTTCTCTCGTCCATGACCGGTTGCGCAGTGACCGAGGTCGAGATTCAAGGGGTGCTGCACGAGTACACGACCTTGGACGGTGTCCAAGAGGACGTGCTGGAAATTCTACTCAACCTCAAGGGGTTGGCTATCACCCTACATGGGAAGGATGAAGCGACCTACACGTTGAGTAAGAAAGGTCCGGGCGTGGTGTTGGCGTCGGATATCGTCCTTGATCATGCCGCGGAGATTTCGAATCCGGATCTGGTCATCGCGAATATCGCGGGTGATACAGAGCTGAGCATGACGCTGACGGTTCGGCGCGGCATCGGGTACGAGCCCGCTACCCAGCGTGAGATAGAGGGTGGCGAAGAGCGTCCCATCGGTAAGCTACCTTTGGATGCGTCATACAGTCCGGTGCGCCGTGTAGCGATCGAGGTGCAGGCCGCGCGTGTCGAGCAGCGTACCGATCTGGACCGGTTGGTCATCGATCTCGAGACCAATGGGACCCTGGACCCGAAGACGGCGATTCAGGTTTCGGCGGCGATTCTGCGCGACCAGTTGTCGAGCTTTGTTGCCCTAGAGGGGACGCCGGCCGGCGACGCTCAGGACGACGGTGTAGCGCCGCCGCCGCCCATCGACCCGATCCTGCTTCGGCCTGTTGACGATCTCGAGCTCACGGTACGATCTGCGAACTGCCTCAAGGCCGAGAACATCTACCTGATCGGCGACCTGATTCAGCGCACCGAGGTGGAGCTGCTGAAGACGCCGAATCTGGGTAAGAAATCGCTCACTGAGATTAAAGATGTGCTGGCCCTGCGTGGCTTGTCCCTAGGGCTGAGGCTGGAAAATTGGCCTCCGGACAACATCGACGAATTGAGCATTAGATAATTTAAAGAGTCGGGAACAGGACCATGCGTCACCGCAAAGCCGGAAGGCAGCTTAATCGAAACAGTTCGCACCGCGAGGCCATGTTCAAGAACATGGCAGCGTCGCTGTTTCGCCATGAGCTGATCAAAACCACGCTACCCAAGGCCAAGGAACTGCGTCGCGTCGCAGAGCCATTGATTACCCTGTCGAAGGTGGACTCTGTCCATGCCCGGCGGTTGGCCTTCGCCCGCCTGCGAGACAAGGTCGCGGTTGGCAAGCTCTTTACCGAGCTTGGACCACGGTATCAGGAAAGGCCGGGCGGCTATCTGCGGATCCTCAAGTGCGGCTTCCGCCCCGGGGATTCGGCGGCGATGGCGTATGTCGAACTCGTTGATCGTCCAGAGGTTGGAGGCGAGGCAGTGGACGCCGATTAGGCGCTGGCGTTGTTTGCACGATCGACGTGAGAAGAAACCGGGCATCGCCCGGTTTTTTTATGGTTGGTTCGGCACTGGGTGGTTGCGGTCGCGAACGGCCGGTTTTGCTGAACCATTCGCGTTACTTTGCGTGATTTGCGGCGGAATCGCTTTTTCCAGGATTATGGCTATGGGCTCCGTGGCCGCCGTCGGCAAGGGAACTGGGGAACGCAAGTTAGGCTGTGCTTCGGGTTGTTCCGAAACGATCGGCTCCTCTGGCCATGGCACCTGGACGGCCAGTCACATGATCGTCCCTACCGCGGCCGCCAGAACGACGACCTTCCAGACCCCAATGTTAGATTGGATCGCTGACGCGGGTCTGCGGATTAAAGCCCTCCCTGGCTACAATCCCATGCCTCAATCTGACCGGTGACCACCAGTCCGGACGGACTGACGACATATTCAGTCCCATGTTACAACTGCGGTGGGGTGTGCCGGTCCCTGGTGTGCAGAGTGGCTGGTGGCTGGCGCTGACCTAAGTGAGGGCTGCCCTCGGATCCGAAACAACGACCACTGCCCCTGGAGAGCTCATGCGCACTCAATCTATGAATACCGTCGTCCGCGTTGCACTGCTTGCCCTGGCCTCCCTGTCGGTCTCCTGTGCCTCCACCGGGCGCCATGTCAGCGACTGGGGCGAGATTGAGCTGGCCCCGGGAGATACGGGCAATTGCTGGTCTAACCCCTGCCGGGTCTATGTCCAGATGCCACCAGGCAAGGGCGACATCGAGGTGACCGCCAATGAGGTCAGCCTTGGGCGCTTCTCGGCTGGGCAGCGGGTCTCCATCGGCAGCTTCTTTGAGTCGAATGCCATCAAGTTCCCGGGCACCGATGTGCCGCCACTCTACGTCTATATCCCACAGGTACGCTAAGTCCGTCAGCCCTGACGGATCTCTGGACCCAGGGCCTGTGCGCTAATGCCCTTGGCATCCGGGCCGAGCAGGTACAGATAGCCCGGGGTCGCGGCGTCCGCTTCCGGCCAGCGCTTGGGGTCCTCGCCGGGATAGAGGCGGGTGCGCAGACCGGTTTGGAGGATGCCGGGGTCCAGGCTGTTGACGCGGATGGGGCTGCTGTCGCGCAGCTCCTCGGCCAGGGTCTGCATCAGCCCTTCGATGCCGAACTTTGGCTGCGGCGAAGGCGCCCCAGTAGGCGAGGCCGCGCCGACCCACCCGGTCGGCGGTGAACACCACCGACGCATCGGTGCTCGCCCGCAGCAGGGGCAGACAGACCTGGGTGAGTAAGAAGGGGGCGCTGAGGTTGACCCGCAACACCCGATCCCATTCGCCAGCATCATAGTCGTCGATGCGCGACAGGAAGGGGGCAAAGGCGGCGCAGTGGACCAGGCCATCGAGGCGCCCAAACTCGCTACCAATTGTATCGGCGGCGGCGATGAAATCCGCCTCGCGGCACGCCTCCAGGTCCAGGGGCAGGATGGCGGGCTGGGGACAGCCGGCGGCCTCGATGGTGTCGTAGGGCGGCTCCAGGTCCTCTTCCTTGAGGTCGGAGAGGATCACTGTGGCCTCGCAGCGGGCGCAGGCCTCGGCAACTGCGCGGCCCAGGGTGTCAGCGACCCCGGTGACCAGGATGATGCGGTCTTTGAGCAGATTGGGGGCGGGTTGGTAGTGGTTCATGGGCCAGTTGGATAGTCGTTGGAGGTGGGTGGATGGCTTCCAGTCGGGTTGCACGCAAATGTAACCAATAACGGTAGGGTGGATAAGCGCAGCGCATCCACCGAATGCTCGTTGGTGGACGCGCTGCGGATGGATCTCGCAGAGCAACTAAGAAGCCGGGCCACGCGCCCTATCCACCCTGCGAACGGTTCCCGCGCAGCGCTAGTCTCCCCGCCGCGCCTCGCGCCACCCGAGCCAGAGTTTGCGCAGCGGGGTAAGGCCGACGCGGCGCCGGGCGACGTCAAACCCCTCGGCTTTGAGCTCAGCGAGCAAGGCGGCGAGGATGCGCCCGCGGACCCGCAGGCTGCTGGGAAGACTGCTGGGCAGGCCGGCGGGTGATGCCGCGCCTTGGTTGCGGTAGGTCAGGGCCGCGGCGGCGGACTCGGCCAGGAGCCCCGGAAGCTGCCCCGAATGTTCGGGTCCGGCGAGGGCCTGGTGGCTCAGGCCCTGCTCGGCGAGGCGGTCTGCGGGAAGGAAGGGCCGGCCACGACGCAGGTGCATCCCGCTGTCGCGGATCAGGTAGACCTGGGCGCAGAAGCCGCCAAGACGGCGGGCGGCGGTCAGGGGCTCGGCATCGGTGATCCCGTGGCAGCGGGCCAATAGCTCGAACAGGGTCCCTAGGTCCGCCTCGCAACCGGCCTCGAGGGCGGATTGGTCCGTGGGCGCCTGGCCAGCCAGGTCGCTTTGGGTCTGTTCAGTCAGGCGCAGGAAGGCTGGCGGCGGCAGCTGATGTCGGGTCATCACCAGGGCCAGGGCCAGGCTCAAGGGGTGGCGCGCCTCGCCGGTGCTGGTGCGGCCCAGCTCCTCGGCCCACCATTGGAGCTTGGCCGCGGCCACGCCGGGATCCGAGACGCTATACAGCACGGCGCGGACCTCGTGGTGCCAGGCCAGCACCGCCGCTAGGTCGTCGCGCAACCCAGATGGGGCCAGACGCACGCTGTAATAGGCGGAAGACCCGGGCGGGGTGGCGCGATTTGGGAAGCGCCATGCTGCGGCCACGTCCGGAGCCGATGGGGTAGCCGTTGCCGATGCAGCCATGGGCCGGGGCTCAGGCCTCTGGGTCGCGCCGGCAGGTCATCAGGTAATTGATGTCCACATCGCCCTTGTCGAGCCGGTAGGTGGCGGTGAAGGGGTTGTAGGTCATGCCGGTAATGTCGGTGGTTCTGAGCCCGGCGGCCCGGGCCCAGGAATCCAGCTCGGAGGGGCGAATGAAGCGGGCATAATCGTGGGTCCCCCGCGGTAGCATGCCAAGGACATACTCTGCGGCGACCACGGCCAGGGCATAGGACTTGAGGTTACGGTTGAGCGTCGAGAAGAAGACCCAGCCACCCGGCCGTACCAGGCGGGCGCAGGCGTCGATGACCGAGGCCGGGTCAGGGACGTGCTCCAACATCTCCATGCAAGTTACCACGTCGAAGCCCCCGGGACGTTCCTCCGCCAGGGTCTCCACGGCGATACGCCGGTACTCCACCTCGACTCCGGACTCCAGGGTATGGAGTTCCGCAACCTGCAGGTGGCTCGCGCCCAGGTCGATTCCCAGCACCTGGGCGCCACGGACCGCCATGCCCTCCGACAAGATGCCGCCGCCGCACCCTACGTCCAGAACCTGCTTGCCGGCCAGTCCCGCGGCCTGGTCGATATAGTCCAGGCGCAGTGGGTTGATGTCGTGCAGGGTCTTGAGCTCGCTGTTGGGGTCCCACCAGCGGTTGGCGAGGTCCTCGAACTTGGTGATCTCGGCCTGATCGACGTTCTTGGCTCTATGGGGCATGGCGGTCTCGCGAGGGTGGTGCCGGCGATGAGTGGGGGCTTGCCGAGTGGCAACAGGATCGAGATTGTATGCCAAAGGTGCCGAGGGTCGCAGGTGTGGCGGCTGATTGGGCTGCTAGAATGCTGGCCGACTGTCCACAGTTGCGGTGGGTGTCCCTGTGGATAAGCTGTGGTGAACTGCCCATTCCATCCACCGGGACAGGGGGTTGGGGAGCCTGGCTCAAGTTTGGTCGCAGGTGAATGGATGCCCTGGTGCCGTCGGCGCCTGCCAATGTCTGGGTCGTCTTGCCCGCGGCGGGAGACCCGCCAATTTCGAGGTCGCCATGACGCAACTGCCGACAACTCGCGCCCGGACAACCCGCACCTGGTCTCGCACCCTTGCCTATGGGGCTGCGCTGTTCGGGTCGCTGTACCTTAGTGTAGTGGCGGCCCTCTGGTGGGATCAGGAGGGCCTGCTGTTTCATCCCGTGCCCTTACCCACAGATCATCGCTTCGACTTCGGCGCGGACGTCCATGAGACCTGGGTCGAGGTTCCTGGCGCACGGCTGAACGCCCTGCACCTGCGTCTGCCCAACCCTGACGGGGTGGTCTTGTTCCTCCACGGTAACGGGGCCAACCTGGAGGATTGGTTCACCGCCGTCCCCAGTTTCCGCCAGGCCAACTTCGACCTGTTCATGCCCGACTACCGAGGTTTCGGCAAGAGTACGGGGCAGATCGAGAGTCAGGCCCAACTCGAGGCGGACGTGCGAGCCGCCTGGGACAGCATTGCCCCCCTCTATCGGGGCAAGCTGCGGGTGTTCTATGGACGCTCCCTGGGTACCGGGTTGGCGGCCCACCTAGCGGCGCAGGTGCAGCCGGACCTGACCATACTGGTGTCGCCCTATGAGAGCATGGAGGCCTTGGCGCACGAACACTATCCCTGGGTGCCCCCGGCGCTACTGCGTTATCCACTGCGCACGAACCAGGCCCTGGGGCGGGTGAAGACCCCGGTCCTGCTCTTTCATGGGGGGCGCGACACCCTCATCCCGCCGTCTCACAGCGAGCGGCTGCTCGGACTGCTGCCTGGCGCGACCCTGATCCGGGTGGCCGATGCCGGTCACAATGATATCCACCGGTCCCCGACCTACCTGGATGGTCTGCTGGACGCGCTGGTCCGGCTGGCGGGCAAGCCAGGGAGTTGAGGCGGCATGCTGACCGGCTGAACCCAGGCGCGATTTGTCCTGGGTGGGCCCCTCCCACCCGCGAACGGTTAGCTCACCTCCTGGGTTGCCCATTGCTCCGGCGTTAAGGTCTTGATGGACAAGGCGTGCAGCTCGCCGCTGGCGATCTCGGCACGTACCGTATCCATCACCAGGCGTTGTTTCTTGATCGGGGTGAGCCCGGCGAAGGCGGCGCTGACGACGACGGCATCGAAGTGACTGCCATCCCCGCTGACCTGGACCTGGGCATCGGGCATCCCGGAGCGGATGAGTTGTTCTACCGCGGACGTTTCCATGGGGTATTCCTAAGTGAGTGCAGCAAACCACCCAAGGTTGGGTTGATCCGGGGGCGGACCAAGGGCTGGGCACGATCTTGCGGTCGATTCGCCATCGACTCACGCTGTCGGAGCGCCGGCGCCTCGCCGTTGTCGCTCGCGGTATTCCGGCAGCTTTTCCCAGAATAATCTGCGCCGGATCTGCCGGACTCCGCCACCGCCGCTGCTGAGGCTTGTGAGCCTAGACTATGCCAAGACCCTCGGGGTCTTGTTACGGCAGCAATCGGCCGCTCCCGGCCAATTGCTGCCGGTCAGGTGACCGCAGCGAGCGACTCCTTCACGCTGTATCCGGTCATCGAAACCTGGATATCGGAAGGCCGGATTCGTCGGATTGCCGACATTGGCTGCGTTGTCTGCAAGCATGTTTAGAGCCGCTCGAAGCGAACGCTCATCGGGCCCAGCCGCTAGAGGACCGCCCAGCGTCAGGCGAATGCGCGATAGTGTACTCGGGACGGTTGCGTGCGTATGGCCTGGACGGACAGTCAGAACCTCCCCTCACGCAAGCGAGCCCAGTCGATGCCATGCGCAACTGGCACGAAGCAGATAAAGCCCTCGGACAGACCGCGATTGGCGCCCAGGAGCGGATAACTGTTCTGGTTCAACGTCAGATCCTTGTGAAACGCCGGGGACGATTCGACGGCGTCGGCAGCGTCCCCGGTCCCGCTCAGGTCTTGGCGCTCGTCGATTGGGCCACGGCACTCCCACAGATCTCGTTCCGCCGCACGCAGGCGCCGATCCACCGCCGCACCGCGCGCGGCCAGGCCATGGATGTGCCGCGGAATGTCCACCTCCGCCAACTCGGCCTCGGACGCAATCGGGCGAGCGTCCGTTGTAGTCGCGTCAGATCGCGACGGTATCCAGCGCCGTCGGGTTCAGCTTACCCGACACCGCGCTGAGCGCACGGGTTGCTTGTCCCCGTATCTGATCCAGCATGCCCACAACGGTCCTGGGCGAACAATCCGATCAGAAACAGCACCAGGGGTACTGCGAGCAAGGCGCCCAGAACACGGCCGCATCCCCTTGTTGAAGGATTCCCCAGCGGTGCTCAGACTACACAAAGCTGCCGCCATGCCGGCTCACATCGCCTTGGGCCAATCCATGGCGAGGGCGACGCCGTTGGCCAGCACCACCGCGAGCCCGGTCTGCACGGCGACGGGAAAGCCATCCGAGGCGATCATCAGAAAGCCAATCTCGCGCGAAGCCCGGCACTCCAGATCAGGTCCTCGTCGGGATTAGCGGCGGGGTTCTTGATCAACTGGAGATCCGGGGTAATCGCCAGCCTGTCGAAGAGCTGCACTCGGTAGTACGCCTCGACGGTGTATTGGTCTTCGGTCGCGGTGCCCGAACCGCTCTGGTTCGGACGGCCCCAATTGACACCGAGTCCGAACACCGTGTCACGACCGGGGGCGTCGTACGCGAAACCGGTGCTCAGAGATCGATCCAGTGCCGCCCCGCTGCCGTTCGCATAGCCCACGCGCAGGAAAGGAAGCCAGCGCTCGCGGAGCCTCCTGCTGAACGAGAACTGTGCGCCCCAGCCATCCGGAACGCCGGCGTCGGTGCGCTCGTCCGCCTGCCAGAGCGTCAGGTGGATGTTGTCTTCGAAGCGCGTCTCCCAGGCGCCGAACCAGCCGGGTCCGCCGCGTCGTTGCCATCCGTGCTCGCCGGAGCGGCAATCAGCTCTGCGCAAAAGGCTGTCCCTGCCAGTGCGCACAGCATGATTGCCTGAGAGAACCCCCTTGGCACGTCCGACTCAATGGATGTGCGGCTCTACCTCAGGCACTCCCACTTTGCGCGGCTGATCACCGGGCAAGCCGCCGCCGAAGTCCACCGGTGAGGTGTAAAACTGCTGCGTCCAGTGCTCAAGGGTGAGCGGCTCAAATCGGCTCTTTTCTGGCTCATAGCGAATCGGTTGCCCGGGATTGACGCCTTTGAGCACCGTCGAGTCCTTGACCACGATTTGGCCATTGACGATGACATAAGGAATGCCCGTGGATGGCTGTGCGCCCTTTTCGTAGGTCGCATTGTCGGTGACCGTCTCCGGGTCGAAGATGGTGATGTCCGCGACCATGCCTGCTTGCAGGCGGCCCCGCTCCTGCATGGCCTTCAGGCCCATCTTGCCCAGCGGCCGGGCGGAGTTGTAACTGGACATCGCAACGATCTGCATGAGCGGGATGTTGTTCTCCCTGGCCAGCCGCAGCGCCTTGGCATAGGTGCCGGCCGTCCGCGGATGGGTGTTGGGCAGCTGATCGTAGGGGGTGTCCCAGCTCAGACCCTCATAGGGAATCAGCGGCATGCCGTCCGTGATCAGTGCCACGTCCGGCAGCCTGAGCCAATCGAGAATCGCCGACTCGGGCATCTTGAACACGAGCACCGCCCGCGTCGGCTCCTGTTTGAGCATCTCTTCGCGGCTCTGCTGGGTGTACCACTCCCCGGTCGCGACATCCTTAATGGTGTCCTCGTACCTGTAGCCGAGCTGATCGACCCAGACCTCCGGCTCCAGAAAGACCGCGTTCAGGGCGGTGGAGCCGGCGGCATAGGGGTAGATCTCGCCCCAGACATTCATGCCGCGCTCGCGCATCCGCACCAGCAGCTCGTGCACCAGGTTATAGCCGGGGTTGTTGAAGTGGCAGGCTAACGCCGGGGCGCCCAGGGCCGCCGCGTTGGCCAGCAATTCCTGAATCCCGTTGCTCTCGGTGACCTCGTCACCTGGGGTATAGCGGAAGTGCGCGCCGGTTTGCCGACCATAGTGTCCGGCAAGGCGCTGCAGCTCGAAGAACTCGCGGGCGGAAACGCCGTTGCGCATGTAACCGAGGGTCGAGCCGACGCCGAGACCGCCGGCCTGCAACCCCTCGTCCAACAGCGCAAGGATCTGATTGCCCTCCTCCAGGGTGGGCTTGCGGCAGCACCAGCCATCCGCTTTACGGCTCTCGATGGCGCTGTAGATATCCTGTGCCCCCTGGAAGCCGTCGAGCACCTCGGCGCGGGCGAACTCATGGGCCACCGCCTGACCGTAGTTCAGCTGGTTCTTGCCTTCACGCTCCTTGTACCACTGCTCTATGAACGGCCCATGGGTACCGAGCTCCAGATCCACCGCGGTGGTCCGGCCGTCGCGCAGAGCCAACTTGTTGGTCCAGGGCCGGTCGGAGTGCCAGTGGGTGTCGATGAACCCAGGCGCGACCACATGACCTGTGGCGTCGATCGTCTCGGCGCCGGTGATGTCCTCGTGGGTGATGACACTGATTCGGCCATCCTTGATGCCGACGTTGGCGACCGCGTCGTACATCGTCTCCGGGTCCATGACCCGACCGTTGAGGATGACCAGGTCGTAGTCCTGGGCTGCGGCAACCTGCGCGGCCGCGAGGAGCCCGCAGACGAGGCTGGCCTTGCCAAGGCGTCTCAATAGGCTTGATGTTCGTTGCATCTGGATGCTCCGTTGGTTGGCGCGGCGCCTTTGTTTCGGGCACGACCACCCTCTGGCGCCGGGGCGAACAGGGTGGCGTTGGGCTGTTTAAGGTCAGCGTTCGACAGCCACCTCAGTCAGCCAGCGGTCGCCTGATCGGCTGGCCAGGGGCGGCATCCAGCACAAGCTCACCCTGGGCGACCACGGGCTCGCCGTTGACCAGCACGCTCTGCACGCCCTCCGCCGGATGGTTGGGGTCCTCGTAGGTGCCAACGTCACGGATGGTCTCCGGGTCGAAGACCACGATGTCGGCATCCATACCCACCTGCAGGCGTCCCTTCTTCTTCATCTGGGGCACGAAGCCTTCGAGGGTCTGGGCGGGCATCAGGGTCATCTTGCGTAGCGCCTCCTGCATCGCCATGAGTCCGCGTTCGCGGACATAGGAGCGCAGGATTTTGGCGAAGGTGCCGTTGGAGCGCGGGTGAGAAAAGGCGCCTTCGGGCAAGGGCCAGGCGTCCCCGTCGTAGTTGGCGATCTCGTTGTGCCCGTCCATGAACATCCAGAACATCTCGTCGGATTCGATGAGCACATCGGGATGCAGGATGGAGGCGTCGAGCAGCGCGAGGTCCTCGGGATCGCTCTCGTCCAGAAAGTGCCAAACGATGAAGGTGCCGGGCTTGTTCTGCTGATAATCCGCCAACTGCGCCTCGGTCATGCGCTCAAGCCCGAGCTGAAAACTATGGGCGGTAGAGCCCATACGCTCCGGCCAGCCCTCGCCGCTGAACATGGCTGCCCCCACCACGGTGCTCGCGGCACCCCAGGGATAGGCCCCGACGCTGACATTGACGCCGCGCTGCTTGGCCTTCTCGATCAGGGGCAAGGTGGAATGGATGTCTCTGAGCGAGGTGCTGTTGATGTGACAGACATGCATGTGTGCGCCGGTGATCGCGGCATTGGCAATCAGCTCCTGGACCGCCTCGAACGAGCTCTTGGGTTCCATGTTGCTGGCATAGCGCAAATGGGTGTAAGTGGCGACATCGCGCTTGGCTGCCAGCTCGGCCAGCGCGTAATACTCCTTGCGGCCATAACCGGGGGCGTATCCGGCATTGATGCCGATGCCCAGGGCACCTTCATCGAGACCCTGCTCCACCAGCTGAAGGATCTTCTCCTGTTGTTCCGGGGTCGCCACGCCCATCTTCCAGTCGCTGAGCTTCTGTGCATCCTGGAAATACTTCACCGTAGCCTCGGGCTCGGTGTCCGTGAAGGTCGCGATCCGGGCGAAGGTCCAACCAGCGGCCGAGCCGTAGTTGACCGGCAGCCGCTTCTTGCCTTGTGCTTCATACCAGGCGGAAATCGGCAGCACGCCAGACTCCAGCTCCAGCATGGTCGTGACGCCCTGCATGGCCTGCATCCGGTAATCGCCGAGGTTCTGGCCATGGGCATGGATATCGATAAAACCGGGCGCGACCACGTGACCGGTGGCGTCGATGGTCTCTTTGCCGCTAATCCTATCTTGGGTGATGGCAGCGATCTGGCCGTCCTTAACGCCAACGTTGGCGACGGCGTCATACTCCGTCTCCGGGTCCATGACCCGGCCGTTGAGGATAACGAGGTCGTAGTCGGCCGCCATGGCTGGCGTGGCTGTCGTCAGGCTGAGCGCCAACAGCCTGGCGGCTAATCCGAATCGGTTCATCGCTTGTCTCCTATTCATCAGATGAGTGACAGCATGGCCAGGCGGAGCAAGGAGGATCCTGAACCCCGATGGCAAGCGAAAAACCGGCTGATCGTGTTCATTGCGGCTCCGGTGCTGAAAAGACTGCCGGCGCGGACGCGCCCGACTTTAGACCGACGGCTCAATAGCGCCGAACGCTACCCTGCTGGGACACGGCAGACTAGAGTCCCTTTCGGGACGGTGGCACGCGCAAGGAGAGTGCAGTAGGCTTAGGAGGTTACCCAGGGAATACGCTGATGAATCAGCCTTTCCCTGTGCCAGGGTAGCCATGGCTATTTCGGCAGTCCTGTTAAGCACCGGCGCCCAAGCAACAGCCAGGCTCGCCCAAGCCGGCGTTCGTCATCGATTGATCGCGCTTGCGCGAGGCGCGTTTCTGACACCACGAGGCCGACCATGCTCGCTCCGCGTTTCCCCTCCCCGCGGTTTCGGGAGGCCTTCAAGACCGCCCTGGCGGTTGTGCTGGCCTACCCTGATGTTTGCGCTGGTCTTCATGATCCTCGCCCTCGCGGCCTATGTGCCGTTCTCGCCGCAACCGGAGAAGGCGTTTGTTCGCCTCCTGTGCCGCTTCTTCCGCAGCTGCGAATACCTGGTCTCGACCCTGGGCTGGGACCCGAGTTCGGATTCAGCCCGCCGTCCGACACGGCTGGCGCGCTGGCGCCGGTCCTACCATGCCGGACAGATCGCGACCTTGCCACAGACGCTTTCGCTCTGGGGCGCGTCCATTGACCCCAAGCTGCTGGCCGGCACCACGCCGGAGCAGCTACAGGCCCTCGCCACCGATATCCAGGCGCTCGGCTACCGGATGCAGGAAACCCTCGAAGCGCGCGCCGCGGTCCGCTCCGTGTCCACGGGGCCGGAGGTGCAAAATGAGATCGACAGGCCCCGGTGCGCCCGGCGAAGACGATGGCGGTCATCAGCGGCCCGAGCTCGCGCAACATGGCAACGCCCACACCATCGACGACGAAGATGACCGCGCCGAATTGCCGTGCGACCAGCCCGATCTCGAAGGCGATGATCACCCCCATCAGGAAACCAATCAGGAGCACGATGGGCACCGCGTTGGCACCGGCCTCGGTGGCCACGCTCAGCGTCTCGCTCCAGCGGACGACACCGCGGCGACGGGTCGCCAGCAGAAAGGCGGCGCCGCAGTCGCTGAGGAAGGCGAGCATCCGTCGCACGTAAGTGATCTGCTGCGCTGTCGCGCGACCGATCTGCTCGAACAGACCAACAAACGGCGCCTGCGGCGCGGCGCCGGTGAGGTCCTCAGGGTCTTCGTCGGGAACCAGTGTCGCGAGGTTCGGCGCCAGGCCCTGTATTTCGATCTCGGCACCTTTCGGTCGCCGCCGTCGCTTCAGATCGAACAGCAGTGCGATGCCGGTATTGTCGACGTAGTCCAAGCGCGACGCATCCACGACAACCCGCCGATCCGGGTTGCGTTCCAGGGTTTGCGCCGCTTCGGCCCAAATCGGACCGATGTTCGACGCCGTGAGGCGACCCTCCAGCGCGAACGAGAGATCTTCAGTCTCGATCGAATCATCGCTCATGGCGGCCAAACCCGGGTCTCCTCACTAACTGATCTCCGGGGTTGTCATTCAGGAAGTGCCAGACGATGGAGGTCGATAAAGCCGGGTGCGACGTACCCGGGCAAGCGCGTACGCCGACCGTCCGGGTCATCGACCACCGCGCTCGCGCGGCGCGCGCGCAGCCGGCGGATCTCGGCGGATCTGTTCGCGCCGGGCTAGGAGCCCGTCGATGTCGATACCGTCCGACTCCCAGCGGGCGTCGCTCGTTGCAATTCGTTGGAGATCTTAGCCGGCAGCGCCAGTGTTGCGCCCGGCCGGCGGCGCGCCCTGCTGCACGACCTCATTGCCTCAGCACGCGCAGAGGCGCGCTGCATTCCTCAACCCGAATCGTCCCCGTCGACGGGGTGATCTCCGGAAATCTGCTTAGGCAGGCGACTGTAAGTCGGATCGAGACGGAAAGGTAGAGTCCCTTTCGGGACGGTTGTGTTATGCCAAGCGCCACTCTACCTTTTCGCCGTTACTGGGTGACATGCAGAAGACCTCTTACCTGGATTTCACCACCTACCGGATTGTGGAAGGCTTGATATGACCCATCAGAAGGCATGGACATGACGAAAGACGACCAATCCGCGAGTGCGGGCCGGCTGGACGCCGATGATCTGGAAAAGGCGAGTCTCGATACCGTCTACGAAAAGCTCTCGACCTCGCCCGAGGGCCTGACCGCAGCCGAGGCCAAGGTCCGAATTGAGCAGTACGGCCGCAACGAGCTGGTCGAAAAGGAAGTCAGCGACCTGGAGAAGTTCCTGCGCTTCTTCTGGGGGCCCATCGCCTGGATGATCGAGGCCGCCGCCGTTGCTGTCGCTGCTGATGGGCCATTGGGCCGATCTCACCATCATCCTGGTGCTGCTCTTCTACAACGCCATCTCCGGCTTCTGGCAGGAGCGCAAGGCCTCCGATGCCCTGGCCGCGTTGAAGGCGGGCATGGCCCCCAAGGCCACGGCCTTGCGCGATGGTCAGTTCGCCGCCATCGACGCCGCCGAGGTCGTTCCCGGCGACGTGGTGCGGATCAAGCTCGGCGAGGTCGTGCCCGCCGACGTGCGCTTCATCGACGGGGATTACATCAGCATCGACCAGGCGGCGCTGACCGGCGAGTCCCTGCCGGTGAGCAAGAAGATCGGTGACGAGGGGTACTCCGGCAGTATCGCCAAGAAGGGCGAGATGAGCGCGGTGGTCATCGGCACCGGCAACAACACCTTCTTCGGCCGCACCGCCAGCCTGGTGGCGAGCGCCGGCGGCGGGGCCTCGCACTCCCAGAAGGCCACGGCCCAGATCGGCGACTTCCTCATCATCACTTCGGTGGTCCTCTGCGTCCTCCTGGTGGGCTTCGAGCTCTACCAGGACATCGTGGTGAAGACCGCCTGGCAATGGGCCGACCTGGCCGACATCGCCCGCATGGTGCTGGTCCTGCTGATCGCCTCCATTCCGGTGGCGATGCCGACGGTGATCACGGTCACCAATTCACTCGGCGCCCAGGCCCTGGCGAAGAAGAAGGCCATCGTCTCGCGGCTCGAGGCGATCGAGGAGCTGGCCGGCGTCGACATCCTCTGCTCCGACAAGACCGGGACCCTGACCAAGAACATCCTGACCCTCGGCGACCCGACCCTGTTCCAGGCGAAGACTGCCGATGCGCTGATCCTGGCCGGCGCCCTGGCCTCCGAGAAGGGCAGCGAGGACGCCATCGACAAGGCGGTGAGCGGCGGCTTGAAAGACCCCAAGGCCCTGGACGGCTACAAGGTCACCAAGTTCGTGCCGTTCGACCCGGTCGGCAAGCGCACCGAAGGACAGGTCACCGACGCCCAGGGCAAGGCCCTGAGATGTCACCAAGGGCGCCCCTCAGGTCATCGTCGACCTGTGCAAGCTCGACACGGATACCGCAGCCAAGGCCAACAAGACCGTGGCCGACCTGGCCGCCGTGGGCATGCGCGCCCTGGGCATCGCCGAATCGGCTGACGACGGCGCGACCTGGAGCTTCCTCGGCATCCTGTCCATGCTCGATCCGCCCCGGGACGACTCCAAGGAGACCATCGAGCACGCCAAGGAGCACGGGCTCCAGGTGAAGATGGTCACCGGCGACGATGTGGCCATCGGCAGCCAGATCTCCGGACAGCTGGGCATGGGCACGCATCTGATCGCGGCCGCGGACTTGTTCACCAAGGACATGGACATGAGCCACCTGCCGGAGCCGATCACGGCGTCGGTGGAAAAGGCGGACGGCTTCGGCCGGGTGTTCCCCGAGCACAAGTACGGCATCGTCCATGCCCTGCAGGACCGCGGCCACGTGGTCGCCATGACCGGCGACGGCGTCAACGACGCGCCGGCGCTCAAGCAGGCGGACTGCGGCATCGCCGTGAGCGGCGCCACCGATGCCGCTCGCGCCGCGGCGGCCCTGATCCTCACCGCCCCCGGCCTGTCGACGATCATCGACGCCATCGACGAGTCACGCAGGATCTTCGAGCGCATCATCAACTACATCCTGTTCCGGGTGGCCATGACCCTCGACATCATGTTCGTGGTGGTGCTGGCGACCCTGTTCTTCGGCTTCTCGCCGCTGACGGCGGTCATGATCATCCTGATCGCCCTGCTGGACGACGTGCCGATCATGACCATCGCCTACGACAACACCCTGTTGCCCAAGGAGCCGGTGCGCTGGCATATGCGGCGGCTGTTGCTCGTTTCCGGCTTCATGGGGTTGATGGCGGTGGCGCAGACCTTCGGCCTGCTGATCATCGGCATGGCGTGGCTGAACAACCCGGAGTGGCAGTCCTGGATCCATCTGACCCAGGACCAGATCCAGACCGTCGTCTTCCTGCAGATCGTCGCGGGCGGCCACCTGCTGCTGTTCGTGATGCGCTCCCGGGCGACCATCTTCAGCCCGCCCTGGCCGGCCATGCCCCTGTTCGCCGCCATCGTGGGCACCCAGATCCTCGCCGTCCTGATCTGCGGCTTCGGCTGGTTCGTGCCCGCCATCCCCTGGGCCATCATCGGTCTGGTCTGGCTCTACATGCTGGTCTGGATGATTGTCCTCGACTTGGTCAAGCTGGCGCTCTACAGCAGACTGCGGCAGGGTGCCGACCGGCCGCACTGGTATGCCCGGTTTCTCAAGGGGCGGCATGCGGCGCACGCCGTTGCCCAGGCCGCCAAGGTCGCCGCATAGCTCAAGTTCGTACTGTTCCCCGGATCGCCCTCCCGGCCTTCCGGTGAGCAGAGCCTGTCAAAATAAAAAGCAAGGACACGACCCTTATGGAGCGCTCGTGTCCCCCACATGCAGACAACGGAGCAAGACGCATGAACTACGGCAAGCAATTCGGGGTGAAGCCGGGCAGCAAGGTCGACCTCGCCAAGGTCGACGCCAGCTTCAAGGACAAGCACGAATCCCACGAGCACGCCCTGCCCGAGATCGAGCCTACAGTCAGAAGCTGCACGACCTGCAGTACCTGATGTACGCCGAGGGCAAGCGCTCGCTGCTGATTTGCCTGCAGGGGCGCGACGCGGCCGGCAAGGACGGCACCATCAACCATGTGCTCGGCGCGATGAACCCGCAGGGCTGCACGGTCACCGGCTTCAAGGTGCCCAGCAAGGACGAGGCGGCCCACGATTTCCTGTGGCGCTATCACCAGCACACGCCGAGCAAGGGGCAGGTGGCCATCTTCAACCGCTCCCATTACGAGGACGTGCTGGTGGTGCGGGTGCACGACCTGGTGCCAAAGGCGGTGTGGTCCAAGCGCTACGCGCAGATCAACGACTTCGAGAAGACGCTCGCCGACAACGGCACCCACATCCTGAAGTTCTACCTGCACATCGACCCGGAAGAGCAGCTCGAGCGCTTCAAGCAACGCATCGACGACCCGGCCCGCCACTGGAAGATCAGCGATGGCGACTACGCCGAACGCCCGTTCTGGGACGCCTACACCGAGGCCTTCGAGGATGCGATCGAGCAAGTGCAGCACCGAGCATGCCCCCTGGTTCATCATCCCATCCAATCACAAGTGGTTCCGCAACCTCGCCATCTCCCGCATCGTCGCCGAGACCCTCGAGTCGCTGGGCATGAAGTTCCCGGAGCCGACGGTCGATATCGAGGTGATCAAGCAGAAGTACCACGCGATCGTGCAGGAGGAGCGGACCGGGGCGGAAGGGGCAGAGACCGACGAGTCAGAGCGCAAGCAGGGTAAGAAGGGCGCGAAGAAGAAGAAGAAGAGCTAGCAGGGCGCATGGAGTGAGAGGATCAACGGACACCATATCCGACAAGTCAAATTCGCTAAGGCTCGCCATCGCAACGCTTCTAGCCGGCGTGCTCGTCGGCGCGGTGGGCGGGCTGTTTATCGGCGCGCTCGGGTGGGTTGACGATGCACGCCTGGCGCTGCACGATGCCGCAATGAGTCGATCGTTCCCTGGTTGGCTCGCGGGGGCGATGGCCGGCTTGGTGGGGGCTTCGGTGGCGGCCTGGCTGGCACATCGCTATGCGCCGGATGCTCCGCAGGTGGTGGCTGCTGAGAGCCCCGGCGCTTCTCAGGGTCCGACTTCGGTCCTCAGCACCATAACGGTCAATTTCGCCGGCACAGGGCTCGCCGTGGGTGCTGGGCTTGCGCTCGGGCCCGAGCGCCCGGCGATACAGATGGGCGGCGCCATCGGGCGCCTCGTGAGCCGCCTCGTGGGTCTGCGCCGGTCAGACTACGAGCTCATGTTGGCGGCCACCGGCAGCGCGGGCGTTGCCACGATGTTCAATTCCCCGCTGGGGTGTGCTGCCTATGCGGTAGAGACCATTGTCAAGCGCGTCAATCTGCGGACGTCGCTCACCGTCTTGGGGGCCGGTGCCGTCGCCGTCGGCGTGTCGCGTCTTTTCACTGGGCACGTCGTCAACTTCTCGGTGGGACAGCTGGCCGCTTACCAGTTTTGGCATCTGTGGCTCTACCTGCTGCTCGGTTGTCTGATTGCCGTCCTCGGCAACCTCCATGCCCGCACCATCATGCTGGTCGTCGGGCTGTGTCAGCTTCCTCCGTTGCCCAGCGCGGTCCGCGGCGGCCTGATCGGCGCTGTCGTCGGGCTGTTGGCCTGGTACTCACCGGGTTTGGTCGGCAGCGGCGACGCGCTGATTCAGGGCGTCATCGACGGCAGATTCGCGCTGTGGACGCTGACCCTCATGTTACTGGTGCGATTCTTCCTCGGTCCCTTGTCGCTTGCCGCGGGGACACCCGGCGGCTATTTCACGCCGGTCTTGTTGCTGGGGGCGCTGAGTGGCGCGACGTATGCTGCTCTGATGGGCATTATGCTGCCGGCTGCCGATATGCCCCCACCCGCCCACTTCGCATTGGTCGGCATGGCGGTGGCGTTGGCGACGATCGCTCGTGCCCCTTTTACGGGTATTCTGCTGGCGATGGAAACCACCGGCGCCTTCATCATGGCGTTGCCAATGGTCGTCGCCGTATTCGGTGCCGTGGCCGTGATCCAATTGCTGCACACGCCGTCCCTGAGTCATGGTCTGGAGGCCGTGGGAGAGCGGCTGCACGAGCTTCGCGAACGGCCAGACGAGCGAGGGTAGGCTTCGCAGTGATCGAAAGAGGTCGCGCTCGGCCGGCGTTTAACCCGGCGTTGACGCGGTGGCGATAACCTGGAGGTGACCATGTCCTCAGTCTTGAGCTGGATCGGAATCTTTTTGTGCCTGAGTCAGTCCGCGATGCTGTCCGGATTGAACCTGGCGTGCTTCGCCGTCAGCCGGGTGCAGCTCGACATCGGGGCCGCGCAGGGCGATCAGGATGCGATCAAGGTCCTCGCGCTTAGGCAAGACGCCAATTTCCTTCTGTCGACCATTCTCTGGGGAAATGTGGCGGTCAACGCGCTGCTCGCCCTGCTCTCTGGCTCGGTGCTCGGGGGCGTCGCGGGATTCCTGTTCTCGACCGTCTTCATCACGCTCTTCGCGGAGATCGGCCCCCAAGCCTACTTCTCGCGAAATGCGTTAAAGGTGACCGCATTCCTGTCGCCCGTCATCCGTTTCTACCAGATCTTGCTCTACCCCGTGGCCAAGCCCACCGCCAAGGTTCTGGATCTATGGCTGGGGCCCGAAGGTGTCCACTACCTTCGGGAGCAGACGCTGAGGGATTACATCTTGAAAAGCATGGGCGCCGCCGGCAGCGACATCGGCCGATTCGAGGGACGCGGTGCCGTCAACTTCCTCGCCCTGGACAGCCGACTCGTGGGCGAGGAAGGCCATGTGTTGGACCCGAAGAGCATCGTCAGTCTGCCGGTCGCCGATGGCCGACTTGCGATTCCCACCTTCGGCAGCCCTACTTGGAAGGACTTCCTTGAACGGGTTCAGTCGTCGGGGAGGAAGTGGGTCGTCCTGACCGACACCGACGGGAGGCCCCATCTTGCGCTGAACGCAAATCGGTTCTCCCGGCTACTGTTGATGGAGGCGAACGAAGCTATCGATCCGAGCGAATGCTGCGTGGAGCCTATCATCACCACGAACGCCGAGGACACCCTCGAAGGGGTATTGCTCAACGCGAAGCTCGCTGACACGAAGTCGCCGGACAAAGGGATCATCCTGCTTTGGGCGGACGAGAAACGCATCATCGCCCACTACGATGTGCTGAAGCGCCTGTTTGAAGGCGTTTTCACGCTGCATACGACCAACACGCCATCATCGTGCTCACCGGGGAGCCGAGTGTGAGAACGCCCTGCAGGGACGTCGTTGCGGTAAGTTCCATATCCCAGGCTCCCAAAGAGCATTGACACTCCTTTCCTTCCCATAGTTTCGCGGCGCGGAAAGCCAGCAGAACAGGTAACTGAACTTGATCAAGCATTTGTGTGATTCAGAGGTTCCCTATTGTCCGCCGGATGCACGATCCGGTGAGTTCTTCAAGCTCAAGGTGAGCAAGCTCTTGCCCACCCAGTTCGCGGTCGGCAGAGCGGAGGTGGCGGTCCGCACCGGCCGCATGCGCAACAAGCTAGCGGACAATCCTGGATAACTGCACGATTACCTGCGCGTGAGGCCCGTTCCCATCGTCGTGCGAAAGGAGAAGTTCTACCTGGTCGACCATCATCACCTGGTGCGGGCGCTGTATGACGCCGAGAACAAGCAGCGCGGCGACGAAATCTGCGTCTACGTCAAAGTGATGGCGAATTACAGCACGCTGGAGGACACCTATTTCTGGAAGACGATGCACCAGCAGAACTGGGTGTACCTGTTCGACCGCGCTGGCGGCGGGCCCCAGCAGCCAAATACGCTCCCGACGCATATCAAGGACCTGGGGTTCGATCCCTATCGGAGCCTGGCGTGGATCGTCCGCGAGCAACACGGCTACGTGAAAAACGACGCACCCTTCTCGGAGTTCACCAATGGGCGAACTTCTTCCGCACGCGCATCCTCTTGGACCAGGACATCCTCGCGGGCAAGCATACCTTCGACGATTTCGCCTTCAAGGTCGACAAGTCAGGGCGGCTGGAGGTGACCGACGACGGTAAGGAGGTCCTGGAAGAGGCGCTCTTCCTTGCATCAAGCGCCGAGGCGCGCGGACTCCCGGGCTTCCGGGGGGAGCACTTTAGGAGCATCCCATGACGACAACAAACACCAAATCCGGTGGGTGGAGCCTGCCGGTCCTGCAGGGCCTGTTGCCGATCAGAGCGGGACAGATCCCGACGGAGGTCATTGCCGGCCTCACACTGGCGGCGCTCGCCATCCCCGAGGTGATGGGCTACACGAAGATCTCCGGGACACCGGTGATCACAGGCCTATATACGATCCTGATCCCGATGGCGCTATACGCCGTCTTCGGCTCCTCGCGGCACCTGGTGGTCGGGGCCGATTCCGCGACCGCCGCCATCCTTGCCGCCGGTTTGGTCGGGCTCGCCTCCACCGGCTCCGACGAGTACTTGGCGCTCGCCGGGGTCCTTGCCTTCATGGCGGCGGGATTCCTGATCCTGGCCCGCATCATCGGCCTCGGGTTCATGGCGGACTTCCTCTCCCGCACGGTGCTGATCGGCTTCCTGACCGGCGTCGGCATCCAGGTGGCGCTGGGTCAGATCTCCGGCATGCTCGGCCTCAAGGGCGGCGGGCATGGCACTTTAGGCAAGATTTGGACCGATCTTCAGCAGATCGAGCAGGTCAACTTCTACGCGCTGGCCGTGGCGGTCGCGGTGCTCGTGGTCATCGTGGGCTCGAAGAAGGTCTCGAAGAAGATCCCGGGGGCGCTAATCGCCGTGATCGGCGCCATCGCGCTGAGCTGGGCGTTGGACCTCGGAGAGCACGTGCACGTGCTCGGGAGCGTTCCCAGCGGCCTGCCCCACATCGGATTACCCCAAGTGCAGTGGAGCTTGAGTCTCGTCGGCGCGCTGGTGCCGACCGCGTTCGCCATGTTCGTCGTCATCCTGGCGCAGAGCGCGGCGACCTCGCGTGCCTACGCCGCCCGCTACAACGAGCGTTTCAGCGAGGACACCGACCTCGTCGGGCTGGGGCTCGCCAACATCGGTGCCGGACTTTCCGGCACCTTCGTCGTCAACGGCAGTCCCACCAAGACCCAGATGGTCGACAGTGCCGGGGGGCGCTCCCAGCTCTCGCTCCTGGTCACTACGGCGATTGTGCTCGTGGTACTGCTGTTCCTCACCGCCCCGTTGGCCTATATGCCGGAGGCGGTGCTCGCGGCCGTCGTCTTCCTGATCGGTGTCGATCTCATCGACCTCCAAGGCATGAAGAAGATCTACCACGAGCGGCGCTCCGAGTTCTGGGTAGCCCTGATCACGGCCTTGATGGTCGTCTTCGTCGGCGTCGAGCAGGGCATCATCCTGGCCATCGTGCTGTCGCTGATCGACCACACCCGACGTGGTTATCGGCCGAAGAACGCGCTGGTGGCTCCCGCCGAGTCCGGCGAACTGCGCGCACAGCCGGTAGCGACCAAGGTCCAGGCCCTGCCCGGACTGCTCATTTACCGCTTCACGCACAGCATGTACTACGCCAACGCCGAGCAGTTGTCGGAGGAGATCACGGAACTTGCCAACCATGCGCAGCCGCCCTTGCGCTGGCTCTGCATCGACGCCTCCGCGGTCGACGACGTGGATTTCTCGGCGGCGGAGACCCTGCGCTCGATCTTCGGCATCCTGAAGGACAAGGGGATACGCCTGGTCGTGGCCCAGGTGATGGAGGACGTCAAAGATGAGAGCAGTTATCAGCTCGGCCAGCTCTTTGGCGAGGACGCCTTCTACGACACCATCGAGAACGTCTTGGAGGCCTACCGGCAGCAGGTGGGCACGGGTCCTGCGCCTGATGCCTCTGGCCTCGGCGAAGGAACGGTACACACACGATGACACTGACGACACGGACTAAAGAGG
>CAWJRN010000004.1:0-17824 GCA_963845265.1 uncultured Gammaproteobacteria bacterium | reverse complement strand
ATCAGCCATCGTAGTGAAAGCGGCAGGCGATGATCACCAAGTCCGTGTCCGTGGCGCGATAGACCAATCGATGCGTGTCATCGATGCGCCGCGACCAGTAGCCCGACAGATGGCCGCGCAGGGGTTCGGGTTTGCCGATTCCGCGGAACGGATCGCGCGTTGCCTCGTTGATGAGGGCATTGATGCGTTTGAGCGTCTTTTTGTCCTGCTGCTGCCAGTACAAGTAAGCATCCCAGGCGTCGGGAACGAACCGGATGGCGCGCATCATCAGCCGCCGTCGGCATCGATCAGCACCCGCGGCTGGGACTGCCCCGCTTGGTCTTGACGGATGGCGCGCGCGAGCGCCTCGGCATTGGCTGGTGTCGACAGCAGATGCAGGGTTTCCACCAAGCTGTTGTAGTGATCCAGCGACATCACCACGGCATCGCCCTCGGCATCCCGGCGGCTGATGATGGCAACATCGGCATCGCGCACGACGTCATCCAGCACAGACTTGAGCGCATTTCGCGCATGAGAGTAGGTCACGACTTTCATGATGCCTTACCTGTACAATAAATTGTGCAAGTGTAGCATGCTATGCCATCGGCGCGCGAACGAGTTTCCGGATGCCCGGGACGATCCGAGCTATCGCAACACTTCGTCCAGGGCCTGCGCCGTGAGGATGCGCTCCGACCACTTCAACAGGGTCTCGGCATCGGCGGTCTGGATCTGCCGGCACACCACCTCGCTAGGGGGACCGAACTTGAGCGTGATCAGGCGGAGCAGGATTCTGGCTTCGCCTTCTTGGCGGCCTTCCTGCCGGCCTTCTTGGCGGCCTTCTCTGCCGGCCCTTCTGAATCCCGATGCGCTCAGCAGTTGTTACGTATTGCATGTGCTCGGCCTCCTCAATCTCCTGGATGCAACGATGGTAGTCTTCTTCCAACGCCTCCGGCAACGCCAACACCCAGTCGATGAAGGCGTAGAGGCTCAGGATGTCGTCGCGCTCCAGCCCCAGTCGATAGAGCCGGCGCGTCAGGCCGATCTTGTGTGCTAGCCGGGCGGGTGGGTCTCGGCGGGTGGCGGTCGCCGCCAACTGCGCCAAGACGACCACCGCAAAGGGATTGTCGCTGGCCTCCAACTCGCCGGCATGGTCACGATAGTCCAGTAGCTTGACGCTGGGAAACTCCAATACGGCCCGACAACCCCACAAGGCGTGCTCGTAACGCTCTGGACGCCAGTCGGGATGGTCGTCCGTGAGCACGACCAATGTCACCACCGGGCGGTTGTAGCGATCCGTTAGCCGCGAGTGGTAGGTATAGAGGCGCCGCGCAAAGTCCGTCTCCCGGTTGCCCTGTACCTCGGTATGGATCAACACCCAGGTCTCCTGCCCGCTGCGCCGCCAGACCTTGATCAGTTTGTCGACGTGCCGTCGGCCCACCACCGCCCGGCGGGTGACCTTTTGTAACTCTTTGTCGAGGAATTCATAGCCGCGCGACCAGTCGATGTCGGCGGCAGCGACGGGGAAGAAGAACTCCAGAAACCGTTGGTGCCAACGGTCGAGCAGATCCTTCCACGGCGAGTCGTAGTCGTCGCGTCGGACGGCAGGCTTGGGTGGTTTCTTCAACATTGCGCGCCTACTGGGGAGGCGCCCTCCCACTTCGTTTTGGCGACTTGATCCCTAGGCGGGCTGCTGGGATTTTACGCGCCACCAGGTCGGCCATGGGCTCAATGGGGATGCCGGGTAAGCGCTTGGGAAGGAATACTCGACCGAACCAGACGGCAACTATGCGTCGCAGGCCGGCTTGCTCGGGTACCTTGTAAGGTGAGGTCGTCTTGCTCAGGCTGTACACCAAGGCCAAGACGGACAACCTAATCGGTCCGAAGCTCAAGGAGATCCGTTATGCCCTCGAAGAGTAACCCCATGTCCAAAACCGACCTGGCGGCCTACGAAGCCAAACGCGATCTGGCGGCTGAACTGCTGGACTCCGTACGCCAAATGAAGGCGGTTCAAACGCAGGTTGTTACGTCTCCGGTCATCGCGGCCCGCAAGAAACTGGGTTGTCCCAGTCGCAGTTCGCTGCGCCCATGGACGTGTCCGTTCGATTCCGGTCGACCTGCGGAACGTGACCTCCCACAGTTGCCGGTGCGCCGCTCTCCTTACAACCGCCAGAGGGACACCCCGCGTCCGGCGAGCGCTGTAGGTTCAAGGATGCACTTGATGTCCATCAGGCAGCCGCCGGGTTTGAGTAGCGCGGCATAGTCCGTGCCGCTGCGGGCCTTGTAGTGACTGTGGGCGACCGCGACGATGACGGCGTCGGCTGGCGGCAGGTCGTCCCAGCGTTGGAGGGCAATGCCGTACTCGGCCTGCGCTTGGTCCGGATCGGCGAGGGGATCGTGGACGACGATGTCGCAGCCGTAGGTCTCCAACTCGTGGACGATGTCCGGGACGCGGGAGTTGCGCAGGTCCGGGCAGTCTTCCTTGAAGGTGAGGCCGAGCACGGTGACGCGCGCCCCGTTGACGCAGGCCCCGGCCTGGATCATCTGCTTGACGGTCTGCTCGGCGATGTACTTACCCATGCTGTCGTTGATACGCCGGCCGGCGAGGATGACGTCTGGGCGATGGCCCACCTGCTCGGCCTTGTAGGTGAGGTAGTAGGGGTCGACACCGATGCAGTGACCGCCGACCAGCCCAGGGCGGAACGGCAGGAAATTCCATTTGGTCCCCGCGGCCACGAGCACTTCCGTCGTGTCGATGCCGAGGCGGTTGAACACGACGGCGAGCTCGTTCATGAGGGCGATGTTGAGATCGCGCTGGGTGTTCTCGATGACCTTGGCGGCTTCGGCGACGCGGATGCTGGAGGCGCGATGGACGCCGGCCTCGACCACGGTCTCGTAAAGGGAGGCTACGCGCTCAAGGGTCGCAGGATCGTCACCGGAGACCACCTTGACGATGGTCTCCAGGCGATGCTCGCGGTCGCCGGGGTTGATGCGCTCGGGTGAGTAGCCGACGTGGAAAGTGTCTTGCTGCGCGCCGTTGTTCCGCCCCGCCCACGCGAGACCCGACTCGCGCTCCAGGATAGGGATGCAGACCTCCTCGGTGCAGCCGGGGTAGACGGTGGATTCGTAGACAACCACGGCGCCGGGCTTGAGGTGACGGCCCACCGTCTCGCTGGCGCCGATCAAGGGGCCGAGATCCGGGCGGTGGGTGTCGTCGATGGGAGTTGGCACGGCGACGATGACAGCGTCGGCCTGGCGGATGCGGGCGGGGTCGCTGGTGTATTCCAGGTGCCGGGCTGCTTTGAGTCCCTCCGGCGTCACCTCGCCGGTGGGGTCGCGGCCAGCGCGGAAGTGCTCCAGCTTGCGGGCGTCGATGTCGAAGCCGATGGTGGGCAGCTTGCGCCCAAAGGCGACGGCCAGCGGCAAGCCCACATAGCCGAGGCCGACCACGGCGACAACCTGGTTGTCACGCCAGAGGTTCTCTTCCGAGGAGGACGGGTTCGATTTGGGGTCTGCTGGTCCGGCAGTCATCGCTTGTAGGCCATTCCGTTCGATGCTCGTTGTCGTAAGCGTTCAGCCCCCCTCGCCCTTTGGGAGAGGGGTTGGGGGTGAGGGGTCGCCAGAACAAGAGGTTAGACCCCCCTCACCCCAGCCCTCTCCCCCTCGGGGGCGAGGGGGCTGAACGGTTACTCGTTGTTTGTTGCCCCGCGGAGCGGGCCTCTCACAGGCTTCCCACAGACCTCTCAGCCAGGGCGGGCTGGGGTGCTTCTTTGTGGGAGGGGCGCTCTGCGGCGCGTTGCGTGTCGCACCCGAGGGCGCCGCGACCGCAGCGGCGTCCTGCCAGGTCGCCTGGGACTACCGGAGGACTTCGTCCAGGGTCTGGGCGGTGAGGATGCGCTCGGACCACCGCAGTAAGGTCTCGGGGTCGGCGGTCGCGATCTGCCGACGCACCGGTTCACTGGGGAGGCCGAATTTCAGGGTGATAAGCCGCAGAAGGACGATGGCCTCACCTTCTTGGCGGCCTTGTTCGCGGCCTTGTTCGCGGCCTTGTTCGCGACCTTCCTCGCGGCCTTCCTCGCGACCTTCCTGTCTGCCGAGGCGCTCAATACTGGTGACGTAGGGCATCTTGGCTTGCTCCTCAAAGGCAATCAGCTCTCGCTTGAACTCTTGCTCCAGGTCTTCGGGAAGCCGCAGCATCCAGTCGAGGACGCGGAACAGCTCCAGCACCTGCTCCCGAGTGTAGCCGCGTTCGTACAGCAAGCGCACCAGGCGCAGCTTCCAGCCCTTGCGGGTGGCGCCGTCCTTGCTCTCCTGGGTCTTGAGGTGGGCCATCACCACCAGGGCAAAAGGGTTGGCGCTGGCCTCAAGCTCCGCCCAACGTGAGTGCCAGTCGAGCAGCTTCTCGATGGGGAAGCGAAACTCAAGCTCGCAGCCCCAGCGGCCACGGCGGTGCGCGCTCGGCCGATAGGCTGGAATGTCATCGGCCAGGACGGCAAGGCTCACGATGTCGGCTTGGTAGCGGTCGAAGAGGCGGTAGTTGTAGACATACATGCGCTGGGAGAATCCCGCCTCGGCGGCGCCTTGGACCTCCACGTGGACCAGCACCCAGGTCTCGGCCCCGTCGCGCGTGTACACCTTGACGAGCTTGTCGGCGTAGCGCCGGCCCAGCTCGGCATCGCGCACCACTTGTTGAAGCTCCTTATCGAGGAACTCATACCCCTTCGACCAGTCGATCGCGGCGTGGATCCAGGGGAAGAGGAGCGCGAGGAAGTCGGGAAAGTAGTGCTCCAGCGCCTCTTTCCAGGGGGAGTCGTAGTCGTCGGTTGGGGGCTCAGTCACGGGTTGGATCTTGCATGCTTGGTCGCCCCGCGGAGCGGGCCTCCCACAGGAGAGTGGGGCCTCGCCCCAGGAGTTTCGGGCCTTCCTTCAGGTCGTGCCATTGCCGCTGGGTGCCGGTCCTCGTGGGAGGGGCGCTCTGCGCCGCGACCTGTTACCGGTGTTTCCGCTCCGATATCGATCGAACCTGCTCAACTTCGGCCGTCAACTGCTCGATCTCCGCCTTCAGCGCCGCGTATTCGTCGATCTTGCGCTTGAGGAAGCGGGCGGTGATGCGTGCCTTGGCGTCGATGCCGCTGGGCGTGAGCAGGTAGGCGTAGGCGAGCTTGTTCTTGCTGTTCTTGAAGTTGGTCGCCTTGATCCAGCCCTGGTCGAGGAGGGCCTTCACGCAGTAGTTGGTCTTCCCGAGGCTAATCCCGAGGGCCTCCGAGAGCTGCCGCTGGCTGGCTTCGGGCCGTTCTTCGAGGAGCTTCAGCAGGCGGTAGTGGGCGTCGTCGGTCAAGGCGGCCGGTGTGGCGGGTCGAGGCTCGGGCACGCTACCGCCATACCGTGACATGGACGGTACAGGGTGCGGAGCGGTTTGCGGGGAGTTTGTTCGGGCAAACTGGGTCGTGCGTTCATCGTCTGAACGCGGGCGCATCAGACCATGGGATGGTTGGGGGAGTCAAGTTGCCGATCAGTTTCGGAGCAGATTTAAGTTTTAAGTTTTAAGTGGGTGCGGATGGCTTGGACGAGTTGGTGGGCGTCGGTGATGTCTTGGGTGGCTTGGTCGAGGGGGAACTCGGCGGTTGCATCGTAGTCTCCGAGTTGACGGTCTTCGAATAAGCGAGTTACGACTCGTGATAAGGCTGGAGCGAAGACCCCGGTTCTGACGAAGTCTTTGTTGAATCGTCCGATTAACTGCGCGTGGCTGGAGTAGCTGTTGCCGGATGCAAGGTGAAGGGCGCTGATCGCATGGAAGACTGCGTAGTAGGCGCGCGACACGGCATCGCCGTTCATTCCTGCGTTGAGCAGAAGCTCCGCGGCCTTGAGCTTGGATTCCGCCGCGGTCAGCAGGGCCTCGCTTTCGGGGGTCACAAGCGCACTGCCTCGCGGGCGATGTTTCGCGCCAGCGGATAGCCTTGACTGCCGCGCCACTCGTCCTCGGTTCGCAAGATGGTCGCCACCAAGGCTTCGTGGCGGTCGAGGATTTCTACTTGAAGATCGAGAATGCGATCACGTACGTCCGGCGTTTTTTCGTCGACCAGGATCAAGACGTCGTAATCGGAGGTCTCGCGCGCATCGCCGCGCGCCCTGGAGCCGAACAACCAGAGACCGCGGACGTGGGATCCGAGGCGGCGATTCAGTTCTTGGGTTAGGGTTTGGAGGACGGGATCCATTTTAAGTTTTAAGTTTTAAGAAAAGACTTTGGAATTTTAAGAAAAGACTTTGGAAACAGCGGCCTTCATCCTTTCGTCTCGTTGGTCGCCGGTGCTGGGTGCTGCGCTAATCCGGGTCCGTCAATGCTTGCCGCCGGGGCGGGGGCTGTCGCCCCAATTATGCGGCGGCAGTGTGCCGGCTTGGCTGTCAAGGCATTTGGACGGGGCTTAAGGCGTCGGCCTGCGTTAGGGTGTCCGCGGCGCTGACGGGTTTCCTCCGTGGCCTACTGGCCGGGAGGTTATGACTCGTGGTCGGGTCGTTTCAATGTTCTTTGTCGGCCACGGCCACCGAGGCGTCCTCCGCCGGTGCCACCTCGGCCTGGAGGCGGTCGATCTCCTGCTTCAGGGCTTCGTACTCTGCAATCTTGCGCTTGAGAAACCGGGCCGTGATGCGAGTCTTGGCGTCGATACCGCTGGGCGTGAGCAGGTAGGCGTAGGCCAGCTTGTTCTTGCTGTTCTTGAAATTGGTCACCTTGATCCAGCCCTGGTCGAGGAGGGCCTTGACGCAGTAGTTGATCCTACCGAGGCTGATCCCGAGGGTCTGGGCGAGCTCCCGTTGGCTGGCGTCGGGGCGTTCTTCGAGGACCTTCAGCAGGCGGTAGTGGGCGTCGTCGTTCAAGGAGACGGCGCTGGGTGTGGCGGGTCGAGGCTCGGGCACGCTACCGCCATACCGTGACATGGACGGTACGGGGTGGAAGGCGGTTTGCCCGGGCGTTCGTTCGGGTCGATCTGGGCTTGTGCGTTCATCGGTGAACGCGGGCGCATCAGACCATGGGATGGCTGGGGGAGTCAAGGTCCGGATCAGTCTTAAGTTTTAAGTTTTAAGTTTTCAGTTTTAAGGGTTAAGAAGAGACTTTGGAAGCATGCTCTTCATCCCTCCGAAAAGTACAAATCTCCCCTGGAGTCAGTCTATTGCGAGCACCGCTCGGGATCGGGATCGCGCTCGACTCAGCCCCGCATGGCCTGGGTGTAGAGCTCAAGCTTGTCCTCCGGGGCATCGGCCGTGTTGGGCAGATTCAACCGGGCGACCAGGTTTCGGGTGTGCAAATGCTTACGGGCGGGGAGCGCGAAGTGTGGCAGTCGAGAAGGCGAAAGTCCGGCATTACTTAGCAGTTGCACATACTTTGCGGATCACCAGTTTGCGCGTGGGCGGGGCGCCTGCTCGTCAGCCAGTGCGCGTCCGGTACTGGCCCTGGTGGTCATGGAATCTGGAACGCGGCGGGTGAGACCGGCACCCGCTCGGCGGTCAGGAAGTTGGCCCAGTCGAAATCGCCAGGTAGCACGAAGGGCTTGGTATGGCGTGGCGTCTCCAGCGTGAACACCGGCAGCGGCCCGCCTGCATGATAGCCACCCCCTGAGGGCCGTCGCCCGATGGCAAAGAGCGTCAGGTCCTGCAGGAAGGATTGGGTCCAGCCCATCAGCGAAGCGCGATCCCGGGCCAGCAGGTGCAACTGGTTATTCGTGATGGAGACGGCGACGACGATGTCGTTCCCGTTCCCCTGGCTGCCACCTCCGAAGCACTCGGCCCGCGTGAAGGTGCGCCGCGGCGCCGGCAGCCGCCTCATCGCCGCCAGGAACCGCTCCGCGCTCACGGCGCCCTGGCGGGCTGTGGCGAAGCGATAGGCCACGTGCCGCACCGTCGGCGCGGCTGTGTAGCGCGCGCCCAGCAGCTTGTGGATCGCCCTCAGCCCCGGTCCCGCGCCAAGATTGCAGCCGCGGAACTCCAGGTGGCGCATGCGCAGCTGCCGTACCTGCCTCACCAGCGCCAGAAGCGCGTCCAGCTCGGCGGCGTTGGTAAAAACCCTATGCCCCCCGCCCTGATACAGCAGCGCGGATTGGCGTCCGGACGCCCGCGCCACCGGCTGGTTGGACAGGCAGTCGCTCAGCGCGTCCATGATCGTGTGCTGCAGGGTCGCAGGGTTCGTCGACCTGATCCGGATCGGCAGCCCGTTCTGGTTCCCGTGGGTCACGATCACGAAATCCTTCTCCTGGTTACCGCCGTGGCGGATCAGCTCCCGCAGAAGAAGGTCGATCGAGCGTGTGGAAAAGCGCACGATCTTCGCTGGCTCGATGAGGATGCTCGCCCCCGAAAAATCGGTGTCGAAAGAGAACATCCTGTAGTAGTCGCGGACGTAGTCGAAGTAGGCAGCGCTGTCGATCAGGGCGCGCATGTTGGTGAACATTGAAGCCTCCTCTACAACGGCTTGCCGCCCAGATAGGGCATGATGCGCAAGCCACCGTCGAGCGTCCAGGTATCCTTGGGCACCTTCTGCTCGACCCACTTTTAGGGATAAAGGATAGGCTATGTCTGCGTTAGGTGTTGGCCCCCGTTGACGGCCAACTCCAGCACCAGCGGCGGGGCAAGCGAGGAGGCGAAGCGCTCCAGAAGTGTCGGGGGGGGAGGGGAGGGGGGCGAGGGTCAGTTCTCGGGAGGGGGGGCGAGGGTCAGTTCTCGCATCGTAACATCTCCCAGGAGGACGCCCTTGTTTGCACCCCATAGCGAACGGGATGCTGGAACGGACACCGGGGAGGCTGGCCCCATGTCCTATGTCCGGGACTCCGGTGCCCGGGGTGCGTGGTAGCCGGAGGCGGTGACGCTGTCTCGCTGCACTCAGCCCCCGACGCGCCCTCTCACCCATGCGAGCACGGCGCCAACCGCAGACCGCCTCCCAACGCGCCGGTTTCACCCTATCTGGCTAAGCGGATGCGGCGGGATGAAACCCGGCGAGTTCGGAAGACTCATCAAAATGCCTTACCTTGCGACCCCTTTGATCCTGCCTTGTAAGTGACGGCCGCGAAGTGACCGCTGACTCACACATGCGCACCATCGCGACCTCATCCCCCTAACCCCTTAAAACTTCCTCCCACTTCTCCAACGCCGAACGCCGCGAAAACCGCTCTTCGCACATTCGCCGAGCATTCCGCCCCATGCGCTCCCGGAGCCCCAGATCGTCCCTCAATCTCAGAACGGCAGCCATCAGCCCCTCGCCGTCACCCATCGCCACCGAAAAACCCGCCTCCGCTTCTGCCAGGAGACCCGCAATCTCCCCCTCGAGGCTGCCGACAAAAATCGTCGGCCGACCCGCCGCGGCGCTCCCGTAAAATTTGCTCGGGACGATCAGCCCCTCTATCTCTGGCCGTAGTACAACCAGGTGGACATCCGGCACCGTCAGGCTCGCCCCGAGGCGCTCGGCCGGCTGGTATGGCAGAAAGATCAGATTCCCGAGCCCGCGCGCCTCGGCCTCCGCCCGCAGCTCGTCCATCAAGGCGCCGCCGCCGATGCACAGAAAAACGATATCGTTCCGGTCCCGCAATCCTGCCGCCGCCGTCAACAGGGTCCCATACTCATGCGCACGGCCGAGGTTGCCCGAATAGCCCACGACGAACTTTCCCGCCAGCCCCCACGCCCTGCGCAACGGGTTCAGCTCGGCGGGCAGCGGGCGAATCCGCTCATCGTCCGACCAGTTGTGGACTACGCGCACGCTCTCCTGATCCACGCCGAGGTCGATCAGCCGTCGCCGCATCCCATCCCCGATCGCCACGTTCATCGACGCATTCTGGAGGGAGCGGTCCCGCAGTCGGGTGAGAAAATCGGTCACCGCGCCGTTCTTCAGGCCGATCCCCAAGGCAGCAGCCACCTCCGGAAACAGGTCCTGGAGCCAATTCACCAGCCGTGCCCCACGCCATCCCGCCACCCAACCGGCGAAGACCGAGATCAACGGAGGGTCTGTCTTCGCTACCACTACATCCCCAGCACGCGCCAACCGCAGCAGGCGCCATGCGGTGCTCAGGTAAAACGTCAGATAATCGATCGCCCGCCCGGGGAGAAATCCGCGGCCGAAGCGCGATGTGCATACCCTGTGGATCGCAACCCCGTTAATATGTTCTTTGGTAGCCAACCGGGCGTCTGGCGCGTCATAGCGCTGCCGGCTCGTAATCACCAGCACCTCATGTCCGCGCCCAGCCAGGTAAAACGCGAGATCCGATACCATCTGACTGGTCGCCGAATGGTCAGGGCTAAAAAAGCGGTTGATGAAGATGATTCGCATGAGAGCTTTCAAGGAACCAATGTGACGAGCACACCGATTGCCATGCGTACTATGCGGGAATGCGGGAATGCGATCATTGCCGAAGGGCCTTTAACCACGGCAGCAGCGGCCGTACCTGAAGCCGACATTGACTCGTAACAGGTAAACCACCGCCTCTGGCGGTGGACTCCTCAAGGCTCTGCCGTTCCGGCGTGCTGAGAGGGGTAGGGGATGATCTCCCTCCCGTTAGGCAAACTGGAAGGAGATCATCATGCGAGATTGGCAAGGCCAGTCCCACGTGAAATCGTACTGCAAGTACCATGTTGCGTTCGTGCCGAAGTATCGTAGACGGTCGATCTATGGATCGTTGCGCAGGCAGATTGGAGGGATTCTGCGCGAGCTGTGTCGCCAACATGGCGTCGAAATTGTGGAGGGGCATGCGATGTCGGACCACATCCACCTGTGCCTGAGTATTCCACCGAGGTTCAGCGTGGTCAACACGGTAGGGTTTTTGAAAGGTAAATCGGCGATTCGCATCGATCGTGCCGAGCAGCGCATGATCGGCATCGGCCTATTGGGGTTCCTGATCGTATTGATCGTGCATGTCGAATCCGAATGAGGAAATCCGCATCATCTCCATGCGCGAGGCAAACAGCAATGAGACAGACCTCTTCTACCGAAACGCCGGATACTTTTGACGACGATGCACCCCCGCTGACCCAGGCCGACTTCGACCGGGCTCGGTTGCGCGTTGGCGGCCAGGATGTGAGTCGGGCCGAATGGCAGGCAGCCGTGCGTGCCAAGGTCGGCAAGTTACGCATCAACATCATGCTCGACGCCCCCATCGTGGAGCACTTCAAGGCCCTGGCCGGGAATCGCGGCTATCAGACCCTGATCAACGACACCCTGCGCCGGGCCATCGAATCCGCGCACCTGGAGGCTGACCTACGCCGTATCATCCGCGAAGAGATCCGCACCGCGCGCACCTGAAAGGCTGTGAAAAAACCTCTCGGCCGGCGGGCTCGGCAGGGGAACGCAGGTATCGGGGAAACCGGGGGCAGTGCGGCCTGGCAAGGCCGCGTGATCTATCGGCTGGGAATCCCGCCTGGGTAATCGTGCGCCGCGAGCCCAGTATCGAGCCTTGCGGTGTGGCTGGTAACAGACACATCGATGTGTAGGCACGAAAGCAAGCGAGGTGCAAAGCATGTACGTGGCCTGAACACCCCCATCCCGTCCCTCACCACGCAACCCCATCCCCCCAAGCCCTTAAAACTTAAAACCTAAATCTTAAAACCCTCAAATCTCTCCCCCGTCCCCAACCGAAACCGCGGCGCCGCCCGCACCCGCTCCGCCAACCGCCCCGCATCCCGCACATAGAGCGTATTGCCGCCAGCCGAGCGCGCCCCGTTCAGCGGCTCCAACACCCGCTCGAACGGCCGATAGAGAAAGGTCTCGAACCCGCGCCCCAGCAGCCCCCGATGCAGCGCATCCTCATCGAAGCCATAGCGCGCACCACTGCCGTTCAACTCCATGATCACGGCCAACAGCCCCGGATCGGCCAAGGCACGCTCCGCCCCCGCCAGCACCTCGCGTCTCGAACCCCTCGACATCGATCTTGATCGGGCGTCGGCGACCGCCCGTCCAGAACGGCATCAAGCGCCCGTACCGGCACCTCCAGCACATCGTCCGCCACCTCGTCCTCGGCAAGCACGTGATTGACGGTATCCAATCCGCCGGTGAACCCCAGGCGGCCCTCGCCTCGCCCCAGACCCAGGTTGAGCGCTTGCACCCGATGACCCAACCCGTTGACTGCGATGTTCCGCGTCAGCCAGGCGAAGGTGCTCGGGATCGGCCCTTGGCTGCCGCTGACCAACAACGAGGCCAAACGGGCATTGCGCCACTGGGTCATCGCCTGGCGCATCGGCAACGGCACGCGCACCGCCGAGGGCACCCGTGCCTTCGCCAACCTCGCCAGCATCATCGAGACCTGCCGCAAGCGCTCCGTCTTGCCTTGGCCCTATCTCGCCGAGGTCCGCAGACAACGCCGCCAAGGCTTGCCTGCTCCCGCGCTGCCGACTCCCGCAGCGCCCGCTGTTAGCCCTGCTTGAATCGCCTAGCTTTGGGGGGGCTGAACGCTTACGTGCGGACCCGCATGCGGGGGGTGCTGTGGAAGCCCGTGGGAGAGAAACCCCCGGCCTCCCGATTAGGCACTCATTTTTCTCCCATAAACGTTAATTATCATGCCGAGATGAAGGACATCAAGGGTGAAGAGATACTGATGAGACTGCACTGATAACCGGCATCAGTGGCTTTGTGAATTCCGGCAACCGTTTTTCGAGAGCTGTTGTTGGCAGTCTTGACACCCACTGTATTGCTTCTACCCTAAATCCATGGTTATCTAATAATTTTGAAAGACTTTTTTGACTAAAGAAATTCAAATGAGCAGGTGGGCATATGTATGGCTCGTTTTCTTGCATGATAAGGCGGAATATGCTGCCATAATTTGGCAAGGCGATGGCTATAATGCCATCATTGACCAGCAAATCATGCGCCTTGCCAATCCATAAATTTACATCTGATGATGACTAGTATCTGGCTCATAAACACAACTTGCAAAGACTCATGGGCACACTCAAATTCTTCGAACGAACATGCGGCAGGATTAATGCCAGTCATCTCTTTGGCAATTGCTCTTTCGTTTTCTGCCAATTCCAGTGTGGCAACTTCAAATCCCGCATTTAGTGCTTCTTTTGAAAAGAAGCCATATCCACAACCAACATCTAAGAATCTGTTGTTGCGGCTGCTTTGAGTTAGTGACTTAATTGTTCCTATTAATCTCTTGGCATCAACAGTTGAATTCGGATAATTCTGTTCTTGTTGGAGAACTGACAGCAAAGTAGGTGCTTCTTTTTCGCCAACATGGCCATGCCCGAATGAAGAGTAATAGTCCATCAAGAAACTCAAAGAGGGCCTTGGATTGACGAATGAAAAACCACATGAGCCGCATAAATCCAGTATATAGTTTTCGCCACCTACGTTCTTGTCTCGCCATCTTTTGATTGTAGAAGAACATACGGGACACACCTCGTATTGTTCTTGTTCGGAATTGACAGTCATTGATTTCTCCATTTGATGTATGCCTAGATTTCGACGGACCATGTGCCTGAACTGCGGTCCTTCGACGCGTATCGGATCGACAATCGGCCACCACGTCAACGGGTTGCGTCGGGTTGGCCGTTCTTCCCGGCCCGCAATCTATCAGGCAAAGTGGCCGCAAATGTCTGAAATACCGGCGATTGTTCCTGATAAATTGGCTGGCAGTGGGTCTGCCTGCCTCGGCAAAATCAGCGACGAAACATCGGCTTGGGTATGGCAGCGCGGACAGGATGTCTGCGGCAAATGCGGACCGCGTTGATGCGAGCAATTCGTAAGGTTACATCCTCTCCTTGTCCCAATCTCCCGAGCGGCCGTTGTACCTCGTATTGCAGTCCCTGCTTCCGGGAATCTCGCGGCTGCTCCTGTTAAGGGTTATCAGATGCCTACCGCCGCGGGTAGGCGGGTGGTGGTGGCACGGAGGTGGGAGCACTGTGGCGAGGCGAGCAGGTCACTGCGTGCGGCGGTAGGCGTCTGATAAGCCTCGAGGGAGGAAACCGCGGGCAGGATGGCGATGAGGTGCGGGGTCGCTATGGGGATTGGATTGTCGGGCCTGGTTGGAGGGTGAGGTGGAAGGCGGCGGAGGCCACGCGTGGAAAGGCGTACAGGCCCGTGCAACGGGAGCTTGGCGCGCTTGGGGAAGTGGATCGCGTGCGATGGGCCCGGATGATGTCCCGCGCAGGGTCCTCCTGGGCCGGTTGGCCACAGCGGCTCCGTCGCCGCCTGGCGGGGAGCGCAGCAGCGTTGCGACAAGGGCCGTTCGGCAGCCGGTGGTTCTCATGGACTGGCGCCCCGGGAGTCGGGCGGTACCCGTGGGGCGTGAGCGCGGGAGATGGTCTCGATCACGACCATGGTCGCGCCGCAGCACGGACAGCGATGCCAATCGACGGGGCCAGCAGACACCACGGGGGCGTCAGTGGCCTGATCGGGGATCGCCAGCACCGGGGGTGGCCGGGTCTCCAACAAGGCCCTGGCCCGTGCCAGGTTCTCGACCCGCGTGGCATTAGCGAGCAGCCCGTAGTGGCGGATACGGTGGAAGCCGCTTATGCACTGCAGCGCATAAGCGGCTTTATGCGGAGTACCGGGTTATGCGGAGAATGCCGCTGGCGGGCGGCAGCAATCTTCGTGATATCAACCGATTGTGTCGCAAGAACCGTTGAATCACTGCGCATAAGACTGCCGTCCTTCTCGACGCCTGTGGAAGGAGGGCAGCATGTTGACCGCGTACTTCAAACACCCATTCACGCTTCGCAAACTTCGCTCCGGCCCTGCCGGTCCCTACCTGGACGACTTCGCCTCCCACCTCGCCGAGGCGGGCTACAGCCGCGACAAGGTCAGGGCTTATCTGCGCGGTACCGGGCGGCTTTCTGCCTGGGCTGCGCAGGCTGATTTGACAGTTGATCACCTGGACTCGCGGGTGTTGGTACCGTTCGGCCGATACCTGGATTCACAAGGCCGCCTGCGCTGTCGCCGGAGGGAGTACAGCCCGACGTTTCTTGGCGCTCGCCACTTCGTTGACTTTCTGGAAGCGAGGGGTCTGGTCGCGACACCGGCAGCGGCGATTGAGCCGGCGCTGGTGAGCGAGTTCTGTCATTGGATGCGTTCCCAGCGCGGTGTGACGGAGACGACGCTCAACGGTTACCGCCCGGCGCTGCGCCGTTTGCTCGTTGCCCTCGGCGACCACCCTGAGCAGTACACGGCCAAGCAGTTGCGGGGATTTGTCCTTGGCCGCGCGGGCGCTCACAAGACCAGTCAAGTCAAAACGATCGTCACCGTCCTGCGGATGTTCTTGCGATTCTTGATTACTCAGGGTCGCTGCCCTCCGGAGTTGCTCGTCGCGATCCCCAACATCGCGGGATGGCGGCGCGCCTCACTCCCAAGCTACCTCGGCCCCGAGGAGGTCGAGCGGGTGATCGGTACCTGTGATCTCGCGAGCGCCATGGGTGCACGTGACCGGGCCGTGTTGTTGCTGCTGGCAAGGCTCGGGCTGCGGGCCGGCGACGTGGCGGCCTTGCAGTTGCACGACATCGACTGGGAGCGGGGGCTGTTTCAAGTCGCCGGCAAGAACCGACGGCAAACGGTGCTGCCGCTGCCGCAGGATGTCGGCGAGGCGCTCTTGCATTACGTGGCCAACCACCGTCCGTCCGTGGCGACCTCACACGTCTTCATCACCGCCGTTGCCCCCTTTGTACCGTTTTCCCGATGGATGGTCAGCACGATTACGGCGCGCGCATTGCGCCTCGCCCAAATCGACGCACCGTCCTGCGGGGCTCATCTCCTACGTCACTCGGCCGCTACGGCCATGCTGCGCCAGGGGACCTCCCTGGAGGCCATCGGTGCCGTGCTGCGCCATGCCTCGATTGAGACCACCCACATCTACACCAAGGTCGACACTGACCTATTGGAACAAGTGGTCGTGCCGTGGCTGGAGGTCGAATCATGCTGACCCAAGCCGTCGACGATTACCTCGCCGTGCGTCGCGCGGCCGGCTTCAAGTTGAAGACCACCGAGCAGTACCTGCGCTATTTCGTTCGCTTCGCCGACGCCCGCGGAGAGACCTACCTGCGGGCGAACAGCGCGATCGATTGGGCGGCTCAAGCAAAAACTGAGGTCGAGCGCCACCGACGCTACCAATGCTTGATGGGGTTTGCACGCTTCATCCATGCCGAGGAGCCCTGCCACGAAATCCCGCCCGAACATGTCTTCTGCGGGTACCTTCCACGCCCAACGCCCTATCTGTTCACCGACGACGAGCTGCGCCGGCTCCTCGACGCCGCCGTGCGTCTGGGGCCACCAGGCTCGCTGCGGCCGCGGACCTACAAGACGCTGTTCACCTTGCTCGCCGTCACCGGCCTGCGGCCGGCAGAAGCCTACGCCTTGCGCTGCGAGGACATCACGCGTGACGGACTCACCATCCGGGAGACCAAGTTCCGCAAATCCCGCCTGGTGCCGATACACGACTCCACCCGTTGCGCCTTGGCGCACTATCTGGAGCACCGCGCTGGCACGGCTAAGGATGACGACCATCTGTTCGTCTCCCTGGCCGGACGGCCGCTCTCCCCGTGCCTCGTCTCGCGCCTGTTCCGACAACTCTTGCGTGAGGCGGATCTGCCGGATCGCCCCGGCCGACCGCGCGTTCATGATCTCCGTCACCGGTTTGCCACCCGCGCCCTGCAAGCCTGTCCCGGCGCCCGTGACCAGGTCAGCGCTCAGATGCTTGCGCTGACGACGTATCTCGGGCATGCCCATGTCGGCAGCACTTACTGGTACCTGGAAGCGACCCCGCAGCTGATGACTGACATCGCCGCTCGCTGCGAGGACTTTGTCTGGGGAGAACCGTCATGACGGCCATTGCTCCCCATATCACAGCGTTCTTGCGGGAGCGCCTCCCCAGGCAGCGCGGTGCCAGCGAGCACACCTGTCAGAGCTACGCTTACGCCTTCCAACTCCTCTTCCTCTATGCCAGCGAACGGTTCAACGTGAATCCCTCTGCGCTGGAGCTCGAGCAGCTCGACGCCCCACTGATCATGGATTTCCTCGAACAGCTCGAGACGCAGCGAGGCAACACCGCAAGCACCCGGAATGCGCGATTGGCCGCCATCAAGTCGTTCATGCGGTTCTGCGAGTATCGTGAGCCCGCCATCCTCGACCAGAGCCGACGCATTCTCGCCATCCCGTTCAAGCGGACCGACATCGCCCTGATCGACCATCTGAGCACCACCGAGCTGGAGGCGATCCTCAACGCCCCCGATCTTAGGGGACGGGCAGGCGTACGCGACCGCGCGATGCTGCACCTGTGTTTCTCGGCAGGATTGCGGGTGTCGGAGTTGGTCGGCTTGCCCTTGGCTGCGGTGGACCTGCAGTCATCGCCCAGCATTCTGGTCCAGGCAAGGGGCGGCGCGAGCGCTGCCTGCCCCTGTGGAAGCAAACCGCCACCGATCTTCGCGCATGGCTGGCGGTACGCGGCGAAGCGTTAGCACCGGAGCTGTTCCTCAACGCTCGCGGTCAGCCCATGACGCGTTCCGGCTTCGAGTACGTCCTGCGCAAGCATGTGCGTACCGCCTCCGAGCATTGTCCGTCGTTGAAGGGAAAGCGGGTCTCACCGCACGTACTGAGGCATTCCTGCGCGATGATGATCCTGCAGGCCACCGGCGACCTGCGGAAGGTCTCGTTGTGGTTGGGCCACGCGGACATGCAAACGACGGAGGTGTATCTGCGCGCCGATCCGACCGACAAGCTCGAGGCGATCGAGGCCATCATTCCGCCGGCCCTAAAACGGGGGCGATTCACAGTACCCGACAAACTGATTGAATCATTACAGCAGAGCTGATTATGCGGAGTATTCGGGGTCGCTTCCGCTACTCGGAGCGGCTCCGGACTGCGTGACTCCGCATAACCCGGTACTCCGCATAA
>CAWJRN010000003.1:0-576651 GCA_963845265.1 uncultured Gammaproteobacteria bacterium | reverse complement strand
ACTCAGGTCATCACAGTCACCGGAAACACTATCAGCAATAACAGTGGCGCCCAGGGTGGCGGAGGCTACATCGCTATCTCTGGAGCATCCCCCGGCCCCGCCACGGTATCAGTCACTTCGAACATTATCGTGGGGAACACCAGCGGGGTAGCCGGCGGTTTGAACCTTAGCTCAAGCGATTGGGGTGCGTCGCTTGAGTTTATCAACAACGTGGTCGCGGCTAATTCCGCTTCCAATTATTACGGTGGCATGCTGGTCTTTACATTCGGATCCCTGGCCTTCACCAACAACACAATAGCCGACAACAATGCTCTCGCCTATGGTGGAGTTGCAATTGATACGGTGCCTGACACCACTGCCGTGGATATCTATAACAATATCATTCAGGGTAATGCAGCGACAGAAGGGCAGGCAGCGGATTTATACATAAACAACTACCAACTCGTAAGCGTCGATTCTGTCAGATTATTTAATAACGACTTTGACCAAAGTCCTGCCGGATTCCTGGTTGACATTCCATTCCCGATTGACCCGAGCAATCTGGATAATGTCGATCCGCTGTTTGTCGATGCGGGAGCCCTCAACTATCGCTTAACAAGCACCTCGCCGGTCATCGACGAAGGTGATAACTACGCGCCGGAGTTACCCGCGCTTGACTTGGCGGGTAATCCGCGGATCGTTAACGGCACCGTGGACATGGGAGTGTACGAATACCAGGTCAGTGTCCCGACCGTTTCCGTTGGTGGTTACGTCACCGGGATGATGCCTACGGGCAAAGTGACCTGCCGAGACGTAACTACAAAAAAATCCGTGAAAGTTGCCATCCCCTATGGGGTTCTCTCTTGGAACTGTGAAGAAGCTGGCCTCGTAATTAATCCAGGAGATATCATCAAGATGACGGTTACAGTCGAAGGACCGGCAACTCAGCCGATTATTGAATAACCCAAACAGAAGTTGGCGCAATAGCGCCGAGGGGTAGATGGAATCGCCGATCGATCCCTCCGGCGCAAGGTCAAGGTGTGCTTAAAGCAAAGCGGTCTCCGCCGGGCTGACGTGAGCGGTGGCGGTGCAGTGGACTTGTCTAGCGGAGCGATGCGGCATCATTCGCCGCTCACATCAACACCGGTGGCGGTATTTCTCTGGGAAGAGCAGTAACTGACACTGACCGTCAGCTTTCGCTAAACCAGTCGCCGCACCCTCACGGCTGGGTGTCCGCAGTTGGCCGGACACCCTGAACCGCAACTGAGGCAAGCAGGTGGAAAGCAGAGCCCGTTTTCAGCTCCCGCAAGTGGTTCTCCTGGAGACGAGACCCAGTGACCAGCGCGCCAGCGGGGATTCAGAATGGCGAGCCTGGAGCCATGGGAATGTGACCAGGCGGAAGCTCCTGACTCAGATTTGCCCGTGTGGTCGTCGACGCCGCAGTTAGCTCTCCCCGCTCGAAAACTTCCCCGATAGAAAATTGTACAGCCAGCCGAATATGGCACCACCAATGGCTCCGTCCACTAACCCGTACAGCGTCCCTACAATGATCGACCCAATGCCTGGGGCCGGATGATAGCCCGAATAGATGGCCGCCATCAGGTCAAGGAAAGCACCGCCGTAACTAGGCCAAATCGAGTGCGCCGAGGCAACCATCAGGATCGCGCCGCCCCAGATTAGGCCGGCCGTAAGCGATAGAGCAGTGACGTTAAAGCGCATAAATCCTCCGTTAGAAAAGTGACGGTCTGAAAAGAGACCTAGGTTCACTGTTTATTGCCATCTAGCGCCAGATTACGCGAGAAGTCATGCGCAGCATAGTGTCAAGGTGCGCTACAAGGGGCTGGCGAAGAACACCGCGCAGATGCACACCCTGTTCGCCCTGGCCAATCTGGTCATCGCCAAGAGGGCCTTGCTCGCCTGACGCACCTAAGGTGCGCCCGCAGCCCGGGCAACCGGGCCTGCAGGCTCGCCGAACCGACCGATTCGACGTACAAACCGCCAATATTCGACGCCCATTTCACAATCCAAAAATGCAAGCGCTGGCGAAGGGGCTCGGCGCCCCGAGGGCGACTTAATCAGCGCATCCCTAACGGCCAAAATCACCGGGAGGCAAAAGCGTAGTGACGAGGTACAAGGAGTGTAGCTTTTGACTTTCCGAGTGCATTCTTTTGTTATACATATGAAGCAATATACCATTCTTCTGGTAAGTCTTTTTGAAACCCAAAAGAATGTGTCATTACAATAATGCTTATTTCATTACCATTTTCATTTTTTAGTTGGTTAAGCTTTCCAACCCAACTATAAAGCGTACTGCGCCGTTGGCACGGATGGCGCCTGCTGGCGGTCGATGGATCCACGGCCCTACTGCCCAACAGTGCCGATGTGATGGCCACCTTCGGCTCACCCCCGAAGGGCTCGGCAGTACCGCTAGCGCGCTTGTCACGGTTGTACGATGTCCTCAACGGGTGGTCGTCGATGCAGACCTGTGCTCACGCGAGATCCGCGAGCGGTGCTGGCCGGGGAGCATTTGGCGTCCACCGAGGCTCAGGACCTGATGCTGTACGACCGGTTACCCCGCCTTCTGGTTGTTCGTGCTCCACGCGCTGGAGCAACGCCAGTTCTGCGCCCGTGTGCCTGAGAATTTCTTCGGGCGAGGTCACTGCCTTTGTCGCTACCAGGGCGCGCAGCGCCGTGGTCGCTTTCAATCCTGGGGCCGAGGCCAGAAAGCAGTGCCAAGTCTATGATCTTCCCACCAATCCTGTCCGCATAAGACTGATACGCGTCACCCTAGCCAACGGCCAGACCGAGGTCTTGGCATATAAACTCATCTAGTGTATCAAAATGCCGATTGCAGCCCAGTACACCAACTATTGTTTTTTTATTTAAAAAACTCTCTAAAGCATCGATAGATTTGAAAACTTCAAACCCTTTATTTCCAGCTAAAAACATTTTTATGTCACTGCAGTCTACAAAGTAATGCCTATCTTCATTAAAAAAATCAATTATTCTATTTTGGTGATACTCTGGTATCAGTTTGAACTCTTGTATGTCATAGAAATATTCCACTACTTCTTTCAAAGACATTTCCTATTCTCCAGTCCACTTTTTACTACTTTAGTCAGACCGCTATAGTGCTGAACTTGTTTCGCGCGCGTAGATTTCTGATGGAAGTATTTAAAGCAATCGGATAATAGTTCTCCCCAATTGTCACAATCAGACTCTTCCAAATAATGAAGTCGTAGCGAATCTGTTAGTAACCTCGCATTGCTCAATTGGAATACCAACTCTATCAATTAGTTTCTGCCGGAATGTGGGCATAATTACCTCGGGATCGGTGCGGGGCATCTTGACGCATAACGTTAAGGCTGGCGCGGCGCCCGTTGCCGCACTGGAAGCGAAGCGACGGCGCGGCAACGGACGGTCGCAGCCGAGCCGCTAGTTAAACGCATCATACGAAACCTGAATTGCGAAAGGGAACTCGCACCGTGTGGAAAGCTTGTCGTTTGAGTAGGCTCTACTCGAATCGTGATAAGTTTCTCGATACTCGTCGAAGGAATGGTACTTCCAAGAGCAAGCCACACTTACCGAGCACGGATTGGCATCAAAATGAACCGCTACAACCCAGTGCTCATAGTTCGGACAAACAATCGCAACTGACGATTCGTGGACCAGAGCGCTTAAAGATGTTGGCTCATTGGCATCTTGCCGGATCGCAACAGAGAAACGATTTTTTTCCGCCTCGGTGCACATTTGCTCCAGAATCTTTTCGGTTGTATAAGCAAAGAGCCGCGAGTCGTCGTTGTACCGGCCAGAGCCGCCATGCTCATTTTCGGTTCCGCATTGGAAAAAGTCCGAAAGGTAGGGGATGAAGCCGGTGGATCGATCCCAACGATTATAGAATGGCTTTTGCCAGCCTTGGTTTCCCGGCTCTCGTTTTGTTAAGGTGATATACGCGTTGATGACCGAGTACAGAAAGCAAGCGCCATCTAAATCGCCTTGAGAGAGTATGTGTCGCTTCATTGGCTTGCTCTGCGCCTAACTACTAAGCGTTTATCCGTCGTGCGCAGGGCGCGATCTTGACGTTCGCGCGAAGGTTGGCGCGCACGTCGGATAAACGTCTGTTGGACTAATCCGATCCTGGCACGGTGTAGGGGGCCCAGACGGCCCTCCTTATAGATAGGGGATTGTATCCCCGAGGATGGGCCTGGTGGGACCGAGAAGTGGCCGCGTGGGACCGCGGGCGGCGGTCGGAAGGTCGGGAACCGGGCATCCTAAGGCTCCGAAGGGGTTGCGGACGGACTGTTGGGGAGGGAGTTTAGGCCATTTTCCGGGATTCGGGCGAGCGTAACCGCAGGCCGCGGGTGGGCCTGTGTGCAGCGCGGTCTTGTCGGCGGCTACCGGCGGCGGTTAAGTGCTCGGATCACCCCGGCGCGGCGCTCGGGCGCGATGCGCCCGGTGACATGCAGCCGCCCTTGCCGGCACTTGGGACAGGGGTAGCCGTCGAAGGTGCCGGTGTCCTCTTGCGGCTCGGTGGGCTCTGAGTCGGGTACCTCCAGGGCTGCGCGGATCTGCCCCAAGCGCTGGGCGCGACAGCGATTGGCCAGGAAGCCGTAATGTCTCACGCGCATGAACCCTTTGGGGAGGACATGGAGCAGGAAGCGGCGCAGCAGTTCTTCGCCGCTCAGGGCGATGACCTTGCGTCGGTCCCCGTCGCGGTAGTCCTTGTAGGACAGGGCGACCTCGCCGTTCTCAAAGCCCAGGATGCGGCTGTCGGCGAGCGCAATGCGGTGGCTGTAGCGGGCCAGATAGTCCACCACTGTCTCGGTGCGGGCCAGGCATGGCTTGGAGTAGACCACCCATTCGGTCCCCATCAGGGCGTTGAGTATCCGGTCGACCTCTGCACGATCGCGGATGCGCGGGAGTGCTCCTGCCTCGTAGGCACTGCGCAGTCGGCTGACGAACCGGCCGCGGAAATGCCTTGAAAGGGCCCGCACCGGGAACAGGTAAGTGCTGCGGGCCTGGTGCCAGGCACCCCCGGTGCTGAAGGCACCGCCCGGCACCAGGCAGTGCAGGTGCACGTGACGCACCAGGGTCTGGCCCCAAGTGTGGAGTACCGCAGTCATGCCCATCTGCCCGTCCAGGCGCTTGGGGTCGGCGCCGAAGGCCGATAGGGTCGCCCAGGCGGTCTCGAACAGCAGGGCATAGACCTCCTTGGGGTGGACCTCCACCCAGCCGTCCAAGACATGGGGCAGGGTGAAGACCAGATGGTGGTAGGTCACCGGCAGGACCGCCGCGCGCTGGCGCACGCACCAGTCCATCGAGGCGCGCCGTTGGCAGCGCGGGCAATGGCGGTCGCGACAGGCGTGATAGAGCACCGGGGTATCGTCGCAGCGGTCGCAGGCCAGGGCAAAGCCGCCCAGGGCGGCGGTGCGACAGTCCAGGATGTGGCGACACACCTGCCATTGGCGGGGGTTGAGGTCCGCCGCTTCCAGGTCGTCGAAACAGGCCCGGATCACGGCACGCAGGGATGGGGACTCAGCCATGGCTCCCCCCCAGCCTGGCGATCAGGTCCAGCTCGCCCGCGCCCTCTGCGGCGCTGGGCAGCCAATGAACATAGCGCAGGGTGGTCTGGATGTTGGCATGGCCCAAGAGCCGTTGCAGCCGTTCCACCCCCAGGCCGGCGGCCAACTGGTGAGTGGCATAGGCGTGCGTTATTCCGAGCTCGGAATAACAAGCATAATTCCGCGTCCCGGATTATTCCGAGTAGGCCTCTGATGCTCGGATAACCAGCTGTTTTTCCTTTTTTCAAACGCAGATCAACATCTGAGCAGTCGGAATAATCGGGCTGTCTTCTTCATCTGGCGAACTCGCCAGAATCACGAGGAGACAGCCAATGATCGAAAGACTCTTCCCCGATCCGCTTGCGCAGCAGCAGCTCTACGGCGGCCCGCTCGCATCCTACATCGACGGTTTCGCGGCGCAGCTGGCCATCCAGGGCTACGCAGAGTCGACAGCCAAAGAAAAGCTGCGATGTATCGCTCACCTGAGCCGGTGGCTAGAACGGCACGGCCTGCCTCTGGCAGCCCTCGGCGAGAAACGCGTCAAGGAGTTCTTGGCCGATCACGGGCCGACCCATGTCAAGCGAGGCGATGCACCGACGTGCAGAATGCTACTGGATTATTTACGGCAGCTTGGCTGTATTCCGCCGCCGACCGAGGTCATCGATGACACACCGTTAAGACGTATCGAGTCCGGCTTCACGCACTACCTCGTCGCCGAGCGCGGACTCTCAGCCGCGACCGTCATCAACTACAGCCCCACCGTTCACCGATTTCTCGAAGAACGCTTCGGTGCCGGGGAAGTGAAACTCGACGAGCTCTCCCCGCCGGATGTCCATGGCTTCCTGCTGCGACATGCCCCCGATGTGAGTCGAGGGCGGGCCAAGTTGATGGCGACAGCCTTGCGCAGTTTCTCCCGCTTCCTCCGTCAGCGTGGGGACATCACGAGCGATCTTGCTGGCGCGATCCCCGCTACGACCAACTGGCGATTGACGGGGTTACCCCTGTCACTCGGACCGGAGCAGGTCGAAGCCTTGCTCGACAGTTGTGACCAACACACGGCGCTCGGGCAACGTGACTATGCGATCTTGGTGCTGTTGGCCCGCCTTGGGCTGCGGGCCGGCGAAGTCGTCGCCTTAACCTTGGATGATTTCGATTGGGACACTGGTACCCTCATCGTGTGCGGCAAGGGTAAACGGCAAGAACGTCTGCCCTTACCCGAGGAGGTCGGCGAGGCGGTGGCGAACTATCTCCGTGGGAGTCGAGCCCACTGTGCCACACGACGTGTGTTTATCCGCCTTCAGGCTCCGCATCGCGGGTTCAGCAGTTCCGTGGCCATCGACGATGTGGTCCGCCGCGCACTCGAGCGTACCGGATTAAACCCCGACCATAAAGGCGCGCATCTGCTGCGCCACTCCCTGGCGACCCGCCTGCTCGTAGCGGCGCCTCTCTCGAGCAGATCGCTCAACTGCTGCGTCACGCCCATCCGCAGACGACAGAGATCTACGCCAAGGTGAATCTGCAGGCCCTGCGGAAGCTGGCGCAGCCTTGGCCGGGAGGTGGCGTATGAGCGAGTTACAGGCCGCCTTGGAAGAATATCTCTCGGTGCGTCGCGCACTTGGGGTGAAGCTCCGTCTGTCAGGCCGTCTTTTGAAGAGGTTCGTGGACTTCGCCGAATGCGAAGGGGCAGCGGTGATTACCACCGATCTTGCACTGCGCTGGGCGACCCAGCCAGCGGATGTGCAACCGGCGCAATGGGCCAATCGCCTGGGGATGGTACGTCGGTTCGCACAGTATCGAAGCGCGACGGATCCGCGCACCGAAGTGCCCCCGCCGGACCTGCTGCCTTTTCGGATACAACGACCGGTACCCTATCTCTACAGCGACGAGGAGGTCTCGCGGTTGCTTGAGGCCGCCCGGCAGCTACCCGCAGTCACCGGCCTGCGGCCCCACACCTACGCCACTCTGTTCGGTCTGTATGCGGTCACCGGGATGCGCACCAGCGAGCCGCTGCACCTTGACCGCGAAGATGTCGATCTTAGCCAGGGGGTGCTCACCGTGCGCGACACCAAGTTCGGCAAGTCGCGTTACGTGCCGATTCACCCCTCGACCCAACAGACACTCCAGGAGTATGCCGTACGGCGCGACGCCCTTTGCCCGCACCCGTTGGCCCCAAGCTTCTTCCTCGCCGAATGCGGAAGCCGTCTGACGGAATGGAGCGTGCGCTGGACCTTCGTGAAATTGTCCCGTCAGATCGGGCTGCGCGGACCGCAGGATGCCCATGGCCCGAGACTTCATGACTTTCGTCACCGCTTCGCCGTCAAGACTCTTCTGCAGTGGTATCGGGGCGGGGATGACGTCGAACACCACTTGCCTGAGCTTGCCACCTATCTTGGTCACACCCATGTCGCGGATACCTACTGGTACCTTACTGCCGTACCGGAGCTCTTGCACTTGGCCGCGCTACGCGTTGAGCAAGCCAAGGGAGGGCGCACGTCATGACCGTTGCCGCCGGTTTCCCCGCGCTCCTCGAGCGCTTTTTCACCGAGCGGCTCCTGCGGCAACGTCAGGCCAGCCCGCACACCATCGCCAGCTATCGCGATACCTTCCGCCTGCTGGTGCAGTTCGCCCAGCAGCGGCTGCACAAAGCCCCCTGCGCCCTGGCGATGGAAGACTTGGACACCCCCTTCCTCGGCGACTTCTTGGAGCATATCGAGAAGGCGCGGGGCAATGGCGCACGCTCACGCAATGTCCGCCTGGCCGCGATCCACTCCTTCTTCCGCTACGTTGCATTGCACGAGCCCCAATACCTCGCCTTGGCGCAACGCGTTCTGGCTATGCCGAGCAAGCGTTACGTCCGCCGTCCGGTAGAGTTTCTCACCAGCATCGAGGTCGAGGCCCTGCTGGCGGCACCGGATGTGGGCACCCGGGGCGGGCGACGCGACCGCACTCTGCTGCTGTTTGCCGTCCAGACCGGCCTGCGCGCAGCAGAACTCATTGGACTGCGCTGCGAGGATATTACCTTCGGTCCCGGAGCCCATGTGCGATGCCGCGGAAAAGGACGCAAAGAGCGGTGTACGCCGTTGCGTCCCGACACCCTCGCTGCCCTGCAGACCTGGTTGCAGGAACGTCAAGGTCAGCCCGCCGACCCCTTGTTCCCCAACGCCCACGGCGCCCCCTTGAGCCATGACGGGCTGGCGTATCTGCTTGCCAAACATCTGGTCACGGCACGGGAAACATGCCCCTCCTTAGAAAACAAAAGGGTCACACCTCACACGCTGAGACACACGGCGGCAATGGATCTGCTGCACAACGGCACCGATCGTACCGTTATCGCCCTTTGGCTTGGCCACGAGTCGGTCGAGACGACCTACATTTATCTCCATGCGGATCTTGAGATGAAAGAAGATGCCCTTGCCAGGACAACGCCTTCGAATGCGCGTTTGCCCCGCTACAGGCCCGATGATGAGCTGCTGGCCTTCCTGAAGAGCCTCTGATTATGCCGAGTCAAATCTGCCAACTCGCCCAGGATCCCCCGTCAGTACTGCTTGTCAGTCAAGGTACTCGGAATAATCCGGGACGCGGAATTATGGCGCATGCCATGGATACCGCCGTCCTTGGTCACGCCTGCGCGGCGTTTGGCCTGGGTGAAGGCCCGCTGTAGCCCGGTCGGGCAGAGGGGCTCGCCGGTGCGCCCGACGAACAGCCAATCGCTTGGGCGATACAGGCGCCAATAGGCCCGCAGTTGGTCCAGCAAGGTCGGGGACAGCGGCACCAGGCGATCCTTCGCCCCCTTGCCCTGCTCGACGCGCAGCAGGCTTGCGCTCGCTGTCGATGTCCGCCACACGCACCGTCAGCACCTCGCTCAGGCGCAGCCCGCAGCCGTAGCACAGGGTCATCATGGTCCGGTAGCGGCCATCCGGGCAGGCGGCGAGGATCGCCGCCACCTCGGCTCGGGTCAGCAACTGCGGGATGCGCTGGGGACGCTTGGGCAGGGACACCTCCAGGTCCAACGCCGGCCAAGCCAGGACATCCAGGTACAAGAAGCGGATGCCGTTGTAGGCCAGCTTCACGCTGGCCGGGGCGAGCTTGCGCTCGGTGACCAGGTACTCGAAGTAGCCCTTCAGATCGGTCCGATCCAGCGTGTCGGGGGCGCGGTGGGTGTACTTGGCCAGTCCACGCACGGCGGCCAGATAGCTCGCGTGGGTGCGGGGGGAAAAGCCATGCATCTGCATGGCCTTGATCATGCGTTGGCGCAATGCGCTCATCGTCCGGTCCTCTGCCAACGACCCGGATTGGGTCGTAGCGAGTGTGGACGACGGGGGTAATTCTGCCGGGGGTGCGGTTAGGACCGGGAATGGATTCCGCGGTGGTCTATTGCCAATCCATTGGCCTTTCGGAATGAACTCCAATAAGCCCCGCGGAGCGGATTAGTTCAACAGTTTCCTTAGACAGATGGCTTTGTCGGGCGTACTAGACGGATTCTGTGTTCGCTCTACTAGACAGATTCCGTCTAGTGTCTAAACTTTACCCGTCGGACTCGGTCTCCTAAGCCTCCGCCCCTCATCCCTGCACCAAGCAACCTCAGTCCGCCCCGAACTTACACCCATGCCCAATCCCCAGTCAACGCGAGAAGAACAGGTCCGCTCGTTCTGTGTACAACCATTTACCACACGCGCCGTCCCCTGAGTCCACGCAAGCCACGGTGCCGCAGCAGCAGCAACTACTAATTGACGGTCTGCCGGCCGTCAGTACTGGTCCAAACACCTGGTGGGACGCCCAGTCAGGGCACTATCTACACGACGCGGGTGGCATGGTGTGGGATCAAAATACGGGTCAGTACCACCTCAAGCAATAATAAGGTGATCGTCTCTCTCCCTTGACCAGGTCTGAGGAACGGAAACCCGGTATCCCACTATCGCGACGTCGCCTACTGTCGACAATGTCACGCTGTTACGTCCCAGTGGCCGGGCCGAGCTTTGCACTACGATGCCTAACCCACCGCCCGCAGGACCTTGAGCCTTGAGCCTTGAGAGCCTTGAGCCTTGAGCCTTGAGCCTTGAGCCTTGAGCCTGGAACATGACTTCCCACTTGGGGGGCGTGAAACCGAGACCGAATTGCGGGTGCTCAGTTTCCGGGACGTTGGGACAGGTGGGTGAAGACCTTACTGCTCTTGGGGAAGTTGCTCGGGGCAGGTAACGACCCATTGCGGACCTACACCGTACGCTTATATACGGCGTCAGCGCTTTTTACACCGACCCGAGTAACGGGCAGGCTTGAAGGGCCGTTCCCGACCCTGAAGAGACATTGGCACTCCACTCGGCGATTCCTTTCTCGTTACCGCGCCCGGTCTGCAGGTTCAGCTATGGCCGGGAAGTTTAGGTTGTCGGGGGCGGACTGCTCGAACCAGAGTTTGGCAAAACGCACCTTGGACCAGTTCATGTCCGGGTTCACGTGTTTGTCGGCGGCCACGGCCTTTTTCCTGAGCACTTTCTTCAACACCGGGAACGAATAGGGGCGGGCGGTATTGAAAGGGCGTAGCATCACCTGCAGGCCGGCCTGGTGGAAGAACCAGGCCGCGTGCCAGTGGACGTGGACCTGCCAAGCGACCCACTGCGGTGTCAGCCCCAGATCCACCAGGCGCAGGTCGCCGCTATCATGGCGCTGCTTGCGATTTTCGAACAGCCAGTCTGCCGGCGGGAGAATGAAGTCGAACACGAAGCGGGCTCGCCAGTCCGGAGCTAGGATGAACCTTTTTTTCTTTGGCAGGCGGATACGCTCAAGATCCAGTTCCGGGAACTCCTGCAATCCTTTCCAGGATTCGTCATAGACCGGCAGGGCGTCGCTGTGCCCTTTGAAAGGGAAAGCGAAATGAAGCTCTCTCGGACGGTGACTTAACGGTTCGACGGTCCACCACTTGTCCTGGGAGATGTCGATGCCGACTTCCCCCGGGTAACCACCGATCCGCTCGATGAGGTAGGACTTGCCGCAGCCCGGGGGCCCCGCCACGATCCAACTCCTCAACTTCATCTTCGCCGGATAGGGAATGCCCTTGCGGTCTATGAGTTTCATGGAAGGTGCCCCTCAAAGATATCTACGAAACTGCTTGCGACGCCCTGGCCCCGTGGTGGCAACGGTGTCTCTCGCCCCCAACGGCAAGCTTGTTCAGGGTAAGGACGCTTGCGACAGGGCAAGCGTCGGAAACCAAAATCGTGACGTTGGTACGTCATGTTGCAGGTACAGAGTAATAGCGGAATGTGACGTTTTTTCGTCCTCCGCTTGCGCAGGGCGTCTCCGGTGACATTATTCCCCTGCAACAACCATATCGAGTGCTGCATCCTCGACGACATTTCCGAGCCCCTCGGCGACGGGCAGATCCGATTCCGCTACGCTCGGGCCTTGACACCTCAGGATTTTGCCGTTTACGCCGACGAGGTAAAGGACTTCCGTGATCGACCCATTTCGGCAGTCGCGGCCTGCTGGCGGTGGATGTTTGGTTCCTGCCACACTTGGCATGGCAGATGCGCCTCGTGATAGCTCCTGCGGACTGTGTGGCAGACTTGGGGCATATATTGGTCGGATGTGGGACCTTGAGCCTAGAACTAGGCGGAAAAATGCATCCCCAGGGCTTGGGCAGGGCGGGCGTCCAAGGTCCGGGCGATAACCTGGAGGCTGGGTCCTGGCGAGGGATGGCGGGGAATTGGCCAAAAATCGGTCCAGAAAAGTTTTTCTGAGGGTTTTTGGTCCGGAGAAATTGTCCTGGCTTCGGAAATACCAGCGCGAGGGTGGGCATGAAAGACACCCAAGTATGAGTGCAGGGTTCTCGGTTCATGGTTGTGAGCTGTTGGTCTTTTGACCTGGAGCCTAGAGCCGGGGGAATTTTGGCCTGGCTGAAGACAGCGAGAGGTTGGGTTCGTTACGCCCCCAGCGCATATCCTCCCTAGCGGACCAACACAGCGTCCCAGGGTAGGTGCAGAAGAAATTACTGTTGCAGCTTGGCCACTTGCTGTTGCTGCCACCAGTAAGACACATCCCCGACATCAAACATCGGCTCTTTTACCTGTCGCCCAGTTCGACGGGAGGTCTTGTTACGCCAGCTGTGCGGTACTCCCTGCTCAATCCAGAGATCAACGGTGTCCTGCGGCACCTGACATATCTGAGATAGTTGGTTGCGGCTTACTTGTAGACTCAAGGCTGTCCTCCTCCATCTCACAGTATTGTCCTTCGGGCGCCTAGGTTACCCACGGAATATTACATTCCTATGACGACCCGAAAGGCCGCACTGCCAGGCGTCGTTGCGGAGGCTCGGACGGGTCAGGGACGCTGGTACTTTGAGCGTGGAGTCTTGCAGTACCCATTCTTCGGATCGGATTTGGGCAGCGTTTTGAGGTCAAAATGCCCAGAAATGTGGGTCAGGTTTGAACTAGGGATAGTAAACCGAGAACGTGGGATCTTGAGCCTTGAACGAAGCGGAAGTCTGGCACCAAGGACTGTGGATGGCTCTGAGAGGATTGTTCCGGCTACTCAGTCGCTGCATTTTTTGAGCCATGCAGCTTACCTGCATCGCTCTACGATTCTGGTTCATGGCAGTAAGCTCTGGCGCAGTAGTCGGTCGACCGGAGCCATTCTCATAGGCTCGCAGGTTCAGGATGATGAATGCGGAGAAGCGTAGCTCCGCTGGCATTTACTCTGATCCGCAGACCATGATTTATGCCTTATGCCTGACTCAGTTCGGCAAATGCCACAACATTAGGTCGTTGCTTTGCCTTGCTGCGAGAGCGTGCTATAAGTTACATCGTTGGTTGTTGGGTTTCATCGTTGACTTACCTGTCCGGCTCTTCGAATTTAGGGGCCGGCGGGAAAAGTTCAGCTGCACCTTGTAGTGATCACCTGATAAGTCTACAGACGAATTGCTGTGCACGTGACCGAATCAATCTATGGTGGCAGCTCGGCGATGGTGACGTTTTGGATGTATTAATGATGGGGATGTACACATGATGTTGCGAACGACATTGTCGGCCTTGCTGCTCGCCGTTTCCGCGGCCGCAACAGCTGGCTACAACGGAAACATAGATCCGGTCTCCGCCTTTGACTGGCTCAACGCGGATGAATACGTTGTGCTGCTCGATGTGCGAACCGCCGAAGAGTGGCGCTGGGTTGGTCACCCCGGGCCAAACGGTTTGGCCGACAGCAAAGGGAAAGGACTGGCCTATAACAGCGGCGCGGGACTTATTGCTAGTGGTGAAGGGGCTAACGTCGTGAATATCTCCTACCGCGTTGCGTCTGTAACGCAGGGAGCTACGGGCTCTACGACCCCAATCTACGAACAAGGGTTGCCCATCAATCCCGATTTCGTCTTTGCTGTTGAAGATGAGTTGGATGATTTGCAAAGCGCGCCGACGCTCTTACTGATGTGTCGCAGTGGAAGCCGCGCGGAAGAGGCAGCCGAATTACTCGGCGACCTTGGCTACGATACGTGGAATATTGAAGGGGGGTTCGAAGGAACCAGTAACACCAGTGAGTACCCAGGCCCTGATACGGGATATCGTGATGTGAATGGCTGGCGCAACGCGAAACTACCGTGGAATCAGGACCCGTCAGGTGGTTACAACAAAGTTTTGATCATGCCTCTGCCCACCACTCCGTAAGGCCTGCCGGTTATTCGTAGAAGCCTGCACATCGGCTACGTCGGCGATGCCCCATTGGGCGTCGCCGTTTTTTCAGAGATTCCGTTGGCGAAGAGGCTGTTTCGCTCAACGAAGGGATACAACAGGCCCCTTGCGTAACGTGAAGACTGAAGATGCAATGTCCGAAATGGGCCGCGTACAGACTTCCAAGCCCATTCTTCCGCTCTTTATGCCCACCACTCCTGAGCTATAGTTCCCCCGTTTTTCCACGAGCAGGTCATACCACTGCGAGCCGGGCCTGGGCTTCCCAGTGTCCCTTTTGCGATACCAGAGGACAGCACTGCCTGCTCATGGCTCTTGGTTCACGGCGCTTTGAGCCGTGGCTCCTGGAACTGGAGATCTTGTGTCTAGGACGTTGAACCTAGGACCTTGAGCTAGGACCTTGTTGTAGGTGCCAAGAGCAAGCATTACCCAACAAGAGGGGTGATAGACGGGGTTTAGAACGTGTTTGCGGGTCGTGCTGGCTACCCTTTCCATCCACGTGAGCACCGGCTCGGATGACGGGCGCCTACGCCGCACTCTGGTAGTCATGGTGGAGTCCACCGAGGATCGGAAGCCCGACGACGTTCCTGCCGATCTCCGAGACCGACCGCGACTCTGCCAGGGCCGGTATCCTCTGAAACAACCCTTGATGCGGATGGGCACTATTGAAGTAGGTCTCAACATACTCCCGCAGTACACGATGCAGGTGCCGTTCGCTGAGTATGACCACGTGGTCCAAGCACTCCCGACGCACAGATCCGAGGAAGCGTTCGCAGATGGGGTTCAGATTGGGAGAGCGTGGCGGGATCTTCACGACATCGATGCCCGTCCCCTCGGCCACGGCGTCGAATCTTCTTCCGAACTTGTCATCGTTGTCTCGGATGAGGTACGTCGGTCCGTCACCGTATGGCGTGGCCTCCCGAAGTTGCTGGGCCGCCCAGGCGTCGGTAGGGCAGCGGGTCACATTAAAGTGAACGACTTCCCGCGTGCCGTGGACCACGAAGAAGAACGCGAAGATAGGACGGAACAGGACGTCGTAGAGCTGCAGGAAGTCGCATGCCCAAATGTCGCAGCTGTGGTTTCCGACGAAGGTGTTCCAGCTCTGGCCCCGTTTACCGGGTGGCCGTACCCGCCTCATGTACTTCTGAATGGTTCGTTTACTGACGCGAATGCCCAGCTTCAGCAGCTCGCCTCGGATGCGTTCTGCGCCCCAGAGCACGTTGTCCTTGGCCATCGCCTGGATGAGCGTGACGACCTCCGGCGCGAGTCGCTTCGGCTGACCACGGGGCAGGGACTTTCGTCTCCAGACGATCTTGAAGAGGTCTCGATGCCAGCGCAACAGCGTCTCGGGGCTGACCACATGCAAGGCGTCTCGCCATCGGCGGGTCAATCGGGCCAGGGCGAGTAGGAGCACGCGGTCGTCGCGGTGGAGTCGAGGCCGCTTGATGCTGCGACGCAGCACGATGAGCTGCTGACGCAGCAAGGCGTTCTCCGCCATGAGCTCCGATCGCGTACGGGTGAGATCGCCGGCGGCGCCGATCATCAACTTCGCCCCGGAGCGTGCCGGACGCAGCAGGCGCCGGACCGCCCGCCCGAGGGCGATGATCAGGGCAGCGACCAGGTTCGAGTCCACAGCGGCTCCGTGAGTTTCCGACGCCTAAGAGGTTGGTCGATGAGAACCGGTCCGGCCAACTCGAGTCAAGGCCTGCTGCCGTGGACTTGATCTGAGGGCCATCGGCGCCGCAAGCCTTGGATTTCTCAGGCGGATGCGAAGGGTAGCCAGGACGGGGAGCTGTGGTACCCCGTCTTGAGTCTGTTTTTGGCGCATGACGACAGGATTGAACGTATGGCCTTGACCAAAGCCGACATGGGAGAACACCTGTTCAACGCGCTTGGGCTCAACAAACGTGAGGCCAGAGACGTCATAGAGAGCTTCTTCGAGGAGATCCGCACGGCGCTGGAGCGCGGCGAGGAAGTCAAGCTTTCCGGGTTCGGGAACTTCGAGCTGAAGGACAAGAAAGAGCGCCCGGGGCGCAATCCGAAGACCGGTGAGGCGATCCCGATCACCGCCCGTCGCGTCGTGACCTTCCGGCCGGGGCAGAAGCTCAAAGCCCGGGTGGAAACCCCCGCTGGACCCGCCCAGGCGTAGCGCCGACGGTGCGTGGTCCCGCGAACGGCACGCCATCGCCTCAAACCCAAGGCGCGCTGTCAGGATCGATCCGGCATGCGAGCCGCCGGTGTGTCAAAGCACCCGTCGTCGATGAAGCGACGCGACGGCGAAATCCATCTTGCGGCAGAGGCGCATGATCCATTCACCCTGGCCCAATGGCCCGGGAGGTGTTGCATGGTGCGCGTCGCATAAGCTTTGTCTGGGGTCTCCACTTAACCGGAGTTCTCTCCTAACGAGCAGATTCCGGGTCGCCCAGTCACCCCAAACTGAGCAGAAACCGGGCATAACATGAGCCGTCGAACCCACAGATGGCGAGGGCTGGTATCAGAATAGCCCATCAGTTCGGGTTACTCCGGTTAAGTGGAGAGCCCCAAGCTTTGTTATGTAAAGTCGTCAATAGTCGAGACAATCCTCGTCCCGTGACGGCACGGAAGATGCCCTGTTCAGGGGCTAGGACATCGGCGCCAACGCGTCGAGCTTGGCGACCACAGCCTGACAGGCGTCGATGAGGTCGGCAACGATGCGTTCGTCGACATTCAGGTCGCCCTCATACTCGCCGAGATTGCGTAAGTCGTGACACTTCGACAGCACCCGCCAGACCTCCGGCCCCAAGCCCAGCGTGTGCGGCAGAAGCTGGAACACGATGTAGCGATTGCCGGAGCGGTAACCGTGCCACCGCAGCGCCGCCAGGCACAGGGCGTGCGCCGCGTTGTAAGCCAGATCGAAGCGGCTCTCCAACGCGAGGCCCTCGCGACGGGCATCCTTCAATCGGGCCTTGCCGGAGCGCAGCAGTCCCGCGAACTCCTTCGTATCGGGTGGCTCGACCTTCAGGGGCTTGCCTGGGCCGCACAGGTTATCAAACGCCGAGGACATCGATCCCTCCGATGAGCCATATCTTGGGCTGTGACAGCACGCGCCTCACGAAGGCGCTGTCCTCCGCCACACGTTTGGCCAGATCCTTGCGGGACAGAATGGTCGGGTTCACGGGGCGACCCAAACGCGCCTCCGCGGCCTCCAGCGCAGCGAAGATGTCCCCATAGCTCAGGCTGTCGCTGATCACCATCAGGTCGATGTCGCTGGCGGCCGTGTCCTCCCGCTTCGCCACCGACCCGAAGACAAAGGCGGCATCGATCTGCCCGGCAAGCGGCTGAAGGACCTCGCGTAGCGGATCGGCCAGCCCGACAGTCTTCAGGACGATGCCACACAGCTCGGCGAACAGCGGTGCGTCGGGGTTGGCCTGGTAATGCCGCTGGTTGCCCAACGAACGGACGGTCACCAGCCCGCTCCGCACCAGCCGGGCCAACTCGCGCTGAACGGCGCCCGAGCCGATGCCTGCCAGACCGATCAACTCGGTCGCGTAAAAGCTGCGCGCTGGCTGGCCAAACAGCAGCCCAAGCACGCGTTGCTGAGTGCGGGTAAACAAGGCATCGGCCAAACTGCACCCGCGTCGCGCGGGCAGCGTCTGTTGCGGTCTGGATGCGACTGTACCCATATTGGGCAGGATGATACCCAATTTAGGCATGGCAAAGGAAGCAGTGGCCGACAGCGCGGCCCGTGCTGGCTACCCTTTCCATCCACGTGAGCACCGGCTCGGATGACGGGCGCCTACGCCGCCCTCTGGTAGTCATGGTGGAGCCCCGTTCTGGCTAGCGTGCAGGACCACCAGGCAGGTCACGTCCCGGCGCAGGTACTCGAAGACGATGTAGGAGGTCAGGCGCGGCAGGTAGTAGCCGTTGAAGTCGAGCCGGTTGGTCTCGGTGCCGACGATGCGGGCCGGATTCTCGCCGTAGAAGATCGGCACCAGTTGCAGCAGCGTCGTCTTGCCCCTGCCGTTGCGCCCTGTGAGCACGGCGCCGCCGTCCACCGGGAACTCCACGACCCGCCCCGGGCTGTAGGAGTCGATGAGCACCAACCGCAGTAGGCGGTAGTCCGCTGGCGAGGCTTGCAGCAAGTCGGGGTCCGGTGGCGCCACGGGTGTAATCCGCTCCCCTCAGGCCGAGCCGCCCGGCGGGGCCAGCGACAGGATGAGACCGTCCAGCCCCGCCCGGGTCTCCGGCGAGGCTTGCCCCAGAAAGACCAGCAGATCCTCCTGACGCGGCTGGCCGAAGACCAGCCGGTAAAGGGCGAGCCCGATCTTCGGTCGCAGGCCGCCAACATGCTCATGACTGGAGTTGACGGACCTACGATACGAGTCCATTGATCTCGTCCTCCAGTGAATGCAACACCGCAATAATGCGCGCAAACTCGGGGCGTTCCCCGAAGATCATGACGCGCATCTGCGCATAATCGGCTGCCAATTGGTCAATACCCGCCGACGGCGGGATCAGCTTGAACGTTCCCGGCTTGGCCTCGCCGTATCTCGCCCAATTGCAGGGGTAGAAGCGCTGTTTGAAGGCGACGACATCCGCGAGAAGCTGCAAGTCGGCCAGCGCCGCACCACGCACGGCACTCTCGGCGAGGCGGAAGAGGTCGTAGTAGTGGCGAGAATAACGACTGGGAATCGGCCGAGGATTGTGAGCCTGCTGGTGCAGGATGGTCGCCTTCTCCCAGAAGGTCCGTTCGGCCTTGATCGCGATGACTGAACAATCCGGTTCGCCAAATATCTTGGGGAAGGCATCGGCAGCATAGGGTCGGATGCTGTACTCGTCGTGGGGAACCCAGGACGCCAGGGGACCGATCTCCAGTCGCACCTCGGGACGCAGGTAGGTCTGGGAGAAGGCGGCCGGATAGTCGATCTGCACCACTTGCCCTTCACGGTCGTCGATAGACAGCCCGACTGCCGGGCAACTGCCAAGCAACACCGCCAGTTGCGGGCGTAGGGTCTCACGGATGTAGGCCGCGGCGACTTCATTGAACTGCTTGTTGAACCGGTCCCGCTTGGTGTTGGACAGGTCGTCCGGAAAGGGGTCCTGTTGACCCGGACCGTAGCCCAACAGGCTCCAGTCCAGAATCAGGTCGATGTCTTCGGAAAAACGGTCAATGAGCCCAAACACCTTGGACAGCGACGTACCACCCTTGAAGATGACATGTGAGCGCATCCCAGGGTCCTCAAAAATGTGCTTGAGCACCCAGCACACCCAGAAGTCCTTTTCCACGACGGCGGGGTGAATGCCCTTGCGGGCCGCGGTCTCTTGGAACAGCTCCCGACGCTGGCGGGCTTCAAGGTTCGCAATCTTGTCCATCGTTCTCGCTGTATCTCATTCACTACATCAGCCTGCCGACGGCAAGGGTCCCCGCGCATTCTCGCCACCACCGCAGATTTTCCGAATGGCCTCGTAAACCCATCCGGTCGCCGTTCGGGTATCGGTGAGCACCTTGGGGCACAGAGCTGGCGGCAACCAGTCGCGGATCTTGGCGATGACCTCGGCGGTCAGGGCTTCTTGCCCCAGCGACTTGAGCCCCTGGACGATGACGCTGCTCTCGCGGAGCACGAATCTCGCCTCCTTCAGAGCGGTTTGCTTGAACACGAGATCCGTGGTCCCGACCCGGTAGGATCGATCCGGGCCGTCAGACAAGTAAAGGTACTGGGCCGGCACCTGGGTGGAGAGCCCCATCAGGTTCAGCGCAGAGGGGCCGTTCGGCAGGATGCGCCAGCCAAACTTGCGCGCCAGAGCGTGCGCAACCTGATCGATGTCCGGACTCAAGGGCTCCCCGAGCAGGGCGCTGTGCCGCGGATAGTCGTAGATGCCCCTGAGGACACGGCGGATTGTCCCTTGCGCGCACAGGCGATGCAGGGCTACGTCCAACGCCGAACGGCTGCCGAAGTCCGCCAGATCACTCTGCGAGAACGCCCAACCACGGCCTTTGCCGTAAATCCTGCGAAGGATCGTCTTTTCAGTGGCTTGAGACATTCCTGGAGGCTATATCTTGTAAGAAAAAATGGCTAGTTTTTCTTACAAGACGGCAGCCGATTCTGGCCAGCGTAACGGCCAGACTCACGGCACCGGCTATGGTGTTCGGCGTGCCCCAGGCTCACGGAATGAACCTCCGGCGCACTTATGCTGCACAGTATGGACGCTCCGTCACAGCATCACGCCTGGGTCAACCCCGAGAAGGCCCGCTACTACCAGGTCCACCTGGGCCAAGACCTGCTGGGCGACTGGGCGCTCCTCAAAGTCTGGGGCGGGCTCGGGTCTCGGCGTGGCCGGATGCACAACACCGGGGTCGCGTCCTACGACAACGGCATCGCGCAGGTCAACGAGATCGCCCGGCGCCGGGCGCATCGCGGCTACACACCCGCGGCAAACCACTGACCCCGTCAACTCCTGACAACACCCTCAGCGGCAAAGACCATCCGGATATCCGTCGGCGTCGTGTTTCCGCTCTCCACGAGAATCTGGCCCATGACTTTATCGACCTCGGTGAAGGCTAATGAGAGGGAATTCCTCGGTGTCTGCCCGATCCTGGTGACACCAGTAGGACGTTCGCGTGGGCGTTGTCAACTTACCTACTCGATCTCAATCGATCCCCTTTGTTCAAACCATTCCCCGTTCAACAGGCGCACGTCACCTGCTGCCAACCCAAGAAGGCTCGCAGCCGAAGCTCGCGATAGTGGACTGCGGTCATCAAGTGCCTACCCAGCCGGAATAGATTTCCGACCACCGCGGGCGCGGCCAGAAAGCGCTGCGCTTGACCGGGCGACTTGAAACCCCGCATCTGGCCGTGCTGGCTACCCTTTCCATCCACGTGAGCACCGGCTCGGATGACGGGCGCCTACGCCGCCCTCTGGTAGTCATGGTGGAGCCCACCGAGGATCGGAAGCCCGACGACGTTCCTGCCGATCTCCGAGACCGACCGCGACTCTGCCAGGGCCGGTATCCTCTGAAACAACCCTTGATGCGGACGGGCACTATTGAAGTAGGTCTCAACATACTCCCGCAGTACACGATGCAGGTGCCGTTCGCTGAGTATGACCACGTGGTCCAAGCACTCCCGACGCACAGATCCGAGGAAGCGTTCGCAGATGGGGTTCAGATTGGGAGAGCGTGGCGGGATCTTCACGACATCGATGCCCGTCCCCTCGGCCACGGCGTCGAATCTTCTTCCGAACTTGTCATCGTTGTCTCGGATGAGGTACGTCGGTCCGTCACCGTATGGCGTGGCCTCCCGAAGTTGCTGGGCCGCCCAGGCGTCGGTAGGGCAGCGGGTCACATTAAAGTGAACGACTTCCCGCGTGCCGTGGACCACGAAGAAGAACGCGAAGATAGGACGGAACAGGACGTCGTAGAGCTGCAGGAAGTCGCATGCCCAAATGTCGCAGCTGTGGTTTCCGACGAAGGTGTTCCAGCTCTGGCCCCGTTTACCGGGTGGCCGTACCCGCCTCATGTACTTCTGAATGGTTCGTTTACTGACGCGAATGCCCAGCTTCAGCAGCTCGCCTCGGATGCGTTCTGCGCCCCAGAGCACGTTGTCCTTGGCCATCGCCTGGATGAGCGTGACGACCTCCGGCGCGAGTCGCTTCGGCTGACCACGGGGCAGGGACTTTCGTCTCCAGACGATCTTGAAGAGGTCTCGATGCCAGCGCAACAGCGTCTCGGGGCTGACCACATGCAAGGCGTCTCGCCATCGGCGGGTCAATCGGGCCAGGGCGAGTAGGAGCACGCGGTCGTCGCGGTGGAGTCGAGGCCGCTTGATGCTGCGACGCAGCACGATGAGCTGCTGACGCAGCAAGGCGTTCTCCGCCATGAGCTCCGATCGCGTACGGGTGAGATCGCCGGCGGCGCCGATCATCAACTTCGCCCCGGAGCGTGCCGGACGCAGCAGGCGCCGGACCGCCCGCCCGAGGGCGATGATCAGGGCAGCGACCAGGTTCGAGTCCACAGCGGCTCCGTGAGTTTCCGACGCCTAAGAGGTTGGTCGATGAGAACCGGTCCGGCCAACTCGAGTCAAGGCCTGCTGCCGTGGACTTGATCTGAGGGCCATCGGCGCCGCAAGCCTTGGATTTCTCAGGCGGATGCGAAGGGTAGCCAGGAGCACTGTAAAACGCCACGACCACCCCAGCCCGGACAAGGGTCGACCTGCGCACGCTACCGCCGCTTCGGTTTGTAGGGACGTGGCCCGATTTTGAGCATGCTGCGCAGGGTCGCCCTGAAGCGCCCCGCCGGGGTTGCGCGCTCCACCCGAGCCTTGGCCTGGGCAAGCAGGCGCTCGTCGTCCTCATCCTCCACCATCTGCTCCAAGGTGGTGATCAGGGCCTCGGCTGCCTCATCCTCGCCCCGGGCTCGGTTGAGCATCGCCATGGCCCCGTAGAGCACAAAGACGTCGCTCAGATGTAACCGCGGTCGTTGGGAGAGACCGGCGAGCAAGCCCTGAGCCTCGTCCAGCGCCCCGTCTTGAATCAGCAAGCTGGCCAGATTGCAGCGCGCAAAGAGGTAATCGGGGTGGAGCGCGATCGCTTGCCGCAGGACCTCGCGTGCCTCCCGGCCCCGCCCCTGCGCGGCGCGGATCGCCGCGAGGTTGCCCAAGGCGACCTGATGGCCGGGGACACGCGCCAGAATGGCATTGAGGGCCGCCTCGGCGTCGTCCAGACGCCCCTCCAGGTGTAACACGATGGATTGCTCGAGCAACGGTTGCAGATCTTCAGGCAGGTCGCTCGGCTCAGGGCCCCGAACGATCTCGGTGTCCACCACCCGGACCTGACGCAGCTCGCCGCCGCTCCAAAACTCGACGGCCTCGTCGGGCGTGATCAAACCCACCTTGCGCAGACCGGTGAGGAAACCCAGTCGCTCCTGCGAGGTACCGATGGGCCGCTTGGCCAAGTCTCGGAGGATCGCCGCCACGCCCCTTTGCCCCTGTTGGGCCTCGGGCTGAGCCTGCAGCCGCCGGGCGAACAGCATCGCCACGAGCTGACGCACCGCCAAGTCGCCGCCCAGATAGATCGCCTCCAGGTAGGCATTGGAGGCGGTCAGCTCGTCGAGCCGGGGCTCGTGGCCGTCCTCTCCGGCCGCGCGCAGGGCCTGGACCCACGTCATTGGCACGACCTGACTCTGGTCGGGCAGCTGCGGATAAGCGGGGGTTACCCCCTCCTCGTCGAGGACGGACAGGTTGACCTGCGCCGCCCGGAGACTTGGATTCAGATCCAGCGCCTCCCGCCACAAGGCCCTGGCCCGGTCGCCACGCCCGAGCCGGCTGGCCGCGCAGGCGCCGAGGTGGAGCCACCTGGCACGCAGAGCGCGCGGCTCGCCCTGGGCACCGTCAGCCCCGACCGACCGCTCGAAGGCGTCCCAGGCTGCCTGGTTATCCTGGATCAGCAGGAGAGCCAGCAGTTGAGCACGCGCATCCTCGCCGCGCCGCGCCTGGGCCTGACCGAGGGGTACCGCGAGGCCCCTGGCGCCGTCCTCGTCGCCCCGCCAGAGGCGCAGGTGCAGGGCCCAGCCCAGGGCGAAGAGATTGTCCGGATCCGCCTGCCAGGCGTCCATGAAGGCATCCAGCGCCACATCGATGCGGCTCAGGTGAAACAGAGCCTGCGCCCTGTCGTTGCGGGCCGGCGTCACGGCAACGCCGTCCAGCTCGCGGATGGCCCCGAGGAAGTCTTGACCAGCGAGGTGCAGCTTGCCGATGTCGCACCGCTCCATGTCCGCTGGCGTCGCCCGCGACCCATCTGGCTGGAGGAGCAGCTTGTCGCGGTCCTTGGCGGCCAGGGGGAGGGTCGGTATCGTCCCGCCGAGAACCCGGATTCGGGCCGCGACGCGATCCGCAAGGAACAGATGCCCACTCTCGACGGCAAGGTGCAGGAGCGCCTCCTGGGCCGGCAGACTGTTGGGCCGCCGCTGCGCCCACTGGTAAGCGGCCAGTGGCGCCGCCGAGCGGACACCGCCGCGGATCAGGGCATCCAACAGCAACCGCCGGGCGCCGCCGTGGTCGGGGAAGCGCGCGACCAAGGCCCGCGCCCTTTCGATGGCGCGGGCATGGTCGCCAGCGTCCATCAGCCGTTCCACCGCCTTAAACTGGGCGGCGTCCGGGTGGGCGCCTTTGGCCGGTCTCTTCCTAGTCGGGGTCTTTGCCATAGGAGGGTTTCCGGGTTCTGGGTTAGGAAGTGTGGTTTCAGTTCAGGATGCAGGTAGGCTGACCGTGTCGGTCTTCCCCCGCGGACCGGACTTCAGCCGGCCACGCAATGGCGAATCGCCCTGGAAGCCGACTCAACGCCAGGGGCAGGAGCCGCCCCCAACGGAGGCACCGGGTCACGGGGAGTATCTGGGTTAGGCTTCTTAACAGAGGGTGGGCGCCAACGCCTAACCGAATCTGTGTCCGCAGCTGCGTGGGAAAGAGGCTGTCTCGAACCTGGGAATCACGGGGGCAGCACAGGTCGCTTGCGGACTGCACCAGTATCGACTGCCTTCTAGACTGCGGACCTCGGTATGCGTAGCTTCAGTTCCCGCAACCGGCCGGTCCCGGTCGGTCGTAGCGAACCCCTGGACGGCTCCCCGGGGGTGGCGGACCTGTCTCTTGCCGACCCACTCCGGACAGTGCGCCTGCCGTCACGAGCGGCGGTTTAGCGGCGGAAAGCGGTCCATGACGTGGGGGAAGCGGTCCCCAATTTGGACCAAGAACTTCCGCTCGGCGGGCGAGTGTCATCGGCGTGTCTTGAACGCTGATCACAGCCGTCGGCAGTTCAGATATTACCTATTGCAGCATGACCAGTGACCGCCTGGGTGTGCCTCACATCTGGCGCATGCAACCTGGCAAGAGCCGATCAGCTCTCATCCACATCGATTTCCAATACTTCCCCCTGCATTGCCCGCCAGCATCGTCGCTCGGGCAAGGCGACGCCTAGCAGCCGCCTCCGTGGTCCGAGGTAGCCGAGACACAGACTCGGCGCGTCGGCGATGCCAAGTAAGCGGCCAGCAAGGGGCCGGTTTTCATCACCGACCGCGGTCGCGCCACTCACGTCCTTTTGACCATCGAAGACTATCGGCACCTCACAGGTAGCCAAATGACCTTGGTCGAGGCACTGGCGCAGAAGGACGTACCGGATTTCGAGTTCGATCCGCAGCGATGGCCTTGGTACACGGCTGGAACTTCCCCGTAGCCCGGATGGAGCGCTAGCGGAATCCGGGGACGGCCTCGCAGACAAACGATACATCATGGGTTACCGCAAAGGCCTGGATTCCGCTGCGCTCCATCCTGACTACAGGAGGCGGCCCAGGGGAATACTTGCCCGATCTCGACTATCACGTAATCGGCATGACGGTAGCGGCCCGAAACCTGGCCGACTTCGCACCCACAGGGGTTCCGACCGTCAATCCCTGGGACGACCCTTAGCATCTGCCCCCTACCCCTCAAGAGGTTGCACCCCGACCGCGCCTCGGCTAAAAGTCCACCACATCACCCCCGCCCCAGCCAACCCGGAGCGTTTCATGATCAAACTCACGGTCAACGGCACAACGCACGACCTCGACCTGAACCCGAACATGCCCCTGCTGTGGGCCATCCGCGACCACATCGGCCTGACCGGCACCAAGTACGGCTGTGGCCTGGGCCAGTGCGGCAGTTGCACCGTCTATCTGAACGGGGCCCCGGTGCGCTCCTGCTCGACACCCCTGGCCCTCGCTGCCGGGGGTTCGATCGTCACCATCGAGGGCCTGGACACCCCGACAGGCCAGGCGGTGCAGCAGGCCTGGGCCGAGCTGGACGTGGTCCAGTGCGGCTTCTGTCAGTCCGGGCAGATCATGTCCGCCGCGGCGCTGCTGAGCGAGAACCCGGAGCCCACGGACGCGGAGATCGACACAGCCATGACCGGCAACCTGTGCCGCTGCGCCACCTATGCCCGCATCCGCGCTGCCATCAAGCGCGCCGCCGCACAACTGGCCTAAGGAGGCGCCAACATGCACAGCAACGACCGGATTAGAACCCTCAACCGCCGCGACTTCCTCAAGCTGGGCCTGACTACCGGCGCCGGTCTGACCCTGGGTCTGCACCTGCCGGCGCCAGCGGCCCAGGACCTGGCCGCCGGACCTGGCATTGCCGGTGGAGCAGAGCGTGCCGCGGCCAGCTTCGAGCCCAACGCCTTCGTGCGCATCGGTACGAACGACGTGGTGACAGTCATCGTCAAGCACCTGGAGATGGGCCAGGGGACCTACACAGGCCTGCCGACCCTGGTGGCCGAAGAGCTCGACGCCCGCTGGGATCAGGTCCGCGCCGAGGGTGCCCCGGCAGACGCCAAACGCTACAACAACCTGTTCTGGGGTCCGGCCCAGGGCACCGGCGGCAGCACCGCCATGGCCAACTCCTATGAGCAGATGCGCCAGGCTGGGGCCGCGGCACGGCACATGCTGGTGGCCGCCGCCGCGGAGCTCTGGCAGGTCCCGGCGGCCGAGATCCAGGTCCGCGACGGGTCCCTGACCCACGGAGAGCACCGGGCGAGCTTCGGCGAGCTGGCCGAGGCGGCGGCCAGCCAGCCGGTGCCGACCGAGGTCCGGCTCAAGGACCCGGCCCAGTTCCGGCTCATCGGCAACCCGACCCTGAGGCGCAAAGACGCCGACGGCAAGCTCGACGGCAGCGCCCGATTCACCCAGGACGTGCGCCTGCCGGGCATGCTCACCGCCCTGGTGGCCCACCCGCCCCGCTTCGGGGCCAAGCTGAAGTCCTTCGACCCGGCCCCGGCCCTGGGCGTGCCCGGGGTCGAGCAGGTCGTCGCCATCCCCAGCGGGGTGGCCGTGCTGGGGCAAGACTTCTGGAGCGCGAAGCTCGGGCGCGACGCCCTGACGACGACCATCGCCTGGGACGAGTCCGACGCCTTCCGGCTCGGCTCCGACGAGATCCTGGCCCAATACCGCGACCTGGCCCAGCAGCCGGGTAAGGTGGCGCGCACGGAAGGCGACGCGGAGGCAGCCCTGGCCGATGCGACCCAGGTGCTGGAGGCCGAGTTCAGCGTCCCCTATCTGGCCCATGCCGCCATGGAGACCCTGGACTGCGTCATCGCCCCGGATGGGCAGGGCGTGCGGGTGCTCAACGGCGAGCAGTTCCAGACTGCCGACCAAGCGGCAATGGCCCGGGTCCTGGGCCTGGAGCCCGGCCAGGTCAGCATCGACATGCTCCTGGCCGGCGGCTCCTTCGGGCGCCGCGCCAACCCCCATTCGGACTATACGACCGAGGCGGCGGAGGTCTTCAAGGCGGCCGGCGGCAAGACCCCGATCAAGCTACAGTGGACCCGCGAGGACGACACCCGGGGCGGCTGGTATCGGCCCCTGTTTGTGCACCGCCTGCGCGCCGGGCTTGACGCCCAGGGGCGACCCAGCGCCTGGCACCACCGCATCGTCGGCCAGTCCATCGTCGCCGGGACCGCCTTCGAGAAGATGCTGGTGGTCGACGAGGTGGACCAGACCTCGGTGGAGGGCGCCGCCAATCTGCCCTACGCCATCCCCAATATTCGGACCGAGCTGCACTCCCCCAGTCTGGGGGTCCCCGTCCAATGGTGGCGCTCGGTGGGCTCCACCCACACCGCCTTCGCGGTGGAGTGCCTGATCGACGAGCTGGCGACCCTGGCCGGGCAAGACCCGGTGGCCTTCCGCATGGCCCTGCTGGAGGGGCATCCGCGCCACCAAGGGGTCCTGCGCCTGGCCGCGGACAAGGCGGGTTGGGGAGCACCCCTGACCGCCGGTCGCGGGCGGGGGGTGGCGGTGCACGAGTCCTTCAACAGCTACGTCGCCCAGGTCGCCGAGGTGACGGTACGCAAGGGCGGGCGCATCCGCATAGATCGGGTCGTCATCGCCGTGGACTGCGGCCTGGCGATCAACCCGGACGTGGTGCGGGCCCAGATGGAGGGCGGCATGGGCTTTGGCCTGTCCGCCGCCCTGCTCAGCGAGGTGACGCTCAAGGACGGCCTGGTCCAGCAGTCCAACTTCCACGACTACCAGGTGCTGCGCATTGACCGCATGCCCGAGGTCGAGGTGCACATCGTCCCCTCGGCCGCGGCGCCCACCGGCGTCGGCGAGCCGGCGACCCCGGTGATCGCCCCGGCGGTGGCCAACGCCATCTTTGCCGCCACCGGGCAGCGCCTGCGCAGCCTGCCGCTGCGGCTCGCCTGATGGAACCTGCGCGGGATCCGGCGCTGGGGCAAGCCACAGAGGGCGCCGACGCCCAGGTCCTGACCGCGGCCCTGGACTGGCTGCGAGCAGGGCAACGGGTCGCCCTGGTGACGGTACTGCACACCTGGGGCTCCGCGCCCCGCCCGCCCGGGTCCCTGCTGGCCATGGGCTCGGACGGGGTCCTGGCCGGGTCGGTCTCGGGCGGCTGCGTCGAGGCGGAGCTGCTGGGCCGTTTCCAGGCCGGCGAGCTGGCCGAGCCCATGCCGACCCTGGTCGACTTCGGGGTGGACAGCCAGGAGGCAGGCCGCCTCGGGCTGCCCTGCGGCGGGCGGTTGGAACTGCTCGTCGAGGAGCTGCCCGCCCCGGAGCCCATCGAGGCCCTGCTGCGACGCCTGGACAGCGGGGCCCTGGTGGCGCGCCGGGTCTGCCTGAACACCGGCGAGGTCAGCCTGCACCAGGGGGAGGGCCGCCCCGAGCTTCAGGTCACGCCGGACGACCTGATCAAGGTCTTCGGCCCGGGTTGGCATCTGGTACTGATCGGCGATGGGCAGCTCGCCCGCTTGCTCGGCTCCATGGCCCTGATGCTCGACTACCGGGTCAGCGTCTGCGACCCAAGACCCGCCTTCGCCGACCCCAGACCGGTGCCGGGCTTCAGCTACTCCCGCCTGGCCCCGGACGACGCCGCCCGCACCCTGGCCGATCAGCCCCGCGCCGCCCTGGTCACCCTGGCCCACGATCCCAGGGTGGACGACCTGGCCCTGATGGAGGCCCTGGGCTCCCGTGCCTTCTATGTCGGGGCCCTGGGCTCCCGGCGCAGCGCCGCCGCGCGCCGCGAGCGACTCGTCCAGATCGGCTTGAGTCCTGGGCAGATCGAGCGCCTGCACGGTCCCGCTGGGCTGGCCATCGGCAGCAAGCGCCCGGCGGAGATTGCGCTCTCCATCCTGGCCGAAATCACCGCGGTGCGGAACGCTCCGGAGGGATGAATCGGGTCACGGGCATCCTGCTCGCCGCCGGGGCCGGGCGACGCTTCGGCGCCCACAAACTGTTGCAACCCCTTGCCGGCGGCGAGCCCATCGGGATCGCCGCCGGGCGCAGCCTGATCGCCGCCCTGCCGGATAGCGTCGCCGTGGTGCGGTCCGGGGATCGGGTCCTCGCCGAGGCGTTGGCGGCGCTGGGGCTGCGCATCCAGGAGCATCCGGGGGCCGCCCAGGGCATGGGCACCAGCATCGCCGCCGGTATCGCCGCGAGCCCCGATGCCACGGGCTGGCTGATCGCCCTGGGGGATATGCCCTGGGTCCGCCCTGAGACCACCCGGGCGCTCGCGGAGGCGTTGGCGCGAGGTGCCCCCCTGGTTGCCCCCTGGCATGGGGGCAGACGCGGCCACCCGGTGGGGTTCTCCGCCGCCTGGCGGGACCGGCTCCTGGCCCTGGACGGGGACCGCGGGGCCCGGGACCTGATCGCCGCCCAGGGCGCTGGGCTGGTCCTGGTGCCGACGACCGATCCCGGGGTGCTTCGGGATGTCGACCACCCTGGCGACCTGACCGGGTAACCTTGGTTGTTTCCAACAGTATTTCGGTAGCGCGGGGACGGCCTTTTGCCACTGCAGGTACAGCGAGGTAAGCATGCTCGAATTCATCCATAGGGCCGTAGCCCTCTTCGCCGCCGCGCAGGCTTGGTTCCTGGCCCAGCCGATGCCGATCCAAGTCCTGGTCAACGTGGTAGCCCTGGCGGTGTTCTGGGTCCTATGGATCGTTCTGCGGGTGACCCTGGCGGCATTCCGCGCCACCTTCCGGGGGCCGTGATTGACACCGTTGCCACCATGGGCTAGTGACGCACGTTCTGAGCCTGCGAGGCCGTATGCTGTCCGCCGTGGACACCCCGGTCGACAGCTTCGACGACTTCCCGCCTGAGAGCTTCACGGTTCTGGCCTTCTGTGATGTCTGCGACCACCGAACTCCGTTGGATCGGGCCCGCGTCCCTCCCGGTGTCACCGTCCAGGCGCTTCGTGGCCGGCTGCGGTGCTCTGCCTGCGGCCGTCGGGGCGCCTCGATCCGCATTGTCTATACCGGGGCTGGCGGGTTTCGATATGGCTGCCGGAATGCCGTCCCCAAGCTCCTTGGCGGCCTGGTGACGCCATGGGCACCCTGAGCCGAATACTCACCGAGCGACGGATCTGGGGGCCAGCCAGGGGCTGCAGGTGTTAAGGGTTATCAGATGCCTACCGCCGCGGGTAGGCGGTGCGTGGCGGCACGGAGATGGGAGGACGTGGGGAGGCTAGCAGGTCACTGCGTGCGGCGGTAGGCATCTGATAACCCTTAACAAGAGCGGTCCCGGAACGCGACTGAAGCAGGGGCCCCTGGAGCGCACACAGCGGTCGTCGGCACCATCACCAGGAAACGAGCCGAGCCTCTCTCCCCTCCCTTTTTTTGCCCTCGCTTCCGCTCTTGGTGTGCCGTGCACTCCTTAATCAGATCGAGTCGGATGATAGGCATGACTGGTTGGCGAACGTCGTCCCAGCACCCCCTTCCGTGTGTACGATAACCAACTGCTTCGGCCGGAGTGCCTCGGCGAGTCGCTTGAGGTCCTCGGGCCAGGCGTGACCCCCTGAGTGGACAAACTGCGCCTCGACGCCGGTACGCTCGGTCCACTCGTGGATGGCGCAGCCACCGCGCCTCCAGTAGCCGCCCCACTGTGACCAGATTAGCGACACGCGGCTCGGCCCAATCTTGTCGAACACCTTCGTGACACCGACGCCACCCCGCGCGCACATGAGGTACGCGCTGGGGTTCTCGGCGAGTTCATCGGTTGAGATCTTGGAGGCACTGGCCATGTCCCAGACCACCTGCATGAGACCGGCGTTCTTGAGCCGCTCGACCTGGTGGGGAGCGAAGCAGACGCGGACGATATCCCAGGTGAACTGCGGGATCGACGTTGAGAGGGGCGCGAGCTTCATGAGGACGAACGCCTGGTAGGGATCGACAACCAGCAGGCGACCGCTGCGCTTGGCCGCACGGAAGCACGATACGAGGCGGTCGAGGTCTTGGCCGGAGGCGATCACCGCGAGGAGCTTGTCGGTATCGCGCTTGGCGATCGCGACGAGCGACTGCTCGACGTCCTGCTCGGAGCGTTGCCCGTGGAAGCTCGTCGATGGGCCGAGCGTCGTGCCTTCGAGCAACAGCCAGTCGACGCCGTGCAGCCGAGCGTTGCGGAGCAACACGTCGAAACGGTAGCCAGTGCGGCCGTGCGCCCGGAGGTCACCGGAGTAGAGGAACCGCTGACCGTCGGCTTCGACGAGCAGGGCGCGCGAGTCGGGCGCAGCGTGGTCGACTTGGATGGCATTGACGGCAAGGGAGCCAATCCGCAGGGGGCCGTCCTCTGGGAGTTCGCGCAAGTCCCGGGGGAGGGCTGCGTTCGGGAAGAACACCCGGCCCACTTCAAGGAGCGCGATGGTTCCGCGGCTGCCATAAACCGGGATATCCGGGTGCGCGTGATGTGCGAGGCCGCAGTGGTCGAGGTGCGCGTGCGTCAGGATGATCGCGCCAAAGGCTGGCGCGGCGGGGTCGTCGGCATAGAGGGCGGCGATGTCGGGCAGGACTTTCTCTGCGATGAGTTCGCGCGTGGGGCGCTGCTGCGTCTCGCGCGGGAAATCCTCATGGTTCGCGTCGTAGAGCGGCATCCCGAGGTCGAGCAGAATGCGCGTGCCGCCGTCGGACGCGACCTCGATGCACATGCCGCCGATCCGGTCGGCACCGCCGTGGATTATGTGATGCAGGGTGGCGCTTCTAGTCCGCTGAGTGAATTTGGCCACCCATGCGGATCAAGAACTCTGACAGGCCGAAGACGTTCTGTTTGAACAGCCCCAGGCCCATGAATGTGGCCGCGCACAGCTTGAGCTCGTATCCGGCCGGCTTGGGGATGCCGACACCAATGTCGTCGAGTACGTTCTTCAGCTTTGAGGAATCGGGATCGTGGTCCATCAGACACAGGATGAACTCGGGCTCCTCGGCGGTGAACTCGACGATCGCCTTAGGCGCCTGGAGCGTCTTGAGCTCCAGTTGCTGCTGGAACATGACAATCGCCTCAGCCTTGATCCTAGCTACCAGGTCAGAGTCTGCGGCGAACTTGTTCATGCCACGAATGTGCTTGTCGATGCCAGCCGCCCCGGTGAGTGCTCCGTCGCCGTACTTCATCTCGACGAGTGCGAGCCTCGCACGGGCCGCCTTTCGCACCCAGCCGTTTGACTCCCAGAAGGCGGCGATCATGTCGAATCGCTCCTCGCCCTCCCCGTACTCGATGTCGATGATGAAATAGTCGGTGGCCGTTGCTGCATGCCCGCGATTATTGGCGCGGGCAATGAGCTGCTGATACTCACGCTCGAGCTTCGGGTGTCCCGCGAACCACAGATCCATCTCTTGCTTGAGGAGCGGGAAGGCCTCAACCCACTTGGCGCAATCGCTCTCTCGGGCGATCCGGCCAGGGCACTCACTGAACGCCTTGGGGTGGCTCCCGGTGAAGTAGTTGGCGTCGAAACTCCCCGCGTAGGTGCCGGTTGCGCCAGCGCTGTTGGGGTCACGAGACGCTCTGAAAAGGTTGCCACCGCGGTAGTAGATGTTGATGTACTCGTTGCGAATGGCAAGATGGAGTGTGTCATCTCGCTTGACCCGCTCTAGCAATGGCGCCAAGCATCCGACCCTCAGGTCGTCCAAGAACGCTCTTGAGAGACCGCGGTCGGCCATGGTTTCTTCCCGATGATTGGACACTTCGATGAGAATACCACTTGAGTGCCACCGGTGGTCCTCTGGAACGGCGGGTTGGGCTTCATGTAGGTTGTGAGACTGTCGCGCCCAACGGGCCACAGCCTCCGTAGGAGGCCATGACCGCCTTCTGACCGGATAAGGGCGTTAGGCTCGAACGCCTCCATCTATCAGGCGGCCGCTTATTGTCCCTCAGCCGCCGCGAACAGAACCATGCTAGAAGATCGCTCCTAGCCGACAGCTGCCTGTGAGCGCCGAACATTTTGTCCCGTGACCTGCCTCAGACCCCCGTTGGATCACTGCGAAGCCACGCCAAGGGTCGGCTGTCCGTGTCCCCGCCAGTCCAGCATCGATCCGCGGTTCTGGGCCGCCTCCAGCAGGGTCGTCTTCGCCGAGGATCGCGGCCCTGACGCCTGTCCTGTGGAGCGCCAGACAACCGCTTAGAGGAAATCCTGTTCGGCTAATGTACCTATGTCCACGACTGGCGTTTGTCCATGTGACATGGATCTCCTGCAAATTTGGTCACAACCGAGGGCGGCGGCCCGTCCCGCCAGGTCGATGCCCTCCCCGTTCAGTCATAGACCCTCATCGTCAAGTTTGTCTTGGATTGTCAGTCTCCCACCAGGGCTGGCTGGACCGGCGCACGTGGGACGGCCATGAGCCCGCTGTATCGAATTGGCGTTAATGACAACGTTCACTATACTTGGTCTCATCCAGAAGCACTAAGAGAAGCCATTGTTGCGATTATTCTGACTGCGGCCGAGCACCGATCCTCACCGGAGAGATAGACGCAGCCCGGTCGGGTATGGGCAACCCTTAGGATGGAGCGGTCCCGGGCGCAACACCCTACCCGCGACGACGCAACGACTCACGTCTGACCCTCGGAGCTGAATAGGGCCTCATCAAGATGCTTTCCCTGACATCGGAAGAGGCCGAGTCTCTCCGCCAACTGGGCGCACGCCTGCGCCGACGCCGGCTCCAGGCCGGGGACCCCAGCTGCGCGCCGCCGGGCGGATTGGGGTCTCCCTGCCAACCTATCGCAAGCTGGAGCAGGGGGACCCTGGCCGTCTGGATCCGCGCCCTGCGCCTGTATGGCAACCTTGAGGACCTAACCTTTCTGTTTCCAGAGACGCTGTTCGACGAGCAGGCGAAACGCCAGCGGGCCCCGCGGGGTGGTGCGTGATCGCGCTGCAGGTATGGTTGCGCACCTTCGCTGGCGACCTGCTGCTGGCGGCGTGCTGGCTACCCTTTCCATCCACGTGAGCACCGGCTCGGATGACGGGCGCCTACGCCGCCCTCTGGTAGTCATGGTGGAGCCCACCGAGGATCGGAAGCCCGACGACGTTCCTGCCGATCTCCGAGACCGACCGCGACTCTGCCAGGGCCGGTATCCTCTGAAACAACCCTTGATGCGGACGGGCACTATTGAAGTAGGTCTCAACATACTCCCGCAGTACACGATGCAGGTGCCGTTCGCTGAGTATGACCACGTGGTCCAAGCACTCCCGACGCACAGATCCGAGGAAGCGTTCGCAGATGGGGTTCAGATTGGGAGAGCGTGGCGGGATCTTCACGACATCGATGCCCGTCCCCTCGGCCACGGCGTCGAATCTTCTTCCGAACGTGTCATCGTTGTCTCGGATGAGGTACGTCGGTCCGTCACCGTATGGCGTGGCCTCCCGAAGTTGCTGGGCCGCCCAGGCGTCGGTAGGGCAGCGGGTCACATTAAAGTGAACGACTTCCCGCGTGCCGTGGACCACGAAGAAGAACGCGAAGATAGGACGGAACAGGACGTCGTAGAGCTGCAGGAAGTCGCATGCCCAAATGTCGCAGCTGTGGTTTCCGACGAAGGTGTTCCAGCTCTGGCCCCGTTTACCGGGTGGCCGTACCCGCCTCATGTACTTCTGAATGGTTCGTTTACTGACGCGAATGCCCAGCTTCAGCAGCTCGCCTCGGATGCGTTCTGCGCCCCAGAGCACGTTGTCCTTGGCCATCGCCTGGATGAGCGTGACGACCTCCGGCGCGAGTCGCTTCGGCTGACCACGGGGCAGGGACTTTCGTCTCCAGACGATCTTGAAGAGGTCTCGATGCCAGCGCAACAGCGTCTCGGGGCTGACCACATGCAAGGCGTCTCGCCATCGGCGGGTCAATCGGGCCAGGGCGAGTAGGAGCACGCGGTCGTCGCGGTGGAGTCGAGGCCGCTTGATGCTGCGACGCAGCACGATGAGCTGCTGACGCAGCAAGGCGTTCTCCGCCATGAGCTCCGATCGCGTACGGGTGAGATCGCCGGCGGCGCCGATCATCAACTTCGCCCCGGAGCGTGCCGGACGCAGCAGGCGCCGGACCGCCCGCCCGAGGGCGATGATCAGGGCAGCGACCAGGTTCGAGTCCACAGCGGCTCCGTGAGTTTCCGACGCCAAAGAGGTTGGTCGATGAGAACCGGTCCGGCCAACTCGAGTCAAGGCCTGCTGCCGTGGACTTGATCTGAGGGCCATCGGCGCCGCAAGCCTTGGATTTCTCAGGCGGATGCGAAGGGTAGCCAGGACGGCTTGTCTCAGAGCTGGCGCGAGTTTTTGCTTAATTTGCACCTACCAGATAAAACACTCAGTCATGTCAAACACACCTAGCCCGACGGATAAGGAAGTTGTTCGTGCACCGCACGCCCCGCTTACCGAGTATTACGAAGATGAGGCCGCGCGCCTCGGTTTCTTGCGTGATATTTTTGATAAAACCGCCAGCGATTACGACCGTGTCGAGCGCTTACTGTGTTTTGGTAGCGGATCCTGGTACCGCCGCCAGGCTTTGATTCGCGCCGGCCTCAAGCCGGGTATGCGGATTCTTGATGTGGCCGTTGGCACAGGCTTGGTTGCACGTGAAGCCGTGGTCGTTACCGGCGATGCCGCTTTGGTCACCGGTATCGATCCCTCGGTAGGTATGATGAACCAAGCCAATTTGCCCGGCGTCAAGCTGATCGAAGGCCGTGCTGAGAGCCTGCCATTTCCCGATGCCAGCGTTGATTTTCTGAGCATGGGTTACGCGCTGCGCCACATGAGCGATCTGTCAGCCGTGTTTACCGAGTTCCGTCGTGTGCTCAAGCCCGGCGGTCGCTTGTGTATCCTGGAAATCACGCGTCCTGAAGGGCGTGTGCGCAATATCGGTTTGAAGTTTTACATGCGCAAAATCGTGCCGCTGTTGGCCCGTTGCATCGGTGCCAGCCCGGAAACGGCTCTGCTGTGGCGCTATTACTGGGACACGATTGAAAATTGCGTGCCTTATGAGACCGTCATGGCTGCGCTGGAAGCCGCCGGTTTCGAGCAGGTTGATCGCTTTGTGGAAATAAAAGCCCTAGGTATTTTTTCCGAATACCAAGCGCTGCGCCCCTGAACTGATTAGCGCTTTCGGTAGTTCAAAAAGCCCTTGTCGCGAGGTTTCGAGACAAGGGCTTTTTTGTGGCCGCAAACTTGCGGGTCTGCGCCCGCGTTTTTAGTGGTCTTGAGCGAGCTCGCTCAGCGCTGCAAAAAACAGCGGAGGAGCATCGAACATACCTAGGTACGCGATGTCGGTACCTTTGTGCGTCACCTCGTCGGCTGTCGTGCCCACTTCGTACTTGATGCCGTTCCATTCGCCCGACGAAGGTTGCCACCACGACGCTGACCGGGGCCACTGCTGAGCTCTTGGCCATCAACGCCGCCCTGGTCCAACATCGGCGGAACCCCTGATGGGTCCATCGTTGCCACCGGGCAGGGTTTGAGGCCATCCCAACGGGTGGGAGCAAGCAGATAAACCCAGTGATCGGAACAAGCAAAATTCTAAGTATCGCCATGATTGTTCCTTGATCTGCTACCGTTCGAAATCCTCTCCCGCTCCATCGGCCGGAGTGTGAACCATGGCGCGTTCGGCTGTTATTCGGGGGCGTAGAATCGTTTCCGTCTTACAACTGGAGCATAAGGAGAGAACGAGTGAAAGCGATGTTTGGTGCATGTTTGTTGGTGTTCTCCGTGGCCGCGTTTGCGGGTGGGGATGCAAACAAGAAAGGCGCTCCCGGCGATACCTGGCTGGGGGACTCCAACGACGATGAGTACGGGCGTTCCCTCGTCGTGAAGTGCCCGGTGAACACGACTGCAGGGAGTGTCGAGGCAATGCCCGACGAATCCGGCGTGGTCATGATTGTCGAATGCAACTACAACGATTAAGGATTGGAAATTAGTCAGAAGCCTCACTTGATGTCTGTGGGAGCGACGCTGGTCGCGGATCGTGGCTGATAGCGGCTGAACGCCGCTCCCACCACCTCTCAGTCTGTTCATTGCATACCATTGCATACCGGCTTTAGGGGATCTCGGGACCTTAACCTTGGTTACACCCCCGCAGTCAGGGAAAAAGCACCGCAACCGAATCCACCCCCATAATCCGGACGGTATCACTGTTGCATATTACAGAAAGAACCGGGAAGGGGTAACCCTTCCCGGTCCAGGTTGGCTGGTGGGTCAGGCGTTGCTGACCTCTATTCTCTCCGCCATCGCCCCGTGCTGGCTACCCTTTCCATCCACGTGAGCACCGGCTCGGATGACGGGCGCCTACGCCGCCCTCTGGTAGTCATGGTGGAGCCCACCGAGGATCGGAAGCCCGACGACGTTCCTGCCGATCTCCGAGACCGACCGCGACTCTGCCAGGGCCGGTATCCTCTGAAACAACCCTTGATGCGGACGGGCACTATTGAAGTAGGTCTCAACATACTCCCGCAGTACACGATGCAGGTGCCGTTCGCTGAGTATGACCACGTGGTCCAAGCACTCCCGACGCACAGATCCGAGGAAGCGTTCGCAGATGGGGTTCAGATTGGGAGAGCGTGGCGGGATCTTCACGACATCGATGCCCGTCCCCTCGGCCACGGCGTCGAATCTTCTTCCGAACTTGTCATCGTTGTCTCGGATGAGGTACGTCGGTCCGTCACCGTATGGCGTGGCCTCCCGAAGTTGCTGGGCCGCCCAGGCGTCGGTAGGGCAGCGGGTCACATTAAAGTGAACGACTTCCCGCGTGCCGTGGACCACGAAGAAGAACGCGAAGATAGGACGGAACAGGACGTCGTAGAGCTGCAGGAAGTCGCATGCCCAAATGTCGCAGCTGTGGTTTCCGACGAAGGTGTTCCAGCTCTGGCCCCGTTTACCGGGTGGCCGTACCCGCCTCATGTACTTCTGAATGGTTCGTTTACTGACGCGAATGCCCAGCTTCAGCAGCTCGCCTCGGATGCGTTCTGCGCCCCAGAGCACGTTGTCCTTGGCCATCGCCTGGATGAGCGTGACGACCTCCGGCGCGAGTCGCTTCGGCTGACCACGGGGCAGGGACTTTCGTCTCCAGACGATCTTGAAGAGGTCTCGATGCCAGCGCAACAGCGTCTCGGGGCTGACCACATGCAAGGCGTCTCGCCATCGGCGGGTCAATCGGGCCAGGGCGAGTAGGAGCACGCGGTCGTCGCGGTGGAGTCGAGGCCGCTTGATGCTGCGACGCAGCACGATGAGCTGCTGACGCAGCAAGGCGTTCTCCGCCATGAGCTCCGATCGCGTACGGGTGAGATCGCCGGCGGCGCCGATCATCAACTTCGCCCCGGAGCGTGCCGGACGCAGCAGGCGCCGGACCGCCCGCCCGAGGGCGATGATCAGGGCAGCGACCAGGTTCGAGTCCACAGCGGCTCCGTGAGTTTCCGACGCCAAAGAGGTTGGTCGATGAGAACCGGTCCGGCCAACTCGAGTCAAGGCCTGCTGCCGTGGACTTGATCTGAGGGCCATCGGCGCCGCAAGCCTTGGATTTCTCAGGCGGATGCGAAGGGTAGCCAGGACGACCGGGCGGTGCCACAGGAGCCTGGGGCGTGGGATCTCCAGCGTGCGCTCGCCGTGGCAGATCCCAAACGGGGATGGTTCCAGGACGACGTTGCCGTGTGATGAGAGCGCCTGCCCGCACGGGACAATGCCCCGAGCAGGCTAGCGCTTCCGACCGGCATTACCAGTTGGACCGCCAGCACGGCCGAGTGCCGGCCAGCCCCGGGCCGAAGGCGGGTCCGTAAGCGTAGCCGTAGCCGCGGTTTGCCATCCTGGCCTGGCGCATCGCGGTCATCTCGGCGCGGCTGATCTGGCCGTCGCCGTCGGTGTCGATGGCCTCCAAGGCCGGGGCGTTGGCGGCATTGCGCAGCAGGCGCCCCTGGGCCGCCAGGGCCTGCTGCCGCTCCGCCCGGAACTGAGCGTGCTCGGCGGCACTGATGCTGCCGCTGCCGTCGAGGTCCATCAGTTCGAACGGCGCCGGCCCCGGACCGCGCCCGCCCCATCCGCCAACCCCTGGCCCCTGGGCGAATGCCGCGCCCGATGCGGCCATCGCCACGGCGAGTGCTATGATCGAGTAGACGAAATTCTGCCGAGTGCGAAACATGGGATGCCTCCATCTGTTTGACGCGGGCCCCGGGCTCGCCGCCGTCTCCGACGGGGACGCTGGAGTGCCGCTGGCCTGACCCAATACCGGCGGGGACCACCCCGCGCCGGGGCATCCTCCGCCTTGATTCTTAGTCTAGGGAGCGAGGGTGCAGCAATCCCGCAGACATTGTGAAAGAATTGAGGACATCGAGGGGGCAACGATACAGTGATCCGATCACCCCTCCTCGCGTCTCGCGTCTCGCGGATCTCGATCCAGGGGCGGGCATCTGCTTGGCAATCCAGCCCCGGCGTTTTCGCAGGCCCGGGGGCCGGTTGCCGCGACTGCCTGTTTGGTGATGCCAAACTCACTGGCGATCTTTTCGAGGGTTCGCAAAACGCTTCACCGTGCCGGTGGTGACGCCCTATCGTGCGCGATCGGAGGGTCTGCATCGAAGCGACTCTCCGAGAGCCGGTGCCGTCACGATTCGGTTGTTAGGGACTCGGATCCTCGCAGGCGCCTTACTCCAGGTCGCAGGCACGCACACCGCGGCGCGGCGGCTCCATCGGCTAGCTCGGCCTGCTCTGCTCTGGGTGGGTCTCAGAGCGCACGAGCAGTGTTTGCACGAGCCTTTATAGGCGCCTAGGGCTCAACGCGCAGTCACTGGGGCGCGCAGGCCCTCTGAGAGGCATCCGGGGGCAGCGAATGCGAGCGGGCGCCAGGGTGAGTCGATGACGCCCCGTTCGTATAACTGGTTGGGGGGCGGTGACCGGCCAAGTCCGGGGCCACTCGCCCGAGCGCCGCGAGCGGCAGGTTCACGCTGGTATGCGGTCACCACGGATCCTGGGCCTGACCGGGTAAAACCGACGTGGCGGACTGCTGGCGATGGGACAGTCCTCGAACATAAAAGGGCTGCTCAATTGGTAGCCCTTTCCACACCGACGCTCGGAGGAAAAACAGGAACCCCGCTCACTGAGATTGAAGTGAAGGAGCATCGGGTGCGCGTTTTACGCCTCTACCGGCCCTTCGCCCATCATCAGATGGAAAGTTTCCCAGCGGCCCCGCCTTCCTTGCGGGGGACCTCGCTGACTTTCTGCTCGCGGGGCTCACTTAGAGTATAGGTTGGTGGGGGAGCCGTGTTGGCCCTGCACTCCGCTATGCTGGCCCCAAAACGCGCCGCCCCTGCCGTGGCACCCGGAGAGACACCATGCACATCGACAACGACACCACCCCGGCCCAGCTTGTCGAGTTGTTGGGCTCTGCCGCCGACGAGGGCGATGGTCGCATCCTGCTGAGGTTGCTGAGCCGCGAGGGCGTGACGGACACGGATGAACTGACAGAGGACGAATGGCTCGGCCTCTTGGATGAAGCAGCCAGCATCCGCAGGACTGAGGACGGCGACCCGCCCGCATAAGACAAGCCCCACGAGAGCTACATTCAGCCTGTAGCCGAGCCTCCCTGCCTTTCCAAACTCGTGGGGGCCGCCCCGCGAGGCTGGGTACTACGGTTCGAGCAGGGTGCTAGTCTGCGAACCTTTCCCGTCCATGCCCGTGGGGTCACTTACAGTATAGGTTGCTGTGGGCCTCCTGGAGGTCCGAGTGCCTTACGCTGGCACTGGCACATGACGGCAGCCCTTCCGTGGCTTTGGATCGAACCAACTAACTTGCCGTGACCCGACCTTGGGTCTCCTCCACGCGAAGTAACCCAATCGGGGGTGACAGACTGGCTGCTGACGGCCCAGGCCGTGTCAAAACCCCGGACTAGAATAGAAAATAGGGTCCGGCTACCACTTCTTTCTCAGAATCCGCCCCTCAGACGGAAATCTTGCCACTCCCGGTGTCGATAGGGGGCCAATAGCGACTTTGGCACCCACCTGGTCAACGGCGAGGGACGTTTTCACACGCCCTGGGTCGTGTGCCGCCAGGGGGCTACGCAACGTATGTCCAGTACGGCGGGATCGCACCGACTGGCCGCTGAGACGCGGTATCTATAATGTGTCCTCATGGCAACTCGCAAACATCGGCAGCCAGAGGGTCACATGTCACGCCGCCTGTTGGTCAGTAGTGCGCTTGCGCTTTTTACTGGTCTCGCGTTCGCCCTCGATCTCACCGGAGTCCCCATCACCTCGACCATCGAACTCGCGAAGACTGCCGACATCGGTTCATTCGCCCGCTACGTGCCCTTCGGCGACAGACGCGAGGTCATTGTGCGTCGCGGCAAGGAGCTGGGGTTTTGGTACGGATTCGAGCTGGGCCGGAGGAAAGTGAAAGTGGAGGGCGGAGAGTTTGAACTGGTAAAGTACCAAAATCGGCTGTCCCCACCTCCGCTACTGCCTGGGCAGCAACGCCTATCTGGGGCGGCGGCAAGGCAGTACGAGCCCATCACCGAGGTCTTGTTCCTGCCCGACGCCGAACTGCTCATCCCGCGTGAGCCCGACGGGTTCACCGATGCCGAGGTCGAGAAGATCCTCGCCGCTATCTCCGTGCGCTGAGACGCAGGGCCTTCTCGCCACTGCACCGTCCGGCTCGCCCACCCCAGCCGGTGACTCCGGAGCTGGCGCAACCACTCCGCCCGCGTGCGCGAGGGTGTCGCCGACCGCACCTCACCTCCCCAAGCCATGACTGAAGAATAGGAACTGGCCTGGGCTTTACAGGCACACTGGAACCACTGATGATCGATTGGTCCCGCGTCGCAACGAACACTGACATGGAACAGATCAATGCCGCGCAAGCTGCAGGCAATATCTTTTTGCTCAACTGAACGACGTCGCAACCGACACCCATTGCATCGCCCAATCAGCCTTCGTGGGATCTGCCCGACCGCTGGCTGCCGCAAGGCTAATCAGTGTATCCGAGCCGTGACCTTTAGGGCCTCATGATGTCCGTGCTGCTCGATCTCAGCATCTTCCCGATGGACCAAGGCGTCAGCGTGAGTCGTTTCGTTGCGCCTGTGATTGCCATGATCCGCGACAGCGGTCACGAGTACCGGCTCTCACCCATGGGCACCGTCATCGAGACTGCGACCCTCGCAGAGTCCCTCGGACTCATCGAGCGCGCCGAAGGCATCTTGGACGGGCTGGGCTGCGAGCGAGTGTACGCCACGGCAAAGTTCGACATTCGACGGGGCCCACTGGGTCGACTCTCCGGAAAAATCGAATCCGTACGTCAGCAGATCGGCCAAGTCGAGACATGAAGGGAGCGACAGTTTCCGGCGAAGGGCCGAGGTAGGGACAGGCCGGCATGACGCGGCGATCGTTACCTCGCCGATCGCCACTGCGGCTTCGCTGTTCGGCCAAGATCCGTCCCCCCGGATGCGACAGCGTTGGGGCTGCAATACGCGGTCAAGCAGCCGCAAGGGTCGAGGACGGTGCAACGACAAGACTCCGCCTTTCCCGATTTCGTGATCCGTCTCCGATTACCCTCCATGGACAACCGCGTGTAGGCCGCAGACACCGCCAGGGTCAACATCCCAGGGTGTCACGAGTATCCGGCGCCTCGTCTCACTACTTCAGGCGTCCAGTTTGCCCTGGAATCTGTGGTCAGCTTCCGCTGGACTCACTGTCCAGCTTGCCGCGGAACGGGTATCCACGTTGGCCTAGAATACGCACTTCGACAACTGGAGCCCCTGGCATGGTTTCGTCGGCGAGCCAACGCATTGATCTCACACCCCCCAACGAAAACGACGCGAGGTCCAAACCGATGAGCACTCCCTCGGATCCGATCGGCCTGCTCGGCAAGCTCAACGCTGGAGTCCTGCTCGCCATCACACCTGAATACGCGCAGATCAAGGCCGCACGCCGACCGGGCGCGGGTCGGGCCGAGGCGCGGCCGGCGCGGCTGTCGATACGTCCAGAATATCGCACCCTGGAGGGAATTCGCGTGCGCTATGCCGAGGGCGGCAAGGCGGATGGACCGGTCGTGCTGCTCCTAAGCCCCCTGCCCCAGAGCATCCTCTGCTACGACCCCATCTGGGATACCCTGGGGGCGCACTGCCGGCTGGTGGCCCTGGACCTGCCCGGGTTCGGGCGCAGCGCAGGCGGCCTGGAGGTCATGAGCTTCGCTGCCCAGGGCCGCTTCTTGGAAGGGTTCGTCCGGGCCCTGGACCTGAACGACATCCACATCGTCGGTCCCGACGTGGGCATGCCGGCGGCTCTGGATTATGTCATCCATCGCGAGCACCGGGCCACGAGCCTGATCGTCGGCGACGGACCGGCGATCCTGCCCACCGCCAACGGCAGCATCATCGACAAGATGGTGGGCTCGGCCTTCTGGCGCATGATGTTCCGCATCACCGGGGCGCGCGCCTTCGTGGAGGGGGGCAATCGCCTCGGCTGCGTGAACTATGTGCCGAGCACCGAGGAGGTCGCCGACTACGTGGCGTCTTACGACCGGCGCATCGGCCCCGCCACCCACTGGTTTAAGACCTATCCGGAGAACCTGGCGACGCTCGACCCGCACCTTGCGGACCTCGACCTCCCAGTGCAGCTCTTCTGGGGTGATCTGGACATGTTCCTGCTGGTCGACAACGGCCGTCGCCTGCAGCAGCGTCTGAAACGTAGCCAGCTCCGCGTGTTCGAGCACTGCGGTCACTTCTCCTACCAGGACAAGGCCGAGGAGTTTGCCGAGATGGTCCTGTCCTGGGTTCAGGGCGGCTATTGCGCCGTGTGAGGAGGGCGTAACAACTGGGGCGCACCGCCGCGGCGAGTCCGAGGTCCGGCTCCAACCACCGATGACCCGCGACGGCCGAAGCCGTCCCCGTCGCCTCCCCGCGCTAGCGCGAGGTAGATCTCCAGGTACTGCTGGACGAGGCGGTATAGGATGGTTTGCTCGGGGTGGCGACGGGCGTAGGGAACGGGTCGACATCCCTGTGGGTTGACGGCCATGTCGGCAGTACGTCGCGATCACCTTGAGAGCTGTCTTTATATACAGCACAGCAGGCGATCTTAGCGGCTGCGGCGAACGTCCGCTGTCCGTTGCACTGCGTCCGTTGAGATTCGGAGGACGGATGACGGCTTCGGGTCGCGTTTTGGTAGGGGTCCGCCCGCCCGGTCGTCCCGGGCCTCCGACAAGGCTGACGGACAGCAGCCGGCCAGAAGCTGCCGGTCGCCGGAAGTGCCGTCAGCGTCTCTTGTATGCTGTTTCCGGACACTCGGGTTAGGTTCGCTTACGAACCCGGCACCACCTATACCGCCTTTGAGCCAGGTCGCTTCGACTCACGGCTGGGTCCCAGGAGCACCCTCTCGAATCTGCGGCGTCAGGTGCGTGGTCTCATACAAGTCTGACCTGTCGGTTGCTCGCCACGCAGCAGCGGGTTCCATTTCCATTGGAAACCTGTCGCCTGAGGAGCAGTAAGCGCGTGCGCATATTTCGGATCCCGCCTCCGACCGCCAGGCCTGCCGTCTCGCCGCTAGCGCCCACGCCGACCAGCCGTCAGGACTGCGAGCTTCAGCAGCGCTCACCCCTTATGGGCAGGGGGCCCAACTCTGGGTGCACCAAGCGCTTCTCCAGATGCTTTCGGTAGATTCCTCGACATTGAACGTGGGAGTCGAGGAATCTACCGGCTTAAGCAGCGTAGCCCCAACAGGGGCTTGCTGGTGCTTCACGACTTTCAGTAGTAAGCCTCCCCGTTGTCCCTCAGGTCTCTGAGCACGTCGGCCCAATCGTCTAGACGCAGATCCCTTCCCGGAACCACGGATGATCCGATATCGCCGGCGTCGTTGTGCTCGATCTTGCGCATTTCGGGATTGTAGTACTTCGCAGTTGCCTGAACCTGGTTCTCGTAGACGCTCATAGCTACCTCTCCGGTCAAAGTTTTCTTAGGACTGTTGCCGGCAATGCGTTGCCGACATGACTGTAGTATAGTCCCTAAAGTCTTTTTGTCTAGGACAAACAAGAAAGTTTTTGGCCTGATACACTCCGTACCGCCACTATGTCTAAGTCCAAAGATGGTGTAGCCTTGTTTGCGATCAGCACTGTAGAGCGTGATACGGGTCTCGGTCGGGATACCCTGCGGATTTGGGAAAGACGCTATGGGTTTCCGACTCCGGAGCGCAACGACAAGGGCGAGCGGGTATACAGCGCCGAGCAGATTCGCCGCCTGCAGCGGATCCGGCGAATGCTCGATCAGGGGTTGCGTCCAGGCAAAGTGGTGCCGCTCGGTGACGAGGCGCTCGACAAGCTCGCCGCCACATTGCCAGAGATGTCATCGAGCCCGCGGGATATCGAACCTGCGCACGCCGAGATGATTGCTCTGGCATCTTCCGGTGACATAGCCGCTCTTACTGTCGCCCTGGAGAGGGCCCTTGCCCGTGATGGGCTACGCTCGTTCGTGCTTGACACCTTTGCACCGTTGAGCACGGCAGTGGGGGAGCTGTGGGCAGGCGGACAGCTCCAGATCTTCGAGGAGCACCTCTTGACCAGACAGCTCGTGCACTTCCTCGATGTGGCCATAAGCCGAGTCGGACGTCCCGCAGGAAATCCCGAGGTGCTGCTCGTGACCATGCCGGGGGAGCAGCACGCCTTGGGGTTGCTGATGGCCGAGGCCCTGCTCACGCGCGCGGGCAGGACGACCCTTAACCTGGGTACGGAAGTCCCGCTCGATCAGATCGTAGCCGCCGTCGAACGGTCAGGGGTGTCGACCGTGGCGCTCTCATTCAGTGCCTGTTACGCCCGTGGAGCGATTCGGGCCAATGTCGAGGAACTCGCCGATCGCCTTCCACGCGGCGTTGCCATCTGGATCGGCGGTGCAGGCGTGAGGGGACTAAGGCGGCTGCCGTCCTCGGTGGAGCGGAAATCGCTGGAGGCGATTTGATGCCTAAGCGAGCTTACCGGAGCAGGCATTCGCGAATCCGCCGCACATCCAGTCCACCTATCACGTTTCCTTTTGGTGCTTCCAGTCTAGAAAGGACTTCAAGGTCGCCGTTTGATCCGATCCCATCAGACGTCCAACCGAGGGCGACGTGGACTGGCCGGTGTCCGCGACATTCCAGATGCTTCAGCCATAAAGATTAAGTGCCAGAACGGGGTCGTTCCACCCATTCAGGCTCAGGGTTGGCAGTGATCACAAACAGCGTTCAACCGACGCTTGGCAGGATCATATTGAACTGTGGGTTTTGGCAGTCGTCGGGAATCCATCCGGTGACAGACAAAGGTCCGTTATCGCGGCTGAGCAGTCGCTGCCGGGTGCCCCTGTGACCGGCAGCAACGGGTCGCTGACCGCCAGTGGGCCGCGCGCCCGGCCGTCCCGGGCCACTGCCCATCGGGGCCGTTCGTCACGCGCGTTCTCTGCATACACCCCGCCACCGGTCTCGCTGGGTGTCTCATCCGACTTCCAGACCGCCCGCCTTGGCCACAAACTCGCCTAAGGTGGACCCAGTACTCGGTCTCGGGTGGTTGAATTTCCTAGGAGCGGCCGGCGAGGCCGCGAATCTTGGAGGGTGAAAGTCCCTCTGCCGTCAATTGCTCGATTCGGACGGTTAGCATATCCACTGCTCGGTGAGGTAACGAACCGAGATATGCGTGGACGTAGAAGTCACGGCTGCCCCGGATTGGGTCGAGAGACCCGCTCCGGCGGTGAGAACGACCTGGGTGGCGAGCAAACCCGGGGGCCTGAACATGAGTGAATGACCGCAGCCTCGTAACCAACCCCCGCACCGAAGTCGTTGTGCGGAATTTGTTAAGTGCCGACCTTGTTAGGACAGGGGGAAGGCCAACGCCCTGCGGGAAGTAACGAGCACGTGCACCGCAGGGGCTACCGGGGTAAGGGCAGGCACCTGGAGAAAGATTCGCGGAGATAACGCCGGGAAGGGCCTCCTTCCAGCAGGGGCGCGCAGCAACCTGCAAAGACTCAGGGTACAAGGGTAGAACCGAGACCGTGAGAGGATTGAGGTCCGGCGCATGAGTCCGTAGTAGCGAGAAAACCGGGGTAATGCCCGGCGACACGGGTTACAGTCCCGTGCCGAGTGGCGGTGACACCGACCCTCGGGCAAAGGGGCTCTCGGTAAAGTGAGTGCCCACCGGTCGACACCACCATGGGACGCAGTGCCCAATCAACGGTGGACACAGAGCCTTGGGATAGTCGTTGAGTAAACCGTGCGGAGACGGGGTGTATGTGAGCGCGTACTTAAGCACCGGTCTGCGCGGGAAGGCTTGGCGGTGAATAAACGGCTGCTCACTGGCCGCCAACCGGACTCGGGAAAACCGACCGTCCGGGATGAGAGGGGGGCTTGCGGAAACGTGGGCTATGGTTGGGGCTAAACGGGCACGTACAGCGGAAACGCCGACACAGCCAAGCCCGAGCCTAAGGTTGCGCGCACCGTATTTCTACCCGACTCCGTCGCCGATGCGCATTCGTTGTTCAGAGGGCAATATCCTTTTCCACACGTCATGACACAAGGACGCGCCTCCTCTCCCGGAATGGGAAGCTACAACGCCGCAGCTCTTTAGGCCGACGCCGATATATCAGACTGCCACACCAGCGCATCCCCCACCCGAATGCTCCCACCACGAATCACCTTGAGACACGCCCCACTGTGCCTGCCCAACGCCTTGGCCATGCCCTTGCCGGCCACGGTGTCGATGTAACCGCAGGGTGGCCGGGGCTTGTGGTAGGCAAACAGGGCATCGCCAATCTGGAAACTGCGGCCAGCCAACTGCTTAGGCGTGACGCCGGCCACCACCAGGTTGCGCCGATGCTGGCCGCTGTCCACCGCCACCGTGCCGGCGCGGCGCACCCGGGCCAGTTCATGCTCGGTGATCAGGGTCAGCTGACAGCTGTCCACCCGGTGCCAGAAGCCGGCGTCCCGGCTGTAGCGGTCGCCGAGCAGACCTTTGCCGCTGACCACCTCGGCCTGGGCGGTGGCGATCAGCGGCTCGCCGGCCGCCGCACAATGGTAGATGGCGGTGAGTCTGGGACGCGTGTCTGAAGGCCTGCCCAGTAACTGGAGCAACAGGGTCAGAGGATTTTTCACGGGCAAGGCCAGGGGTGGAACGGAGTCGGTCATTGTAACAAAGGGCCTGATGCCGGCTTGATCCGCGGCATGGGGCATCGAATCGGGGGGGCTAGATTCGTCAGCCTCCCCGGCCAGAGTAAATTACCCAGGCGCATATTTTTTAATCCTAATAAGCCAGTTTTTATAATCCTTTTTCGCCGACCCGCACTTTCCAGAGCCGATCGGGTCATCTACCGGTTGCCGAAACCCCAGCCGGACGACCGCACCGCGCTGTCCCTCACCGCCGTCGACACTGCTCGAGCGGCTCACCGCGTTGGTCCCGCCGCCGCGTCGGCATCGCCACCGTTACCATGGGGTGCTGGCGCCTCATGCGCCGCTGCGCGCCGCCGTCACGGCGTACGGGCGCGACGGAACTACCGCAGATGCGCCCACGCGACTGCGGACCCCGGCCAACGAAGCACCAGTGCCTGCAAGTGGCCGGTTTCACCCGGCCGTGGCCAGGGCCGACGGGTGACCCCCTACAGCCTCAACCTGTCGCAGAGTGAGGCGTTGCCCTGGCTGGCAGGTTGAATCCACATCCAGGAGCCGCCAATCAGGGGAACCGACGCGAGCGTGTCTCGTAGGCCGTCTGCGGCCACTGACCAACGGGGCGAGAATGAAATTCCGAACTGGGGAGGCCGTCGACAGTGGACACGCTGACAAGAAGGGCGCTGGCATTATGGACATTCGTGGTCGCCAATGCAGCGGCCGCGACTCCTGCGGGGGCTGGTCCCGAGCTGGAAGACGCGTTGGCCTACGATCGGCTGACCGAGCTGGGCGGAGTGTCTCTCAATCTCGACGCCACCCATTTATACGCGACGATTGAGCCATGGCAGGGGAGGCTTGAGATTGTCCGTTACGATCTCGAGAGCGGCATGGGTGCGCCTCAGGCGCTATTCGCGCCCTCATGCGTTGATGTCAAGGCAGCCGTCCCGGACCACCAGGAAAAGCGCTTGGCGTTCACCTGCGACCCGCTGGGCGACGAGCGCCGCAAGCTCCATATCGTCGACATCGACACCGGCGCGTATTTGGTGCCCACGCCCCGCGGCCAGTTGGATATTCCCTGTGCATTCTCCCCGGACGGTGCCGTCATCTACGCCGCGCGGGGCCACCACATCTGGGGCGACACGCGCATCGTAGGAATTTCGACCTCCACCGGCGAGGCCCGAACCCTTTTCGTAACCGATAACGCCAGACTCTTTTGCCACGACCTGTCCGACGACGGCAGGCGGCTGCTGATCGAACGATACATCGCCAACGGAGAACGGCACCTGGGCATGGTGGACTTGCAGGACGGCGACATCGAGTGGCTGCTGCGCGAGCAAGGGATCCAGGTCAAGCAGCCTCAGTTCGTCGGCGAGACCGTGCATTTCCTCGCCAACAGGTCAGGGGACCGGTTTCGGCTCTGGAGCTGGGATCGACGCTCCGGCCTTCGCCCCGTCGACCTTCCGGTGAGGGAGGACATCAACGGGTTCCAAAAAAACAACATGGGCCTCTTGGCGCTCTCCTACCGCAACGGGCTGCAAATGGTCGCCGAACTCTATCGGCGGCGTGGCGATGCCGATTGGGATCCCGTGCCGCTCGGGGCGAAGCCCGAGGACATCAGGACTATCGTGCTGGCCAAGAACAGCGCAGATCGCGCCGTCATCGTCACAGAGGATGGGCGGCCGGCCCGGCTGTCCGTTTCCGAGCGCGGCCAGACGCGCCTGCTGCTCGACACGAACGAAACCGGTTTACCCGAGGGGGCGTTCGCCCGCTACCGGTCATATAGGGTCAAGAGCTTCGACGGAACCGAGATCCCAACCCATATCTTGATCCCCTCACAAGCGAGCTCGGAGCGGCCCCTGCCCTTGCTGCTCTGGGTTCACGGCGGACCGGACGAACATGAGGACCCCGTCTACTCCAGCAGCCTTCAGCGGCTGGCCAACGCGGGCTTCGTTGTCGTGCTACCCAACGTGCGGGGATCGAGCGGATTCGGCAAGGTATTCCAAGACATGGGCAACAGCGACTGGGGCGGCGCCCACATCCGCGATCTGCTCGCCGTGTCGGAGTTTGCCGCCGGACTCGATTTCGTCGCCGACCGTCCGCGGTTCATCGCGGGCGGTTCCTTCGGAGGTTTCTCCGTTCTCTCCGCCATTATTCAGTACCCAACGGCCTTCGACGGTGCGGTGGAAATCTCCGGGATCTCGGACATTGGGAGCTTTTTCCAGGGACTACCGGACCCGGTCCGTCCTCAGTTCATCCGTGAGTTGGGCTTCGATCCGGCCCGGGAACCGGCACGCGCCAAGGCGATTTCACCGCTCCATCACGTCGACAGGATCGTCACCGCGCTGCAGATCCATCAGGGCATCCATGACCCTCGGGTGCCTATCGCGCAATCGAGAATGCTCATCGAGACGTTCCAAAAGAAAGCCGTTCCGGTAGAGTATTTCCAATACGAGGAAGGGCATGAATTCACCCACGTCGAGAACCGCGTTCTGTACCGCGAGCGAATGATTCAGTTCTTTAGGGCGTTGACGGACGCTTACCCGAAGCCCCGAGCTATGGATAAGGTGATGACAGACTGATGTGCAACGCCCCGCCGCAACAACACTGCCTCCACGGCTGATCTGTTGGAAGTCCGTGGCCTCGGACGTGAGCTGCAATTTCCGAGCCCGCTTTGGAGTCGACCCTTGGGATTGGCGACAGCGATACCGCCGGCAGGTCTGTCCCAGTGGCGGCCAGTGAGCGGGGAATCCTCGGCCGCCCGGAGTTGGCCAACTACCGCCATTCCCTGGAAAACAAAGAACGGCAGTTACATTCTGTCAGCGGTCGTTGCCCGTCGGCTTTCATTTAGTCCAACAAGACCACCCCCGGTAGCTGCTGTTGCAGGCGAATACCCATGGAAACATGTCAGATTGATCTGCGACTTCGGCACCCGGGCCGCCAACTGCTTCACCTGAGCACAGGATAATCCGTATATCCATGTTCATCGCCACCGTAAAAAGTATTCGGATCATATTCGTTCAGAGGCGCGCCGAGGCGCAATCGCTTTGCCAAGTCCGGGTTGGAGATAAAGGGGCGACCAAAACTTACCAAGTCACACAAACCGTCCTGGATGCGTCTGCGCGCCTCGTCAGCAGTATAATTGCCATTGGCAATGTACGTACCGGTGAACGCTGAGCGTATGGCGTTGATGACCGGTTCAGGACGTCCGTTCACCTCGTTGCCTTGGAAGGAGTCCTCAACGACCTCGATGTATGCAATGCCGCTGTCGTTCAAATGACCGCCCAGCGCTCCATACGTCGCGACCGGGTCATCGTCGTGCATGTCATTGAAAGTACCGGTAGGGGACAGCCGTATTCCCGTGCGCTTGCCACCCCACACGCCCACGACCGCTTCGACAACCATCCTCGGAAAACGGAGGCGGTTCTCGATTGAACCGCCGTAGTCGTCGCTGCGCCGATTGGACCTGCTGCGGATGAACTGGTCAATGAGATAGCCGTTGGCGCCGTGAATCTCAACACCGTCGAAGCCGGCGCGCTTGGCGTTCTCCGCAGCATGTCGGTATTGGTCGACGACGCTCGGAATTTCGGGAGTCGTCAGGGCACGGGGTTCCAAGATATCGACCATGCCCGAGTTTTCGTCTATGAAAGTCTGGGCCCCCTCGGGTTTGATCGCCGAGGGTGCGACTGGCTGCTGACCGTTCGGTTGCAGCTCTGGGCGCGAGATCCGACCGACATGCCAGAGCTGCAGAACGATTAGCCCTCCCTTGTCGTGCACCGCTGACGTCACTTTGCGCCAGCCGTTGACCTGTTCGTCGGAGTATATCCCCGGCGTGAATGCATAGCCCTTGCCTTGGGGAGATATCTGCGTCGCCTCAGCAATGATGAGTCCTGCACTGGCACGTTGTGCGTAATAGGTCGCGTTCAGCTCCCACGGAATGTCCCCTGGCTGTTTCGCTCGCGATCGAGTGAGCGGCGCCATGATAACTCGATTGGGCAGCTGCAGGTCGCCAAGCGAATAGGGACTGAATAGGACGTCTTTTACATCTGGCATATCGTTTCTCTGAGCGGGTAATTGGGTTCTGCCGACAGTATGTTGAACTTTGATCGGGCTTATCGTCACCTGCAGTTAAGAGCAGAAAAGGATCGGAGTCGAATGGCTCTTGCTCAAGCACGAGCGACTGATAATCCAAGAAGAAATAGGGGCGGGTTGGCTCGGATGATAGGCTGGAGATTGCGGAAGCCACAGCAAGCACCCGAGGAGCCAGCCCTCATGCATCCTAGCCATCGTCCTGTGACAGAGCAACAGCAACGTGTTCGCCAACACCTCGCTACCACCTTTTGGGCTTTGATTGCTTTGGAAGGTCCGGTCTGAATCGGTAAGCTGACCCGCAAGCTCCAAGTTCGGGCGGCAGCTTGGGGTCGATGGCAGACTGTGGCGGCAGCACATGTTGCGTTCTTCTGGTCTTCGCCGCCCTCGGTGGCGACTACCCCTGGTATCCGCCAACTATGCGCGGGTTTTCGCAGCCATCCACATGCCCTTTCCACTCGCAGAAGCTGTGTTCGCCCGCAGGATCCAGCAAGTTCATACGGATATCGTCGCGCGGCAGGTAGAAGGTCGGTAGGCTGGCGGTTTCGAGTACGCGCACGGCACGCGTCCTGTGCGCGACCAAGCGCTCCCCTGCGCAGACCTCAACCGAATGCCGGTCAGGATCGCGTCACCGTCGAGCTCAAACGCGCCGACGGCAGGACCGTCCATGTGCGCAAGGCATCGCGGCCCGAACCGCGCCAGCAGGCCCTCTACGATGCGTTGGGGATTCACGATCGACCCGGGAAAACAGAGACCACCGTTATCTAGCGCAGAGCCAGCAACCATGTTGTGCCAGAACGACAGATGAAGATGGTTCAAGACAATGATTCACAAAGGTATTCTCACTATAGGTGTTAAATCCGGGCTGAGGAGTGCCCTTGCCCAGCTCCGGGGTCAAGCCCAAGTTGCGCGGCTGGCCCTGGAGAGCCTGACCGAGGCGACACGTAAGGGCCAGCCTACCGACGCGCTGCTGCCGATGTGTGATTCGGCGCTCGAATCCACACGACCACACTAGCCGCCGCGCCCGAAACGACGTCGCCGGAGTCGATCTGGTGTTTTCCCGCCTGTTCAGCGAAAGTCGCTCCGAACCGAGATAGGCTCATCGGCAGCTGAACCGAATGGGCTCGGATCCGTCCGTCATCGTGCCGGCGACGGCGGACTGGTGACCATCGTCGCCGCTGGCCAGCCGTGCCTAGACCTCGCGAGCATGCCCAAAGCCACAGATTCCATGTCTCCCGAGGCCGATCGTAAAGGACGATCAAGCTGCGGTTGAATTTCTTATCATTCACCGACATTTCCACGTAGTCTCGGGGGTCTTGAAAGCTCGGCGTGCGGGCCAGTTCGCCAAAACCGCCCTCAGACAGTTGCTTTGGCATAGTCGGTTCGGCCTACCTCCACATTTTGGAGCGGATTCCTTCCATGGACGCTTCATCTCTGCTCTCCCACTCCCGGTCAGCACCGAACATAGGCCTGCTTTAGCGGCGGCAACGCGCCGCGTCATTACGATCCAAAGGAAACCACTGAAGATGCGCGACCAAACAGCCTCGACGGGCAGTTCCAGCGAGACCTCTACGCGGCAAACCGACGCCGACGATGCAACGGCGCAGGTCCATTTTCACGATCTGCATCCGACGTCGGCGGACATGCGCGCGGATGTGCACCAGGGCCTGGCTCTGCCGCAAAAGCGCCTATCGCCGAAATATTTCTACGACGCCCACGGGTCGCACTTGTTCGACGCTATCTGCGAGCTACCCGAGTACTACCCCACCCGCACCGAGATCGACATCTTGCGCCGCCATGGGGCGGCCATGGCAGAGCGTCTCGGGCGTGACGCGCTGCTGGTCGAGTTGGGCAGCGGCAGCAGCCTGAAGATTCGCGTCCTGCTGGAGGCGCTGCGGCCCGCGGTCTACATGCCGGTGGATATCTCCAAGGACCATCTGCTGCAATCCGCCGAGGCCCTGGCCGCGACCTTCCCGTCGCTGCAAGTGCATGCCGTCTGTGCGGATTACTCGGTGCCCTTCCGGCTGCCGGTGGACGACCATGAGCATCCACGCGCGGCCTTTTTTCCGGGGTCGTCCGTCGGCAACTTCGAGCCGACGGATGCCGAGCGCTTCCTTCGCCGAGTCGGCGATTTGTTGGGCTCGGGCGGACGTCTGCTGGTTGGCGTCGACCTGGTCAAGGAGCACCAGGTCCTGGAGGCCGCCTACAACGATGCCGACGGCGTCACCGCAGACTTCAACCTGAACCTGCTTGCTCGCATCAATCGCGAGTTGGACGCCGACTTCGATCTAACCGGCTTCCGCCACAGCGCTTGGTTCAACCCCGAGTTGAGCCGCATCGAGATGCATTTGGTCAGCACCCGGGAGCAGAAGGTGTCCGTCGCCGGGCGCAGGTTCGCATTTCGCGAAGGGGAATCGATCCACACCGAATGCTCCTACAAGTACAGCATCGAAGGCTTTCATCGCCTGGCCCGTCGCGCCGGCTTCGAGCCGGAGCAGGTATGGACCGACGCCGACGCCGACAGCGATCAGGCCCCGCTGTTCAGCGTGCACTGCCTGGTCTGGCGCGGATGACCCCACCCCACGAGACGCGCTCAATCCAGCCCGAAGCTGGTCGGCGAGAACGCGCGGCGCAGCGATGTCGACCAACCCTGGGAACAGGACAATCAGGCTTGGTGGGATTGGTATCTGACGCTGGCCGACAATGGCGATGATCCGGTGGGTAGCGTTGCGCGACGCCGACCCACTGCCGGCGTTGCCAGCCATCGACGAGGATGCCGTCGCCGAAGAGTTGCGCACGTTGTTTTCCGTGTCGCCCGCCGAGCGGGCGTTCTTTCGCAACAACGGCTTCATCAAGCTGCGCGGCGTGCTCTCGCCGGCGGCGACCCTGCGCCTTCGGCAAGAGCTCGTCGAACTGCTCAGCGCCACCTTTGACACCGTCCTCGACGGCGGCACCATGGAGCGCTTTCTCAGTGTGGAGTTGGCGTGGCTGCACAATCGACTGCTGCGCGACTACGTGCTGAGCCCCCGGATTGCGAAGATCGCCGCCGACCTGCTCGATGTGCCGCGCGTGCGCCTCTACCACGACAACGCCATGTCCAAGGAGCCTGGCTGCGGGCGCACCCCGTGGCACTACGACGACCATCACTTTCCGCTGGCCACCCAGGACGTGGTGACGGCTTGGATCCCCGCGCAGCCCGTCTCCCTGGCGATGGGGCCACTGGCCTTCGCCCGGCCGATCGACGTCTACAAGCTCGTCGAAGGCATCGCCTTCAACAAGTTCGACACCAGCTACGACCGCCATGTGGCCGCAGGTCTTCCGCGACCATGCTGTCGCTGTCGATGACGAGCCCTTCGAGATCGGCGAGGTCAGCTTCCACCACAATCTCTGCTTCCACACGGCCGCGGCGAATCGCACTCGGCAAAGCCGCATCGTCCTGGCCAACACCTACTATGCCGACGGCGCGCGCGTCGTCGATGCACCGACCATGGTGTCCGGGGACTGGCAGAAGTTCATACCCGATACGGAACCCGGCGACATCGCCGCCAGCGCACTGAATCCGGTCTGCTGGCCGGCGGAGCTACCAACCCATGTCTGATACCTTTGAGCGCAGCTGCGAGCATTGGAGCGAGGCCGGCCGGGCCGAGATGGAGGCCTTCTATGCCCTTGCGACGGTCGACTATCGTCACCTTGCCGAGGCCATGGACTGGAAGGCCTGGCTGCAAGCGCGGCAGCAACAGGCGGGTGATCGCCCACTACGTCTGCTGGACGTCGCCTGTGGCTCGGGCAAGTTCCCCAGCGCCTTGGTCCGGCACGCCGACGTCGCCGCGGCCGCGATCCAACCCGTCGACTACGCGCTGCTCGACCCCGCGGCGTTCTCCGTCGCCGAGGCGCGCCGCGCCCTGGCTCCGCCCTTTTTCCCGGGCCGGGAATATGTCTCGACGCTGCAGGCACTCGATTGCCAGCGTGGGGCCTTTGATATCGTATGGGCCACGCATGCCCTCTATGCACTGCCTGCTGAGGAGTTACAGGCGGGCCTGGAGCGCTTCGTACAGGCCGCCGGCGACATCGGCTTCATCGCCCATGCCAGTGCCGATGCGCACTATCTTCGCTTCTATCGCCACTATCTCGACGCCTTTCGGGACGGCCAAGGCACGCCCTACACCACTGCCGAGCAGATCATCGCGGCCCTGCGGCAAATGGGTGCGACTGTCGAGACGCTGGAGATCAACTATGAGAACGGCGCCCCCTCGGCACAGTGGCAACAGGTCGAGGGCTACCTGCAGCGCTGCGTGTTCGATGATTCCATCAGCTTGCAGCAGATGTTGGACCACCCCATCACCGGCGATTACCTGGCGACCTGCCGGCACGATGACGAGTGGCGATTCGCACAGCGGGTCCAGCTGATCTTTATTCAAGCCACTTAAGGATTGCCTGCGTGCCGATGCTCCCCCGCCCATTTCGGCAATCAGCGGGGCGAGCGGGGGAAACACACGCGCTCGGCTTCGGCCTACTGCTGACGTTCAGCTCCAGCATCGGCCAAACCTACTTCATCGCGCTGTTCGCCGGTGCGCTGCGGGCGGATCTCGACCTGAGTCACGGCGCCTTCGGCGGGTTGTACACGCTCGCCACGCTAGCGAGCGCACTGATACTGGTGTGGCTCGGCAAGACAGCGGATCGGGTCGATCCAGCCGTGCTCGCGGCCCTGACCCTGGCGTCGCTGGCAGGCTCCGCGCTGTTGCTGGCGGGGGCCGAGTCGGTGCTTTGGCTGGGTGTCGGGCTGTTCGGTCTGCGCCTATTCGGGCAAGGCATGTCGAGTCATCTGGCGATGACCTTTGTGGCCCGGTGGTTTGTCCGCGAGCGGGGACGGGCACTGGGTCTTGTCTTCGTCGGCTATCCGGCCGGCGAAGCCGTGTTTCCGATGCTGATGGCCCTCCTGCTCGGACAGTTCACGTGGCGCTGGATCTGGGTCGGCATCGCCATCGCCGTTGTCTTGATTTTGATGCCGGTCATGCTCTGGATGGGGCGCGGGATGCGCAGGCACGGCCTGGTCAGAATGCCAGCTCAGAGGCCGTCCGCAGAACGCCCCCAGGACCGGTCTTGGACACGCGCGCAGGTATTGCGTGACGCCCGCTTCTACGGATTGCTGCCAGGGCTGTTGGCAGCCCCGTTTGTCATCACCGGGGTGTTGTTTCATCAGGTGCATCTGGTCGAGATCAAGGCCTGGACGCTGTCGGGCTTTGCCGCCTGCTATCCGCTCTACGCCGCGAGCGCAACGGCAGTCGCGCTCGTCTGCGGTCGGCTCATCGATCGCCACGGGGCAATACGACTCCTGCCTTTCTACCTGCTGCCGCTGGCGGCTGGACTGGCGTTGCTGAGCATCGGTGATTCCATCGCCACGGCCGCCGGGTTTATGGCCTTGATGGGTGCAACCGCAGGCGGTGCTGCGATCTTGTTCGGGGCCGTCTGGGCGGAGCTGTATGGAACGGCACACTTGGGCGCGATTCGTGCCCTGGCCGTGGCCTTGCAGGTCTTGGCAACAGCGCTCGCGCCGGCAACCTTGGGTTGGCTCATCGACCAGGGTATCGGATTGGATCGACAGGCACCGCTGCTGTCGCTGTTGGTCTGTGCCAGCGCGTTGGGCCTTGCGCTGCTGCTGCCGAGCCTGCTGCGCGAGCACGCGCCACCAGCGCCGCAACCGACCTAACCCCGTCGGGCTTCGTAAATGTTTTAAAGGACTCCAAACCATGCAGCAAGTCATCAATGTCGATACGCCCTGGTCGAAGCGCCTGCAGCGGGGTGAGCGGCCCAACCGTGCCGAGCTGCGCGAGCATCTGCTCGAGGTACACCGGCAGCACCCGGGTTTCACTGAGGCCTGCGCCGCGCGCTGTCGCGACGCAAGCGGTCGCAACAGCTATGAATGGCTGGCTGAGGTCGTAGATCCCGCCGAACATCGAACCCTGTTGGACTTGGCCTGCGGCAGCGGTGTACTGACGGCGCTGTGCCATGAGCGCTTCGCTGGGCGTGTCGCCTTGATCGGTGTCGACATGAGCGCCGACGAGTTGGCGTTAGCGCGCAAGCGTGTGCCGGACCCGGCCGTGGTGCTGCATTGCGGCATGGCGCAGGAGATGGAGTTCATCGCCGATCACAGCATCGATGTGGTGATCTGCCACTGGGCTTTGACCTTGATGGACCCGATCGAGCCTGTCCTGGCGGAGCTGCGGCGAGTGCTACGCCCCAACGGCATCCTGGCCGCAATCATCGATGGCGAGTTGTCCACGGCGTCGGGTTACGATGAACTGCACCACCTGATCTATGGCTGGGTACAACGTGAGTATCCCGGCTACGGCGAGATCGATCTGGGTGATCAACGCGTGCGCACCACCGCCGCGCTGACGGAGTTGGTGGCGAACAGCTTCCCCGGCGCCGACATCCGCATCGAACCGGCAGTGGTGGATCAGCTCGGGGCCCCGGATGCGCTGGCGCGAGAGGCTGCGGGGTTCTTTTATGCCGCCTTCTTGCTGTCGCCACCCTCGCGCACCCGGATGCTGCGCGAAATCGCGTCTCTGTTCGCGCGTGAAGGCCGCGATGGCCTGGGCCGCTTTTCGATGCCGGTCAATCGCCTTGTCGTGCGGTTGCCGCAGGCATGACCCATGAGTTCCACCACTGCCAGCAGCAAACACCCCGAGCGTCGCGTCGGACGCATCGATCCAGCATCGGCGTTTCATTGCACGCGGCCTCGATGATGAAGCCGATGCCGCTCGCAACGTCCGCTCTGGGTTGCCTTGCCGCCGTCGTTGTTTGCAGCGCCGATGTCTCTTATGGGTCGTGACCGGCCACCAGCGGCCCGTGAGCGGGAATTGGCGTGCGGCTGAAATGGATGGGGAAGCCACAGGTCGACCGACCGAAAAGTCTCCGACTCTGAGCCCTTACCCAGGTTCGCCGCCCTGATCCCGCCGCCGCGCCGACATTGCAACTACGGGGTGCTGGCGCTCGATGCGTCGCTTCGCGCGGGCGTCACCGCCACCGAGTAGGTCCAGCGCATCCCTGACCCACCTCGGCGAACCGGACGAACACCCGCGGATCGCCTCGCGTGCCGGGGGCAGAGTCGCGCGGCCGCGGCAACCTCCATCGCGGTAAAGGCCGAGACCCCCGCCGCCAGCGGCAGGCGCAGCCCCAAGGACTCCAAGGGTGTATCGAGTGAGGTCCCCTTGACCCAAGCCCGCACCGAAATGAGCGCCGGGATCCCGAGGACCACCACCAGCACGACCATGCCCATGGACTCAAGCAGGGATTGCCGGGGGCCAATGTGCCCGAGAAACAGAGCAGGGAATGGTCGAATCAATGTCGCCGGCAGAAAAACGACGCCAGACAAGAAGGCCGAGCTGCGCGCCCGCCTGAGCCCGAAGTGCAGGGCGTCCTCCGGGCAGTCCTCGATGCAGTTCATGCACAGGTGGCACTCGGCGATACGCAGCTCCCGGTCCGGGTCGCAGGCCCCCTGGCAGTGCCGCACGCACTTGCCGCAGTCGGTGCACTTGTCGATGTCGCGCTGGATGCGCAACGGCGCCCGCCGGGAGAGCACGCCAAGCAGCGCGCCCAAAGGACACAGCACCCGGCACCAGAAGCGCGGCATGAAGCGGTTGGCGACGAGGATGGCGGCGAACAGTAGCGCTACCAGCACGCCGCCCTGGAAGACCGGCGCATGGAGATGGACGGGAAGGCCGATGCGGTCCAGTCCGGGCAGCACGCCCACCGTGAACGATCGGTAGATGAGCGCGATCGGGTCGAGCAGCCCGATCTGAAGCGAGCCGAGCGCGGCCAACACCAGCAGGGCCATGAGCAGGTAGTACTTGATGCGGAACAGCGGCCGGTAGGCGTTCAGGTGCTGCTCGTCTGCGGGTTTGCGGCGGTTGAACAGCCGGCCGAGGATCTGGCTCGTGATTCCCAGCGGGCAGACCCAGGAGCAGAAGAAGCGCCCGAGGAACAGGGTCGGCACGATGATGCACAGCGCGAGCGCGAGGCCCTTGTACAGGGTGCCGCTGGTGAGGAAACCGGCCAGCGCGGTGAGCGGGTCGAATTCCAGAAACAGGGGGACCTGCCAGCCGTGCATGCGCCCGTAGTCCGCAACCCACAGCAGAAACAGGAACAGGGCGAGGAAGAACAGTGCCCAGTAACGGCGGTAGCTGCGCAGACTGCGCGGTAGCAGGCGCATGGTCTCAACCCACCTGCGTCTCGACCCAGTTCAGCGACCGCCAGTCCACGGCACCGAGTCCGCGGGCCTCGCCCATGGCAAGGTAGGGCACCCGGTCCGGCGTCAGGCCGAGGAACTGCAGGCTGAAAGCATCGATCGCGACCTCGTCGAGGCCGGCGATGACGGTGTTCTCGACCGCAACGTCGCCCAGGCTGCCGCCGGTCGGGCCGTTGCGCTTGAGGACGCGGATCGCGTCCATCACGGTGAGCGTCGGCCGCACGGCCTGGGCCAGATCGACGATGGAGGTATGGATGTCCTGGTGGAGCTGGTTGCGCCGCCCGCCTAGCACGCCGTACCAGTTCTTCATCGCCAGGGTGCAGCCGCACAGCGAATGGTGCTTCACGATCGGGGCGTTGATGACCCGGTCGACCTCGTGGAAGAAGCGCGACACGGGCCAAATGCGCAGCAGGCTGCCGCCCATGTCCGTGGTGACGAAGTCGTTCGCGCCGGGCAGCCGGACCTCGGCACCGCGCTCCTGGACCGCGGCCTGGATGCCGGAGCGGAAGAAGCAGCGTGCCGGGTCGTTGAGCGAGACGTCGCTGACCCAGACCTGCGATGCGCCGGCCTCGCGGCACAGGCGCACCAGCGCGCCGACGACCTCTGGGCTGGTGTTCGCCGCCTGCTCGGGCTGGCGGTCCCAGCCGACATTCGGCTTGATCAGCACCCGCTCCCCCTTCTGCACGAAGCGCCCCATGCCGCCGAGCTGCGCCACCGCCTCACGCACCATGGGCTCGGCCTGCACGCCGCGCACGACGGCCAACACTGGGTGCATCGCCGACGGCTCGACCCGAAAGTCCCGGAGGCGATGCACCGCCTCCTCGCGCCGTCGCACGGGGTCGTCGCTGTAGGCGAGGTAGCCGAGCGCCACGGCGCCGGCTGCTGCCGCGGTGGTTGCGGCGATGTCGCGCAGAAACTCCCGCCGGGTGAGCTGAGGCGCCAGCCGCCCGTGCTGGGAACCCCGATGCCTGACCGGGCCTTGGTCGCTCATGGGGTCCCGCCTCGCGCGAGGTAGTCCTGCACCGCGGCCTGCAGCCCCGCGTCGAGGGGCGCATAGACACCGACCAGGCGGTCAGTCGCGGTGAAGAAGAACCAGTCACCCTCGTACGGGTCGCTGACCCGGTGGACGGCTCGGCCGGCCACTGCGATGGTCTCGTGGCCGATCCCCTCGGTGTCGAGGAACGCCAGGAGGCGGCGCTCCAGATCCGTGACCTTCTCGGCAGTGCCCTGGATGACGAACGCCTCGATCTCGGTGCCGTCGCGCTCGAACCGGCGCTCGATCACGTTCCCGAGCAGGTCCAGTCCGTGATAGGCCTCCTTGACGAAACGGGTCGCCACGACCTTGCCCAGGGAGGGGAACTCCGCCACCGCCGGCCCAGTATCTGCCACGGGTCCGAGGGCGGCCCGCAGTGCCTCGACGGCAGGGGCCAGGTTGCCTCCGCCGAAGGCACTCAGCTGCACGTAGTAGCGGCCGTGGGCGAGGCTCAGGCCGCTGCCGGTGCGAAAGCCGAGGACCTCACCGTCCAGGGCCACCGCATCGGGCCCTGCCTCGTCCATGAGCACGCCGAATGCATGGAGCGGCTTGCCCAGATCCCAGAGATTCAGGACGAGCGACGGCTGGCCCTGGGCGTCGGCCCCGTACTCCGCAACCGCAAGGCCCTGAAAGCCGGCGCTGATGTAGTACTCCGCATGCCCATTGACATACTCGTAAAGGGTGTCGCGCGAGAAGGAACGGACCTTGCCGACCTGTTTCCTGCCTAGCAGCGTGGTCGGCAGCAATGCGGCGATGCCGACCATGGCGGCCTCGGAGCGGGGTGCCCGCAGGTCGACCAGGCCAGGGTCGTAATGCCGGCTCTGCCAGTACAGCCCCGTCGCCAGCATTGGCGGCAGCAGCAGGAGACCCCAGCGGGCCGGCCAGGGGACCGGCAGCGGTGACGCCATGGGTCAGCTCCAGGTGCCGAGGTCGCGGTGCGCTCCTCTTCGTCTACAACGCCGACACCGGCCTGTTCAACACCTTGGCAGATGCGGCGCACAAGATCCTGTCGCCGCAGACCTACCAGTGCGCCCTCTGCAAGATGACCTACGGCTGGTTTCAGGAGCGGCGCGCCTGGCAGGACTTTCTCGATACCCTCGACGCCGACTGAGAGTTTCTGCACCGGGGTGAGCTGCATGCCCGCTTCCCGGACTTTGAGACCACGCTGCCGGAGGTCCTGTGCCTGGGGGACGGCCAGCCGACCCTGTGCATCGACGCCCAGCGCCTGCGGGCCTGCCGGGATCTGGAGGAGCTGATGGGCCCAATTCCGGGCCCAATTCCGGGGACAGTTTACTTAATTCCGCTCTCCATCGCCGAATAGGTCGCCCGTGTAGCGATCCGGCTCTTGGGGCTTAGGGCCTGGTTTCTTCCGCTTCAGGGAGCGGGCGAGTTGTCGCTCCAGGGACTCGACGAAGGCGTCGGAGCCGAGCGGCCGGCCGGTACTGGCGTGGCCACGCAGCAGTTCGTTGAAGCTGTCGTCCTCGCCCTCGCCGATGAAAGCCTCCCAGTCGGGGACCAACTCCAGCAGCGGTCGCACAGCGACCAAGGCATCGTCGCGTCTGGCAAAGTGGGCCGCGGCGATCGACCACGTCCACTTCCTGCGCGCGGGCGCAAAGACGCGCTCGCACCGGGTTGCGCTCGACGTACCTCGCAGCCGCGAGGAAGTGTCGCTCATCCATCACGAACGAGTGGAAACGCTCCTGCCAAAGATGCCCTCTCCAACCCTCGCGGAAGTTGATCATACGAGTGTACCGGCGATGGGCTTCCCCGAGCGCGTCCCGTAAGCCGAATTCGTCTGCGGAAACCAGGATGAAGGGCACATGATTGGGCATCAGGCAATAGGCAAGCACGTCCGTTCCGCAACTGCGGCAGGAATCGGCGAGTAGCCTGCGGTACTCCGCATAATCCTCGTCCGTGAAAAACGTCTGCTCGCGGCGATTGCCCCGCTGGGTCACGTCGATACCGAGCGCACGGGCGAATAAGGTGCAGCCAGCGAAGGGAGTGGCGGCGCATGAGGCGACAAGTGTGCAATGCTGGACGCCGTCAACGTCGGCTATCTGGACGACTGCTGACCTCGGCCAGCGAAGCACCAGCGCCAACACCAAGACCCACCAGGGGCGAGGGTCAGGTCTTGTTCCGTGCACGGGGATCCGGGATCACCATTTAGCTGACCCCGGTTCCCGCATCGTAGCATGCGACAACTCGAGATCCTCGCCCCCCAGACCCAAAGTCAGGGCGCTGCCGATCATCCACAGTTATTTCGTGAGGCAGAAACCGGCGCCAGACCACCAATCCGTATCCCAATATCAGCCGGGAGCGCGCAGGTCTTCCGCGACATCCCGCAGGGCCTTAGGGTTACGCCGAGCAATGGCGAGCAGGGTCCGTGCGGCGCCGCTGGGTTGCTTGCGCCCCTGCTCCCAACCTTGCAGGGTGCGAACCGAGACCCCCAGAAGCCCCGCGAATTGCGCTTGGGAGAGCCCGGTCTCCTGTCTCGCGGCCAGTGCCGGGGGCCATACCACACGCCCCTCTCCAGCCTTCATTTCGCCGATGGCCTGAAGCAGGTCGGCTGCCAGATCGCGCTCGGCCTCGTAAGCATCCAGTTCGGCGTCGGTCAGGGGCTCAGTCTTCGAGTGCATGGCGAATCTCTTTCAGTTTCGGGCCAGTGAGGTTGTCGGTCTTCGATTTGGCGTACAAGGTCAGAAGGATCAACTCTCCCTCAGGCGTGCGGGTGTAATAGATCACCCTGACCCCTCCTGACTTGCCGGACCCTTCCCGTCGCCAGCGTACCTTTCGCAGGCCGCCAGATTCGGGAACGACATCGCCGACGTTCGGATGCTCGGCAATGTAAGCGCAGAAGCTGCCCCGCTCGTCCTCGGTCCAGTACAGAGGCCACTGCTTCTGAAACAACGGGGTCTCGATCACAGTCAGCATTGAAGAACTGTACGCCCAAGGCGTAGTTCCGTCTATGACTCCAGCAGGCGTTGTCAACTTACCTACTCGATCTCAATCGATCCCCTTTGTTCAAACCATTCCCCGTTCAACAGGCGCACGTCACCTGCTGCCAACCCAAGAAGGCTCGCAGCCGAAGCTCGCGATAGTGGACTGCGGTCATCAAGTGCCTACCCAGCCGGAATAGATTTCCGACCACCGCGTGCGCGGCCAGAAAGCGCTGCGCTTGACCGGGCGACTTGAAACCCCGCATCTGGCGCTCGCGCGCACGGGTCGGCTGATGTGAAGCCTCGGCCCGGTTGTTGGCACGTCGCGCCGTGACGTGCGGCACTGAAGGCATCGTGGTGCGCCGTGCCGCCGAATAACTGGGGAGCTTGTCAGTGACCAGTTGACGCGGGGAGGCGCCCTCCCCTTTCAGCAACTTGCGGAAGAAGCGTTCCGCGGCGCGCTGGTTGCGCCGGGACTGCACCAGAATATCCAGGGTATCGCCGTCCTGATCCACGGCACGCCAGAGGTAATGGCGCCGCCCCTTGATCGTGACGAACACTTCGTCCAGATACCAGGTGTCCCCCAGTCGGCCAGTGCGGCGTTTCGCTGCTCTTGCGTACGCTGGTCCAAACTTACGGCACCACTGCCTCACGGTCTCGTAGGAAACAACGATTCCTCGCTCGGCCACCAGGTCCTCGACATCACGCAGGCTCAGGCAGAACCGATGGTAGAGCCAAACGACGTTGCTGATGATCTGAGGCGGGTACCGATACCCGCGATAGTTGGGACCGTTGGTGCTCATGGACCAAGTCTGACCCCGCCTCGTCAAGTTGACAATGCCGCGCCGAGGCCCCGGCACTGATCCTGCTCGACCTCAGCCTTCCGGGACGGGATGGAATGGACATCTGCCGGGAACTGCGCGGCTTTTCGGACGTGCCGGTCATCATGACCACGGCCCAGGTCGAAGAGATCGACCGCCTCCTCGGCCTGGAAGTGGGCGCGGACGACTATGTCTGCAAGCCCTATAGCCCCCGGGAGGTGGTGGCCCGGGTCAAGGCGGTGCTTCGCCGCCACGCAGCCCTACCCGCCCCGCCTCGGAACGCCAATCCGGGCCACTGCAATTGGACGCCGACACCCTGCGGGTGAGCACGCCGGACGGACGCGCCTGCGAGCTGACCGCCGTGGAGTTCGCCCTCCTGCAAACCCTGCACGCAGCCCCTGGGCGCATCTTCTCCCGGGACCGACTCATGGACCGCATCTACAGCGACGGGCGGGTCGTCTCAGACCGGACCATCGACAGCCGCATCAAAAAGCTGGGAATTACGGTGACAGTTTACTAAATACCCCTATTTATCGTTCCGGTCCTTTTTCTTGGGTCCGCGCTTTTGAGGCTTCATTGCCCTGCCGGTCAGTTTCTCTAGCTTTTCCATCCATTCTTCGCCACCCAATGGTCGGCCCGTTGTTTCGGATTGCCGAAGGCTTTTGAATGCCGTTGAGTCCTCTGTGGTTTGACCGAGAAAGGCACCAAATTCCCCATAGCGTTCAAGAATGGGCGCGACCTTCACCAGTTTATCGTCCTTACCGGAAAGATGGGCGGCGACACTCGACCACTGCCAGTCTTGTGCCTGCGGAACAAGCTTGGCTCGCACGGGGTTGAGAGAAACGTAACGCACCGCATGGAACAGATGTGCTTCATCCATCACCACCGAGCCAAAGCGTCCCTGCCACAAGTGACCTGTCACTCTCAAACGTGCATTGATATAGCCAGTATAGCGGCGATGCGCATCGGCAGAGGTCTCGCGTAAGCCGTCTTTATCGGAAGGTACGGCGATGAGGTGGACATGATTGGGCATAAGACAGTAGCACCAGATTTCTGTTTCGGCCTTATGCGCCGCTTCGCTCAGAAGATCAAGGTACAGCGCGTAGTCTCCTTCATCAAAGAAGACTCGATTGCGCCGGTTTCCACGTTGGGTGACATGGTGGGGGTAACCGGGAATAACGATCCGAGGTAATCGTGCCATGCCAGCAGAATGACAGATTAACTGTATTTAGTAAACTGTCACCGTAATTGGTCCACCGTAATGCGCCACCGTAATTGCGGCCTCGTGAATACATTGGTTGATGGTCGCCGTCGACAGCTCCAGCCCGAGCCAGTCGTGCAGGAACTCCTGCACCCGAGCCCGCGATAGGCGCACGCGCTGGGTCAACGCGACGATGAACGCCACCAGCGTCGGGCCGGCCAGGTGCCAGTCGGTGAGTTCCACCGTCCAATCAGCCTCCGCGCCACAGCGCCCCGGCTCGGCGCGCGTCCAATAGCCGCAGCCGCACTGACGCTCCAAGTAGGTGTGCTTGGTTTGCTGCAACACCAGCCCGGTACCCGCGGTGCCGGGGCGGACCAGGTCGATCTGGTGGCGCGCGTTGTGCGCGCGGCTGGGGTGAGATGCGCTCAACATCCCACCGCAGCCGACACAGCACTCCGGGGCATGGGTGTGTTCGATATCCACCGGCAACTGCTGCGTACGGCTGTGCCTAGGCGCGCCTTTGCGCCGCCCCGGGCGCTTGCCCTCGCCGTTGCCGCCAGAGGCCTGGTGCTGCGGCTGCGCTGCCTCATCGGGGTTGGGCTCGTCGTCGCCGTCTTCGCCGACCTCGGCGCTCGGCGTCGCTGCCGCCCCCTCGTCGGTGTCAGCCCGCTCCCAGGGCGCCCGCGTGCTCGGCGGGCGCGAGCTGTTGGTGGGGTTCTGCCCGAGCCGCTCGCGTGCCACCTTCAGATCCGCCAGCGCCTTACCCAACAACGCCCGTGCCTGTCCATCGGATAGGCCCGCCAGGTAGGCGTCGTCGAGTTGTCCGAGGTCGTAATCGCTGAGGTGCATATCGCCCGTTTCGTCGTGCCGAACCGCCGCCCTTCGTCTTATTGCAGCTTAACCTGCCACATCAGACGAGCTTTGTCCCGTAACCAACTGATCGCACTTCTTCCTCAAACTCGGGGGGAGGGGGTAAACGGTTACGCCACATGCGGCGCAATACGGCTGCCGCCTATTGCGCCCTACGGCCCTGGCGCAGGGGTAGGATACGCGCCTGGGCGTCGATGTCGGCCGCCTCGGCGGCGACGAAGAAGGCCAGGGCTTGGCGTGGGCAGTCGAGGATGAGGTTCTTGAAGTTCCGATCGTGGGTCATGGCCTTGCCGCGGTTGTCGAAGGCGGGGCGGTAAGTATACCCGACTCGCCGGCGTGGCTGCGCCGATGGGGGATTCGATCCTTGTCTTCTGTGGGCGATGGGAGACCTGACCCTTTCTGCTCTGTTATGGGCGATGGGAGACCTGACCCTTTCTGTGTAAATTTCTTGCTTACCTGGTCGTATTCATACGTTACGTTAAGCAAACGGTTCGGGCCGGATTTCAGCAGTTCTTGGTTATAACGATCTTCTGCATATCTGTTTCCAACTTCAACAAGTTCAATTTGAATTTCATCGAACTTTTCCCACACAGCTCTCGCCTCTATTGAGGCGCTCATAAACTTGAAATCATCTTTTAACAGTATGGCCTTGCTCCTATTATATATTTCTATTTTGACACTCTTTTGTGACCTACTTGTGATAGGGATTGTGCTCGATGATACAGCAACGAGAGCCGTATAGTCCCAATCATTTTCGTGTGGCTTAGTTCCGGGGGGGAAAGAAAAGTGCTGTGTCGTATAATCGTATTGACAAGCAACGAAGACAGGCGCCATAAAAATCAATAACACTAACATTATATTCCTTGATTCCATATCAATACCCTCCGAATCCATGGTAGAGGTATTGAGGATTACTGAGCTGATTGAATATGTAGTTGAGATCATTTCTGGCATTGTCATCAATATTTACTCTCCCATTCGGTGCCCCGGGATACGGCACCCCTGCCTGATCGAAGGCGTTCCCAAGATCTGAGTGACAATCATTCACCCAAGGTGTCCAAACTCCGTTATTCCATCCATTTGCAGCATCTACGTTGTCCATGAAATCATTTTCAGACATTCCAGGAGGCAACGGAACCACCTTGTAAGGGCTGTTTAAATCGCCGACACCATTTCCAAGAGTATTCCCAGACGAACCATTCGTGCCTTTTCCCCGACCAGTTTCCGTTGAATACACAAAGGCATGATTTAAACCAGAAACACCAAAAGCATTTGAGGAATACACCCTCACCTCAAGTCCCTGCGGATCAGTTAGATTAACCGGATCATTTACGACGTAGCCGTACAGATTGTAATCCCTACCTAAGAACCCAATCGGATCCTTCCCCATCCACCGCCCCGTATACGGATCATAATCCCTGGCCCCAAACCGCACGAGCCCGGTCTCCGGGTCGTAGAGCCCGCCGGCAAACCCGAACGGCTGAAACCCGGGGTTGTTGTCGTTGATCACCACGCCCCAGACGTCGTAGTCGATCCGCTGGGCAACGGCGCCGGTCTCGGCCTCGACGACTACTCTGGGGCTGCCCAGGTGGTCGGAGAGGATGCGATAGGTTTTCTCGTCGGCGGCCAAGGGATCAATCTTGACCAGATAGGCCGGGACATTGTCGCGCTCGCCATAGACGAACAGAGCGGCGAGGTTACCCTCCCCGTCCAACTCGGCGATGGGGTTGAGTTGGTCTTTGTACAGGAAGCCCTGGACGAGCTGCCCACGGCGGGTCTTGCCGATCCGCCGGTCCTGGCCGTCGATGATGTAGCCGATCTCTCCACTCGGACGCGGGCGGGTGTGGGTCCGCAGGTCGTAGGTGGCGAGACGGTCCTGGTCGTCGTAGGTGCCGTTGGCGGTGCTGTTGACGGCGGTCCGGTTGCCGTTGGCGTCGTACCCCCATCGCCCGGTGACGGTGCCATTCTCTTGCGCCTCGATCAGGCGGTTGGCGAGGTCGTAGGTGTAGGCGTAGATGGTGGTCTGGCCTTGGAGGATCTCGGTCTGCTCGGTGATGCGCCCGAGGCGGTCGCGCGTATAGCTGGTTTTGTAGGGGGTGTCGGCGTCGTGCCGGGCCGTCTGCGAAGCGAGCTCGCCGAAGGCGTTGTAGGTTTGGCTGGTGGTGACGCCACCTAGCGCGGTCCCGGTCAGCAGGCCGTTGCCGGCATCGCGGGTCAGGGTCAGGTCGCCGGCTCGGGTGAGCAGGCCGTTGGCGTCGTATTGGTAGTCGATGCGATCGCCGTCGTTGAGGGTGTGGGCGGCGATGGCGAGATCGCTGTTCCATTCGGTGTTCAAGTGGCCGGTGATGGTGCCGGACCACCGGGTGTCGATGGTCAAGGGGCCGTCGTAGTCGTACGTCAGCTCCTCGCCCTCGGGGGTGAGGATGGCCGCGATGCGTCCGGTGTTGCCGGAATAGGTGTAGCGGGTCTCCCCGGCGGACGTGGTGCGGCTGAGGAGCCTTCCGGCACTGTCGTAGGCATAGTCGATCTGGGGTCCGAGGGCATGAGCCTGGCGGGTCAGGGCGCGGTCTTTGTCGTAGCTGCGCTGGATCTGCCCGGTGGCCTCTGCGATGGGCGGGGGGCGATAGTCGTCTTCGAGGTCGACCGGGGTGTAGTCGATGCGGTGCTCGGGGCGCCCGGGCGGGGTGACGCCTTGGAGGTTGCCCTTGGCGTCGTAGCTGAGCGCGGTGATCTGGCCGTCGGGGCGGGTCAGTTGGGTGACCCGCCCGAGGGCGTCGCTCGTGTAACCGGTGACCTGGCCCTCGGCGTCGGTGAGGCTGCTGAGGTGGTCGAGGGTGTCGTAGGCGTAGCCGGTCACCCGCTCGGCGTCGCCTTCGCCCTGGCGGGTCTCCACGAGCAGGCCGTCATGGTAGCGGTACCGGGTGGCGGCGATGCCGGGCCTTCGGGTGAGCACCGGGCGGTCCAGGGCGTCGCGCTCGGTGGTGGTGGTGCGCCCCGCGGGGCTGGTGGTGGTCTGGGCGCGGGTGGCGGGGTCGTAGACCGTGGTCCAGGGGTGGCCGTTGATGGCGGTGACGCGGCGGGTGAGGACGCGGGAGCCGGGGTCTTGGGGATCGGCCAGGCCCCAGGTCTGGGCGGTCTCGGTGGTGTTGGTCAGGCCGCTGGGCAGGGTGAGGGTGGTGCGGCTGTCGGCGCCGGCCCCGGCGGGTACGGCGCCGGGGAGGATTTGGGTCTGGGTGCGGGTGCCGTCGGGGGCGGTGGTGGTCGAGGTGCGCGCCAGGGGATCGCTGATGCTGACGGTCCGGCCGCCGTCGGGCGCCTCGGTGATGGCGGTGCGCACCCCGCTGGCGGTGTCGGTCGCGGCGGTATAGCGATGCACCCGGCCCTCGCCGGAGGTGTAGCGCACCTGCTGGGTGTCGGAGTCAAGATCGTATTCGATGCGCCGCCAGCCGCCGCCGGCGGCGTCGGTGTCGCGGATCAGGCGCGCCAGGCTGTCGTATTCGAAGGCGGTGGCGTGGCCGTTGGGGTCGGTGTAGCGGGTCAGAAGTCCGGCCGCGTCGTATTCCAGGCCCCACAGGGCGCCGTCGGGCTGGACGATGCGGGTGGGCTGGCCGAAGGCGTTGTAGCCGACGGTGGTGCGCTGGCCGGTGTGGGCGACGATGGCGGCGATGCGCCCGGCCCCGTCGCGCTCGTAGAGCGTCTCGTGGCCGTGTGCGTCGGTCACGCCGGCGAGGCGCCCGGCGCTGTCGTAGCGCACGGACTGGAGCTGGGTGCCGGTCTCGGTGTCGAGCGTGCGCAGCGACCGGCCCCGGGCGTCGAAGATCTCGAGGGTCTCGCCACCGCCCCCGGGGACGCTCAGCACATCCTGCCAGGGGAGGCTGACGTAGGCGGAGGCGATGCGGCGCACGCCGGGCGGGTTGTCCTGGCCGAAGTAGAGGCGTCCGTCGCCGTCCTGGACCAAGCCGGCGACGGGGCCGATGGCGGCGCCGGCGGCGCTCAGGCCGTCGGCGGTGTAGCCGGCGCTGCCGGTGCCGGCGACCGTCTGTACGCGCCCGTGGGTGTCGATGCGCCGCAGGCGGGCGTTGGTGCGGGTGTCGTCCACGTAGAGCTGGTTGTCGTCGGTGGCCAGCAGCGCGTCGATGGCACCGAAGTTGGCCGCGATGGCCGCCTCGCCGTCGGCGGCGTCGCCCAGGGTGCCGGTGCCGGCGATGGTCTCGATCCAGTTGTCGGTGCCCAGGCGGCGTATCAGCCCGTGGCCGGTGCCGATGTAGAGGTTGCCCCGCAGGTCGAGCGCCAGACTCAGCGGCTGGCCGAGGGCCGGGCGGAAGAGGCCGCCGGCGGGGCCGGCGCCGGTGGCGACCCGATCGGTGCCGTCGCCGGCGACGACGTAGAGGTCGTCGCTGCCGGCACGCAGCCAATACACCACGTGACAGGCGGCATCGGCGAGGTAGAGGTCGCCGTCGCGCCCGACGGCGATATCAGCGGCGTCGGTCAGGCGCAGCTCCGCGGCGCTGGCGGAGAAGGCGTTGTCGGGGTCCCACAGGGGCAGGCCGAAACGGGTCTGGCCGTTCTCGGTGATCCGGGTGCCGCAGCCGCTCTCGCCCGAGCCGGCGCGCAGGAGCACCGCGCCGGAGGGCGCGAGCGACCACAGGCGCGGACCCAGGGTATCGCCTTGGCGACCGGCGAGGACGAGCAGGTCGCCGGAGCGGGCGTAACGGATACGGCGGATATCCTTGAAAGTATCCCCTCCCGGCAACGCCTCGGGGGTGCCGTCGACCAGCCGCACCAGGCTGTCGGCGCTGGCCATCACCAGGACCCCGGAGGGGTCTCGGGCGAGGGCCACAGGGGCGACGACGCTCGGGCCGCCGCCGCGACCGGCGCCCACCAGCGATTGGAGGACCCGCACGCCGCTCGAGGCGCCGCCGCTGCCGTCGGTGAGCACACCGCGCTTGTGGTCGAGCAAGGCGAGACCGGAGAGGTTGAGCTCGCCGCTGCCGAGGGTGCTGGCGGCATCCACGGCGCGGGCGCCGCCGATGGTCAGGGTCGATTCGCTGGTCAGCGCGATCTCGAAGCGGGCTCTGCTGCCGGTCAGCGCGATGGCGTTGGCCCCGCGGCTCTGCGGATCGGCCGCCAGGTTCAGGAACGAGGCGAAGACCTGTCGTACCCTGGCCGGGGTATAGAGCACGGGCTCGTAGACGTTGCTGACCCGGGCGCGCGCGGTCACCGGCCCCTGGACGGTGCGGCCATAGGCGTCGCGGCCATTCCAGGCGAAGCGCACGGATGCATTGGCAACCGGCGTGGCGCTGCCGCTGAGGACTTGCCCGGCAACGCTGATCTGGTACTCCACCCGCTTGAGCTTGGGGTGGACGGGGCCGTTGCTCAATGGCTGACGCCCACGCGCGCTACTGCGACGGGCGCTGTTGAAGACCAGGGACTGGTTGGCGCCGGGGATGGCGACGCGCTCGCTCAGGGTGCCCGCGCCGATGCGGATGTCGCTGCCGCTGGCGCCTGGTCCACCGCCCTCGCATTCCAGGGGCGGCGGTGGCTCGGCATCGTCTGGGGGACCATAGGGCCAGTTGCAGTCCCAGGTGCTCAGATGTGCGGTGCGGAAGCGCCACAGCTCGGCGCCCGGGGCATAGGCGCTGGCCAGCGACGCGCGCTCGGCGTCGTCGATGCCCGCCGCACCGAGGGCGGCAGGCCCGGCCGGGGTGCCGCTGCCATCCAAATCCAGCAGGGCCAGGCCGTCCGCGACCCCCAGCAGCTTCGTGACCAGACCGTTGTCCGCCGCCACCCAGCGCGCGGCGTCGTTGTCGTAATAGCCGACCGGCACCACGCCGCCGACCGGAAAGCCGATGAAGTTGTCGACGTAGACGCTCACCGGCTGGTTGAGCAGCACGTCTTTGCCGGCGACCTTGACGCCGTCGGCCAGGACCTCGTCGGCAGACAGCTCGACCGCGTAGGTGTAGCCGGAGGCGGCGGGCAGCATCCCGGGCATGGCGCGCGGCCCGTCGGGGCCGACGGTGTACTCCGTGGCCCTCAGGGTCATCTGGTCCAGGGACGCGGTGCTGCCGTCCGCCCGGGTATAGGTGGCGGTGGTGCCCGCCGGTATGAGCACCGTGGCGCTGCGCGCGCCATCGCCGTCGTCGCTCAGGCTGCCTTGGGCGATCTGGGTGTCGGTCACCGCCGCGCCAAGCGCGATCAGGGTGGCCTGAGGATCGAGCCGGGTGAGGAAGACCTCGGGCAGGACGGCGTAATCTTCGGTCGGAACGACGAGGACGCGCTGGACCGGCAGCCAGCCCGGCTTGGCGTAGCGAACAGTCAGCTCGCCGCCGCCGTTGACCACCAGGTCGAACCAGCCGTCGGCGCGGCTGACGGTGTGGCCGAGCTCCGGCGCGCCTTGGACCGCAATGCTGACCCCAGCCAAGGGCGCGCCGCCGCGCGCTAGGACACGACCGCGCAGCACCGCGACCCGCTTCTGCTCCAGGGCGCCGGGCTGGAGGCCGCTCTGAAGCGCACCCGGGCCGTCAAACAGGAACCGGATGTCATCGATGAAGGCCCCTCCGAAGTCCGGGGCGAGGGGCGGAGGCTCCTCGCCGGGGTCGGTCGGAATCGTCTCCGCCAGCACAGTCAGGGTGAAGCCCTGCTGGGCCTCGTTGGCCGCCGAGTCCGTCGCGATCACGCGAACGGCGTAATCTCCAGGGCCTTCCGGCGTCCAGCCGATGAGGCCGCTATCCGGGTCGATGGCCATGCCGGGGGGGCCCTGCTCCAAGGCGAAGTGCACACTGTCGCCCTCCGGGTCGCTTGCCGCAAGCCGATAGTTGTAGGTCTCACCCTGGAAGACCTCGGTAAGAGGATAGGAGGTGATCCGCGGCGGGAGGTTGGGCGGGGGTTCGACGAGGAGTGTGTAACTTTGCTCGGCCGCGGCAGCCGCCGTGTCAGTGACCAGAATCCGGACCTCGTGTCCACCCTGATCGGACCCCTGAGGGGTCCAGGTGAGGACTCCGGTGGTCGAGTCGCTTGCCATCCCCACCGGACCCTCGGCCAGCTCGAAAGACAGGGAATCGCCGTCCGGGTCGTCGGCGACGACCTGATAGCGGTATTCGCTGCCAACCGTTGTTGTGGTCTGAGGTTCCGACAGGATCTGGGGCGGACGGTTCGGATCGGCGGCCTCGACCTTGGCGGTATCGGGCTCACCCGTCAGCGCACCATCGGTGACGACCAACTGGCCGACATAGGTTCCTGCAAGGTCTGGTACAAAGCGCGCCACGCGTGCGTCCGCATCGATCAGCGCAGCAGCGCTGCCCGCCGGCGCCACTGTGAGCGACCAGCTCCAGGTCAATGGATCACCGTCGACATCGAAGGACCCGTTGCCGTCGAGCACGACTTCCTGCCCAACCCATGCCTGCAGGTCTGGCCCTGCGTCGGCGGTCGGCGCCGAGTTATCGGTCGCCACGAGCACTTGGTCAGGGGCGCTCGTGAGCGCGCCATCCCCCACGACGAGCTCCGCAAGGTAGTGTCCGGGCAGGTCGATTTGGAAGCTGGGCTCGACGCTGGCCGGATCGCTCAGCGCCGCGGCACTGCCGTCCGGGCGGTCGAGGAGCGCCCAGGAGAAATCGAGGGGATCGCCGTCGACATCGTAGGAGCGGCTGCCGTCGAGCAGCACGGTGTCCGTGACAAATGCGCTTCGATCGGGGCCGGCATCCGCTACCGGAGCGCTGTTTCGGGTGCTGACGACGACCTCGTCGGGCTCGCTTTCCAGCTCGCCGTCGCTGACGGTCAGCGCGATGCGATAGTCGCCGGGGGCGTCCACATCGAAGGACGGGCCGAGCGCCTCCGGCGCATCGAGCGCCGCGGTGCTGCCTTCCGGTCGGTCGGCAAAGGTCCAAGTGAAGCTGAGGGGGTCGCCATTGAGGTCTGTCGATCCGCTAGCGTCGAGGACTGCGACATCGCCGACAAAGACACTTTGATCCGGTCCGGCGTCCGCGACTGGTGCGACGTTTCCCTCCGGCTCGATGACGAGAACAACCATTGAGCCCGGCTTGCCGCGAATCTGAACATCGAGTTGATTGTACGACTCCAGCTGGACCGGGACGCTGAAGCTGCCGCGGTGACGCCCAAATTCCGAGGGCCCGACAAGCTGTTGGCCGTTGAGATCGATCGACCCCGCCGTCACGGGATCGCCGACGGCGACTCCTTCGAGGCCACCGTTGTAGACGACTAGCCGATAGATCGCATCTGGGCGGGTGGCAGCAAAAGACCGCGTCTCTGTCCGGGGCGATCCAGCCGCACGCTGGAAGGACTCCGGTCCAAACACCGGCGCCGCGCCGGCGGCCAACGAAACGAACAGCAGCAGCAGCGCAAGGCCAGGGGCCAAGGATGCCTTCCGACGCCGCGTGGGCACCTTGTCTTGCTCAAGCATGTGACTTCCTCTCAAGGCGCTGCCCAATCAGGCCAGCCGCTCCCCGCGCTGGTGCGCTTGCTCGCTCGCGCTTCCGTTTCGATCCGGGGCAGGAGGCGGAGAGTCGCTCCGCGCATCCCTGATCCAGGCCAGGGCGGGGCGAAACCTCTTCGGGTCCTACCGATCCTCGGTGCGAAGGGGCCCCTTTTGGCGTCACGGCTGTCCTCATGGCTCGGCTCACCGATCGACGCTCAACCCGCTGCCGCGAGCTGAGCGGGCGCGATGGGGACCTCGCTGCCGCTTTCGGTGATCAGTCGATAGCGCGCGCCACCGCCGAAGACGGCTTCTACGCGGATCGCTTTGACCGGCTCGCCGGCGAAGCGCGACAGATCCGCCGCGGTTCCGGCGACCAGGGTGTAGGTGATGCTTGCCAGCAGCGTGCTCGGGCCCTGCGGAAGGTCGATCGTCGCGCTTGCCGTGGATAGGGTGCTGTCCCCGTCCAGCGCGTTGCTGACCGTCTTGACGGCCGTGCCGTGCGCCGGCGTCATGGTCAGCTCGACGATGTTCCCCAGGGGGATGCCCGTCGCCTCGAACTCGACAGCGACGGGATTGGCCGTGTCTGCGGGCAATTGGATGTCCGCGACGCCGGTGGGGGTCGCGGGGGCATCGACCCCCGCGACGCGGGCGATGCGCAAGGTCGGGAGACCAGCGATGTAGAGGTCGCCCGGAGCGCCGAAGCTGTAGGCAGGCTGCGTGGCCGCGGTGCGAGCGACGGTCTCTGCCTCGATGCGGATGCGGCCGGCTCCGCCAGATGCGGCATAGTAGTAGCTCAGAACGGTGTAACCGGTGTTGGAGCAACTGGCATCACTGCCTGCGCCGCCGTTCGCCGTGATCGCCCCGTTGCCGGCAATCGCGGTGGCGACCAGACGGATGCCGCCGCCACTACCACCGCCGCCCAAAGAGCCACAGTTGGCTCCGGCACTCTGGCCTGCTTGACCGCCATTGGCTCCGATCGCGCCGGTCACGTTGATGGTGCCGCTGGAGGCAATGAGCAGTGCGCCGCCGCCACCACCGCCGCCGGAACCGGAGAAGCTGTTCCCGCCCATGCCACCGCCGCCGCCGGAGCCGCCGATCAGCGGCAGGAGCAGACTCGATCCATAGACCTTGCCCATGGTACCGGTGTACCCGCCGTATTGGGCTGACGCGACGGTCCCGAAGCTCCCGCCACCGCCATGGTTACGATAGCTGCCATTGAGGCGACCGTTTCCGCCAGCCCCTGGTCCTTGACCGCTGGCCCCGATGTAATCGCCCTCCGGTGGTCCCCCTGCGCCGCCATCGAAGCCCCCTGGTCCGCCCTCGCCGGGGAGTCCGTCATCGCCCAGGACGCCGTCCCCTGCAGAGCCCACATTCGGCGAATTGGTCCCGCTGACCAGGATGCTGCCGGCAACGGTGACATTACCGCTGGCCAGCATCACCACGGGTGTGTTGATGGTGTTCGTGGCAAAGGTGACAACGACGCCTGCCGGGATGTCCACGGTCGTATAGTTGAAGACGCCGTCTTCCGGCAGGGCGAGCTCGGTGCTGACCGTCGGGGCGAAGGCGCCGTCGGCCCCGGTGCTGCCGCTGTCGAAGGCGTGCGCCGGCAACGAGGCGACGAGCAAGGCCGCAAACGTAAGCGCTCCGGGGAGGGACAAGCGACCTTGGACCTGTTCGCGGATCATGATGGACTCCTCCGAGATCAATAGAGAGTGAAGGTATTGGCCGCAGACGCCGCAGCGGTGCTGGTCCCGCCAGGGGTTTCGACCCGGATCGTTCGGGCGCCGAGAGGCGCGTCCTCCTCCAGGTGGAGGCGAACACGGACCTCTGTCCCGGCCGCATTCGCGCTGAGCTGGCTATCGAACTGCAAGCCATCCGCCGGCTCGGCGAGCACTCGTTTCGCCCATTGCAGATTGCGACCCCGTACGACGAGGTCGACGACGTCGCCCGGCTCGCCCACGATGGGCTGGATGGAATCGATTTCGGGGACGCCGGCAGCGAGCTCGAGAATGGCAGCGGCCGGGTCCGCAAATAGAACCTGGCCCGAGCCCGCGACGATACGCAGCGTGCGCGGCCCAAGGGCGGCGTCCGAAGGAATCGTCAAAGTCAGGATGAGACTCGATCCGTCCGCGTTGGGGACCGGGGTGCCTACGGCGAGGTCGAAGCCGGGGAAGATGCCGACGCCGTCGACCGCTCCAAGCGATGCCCCTTCGATGCTCAGGGTGTAGGTGTGACCGAGCATGAGCGGCGGGGCGTTTACGGCGGCAGCAAAGGGACCCACGGTGACACCCAGGAGCGGGGCAGGCACAAGCGCGGGGATGCTGGGTTGGGGACCTGCTTCCGACGCGATCTCGATACCGACCAGCGGGGCAACCAGGGCGTCAATGGGCCTTGCGAGACCGCCCGTGCCTTCGCCGACCTCAATGCCCACCATCGGCGCGACCACTGGTGTCGGCATCGCCAGGGCCTCGTCGTAGAGCGTCAGGGTGTTGACCACGCTCGGTGTAGCGGCTGTCGTACCGGCCGGCGTGGTCACGCTGAGGACCCGATCGCCAGCCGTAGCGCCCGCCTGGGCCTCGATCGAGACGGTGATTCGGGTACCGTCCGGGCTGACGGTTGGCACCCCGATCACGACCCCTTCGGGCGGTTGTGCGTCGACTCGGCTGGCCCGGTCCAGATTGGTGCCGTACAGGGTGAAGGCGTCGACCCCGGCGCCGATCTTCAGCGTGTTGGGGCTCACCGCTTGCAGGAGCGGCCGCGGGGCCGTGACCAGGAAGCGAGAGGCGGCGGGCTCCGCGAAGGGTATCTCCACCTGGCTGCCGAACACGCGCACCTGCCGGACCGTCTCGGGGGCGTCATGGGCGATGCTGAGCTGCGCGAGGACGCCCTCGCCAAGCGGATCCACCACGAGGGCGTCGACCGCGATGCCGTCGGTCGGCTCGAATCGGACTTCCGAAGTCGACTCCAATCCATGTCCTGCAATCTCCAGATCGATGAGGGTTCCGACGACCCCGGTACTTGGCGACAGCGAGGAAACAATCGAGCCGAGGACAAGACCCAAGGGTGGCGCAAAGGCGTGGCCCTCACCCTGAGACTCCACGGCACTGCCCGCAACCTGGATGCCGAGGACCGGGGCCAGGATGGGCGAGCGCTCACCCACGACCTGGTCCACCACCTGGAAGCGATTGCTGGCGGAGACCACACCGGTACTCGATCCTGCCGGGGTCGCGACGCGAACCAGGCGATCCCCTAAGAGGGCATCGGCGGCAATGCTGTAGCTGAGCGTCAGACTGGTGCCATCTTCCGAAACGCGACGGTCGTTTCCGACGTCGATGCCGTCGGACGGATCGAATTCCACGGCAAGGGCTGCTGCAAGGTTGCGGCCGCGAACGATCAGGGTCCCGGCGGTCGTTCCGCGCAGGGCCAGGTTCGGGTCGAGAGAATCGATCACGGGCGTTGGGGCCACGATGTCGAGCAGGTCCGCACCCGGCTCTGCCGCCGCGTAAGGTTGATCGACACCGCTCAAAACCAAACGGCGCGGACCAAGGACCGCGCCTGGGTCGACCGACACCGACACCTGGACCGCAGATCCATCGTCGAGCACGCCGAAATCGGCCAACGTCACCCCGTCGGCCGGCTGAATGCCGAGCGCCTCGGCGTTCTGAAGGCCGACACCATGGATCGTCAGTGGCTGCGACACCGCGCCCACGCTGAGGGCGCCGGGTGCGACACCGGTGACCATTGGCCCAAGCACTACGCCGATCCTGTCCGACCAACCTGCTCGGGTGACCTCGCCGGATCCACCGCCATCGAAGATACCGACCTGAATCCCCAGTAAGTCCGAATACTTGGAGTTGATACTGCCGTACTCGCCGGTGACGTAGACCGAGAAGGTCGCGGTCTCGATACCGGCGCTTGTCAGGGTCAGGCGGGTGACCCCGCCGGAGAGGCCGCGGATGCCAACCATGGACTCGGTTTCGCCGGCGGGTATCGTGACGGAGGCAGCCTGGAGTTCGGCGATCCCCGGATCTGCCATCTCCAGCATGACGGTTCGGTCAGCCGTCTCCGCTCGGGAGAGGGTGACGATGATCCGGCGCAGGCTCCCGTCCTCAGGCAGGGCCAGCGGGAGCGGCCTGACCCCAATGGTGGGAGCCGGAAGCGACACGTTCAGCGTGAATGTTGCCTCTCCGTCGAGGTTTCTGACGCGAAAGACCTGTTCCCCGAGAGGAGCCGCATTATCCGTTTCGAGGGTGAAGGCGAGGGATTGATCTGCGGAGACGAGACCAGAGACCGCAAAGGCCGTCGATGGAGCGATGACGGCGGCGCCGGCTAGGTTCTCGCCTTGAATCTCGATCCTCTCCGTGGAACCGCTAAGCACTTTTGTCGGTGCAACGGCCGTGACGATGGGCGGTAGATTGGCCTCGTCGACGGTAACGGAAACGAGGTTACCGAGCGCATCGTAGATGTACCGTGTCGCGGTCCCATCCGAGGCCGTAATGCGGCTCACGCGGCCGACCGCGTCGTAGTCGTAGGTTTCTGCAAAACTGGACGCCGGCAATGAGGCGAACAACGACCACGACACCAGCAGCAGGACCGACCGGACTCTCTGCACCTCGACGCGCCTCCGTCTGATACCCGGTTCCAGAGCCTTGTTGGCATAGGAAGCAGGAGTGGCATTGATCGGCTGCAACGGCTGGGTCGGGGAGTGTCAAATCGATCAACCGCGCCGCTTCCTCGGAAGCGGGCGGAGATCTTTCCAGCGCCCCTGCGAGCTGTCAACGATTCGTTACCCATTTTTCGAAGCCAGTCTCGATCCGCCGTCATTGCGCCTGCACCCTGTGTGCTCCACGCGGGCAACATCACCTACTGCCTCAACGGGCACGCCCTGTCCTACCTGAAAGAAGAACGTCTACCCAAGGAGCCGCTACGCCGCCTACAGGCGCATACCCCTACGACGATCGCCGAAGTCGCCTGCTGGGAGGATCATCTTGATACCTTGGGCATCGAGTGCGAACGCCATCGCCGCCTCGCCACCGAAGGGGCACTGCTCGGCGGCTTGATCGAGAAGGGGTTCTCGCCCGAGTTGGTCATCGTCAGCGACGGAGCTGGACAGTTCGCGATCTTGCTCCATGCCCTGTGCTGGGTCCACGCCGAGCGGTTGGTACACAAGCTGATCCCGCTCAATGAGCGACATCGCCAGGATCAGGAACGGGTACGCGGGGAAATCCGGGATCTGTACGCGGACCTCAAGGCCTATCGGCGCAATCCCGATTCGGCACTGGCCCCCGCGCTCGCGGCGCGCTTCGAAGACATCTTCACCCAGCGCACCTCCTTCGCCACCCTCAATCAGACCCTCAAGCGGCTGCACGCCACAAGGAGAAGCTGCTGCTGGTGCTCAAGCGCCCGGACATCGTCCTGCATACCAACGGCAGCGAAGGCGACATCCGCGGCTACGTGAAGTGGCGCAAGATCAGCGGCGGCACCCGCAGCGATCTGGGTAAACGCTGTCGCGACGGTTTCGCCAGCCTGAAGAAGACCTGTCGCAAGCTCGGCGTCTCCTTCTGGGACTACCTGGGCGACCGCATCGGACAGCATGGAGCCATCGCGCCATTGCCCGATATCATCCGCGAACGTGCCGCAGTGACGCTCACAGCGTCCTGAGTTATCAAGAAGCTGCATGAGTCGTTGTTAACCGATTTATTTTACACGACTTTCTCTGGCGATACCCGCGCTTCTACCCCTCTTTTGTTGCCCCTGCAGGACGAAAAATCCCTGCGCCGGTCAATTTTGCAATTGGCTCAAATGAAAAATAGGACGATGGCTTTGCGCCGATGACCGCCCTCAGTGGGCGAACTGCGGCACGGGGACCTTGGGTGTATGGCCGGACAACCCTTCGAAGTGCTGCACTGACTGGCGGATGTTGTCGAGCAACATGCCGGCCATGTCGGTGCTGAAACCCTCGCGGACCACGATGCGCAGCACGGCGACGTCCTCGGCGTGCTCCGGCATGGTGTAGGCGGGTACCTGCCAGCCGTGCTCACGCAGCTTGTCGGAGACGTCGAAGACGCTGTAGCCCTGGACCTCGTCCTTGAGCTTGAAGGCAAATACCGGGATGCTGCTGCCGTCACTGAGCAGCTCGAAGGGGCCGATCTCCGCGATGCCCTTGGCAAGCCCCATGGCAGTGTCCCGCAGGGCCACCATGATCTGGGTATAGCCGGCCCGACCCAGGCGCAGGAAGTTGAAATACTGACCGATCACCTGATTGCCCGGGCGTGAGAAGTTCAGGGTGAAGGTCGGCACGTCGCCGCCCAGGTAGTTGACGTGAAAGACCAGGTCGTCTGGCAGGTCTTCATGGCTGCGCCAGACTACCCAGCCCACGCCGGGGTAGACCAGGCCGTACCTGTGGCCGGAGACATTGATGGACTTGACCAGGGGCAGCCGAAAGTCCCACTTCAGGTCCGGGGCCTCGCTGGGGTTGGCGGTCTCGATCTTCTTGGTCAGCATGTCGATCTCCCATTCACTAACGGTGGTGATTTGCGTCGAAACTCATCTGGCCTTATACGCCCTGTGGGAGCGGCACCCTTGCCGCGACGCAGGGGGCCGCGGTCTTGCTTGGCAGCCACGGCGCCTGCACGCCGCGCTCGGCGGCAGCCCGCAGTGCCACTGGAAGACACTCCGTCGCGGCGGGGCGCCGCTCCCACGGATAATGGAGCTACGATACTAATCACCCTAACGGCTGCTTGGACGCATGGCCGCGAGCGCCGTGACCGCGGTCGGCGCATCGGCATCGAACAATTCGGGGATGAGCAGATAGCTGCCCGCCAGGAAGCTGAGGGCGCCGATCAGGGTCCACAGGTTGGCATCCCAGGTCCAGGCGGAGACCGGTGAGGCCGGGAAAAGCCAGATTTCCTGGGACCCTATAGGCAACTCCTGGAACACTACGAGTGTCAGTTGTCCGCTCGATTGCAGGCACCTGTTCCGGGGAGCATCAGGTCTACTCCTGGCCGACTGCTGTCGGTCAGCCGCGTCTGAAGTTGAGGCCGGCCTGGCGCGCGGACCGCTGGCGGCACGCGACCCAGTGCGGACATTGGCTCGGTCGTGGGGAACGGCAGCTGTGCCGCACCTAGCCGACCCTGGCGGGGGTGCCGAAGGCTAATCCCCTCGCAGGATGCGTCTCGTCAGTCCGTAGATGCTACAAAGCGAGACCTGGCCCCGGTGGCCTGGCGAGACCTGGCCCCGGTGGCCTGCGGGTGGCCCGGGGATACCGGCGGGGCCGGCCTGGGCCTGGCCATCGCCAGCAATATCGTCGTCGCACACGGGGGCCGCATCGAGGCCGGGCAGGCACCCCAGGGCGGGCTGTGGGTCCACATTGAACTGCCGGTCCAGACCTCATGAGGCTCTTTGCGTGAATCAGACCATCCTCATCGTCGAAGACGAGGACCGCCTCGCTAGCCTGCTGGCCGACTATCTCGCCGCCTCCGGCTTCGGGACCCACCGCATCGGCGATGGACGCCAAGTTCTGGACTGGGTGCGCGCCGAGGCCCCGGCACTGATCCTGCTCGACCTCAGCCTTCCGGGACGGGATGGAATGGACATCTGCCGGGAACTGCGCGGCTTTTCGGACGTGCCGGTCATCATGACCACGGCCCGGGTCGAAGAGATCGACCGCCTCCTCGGCCTGGAAGTGGGCGCGGACGACTATGTCTGCAAGCCCTATAGCCCCCGGGAGGTGGTGGCCCGGGTCAAGGCGGTGCTTCGCCGCCACGCAGCCCCTACCCGCCCCGCCTGGGAACGCCAATCCGGGCCACTGCAATTGGACGCCGACACCCTGCGGGTGAGCACGCCGGACGGACGCGCCTGCGAGCTGACCGCCGTGGAGTTCGCCCTCCTGCAAACCCTGCACGCAGCCCCTGGGCGCATCTTCTCCCGGGACCGACTCATGGACCGCATCTACAGCGACGGGCGGGTCGTCTCAGACCGGACCATCGACAGCCACATCAAAAAGCTGCGCCGCAAACTCGACGAGCTGCTGCCGGGGCAGGAGCTGATCCACTCCGTCTATGGCGTAGGCTACCGCTATGAGCCGACCGCCGACTGGGAAAATGCTGGTTGAACTGCGGTTCTCTATCCCGCCGTGGTCAACGGCATTTCGTCACGAACCGTTGAACCTAAAAACGGCCGTTGACCACTTCGTGCTGCGACGGATTGGCTACTTGATCCGATAGATCGTCACGTCATTGTCCGAGTCTTTGAGCGTGTCGCCGTCTATGACCTCGTAGGTGGCCCGGTGTCGGGCGGGCAGATGCAGCGCTTGGCAACCGTTGAAGCTGCAGTATTGACGGGGCCGCCATTCGTCGACGTGATAGATCACCGCGTTGTTATCGGCGACTTCCCAGCGACCCTCGATGTGCATCTCGAAATTCAGTCCCTGAGCTTGGGAGACGCTGACGAAGGAGTGATCATCGTTGATTTTAGTGGTGATGAGAGCGGGCATGCCAATGACATCGACACCCTGGTGCTGCCAAGTTCCAACCAGCGAAACACCGTCCTCATCGGTTTCCTCAGGGTCCGAGCGACCGGTCTTTTCATCTTCGTTCTGCTTGGTGTACTGCCCGTAGATGTGCTCCAGCAAATCGTAGCAGATGAAGATCGAGCGCTCGCTGTAGGACCAATAGGCGTTGACCTCGCCGCAATCGATCAGCTTGACGTCAAAATCCTTTGGGAGCGCCAGCGCCGTGTTCAAACCCTCGATCAGCTCGTCCCAGACCTTTTCGTCGATGAAAACTTCTTTTACGGCCTTGCCGAACTTCGATTGCGGCTCGGCCGACAGGTCCACGTGAATGGTGCCGGGGCCTGTCGCCCCGGACTCGCTGAGGTACGGCGCCATCAGTCGTTCCCAGCTCTCCTCGCGTTCCTTGTAGCGCTGAATGCACTGATACTTGCGACGGTCCGGAACCTCCAAGTCGTCCATCAGCTGCTCGAATTCTTCCGGATCGCTGCCGTACAGCAGGCAGATGATGTCTCCAAAGCGGATCATGTCCGGTGAATGACTGTCCCACCAAGGGGCTTTCTTCTGTCCCTTTTCTTCCGCTGCCGCGCCCCAAAAACTTGCCCATCCGAGGATCATTTCTGTCGCTTCGTTCCGCATTTCCTCCCGGACCATCAGCAGAATCATCGTCGAGAGCTCGTCAACAACATCTTCTTCACGACCGGTAATGGGCAACTGCAGTTCATCAATGAGCGCGTGCCCCAGCTCGTGAAAAAATACGCCAAAAACAGCTCCGTAGTAGCGCAGGATGAAACGCTCCTCATCAGTTAGGGGGGTATCGGTCCCAGACTCCGGTGTGGATTTCGGTTCCTCTGCCTTCCGTTCCTCTGCTTCGGTGGTCTCTGGGGGCGCCTCCGTCTGCCCCGACTCGGCCTCATTGGACTCTTGGCCAGTCGGTTGCCGGGGCACATCCTCCCCGATCGTCGGCGTTGACTCGGGACCTTGGGCAGGAAAGCCGCTCTCTGTCGTAAAGGTTAGCTCTGTAATCCCCAGAGGACGCTGATCCATGGCGGTCTGGAATCCCTTACGTGTCTGGTTGTTGAGCTGCAGGGCATAGGTCGTATCCGGCTCCAGGTTCTCGATGTCGAGCAGAAAGGTTTGCGCATCTTCCCAGCGGGCACCGTTCTGCTTCAGCGGCGGAAAGGTCTTGCCTGGGACCTTGAACAGTGACCAGGTATTCATCTTCATCGGCTGGTCGAAGCTGAAAATGAGCTTGCCCAAGTTCAGCGGAACACCCTGCATGCCGTTCTTTGGGGTACTGGATGCAAGTCTCGGTGGATCGGATTGCTTGCGCGCGTCGATTGAAGGGGCTGAAACCGGCGTGTCCGTCTGCTCGGAATTCCGGGGTGCTGTGTGATCCCCTTCCGGTACAGAGTCTTGAGGTATCTCTTGCCCCGTCGCCGGACCGGAGGGCATCGGGGTTTCGGCTGATTGATCGGGTAGCGGAGATGCAGGTGCCTCTTTTGTGGGTTCTTCCCGCGCGTCAACAGTCGCACCTTCCGTTGCCTGAGCAGCGCCGACGGTAGTGAAACGCAGTATCGTCACATCCAGCGGTGCCTGGTCCTCTGCCGACTGGAAGCCGTGACGCGTCGGGCTGTTGAGCTGCACGCCATAGCTGGTTGCCGGTGCGAGCGGTTGGATCTTCAGGACAAAGGTGTTGGCGTCGACCCATGGGCGCTCGTTGTCCGAGGCCATCGGTGGGAAAAGAAGGTCCGGAACCGGATACAGGGTCCAGGAACTCTGGTTCATCGGCTGGTCAAAGAACAGGCGAATCTCGGCCAAATCCAGAGGAATTCCGCCGGAATGATTCGCGGGATCGCTGATGATCAAGCGGGGAGCGGGAACGGCGTAGGCTATGCTCGCTGCGAGCAGCAGGGAGGTTGCCAGAAGGAAACATGATTTCTTCATAACTTACAAAAAGTGCTGTTTTTCTAAGTCACTCTAGTATGTGGCCGAAGACTGTCAAGCGGCTGACGGATTGGAGCGGCATTTTGCCGCGCCGCCCCTCTTGCGCCACGCTCACCGGGGAGGATGGCGCCTCCGCCGGCAAACCTGGCGCCGATCGACTCCAGCCCCCGGATTCTCAGTGGGCGAACTGCGGCGCGGGGGCCTTAGGTTTGTGGTCCGACAACCCTTCGAAATGCTGCACTGACTTACGGATATTGTCGAGCAACATGCCAGCCATGTCGCTGCTGAAACCCTCGCGGACCACGATACGCAGTACGGCAACATCCTCGGCGTGCTCCGGCATGGTGTAGGCGGGCACCTGCCAACCATACTCGCGCAGTTTGTCGGAGACATCGAAGACGCTGAATCCCCGGACCTCGTCCTTGAGCTTGAAGGCAAACACCGGGATGCTGCTGCCGTCGCTGAGCAGCTCGAAGGGGCCGATCTCGGCGATGCCCTTGGCGAGCCCCGTGGCAGTATCCCGCAGGGCCTCCATGATCTGGGTATAGCCGGCCCGGCCTAGGCGCAGGAAGTTGTAGTACTGACCGATCACCTGATTGCCAGGGCGTGAGAAGTTCAGGGTGAAGGTCGGCATGTCGCCGCCCAGGTAGTTGACGTGAAACACCAGGTCGGCGGGTAGATCCTCATGGCTACGCCAGAGCACCCAGCCCACGCCGGGGTAGACCAGGCCGTACTTGTGGCCGGATACATTGATGGACTTGACCAGGGGCAACCGAAAGTCCCACTTCAGGTCCGGGTGCAGGAAGGGGGCGACGAAGCCGCCGCTGGCGGCATCGATGTGCATCGGGATCTCGAACCTGGTCTTCGCATTCTGCTCGACCAAGGCGGCGTGGATGGCCTCGATGGGCTCGAACTCGCCGGTGAAGGTGGTCCCCAGGATGGCCACCACGCCGATGGTGTTCTCGTCGGTGAGCGCCAATACCTCCTCCGGCGTAATCACATAGCGGCCCTTTTCCATGGGGATGTACTTGGGCTCCACCTCCCAATAGCGGCAGAACTTCTCCCACACCACCTGGACGTTGGCGCCGAGGATCAGGTTCGGCCGGTCGGTTGGCTTGCCTTGGGCGCGACGGCGGTCGCGCCAGCGCCACTTCAGGGCCATGCCGGCCAGCATGACCGCTTCGCTGGAGCCGATCGCCGACGCGCCGACCCCCTGATCGGGGGCGTTGAACAGGTTGGAGACGATGTTGATGCAGCGCTCCTCGATGGCCGCGGTCTGTGGATACTCGTCCTTGTCGATCATGTTCTTGTCGAAGGTCTCTGCCATCAGCTTCTCCGCCTGAGGTTCCATCCAGGTGGTGACGAAGGTGGCCATGTTGAGCCTGGCGTTGCCGTCCAGCATCAACTCGTCGTGGATGATGTTGTAGGCGGTGTCCGGGGCCAACTCGTGCTCGGGGAGGCGGTACTTGGGTACCGCTTTGCTCATGCCACGGCGTGCATAGGCGACCGCAAGCACGGCGTCGGCCTCGCTGGGGTTGGCGGCCTCGATCTTCTTGGTCAGCATGTCGATCTCCTATTCGCTAAAGGTTGCTTGGATGCGTGTCGGCGAGCGCCTTGGCTGCCGTCTGCGCATCGACATCGAACAATTCGGGGATGAGCAGGTAGCTGCCCACCAGGAAGCAGATGGCGCCGATAAGGGTCCACAGGTTGGCATCCCAGGCCCAGGCGGCGACCGCTGAAGCCGGGAAGAACCCATACATGGCGGAGATCTGGAATGCGATGGAGCCCAACAGGTTGATGATAACGATCCACCATGTGACCTGCCGCGGCCTGATGGACCACCAGCCATGAGAGAACTCCACCAAGGCCAGGTAGCTCGCGCCGAGGAAACAGACGCTACCGGCCGTGTTCGGCACCCAGATCAGGAGGTCTTTCGCCACCCAATCGAGACCGTAAATCATGCTGTCGCCGGTATTGAGATTGAACAAAACGGTGCCGACGAGCTGGATCAGGCTGGCGAGCCAGCCTGCATTGTGGGGCTTCCAGGCAAACCAGCGCCAGGTCGCGTAGCGATGGTGCGGCTCGGGAGCGACCATGTCCGCGACATCGCCGTTGGTCGCCTCCAGCCATTGCAGCCAGGCGGCGGAGGTGAAGAAGAGTGACCCGATGAAGAAGACGAGGCCAATGACCGCGCCGTCAGCGAGCCACGTCGGTAGGGCCTGGGGCCAGTTTGCCCCGAGGCTTCCCAGTGCGAAGCAGGTGGAACCCGACATGAACAGCACTGCGATCCACCAGGCCAGGCGTCTCGGCGCAAAAAACCGTAGCCAGGGTGAGCGCCCGGCCATAACGCCAGCGCCGACACCGCCTGCAGTTAGGTGCAGCGGCGGCAGGCGCTTGCGATGTCTGCGAGAGAGGTGGATGTGCAGATGGCCATCGGCCAGGGTCTCGACAACACGTGTGACGAAGGGCGTGGAACCAGGCTGGGGCTGTTGCGTCGTTGGCATGGATTCCCGATGAATCGTCATGAACGACCCGCACCGCGTAGGTCGGGGGAAGCGCGCCGGACGACGGGTCGGGGGACCCGTCGAGGCTGACAAACCGAGCCAAGATTGTCAATGTGGTCTGCCCTGGTCTGCCGTGTTGAGGAACAGGGTCATGAGGACTCCGACCAGCGAAGCACCAGCGTCGGGAACTGCCCTACTGCCGTCTGTCAGCACTACCGGACGCCGGCGACGGCCGGGTGCGCGGCCCACTGGCGGCACACGGCCCTGAGCCGTCAGTCGCGGTCGGTCTCAAACTGGCCGCTATCAAATCCTACGCGGTCCCGACAGGGATAACGTTTAAATAAGCCGCGCGCTTTTGAGCGTCGGCTTAATTTGTTTGTTAGAAGTTTCTATATACCACATCTTTCATTAACCCAGTCATAAACAGGTTTTAATTCATCAAACCCTTTTTGCAAATTACCATTTATGTCACCATAATTCCCAATTTTGGTTTGTATCGTTAAATGTGGAGACACCCCCAACAAGAGCCCTGGTTTTTTATTGCCATCCTTAAGTATCTCAGTAACCTCTTGTATCGCCCTTCCCTTATATCTTTTATCTCTGTTAAGGCAACTCAGTGCTTCTTGCAATATTGCATTCCATAATGTTGTGTCTATTTCAGACAATGGAAATTCTTTACCGCCTAAATATTTCTCAATAATTGTTACTCTAGTTCCTCCAATTGGGGGAGTTTTACCACCTCTCCAAGCATCACGACTAAACCTAACAACAATATCATTTAGAGTGCTATCATCAATTTTGTTTTTTAGCGCTTCAATACTAGAATCTTTAAACTCATTCAAAATAAAATTTGCTATTAACCATTTTCCAGTTTTTTGACTGCCTTCTAAATTAACACCCAATTTTATAATGCCTGTATCTCGCAAAATTCCTAAATTCCATTGAACAACTTTACCATCACTAACACCAAAGGCTTCTTTGCCTGATTGTCCGAAATCTCTAACTTTTATATTTAATATAGAAGCAAAAGAATGCAACACTTCAATATCTTTTTGACTCATATTTGCTAAAGATTTTTTGCGTTTTGGTTTGCTCTTTTGTGTTGTCATTTCTGTTGCGGCGTGTTCCATTTCTTGAATTTCTGACTGAGATTTAAGAATAGACAATAATGCTTTATTGGCATCTTCTGCATTTAAGTTAAAAAACTCTCTGCCTTTTTGTCTTAGAGGCTTTAACTTAGAGTGAATTAATAATTCTAATTTTTGACAATCACCAACATAGACATAATGGGCTACTGACCAAATAAAATCACCTGTTGAACTATTATTAATCTCATTACATCTTTCTTGCGGATTTCTTTTGGTCATTCCTATTTTGCACACAGGCAAAATAAAATCACTAACTTCAAGAATATATACAAACCCTTTGGTGGTTTCTGTTTGGCTCATTATTGACTTCTAACCAGGATTGGATGGACGAACGGTCCTCATAAGCCGATTTGCGGACACGTCTTGATCGCGGAACTCTTTACCTGTCAGGGGATTGAGCGTGCCTTTGGCGCGCTTCATTAGTGGTTTAGACGGCCAACTGGCCACCTAAACCGCCAACACCGCATTTTGGCCCCCTAAACCGGAGGGAAGCCGCGGTAACGGTATGCCTAATCTCACGTCGGATCAATAGGGTAGAACGGGGCGTCGTGGTCGCGTCGAGCTGGGATATGCGGCCGGTTTGGCTCCGGTGTATCGCCTTTGGTGTTGAGCTCGCCGCCTAATCCAGGGCCTCCCTGGGTTACCGGTACGAACAATAGCGTTCATAGACAATACATTAGGTGGAAGCCACGGGCTATAAACGAGTCCGCAAATGCGGTCACGGGCCGGTGGTGTGCCGTCGGCCAAGGGCCGGGGTCAAGTTCTTTGGCCACGGTTGACCGGCGGCTTAGCGTCCCGTTGCAGTCACACCCGAATCGGAACGGTCCGGCCGCTCTTGGCCGACTGCGGACGCCTGAGCAGATAGAGACGAGCAAAGTTTGTGAAGCCCCCTGGGGAGGCTTAGCAGCGGCGGCGCAGTCCCGTCGAAGCGGCACAATTCATTCTGAGAAGATCCAGTGAGATCAAGTGCGCGCTAACGATACTTTCCTCATTTCTTGCGCGATCTCTGCACAGGTCTTGCACCATCGCCCGCTATCTTGATCCTCGCAACGAGCGGACTTCCTTCCGCCACTTCGACCACAGCGAGGCACACCATGAACAAGTCAACAACCCTGACCCTGATCGCAATCCTCTCCGGCGGAGCCCTGTTGGCGGGCGCCGGCAGCGCGTTAGCGCAACAGCCCGCTCCCGGTTATGGCCCTGGCTACGGTGCCGGTGCCCAGTGCGCACCCTGCCCGCGCGGCGGCGGCATGGGTCCGGGCAGGTGGAACAGTAGTGGCGATGCGGTCGCCAGCCATCTCGACCGCATGGCCGCGAGGTTGAACCTGACCGAGGAACAGAAGGCCAAGCTGGAACCTATCCTGCGTCAACGCGATGAGATGCGCAGGGCCCAGCGCCAGCAGATGCGTAACGAGGTGGCTGCCATCCTGACCCCGGAACAGCTCGCCCAGTTCGAGCGCATGGGACCTGGCCGCAGCGGGCGTATGGGGCGCGGTATGGGTCCTGGTCTGGGACAGGGTATGACTCCCACCACGACGTCCCCGGCCTCCGTCCCGGCCCCAGCCCCAGTCGTCCAGCCGTAGCTGCCGCTGCACGGACCAGCGGCGCCGACAGAGCCGGTCCCACTCGACCAGCACATCGAATCTGGCCGCCGGCTCTCGGTCTGGGTCCGGTTCTGCATCGAAGCCACCAGGGGACAATCAGCTCCCCTCGGTGCGCTCCAACCAGGCAATGCCCAGCCCCATTCCCAAAACGATCCCCAGCACCGCCAGCACCGACGTCGCGGACAGGGTCGAGACCCCGCTCAGACCCTGCCCAATATTGCATCCGCCGCCGAAGATGGCACCCACGCCCATGAGGGCACCGCCAAACAGGGCGTGCAACACATGCCCAGGGTCCGGTGGCACCCAACGCCATTGCCGGGACAGCAGGCTACTCAGCCAGGCCCCACCCATCACTCCCGCCGCCATAGAGACATCAAACCCGCTTCCCGAACCGCGACCCGCCAGCAGGTACTCGCTGGCACGCGCCACCGGGCCCGAGAAGGTGAGCGATGCCGGCCGCAGGACCGAGAATCCGTCCTGGGCCAGGTAGCCCGTTATCCACCAGCCTGCCACCACCAGGGCACCGACGCCCGCGCCCGCCCCCAGCAGGCCCCAACTAGGCTGCGAGCGCTGCGAGCCAAGGACAAACCACAGGCAGACCCCTGCCACCAGAGCGGCCAGTGTCCAGGCAGGCATGCCGATGAGGGCCGCCAGGGACGCCGATCCGACCGGCGACTCGACGGACGTCGTTGCCAGCAGCCAGACCCGCAGCGGTTCGAGAGCCCCGAACTGAGTCGCCGTGGTCAGCAGAGCGAAGGTCAGCAGGGCCAGCAGGGCTCCGCCGCTGCCTTCAGCCGCACCAACCAGGATGCGGGCAGCGCAGCCGCCAGCCAGGGTGGTGCCAAAGCCGAACAACGCCCCACCCAGGCTTGCCCCCAACCAGTCGATCCTCGCACCGCGGTAGGACGATTCGGCGATGGCTACCCAGCCACCGGCCTCCAGCACCTGGGTGCCGAGGATGGCGACGGCTACCGCAATCAAATAGGCATCGATCTGGCGCCGGTCGCCCATCAGCAGCCGATTGCTCACCGCCGCCATCATGCACAGGCGGGAGCGCTGCACCAGGACCCCGAAGGCGAGCCCGATGGCCAGGCCCCCGGCTACCAGGGTCAAATTGATTGCTTCATCCATCCTGTCACCATTGACTAGTCATGTTGCAGACGGCGCCCTGCCTGAGCGGCGCACCGGAACCGCCCTTTCTCCGCGCAGGACGAGGTCGGCGATGGTCGCCGACCAATCCGAAAGCTTGGCAGCCCCGCGCTTCCGTCCTAGGATCATCGCACTACCAACCACCAAGGTCTTCCGCCATGCCCACCCTGCGCATCCTGACCAGCGCCCAAATCCTGCCACAGGACCGCCCCGCCCTGCTCGCCCGCGCCTCAGGCGTCGCCGCCGAGATGCTGGGCAAACCGGAGTCCTATGTCCTGGTGATCCTGGAAGATGGTCGCGATCTACTCTTCGGCGGCGACCCGGCGCCGGCGGCCTACTTGGAACTCAAGAGCCTGGGCCTGCCCGAGGCCAAGGCGGCCGACTACTCCCGCACCCTCTGCAACCTGCTCGCAGAGACCCTGAACATCCCGGCCGAGCGGGTCTACATCGAATTCAGTGCCCCGCCCGCCCACCTGTTCGGGTGGAACGGCAGGACCTTCTAAAGGTTCCTCACTATGAAACGCCGGACCTTCCTAACCGCCCTCGCCGGGGCCTGCACCGGACTGCTGCCGGGCACATTCGTCGTCGCGGACGCGGCATCGGCGCGTCTGGCCAAGCCGATCCCCTCCAGCGGCGAGCGATTGCCCGCCATCGGCATGGGCACCTGGATCACCTTCAATGTCGGTGATGACCCTCAGGCCCTGGGGGTCCGCGCCGAGATCCTCCGCGCCTTCTTCGCCGCCGGTGGCGGCATGATCGACTCATCCCCCATGTACGGCTCGGCGGAGGCCGTGGTCGGCAAGACCCTGGCCCTGCTCGACCGCCCGGCGGGCCTGTTCTCGGCTACCAAGGTCTGGACCGACTCCGGCGACGACGGCCCGGCGGAGATCGCCGAGTCCCAGCGGCTCTGGGGCGTCGGGCGTTTCGACCTGCTCCAGATCCACAACCTGCTCGCCTGGCCCGCCCACTTGGAGACCCTCAAGGCCATGAAGGCGGACGGGCGCCTGCGCTACCTGGGCATGACCACCTCCCACGGGCGCCGCCACGCGGAGTTGGAGCAACTCATGGAGTCAGAGCCCATCGATTTCGTCCAGCTCACCTACAGCATCGCCGACCGGGAGGCCGAGGACCGCTTGCTGCCCCTGGCCGCCGAGCGCGGGATCGCCGTCATCGCCAACCGCCCTCTGGGAGGGGGCGAACTGGTCGCGCGCACCAAGGGGCACCCGCTGCCCGGCTGGGCGGCGGAGATCGGTTGCACCGGCTGGCCGCAGGTGCTGCTCAAGTTCATCGTCTCCCACCCAGCGGTGACCTGCGCCATACCGGCCACCAGCCAGGTGGCCCACATGCACGAGAACATGGGCGCGGGTCTGGGGCCCCTGCCGGATGCGGCCCTGCGCCGCCGCATGGCCGCCGATTTTGCGGTCCTGTAATCCGTCGATAACCCAGTGGCGGACTGGCTGACCTACTCCCTGACGGATTTCCTGCCGTTCTCCCGGACGACCTACCTGCGGCTGTTCGAGCTGCACGACGCCCGTTTCTGGCCGGCGGTGGCAATCGGCCTCCTGATGGGGCTCGCGCTGCTCTGGCTAGCCTACAGTCGGACCCCGGCGCGTCTGCGCATCGCCCTCGCGCTACTTGGTGGGTGCTGGGCATGGATCGGCTGGGCCTTCCTCTGGCAGAGCTACACGCCCCTACTCTGGGCCGCACCCTATGCCGGGGTCGCCTTCGGACTCCAGGGGCTACTGCTGCTTTGGGCTGCGAGCCGCCTCCCGGCGACCACCAGACCCAGCGTGGCCGGGCTCAGGGCGAGCATCGGATACGCGCTATTGGCCTACGCGGTGATGATCTCACCCTTGGTCGGCCTTTGGTTCGAGCGTTCCTGGTCCGGACTCGAGCTATTCGGCAGCGCGCCGGACCCCACGACCCTGGCAACCCTGGGAGTCCTCACCCTGGTCCGGCACCCCCTCGGTCCAATCCTTCTGCCAATCCCGCTCGCTTGGGCCCTGTTCTCGGGCCTGACCCTGTTGGCCATGGACGACCCCCTGTGGCCGCTGTTGCCGAGTGCCGCCCTCGCCGCACTGCTCATGGCGATCACACAAGGTCGCGGGAAATTGGCTTAGGAGCAGGCCTTTCCACCTAAAGAAGAGCAGTCCAGCCGCAAATGAACGCAAATTAACAAGGGCTTGATATCGGCGGCGGACTCACCCTGCGGGTAGTCGCCAGACTTCGTCTAAGCCACTGAACCATCTGCGTTAATTTGCGTGATTTGCGGCCGATTTGCTCTTTCCGAGTTCCAAGCTTCCCGAGAGCTGAGCTGACCCCTTGCCGTCTTCTCCATCCTCGACGAGTTGGGTGCGAGACAACTCTTTCTCGGCGCGTGCCGCCTTGGCTCGGATCACGCGCCCCAGGGTCAGCCCCTGCACCAGGATCGAGAACACCACGACGACATAGGTCACCGTCACCAGGACTCCCCGCGGCTCACCCTCAGGCAACGATAGCGCCATGGCGACCGAAACGCCCCCACGCAGCCCACCCCAGGTGAGGATGGTCACCACCCCAGGCGAGAAGCTGCGGAACCGGCGCATGAGGCCGATGGGTATCCCGACGCTGACCAACCGCGCGGTCAGCACCAGGGGGATAGCCAAGAGCCCGGCGACCAGATAGTGACCGGCGAGCGAGATCATCATCACCTCTAAACCGATGATGACGAACAGCACTGCGTTGAGAATCTCGTCGATCAACTCCCAGAAGGTATCCAGGTGTTCGATGGTCCGGTCGGACATGGCCTGTTCGCGCCCGGTATTGCCAATGAGCAGCCCCGCAACCACCACCGCGATGGGTGCGGAGAGGTGCAAGTGTTCCGCCAGGGCGTAGCCGCCGCCCGCCAGGGCCAGCGTGATGAGCACCTCCACCTGGTAGTTATCGACATGGCTGAGCATCTTGAGCGCGATCCAGCCCGCAGCCAGTCCGAAGGCCAGCCCGCCCAGGCCCTCATACGCCAGAAGCTCTGCGACGCCGGCGGCGGTAACCTCTTCACTGCCCGCGGCAATCCGCAGCAAGACCAGGAAGACCACGACCGCCACCCCGTCGTTGAACAGGGACTCCCCGACGATCTTGGTCTCCAAGGACTTCGTCGCCCCGACGCTCTTGAGGATGCCCATGACTGCGATGGGGTCCGTCGGCGAGATCAGGGCCCCGAACAGCAGGCAGTAGATTAGCGGCACCTCCAACCCCAACCACCCGAACAGCAAATGGGCACCGCCGCCGACCAGAAAGGTCGACCCCACCACCCCGAAGCTGGCCAGGATGCCGATCACCCAGCCCTGCCTCGCCAGGTCGTGGAGGTTCACATGCAGGGCACCGGCGAACAGCAGGAAGCTGAGCATCCCGTGTAGCAGTGTCTGGTCGAAATCGATCCCGGCCAACACCAACATCACGTCGTGCTCCAGGCCATCCGTGAAGGGTATCGGCGCCAACAAGAACAGCGACATCAGCAGCGATATCAGCATCAGCCCGATGGTGGTCGGGAGCTTGAGGAAACGATGGTTGACCCAACTGAACAGGGCCGACAGGGTGATCAGGATGGCGAGGATGTCGAACAACGGCATGGGGCGAGGCACCGGCTTGGCTTACGGAGTCTGCATTGTGCGGGTTCTTGAATCGCGGTGTTCTGGATTCCGTTGCGCTACATCCAGGCTACAAGTGGCGGCTTTGGGAAACACCTGCCCAATCTCGGAGCAGTGTAATCAGGAGACCCGGGGACGCACGTCGGTCCTTTGCGGCATGACCATCCCGCATTGAACGTCCCGTCTCCCAGGTTTCCCGATGGTTGCGGCTAGCGCATGGCTTGACTTCCTGCCCTCAGAAACGCAGCCGCAGCCCCCAGGCATTGAACTTGCCCAGATCCCGCCCCGCGTTGTCCGACACGTTCAAGGTCCAGCGTCCGCCCCCGGGCTGGCCGATCAGCCCGGCCAGGGCCGGCGTCCCGGCAGCATCAAAGCGCTTGAGCAGGTTGTCCTGGCTCCCGCCCGTGCGATCATGGAGCACAGCAACCCGGCCATTGGGGGCCGTGAGGGTCACCTCCAGATCGCCGACCCAGGTATGAGTGATGTCCACCCAAACCTCCAGGTCCTTGACAGTGCCGGAGCGGGTCGCCTGCAGGCTGTCCGCAATCCCGGCCGATCGGTTGTCCGGTATGGCCAGGGCCGGCTCGGCCTCCAGTTCCTCCCATCCGCCCGCCTCCGGGACCAGCTCCAGCACCCAGGAGCGTAGGGTACCCAGATCGCGCTTGGCATGATCCGATACCGCCAGGCTCCAGTCGCCGGCGATGGGCTTCCCCGCCAGGCCCGCCAAGGCGGGCGTGGAGTGGACGTCGTAACGCCTGCGGATGTCGTGCGCACTCGCGCCACTGCGCTCGTGCAGGCTCACCCACGCCCCATCCGGTGCGATCAGGTCCAGGCGCAGATCGCCGATGTAGGTGTGCCGAATATCGACCTCCACCGCGGCAGCGGACAGGGTGCCCCCTTGGGTCAGGTGGATGACGTCCGCCACCCCCGTCGGGTCCTTGTCCGGGATATCCAGTCCGGGCGCACTTTCCATGCGGATCAGGGCCGCGTCGTCCGGTGCGCCCAGGGCGCCGATGATGGCCAGGGCGAAGTCCTGTTTTGGCTGGGGTACGTTGGAGCCCACCACCTCGATGCGCCAGGTGCCGGACTGGGGCACCGGGACCTGCACCAGCTCCACATTGTTGGTCGCGTCCATGGTGAGGACCGCATCGCCGCCGCCGTTGCCCACGTGGCGCCTGCCGCCCGGCGCCACCAGAATGAGGTTCAGGTTGTTCACCAAGACCTCCCCGGGGTAGTCGCTGTAGGCCATCGCCACCCGCAACCGCGTGTCGGAGGAATGGATCTCGATCTCCCGGGACCAGATCTCGCCGGTGGCCAGACCTGGCGCGACATCCAGGTATTCCGCCTTGGCGGGTGCCTGGGGCGCCAGGGCGGCGTCCAGGTCCACGCGCCCGAACCCCTGTTCGTTATCCGCCACCACGCCTGGATCGCCGGTGCCCGACAGTCGCCTGGCACCGGTAATCAGCACCGCCTTGATCAGGGCGGCGGACGGATCGGCGATCCCCCGGTCGCGGCGCAGGAACTGGCGCACCAGCACCGCCGCGCCGGCGGTCAGGGGGGTGGCCATGCTGGTGCCCCCCATATGGAAATACAGGCGCGACCCGGGCAGGGGCGCCCAGGCGGTGTTATTGGGCGCGATCATGGTGGAGCGGGTGGAGAGGACAAAGGTGCCGGGGGCTACCAGGTCCGGGCGGATACGCCCGTCCGCAGTGGGTCCGCGACTGCTAAAGGCCACGACTTGCTCCGGGTCGTCCGCCATGGGGGCGAAACGATAGGGGACGGCCGGGTAGTCGGTGGACCACCAATCGCCATAGCGCTCGCCGTCGAAGCTCGGGCGGTCGTTCTCGCTAGCGCCGACACAGATGCAGTTCTTGGCACTGGCCGGGGAGGTGACGCTCATGGGGTTGATTCGGCCGTCGCCGTCCTTGTCCGTCCCATCGTTGCCCGCGGCGACCAGCACGCAGAAGTCCTTGTGGTTCCAGACGAAGCGATCAAGCTGCTCGCATTGGTAGTCGTAGGCGCCAGGATCGCCGCCGCCCCAAGAATTGGAGTGGATGCGGGCACCCTGGGCGTAGGCATCGGCGAATAGGGGTCCGATGTCGTCCGGTAGGCCGGAGAGCAGGTAGCGCCCGTACTCCTTGTAGTACGCCTGGTTCTTCCACCTCATCTCCTGCTCTACCGCCTGGAAGACCAGACGGGCCCCGTGTGCCAGGCCGCGGATCGGGCCCTCGGTACCACTCAGGCCCGCACTGGCACTGCCGTCCCCGAGCACTGACCCGGCCACATGGGTACCGTGGCCCGTCTCCAAGTCCGCAGCACCGTCATTGCCCCCGGGGTTGTCGATATAGGACGCATAGAAGCCCTTGATTGGGTAGCTCTTCACCCAGGCGATCCGACCGCGGAAGTCCGGGTGGATGGAGGCCGCATCCCCGGTGTCGAGCCCAGTGTCGCACACCGCCACGATCTCTCCGGCACCGTCCAGACCCAGACCTGCATCGCTCATCGTCTGGGCGGCGCCCATCAGACGCGGGGCGATGTCGTTGCTGGTGCGCTTGAGGCTCTGCTCGCGGATCAGCTGCACCCCGTGCACGGCCGAGAGGTCGCGGATGCGCTTTGCCCCGCCCCTGCCGTCCACCACCCGGACGATCATCAGGCGGGCACCCGGATTCGCCTCCAAGATCTCAAAGCCCAGCGCGGTCACGGCCTCGGTGGCTTGCTCAAGGGTGGCGCTGTCGAAGAAGGCCACCGAGTAGACCCCCGGCAACACCCGAGTGCGCGGCAGTTCCGCCCCTACCTCGTCGGGCTTACGCCCCACCCCGGCAAGCACCGATGGGGCCACGCGGTCCCGGTGGCTCAGGTGCCCAGTCCAGCGCACGAAGGGAAGCGCGGCAATCCGCACGATGGTGTCCTCGTCCGCCCGCACTACATAGCTGAAGGCGGCGTGTGGGGCCCGCAGCTGCCCCCCCGCCTGCTCCACGGCGTCCAGCCACTCCTGCTTGATCGGTCCGAGAAACTGAACCAAGTAGTGGTGGGCGCTCGAGGTCAGGCGCTTCTCGCCCTTATAGGCGGGGTGGGCACGCAGCCTGCCACCGGCGTCGAGACGCGGTGCATCCGTTTCGATGCTGCGCTGCCCGACGCGAATGCGATACTGATCCGTGATGTCCTCCACCGGATAGCGGGCCGCCAGGGCCTGGGCCGCGGCCTCCGGCAACCGGGTCAGCAAGAAGCCGGGGTAACGCTCCACCACCGGGATCTCGTCGGCAAGCCGGTCCTGTTCCGGACCTGAGCAAAACACCTTCAACGTAAGTTCCATGGGAAGTCCTCCTCATGTGAGTCTGGTTAGGGACGCACGGGAGCGACTTTGCAGACCGGGCCAAGAAAGCCGCAGTGCATGGAGCAGCGACAGGCCGGGGCTCTCCCGTTAGGGGAAGCGTAGACCGCTGCGGCCGGAGCGCCAGAGAGGAGCGCGGCCAAAGCGAAGGCCAAAACCGCGCAGGTCGAGCGAGGTCAGCGGACGAACGTGCCGGAATGCGGTCCGCTGTCGGCCGAAACAATCGCGAGGATGTGGCGGACGAGCCCGGCGGTATCCGGGTCCTCGGGCGCCCGCCGGCCCATGAACCAATCGCTTAGGTCTTGGTCCTGCTCGCCGAGCAAGGTCACGAACCTGGCCCGACCGACCTCATCCAGGTCGGGGTAGCCCAGGTCCAAAAAGTGCTCCAGCAAGTGATCGAGTTCCAACATCCCGCGCCGGCATTGCCAGCGCAAGCGACGAACCTGCTCGCCAGTAAGGGACGCCGTTCCCATCGGCAGCCCTAGATGCCCTTCTCCAACATCAGTTCCTTGATCCGGCTAATGGCTCGGGTCGGGTTGAGGCCTTTTGGGCAGGCTTCGACGCAGTTCATGATGGTGTGACAGCGGAATAGCTTGTAGGGGCCTTCCAAGGCGTCGAGGCGCTCGTCGGTGGCCTGATCGCGGGTGTCGGCCAAGAAACGCCAGGCCTGGAGCAGGGCCGCCGGACCATGGAATTTGTCCGGATTCCACCAGAAGGACGGGCAAGAGGTAGAGCAGCAGCCGCAGAGGATGCATTCGTAGAGGCCATCGAGCTCGTCCCGGTCCTCCGGTGACTGGAGGATCTCTTGCTCCGGCATGGGGTCGTTGCGCACCAGGTAGGGCTTGACCGCCCGGTACTGCTCGTAGAACTGGCTCATGTCCACCACCAGGTCACGGATCACCGGGCGACCGGGGAAGGGACGCACCTCGATGGGCTGAGACAGCTCTGAGATGGGGGTGACGCAGGCGAGCCGGTTCTTGCCGTTCACATTGACCCCATCGGACCCGCACACGCCCTCGCCGCAGGAGTGACGGAAGGCGAAGGATTCGTCCTGCTTTTTCACTTCCAGCAGGGCGTCGCGCAGCATCATGCCTTGGACTGGGCGCACCTCGAAGGCCTGCATGCGTGGCTTGGCATCGGTGTCGGGGTTGTAGCGGTAGACGCTGATTTTCATGGTCGTTACCTGATGTTGCTGCCTATGCGCCCTGGGGCGGCGGTCTTTGTGTCGGCGGTCCGCACAGCGGACCCTAAACCTTGGTGTCGGTTCAAGAACAACCGGTACATCTTCCTGGAACTACGAAACACGCGAAAAACGCGAAAGGCTCAATATACACAGGAGCATTTGCTGTTTTTCGCGACTTTCGTGTATTTCGTAGTTTCTTGTCGTCCGCGCGCTTATTTGGGTTGTTTTTGAACCGTTCCTTACCTAATACACCCGCTCCTTGGGCGGGAAGGTCTCTACCGTCAGTGGCTTGGTGCGCACAGGCTTGTAGTCCAGGCGGTCGTCTTCCTTGAAGTAGAGACTGTGCTTCATCCAATTGACGTCGTCCCGGGTCGGGTAATCGGGGCGCGAGTGGGCGCCGCGGCTCTCCTGACGTGCACGGCCGGAGACGGCTATGGAGAAGCCGACGTCGATCAGGTTTTCCAACTCCAGGGCCTCGATGCGGGCGGTGTTGAAGACCTTGGATTGGTCGGTCAGACGCGCATCCGGCAGGCGTTCGCGCAGCTCGCAGAGCTTCTGGTAGCCCTCGGCCATGACCTCCTCGGTGCGGAAGACCCCGGCGTGATCCTCCATGCACTTGCGGAAGTCGGCCCGCAGTTGTTGCACCGAGACCCCCTCCCCGCCCTGATCCCAGCGTGTCAGGCGGGACATGGCCCCGTCCAGGCTCGCGGAGTCGGTAGCGCGTTGGTAGGGGTTCTCTTTGACGAAGTCGATGATGTCTTTGCCCGCCAGGCGCCCGAACACCAGGATGTCCAGGAGCGAGTTGCCGCCAAGGCGATTGGCCCCGTGCACCGACGCGCAGGCGCACTCACCCGCGGCATAGAGCCCAGCCACGACCTCTTCCGAGCCGTGCCGGGCCGGCACCACCACCCGCCCGAAGCGGTCGGTGGGGATACCACCCATGGCGTAGTGGGCGGTGGGAAAGACCGGGATGGGCTCGCGCACCGGGTCGACCCCGGCGAAGATCTTGCTCGACTCGCGAATGCCCGGCAGGCGCTTGGCGATGACCTCCTCGCCCAGGTGGTCCACCTTCAGACGCACGAAATCGCCGTGCTCCCCTGCCCCGCGGCCCTCCTTGACCTCGGTGACGATGCTGCGCGAGACCACGTCGCGGCTGGCCAGGTCCTTGGCACGGGGGGCGTAGCGCTCCATGAAGCGCTCCCCGTCCTTGTTGATCAGATAACCGCCCTCCCCGCGCACCCCCTCGGTAATGAGCATGCCCTTGCCGGCGATGCCGGTGGGGTGGAACTGGAAGAACTCCATGTCCATCAGGGGCACGCCGGCGCGCAGGGCCATGGCGCAGCCGTCGCCGGTGTTGATGTGGGCGTTGGAGGTGGTGCGGAAGACCTGGCCGCAGCCGCCGGTGGCCAGCAGCGTCGCCTTGGCCTCGATGAGCATGGGCTCGCCGCTCTCGATTTCCAACACCAGGGCGCCGCAGACGATGCCCTCCTTGTCGCGCACCAGGTCCAGGGCGAAGTACTCATCGAAAAAGTGGGTGCGGGCGCGCACGTTCTGCTGATACAGGGTGTGCAGGATGGCATGACCGGTGCGGTCCGCCGCGGCGCAGGTGCGTGCCGCCTGGTCGCCCCCGAAGTTCTGACTCTGGCCGCCGAAGGCGCGCTGGTAGATCTTGCCGTTGTCCAGACGCGAGAAGGGCACCCCTGCGTGCTCCAGCTCGTAGACCGTCGGAATCGCCTCGCGGCACATGAATTCGATGGCGTCCTGGTCGCCCAGGTAGTCCGAACCCTTCACGGTGTCGAACATGTGCCAGTGCCAGTTATCGGGCATGACGTTGGCCAGGGCCGCGTTCACGCCACCCTGGGCGGCGACGGTGTGGGAGCGGGTCGGAAAGACCTTGGAGACCACGGCAACGCGGATATCGGCGGCGGCCAGTTGCAGGGCTGCGTTGAGCCCGGCACCGCCGGCGCCGATGATCAGGGCATCGAAGTGTCTGGTGGGAGTGGACATCGGGGAGCCTCGCTTCAGGCCGAAAGGCCTGCGGTGATGATGGCCTTGAAGGCCCACAGGCCCGAGGCAAGGAACAGGAAGCCGAACAGGGTCAGCAGCCCAACCCTGGCGCCCAGGGGGTGCACATAGTCGATCAGTACGTCGCGGATACCCACCCAGGAGTGGGCCAGCAACACCGGGATGAACAGCAGCAACCCACCGGCCACCAGGGGTCGGTTGACCCAGGCCACCAGGGCGGCGTGGTCGGCCGGGGCGTTGAGGGCAAAGTGGCCCAGCAGGTAGGCGAGGAAGATGGCAAGGTACAGAGCCGTCACGCGCTGGACGAGCCAGGCCTTGAGTCCGGAGGCTTGTCGGCTCATGCCAAGACCCCCCTGCCAAGGACCAGGGCGGTGGCGACGACGCCTGCGATCAGCACCACCCAGGCGCTCTGCCTGGCCGGCTCACGGTCCAAGCCGAATCCTAAATCCAGCGCCAGGTAGCGAATACCGGCGAACAGGTGGTGAAGCAGGCCCCAGACCAGGACCAACAGGGCCAGCTTGACCCACAGCTGGTCCAGAAAGGCGAGGCTGGCGGCAAAGCCCGCCGGCCCGGACATGGCTTCGTGGAACTGCACCGCGACGACGGGGATGGCCAGCACCATCAGCACCCCGCTGACGCGGTGCAGGATAGAAATGAAGCCGGCCATGGGCAACTTGATGCGCCATAGCTCCAAAAAGACGGGCCGTTTGGGTCTGGCTGGGATCATGGATGGACTCCGGTCGGTTCGAAGGTCGACATTAGGTCTTCTAGGTCCTTTGGTGGGCCCTGCGGCCTACTGGGGGTAACCGTTCAGCCCCCTCTCCCTCGAGGGGGAGAGGGCTGGGGTGAGGGGGGCTGAACGCTTACACTGGGGGCTCGCTTTGCCTCGCCCGGTCGCGCCGAGACGGCGCTCCCACTGGAGGGGGTCTGACCCTCGCAGGGATACGCGGTGCCGGGACTACTGCGCACGTACCGCCGCCAGGGCCGTCATATTAAGCAGGCCACGCACCGTGATAGCCGGGGTCACCACATGGGCGGACCTGGCCGCACCCAGGAGCACCGGGCCGATGGCGATGCCCTCGCCCAACACCTTGAGCAGGTTGAAGGCGATATTGGCGGCATCCTGGTTGGGCATGATCAATAGATTGGCGCCGCCGTCCAGCAGCGCATCCGGGAAGCGCTCAGCGCGCAGCTCCTCCGACAGCGCCAGGTCGGCACGCATCTCGCCGTCCACGTCCAGGTCCGGCCTGATCCGATGGATGAGCCGCAGAGCCTCGCGCATCTTGAGGGCCGCCGGGTCGTCATGACTCCCGAAATTGGAGTGGGACAGCAGCGCCACCTGAGGCTCCAGGCCGAAGCGGCGGACCTCGTCGCCGCACAGGGAGGCGATCTCCGCCAGCTCCTCCGCGTTCGGGTCGACCTGGACGTGGGTATCGCCGATGAACAGGGTCCCACACCTGAGCACCAGACCATTCATGGCCGCCAGGCGTTTGACCCCGGCGGCCAACCCCACCACCATTTCGACCTCGGCCAGATGACGGTGGTAGCGACCGACGGTGCCGCAGATCATGGCGTCCACCTCTGCGGTACGCAGCAAGGTTGCGGCCAGCGCCGTGGGACTGTTACGGATGGTCTCGCGGGCCTCGTCCGGGGCATAGCCACGTCGCTTGGCCCTCTGGTAGAAGGCCGCCACATGGGCGTCGAACCGCGGGTTGTCCTGGGGGTCGAGCAGTTCGAAATCCCGCCCCGGACGGATGTCCAGCCCCAGCGCCCCGAGACGCTCCTCGACCACGGCCCGACGCCCGATCAGGACGGGCTTGGCAATACGCTGCTCCAAGGCCTGCTGAACCACTTGCAAGACCTTGTCCTGCTCCCCTTCCGCATACACCACCCGCTGCACCGAGGCGCGGGCCTGGTCGAAGACCGGCTTCATGGTCATGCCGGTGCGGAACACCCGCTGATGCAGGCCCTGGCGGTAGGCGTCCAGGTCGGCGATCGGCCGGGTCGCAACACCGGACTCGGCCGCCGCCTTGGCCACCGCCGGGGCGACGTGCTCCATGAGTCGCGGGTCGAAGGGCTTGGGGATCAGGTATTCAGGGCCAAAACGCAGCTCGGCCCCGCCATAGGCACGCCGCACGGTGTCCGATGGTCGGGCCCTGGCGAGCGCCGCGATGGCCTCGCAGGCGGCCAGCTTCATGGCCTCGTTGATCTCGGTGGCGCCGCAGTCCAGTGCCCCCCGGAAAAGGAACGGAAAACACAGGACATTGTTGACCTGATTGGGAAAATCCGTTCGACCCGTGGCCATGATGGCATCCGGGCGCACCACCTTGGCCTCCCCGGGCAGGATCTCCGGTGTGGGGTTAGCCAGGGCCAGGACCAGGGGCCGGTCGGCCATCTTGGCCAGCCACGGCGCCTTCAGCACACCTGCCGCGGACAGGCCGAGGAAGATGTCCGCCCCCTCCAGGGCCTGCTCCAGCGTCCGGTGAGGGGTCTCGACGGCGAAACGCGCCTTGTAGGGGTCCATCTCCTCGCTGCGGCCGGCGTAGACCACCCCGGCGATGTCGGTGACGATTAGGTTTTCCGGCTTGAGCCCGAGCTCGATGAGCAGCGTCACACAGGCCAGGGCCGCGGCCCCTGCCCCGGCTGTCACCAGACGCACGCTACCGATGTCCTTGCCCACCACCCTGAGGCCATTGATCACCGCGGCGGCTACCACGATGGCGGTACCGTGCTGGTCGTCATGGAAAACCGGGATCTTCATGCGCTCCTTGAGCGCCTGCTCGACGATGAAGCACTCCGGGGCCTTGATGTCCTCCAGATTGATGCCGCCAAAGGTCGGCTCCAGCCGGGCGATGGTCTCGATCAGGGCGTGGGGGTCGCGCTCGTCGATCTCGATGTCGAACACGTCGATGTCGGCGAACTGCTTGAACAGCACGGCCTTGCCTTCCATGACCGGCTTGCTCGCCAGGCTGCCGATGGCCCCGAGACCCAGCACGGCGGTCCCGTTGGTGATGACCGCCACCAGATTGGCGCGAGCGGTATAGAGCGCAGCGTTGAGCGGGTCTGCGGCGATCTCCTCGCAGGCCGCCGCCACCCCTGGCGAATAGGCCAGTGCGAGATCACGCTGATTGGCCAGGGGCTTGGTGGCCTGAATGGCGAGCTTCCCCGGTCGGGGAAGGCGGTGGTACTCCAGCGCGCTCTTACGCAGTTCGTGTGGCATAGCCTGCTCGTGTGAAGGGGTAGAGCCAGGGCAGCGCGCTACGGCTGCCCGCGGGCCCTCATGCCCGAAGGGTGGGCATTAAACCAGTGTTTTTCGGAACTGTGCTCAATGCTTACAATTTGGCACCACGAGCACGGGAATCTCGCTGCCCTGGATCACCCGACGCGCGGTCGAACCCAGCAGGCCGTGCCCCAACAGGCTATGGGAGCAACTCCCCATGACGATCAGGTCTGCCTTATGCAGCTTGGCCTGGCGCGGAATCTCCTCCCCGGGTCGGCCGTGCACGACCACCACGTCGGAGACCAAGTGGCGAGTCCTTGGGGCATTCGCCGGTCTCGTCCTCACAGAACTTGGCGATACGCTCACGCATCTGCACGAGGATCTTCTGCATCCCCTCGTGCTGGTGCTCCTCGAATTGCTCCTTGGACAGATAGGCCTCCACCACCGCCAGGCCGGTGGAAGTCAGGGGCTCGGCCACATGGACCATGACGATCTGGGCACCGAAGCTCTCGGCCATGGCCAGGGCCCGGCGAAACACGGGCCTCATGTGGTTCCCCTGATCCGACGCATAGATGATGGTCTTGATGGTTTCTTTATTGGCCACTGCCATACCCCTTAGTTGTAGCCGTGTAGCTTATCGATGAACTCCGGCAGGAACAGAGATACCTGCGGGATATAGGTGATGATCATCAGGAAGCACAATAGGAGCAGCATCCAGGGCAGCACGGCCTTGATGACCCAGCCCATACTGTTGCCTGTAATGCCCGCGGTGACGAACAGGTTGAGGCCCACAGGCGGCGTCAACATGCCGATCTCCATATTCACCACCATGATGATGCCCAGGTGGATCGGGTCTATCCCCAATTGCACGGCGATCGGGAACAGGATGGGGGCCATGATGAGGATGATGGCGGAGGGCTCCATGAAATTGCCCGCGGCCAACAGCAGGAGGTTGACCACCACCAGGAACATCCAGGGTTGCAGGCCCCAACCAACGATGGCCTCGGCGATGTGATGGGGGATGCGCTCGGTGGTTAGCACATGGGCGAAGAGCATGGCGTTGGCAATGATGAACAGCAGCATGATGCTGACCTTGGCCCCGTCCAACACCACCTTGCGGACCTCTGGATGGAAGGCACTGACCGCTAGGGCCCAGAGCACCTGCCAGGTATTGCGGACGACCACGCTCACCGGGTTCTCGCCCGGCTTCGTCCAGGGGACACCCTTCAGGGGTCCCATATCGCGATAGCCGATGACCGCAACCAGGAAGGCATAGACCGCAGACACGGCGGCTGCCTCCGTCGGGCTGGCAATGCCGCCGTAGATCGACCCCAGCACGATGACGATGAGCATGAGGCCGCCCATGGCGATGCCCGCGCTCTTGAGAACCCCGCGAATCCCAGGGAAGGGTTGTGCTGGCAGGTTCTTGACCCGCGCGACGATATAGATGACCACCATCAGCATCAGCCCCATGAGCAGGCCGGGTATAAAGCCGGCCATGAACATGCGGGACGCCGAGACCTCGGTGGCGGCCGAATACACCAGCATCACGATGGAGGGCGGGATCAGGATACCCAGGGTGCCCGCGGTGGTGATGACGCCCGCCGCCAGCTCCTTGGGATAGCCGGACCGCACCATGCCGGTGATGACGATGGTCCCGATGGCCGCCACCGTGGCCGGAGACGACCCGGATACGGCCGCAAACAACATGCAGGCAAGGATAGAGGCCATCGCCAGGCCACCCCGGATATGCCCGACCACGTCGATGGCGAAGCGGATGAGTCGCCGCGCTACGCCCCCGGTGGAAAGGAAGGCCGAGGACAGGATGAAAAACGGGATCGCGAGCAGGGTGTAATGGGCCGAGACGGCCTCAAACAGCTTGAGCGCAATGGAGGCGAGCGAGTCGTGGGAAAACAGCAGAATGGTCACGATGCTCGCAAAACCGAGCGAGATGGCGATCGGCATGCCGATGAGCATGCAGCCGAACAGGAGCAGGAAGAGGGTCGCGATGGTCATTGGAGTCCCTCCTCCTTCTTGAGCTGCTCGGCCAGGCGCAGGCTCTCATGCGCCTCGTCCTTGTGCCCGAAGCTCGTCGCCCTGCCCGTGGCCACGGCCCATAGGAGTTCGAGCAGTCGAATACCGAGAAGCACGAAGCCGATGAGCAGAATGCTATGGGCAATCCAGGCTTGGATCGTCAGATCCTCCAGCTCGATGCCGATCTTGTGCATCTTCGCCAGGTAGATCCAGGCACCATAGATAAAGAGTCCGCAATAGGCCAGGCTCAGCAGGACCCCAATCCCGGTCAATACCCGCTGACCAACGGATCCAAAGCGCGTCACCAGGGCGTCCACCCCGATATGGGCGCCAACCTTGAGGCCATAGGAGGCCCCGAAGAGGACGAACCAAGCCGACATCAGCAGCGTCAACTCTTCGGACCACAGCAGCCCGGCATGGAAGCCGAAGCGCATCACCACGTCGGTGAAGACCAGAAGGGTCATGCCGACCAAGAGGAGGGAGATGATCGCCTCCTCTGCCTGATTGACGAGACGAAAGAACATGGGCTTGTCTCCAATGGCGACGGCCCTGCCTGAGACTGGGCCTGGTTCTTGTTATGGTCCAAACCCGGATCCGATGGCAAACAGATGGCCATGGACCCAGACGGACGTTACGAACATCACGCTATCAGGAACTCGGTTAGGGTCCTCGGCAGGGCCCGAAGAACAGGCCGACGCCAACCGTCGGCCTGCCTTCCGTCACACTACTTGCTATTTGCTACTTGCCGGCGGCGACCTGATTCGAGGCACGTGCTGCCTCGATCAGGTCCTTGCCGATTTGCCCCTCAAACTGCTTCCACACGGGCTGCATGGCCTCGACCCATTGGGCACGCTCGGCAGCGGTTAGGGGGATGACTTCCGAACGCTTGGAATCGATGATCTTCTGGCGATCGTCCAGGGCCTGCTTAGCGGAGACCTCGTTGCCGAAGGCGACCGCCTCCTTCAGGGCGGCGTCGAGTTCGGTGCGCACGTCGTCCGGCAGGTCCATCCAGAACTCGGCGGAGGTCACGACCATGTAGTCCAGCAGACCATGATCGGTCTCGGTGATGAAGGGCTGCACCTCGAAGAACTTCTTCGAATAGGTGTTCGACCAAGGGTTCTCGGTCCCATCGATAGCCCTGGTCTGGAGCAGGGTAAAGACCTCGGAGAAAGGCTTCTTCACAGGGAGGGCACCCAACACCTCATACTGGGCCGCCAGTACATCCGAGGCCTGGATGCGGAACTTGAGACCCCTTGCGTCCTCCGGCACCCGCAGCGGCTTGTCGGCGGACATCTGCTTCAGGCCGTTGTGCAGGTAGCCCAAGCCGACCAGGCCCTTCTTCTTCAGCGAACTGAGCAATTTCTGGCCATCCGGCCCCTGCTGGAAGCGGTCGACCGCAGCCATGTTGTCGAACAAGAAGGGCAGATCGAAGATATCGAGCTTCTTGGTGTAACGGCTGAACTTGGACAGACTTGGGGCGGCCAGCTGGACATCGCCGAGCAGCATCGCCTCCAGCACCTTGTCGTCGCCGAAGAGCTGAGAATTGGGGTAGACCTCGACGATCACCTTACCAGGCAACCTAGCCTCCGCCAGCTCTTTGAACTTATCGGCCATCTGGCCCTTGGGTGTGTTCTCCGCCACGACATGGGCGAACTTGATGACGATGGGGTCGGCGGCCAGGGTCACCCCCGTCGCCAGGATGGCAGCGAGGCCGACAGCAACCGCGGTGAGCTTACGCATGATGATGTACTCCAATTCAGTAGTTCGCGAGCTAGTTTCGTTTTAGGAACGCCAATATCGAACCCGGGTCCGATTCGGGCGAGCCGTCAGGCAGACTCCCACAGGGCGAACCTGCTGTCGAACAATAATGAAGATTGCTTTCCGACGCACGGGCCGGTTGTACGAGTGTACGCACAAAAGTGGGCAGACAGTCCCTTGCTGAGCGTGCGGGAACCCTACGGGCTTGCTGACGAAGGGCCTTGATCATCGTTCCGGCCACTCAACGAGGCAGCCGTAGGGTGGACAAGCTCCGCGCAGTCCACCAGGGGTTGCACTGCTGGCCGCAACCATGACCGACCCCCTAACGAAGTGGCGGGGCACTGCAATCACGCCATTAAGGAGCGGGGCATTTAGCCTTATGTTTCCATGACTTCCGGTGACCGCCGACCTCGCACTGGCGCGATCGATGGCTGGCGGAGCGTGCGGACAACTAACTCGACAGTCGCTCCTGTAGCCCGAAGACCGCGGACGAATCCATCTCCCCCATCCCTTGACCGACCAGGGCATTGAGGAACTGGGCAAATTGGGCCGTACCGGGCAGGCCGATGCCCAGCGCCTGCGCGGTCTCCAAGACGATGCGCATATCCTTTTGGTGCAACCGCGCCTTGAAGCCCGGAACATAGTTACCCTCCAGCAGGCGTTGGCCATGGACCTCCAGAACCTTGCTGTTGGCGAAGCCCCCCAGCAGGGCCTCTCGGACCTTGGCCGGATCCACCCCCGATGCCTTGGCGAGCATGAAGGCCTCACCGACCCCCAACAGGGTCTGCGCAATGACGACCTGATTACACCCCTTAGCCACCTGTCCGGCACCGTTGGCGCCGACATGGACGATGTTCTTTCCAAGGACCTCGAACAGTGGCCTGACGCGGGCGAATGCGGCCGCACTGCCGCCGACCATGATAGACAGGGTCCCCGCGACGGCCCCGGCCTCGCCGCCGGAGACCGGCGCATCGAGCATCTCCGCGCCCTGTTCGCTGATCCGCGCCGCCAGGTTCCGCGTGGCCGAGGGGGAGATAGTGCTCATATCCACCACCAGGGTCCCAGCCGCGGCCCCGGCCAGGACCCCATCGTCGGCACCGGTTCCGAGGATGACCTGCTCCACGTCTGGGGTATCCGACACCATGGTGAAGACGACCTCGGCCTGGCGCGCTGCCTGCGCCGGGTTGCTGCAACCGACCGCGCCGGCCTCGATGAGCGGCGCCATTGACTCGGCGCGGCGCGCATGGACAAAGAGTCGGTGGCCCGCGCGGAGCAGATTCAGGGCCATGGGCCGCCCCATGATGCCGAGACCGATGAAGGCGATATCCGCCATAGGGAATTCCTCGATGAGTGGGCGTAGATGGGCATTGTATCCAGCCCGGATGGTACCCGAGACCGATGGCACCCGGCTGACGGGTTAGAATCCGCCGTCTGTGACCCATGAGAATTCGCGCCCGGGATAATCCCACCCCATCCTCGTCAGCGAGACCCATCGACCATGCCCGTAACAACCCCGCCATCAGACCAGCCAACGCGTCCCCAGGGGCTGCCACCCGACAGCCTGGCGGCACTCGACGCCCGCCTGCTTGCCTTCGCCCGCATCCGGGACTGGGAGCAGTTCCACTCTCCAAAGAACCTCTCAATGGCCCTGGCAGGCGAATGCGGGGAGTTGTTGGAGCATTTCCAATGGCTGACCGAGGCCCAGAGCGCGGCCCTCAGCCCCAGCAAGCGCCGCGAGGTCGCCCACGAACTGGCGGACATCCTGATCTACGTGGTCCGTCTGTGCGAACGCCTGGACATCGACCCCATCGCTGCCGCCTACGAGAAGATTGCCCTCAACGAGGCCCGTTACCCTGCCGAGCAGGTACGCGGCGACGCCCGCCGTGCGGCGGAATACCCAGACGCTTCGACCTGACCCCGGGGCGCGTCACCGGTCCGCGACCAGTTGCTTTTCACGGTCTTCATTGGCACCCTGCGCCCGGCCGTGGGATATCCCATCGGCGACACGAAAACTATCAGGAGGAACCCCATGACTCATCGTCTCTGGCTGCCACTCACCCTACTCGCCGTCGTCACTGGCACCGCCCAGGCCCAACTCGGCCCAGGCCCCGGTTATGGTCCGGCCGGTTATGGCCCGTCAGGCTATGGTCCGGCTGGCATGCCGGCCCGCAGCGCACCGGCCCGCAACCCTGGCGCCGAGGCCGTCGAGACGCTCAAGGGCGGCATGGACAAGCTGCTCGGCTATCTGGCAAACAAGGACGAGCAGCCGAACAAGTTGCAAGCGGCCGCCTTCTTGGATCGTGAGATCGCCCCCTTCTTCGACTTCGACTACATGGCCAAGTGGGTCGCCGGCCCGGCCTGGGCGGGCATGAGCGAAGCGGATCGCAAGGCCATGGCGGCCAAGATCGAATCGAGCTTCCTGACCTCTCTTGCCACCCAGATGGGCGGCTACGAGGGCCAGCAGGTGCGCTATCTGCGCCCCCGACCCGGACCCGCGGGCTCGGTCAAGGTCCCGGTGGGCATCCTCCGCCCGGGGGCCTATCCGACCAAGATGACCTTCCGCATGTATCGTTCGGCGGACGGCTGGAAAGTCTACGACGTCGAGGCCGGCGGCCGTAGTGTCGCGGCCTATTACCGCACCCAGATGAGTCGCACCGCAGCACCGGCGCCAGGGCCTCGTCCTGCACCGACCCGCTGATACCGTCGGCGGTCGCGGTGCCCGCCACCCCGGCCGCCCGACCCCTGCTCTGTCAGTAGACCCCGCCCTGCGCCGGTTTGACAGAGCAGATCGATGCGAATGACGTTGCCGGCTGCGCCCAACCCGGAGCCCCACCCTGCATGCATGACCCGACGCCCGGAGACGACCTGCCCTCAAGTCTCGGCAAACTGATGCTGCTCGGTGCCTGGGGGGTGGGACTGCTGATCGTCGTCCTGTTCTTCCAGGGCCTGATCGACGGCGCCCACAACCCAAACCGTACCCCGGAGGGCGAGGCGGGCCCGGACGGAGTCCATCAGGTCGTCCTGCAGCGTAACCGTGCGGGGCACTATGTCGCGGACGGGACCATCAACGGGCAACCTGTGGTCTTTCTGCTCGACACCGGGGCCACCCAGGTCTCACTCCCCCTGGACCTGGCAAAGCGGCTGGGCCTGTCCTTGCGTCCCGGCGGCATTGGCCGTACCGCCAACGGCGATGTACGCACCTGGTCCACGCGTCTCGACGAGGTCAACCTAGGCGGCCTGTCGGCACGTCGGGTTTCGGCCACGGTCCTGCCCGGAATGGAAGGCTCCGACGTCCTGCTGGGCATGAACTACCTGAAGCGCTTCGAGTTGATTCAGCGCGGCGACACCCTGACGCTGCGATCCCAGACGCGGGCCCAGTCCCGCTGACCCCTTTTGCATGCTGGCGCTCTGCGCCAGGAATGGCAGCGCAACCCATGAGTAACACCCAAGTCAGCCCCGCGGGTACCGTTCTGGGGGTCGGCATCGCAACCCTGGACATCATCAACCAGGTCCAGGTCTATCCCGCGGAAGACGCAGAGGTCCGCGCCCTGGACCAACGTCAGGTGCGTGGCGGCAACACCACCAACTCCCTCGTCGTTCTGAGCCAACTCGGCCGCCCCTGCGCCTGGGCCGGGACCCTTGGGGACGACCCGGCCAGCGACTTGATCCTCGCCGACCTCAGGCGCCACGCCGTCGACACCAGCTTGTCGGTCCGCCACCCTGGCGGTCAGACCCCCACCTCGTATATCGCCCTGAGCCAGGCCACGGGCAGCCGCACCATCGTGCACCACCGCGACCTGGCCGAACTGACCGCCGACGACCTCGCCCATGGGCTGAGCGCCCACACGGATCGATGGCGCCGAGACTGCGCCTGGGTGCACTTCGAGGGGCGCAACCCTGGCGAGACCCTAGCCATGATGCACTTGATGCGGGAACGCCTGCCCGGGGTGACGATCTCCCTGGAGATGGAGAAGCTCAGGCCCAGTGGAGACCAACTGTTGAATTGGCCCGATCTGCTCCTGTTCTCACGGGCCTATGCCCTGGCCCTGGGAGCATCCAACCCCGAGAAATTCCTCGCCGAACAGGCAGAACGGAGCCGGGCACGTCATTGCGTCCTCGCCTGGGGTGCCCGTGGCAGCTACGGCTGGACCCGTGGCGGGCCTGTCCTGCACGCCATGCCCCAGGCACCCCAGCGACTGGTGGATACGCTGGGGGCCGGCGATGTCTTCAATGCCGCCGTAATCGATGGCCTGCTTCGGGGGCAGGCATTACCCGAGACCCTCACCCGTGCCAATCGCCTGGCCGGGATCAAGTGCGGGCTCCAGGGAATGTCCGGCCTGATCCTAGCGGCCACCGCAGCGGGCTTCCGGTAACCCTGGAAAAAGCAATTTGGCCGCAAATGAACGCAAATTAGCGCAAATGGTTCAGACGAAACGCTGGGTTTCGCTTCGCTCTACCCAGCGTACGGAAATTGCGGTCCTGGCATCGACCGCAGTTGGCCAAACCGGCCAGCCGCGACTCAACTCAGGACTAACCCGGCCCCAAGGCGCCGTCCGCCGCCTTCGCCTCCGCGTCCTTGAGCTTCTTCAGGTCCTCGGGCGTGAGCTTCGGCGGGTCCAGGGCAATGGTCAGCTTGTCGATCTTCGCGGTCAGCTTGAACGGCACCTGGTAGTCCTTGTCGTCGACAGGCGTGCCTGTGTCCGCACCGATGTCGAAGGTCTCGTCCCAGGGCAGCAGCAGCGGTGTGGTGCGCTCCATGGTCTGGGTGGAGACCTGTGCCTATCGCATTGCTTGCCCTGGAATGCCGCGAATCCTCAGCGGTCGGGCAACCGAGGTAAAGGCGGAAACTGGTCCCACACTAGGCGCCTGTCGAACTTACCGCCAGGCGCCTAGCAACGAGTGCAACCAAGGCACTAGGGTTGCAGCTCGATCTCCCCGGGGCGCCAGGTCTGGTTGAACCAGGGCTCAAGCGGACCGTAAAGGCGCAGGATCGTGAACCAGCCCTTGCCGGGAATGGTCTGCACCCAATTGTTCTCCTTGCCTGCCGGGGCCTTGGGGCCGAAATAGACATCGACCGAGCCGTCCTCGTTGACCTGCATGGCCTTGTTCTGGCTGCTGACGCTGGGGAACTGCTGATCGGTCTGGATCATCGAGCGCGTCTGGTTGTCGTAGACGATGACCGACCAGAAGTCTTTGACCGGAACGTTCGGCGGCAGGTGCAGCTTGTAGTGCTTCCCGCCCTCGAACGGGTTGCCGTCCGAGTCCTGTGCGCACCAGGGATATTGCGAACCCTTGCCCACCATCTTCTCCGCCATGGCCGGGGTGACGCCGGTGGCGAAATAGTAAAAGAAGGCCGCGCCATCCAGATTGGCCACGCCGGGCGAGACCTCGAACTTGTAGCCGCCGAAGAAGGGCAGACGCCATGGGCTGTCAGGATAGAAGTAGGCGTCCTTCTCGCGCATCCTGAAGGCGATTGCCCTGGCGGTCACGGCACCGATGTTTGCGGCATCCTCCAGGATCTTCTTCATCCGGGCGTCGGGATCGAAGGGCTTGCCCTTCTGGATGCCGATCGAGGCAAACAAACCCAGGGTCGTGGGATCGCTCCCCTCGCTGGGTTCTTCCTGAATGACTTGGTTCAGCATGGTCCAGAATGAATAGTCCCCGGGGGGAACAAAGTTCGTGGGGATGCCGGAGGCATTGGCGTACTTGATCTCGGGAGGATTGGCCGCATCGGCAAGCTGATAGATCTTCAGGTGCTTCTTGACCGATTCGACGCCAGGCTTGGTCGAGCCATCGACCAGGAAGGATCGGAAGGGCATCCAGTTACCGTAGGTGCTCGGCCGTACGACGAAATAGCCGTCCGGCACGTCGCCCGTGTACCCCGGAGGCAGGATCAGATACTTGCCGCCCTTGCCCTTGTCCGCACCCGTGATACCGACGTCCGCAACCCAGCGATACCAGAAGTCATCAATGAGCCCCAGGACCATGGGTGGAACCTCCACGACCAGGGGTCCCTTGCTCGTATCGAGCCAGATAAAACTGTAGACGGTGTTGTCGTTTGCCGTGAGCTCCACGGTCCTCGAGTCCACTAGGTCTTCCCAGATCACGTCCGTCTGGTTAACGGGTCCAAACTCGCGCAGGGTGGCACGCATGCCGACCTGGTTCACGATCGGGATGCCCAGCAGGTAGGCCTGCAGCGCACGAGAGGCATCCAGATTGTCATAGACCTTCTGGGTGGTCGCGTCATCGGGATAGCCGTAGTTCAGGTTCAGGGTGCCGATGGAGGTTTCGACCTTGTCCGGCACCATGACGCCAGGCGCGATGGGGGTTGTGTACTTGTACTCGGCCTGAGCCGCGGAACTCGCTGCCGGGCCGGCGACCAGCTTCTGACCAGGCTCGATGAGGTCGGATGTCAGGCCATTCGCCCCGCGCAGCTCCGCGACACTGACGCCCAGGCGCTCGGCGATGGCCGCGAGGTCGTCGCCCTTGACCACGGTGTAGGTCGCGGTGGCGCTGTCGTATTCGCCTTCCGCGTGATGGCGAGCCCCGTTATCCCCGGCCTGCGCGGTGCCGAGACAGAGGCAGGCCACGACAGTCAGCACCCCATAGCATACCGCGGCGCGAACCGTGGTACTTCGGAACACTGTAGAGTCATTGGGTAGGGTCTCCCGGTCTGGGTTGAGAGTGGATGCGCTACGCTTATCCACCCTACCGTTGTTGGGTGGACTTGCGCGCGGCCGTGCTAGCCCTCTGCCTCAACCTCGGCGAGGGCGGCCCTCAACGACTTAAGGATCAGCTTACGGGTAGCGCCCTCGTCCACCACGTCCGGCACGTCCCACTCCATGATGCGGCTGTATTTTTTCAGCATGTGCCGCAGATCCTCGACGATCTCGCGGCGGTAGCGCGCCAGCTCGATGTTTTCGATGTCACTCATTGCGGGTCTCCTCTTTCGTGGCTACAAATTCCGATCCGTATCGACGCGCCGTACTAGCCGCGCCTCAGATGGGTGTGGTCTGGACTTGTCCGGCCTTGCGTGCGCCCAGGGCAAGGAAGACATAAGACCAGCCATTGACGATAAGTTCGATGGCCACGAACAGACCGATCACCCACAGACCCGATGCCGGCCATTGGGCGACGATCATGCCGCCGAGCAGAATCGACACAAGCCCCGCGAGCAGCGCCCAGTACCAACCCTCGGCCGCTCCCCGGACCTGGAAGGCCATCATGATGCGGACCAGACCCACGGCCATGAGGATGCCCGCCAGGACAAGGGTCAGCAAACTGGATGCAAGCACGGGATCGACCATGATCAGTATCCCTGCCGCCACATAGAGCAGGGCAATGAGCACATGCGCCAGTACGCCCTTCCAGCCCTTGCACCCGAAGGCCTGCACCAGTTGCAGCAGGCCCCCAGCCAGAATCAGAGCGCCGAAGAACACCACGGTCGCCATGGTCAAACCGAAGGTCATATAGAGCCCAACGGACCCAAGCAGGATCGAGACGATCCCGAACGCCAGTAGCCAGCCCCAGTTCCTTTCCAATGCTCCGAACACAGCGGCCACTGCCGTCTCCGTGGTTTTGTCGTTGCTTGCGGTCACGTCGATCTCCTCTGCGATTCACGATCAATTTGAAGACAGGGCTGCCCCTTCGCCCGATACGACACCGCCCCCGGACCCGATGGCGGTAACGGACGGACCTAAGGCCTATCGACTGAAATGGCTACGGCGTCGGCGACCTGCACCGTGACCGCGCCACCCGGCGAGACCTTCGCCAGGTCGATGCTCGGGTTCACGCTCACCGTTCGCTCGCTTGCATCGGGAAGCTCCAGGGTCACCTTACGCGCGCTGGTGTCAACGGACACCACACGGGCAGTTACCTCCGTCGTGGTGGCCACAACACCACCGGGCATCGCCCCCTGAGGCGCCAGCGCAACCGCGGCCCCTTCGCCGACGCTTGGCGGAGTACCTTGTTCACGCAGGTACACGGCGATGGCCTCGGTCAGTGTGAGCGTGACGCGGTCTCCGACCCGAATTTGGTCAAAGTTGACCGCATCCTTACCCACCTTGTAGGTCGTCGGCTTGCCATTTGAGCCAGCCAGCGTGACGGTGCGATTGCGCTGGTCCACCGCCTTGACCGTGGCGGTCACCTGGACGGTAGCGACCGCTACGGCACCGGGCTCGGTGCCCTGGGCGCCCGACTCCATGGAGCTGCACGCGGTGAAGAGGGGCAGCGCGGCGGCGATGACAGCCGCGGTGGTCATTCTCAACAGCCTATTGTTCATAGTGATCGTCCTTCGGTTCAAAGTTGAGGCGAACGCGCAACTCTACAGGAAGCGTAACGCCATGTGATTTCCATTTCGCGACAATCTGTACGCCGAGCCGGCGATTCTGGACGGACAGGGGATGCGTGGTGTATACACTAGGCGTGAGTGCCCGACCGTTCCCGGCCGGGCCTCGTCGGCCCACGCAGGTTCGGGTGGGCCGCTTGAGTTGAAGCGAACTTTGCCACATTTGGAGAACTCAACCATGACCCTGAAGCATATCTTTGCTTTTTCGGCTACCGCACTCGCACTGACCGTCGGCGGCACTGCCCTCGCCGCGCAACCGGCAACCCCGCTTGTGTCCGGCGACGAGCCCATGAATGTCGGGAATTCCGCCCAGATCAAGGCTCCCGATCCATCTGCAGCAGCCCAGGCGAAAACGGAAGCGATGCTGAAGAAGGAAGCTACGCAAGTCTCCGGCGACGAGCCTATGAATGTCGGGAATTCCGCCCAGATCAAGGCTCCCAATCCATCTGCAGCAGCCCAGGCGAAAACGGAAGCGATGCTGAAGAAAGAAGCTCATACCAGTCTCCGGCGACGAGCCCATGAACCCCGGGAATTCCGCCCAGTTGAAGGGCGAGAAGAAGTAAGCGGGGCAAGAAGCCGTCCGGAAAGCAGGCGACTAGGGGGACCTTCCCTGCGAACCGAGGCCAAATGGTAGCCCGGCGACTGATGCGGGCACGAAGCACGAGTATCGGCGCGGCCTCAGGGGCCGCGTCGCTCTTTTGCGCTGACGTCTCCGGGCCTTCTATGTTCAACGGCATAGTGCCATTGAACATAGGCTGGCTCGTCCGGCTCCACCGCCGTCTCCTGATAGGCCACCCTCACGAAGCGACGCGGTGCCGCCGGTTTCGTCGGCAGGGATGGCAGGGATTTACTGCTGAGGTTGTTGCAGATAGGCCCCCAGTCCCGACCTCAAATTGCCCCGTTCGAGCAACCTTTCTGTAAGCGCCTGGGCCTTCTTCACATCGTCCAGCGGCATCTGGTTGGCCAAGATCTGACGATTCTGCGCGGCTTGCGTCTGGCCCCCTGCCGCATAGGCGACTGAGACGTTATACAGCGCCAGTGCCAGCACCTTGTCCTGCGGCACACCCTGGCCATTCTGATAGAGCACACCCAGGTTACTCAGCGCGTCGATGTCGCCCTGCTCGGCAGCCGGACGATACCAACGTGCGGCCTCGACGTAATTGACTGGCATGCCAAGGCCGTGCTCGTTCATCGCGCCGAGGTTGTACTGTGCATCGGTGTTGCCTTGTTCTGCGGCCTTCAGGTACCAGGCTGCGGCCTGCGGCAGGTCCTTTGTCACCGCAAAGCCGTTTTCGTAGAGCACCCCCATCGCGTACTGGCTGCGCGGATCGCCCTGCTCGGCTAGCGGGCGAATTTCTTTCAGCGCCTTGGACATAGTCCCCAACCGCGAAGGCGGCAGCGGCTTCATCGAAGCCGGCGAACGCCGACTGCGCGCTGAGCACGAAACAAAAACAGAACAGCGCAATTTTTTTCAACGGCATGCTCTCAACGTTTGTTGGCGCCGGTTCACCCATTGCGGTGCTCAGTGCCGGTAGTGGGCAATCATTGTGGCGACGATGACGACTAGGAACACGGAATAGATCCGCTGGAGGATCTGCTTGTCGAGTCGTGTTGCGACTGCAACACCCCGCGGCGTGGCGTAGATCACTCCCGGCAGCATGACCAGAAAGATCAGCGTATCGACGTAGCCGAGCGTCCAGCTCGGGCGCCCCGGCAGATCCCAGCCATTCCAGATGCCACCGACCGTTCCGACCGCCGCAACCACCATCGATGTCCCCGACCCGATGGCGATAGCGCGTGCGATCGGCATTGAGCACAGCTTGAGGATTGGCGCCGCCAGACTTCCACCGCCGATGCCGATCATCACGCAATATGCCCCGATGACACAACTCAGCACGCCCTTCGCCGGCCCACGGGGAGGCCGTTCCAGGATCACGTAGCGGTCGGGGACCAGACCCACGTAGATTGCCATCGTGGCGAGGAAGACGATGAAGGCCATCGTAAGGAAGCCGGTGCTCGCGAAGCGACTGATCGCGAGCCCCACAAGCACGCCGAGGAGGAGTCCGACGGCCCAGGTCCGAAAATAGGCGGGATCGAGATTTCCCAGCCGGCGGTGCTTGCCCAGCGCGAGCGCACCGCTTGGCACGGCGAGCGCCAACGAGGTCGCCGCCGCCACATGCATTTCCATCGAACCATGAATGCCAAATGCCGGGAACAGCAGGGCAAACAGAGGGATGCGTAGAATGCCGCCCCCGATCCCGAAGAGCCCGGACGCGAATCCGCTGACGCCCCCCAACACGAAGAAGATCGCCAAATACTCGCTCAGTTGGAACTCGACGGAATGCATTTTTAAGGACCCCCAAATCGCTGGCCAGTCGCTCCAATCTCGATCCCATGCTCCAGAGACTGGGCAAATATTGCTGAAACCGCATCATCAGGCGGACCGGGTAGGCTGGGTTGCGCTTGCGAAACCCAGCCTACGAAGAATTCCTTCCCGTCATCTTCCAGCGTAGGAGCTAGTGCTGACGCTCCGGCGTCGCGTCGCCGTGCGAGACCACCGGCGCCAGCTCTGCCATGCCGGAGGCGTCTCGGTCACTTCACCAGCTCGATCTCACTCGGCCGCCAGGACTTGTCGAAGAAGGACGGCAGCGGGCTATAGAGGCGCAGGATGTTGAAATATCCCTTCGCCGGATCAGTCTGGATCCAGTTGCCGCGGGCAATGCCTTCCGGCTGCTTCGGTGCGAAATAGACCGTGGTCGAACCATCCTCAGCCGCTTCGGCCGCGGGCGAGGGGTAGCTCTGACTGCCAGCACGTGGGTATTTTTGCGGCGTCTGCAGCATCGAGCGGGTCTGGTTGTCGTAGAGCGTGAACGACCAGAACGCTGCCGCCGGAACGTCCTTGGGCAACGTCACCTTGTAGGTCTTGGCGCCGTCGAAGACATCGCCGTTGGCGTCTCGGAAGGCGATCAGGTATTGCGAGCCCACGCCCGGGATCTGCATGATCATTGCCGGGCTGTCGAGAGTGTAGGCGTAATAGAAGGCCGTTCGACTGTCGAGTGTGCGCGCGCCTGTAGGCGGCAGCGGCTTGAACATCCCATCTTCGAACGCGGGCGGGGGCGTCTCGAACAGCGCGCCGCCCTCCCACAGCATCAAGCTCCACTGCGAGCCCTCGTAGTGGGCCCAGTCAGGATGCGCATCGGCGAACTGCCATTGCAGCGCGCGGCCGAATCCCTGACCCACCGCGGCGGCCTCGGTCAGGATCTTCTTCATCCGCTCGTCCGGCTTGAACTCCTTGCCATGCGCGATACCGATGGCGGCAAGCTGGCCGGCGAGTTCGACGTCATAACTGGTGGCGGGCTCGTTCTGGACGTTCTCGTTGATCCACTCGAAAAACCCGTAATCGCTCGGCGGAATAGTGTTGAACGCCACGCCGCTGCCGTTGATGAACTTCATCTCTGGGATCTTCGGCTCGCCGGCCAGCCTGATCCCGCCCTTGAGGGCTTCGGCGATAGGTGTCCCGTAGCTGCCGGGCACGTAGGGATAGATCTTCAGGTTCTGCTTGATGTTGTCGATCGCCGGCTTGGGGTCGTTGCCATCCTTGATGAAGGCCCGCATGGCATAGAGGATCCTGTTGGTCTTGGAATGGGCTGTGAAATAGCCGCTCTGGGGCAACGGGCCGTCATACCCCGGGCCGACGATCAGGTACTTGCCGCCCAGACCGCGATCCGGCCCCGGCTTGCCCACGTCGGTCACCCAGGAAAACCACATGTCGTTGATCGCGCCGAGCCCGTCAGTGGGCTGTTCAATCACCACTGGTCCTTTAGAGAGATCGACCCAACCGAGATAATAGGCGGTGTCGGCATTCCCTGTCAGGAACAGGGAACTCGCATCCATCAACTCCTCGAAGATGATGATGTCGCCACTCTGTGCGCCGATGCTCTGGAAACCCTTGACGAGCCCCAAGGCCGAGGCGCCACGAAAACTGTTGTTGTAGGCGTTCAGCGCGCGGGTGAAGTCCAGCGTCTCGTACACCTTGCTGGCGGTCTCGTCGGTGGGCACACCGTCCTTGAACTCCAGGGTACCGATACGCGTCTCGACCGAATTCGGCGCCGACAGGGATTGGAGCGTCTCCTCGCTGACCCCCGGGCTAGCCTCCGGGGCAACGGCGGTGGCGACCACCAGCTTGTCGCCGACCTTGATCCCGTCGGATGTCAGCTTGTTTAGTTTTTGCAGCGCCTCCACTGGGATCTCGAAGCGCTCACCGATGGCGATCAGGTCGTCACCCTCGATCACCGTATAGGTGGCAGTAACGGTGTCGTACTGACCTTGGGCGTGGTGGCGTACGCCCTGGTCGGCTGCATAGGTGACGCCTGCGCCCAGGCAGGCACTTAGACTCACCGCCGAGCAGACGGCCTTGACTGCGGTGGCGATAGACAGTTTTTTCAGCATGGTTGACCTCTGCACGGGTAATGATTTCCCTGTGGATGTTTGGGCTCTATGGCGCAGCACCTGCCCGCAAATAGGATGGCTGTGCTCCGCACCCGGGGTGTTCAGAGCCGGACGCTCTGCACGTTGGTTGACCTATCTGCCGTGTGCCCCTTGCCCTCTGGCTGGGACCCAGGCAACTCTCGCTGCTCGGCGGAAACCTTGCCCAATCCTCGCAATCTCATCCTAATGGATGTTTTGGCTGCCTTCAGGGCACCCGCAAATCTACTCGCAGGAGTGATGACGAACATCGCCAGCGTCACATGCCTCGGAAATGGTGTCGTCATTAGCCCCTGATCGGACCGCGCAACACGTGACTGCCACAGCAGATACAGCTTCACCTGATCGCTGAATTTGGCGAAGTGGAACAGGGGGCTGTGTCTCCGGCAGCAGGTCTCGAAATCTATTAGAATAGGTTCGTCCCCATCTGTGATCAGGATATTGCTAGGCCGGAGATTACCATGGGCACACCCAAAGCCATGGAGTTGACGTCTGTGGGTAATACTTCTCAAAGAGTGCGCCCTTGTTGTGGCCGACTTCGAGGACATTCTTTCCGATCAAATATTTTCCGAAGTCGTATCGATGGTTGCGCTACATGCAGAAAAGACGACTCTGTCTGATATCGTGGGTATGTTTCATATGCGGCTATTTCACCTCGCCCATGCTGAGGAATTCGAGTAACGTACACTTTTAGAAAACGCCGAGGGATTCGGCGCTTTCAGTGCGAGGCCGGGTACGCTCCGCCATTTTTGTGTGCCTGGAGACCAGGCAGGCAGCATTGTATGCGAGTGCCAGGAGATCGCCTACAAAAACGCGAGGCCAATGGCCCATGGGATCACCAAATGGATGCGCCGTTTGCATGGCCAGCCATCGCCATCGGGGATCCCGGAGCAAGCGACTCTGGCGCGAGTCGCGCAGATTAATGCTAATGGTTCAGTAACTTAGACTTAGTCGGGCGGCCACCCGCCGGGCAATCCGGGCGCGGATATTAAACCATTGTTTATATGAGCCTATTAGGGGTTGAACTGCTCTACTTTTTGGTGATCGGCACGGATATTCGGCTGGCTATCGCGGACAATCGCATGCGATGCGATGGGCGTCGACTGGTGGGAGGATAAGCGCCCGGCCGGCTGAGCCGGCCCGAGCTCGATCTTCGGCGCACTTAGGACGGTTCAGAAACAACCACGACAAGCGCGCGGACGACAAGAAACTACGAAAGTCACGAAAAAACACAAATGCTCCTGCGTATATGGAGCCTTTTCGCGCTTTTCGCGTGTTTCGTAGTCCAAGAAGATGTACCGGTTGTTCTTGGAGCGTCGCTTACGTCGAAGGGGCCGCCGGCGCCGCCGTGTTGTAAGCCCCCAGGGGCTGATCGACCAAACGCCGATGCTTGGACTGCCATCCAGCCCCATGATCGGCCAGGGCGTAGGTCGCCCACTTGATGATGTCCATAATGACCACCCAGGCCAGGGTGTAGACGAATACCCAACCGATCGTCGTCCAGGACAGCATGGGCACCAGCCAGCCGTAGGCGCACATCAGGATGGCGAGGATATTCGTCGCCCAGAGCGCGGCGTTGAGCGGCAGGCTGGGATAGGGCGGCAGGAAGAACCAGCGCGCGGTGCGGGTGTTGTAGAGCAGGAAGTGGCCGCCGAGGACGATCTGCAGGAACATCACCGATTGCAGCTCGGACTTGGTGAAGAGCTGGAACAGCGCCTGCTCCGGGGCGCTGCTCAGGATCTCGAAACCGATCAGCAGCAGGCCGAACGACTGCACCACAGAGAACAGGCCCAGCACCGAGGACACGCCCAGCACCCGCCGCATCCGCCAACGGATGGGTTGTGGGGCTACCTCGGTGTTGTCATAGGCGATGGCCATGATGGGCGCGTCGTCGAGGACGGCCAGGACGACGATCATGATCGCGGTCAGGGGCGTGAAGTCCAGCAGCAGCGTGGACAGCACCACCAGGAACATGATGTCCATGGTCAGCGCCACCCGATAGATGGTGTAACTGTTGATTCGTCCGAAGATCCGCCGCGCCTCGTCGATGGCGCTGTTGATCACCGAGAGCCCCGGCGCGGTGAGGATCAGCGCCGCCGCGCCCCGGGCGGCGTCGGTGGCCCCGGACACTGCGGTGCCGCAGTCCGCCTGTTTGAGCGCCGGCGCATCGTTGACGCCGTCGCCGGTCATGGCCACCAGGTGGCCGCGATCCTGCAGCGCCTTGACGATGGCGTACTTGTGCTCCGGAAAGACCCGGGCGAAACCGTCGGCCTTCTCGATGGCCTCGGCGATGTCGGGCGGAACGTTATTGGGGTCCATGTCCTTGGGGAAGGCGTCCGCTGCCGGGATGATGTGGGTGCCCAGGCCGAGCTGGCGCGCGGTCTCCCGGGCGATGGCGGTATCGTCACCGGTGACCATCTTGACCCGGACACCCTTGAGGGCGGCCTGATCGATGGTGGCCTTGGAATCGTCCCGGGGCGGGTCGAACATCGGCAGGATGCCGAGCAGACTCCAGGTGGCGCCGTCGTCCTCGGAGCGCGCGACGCCCAGGGCGCGATAGCCCTTGTTACCCAGATCCTCCACCACCTGCTTGACCTTCGCCTCACCGGCCGCGTCCAGCTTGGCCAGCGCGGCGATCACCTGCGGCGCCCCCTTGGAGACGAACTGGGTCTTGCCCTCGGGCGTCGAGACCGTGGCCTGGGTGCGCTTGCCGACCGGGTCGAAGGGCATGTACTTGAGCTGTTTGTAGGTGGCGAGGGCGCCCTGATCCTGTAGCGCGCCGATTACGGCGGTGTCGATGGCGTCGCGGTCCTCGATCTTGGACGCCAGGGCGCCGGCCAGGACGACCTCCTGCGGGTCTGTGCTGGTGAACAGGATCGGGGTGTCCAGGGTCAACAGGTTCTTGGTCAGGGTGCCCGTCTTGTCCGAGCACAGAATATCCACGCCCGCCATCTCCTCGATTGCCGAGAGCTTGGAGACGATGGCCTTCTCCTTGGACAGGGCGAGCGCCCCGAGGGCCATGGTGATGGAGAATACCGCCGGCATCGCGACCGGAATCGAGGCCACCAGCAGGATCAACACGAACTGTAGGATGTTGAGCGCATCGGCCCACCGCCAGTCGTCGCGGATCACGATGTCGCGCCAGACATCGAATCCGACCATGATCAGCGCCAGCACCACGGCGACGATGATCAGGAAGTTGGCGATCTGGAACATGGCGGTCTGGGCATGGCTGACCGAACCGGCACCGGCCACCAGTTGCGCGGTCCGGCCGAAGAAGGTGTTGGAGCCGGTGCCGATGACGACACCCTCCATTTCGCCCTCCTTGACCACGCTGCCGGAATAGGCGGCGTCGCCCACCTTCTTGTTCGCCGGGAGCGACTCGCCGGTCAGCGCCGCCTGGTCGATGGCGGCGAAATCGCCGTCGATCAACCGCAGGTCGGCGGGGACGATGACGCCGAGCCGAATCTTGACGATGTCGCCGGGGACCAGGGTCGAGGCCTGCACCGTCTGCCATTGGCCTTCGCGCAGGGCGGTCGCCTCCGGTGCCAGGCTGTTCTTGAGCGCGGCCAGGGCGCTGGAGGCCTTGCGGTCCTGCCAGAACTCCAGGGCCGCATTGAAGACCAGCAGGCCGAAGATGACCGCGAAGTCGTCCCAACGCCCGAGGAAGGCCGAGACCAGGGCCGCGGCCTCGATCATGTAGGCGATGGGGCCGGTGAAGGGGCCGAGCAGCTTGGCTAGCAGGCTTTTCTGTTTCTCGACCAGGGCGTTCGGCCCATACCTTGTAAGCCGCTGTTCGGCCTCGGCATTGCTCAGTCCCGCATCAGGCTTGACCTCCAGCGCCTCCAGGACCTCGGCGACCGGTCGCTTCTCCAGATCTGCCGGGCCGTCCGCAGCGGGCTGACTCCCCGTGGGTTTCTCGTTGCTCATCGTCGCTCCCCTTCAAGCTATGGTTGCAGACGCCGCGCACCCATCGGTTCGCGACCTGACCGGATGTCGATCATCGAGCACCTCGGCAGGCCGCGAGTGGTAATCGCGGTCGACACAGGCGACGTTACCGACAACAGGCCGTGTGGACCTCAGTCATTTGGAATCGCGCTATTTGTGTTTCTTGGCTTTCTTCTTCTGCTTCTTGCCCTTAACCCTGCCGCGTCCCAAGTCCGCCGAGGACACTGGATCTTCGACGTCTGCTTGCTCGGCGATGGCGTGGTACTTACTCGCGATCTCGGCCATATCCACCGTGGGCTCGGGGAATGACATGTGCAGCGACTCGAGAGTCTCCGAAACAATGGTCGAGATGGCGAGGTTCCGAAACCACTTGTGGTTGGACGGGATGATGAACCAGGGGGCGTGCTCGGTGCTGCACTTGCCGAGGGCATCTTCGAAGGCGCTGGTGTAGGCATCCCAATAGGGGCGTTCGGCATAGTCGCCCTCGCTGATCTTCCAATGCCGAGCGGGATCGTCGATCCGCTGCTTGAAGCGCCGGAGCTGTTCGTCGGCATCGATGTGAAGATAGAACTTCAGAATATGGGTGCCGTTGTCGGCGAGCATCTGCTCGAAGGCGTTGATGTGGTCGTAACGTCTGGACCAGACCGCGCGCGGCACCATTTCGTGCACACGTTGCACCAGGACATCCTCATAATGCGATCGATTGAAGATCGCCACTTGCCCCTTGGACGGCGTGTGCTGGTGATAGCGCCAGAGAAAATCGTGTGCGGCCTCCTCCTTGGACGGCACCTTGAAGCCGGTGACCGAACAGCCCTGTGGATTCATGGCACCCAGCACGTGGTTGATCGTGCCATCCTTGCCGGCAGCGTCGCGGCCTTGCAGCACGATCAACAGGGAACGTTTCCCTTCCGCGTACATCAGGTACTGCAAATCGTGCAGATTCTGATCATGGGCCTCGATCTCGGCGAGTGCGTCCTGATGGGTCTCGTGCTTGTCCGTGAATCCGGCGTCGACCGCTTTCAGATCGACCTTTGAGCCGGGCAGGACGCGGAATTTCTTGCGGTAGTTCATTCGATACGACCTCCATTTGCACGCCGATGTATGGAGAGGGGAACCGCAGCGATCTCTATGGTGACCCGGCTGCTGGGTGCCCATGCACGGTGGGAACACCAGGCTGCAAACCTCAGGTTGCCTGCGTAACGGCAAGGTGCAACTCCGTGGTACCGGTATTTCCCAAACCGCCTGTATGGCGAGCGTTGCCCGCCATCCGGGCCAAGGCTAAGATGGCGATGGATCGCCGTCAAACCGCGGTGCAGCAATCACCGCTTGCGGTTGGTCGGGCAGAGCGGCATTTTGCGGCCTCACGGACCTCCGGCTGGAGCCGAAGGTCTGTTTCGGACGCAAAAGGCTCTTTCTGCGTTCATCGCCCAGCCACGAGGCCAATCGCTTGTCTATTACCCTGATCGTCTTTTTGGTGGTCTATCTCGGCATGATCCTGGGTGGATTGCCCGGACTGAAGATGGATCGTGCCTCGGTGGCACTCGGCGGGGCGGTCGCCCTGCTCGCCTTCGGCGAGTTGGATCAGGCCGCGGCCATCGCAAGCATCGACTTCGGCACCTTGGGCATGCTGTTCGGGCTGATGCTCGTCTCGGTGCAGCTTCAGACGGCCGGCTTCTATGCGGCGCTCTCGGCCGTGGTGGCACGCCTCCAAGCCTCGCCCGCGGTGCTGTTGGCACTCTTGACCACGTTGGTCGGACTGCTCTCGGCCTTTCTGACCAACGACGTGGTCGCGGTCGCCATGACCCCGGTGGTCCTCGCCATCACGCTGCGCCGGGGCCTGAATCCGTTGCCCTTCCTGCTGGCGATTGCGCTTGCGGCCAACGCCGGCGCGGTCGCGACCATCATCGGCAGCCCCCAGAACATGCTGATCGCCCAGCAACTGGATCTGAGCTTCGGCGGCTATCTGACCTATGCACTAGTGCCTGCACTGTTGGCGCTCCTGGTCATCTGGGCCGTGTTGGCGCTCACCTATCGGGGGCGTTGGACGCTGGCCGGTGACGACACCCCGAAGCCTGATGCCTTGCCTGAGCCCTCGTTGGATAAATGGGAGACAGTCAAAGGCCTATTGGTGCTGGGCTTCATTCTCTACGCATTCGTATTCACCGAATGGGACCGCGGCATGGTTGCGACGGTCGCGGGCGCACTGATGCTCTTCAACGCCCGATTCGTGTCTCGGACCATGCTCGAACGGGTCGATTGGGACCTTTTGATCCTGTTCGTCGGACTGTTCATCGTCAACGGCGCCTTCGCCAAGGCCGGTTTAGCGACGGACCTGGTCCATTGGCTGGGGGGGATCGGCATCGACCTGCACGACTCGGATGTGCTGTTCGCGGTCACCGCCGTGCTGAGCGACATCACCTCCAACGTACCCACCGTGATGCTGCTGCTGCCCTTTGCCGGACACGACCCCCTGTCGGGACCCATGATGGCGCTCGCCAGCGGGCTCGCCAGCAACCTGATCATCATCGGCAGCCTCGCCAACATCATCGTCGTCGATGCGGCTGCGGCGAAGGGCTTCAAGATCTCGTTCTGGAGCTTCGCAAAGGTCGGTCTGCCGGTATCCGTCGCCACCCTGGCCATCGCCTATCTGTGGGTCAAGCTGGTGGTGGCCCTCTGACCGGTCGTTTTCGCGAGGATGCCCTGATGACCCGATTGTTGCTTGGGTGCCTGCCGCACCATGCTCGGTGGTTGTTGGGTCTCGCGTTGTGGGCCCTGGTCGGCCTGCCGGCGGCGGCGTTCTGGGAGGACGGATTATCGACGCCCGAGGGGGGTGCGGCTCCGGACTACGCGGCGTCGATTCAACCGATTTTCAATCGCCGCTGCATCGCCTGTCACGGCTGCCTCGGCTCGCCCTGCAATGTGAAGCTGGACTCGTTTCGCGGCGTCGATCGCGGTGGCTTCGGGCTCAATCCCTATGCGACCCACTTCGGCGATTACCCGCGTACGGACATGGACGCCGCCGATAGCACGGAGGCGTGGCGCCAGCGCGGCTTCTATCCCATCCTCGCTCGCAACGGCGCGGCGGCCGAGAACCTGGACGGCTCGCTGCTGTACCAGATGGTCGACGCGGGCATGCGCCACAACGCAGCCGGTTTCAGCCGCGACGGGCAAGACGGACTGCGCCCGAAGCGCTACACGGCCCGTTGCTCCGCGACGCCGGCGGCACTCCAGGCCCAACTGGAACAACACCCGACCATAGGGATGCCCTTCGGGTTGCCTGCCATCTCTGAGGCGGATTTCAAGACCTTGAAGTCTTGGGTTGCCGCCGGCTCCCCGGGCCCGAACGCATCGGCGCGACAACAAGCGCTCGCGCTGGCCAATCCCGAGGCGGTGGCCGCCTGGGAGGCCTTCTTCAATGCCGATGATCCACGGACCCGGCTGGTCAGCCGCTTCATCTTCCAGCACCTCTTCCTCGCAAGCATCGTGCTGACGGACAGCCCCGGCGATCAGTTCCGGCTGGTGCGCTCCAGCACACCGCCGGCTCATATCGTCGAAGACGCCGAGGGTCACAAGCGGATCGAGACGCCACCGGTTGAGGTCATCGGTACCGGCCTGCCCTATGACGACCCCTACAGCTATGCAGGGATCGACAAGTTCTGGTACCGGCTTGAGAAGCGCACGGAGCCCGCGGTGCAGAAGAATCACTTCATCGTGCGCCTCGCCCCCGACGACATCCCGCACCTGACGCGACTCTTTGCCATCGACAGCGGCACCGGCTGGGACACCAACGCCGACCTGGACCCGCCCTACGGCATCGAGAATCCGTTCCTCCAATTTGCGGCGATTCCGGCGGAGTCGCGCTATCGGTTCATCCTGGAAAACGCCGAGGCCATGGTCGGTGGCGTCACCTACGGTCCAGTATGCAACGGCCAGATCGCCACCTACGCGGTCAAGGATCAGTTTTGGGTGTTTTTCCTCGATCCAGCCCATGATCCCTCGGTACAGGAACCGCTGCTCGGCTTAGACCCGACAACGCTGATGGATCGCTCCGTGCGCGGCAATCGCGCCTATCTGAATGCCTTCGCCGAGGCCAAGGCCCGCCTGGCACCTAAGGGCTGGTCGTTGGACTCGATCTGGGACGGAGATGGCGCAGCCCCCGGCGACCGCGGCAACGCCTGGCTCACGGTGCTGCGCCACGAGACGAATGTCTCGGTGCTGAAGGGCGCCCAAGGCGGGCTGCCGCGCACCCTGTGGTTGCTCAGCTACGCGGGCTTCGAGCGCATGTACTACGACACCGTCGCCGGCTTTGCCTACTGGGAGGGCGACGTACGGAAGCTCGATACCCTGCTCTTCTTCAACTTCCTGCGCCAGAGCTTCGAAGACCATTTTCTGCTGCTATTGCCGGCGCAATATCGCGAGCCCATCCGCCACCGCTGGACCCGCGGCATCGGCGCATTGAGCCTGGGCCTGATCCCGTTCGCCGGCGACACTCAGCCCACCCGGATCGCCCTGAACGGTGACGATGCGCTGGGTGAGGTGATCAGGCTGCTTGCCGAGCGTCTGGGGCCGCAGATCAGCGGGCTGCCGGACCCACTCAACCCTCCGGTCAAGCCCAGCGTCGATCTGGCCGCGCCGATGCGGGGCTTCGATGGGTTCGAACGTGCCATCTCGACCATGACCGCGGTGGACCAGCGCGGCTTTGTGCGTTTCCTACCCAGCGTCATGGTGCTGCGTCTGAACCATGGCGGCGAGCGGAGGGTCTACTCCCTGGTCGCCAACAGGGTCTATGCCTCTCAATGGACGCTGCTGTTCCAGAACGGACAAGCGTTACCGGAAGAGGACACCCTGAGCGCCTACCCGACCCTGGTCAATGGGTTTCCAAACCTGTTCATAGACCTCGACCTGGACCAGGCGCCGGACTTCTTGCGCGACCTCGCTGCCGTGACGACGGACGATGCCTGGCAGCGCTTCCGGGATCGGTACGTCATCGCCCGCAACAGCGAGCGCTTCTGGCCCTTCTACGATTGGCTCAACGACTGGAACTTCAAAACGCGCGGTGCCGACGCCGGATGGCTCGACCTGAGCTACTACGACGCGCCGGAGCTCTGATCCGGGGGCACGCGGATGCGAGGGACCTGTCGGGCCTAGCGCGAGCGGTGCGGGAGGGAAAACGAGACCATTTTGTTCCTGTTACGAGGCGCATCCTGGCCGCAGGTGCCGCGACATCGCGAGGTATACCCATCGCACATGGATTCCCCGTATTTCGCCGGCGGTTTCCCTAATACCAACAACCTCTTACTGACAACTGAAAACTGAAAACTTCTTCGTATTCCTGCGTCCGTCAGGTTCCCCCACCCCCGGCTGTGTTGGCAGGCGAAGGCTCGCCCTTCTCCAGGGGAGTGCAAGACATCGACACCCATCTCCAGCTCAGGCCTGTGACGGGCGGTGAAGTCGCCGGGTGTCGGATCGACCTTCGTCTCGTCCATCTCCCCGCCGGCGGCCTGCCAGGCATGCCAGCCGCCGTCCAGAATCGATACGGCGTCGTGGCCCAGGAGATCGAAGATCCAGTAGGCATAGAAGGTCCCCTGGATCTCGTTGACCGAATGGCCCTTGTAATACAGGACCACGTGATCACCGTCGTCGATGCCCAGGGTCCGCACGCGATCCTGCAAGTCGCTGATCGGCAGGTGGGTACGGACGCCATCGTCGCCCTGTTCGCGCCAGTACTCCTTGCCGGCCGGCACGGCCCCCGGGATATGACCGTCGAATTCATAGGAGACCTCATCGGAGATCTCGATGAGCTTCACCCTGGGTTGTGTCAAGTTCTCCGCGAGCCAATCCGCGTCGACAAAGACTGGCCAGGGTGGAGCCTGCGCGGTCGCCGACTGTTCGGGCGCCGCCTGTATTGGGTGCCGATAGCCAAATCAATAAAAAGACGAAACGGATCATGGATCTCTCTTCTTTGCTTGATGGCGAGCAGGAAGACGGGCTGCGTCCAAACATGGAATGCGGCGCATCGCTCAAGGACTCGCCTTGGGCGCTGAATTTGCCGGCCTGGGCCGGGTGCTCGCCAAGCAGGGCGCCGTCGGGCCCCTTGATCTTGCCGTAGAGGCTGAACTTGCTCGCGTGGAACTGCTTGGCGGTCTCTTGCAGGTCGCCGGTAAAACGCGGGTCCTGGGGCCGTTCGTGGGAGTTCACATAGGCCGCCACATCCCATGCCTCCTGATCGCTAAGGGAATCGGCGCGCCCCAGGGGCATGTTGTGCTTTATGAAGGCGGCGGCCGTGTCGATGACGTGCATGCCGGCCCCCCAGTTGTACGACTCGGCACCCCACAGGGCTGGGAACAGGGTCCCTCCCTCGGCGCTCACGACGCCGCGTCCATCTGCCCCGTGACACAGGGCACACTTGGCCGCATAGACCGACTCGCCGCGCGCCGCGTCAAAACCCAGCTCGGTCTCCGCAACACGCGGATAGCCACGCCCGGGCATGGTGTCGTCGCCTGTGGTCGCCCCCTTGGCCAGCCAGAAGCTGTAGGCCACCAGCGAGACGATGGCGTCGCTGTCCGACGCCGGCGGCCCGCCGGCACCCGATGCCTGGGCGTTCATGGAATATTTGAAGCACCCCTGGACGCGCTCGACGAAGCTGTCGACCTTCTTGGTCTTCGAGCGATAGGCGGGATAGGCAACCCAGGCGGCCCACAGGGGCGCCGAGTTGGCCAGACGCCCGGCGTCCAGGTGGCAGTTGCCGCAGGCCTGATCGTTGCCGACATAGGGCGCCGAGGCCGGGTGGGCATTGGTGCCCTGGAAGATGGCCTGACCCTGGCGCACCGTCTCGCCGAAGGGGCCCTCCGGGAAGGCGTCCCGAGACGGGGACCGGAAGTAGCCCGCTTGGTCTGCGGCGCGCCCTGCGGGCGGGGCCCCATGGTCGGCGATCGAGCGGCTGGCCACCTTTGCCCCTGCCAAGTCTTCCCCAGCCGGGGCAGGCACAGGGGCGTTCTGTGCCGGTGTCGGTGCAGCCCCGGGCTGTGCGGCGTAGTAGGCGGCAACGGCATCGACCTCGGCGTCGGTCAGTCGATCGGCCACGGCCTTCATCAGGCCCAGCGCATCGTTGGCCCTGGTGCCCGCCTTCCATGCCTGAAGCTGCGCCTTGATATAGGTGCCCTGCTGGGCAGCGATACCAGGGAACGCGGTGCCGATGCCGTTCCCGTGTGGGGCATGGCACTGGGCGCAAGCGGGCAGCCCGCGCCCGGTCCAGTCTCCCCATTGGGCGAGATCCTGGGCCGTCTTCAGGTCCTCGCCCGCCGGCGGGGCCACCGTCGGGGCTGGTACCGGCATCGCCGCATAGTAGGCGGAGACCGCGGCGATCTCCTCCTCGGTCAGGCCGGCGGCCATGGACATCATGATCGGGTTGTTGCGCGTGCCGCTACGGAAGTCGGCGAGCTGCTTGGCCATGTAGCCGGCATCCAGACCGGCGATGCGCGGATAGGCGGTCGGCGCCATACCGGCACCATCCGCCCCGTGACAGGTCATGCAGGGCGCCACACCCTTTGGGGTCCCCTGTTGGGCGATGTGTTCGCCGAGACCGGGCTGGGGCTGGGGCTGGGAGGCGGACTCAGCCCAGACCGGGCCGAGGAGCAGGGTGCACCAGAGAGACAGAGACCATCGAACCATGGCTCGCATAGACATTGGGTTAGGACTCCCGCTTAAGGGCTTGTGGATTGAGTACCTGCATGACCTCGTCGCCCATGCCCATCACCAGCACACCCTTGCGCGTGGCGCGGCGCACCACACCCTCGTCCGGATACAGGCTCGCGAGTACGCCGACCGCACGCCGGTCTGCATACTCGGGGCAGAAGCGCGGCAGCTCGGCGAGCTTGTTCAGCAGGGCGTCGATATGGGCCTCTTGGAGCCGTGACTTGGTCTCGTTGATCAAGATTGCGTCTGGGCAAACCACCATGGCGTCATACTCACGGGTCTCCCCATTGCGACGCTTGACCACCCGCACGGCGAACAACTCCGGGGCGTCGCAGCCGAGCTGTTCCGCGGCCACCCTGGGCAGGCTGGGGGCGACGATATCCTCCACCAGGGTACCGAGCCGATTGGCGAGATCGCCCCACTGTTTGTTCATACGCTGGCGGTCACGGGTGGTCTCGTCCTTGAACTCGCCCATCTCGTTCTTGAACTCCCCGCATCTCATCCTTGAACTCCCCCATCTCGTCGGAGAGCCGGTTCAGGGACATCTCCGTGCGCATGGCCTGATAGCTGAGCTCCTTCATGTACTCCCGAAGCTCATCGACCTCGTGCTTCAATGCCGGGCTCGCCATTGCACTTGTCCTCCAAATCGCCGACGGTCACTGGCCTCACAGCATAATCGGTTCAAGGACCTCCGGCCAGAATCGGCAAGAGAACCGGCGACCGGGCCCCCTGCCCCGCCGCCATCCGACAACCTCAGGCATCCACCGGCAAGGTGCGGGTTGGCGCTAAACTGCCGAACTCGGCACACCTGCCTCTGTGCATTGGCACTGCCCACCCCGAGGACCGCCCCATGTGCTATCTCATCTACGGCGCCCTGATCCTCACCTTCACCGTCTACAGCGATGCACTCATCGGGCAATACGCCCTGTCCGTCGTCAGCGGCGACGACCACTGGACCGTGGTCGCGCTCGGCTGGGAGCTGGTCTGGGCCCTGTGGCCCGTGCTGCTCCTGGTCGCCGTGGTCGCGAGCGCCATGACCTGGTTTACGGCCCGCCTCAAATAGACCGATCACCCCCTGATGACGTCATGAAACCCATTCCCGACTCCAAACAATTGCCGATTGCCCGCCGATTGGCCCCGCCCCGCTTCAGCACCCTCTGCCTGCTTGGCGCTGCCCTGCTGACGAGCCTGCCGGCACGCAGGCCTTCTCCGGCAGCGATCCCACCCTGGTCACCGCCCTGCCGGCGGTGCGCACCCTGGAACTCACCGGCTTCACCCGCGCGCGGGCCCAGGTGCGACTGGTAGCCGAGGCCGCGGGCCGGGTGGAGTCGGTGAGCGCGGACATCGGCCAGCCGATTCCCGCGGACGGGACCTTCGCGCTCATGGACGGCACCTTTATCCGTCTGGAGATCGAGCAGCTCGCGGTGGAGGCGCTGCGCCTGGAAGACCAAATTGCCTTCGCCCGCCGGGAGGTGGAGCGCCACAAGGAGCTGGCCCGTCAGAAGAACACCTCCGCCTCACAACTCGACGGCCTGGAGCAGACCCTGCGCAGCGATACCCACGCCCTGGAGGCCGTCGGGGTCCGGCGGCGTATCCTGGAAGAGCGTCTGGCACGCACCCGCATCCGCGCACCCGCCGGCTGGTTGGTCACGGCCCGCACCGTCGAGCCCGGTCAATGGGTCGGCGAGGGTGAGGTGGTTGGAGCCGCGGCGGACTTCTCAGCGCTGTTGGTGCCCTTCGCGCTGACCCCGGAGCAGTACGCGGCCCTCAGCGCCGCTGGCGAAGACATTGGCGATGGCGCCGGCGGCCTGCAACTGAGGCTCCTGGATCTGGATCGCGATAAGGCCCGCCAGGTACCGGCCAGCGTCTATCGCGTCAACCCAGGGTTCGACCCCGATACCCGCAAGGTGCTGGTGGACCTGCGCATCGACGCCGAGGTGCAGCCCAAACGCGGTGGCCTGCGCGTCGGCCTGTCCCTGGCCCTCCCCGAGCGCACCGGGGCCGTGTTACTGCCCGCCACCGCCGTGGAAGAGCGCTACGAGGAGTACTGGCTGAGCCGCGAGGATGGCACCCGGGTGCAGGTCATGCGCCTGGGCGACGCGGGCGACCAGGGCCCGGGGCTGCTGCGCCTGGCCTCACCGCAGGTCCGGGCCGGGGACCGCTTCCGCCTGACGGAAGACTAGCCCATGGAGTCCCTGGTTCGCTTCACCCTGGGCCAACGGGTCCTGTTCAATCTGCTCTTCGTCCTGCTCATGGTGGCGGGGCTCTTCGCCGTCAGCAGCGTGCCGACGGAGCGTTACCCCGAGATCGAGTTCGGCAAGGTCATCGTCAGCGCCTTCTATCCCGGTGCCTCGCCCCAGGATGTCGAGGCCCTGGTCACCACCAAGCTGGAGGATGCCCTGGACGGGCTGGAGGACGTCGAGTTCATCCGCGGCAACTCCATGCGGGAGCGCGCAACCCTGCTGGTCAAGTTCAACGACGACAGCGATTACCAGGCCCTCTACGACGAATTGCGCTTCCGCATCCTCGGCGTCTTGGGCGAGCTGCCGGCAGAGGTCAAACCGCCCACCTTCAACCTGATCAAGACCTCCTTCTGGCTGCCCGTGGTGGCGGTCAACCTGGTCGGGGACCGATCCAATCGCGCCCTGACCCTCATGGCGGAGGAGCTGCAAGTCCCCCTGTCCCGCATCCCCGGGGTCAGCGAGGCGCAGATCATTGGCGAGTACCAGCGCGAGTTCCACATCTTTCTCGACCCGCACAAGCTCGCCGCCCAGGGGCTGAGCTTCGAGGCCGTGGCCGCGGCCTTGGGGGACGCCAACCTGACCATCCCTGCCGGGGACTACCAGGACGCCTCCGGGGAGTTCGTGGTCCGCGTCGACGAGCGCTTCCGCAGCCGCGAGCAGGTAATCGGGACCCTGGTACGGCGGGATGCGGACGGCTCCTTCGTGCGTATCGAAGACCTGATCTCCGACGCCCAGCCAGGCTACCGGGACCCGCATGTCATCTCCTCGGTGGACGGCCAGGACGCGGTGACCCTCAAGATCCTCAAGACCTCCCAGGGCAGCGCCCTGGAGATCTACCAGGCCGTGCAACAGGTCCTGGCCGAGCACGCGGAGTCCCTGGCCAAGGAGGGGGTGCGCGCCCTGCTGACCCAAGACTCGACCACCTATATCGACGAGTCCATGGGCACCCTGGGCTGGAACCTGGCCCTGGGCATGTGCCTGGTGTCCCTAATCCTCTGGTACTTCATGGGGCTGCGCAATGCGGGCCTGGTGACGATCGGGGTGCCCTTCTCCTTCCTGGTCACCATGATCCTCATGGCCTTGACCGGCAACTCCCTGAACGAGATCACCCTGTTCTCCTTCGTGCTGGTCTCCGGCATGGTGGTCGACGACGCCATCATCGTCCTGGACAACATCTACCGCCACTGCGAGGAGGGCGAGGAACTCCAGCAGGCCATCGTCCGCGGCACCTCGGAGGTCATGCTCCCGGTCATCGCCTCCACGGCCACCACCGTCGCCGCCTTCCTACCCATGCTCATCATGAGCGGGTCCACCGGCGCCTTCTTCGCCCTGATCCCCAAGGCGGTAACCTTCGCCCTGATCGCCTCCCTGTTCGAGTGCCTGTTCATCCTGCCCCTGCATTACCTGGACTTCGGACCACGCCCGCGGCCCACCGCAGTCCACGGCCAGACCATGGCGCCAGAGAGAAAGGTCCCCCTGCTGGGGTTGCTCAACCGCCTCGCCATGGCCCTGCTCCCGGTGGCCCTGCGCTATCGCCGGTTAGGTCTGGGGTTGGTGGGGGTCGCCTTCTGCACCGCCATCGCCATCCTGGGCGTCTCCATCGCCGGTGTGGCCCCTTTGGTGCGGATCAAGTTCTTCCCGGACGACTACAACCGCTACTACGTCTTCATCGAGGCGCCGGCCAACACGGCCCTGGAGACCGTAGACGCCAAAATCAAAGACATCGCCCGGGTGATCATGGCCGAGGGTCCGGGCTATGCGCGTTCCGCGTCCTCTTTCGCCGGATTTGTGGTCAGCGAGGACTACGAGGAAGAGTACGGCCACAATCTGGGGACCGTCATGGTGGACCTGCCGCGTAAGGAGGACCGCGGCTTCGACGACCCAGAGGACCTGCTGGAGCAGATGCGCGAACGCATGACCGCCGCCTATGGCAAAGACGGCTTCAAGGTCCGGTTGCGGGCGGAGAAGGACGGCCCGCCCACGGGCAAGGACGTCAACATCCAGGTCATCGGCGCCGATCCGGCGGCGGTACAAGCGTTGAGCGCGGCCATGCTGGCGGACCTTCAGGCCAACGCAGAGTTTGGCCCCCACCTGCTGGACCTCAAGGACAACCGCGGACTACCCACCCGGGTACTGCGCCTGCGGGTCGATGCTGAGCGGGCAAGGGAATTGGGGCTAACCCAGGGGGACGCGGGACGCCTGGCCGCGGCGGTGCTCGACGGGCGCTATCTCGGCAAGTACCGCCTCAGCGACGAAGAGGTGGACCTGAAGCTGCGCATCGACCCCGCCTACCTGGCCGACCCGGAGGCGGCCCTGGAGATACGGGCCCTGGAGCGCCCAACGGGTCCGGTGCTGCTCGGCGACATCGTCCGCCCCGTGGCGGAGATCGAGCCCGGAGAGCTGAAGCGCTACCGTGGCAACCGCAGCATCACCATCAGCGCCAATATTCGCCCTGGGGCGCCCATCTCCTCGGCTCAGATCGCCAGCCTGGGCCAAGGCCCACTATGCACAGATCCGTGATCGCTATGCTGGGGCCGGTTTGGTCTTCGGCGGCGAGTACGAGGATACCCAGCGCTCCTTCGACAGCCTGACCAAGGCCTTCGGGCTCTCGGTGCTGATCATCTACCTGATCCTGGCGACCCAATTCAATTCTTATGTGCAGCCGCTGATCGTGCTCTCGGCGGTGATGTTCGCCGTCATCGGCATCGTCTTCGGCAAGTTCTTCACCCAGACCCTGTTCACGATCAACAGCTTTATCGCGGTGGTCGGCGTCACCGGCGTGGTGGTCAACGACTCCCTGGTGCTGCTCGACTTCCTCAACCGCGCCTACCGCGAAGGGCGCTCCCGCGCCGAGGCCATCCGCGAGGCCGTGCGCACCCGGCTGCGCCCCATCGTCCTGACCACCCTCACCACCGTCCTGGGGCTCTTGCCCATGGCCATCGGGATCCCAAGCTACTCTCTGATCTGGGGGGCCATGGCGTCCACCTTCGTCACCGGGCTGGCCACCGCTACCTTCCTCACCCTGTTCATGATCCCGGTCGCCTGGGACCTGCTCATGGAGCGCCAAGAGCGCCGTGCCGCCCGTCACACAACCGGGGCGGCGGGACCTGGGAATGAGTCCTCAGAGAAGTTGGACAATCGGAAAACTGGCCGTTAGCGTGAGGACACTCGCGCGAACAGCCGCCCCTCACCCAAATAATCGCTAGAGGAACCACCATGTCCGACACCTTCAAGGCCCTGACGCTCACCCAAGACGCCGCAGGAAAGACCGTTGCCGAGGTTCGACAACTCACCAACGACGACCTCCCCGCGGGTGATGTGTTGGTGGGCGTCGAGTACTCCAGCCTCAACTATAAAGACGGCCTCGCCATCACCGGCAAGGGCAAGATCGTACGCACCTGGCCGATGGTGCCGGGGATCGACCTGGCGGGCTCCGTTCTCGAATCCGATGCCCCCGATTACGCGGTCGGCGACAAGGTCGTGCTCACCGGCTGGAGCGTCGGAGAAAAGTACTGGGGCGGTTATAGCCAGCGCCAGCGTGTTCAGTCCAAATGGCTGGTCCCGTTGCCGGATGGACTCGACCCCCAGCGCGCCATGGCCATCGGCACCGCCGGATTCACCGCCATGCTGTGCGTCATGGCCATCGAGGAGGCGGGCGTGACACCGGACCAGGGGACCGTACTGGTCACCGGTGCCGCGGGCGGCGTGGGTAGCGTTGCGACCGCCCTGCTCGCGAACCTGGGCTACAAGGTCGCAGTGGTAAGCGGGCGCCCGGAGGCCGAGGCCTACTTGAGGCAATTGGGCGCCTCCGAGTTTGTCTCCCGCGAAGAGATGAGCCAGCCTCCCCGCGCCTTGGAGGGACAACGCTGGGCCGGCGCCGTCGATACCGTCGGCAGCACCATGCTCGCCCGCGTCCTGGCGGAGACCAGCTACGGCGGCTGTGTGGCGGCCTGCGGTCTTGCCGGGGGCCACGATCTGCCCACGACGGTGATGCCCTTCATCCTGCGCAACATCACCCTGCGTGGTGTGGACTCGGTGCTGTGCCCCCGGGACCGACGCCAGGAGGCCTGGGGTCGGCTGGTGCGGGACCTGCCCGCGGGGGCGCTCGGTGAGATCGGCCAGACCATCGGGCTCGGAGGAACTGCCGGAGATGGCCGAGAAGATCATCGCCGGACAGGTGCGCGGACGGGTGATCGTCGACCTCAACCGATAGGGTGTGAAGGGGGCGTGCTTGACTTCGTACCTTATGGAAACCGCTGTCCGCAACCCAGACCGGGCCGGGGCAGGTATAGGATCAAGCACTGCCCCCCCACCGCTCGACGGCCTGCGGTTACGCTCGCCCGAATCCCGGAAAATGGCCTAAACTCCCTCTTCAACAGTCCGTCCCCAACCCCTTCGGAGCCCCAGGATGCCCGGTTCCCGACCTTCCGACCGCCGCCCGCTGTCCCACGCGGCCACTTCTCGGTCCCACCAGGCCCATCCTCGGGGATACAATCCCCTATCTATAAGGAGGGCCGTCTGGGCCCCCTACACCGTGCCAGGATCGGATTAGTCCAACAGACGTTTATCCGACGTGCGCGCCAACCTTCGCGCGAACGTCAAGATCGCGCCCTGCGCACGACGGATAAACGCTTAGTAGTTAGCCCCGTAACACGAGAGGCTCACTGTGCAAACCTTCGAACAGATCAAGGCCCAAATTGAGGCGCTTCCTCAACCCGAGTATTCAAAATTGCTTGACTGGTTGAGTGAACGCGATGCCGCTGAATGGGACCGAGCGATAGAACAAGATGCGGCCAGTGGCGCGCTGGACTTCTTGATTGACGAAGCGATTGAATAAAAGAAGTTAGCAAACTCCGGGGAAAGGGGTCAGAGCCCTTTTCTTTCATCATACGTGTGAAGTAAGAGAAGAAGAGTGCCATGACTAGCTTGCTTGAGAAAGCCTTTGACGTCGCCTCAAAGCTCCCTGCCTTAGAGCAAAACATTCTTGCCAGAACACTTCTTGACGAAATCGAATCAGAGCGAAAATGGGATGAACTTTTCTCTGAATCGGAGGACGTTTTGGCCCAGATGGCTGCCGAGGCTTTGCGGGAGGACGCGCAAGGTATGACAACAGAACTAGACCCTAATAAGCTGTGATATCAAGAGCCACCGAAAAATTCTGGAAATGCTTTCGAGCATTGCCACGAGATATTCAAGACAAAGCGAAGGATGCCTATACTTTATTTCGTGATGATCCGTGGTATCCAAGTTTGAACTTCAAAAGAGTGCATTCAAGCCTTCCAGTTTACTCCGTGCGCATCACGAAACATTACAGAGCAGTCGGAACTTTGAACGGTGAGAAAATCGTATGGTTCTGGGCGGGAACTCATGCGGAATATAACGGCTTACTGAAGCAAATGAAAAAAGCCTAACAGGTTGTGGTGACAGTTTGCTAAACGCACTTAATAGATGGGTTTTGAACGCATGCATGCAAAAGTTGGGGTCCAAAAGCTTGGGGTCATCCAAAAGATGGGGTCAGGTCTTGCAATCCAGCATTTCTGAGCTACGCTTGCCCGCATGGCAAGACCCCTCCGCATCGAGCTCGCTGGCGGGCTGTATCACGTGACCTCCCGTGGGGATCGGCGCGAGGCGATTTACCGTGATGAGCAGGACCGGACGGACTGGCTCTCTGTGTTGGGCGCGGTCTGCGCCCGGTTCAACTGGCGCTGCCACGCATACTGCGAGATGACGAACCACTACCACTTCGTGGTGGAGACGCCGGAGGCGAATCTGTCGAAGGGGATGCGTCAGCTCAATGGGGTGTACACCCAGCAGTTCAACCGCCGCCACGGGCTGGTGGGACACCTTTTCCAGGGGCGGTTCAAGGCCATTCTCGTCGAGCGCGACGCCTACCTGTTGGAACTGGCGCGCTACGTGGTGTTGAATCCTGTGCGGGCCGGGATGGTCGCCCAGGCCTCCGACTGGGCCTGGAGCAACTACCGGGCGATGGTCGGACTGACGCCGGCCCCAGATTGGCTGGCGACCGACTGGGTTCTCGGCCAGTTCGGCAGTCGGCGCCCCCAGGCGCGGGCAGGCTTCGCCGCCTTTGTGGCCGAAGGGATCGGACAGCCGAGCGTCTGGGAGGAGCTAAGCCACCAGGTGTTCCTCGGCAGCGAGGCGTTCGTCACACGCCACTGCGGTGCGTCCCAGCCCCTGGAGCGTCTCCGCGAGGTACCCCGCGCCCAGCGCCGTCCCCTGGCCAAGCCACTCGCATCGTTCGCCCGGCAATATCCCGACCGTTGCGACGCCATGGCGCACGCCTTCTTGACCGGTGTTTACACCATGCAGGAGATCGCGGACTATTTCGGCGTACACTACTCTACAGTCAGTAGAGCAGTGCACTCAATCGAAGCACGTAGAGACACCGCGTCTGGATCACCTGAACTCTCGCCCAATGCGTGATTGCAAGACCTGACCCCGATCCCTGCATGACCCCGATCCCTGCATGGTGGCTGGTCCGCGGGTGGTTGGTGTCTTTTGGCGATTTCACCGTATCACCCAGGCCAGCCTTCCCCAAGCTTTTTCAAGCGCTTGGCTTATCAAGCGCCATTCGGGTCAGATCCATTTTCGCCCTAAACTGAATGAAAGGTCCTAACACTCAGCACAAAAGCGCGGCGCGCTTCAATGTCGCCGCTCGACTCAGGCATCGCGGCAGGCGCGCCCGCTTCAGCCGGAACGTTGGGCGTGTAAGCATTCAGGTTAATCAGTGCCCCAGAAGATACGCGATCTGTTGAAGGCTCTCAAGAAATCTGGCTTCAGGGAGATTCCCGGTGCAGGGAAAGGCTCTCACCGGAAACTCGTTCACCCCAAGTACGCGGGTGCGGTAACGGTTAGCGGAAATGCCGGTGACGATGCGAAGCACTACCAAGAAAAGGAAGTCGCCCGGGCAATCGAAGCGGTGAGCAAATGAAAGACTTTGATAAATACCACAAATGGGTGGAATGGAGCGAGGACGATCAGGTGTACATTGGAAAATGTCCTGACCTTATAACCGGGATACATGGAGATGATCCCGTCCTTCTGTACGGTGAACTCTGCGAGGTGGTTCAAGATGTTATCAACCACTTCAACACTAGCGGTCGCCCCCTTCCGCAACCGCGGGTCCGCCCCATGAGTGAGGTAGCGTAAAGCGCCCAACACTCGGCTCAAAAGCGACGCGCGCTTCAATGTCGTCGCTCGCCTCAGGCATCGCGGTAGGCGCGCCCGTTTTGGCCGGGACGTTCGGTGGAGAAAGAAGATGAAAACTCAAGTAGCATTTCGATCAAGGAATTTCCCTCCGTACGATGGCGAAGAAGAGCAAATCAATCCAGGACTCTGGGGCAAGCGGTTGGCTGAGTATCTTGTCGATAAACTGAAAACACATGGCATCGAGACAGAAGAGGTCATTGCGGAAGACTGGGGATGGTACATTCCGATCAAGAACGAAGGATTCAGACTCGCCATTTGTTGTGGGCACCAGAATGGCGATGACGACGAGTTCTTGTGTTTCACCGACCCAGCAACACCAATCATCCGGAAACTCTTCAAGAAAATCGACGCGACACGTGAACTCACGCGCGTTGTGAGCTCCATGGGAAATATACTTTCATCAGATCCAGAGATAACTGATATTGAGTGGACGGAAGTTGAGAAATGACACCGAACAAGGCTAATGCAGCCGACGAAAAAGGTCCGCGCGGCTTATTTGCGATGTTATGAGGATGTTATGAGGATGTGGTCAGATCCTGTGTCATGTGCAAAACACAAGACCGGGATCAGCTAAATGGGGACCCTGGCCACTACGCTATCCACTACTTTGCCGGAGATATTCATGAGTTGGAAAGAACAGTTGGACAAGGCCATCGCCTCGATCAAAGAAGCGGCGGATAGCGAACAGGCGCAGGACATGGCGGCCAAGGCGAAGGCGACGGCCACGGTTCTTGCACGCAAGGTCAAGGAGGGTGCCGTCGGCGCAGCCGATGCCCTGGTGGAGGCCAATCGGGACCCGTCAGCTCTCACGGTGCGCTTCCTCAACGCTGACCTGACGGTGCTGTCGCCCTCCGAGGGCCTCTCCATCACCAGACCTGATACCGCCACCCTAGTGGTTGCCGACGGGCAGGGTAACGGACTGGTCATCAACGCCGCGACCGCCCCCGCTTACGTGGTCGAAATGATCGGCAGCGTCGGACGCTTGAGCGGCAACACATTCGACTTGGGCACTGAGGACGGGGTCAATGTGGTGGTGACCAAGTTCTGAGAGACGCGGGCGGGCCTCCTGTCAACCGATAGCTGGCTACGATAGATTCGGTGCGCAGGACGCTTGCGTTGCCCCACGGAAGGATGGGGGTCTCGTATCTTGGGTCAAGGATGGGGGTCATACAAGACACAAGACCCTCGCCACTACTCGCGAACTACTCGAAACCCAGCAATCAACGGCTTACGGGTCGAGATACGCTGGGTTTCGTACCTCAACCCAGCCTACGAAGAATTCTTTCACGGTCTCTCCGCGGTGTAACCGACTCTTTGGCGCTCCGCGCCACGTCAACCGAGGTCTGACTGCCATTGCTGACCAACCGCCACTCGGCGCAGAGCGCCGGGGAGATGCGTGACACCGCGGGGCGGTGTCACGAGATCCGTGGGAATAGTGGTCACGTGGGAATGGTGGTCAAGTCTCGCATCGTTGCATTTTGCATCCGGGCGTGAAGCCCTCGGGAATATCCGTCATTTTGCCAACGCATACACGTAGGCGGTCTTGGTCATGGACTTGGGATCGACCCAGCCCTTGAGTTCCGACTGCAAGGCCTGAAAGACGTTGTATGCGCGCTGGGCCTGGCCCGCGGTGTAGTCTTCGTCGGCGGACTCGTACCTGAAGCTGAACTCCGCCACCTCTGGTCTATCGCTGTCTTCGGCCTTGTACCAGAGCGTCAGGGAGCACTCGGCAGGCGTGTCGCCATCATTGTCCTTGCCGATCTCGAAGCTGGTACCCTTGAGTACGCGCTCAAACGCGGTGAATCCTCCCACGACCTGGAGCTTCCCGTCCGTGGGCAGATCTTCGACGGCCTTGGCCAGACCGGGAAAGAGGTCTTTCACATCCGAGACCGTCTCGATCTTGTGTTCCGCCGGCAGGATCACGTTGCTGGAAAAGCTATAGAGCTTCTCGAAGGGCGGCTTGATGTCCTCCTCGAACTTCGTGTCCACATCCAGTTTTTTGTCCGGGGCCATGTTCCGGTCCTGGCTGATATATCGATCGAGATGGCGGAACTTGAGCGTGACCTTACGTTCGCTTTCCTCGAGGTCGATCCGCTCGCGGAAGACATAATCATTGGCGCGAAGCCAGTGATCCTCGGTGTCGAAGAAGCGCACGGCACGCCGTTTGTTACTGATGTCTTCGGTGCCGCTGATGCTGATGACGTGGGGAATGATGATCCCTGCAAGGTCGCTCCAGAGGGCCCCGGCGGCCTGTTTGAACTCGTCCGTACTACCCGAGAACCGAGAGGCCTTCAGCATCAACTTGTATTCGCGCGAACCAACTTTCTGCATCATTCTTACTCTGTGATATTCGTCTTGATTCTGGCGATCAATGGTTCAGCAATCCGGCGAAGGGTCCAGGGCCAAATCAAGGGCCTCTCATCCTAGCACCACGCCTAGCGCGACCTCCCCCTTCCATAAAGCGGTGCTCTTGTTCGTCTTGTGCCCGCACTTCAAAACAGGCCGCTCAGGTCCAGCGCCAGTCCCGTCAGAGAAGCTTTTGCGGTCCGTCGTCTGTGCGGCCCTGAGGTCGCCTCTGTCATTTGCCTGCTCCGCACCCACACGGACGAACCCCGGTCTGCGTCCTGCATGACCGGGGGTCAGTGACTATCCACGCTCATGGGCAGTGGGGGCGCACCGAAACCAGCTAGCGCCGGCTGTTCCCGGTGCGGCCTCGGTGGGACTAGGGCAGCAGGTCGGCGATGATCTCGCGCTCGCCGCGCAGTTCGTCGTTTGTCGCGCTGAGGCGGGCTTTGCTCAGGTCGCTGAGTTCCAGCCCCTGGACGATTTCATATTCGCCGTTCTTGCAGGTGACCGGGTAGGAGAACACCACGCCTTCCTCGATACCGTAGCTGCCGTCGGAATGCACGGCCATGCTAACCCAGTCGCCGTCACGGGTGCCCAGGGCCCAGTCGCGAACTTGGTCGACCACGGCGCCGGCCGCGGATGCTGCCGAGGATAGTCCACGGGCTTCGATGATGGCTGCGCCACGGCGTTGGATGCAGGGGATGAAGTGGTCGACGGCCCAATCGGCGCTCACCAGATCCAGCGCCGGGGTACCGCTGACCACGCAGTTGCTGATGTCGGGGTACTGGGTCATGGAGTGGTTTCCCCAGATACTCATGCGGATGATGTCGGCAACCCGCGTGTTGGTACGGTTGGCGAGCTGACCCAGGGCGCGGTTATGGTCGAGCCTAGTCATGGCGGTGAAGCGGGTTCTGGGCAAATCAGGGGCATTGGCCGCGGCGATCAGGGCATTGGTGTTGGCCGGGTTGCCGACCACCATAACGCGAACATCGCCGGCGGCGTTGTCGTTGATGCTCCGTCCTTGCATGGCGAAAATCTTGGCGTTCTCGGTGATCAGGTCCTTGCGTTCCATACCTTTGCTGCGAGGCTTGGCGCCGATCAGGACAGCGTAGTTGGCGTCGCGAAAGCCGATGGCGGGGTCATCGGTAAGCACAATGTCGTCTAGCAGCGGGAAGGCACAGTCTTCCAGTTCCATGCCGACGCCGTTCAACGAGGACAGGCTCTGAGGGATTTCGAGCAGCCGAAGGATGACGGGCTGGTCCGGGCCGAACATTTCGCCGGAGGCGACGCGGAAGACCAATGCGTATCCGATGTGGCCGGCGGCGCCGGTGATCGTCACTTTGATGGGGCTTTTCATGGTGGTATCGACTCTGGTTATATTAGGTCTGCCAATGGCCCGATAAGGATAAGTAATCCGACGCGATACGTCAGGCAATTTTATGCATTGACGTTGACAAGTACGATCTCTCCCTTACGTCCGTGCCTCGCGTGCCCACTCGGACAACGCGCCTAGATTCTCCCCGAACTTCTTGCGGCTGGTGCGTCGGATGACGTTGAAACAGCCCTCCCTAACGCTTGCCGCAGGAGCAGAGAAAGGTACTTCTGGCATTGCTGATGTTCGAGATCGTTGAACGGCATGCTCCTCTTGTGATCCGATCCAGCGCCTTGCACGCCGACTCGGCGCTAGGTGAGACCGCTGGTCGCAACCCGGGACAGTGCCAGATTTAACTTCAAGCACTGACCCCCGCCCTGTGGATACCCTGACTCGCAGTGGAACTGGACTATTTCACGGGCGTCCATTCGGTCGTCGAGCGGCTGTCCAGATCGTAGGCCAGAATCCGCCCGTTGTTGGTGTCGGCGATCAGGACTCGGTCGCCCATCACCGCCAGACCACCCGGTTCGTTGAGTCGTCTATCGGCCGGGTTGGCCCCGGTCCCGGGCTTGCCTTTGCCCAACAGGGTACGGATCTCTCCCTTTCTCGGGTCCAACAGCTTCAGTTTGTGATTGTAGGTATCCGCCACCAGCAGCCTGCCGTCGTCCAGGACGGCCAGGCCCTGGGCATGCTGAAGTTCCGCCCGGGCGAGGCCGCCGTCCCGATCCCCGAAGTCGAACAGACCCTTGCCGACCAAGGTACGTACCCTACCCTCCCTGAGGTCGATCTCACGGATCGCCGAGGCCTCGGCATCGGCGACATACAACTTGCCCCCCTTCAGCGCCAGCCCACTCGGCTGACTGAAGGTGGCGCGGGTCAGGCTGCCATCGGCGATGCCCTCACGCCCGGAGCCCGCGAAGGGGCCCAGGGTTCGGGCGGAGAGATCCAGACGCCAAATCTGGTGATCCCCAGCCATGGCGATGTAGAGGTAGTCTCCATCCAGGGCCAGGTCCCATGGCGAGCGCAGATCGATGGCAAGGGGGTCTTCCCCGCCGATGTCGCGCAGACCCTTTTTCCCGGTCCCGGCAATGGTGGTCACCTTGCCGGCGGCCAGATCCACGCGGCGGATGGCGTGGTTGCCGGTGTCGGCGACAAAGAGGCTGCCATCGGCCCCAAAGGCCAGGCCCCGGGGTGCCCGGAAGCGGGCCGAGTCGAGGCTGCCGTCCGCAAAGCCGGCCTCCTTGCCGCCGATCCGGTAGAGGATCTTGCCCTGAGTCGTGGTCACCAGGACGCGATGGAGCAGGCTGTCGCTGACGGCAATCCTGTCCCCCGCGACGGCAATCTTCTCCGGTGCCGCAAACCAACCGTCGCCGGTCCGCACCTTCCCCAGGGTCAGGACGATCGGGGTGTCGTCGATCACGTCCGGATTCATGGCCAGCAACTTGTCGATGGCCTGGGCAAGGCGTTCCTCGTTGCCCTCGCCGGCCACGTCACCCACATAGCCCCCCAGCGGGTCGATCACCGCCATGGTTGGCCAGGCGCGCACGCCATAGGCATTCATCATGCGGTGATTGGGGTCGTTGACGACGGGCTCGGCGCGTTGGTAACGGATCACCACCTCCTTCAGGCGTTCGATGTCGGCCTCGTTGTCGAATTTCGGGGAGTGCACCCCGATCACCGCCAGTTTGTTGCCGAAGCGCTCGCGCAGCCCCTCCAACTCGGCCATGACGTGGATACAGTTGATGCAGCCGTAGGTCCAGAAGTCCAGGATCACCACCTTGCCGCGCAGGTCCGCGAGGCTCAGGGGTCGCTCGACATTCAGCCATTGCAGACCCGGGGGGAAATCCGGCGCCGGTGGGAAGGGTGTCCTCTGCTCGGCACAGGAGACGGAGGCGAGGGCAAGTAGGCCAACAAATAGGGCAAAGAGCGGATGGGTGCGGGTCATTGGGGAACAACCTGTTGAGCAAGAGGTAAGGCAGGGGCTCGGTGGAGCTGACAATGTGTTGGACCGCTCCAGACAGGGGAAGCTTTCATATCGTTCGGACTCGGCCGCCCCGCCCCCTCCAGGATGCCCTCAAGGTGAGGGTTCGGAGGCGATGATCCAATCCAGACGCAGCGTCTGACAGCGGCCGTCCTCGCCCTGAGCGATGAGATACTCAGCCCCATCCCGGATCTGCAGGTCTTCCGGCAGCAGAGTTGCCGCGTGGCGATGCCCATCGGGGCCGCGCCAGGAGAGGCGCAGCCGCCGGCCTTGGAGGATGGCCAGCTCGTAACCGCTGTGGATGGCGCAGGCGATGGGGCGATAGTCGCTCATTGTGGCGGTGGGTCCTCAGGGTGATCGGGTTCGCTTCGCCGTCCGTCTGACGGGCAAGCTCGACGGGCCCACGGCGCAGGGAATCTTCATCCTTTGCGTCTATTTGCGTTCATTTGCGGCTGAACCGCTGTTCTTAGGTTCATTGAGGTAAGGCCAGATGAGGCCCTTTGCCAGGCTTACCGCCGCCCACCCGCCAGCCGGACGGCCTCGGGCCTGGCGCGCAAGGTCGCCATCGCCCACACACCGAGGAATGGACCCACCGCGAGGACGGAAAACGCCCACCGCCAGCCGAGCATATCGACCAAGACCGGCACCAGGTGAATGGTCGCCAGGGTCAGCAGAAAGCCGATACAGGTCTGGGTGGTCAGCATGGTGCCCACATGGGCAGGGTCCGACAGCTCGATGACGCTGGACGAGAATTGCGCGGAATCGGCGACCACCGTTACCCCCCACAGCAGGCACACCGCCACCGTCAGCCAGACGGGCGCGCCGAAGGTGAGACCCACCAGGATCGCCAGGGTGCCACTGCAACCCATGGCCGCCATGGTCACCGCGGTGCGACCCCAACGGTCGGCCAGCAGGCCGCCGCCCAGGCAGCCCACGGCGCCACCCAGCCCGACCACGGCGAAGGTGGCGGCGCCGGCCCATTCGGCGGCGATGCCGCGCTGGGCGAAGCTGGCGGTGAGGAAGGCGCCGATCCACGCCCACATGGCGTAAAGCTCCCACTGGTGGCCGAAATAGCCGAAGTTCGCCAGCCGCAGGGCCTTGTTCCGCCAGGCGTTGAGCACGTAGTCGGGTTGGAACGGCGGCGCCTTGGTCAGATTGGGCCCCAACCGGGCCCAGCCGATGGCCAGCGCGGCCACGCCCGCCGAGGCGGAGGCCAACACCACCGTCAGCCGCCAGTCCAGCCCGCCCAGTGCATTGAACAGATGCGGAGAACCCGAGCCCAGGGTCAAGGCCCCCACCAAGAGCCCAACCAGCAGGCCCATGTCGCCCTTCGCCCAGGTCGACACCATCTTCATCCCTACCGGGTAGACCCCGGCCATGCAGAAGCCCGTGACGAAGCGGCAGGCCAGAACCCAGCCCGAGGAGGGCTCGAAGGCGAGTAAGCCCAGATTGGCGACTGCCGCCAGCAAGGCCGATGCGCGGAAAAATCGGTGCAGCTCCCAGCGGTCGGCCAACCCCAGCAGGGCGCTGGTCAGGGTTCCGCACACGAAGCCGATGGCGACCAGACTGGTGAACAGGGACGAATGGAAGCCATCCAACCCGCCTTCGGCTTTCAGGGCCGGCAGCACGGCCGTGGCCGAGAACCAAAGGGATAGCGTCATCACCTCACAGACGGCGATGAGCGCGATGGCCCGCCATTTTCCGCTCATGCCTGAACCCACGTTACCGACCGACCACTTGGCACCCGGACCGACATCGACCTTAGGCGATTTCTGTCAATTCTCATACCATCCTGCTTGTCTTTTCGCCCGGCTTCGGCGTCGCGACAACAGTTGCATAGTGCGACTGTGCGCCTGTTGTCGCTCCTTGAAGCCGAACGAAAATACGGCGCAATCTGGTACGAGAATCTCCGGCAATCGCCTTAGCGCCAAGTGCGCCGCCCCGTTCGCCGAATCGGGCATCCAGGTGAACATCTCAGGACGCACCGGATCTTCGCGCTGCGAGCAGCATTTCACGGACCAGTCTCCGGGGCTACAGGGGCTCCACCGAACCGGGCAATGGCACCGGCTTGGGCAGACTGCGCAGCACCTCGGCCACGTCGCGGCTGAAGGCACCCAGACAGTCGCTCATCGCCGCCACCAGGGCCTCTTCGCCGCCATCCTGGGTCAAGGGACTGACATAGCGATCCTCGCGCACCGCCTGGACCCGATCTCCCTGGCCGTCGAGCACGACCCAGCGAACCTTGAGGACCGCCTCCCGGCCAGAGACGCCCTCGAAACTCAGTACCGTGGCCAGGACCCGGAAGTCCAGCGGGGCCCGAATCTCGGAGGGGAAGATCAGGATACGGGGGGTCTCGAGCAGGGTGGCGAGGTTCTCGCCCCAGACACGCAGGAAGTCGTCCTGCAGGGACCCGCCCCAACGGTGAAACTCGTCCAGAGAGAGCCGATTGGTCCCGTCCCGGGAGACGATGTTGGGCCGATCGAGGAATTGCGGGAAGGTGACGGGCCCAACACCGACGGCCAGCCGCCCGCCACTGAGCCCCGTGGACTGTTCGGCGGCACTCGCAACCGGGGTCAGCACATAGAAATTCGATGGCGGGGTCGCGCATCCCGTCATCACCAAGACCAGCGCGGCAATCGGCACCAGCATTTGCCGGATCCCTTTCATCGTATTCCCCCCTTGCCTTTGATCAGCGCCTCGGGATGGCGCTCCAGATAGTCGGCCATGGTACGCACCGAGCGGGCCGCCGTGGACAGCTCCTGCATCAAGCGACGCAACTCCACGGCCGTCGTCGAGTCCGCAGCCACCAGGGCGTCCGCAGACTTGAGGGTTACGCGGACCTGCTCCAGGGCGGAGACCAGCTTCGGCAGCACATATTGATCGACGGCGCCGGCCGCCTTGCGGACCTCCTTGAGGGTCAGGTCCAACTCTTTGACTGCCCCCAGCAACTCAGGCGCGGCCAGCAGCGCCTTGGCCCCGGCCATAGCCCCCGCCAGGTCCGCACCAATCTGCTCCAATGGCAGTGCGGCCACCGTATCGAGGATGCCGTTGACCTTGTCCGTGATGACGTCCAGGGAGGACGGCACCGTGGGGAAGATGCGGAAGTCCTCGCCGCTCCAAACCGTTTGGCGCCGGTCTTCGGGGTGAAAATCCAGCTCGACGTAAAGCTGGCCGGTGATCAGGCTACCGGACTTGAGCTGGGCCCGCAGGCCTCCTGCGACCATGCGGTCAACCGCGTCACCCTCCCGAAAACGCGACTCGTCGCCCACCACCACGATGCGTTCGGGCTCTATCTCCACTAGCACCGGGATCTGGAACTGGGCCGTATCGGCGTTCAGCTGTAGCTGGATGTCCAGCACCTCGCCGATCTTGATGCCGCGCAGCTCTACCGGTGCCCCGACGTTCAGGCCCCGCACCGAACCGGCGAAGTACATTTTGAAACGCTCCTTGCGCAGGTAGGCCTTGGCGTGGGCCTCGGCACGGTTGGCGTAAAGCGGGAAAACCTCGTTCTCCTTGGCCGGCTGGCCCGCGGCCTCGAGTGTGTCTGGGTTGTCGAAGGCGACCCCACCGATGAGCACCGAGAGCAGCGATTGGGTATCGACAGTGATGCCAGTCGCAGTGAGAGAAACGTCCACACCGCTGGCGTTCCAGAAGCGCGTGGTGGTATCCACCTGGGCGTCGTGGGGAGCGGAGACAAAGAGGCGGATGCTCACCATGCGCCCGTCGGGGTCCAGGTCGTGCCCGACCACCTGACCCACCTGGATGTCGCGGTAATAGACCGGCGAGCCGATGTTTAGCGACCCCAGGGTCGAGGCGCGCAAGACGAACTGTTTGCCTGGTTCGTCGGTGGTAAAGAGCGGCGGCTCCTCCAACCCCACGAAATTGCGGGCGGTATCGCCCTGCTGCACCGGGTCGATGGCGATGTAGGCCCCGGAGAGCAGGGTCTCCAAGCCGGTCACCTGACTGGCGGTGATACGCGGACGCTGGACCCAGAAGCGGGTCCCCTGCGTGAGATAGCGCTCAGCGCCGGCCACCAGGTCGGCGGTGACCAGGACCCCGCTCAAGTCCTGGGTGACATCGATACCGACGACCTTACCGATGGCCACATCCTTGAACTTGACCTCGGTCTTGCCCGCCGTCAGACCAGACGCGGTCTTGAACGCGATCTGAATGGTCGGCCCCTTCTCGCTGTAGGACTTGTAGGCCAGCCAGCCGCCGATGACCAGGGCAATCAGGGGGATCAGCCAGACCAGGGAGAGGCCGCCACGGACGGCGACCTGGGCCTCCGCCAGGACATGATCATCCGGTTCGGGCGCCTGAGCCTGGCCAACGGCGGGTAGGTCAGTCTCGGCCATGCTGTTCCTCCGCCGCATCCCAGATCAGTTTCGGATCGAAGGCCATGGCCGCGAACATGGTCAGCACCACCACCGCCGCGAAGAAGACCGCCCCGGCTTGCGCCTCGATGGTCGCCAGATTGCCCAAACGCACCAAGGCAACCAGGATCGTGACCACATAGATATCCACCATGGACCAGCGCCCCACCGCCTCGGTGATTCGATAGAGCTGGGTGCGATCACGCAACCTCCATCCAGAGCGCAACTGCACCGACACCAGCAAATAGACCAGGATGGCCAGCTTGAGCAATGGCACCAGGACGCTCGCCACGAACACCACCAGTGCCAGGGGCCACATGCCGTGGTGCATCAGGAACAGGACTCCGCTAAGGATGGTGTCCGATTGGGTCTGCCCCAGGGAGGTCACCGCCATGATCGGGTAAAGATTGGCGGGGATATAGAGGAGGATCGCCGCCAGGAGTAAGGCCCAGGTGCGTTGCAGGCTCTTGGGCTTGCGCCGGTGTAGAGGCTCGCCGCAGCGCGGACAGGTCGGGTGATGACCCCCAGCCGCCGCCCCGGCCGGCACCGCCAGCTCGCAGACATGGCACCCATAGACCGGCTCACCCGGATGGGGTGGACGTCGCGCCGCCTCCGGAACCGGCATCTGGGACCAGATCGAATCCGGGTCCAAGGCCGCCTGGGCCGCGGCCAGGACGAAGATCAGCACCACGAAGGCAAACAGGGCGGTACCGGGAACCAGCGTGGCCATATCCGCAAGCTTCACCACCGCCACCAGGATACCGAGCATGAAGACGTCCATCATGCCCCAGGGTGCCAGGGTGCGGGCATACCGGAACAAGCCCGCCAACCAGGGCGGCAGGCGCCCGAACCGCAGCGGCACCAATACCGCAAGCAGCAGGGCCAATTGCAGGCCGGGAGCCACGATGCTGGTGAACCCCACCACCACGGCCAGCTCCCAACGCCCGGCGGCATAGAGGTCCAGTACCCCAGTGGCCAGCGTCGTCTGGGTGCTCAGACCCTGCATCTCGAAGGAGAGGAAGGGGAAGGCGTTGGCCACAATGAACAACACCACCCCAGCGACCGTCAGCGCCAGGGCCGGCTCCAGGCTGTCCGGGCGTCGCCGGTGCAATTGGCAACCGCACCGCGGGCACAGGGCAGAACCACCGACCGGTAGGTCGGGGATGCGTTGCAGCAAGTCGCATTCATGGCAAAGGGTGAGGGCGTCGCGGGCCATAGGTCCGAGCAGGGGAGCTACTTCCAGGGGACCACAGCATACCCCATGGACCTCAGCCGGACCTACGCCGCGGTGCCCAAGCCAACCAACGGATTCTGTATATAATCCCCGGAAAACCGACCACTCACCGGCGGGCGAATGCGCCGCCCCGCTTGCATGGACACCATGAACCGAACCTCAAGACCGACTATTTTCTTCACCGCCTTCTTGCTCACTGCCGGCCCGATCGGTGCCGTGCAGGCCACCCCTTGGGGCAACGTTAAGACCCCCAGCAACGGACCCACCGAGGTCATCGGCGGGACCTCCAACGGTTGCATCGGCGGGGCCCTGAGCCTGCCTACAGAGGGCGACGGCTATGTGAATATCCGCCGCTATCGCAACCGTTACTACGGGCACCCCGAGTTGCTGCGACTGATCGCGGACCTCGGTCGCACCCAGGCTAGACGCGGCGAAGACCTGATCATGGTCGGCGACCTCAGCCAACCCAGGGGCGGGCTCATGTCCAGCTCCCACCGCAGCCATCAAAATGGGCTGGACGTCGACATCTGGTTCCGACTCGCCCCTTCGGCGGCTTCGGCCAATCGCGACACGGCAGGCAAGACCGACCCGCCGAGCATGGTCAGCGCGGACGGCGAGGACCTCGGCCCCCTGTGGGGCGAGGATCAGCGGACCCTCATCAAGACCGCGGCCGAGGACCCACGGGTGGACCGGATCTTCGTCAACCCCGCCATCAAGCGCGGCCTGTGCCGCAGCGAGCGTGACCGGACCTGGCTGAACAAACTGCGCCCCTGGTACGGACACGATGCCCACTTCCACATCCGCCTCAAGTGCCCGCCGGGCGCCGTTCAGTGCGACCAGCAGGCAGCCATCCCCCGCGGCGACGGCTGCGACAAGAGCCTCGACTGGTGGTTCAGCGCCGAGGCCCGCAAACCGACCAAGCGCTCCGGCCCCAGGGCGGAGCCGGTCATGCCGACGGCCTGCCGGACCTTGCTGTCCCGGGGCTGAGGCATTGCCAGGCGTATGTCCCGTGCAGCACGACCTGGACGAACCCTAACGGGGCAATTGCAGCCGCTGCGCACCAACCGCCGCCCCTCCTGACGATCGCCTTCGAAGATCAGCGGGGTTCGGCTGCGGCGCTGTCCAACTGTACCCCTAGCGGACCCCTGGAGAGCCAGGCGTCGAAGCGCTGGCCGGCACGGAGGACCTTGACCTGCACCATCTCACCGCGCTCACCCCCGGCGCTGGCGTCGCGTAGATCGGAGTAGTTGAAGACTTGGTCCCCGGCATAGGTCTCGATCAGGTCCCCTGGCTGCAAACCGGCCAATTCCGCCACGGACCCCGGGATGATGGCGTCAATCTGCACCCGATTATCCTCGCCCGCCGCGTAGAGGTAGCGGTCATACGCCTCGTCGCCGAGTTCCTGGCGTAGGTCCACGACCTCTTCCTGAATCAGGGCGAGCTCCTCCCGATAGCGGTCGGTTCCCAGCCAGCCCTCCCGGACGGCGATGTCGCGCAGATTGAGCCGATCCAGGGACTGTTGTCCTTGGCGCCGCACCAACTCCGCGGCGACCTCATCCGCCAGCCCGGCCTGGACCAAGGCACTGCGTTGGCCGTCCGGGGTGGCACTCCGGGGACGCGGCCGTGTGCCGACCGCCGGCTTGGCCTGGGCTGCGGTCAGGCGCTGCTCCAGGTCGGCCACCCGGTGGCGCAGGCGTGCGAGGTCATCCTGCATCCGGCTCCAGCCAGTACCAATCTCTTCCAGGCGCGCCAGCAGGGCGTCGCTTTCCCGTTGATAGGCCGGTGTCGCCCCGGGGGCTGTCTCTTCCGCCGGAAGCACCGCCAGATCCAGCGCCCCAGCCTCGTCCGCGGTCGAGGCGACAGGCTCACCCTGCTGCGCAGCGACAACCAGGACCTTTGCTTGGGTCGCATCAGGTCCGAGGCCAGCGACCGCCAGCGCCCCGGCCAAACCACCAACGACGAAGCCTACCGTCATCCACGCCCATTCTCGACCCATGTCTTGCGACCTCCACCACATAGGGTTCGCCCCAAAGCCGACCGATTGCCCCATTTTGTCCCCGGCAACCGACTAACGTTCCCCCAGAACGCAGAAGGACCGCCAGCCGATGACCCGTCACCTGTCAAGCCTCTTTTGATTGCCAAGGTGCGTCCCGATGTTACAGTGCCATAAGGATTCGGGGTTGGGGCTAGACCGCACTCCCTGCCGGAAATCGACGAGGCTAGACACGCATGAAATCGAAACACCTGAGCCTGATTCTGTGGATCGCCATGTCGGCGTGGCTACTGATGCTGCTGAACGGTTTGGGCGACCCGGGCCAGATCGAGCCCAGGAACCTGAACTACAGTCAATTCCTCGAAGAGGTCCGGGACGGCTCCGTCCACGCGGTCACCTTCCAGGAACAGACCATCGAGGGCACCCGTACCGACGGCTCCTACTTCGAGACCTACAACCCAGGCGATCCCGGCCTGGTGGACGAGCTGCTCAACAACGCCGTCACCATCCGCGCCGAGGCACCCGAGACGCCTGGGTTCCTGGCCCAGATCCTCTCCGCCTGGCTGCCCTTCCTGCTGCTCATCGGGGTCTGGTTCTGGTTCATGAAGCGCAACGCCGGGGCTGGTGGTGGCGGGGCCGGCGGCATCTTCAACTTCGGCAAGAGCCGCGCACGCCAGCATGCGGAGGGGGACGTGAAGGTCACCCTCAAGGACGTGGCCGGGGTCGAAGAGGCCAAGGACGAGGTCGGCGAGCTGGTGGAGTTCCTACGCAGCCCGAAGCGATTCCATGACCTCGGCGGGCACATCCCCCACGGGGTCCTGATGGTAGGCCCGCCGGGGACCGGCAAGACCCTGCTGGCGCGCGCAATCGCCGGCGAGGCCAAGGTCCCCTTCTTCAGCATCTCGGGCTCTGACTTCGTGGAAATGTTCGTCGGCGTGGGCGCCTCGCGGGTACGCGATCTGTTTGAACAGGCCAAGAAGGCCGCCCCCTGCATCATCTTTATCGACGAGATCGACGCCGTCGGCCGGCGCCGCGGGGCCGGGCTCGGCGGCGGTCACGACGAACGCGAACAGACGCTCAATCAGCTCCTGGTTGAGATGGACGGCTTCGCCGGCAGCGAGGGGATCATCGTGGTCGCCGCCACAAACCGCGCCGACGTCCTCGACCCCGCCCTGCTGCGCCCGGGGCGCTTCGACCGCCAGGTGGTGGTCGGGCTGCCGGACCTGCGCGGACGCACCGCCATTCTGGAGGTGCACATGCGCAAGGTACCCCTGGCGGACGACGTCGAGGCCGAGGTCATCGCCCGCGGCACCCCGGGCTTCTCCGGGGCGGACTTGGCCAACCTGGTCAACGAGGCGGCCCTGTTTGCCGCCCGAGCAGGGCTTTCCCAGGTGGACATGGAGCAGTTCGAGCGGGCCAAGGACAAGATCATGATGGGCGCCGAGCGGCGCAGCGTGGTCATGACGGACGAGGAGAAACGCCTGACGGCCTTCCACGAGGCCGGCCACACCATCGTCGGGCGCCTGGTGCCAGAGCACGACCCGGTGCACAAGGTGAGTATCATCCCCCGCGGGCGAGCCCTGGGGGTGACCATGTTCCTACCCGAGCGCGACCGCTACAGCATGACCAAGCGCCACCTGGAGAGCCAGATCTCCAGCCTGTTCGGCGGGCGCGTCGCCGAGGCCATGGTCTTCGGGGCGGACGCCATCACCACGGGTGCCTCCAACGACATCCAGCGGGCCACCGAGATCGCCCGCAACATGGTCACCCGGTTCGGGCTCTCCGAGGCTATGGGGCCCCTGTCCTATGCGGAGGAGGAGGCGGAGGTCTTCCTTGGGCGCAGCGTCACCGAGCATAGCCATGTCTCCCCCGGCACGGCCCGGGAGATCGATAAGCAGGTCCGGCTAATCATCGACCGCAACTATTCCCGCGCCCAGAGAGCTGTTGGAGGAGAACCGCGCCAAGCTCGACACCATGGCCGGGGCCCTGCTGGAGTACGAGACCCTGTCCAAGGATCAGATTGACGATGTCATGGCCGGGCGCCCGGTGCGCCCGCCCAAGGAAACCGGTGGTAGGGCAAACGCCCCCAAGGGAGGGGGCCAAGCCGGGCATGGGCCTGTGGTGGGGGGACCCGTGGGGGACCACTAGTACCGTCGACGGTGGATAAGTGACGATTCAAGAGCAACCGGTACATTCTCTTGGAACCGCCGGCGCGATGCAGCGTCTTCCAGCGGCCTTTCTGGAAGACGCCCCGGTGGCGGCGGGGCGCCGCTCCAGCCTTGCATCGAGGATCGAGACCAACTGCTTCTTGAAACGGACCAACTCGTCGGGATGCAAAAAGGCGATACCGGCGCCTATTCCCCCGCGTTGAGCGCCGCAAGGTAGTCCGTCGCTAGTAGTCCGTCGCTACCTGTTGCGCCGCGGCCCTGACCGCGGCATCCTGCTCCTCCAGTTCCGCCGCAGTGGCCACCGGAGTCGGCGTCACCGACGGCGCCTCATTGACCAGGGCCCAGCAACTGCCGCCCCCAAGGAGCAGGGCACCAAACCACGCGAGCTACCGACATCGATCAACCTCGGGCAGAAGCCAGACCGCCGAAGCCCCCTTGGCCTCTGCTGCGATGCTAACGACCGCGACCGCCCCGGACCGCACGTAGCAGGCAGTATGCGTGCCGGAGACGGGCAGGGACCGGTTCGGTCAGCGCCCAGCCCGCAAGCCCAGTTTGCCCACCCTGAGGTACGCCCCATGCCCCAGCCGCCGCTCGTTCTCGCATCCACATCTCCCTACCGGCGCGCCCTCCTGGGGCGTTTGGGCCTGACCTTCACCACCGCCTCGCCCGAGGTGGATGAAACCGGAGCCGCGGACGAGCCCGCCGAGGCCCTGGTCACGCGCCTGGCCGAGGCAAAGGCGCGGGCCGTGGCCCCCACCCACCCTGAGGCGCTCATCATTGGGTCGGATCAGGTCGCGGTCATAGACGGTCGGGTCCTGGGCAAGCCAGGCAACCGGGAGGCCGCCATTGCCCAGCTCGAACGCGCCTCCGGTAAGACGGCGACCTTCTACACGGGACTGTGCCTGTTCAATGCTGCCACCGGCCGGGCACGCACCCTCAACGAACCCTTCCGCGTCCATTTCCGCAACCTCACCCCAGACCAGATCGCGGGCTACGTGGACCTGGAAAAGCCCTACGACTGCGCCGGGAGCTTCAAGTCCGAGGGTCTGGGTATCGCCTTGTTCGCCCGCCTGGACGGCGACGACCCCAACGCCCTGATTGGCCTGCCCCTGATCCGCCTGGTGGAACTCCTCCAGGCCGAGGGCCTGGACGTCCTTACGGGCGCCGAACCGCCCGCCTAGACGCTTGCCCAGGCAAGCGCAGCACATTCGCAACCACCATCGTAGAAATATGCGCTAACGACGTGGAATTTTTCGCGTTTCCGGTTGCAGGATTTCACATCGTCGGCCACACTTGCGCTCAACGTGCCGGGATTTGCCCGCGGCACGCATCTCAATCCCGTAGGACCTCGGGGGTAACTCGCCGATGAATGCGTCAACTGATCGCCGCCTGCCGGCTCTGCTTTCCTTTTTGCTCGTCGTGTTGCTGCTGGCAGGTTGCTCCGGCACTGGGGACCGCCGCGAAGACACCTATACGAAGGTGGAATCCACCGGGGCCTTCCCGGTCCCGGCGCAGATCCAACCCAACGTGGACTTCTGGCGCAACGTCTACTCCAAGTGGGGGCGCCGCCAGGTGGCCCTGCACGACAAGGTCTACCTTGGCGTCGTCTACGAAGTCATCAACCTCCCTGGCACCAACAACAACGGCTATACCCCTGACCAGAAGTCGATGATCCAGGGCCGCAAGTCCGCCGTGGAGTACCGCCTACGCAATGTCCAGAACAAGACCCGCAGCGGCCAGCCCCTCAGCACCGAGGAGGCAGACCTGCGCGACCGTCTAGTCGCAGCCGGCGGCGGCAGCGCCATCTATGGCGCCGATGACCGGGTGCGCGCCCAACGTGGGCTGAAGGAGCGTTTCCGCCGCGGCATCGAGATCAGCGGCCGATACGAACCGGCCTTCCGCGAGGCATTCCAAGCAGCCGGGCTGCCCGAGGACTTGGTCTATCTGCCCCACGTCGAGTCGTCCTACCAACTCGGAGCTGTCTCGAGCGCGGGTGCCACCGGCGTCTGGCAGTTCATGCCCGCTACGGGGCGCAGCTACATGCATGTGGGCCGTGCTGTGGATGAGCGCCTCGACCCAGTGGTCTCGGCTAAGGCCGCGGCCCGCTACCTGGGCGATGCCCATAATCGCCTGGGCACCTGGCCGCTCGCCATCACCTCGTACAACCACGGCGTCGGCGGCATGGCGCGGGCCAAGGCCGAATACGGCAACGATTTCGGCAAGATCGTGCGCAACTATCAGGGCAAGTACTTCGGCTTTGCCTCCCGCAACTACTACGCCGAGTTCCTCGCCGCCCGGGAGATCGCCGATCACCCGGACACCTATTTCCCAGGCATCGTCCGCCAGGCACCCCTGACCGAGGACCGCATCGTCCTGCCCGCCAGCGTGCCTGCGACCAGGGTGGCCGCCCACTACGGGGTCTCACTCGACCGCCTCTCCGCCGTCAATCTTGCGTGGCGCGAGCCGGCTCGCAACGGTAACGCCCTGCTCCCGGCTGGCCACACGGTTTGGTTGCCGACGGGCGCAACCAAGCGCGTCGCAGGCCTGCCGTCCACTGGAACGTCCGAGCGTCTCGCCAGTTTTGAGCCAACCAAGCCCGCCGGCCCGAGCAAGCTGGTCGTCGCAGCGAAAAGCGACTGGCCGCGGCCGGTACAGGGGGCGCCGGAGGCCAGGACACAGAAGGCCGCTTACAAACCGGCAAAGCCGATCAAGGTAGCAACGACCGACCGACCCACGACAGCCAAAGCCGCCGCCAAGCCGGCCGCAAAGCCCGTCGTAGCAAAAAAGGCCACCCGATCTAATAAGACTGCACCCAAGACGGCGTCGAAGGCACCGCCCAAAGCCAAGCAACCGACCCAACACGTCGTAAAGGCGAAAGAGACCCTCTACAGCGTCGCCACCCGATATGACATGTCCGTAGACCAGCTACGTAAGCTCAACGGCATGAGCGCCAAGGACACCAACATCCGTAGCGGCCAACGCCTGCGCGTCGGCATCTGAACCGGGGCCGTCGCCGGGCCTTGCCCATAAGGTATGGGCAAGGGCCGACGTATCGACTTCAAGCAGGCGATACGGATCACCAAGGCTAAGCCGGCCTCGTCGGCCCATTCGACAACACTGTCCCCGGGCTTGCCATGCGCGACACCGCCCAGTTCTTCCTCTACCTCTTCGCGTGCCTGCTCCTGGCGGCACTCCTGACCTGGCCCCTGATGCAGACCGGGTGGCTCGACCATGACCCGCGGCGGGTCATGAGCCGGCTGGCCCAGGTCTTCATGGTCATCGGACTCTGGCCGCTGCTCAAGGCGATGGGGGTGGCGAACTGGCACACCCTCGGTTATGACCGGACGCGGCCCGAATTCCTGCGCGCCGTAGGGCTCGGCTGGCTGATCGGCGTGTTCATCCTCTCCGCCCTGGCCGTGGCCCTGGTGACTATGGAGGTGCGGGTCCCGCACCTCAAGCCGGCCGGAGTCGTCGCATCCAAGGCCGCGAGCGCCCTGATCGGCGGACTGCTGGTCGCCATACTGGAGGAGACCTTCTTTCGCGGCGCCCTCTACGCGGCCGTGTCTCGTCGCTCCGGCGCCGGGTCAGCCATCTTCTGGACCGCCCTGCTCTACGCCCTGCTCCACTTCATGAAGCCGCGCTCCCTGCCCGACGGCATAGCCTACGATTGGGCCGGCAACTGGTCGATCTTCCTGTCGACCTTTACCAGCCCCTGGCAGTGGAACAACCTGGACTCCTTCGTCGCCTTGGTCTTGGTGGGTGTCTTCCTGGGACTGGTGCGGCGGCGCAGCGCTCACATCGGTTGGTGCATCGGCCTGCACGCGGGCTGGATCTTCGTCATCCAGGTCACCCGTAGCGTCACAGACGGAAACGACGCCGCAGCCCTGGCCTACCTGACCGGGGACTATGACGGGGTCATCGGCTGGCTTGCTGCGGGCTGGATCGGGATCCTGGCCATGGGTCTGGCGCGGCTTCCCCGACGCAACATCTATCAGCACCCTCCCGGCTAAGGTTGCCAACCGTTCGGTCTGGGAGGCCGCGACATGCGATTCGACATCCGCCATCACACCCGCTACACCTATAGTATTCCCGTACTCTTGGGACCCCAGACGGTCCGCTTGCGTCCGCGCCCGGACGGTGGGGTGCGGGAACTGGCCTGGGACCTGAAACTTGCCCCCGAACCCCAGTCCCGCAGCGATCAACTCGATGCCGAGGGCAACCTGGTGACCCGGCTGTGGTTCGCCGGCGAGACCCGACACCTGGACATCGACGTTCACCTGCTGGTGCAGTCGTCCCGATCCAACGCTTTCGACTTCGTCCCAGACCTCGGCGCCAATCGCCTGCCCATGGACTATGCGCACACCGATGCCGGCGCCCTGGCACCCTACCTGCCCCACGGCCAGACCGACCAACCCGTGCGAGCCCTGAGAAACCAGATCGAGGCCGCAAGCGACGGCAGCCCCGCTGGCTTCTTGCTTGGCCTCAATCAATGGATCTTCACCCACATCGAGCGCGCGATCCGTGATCAGGGTGCCGCCCAGACCCCGGGCCAGACCCTGCGCCTGGCCCGGGGTGCCTGCCGCGACCAGACGGTGTTGTTTGTCGCCGTCGCCCACGCCGCGGGGCTCGCCGCCCGTTTTGTCAGTGGCTACCAGGATAGGTCCGCCATGGAGACCAACCGGCGCTACCTGCACGCCTGGCCTGAGGTATACCTACCAGGCGGCGGCTGGCGCGGCTTCGACCCGACCCGAGGCATCGCCGTCGCCGACGGTCATGTCCCCGTGGCCGCCTCTGCCACCCCGAGCGGTGCCGCGCCGGTGGAGGGTAGCTATTTCGGCAGCGCCCGATCCGACATGAGCTTCCGGCTGGACATTCAGACCGCCTCGGACCCGGCACCAAGCCTGTAGGGTGCGGTGAGGAACGAACCGCACCGCAGCCCCTCGCCGACGAGATTGGGCAAGGCACCTAAGCCGTTCATTGCTTGGTTTCGCTGCGCTCTACCCAGACTGCGGATCGGGCGCAAACGGATCGTGGGCGAATACTTGCCCAATCTCCGGCATGCGGGGACGCAACCGAAAAAAGGGTTTGCCAACCCAGGGACTCACCGCTAAGATTGTGGGCTTCTGACGACAGGCGCGTAGCTCAGCTGGTTAGAGCACCACCTTGACATGGTGGGGGTCGTTGGTTCGAGTCCAATCGCGCCTACCAAATACGCAGCCGCCAGCCCAAGGTCACCGGCACCCACCCTAGTCGGGTTGGAGCCATCGGTACCAGGCTGGCGGCTTTTTCGTTTCATATGACCGTCGTTTCATGTGACCCCTGGTATCGGTCACCACTGATCGGCGCAGGATTTGCCATGCCTACCATCACCCTTCCAGACGGCTCCCAGAAGTCCTTCGAGCAACCCGTCTCCGTAGCCGATGTCGCCCAATCCATTGGCGCCAGACTGGCCAAGGCCGCGCTGGCCGGGCGCGTCGACGGGCGCCTGGTGGACACCAGCTTCCTGATCGCCGAGGACGCGGAACTCGCCATCCTCACCAGCAAAGACGATGACGCCCTGGAACTGCTGCGCCACGACGCGGCCCACGTCATGGCCCAGGCGGTTCAGGAACTCTACCCGGGCACCCAGGTCACCATAGGCCCGGCCATCGAGGACGGGTTTTACTACGACTTCGCACGCGACGAGCCCTTCACGCCGGAAGATCTATCGCGCATCGAGGCGCGCATGCAAGAGATCGTCCGGCGCAACCTGCCTATCACCCGCGAGGTGTGGGATCGGGAGGACGCCAAGCGGCTGTTTGCCGAGATCGGCGAGGAGTACAAGGTTGCGATCATCGAAGACATCATCCCGGAGGGCGAGGAGGTCTCGATCTACCGCCAGGGGGATTGGTTCGATGTCTGTCGCGGCCCTCACCTGCCCAGCACCGGCAAGCTCGGCAATGGCTTCAAGCTGACCAAGGTCGCCGGAGCCTATTGGCGTGGCGATGCACGCAACGCCCAGCTCCAGCGCATCTACGGCACCGCCTGGCGCGACCGCAAGGAGCTGGAGGCCTACTTGCACCGGATCGAGGAAGCCGAGAAGCGCGACCATCGGCGCCTGGGCAAGCAGCTCGACCTCTTCCACTTCCAGGAAGAGGCACCGGGCATGGCCTTCTGGCACGCCAAGGGCCTGGTCATGTACCGCCTGGCCGAGGCCTACATGCGCGAGAAGCTCGAGGAGTACGGCTACCAGGAGGTCGAGACCCCCCAGCTGCTGGACCGCAGCCTCTGGGAGCGCTCCGGGCACTGGGACAAGTTCGCCGGGGGCATGTTCACCACCCAGCTCGACGAGCACGACTTCGCCATCAAGCCCATGAACTGCCCGGGGCACATCCAGCTCTACAATCAGGGCCTGAAGAGCTACCGGGATCTGCCCCTGCGCATCGCAGAATTCGGCGTGGTGCACCGCAACGAGCCTTCGGGGACCCTGCACGGCCTGATGCGGGCACGGCGCTTCACCCAGGACGATGCCCACGTCTTCTGCACCGAGGACCAGCTCCAGGAGGAGGTGTCGACCCTCATCGACATGGTCTTCGAGACCTACCGCGACTTCGGCTTCCCGGACATCGAACTTGCCCTGTCGCTGCGCCCGGACCAACGCGTCGGCAGCGATGCCCTCTGGGATAAGGGCGAGGCGGCCCTGGACAAGTCCCTGCGTGACAAGGGGCTCGAGTTCCGCGTCCAACCCGGCGAGGGGGCCTTCTATGGCCCCAAGATCGAGTTCACCCTGCACGACAGCATCGGACGCGCCTGGCAGTGCGGCACCATCCAGGTGGACTTCTCCATGCCGGGGCGCCTGGGGGCCCACTTTATCGCCGAGGACAACAGCAAACAGACCCCGGTGATGATCCATCGCGCCATCCTGGGGTCCATCGAGCGTTTCATCGGCATCCTCATCGAACACTACGCCGGGGCCCTGCCCGCCTGGCTCGCGCCGGTGCAGGTCATGGCCTGTAATATCACCGACCGCCAGGCCCCCTATGTCCGCGAGGTCGCTAACGCCTTGCGCAAAAAGGGCTTCCGAGCGGAATTCGACTTGAGAAACGAGAAGATCGGCTTTAAAATCCGCGAGCACACTTTACAGAAGGTCCCCTACCTGCTCGTCCTGGGGGATCGCGAGGTGGAGAGCCGCACCCTGGCCGTCCGCGACCGTAAGGGTCAGGATCTCGGGGCCATGGGGCTCGACGATTTCATCGCCCGTCTCGGGCAAGAGGTCGAGAACCGAACCAACTGACGTCCGGAGTCGCTTCCCCGCCCCGGCGGGCGACAGCGGCATCGGTCGTTTTTGTTTGTGTCACTGGAGGAACTTGCAATAGCTGCGCCAAAAAAGAACCGCGTCAATCGGGAGATCACCGCAACCGATGTGCGATTGATCAATGCGGAAGGAGTCCAGGTCGGGGTTATCAAACTGCGCGAGGCCATCGAGATGGCCGAGGCGGACGGGTTGGACGTCGTCGAGATCGACCCCAACGCCGAACCCCCGGTCTGTCGCCTCATGGATTTTGGGCGCTTCGTCTTCGACCAGAGAAAGAAGAAGGCGGAGGCAAAGAAGAAGCAGCGGCAGGTTCAGATCAAGGAGGTGAAGTTTCGTCCGGGTACGGACGAGGGAGACTATCAGGTCAAACTACGCAACCTGACCCGTTTCCTGAACGAAGGGGACAAAGGCAAGGTCACCATGCGCTTTCGCGGACGCGAACACGCCCACCGGGAGTTGGGCCTGGCCCTACTCAAACGGGTGGAGACCGACCTTTCCGAGATCAGCATCGTGGAGTCCCAACCCCAGATGGAAGGACGCCAGATGGTGATGGTGCTGGGCCCCAAGAAGAAATAGCGACCGGACCCCTGTCCGAGCCGCGTAGCCCTTTCAAATAGCGGAGTCGAGAGCACATGCCCAAGATCAAGACCAAACGCGGGGCGGCAAAGCGCTTTGCGCGCAATGGCGCCGGTTCGTTCAAACGTAACGCCTCCCATCGGCGTCACATCCTCACCAAGAAGCCCACCAAGCGGAAGCGTCATATGCGCTCTCCCGCCCTGGTGCACAAGGGGGACGTGAAGAGCGCCATGCGGATGATGCCTTACTGCTAAGACTGAACGAACCGGAGCACAACCATGCCAAGAGTCAAACGGGGCGTACAAGCCCACGCCCGCCACAAGAAGATCATGAAGGCCGCCAAGGGTTACTACGGTGCCCGCAGCAAGGTCTTCCGCGTCGCCAAGCAGGCGGTCATCAAGGCCGGCCAATACGCCTATCGCGACCGTCGCCAGAAGAAGCGCCAGTTCCGCGCCCTGTGGATCGCCCGCATCAACGCCGCGGCCCGCATGAACGGCCTGTCCTATAGCCGATTCATCAACGGCCTCAAGCGCGCCGGTGTCGAGCTTGACCGCAAGGTCCTGGCCGAGATCGCCTACAGCGATATGCCCGCCTTCGGTGCACTGGCCGAGCAGGCCAAGGCCGGTCTGGCCCAAGCTGCCTGATTAGGCCGCCTGCACAAGCGGCCCTGCCCCTCGCCAGACGATCCGATCACCACCAGCCAGGACCAGCTTCCCGGGGCGGTGATCGGAGCAAGAGGGAAAGGCCACGGCCTTTCCCTTTTTTTTGGCCAACGCCTGCGTCACCTGCTGCGGGCGCGCCGTCTCCGGCCTGACGGGCGGGGCGTGGCCCGCACAGGGTTTCCCTAAACATTTACCAAGCGCCGGAGCCTCCGGCCCGACCCGCTATTACTCGAGGGCAACCGACATGGCCGAAGCAGACCCCAGCGCGCTCGACACATTGCGCGAGGCGGCCCTGGCCGAGATCGCCGCGAGCTCGGATCTCGCCGGCCTCGACCAAGTGCGGGTCCGTTACCTGGGCAAGAGCGGCCTGCTGACCGCCCAGCTCAAGCAACTCGGGGCCCTACCCAAGGAAGACCGCCCCGCCGCCGGCGCCCGCATCAACCTCGCCAAGGAGGCGGTACAGACGGCGATCGACGCCCGACGCGCCGTTCTGGACCAGGCCGCCCTCATGGCCCGGCTTGCCGGCGAACGCATCGACGTGACCCTGCCCGGGAGGGGCCAGCGCCCCGGCGGACTGCACCCGGTTACGCGGACGCTGCGACGCATCGAGCAGCTCTTCGCCAATGCCGGTTTCGCCGTCGCCGAGGGCCCGGAGGTGGAGGACGACTACCACAACTTCGAGGCCCTCAACATCCCCGCCCATCACCCGGCGCGGGCCATGCACGACACCTTCTACTTTGGCGAGCACCTGTTGCTGCGCACCCATACCTCCCCGGTGCAGATTCGCGTGATGCAAGAACAGCCCCCGCCCCTGCGCATCATCGCCCCAGGGCGGGTCTATCGCTGCGATTCGGACCTGACACACACGCCCATGTTCCACCAGGTGGAAGGGCTATTGGTCGACGAGCAGGTGAGCTTCGCGGACCTCAAGGGGGTCCTCTACGACTTCCTCACCAATTTCTTCGAGCGCGACCTGCAACTGCGCTTCCGCCCGTCCTACTTCCCCTTTACGGAGCCATCCGCCGAGGTGGATATCCAGTGCGTCATGTGCAATGGCGCCGGCTGCCGAGTCTGCAAGCAGAGCGGCTGGCTGGAGGTGCTCGGCTGCGGCATGGTCTACCCGGAGGTCTTTCGCCATGTGGGCATCGACCCTGACCGCTACCTGGGCTACGCCTTCGGCATGGGCGTCGAGCGACTGGCGATGCTGCGCTACGGCATCGACGACATACGGCTCTACTTCGAGAACGACCTGCGATTCCTGCGACAATTCGCCTGATCAGGCCGACGCGACGGAACCATAGTCCAATACACGTCGGTTCTCGGTTGCCCGGCGGCATGGGTTCTCGCAGCACCAAAGACTGCACTGCCAACTGAAACCTGACAACTGACAACTGCCCCGATAGGAACACAAGATGCGATTCAGTGAGGCATGGCTGCGTGAGTGGGTAAACCCGCCCATCGACACCCAGACCCTGAGTGCCCAGTTGACCATGGCCGGGCTCGAGGTGGACGCCGTCGAGCCCGCGGCCCCGCCCTTCAGTGGCGTCGTCGTCGGTCTGGTGCTCGCCGCGGACCCCCACCCCAACGCCGAGAAGCTGCGCGTCTGCCGGGTGGATGTCGGCCAGGGCGAGCCCCTGCAGATCGTCTGTGGGGCGGCCAACGTGGCGGCGGGCATGCGCGTCCCCGCGGCCCTGGTGGGTGCCGTGCTCCCCGGCGGGTTCAAGATCAAGCGCGCCAAGCTGCGCGGCGTCGAGTCCCTGGGCATGATCTGCTCGGCCTCCGAGTTGGGTCTGGCGGAGACCTCCGACGGCATCCTGCCCCTGCCCGGGGACGCGGACGTCGGGGCGGACCTACGCACCTGGCTGCAACTGGACGACGCCTGCATCGAGGTCGATCTGACCCCGGATCGGGGCGACTGCCTGAGCCTGGCCGGGATCAGCCGGGAGGTCGGCGTCATCAACCGCAGCCCGGTGGCGGGCCCCTCCCTCGAACCCGTCGCCCCGGTCAACGATGAGCACTTACGGGTGCGCCTGGAGGCCGTCGACGCCTGCCCCCGCTATGCCTGTCGCATCGTCCGCGGGATCGATGTCGGGGCCGAGACGCCCCTGTGGCTGCGCGAGCGCCTGCGCCGCTCCGGGCTACGCAGCTTGGGTCCAGTGGTGGACGTGACCAACTACCTCCTCCTAGAGCTCGGCCAGCCCATGCACGCCTTCGACCTGGCGCGCCTGGACGGCGAAATCCGGGTGCGCATGGCCCTGCCCGGGGAGCGGCTAGACCTGCTCAACGACGAGGCCGTCGAGCTGCGCCCGGACACCCTGGTCATCGCCGACGCCAAGGTGCCGGTCGCACTGGCCGGGATCATGGGCGGGGCCGCGTCGGCGGTCGGTGAGGGCACCAGGGACATCTTGCTCGAGAGCGCCTTCTTCGCCCCCGCGGCCATCAGCGGCAAGGCACGCAGCTATGGCCTGCATACGGACTCCTCCCACCGCTTCGAGCGCGGCGTCGACCCCGAGCTACAGGTGGACGCCCTGGAACGGGCCACCCGCCTGCTGCTGGAGATCTGCGGCGGCGAGCCCGGCCCCGTGGTCGATATCCAAAGCCCAGCAGACCTGCCCAAGCGAACCGCCCTGCTGCTGCGCCGGGACCGCGTCAGGCAGGTCCTGGGGCTGGCGTTACCGGACTCCGACATCCAGGACATCCTGACCCGCCTCGGCATGCAGGTAGCGCCCATGGCCGGAGGCTGGGAGGTACTGCCCCCGAGCAGCCGCTTCGACACCGTGTTCGAGGTAGACCTCATCGCCGAGATCGGCCGCATCCACGGCTACAACAACATCCCCATGGCCCACGCCCCCACCGCGGCCACTACCCGAGCCCCGGCGGAGACCGCCTTCGACCTCGACCGCGCCCGCCTCGCCCTAGTGGCCCGTGGCTTCCAGGAGGTCATCACCTACAGCTTCGTCAACCCGGAGGTGCAGGAGCTGGTAGCCCCCGGGCAACCCGTCCTGACCCTGGCCAACCCCATCTCCGCGGACCTGTCGGTCATGCGCACCAGCCTCTGGCCCGGACTGCTCCAGGCGGCCCGCCAGAACCTTGCCCGCCAGCAGGAACGGGTACGCATCTTCGAGACCGGCCTGCGCTATCTGCCAGAGTCGGTGCCGGAGCCAGCGCAGGCCGAGGGCAACGCCGGCATCCCGCGGCAGGACGCGATGATCGGTGGCCTGGTGGTCGGTCCCGTGCTCCCGGAGCAATGGGGTCAGTCCCCTAGGGCCACCGACTTCTTCGACCTGAAGGCCGATGTGGAGGCCATCCTCGGGCTGACCGGCTGCCCGGAGGCCTACGCCTTCGTCCCCGCCGAGCACCCGGCCCTGCACCCGGGCCAAAGCGCACGCATCGAACGCGCTGGGCAGGAGGTAGGCATGATCGGCATGCTCCACCCTGCGCTCGCCGCACGGATGGACATCGGGGCCGATGCCTATGTGTTCGAACTGGCCATCGACGGGCTCGCCGCCGGGCGCCTGCCCGCCTTCCGACCCCTGTCCAAATTTCCGTCCATCCGCCGCGACATCGCCATCCTGGTGGACGCAGGGGTCAGCCGGGCACAAATCGAGGCCTGTATCGCCGCCGCGGAGCCAGAATTGCTCAAGGCAGTGGTTCTTTTCGATGTCTATCAGGGCGATAAAATAGAGCCTGGGAGAAAAAGTCTCGCTTTGGGATTGATTTTACAGGCTTCTTCCCAGACACTTACCGATCAAGAGGTTGACCGCAGCATGGCGCAGATCTTGGCGCGGCTCGAGTCGGACATTGGGGCACGATTGAGGGACTGAATGGTATGGCGCTGACCAAGGCCGATATGGCCGAACATCTGTTCAATGAAATGGGCCTCAACAAGCGTGAGGCCAAGGACATGGTCGAGATGTTCTTTGAAAAGATCCGCTCCGCCCTGGAACGCGGCGAACAAGTAAAACTGTCCGGCTTCGGCAACTTCGACCTGCGCGAAAAGAAGCAGCGTCCCGGGCGAAACCCAAAGACTGGCGAGGAGATCCCGATCACGGCCCGCCGGGTCGTCACCTTCAGGCCGGGGCAGAAGCTCAAGTCGAGGGTGGAAGCCTACGCCGGAACCGAGCACTAACGGCAATGACCACACACGGCGAACCCCTGGAGCTACCGCCCATCCCGGGCAAGCGCTACTTCACCATCGGCGAGGTCAGCGAGCTCTGCGGTGTAAAGCCCCATGTACTGCGGTACTGGGAGCAGGAGTTCCCCCAGCTCAAGCCCCTCAAGAGGCGCGGCAACCGGCGTTATTACCAGCGCCACGACGTACTCATGGTGCGCCAGATCCGCAGCCTGCTCTACGAGCAGGGCTTCACCATCGGCGGGGCCCGCCAGCAGTTGTCCGGGGACTCCGCCAAACAGGATGTGAGCCAGAGCCACCAAATCATCCGCCAACTGCGCACCGAGCTGGAAGAGATCCTCCACGACCTGAAACGCTAACCGGGCCTCACCCATCGTTCCGGCCGTTACATCTGACGTAACACCCTACCGGCCGGAACCATGACCCTAGAAACCGAATTGACAGCCGAGGTCAGGCACGGCTAACATTGCCGGCTTCACGGGGCGTAGCGCAGCCTGGTAGCGCACCTGAATGGGGTTCAGGTGGTCGGAGGTTCGAATCCTCTCGCCCCGACCAGATAAAACAAGGGCTTAGCTCGCAAGGCTAAGCCTTTTTTCTTTGGGAAACCCGAATTTGGTAACACCATAGGTAACTGGTCGGCTCCCAAGCTCCCCGGCTCGGGCCCGGGCGGATTGCCCGGCAGGACGTCCACCAACAAAAGACCCACCGACGGTTGATGGTGTTGATGCGCTGCATCTGTTCTGGAGAGCAGATCGACTTCAGACCATCCTCTTCGCCTTCCACCACATAAAGCCGGGAACGGCTCTCGTCGCTCTCCGCAGCGCTGGCGAAGTCTTTGGTATCGATTTCGCGATCAACACGGGTTTCGCGGGAGGCCAGGATGCTGGAAACCAAATCACCCGCCAGCACCAGGAACAGTCTCTCATAGGCCTCGACCGGCAATTCTTCGCGCATTGCATCCAGATCACCCTCTGAACGATTGGAGGTTGAATGGCAGTCTCTTGCTGGCGACCACTCGACGCAGAGCGCCGCAGAGCTGCGCGACACCGCGGAGCGGTGCCACGAGATGAACACACGCCCGAGTTTTTGCTTGACCCAGCGGCAGCTTTCATCGCGAAATAGGGCCGAACGGGGTCGAATGACCCAAGAGCTTGCCAGGGAGGCACTGGTTCGAGGTTCCTGCAAAGGGTCCGGCCAATCACTCCGGGGCAGCCGATATGACCACCACAGATTCCGGCCCCAGCGCCGACCAGGATGACTCGGGGCCCCACGCAGGGGCCGGGGTGACCCGGATCCCCGAGCATATCGTCGAGATCGTCAGCGATTCCGGCGAAGGCGCCCAGAAGGCGGGCCAGACCTTCGGCACCGTCTGCGCCAAGATGCGCAACGGGGTCTGGACGGTGGAGATCATCCCGGCGGAGATCCAGCCCCCGGCCCGCTCTCCCGCTGGCGCCAGCGGCATCCGCATTCGACTCGCCAGCAGCTATGTGACCAACATGGGCGACGAGGCGGACCTGGTGGTCGCTTTCAACGAGCAGGTGTTGTATTCCCGGATCATCAACGGCGCCTACAAGGAGGGTACCCTGCTGCTGCTGGAGGGCAAATGGCGGGATGATCCGGTCCCGGAGATCCGCGAGCAGTTCGCCAAGGCGGTGGCCGAGTTTCGCGCCAATGGGCTGATCGTCCACGAACTGCCCATCGAGCAGGCCTGTCTGGAGATCACCCCGGACCCCCGCAAGGGCAAGAACATGTTCGTGTTGGGGATGCTTTGCCACCTGTATTCCCGGGAACTGGAGAAGGCCAAGGACGAGATTGCGATCACCTTCAAACGCAAGAGCGCAAAGGTCATCGCCGCCAATCACGCCCTGTTCGACGCGGGCGTCGCCTTCGCCCAGGCCCACCTTGGGTTCCGCTTCGAGGTCCCGCCCAGACCCGAGGCGGAGACCAGCGGCAAGCGTTACCTCGTCACCAACGGCAACCAGGCCTTGGGGCTCGGGATCATGGCCTCGGGCATGGAGCTCGTCTCCATGTACCCCATCACCCCGGCCACCTCCGCCTCCCATTTCCTCGCCGATGTCTATCACGAGGTCGGCGGCTTCATCCATCAGGCCGAGGACGAGATCGCGGCCATCGGCTTCGCCATTGGCGCCTCCTACGCGGGCAAGACCGCCTGCACCATCACCTCAGGCCCCGGGCTTGCCCTCAAGACCGAGATGCTGGGTCTGGCGGTGATGGCCGAGGTACCGCTGGTGCTCGCCAATGTGCAGCGCGGCGGCCCCTCGACCGGCCTGCCGACCAAGGTCGAGCAGGGGGACCTGCTGGCCGCACTCTATGGGGAGCCGGGCGATGCCCCCAAGGTGGTGATTGCCGCGGCGACCATCGCCGAATGCCTGGAATTCATGATCATGGCACGCCGTCTGGCGGAGGCCTTCCGCACCCCGGTGCTAGTGCTCACGGATGCCAATCTCGCCACCGGGGTGCAGCCCTACGAGCGCCCCGAGCTCAGCGCCGACTGGCTGGCCCCGCCCGTGGATCAGTCCCAATGGAACGAGGACATCCCGCCCTACAACTGGGACCCGGAGACCGGGCTCTCGCCGCGCCCCATCCCCGGCATGACGGGCGGGCAGTACGTCCTGACCGGTCTGGCCCACACCCAGCACAGCAAGGTCGCCTACGACTCGGATTCCAACCAGCGCGGCTGTGCCATGCGCAGCCGCAAGCTCGCGGCCCTGGCCAGCACCCTCAAGCCGCCGGCGGTCCACGGCGACCCGGAGGGCGACCTGCTGGTGGTCGGTTGGGGCTCGACCCTGGGCGCCATCGAAGAGGCCGTGGACCGGGCCAGAGGCGAGGGTCACCGGGTCTCGTCCCTGCACCTGCGCTTCATCTCGCCCATGGAGCCGGGCTTGACGGAGATCTTCGGGCGCTTCCGCAAGGTCATGACCATCGAGATCAATTACAGCGACGACCCAGACGCGCCCATGATCACCGCAGAGAACCGGCGCTACGCCCAGCTCGCCTGGCTGCTGCGCGCCCAGACGTTGGTGGATGTGGACTGTTGGTCCGTCGTCTTCGGCCATCCGCTGCAACCGGGCATGATCCATCGGGTCATGACCCAGCGTCTCCAGGCCATGCACGACGGGGGAAGCCACTGATGTTCGGACTCAAGGCAGACTGGTCCATCGAGGTCTTCGAGCGCTACTTCACCATCGGCGATTACGCCGGGGGCGAGGCGCGCTGGTGCCCCGGCTGCGGCGACCACGCCGTGCTGTCTGCGGCCCAGCGGGTGCTGCGCGACGAGCAGCAGCGCCCGGAGAAGTCCGTGTGCGTATCCGGCATCGGCTGTTCGAGCCGCATGCCCCACTATCTCGGGACCTATGGGTTCCATGGGCTCCATGGGCGCGCCCTGCCCGTGGCCTGCGGCATCAAGTCCCGGCGCCCGGACCTGGATGTGTGGGTCGCCACCGGCGACGGGGACTGCTTCTCCATCGGCACCGCCCACTGGATCCATGCCCTGCGCTACAACATGGACATGACCCTGATGGTCTTCGACAACGCGGTCTACGGGCTCACCAAGGCCCAGACCTCACCCACCAGCCCCGTGGGCTTCAAGACCAATACCCACCCCTTCGGCGCCATCCTCAACCCGCACAATCCGCTGACCATCACCCTGGGGATCACCAACATCTCCTTCGTCGCCCAGGTCGTGGACTGGAACCCGCCCCTGCTCTATCAGACCCTGAAGGCCGCCTATCGGCACCGGGGCACCAGCTTCGTGCGCATCATCCAGCGCTGCCCGGTGTTTGCCGGCAGCGTCTCCAAGGCGCTGCAGGACGACCCCTCCCAGTTCCTGCTGCTCGATCATCCCAACGGCATCGCCCTGGACCCCGCGGTCCGGCGCCAATTCCCGGAGCAACGCCAGCATGACCCGTCCGATCTCGGGGGGGCCTTCCAGATCGCCGCGGATACCAGCCGCATCCCCATCGGGCTGCTCTACCACAACCCCAAGGCCCCCTGTTACGAGGACCTGTCGAGCCAGGGCGTGGACCGCACACCGCAACAGAAGATCCAGGGGCTGGAGGCGGTGCTCGACCGGCTGACCATTTGACCGCAGCGGCTGCCCGCGGCACCCGATCGCGGCACCTGACTGACTCAATCGGCAACTCCTCAAGCCCCAGACCTGGCATGCGTCCTTAGAACATGACGACACAATCACCCACCGAAGCAGCGCTCAGTCAGATCCCGGTGCTGGGCCCGGCAGGCCTGCCCAGGCTCGCCATGGCCGTCAAGGACGCCAAGGCCACCCGGGAGCTGATGTTTACCCTGCGCCATTTCCACCTGGGCGATCCAGGCGCCCGGGATCGGCTGGAGGTACCTGGGCCGGACTGCCTGCCGCCCCTGCTGGATCCCTATCGGGACACCTCGAAACTACGCTACGACTACCCGCTCTTCCTCTATCCCCCCGCCGAGGGGGATGGCAACCAGGACTACGACGGCTTGACGTGCAGGCTGGCCGATCGGCTCTCGGACACCCTCAGCCGCATCGCGCCGTCCCCGGATGGCGCCCGCATCCTGCGCGACCACCTGCACTGGATCGAGTACCACCTGCGTCAGGTGTTGCGGGACTGTGAGGGCCCCACCCCGGCGGGGCCCCTGCTCGCCGCCGCGGGGGAAGCGCTACAGTCCCATTTGCAGCTTGCCGAGGCGGACGCCAAACGCCTGGCCACGGACCTGGAGCGGCTGGGCCAAGAGGTCGGGCATGGCGAGATCATGGGCTACGGGCGCTATCCGTCCGTGCACCTGCTGGTGCACGCGGTGCGCAGCCGGGTGCTGCCGCGCCGACAGGCGTTCATGGCGCGGATCGAGGAGTCCATCCGCGGCCTGAAGTCCCTGCTCGCCGTGGAGTGGGGCAAGTCCGACGAGTCCATCGAGCCGCGGCAGGCCAGGGACAGCGTCGGCCCCGGCGGCGACCGCTTCGACCCCCTGGCCCTGTCCACGGTCATGGACTACTCCCGCGGCACCCATGCCATGGGCCCGGAGCGGCGTGCGCGCATCGAGCAAGCCCTGGAGGTGCTCCAGGGCTGGCGGCCCGACCCAGTGTTGGTCCGGTTCGTCCACCTGGGCAGCCTCGGCGGCGACTGGCTGACCGGCAGGGCGGATCTGGAGGACATCAGCGACACAGATCCCTGCGCCCGCGCCATGGCCCTGTTCGACGCCCAGGCCGCCAAGCTGGTGGAGGTCTTCAGCGCCGTGCGCATCGCCTGCCTGGAGACCAACGGCATCTACGACCCGGCCCTGCACGATCCCTGGTTCGCGAACCTGGACTGGGAGGGCTTCTCCCAGGAAGAGCTGTTGTTGGTCCCGGTGGTGATCGCCGTGGAGTCCGCGGATCGGGTGGCCGGCGCCGATATGCCCTCCTTCTCGCGCCTGCTCAGCTCCGGGCGCCCGGTCCAGGTCCTGATCCGGGTCCAGCCCAGCAACGACCCGGGCGCGGGGGACGACGCCCACGAGCCCTTCCAGCTCTATCGCACCGAGCTGGGCTATCTGGGGCTGAGCCACCGCCAGGCCGCGGTCTCCCAATCCTCCGCCGCTCGGGCGCCCCACCTGATGGCCTGCTTCCTCTCCGCGCTGGACGCCACCCGCACCAGCCTGCACGTCATCAACACGGGCCTGAGGTCCACGGGCGACACGACGCTGCTCAACGCCTGGTTCATCGCCGGGGCGGCTATCGAGAGCCGGGCGCACCCCTTTTTCCGGGTCGACCCCCTGCCCGGGGACAGCGAACCGGCCCTGATGGACTTCGACGGCAACCCCCAGCCGGAGGCCGACTGGCCCGTGCACCCATTCGAGTATCTCGACGGGGACGGCAACCGGGTCAGCGAGGACCTGGCCTTCACCTTCGCCGACTACTGCCTGCTCATCGGACGGCTCCGCGAGCACTTCCGGGTGATCCCGCCGGGCTGCGACTCCCAGGCCCTGGTGCCCATACAGGCCTATCTGGCCATGCCGCCGGAGCAGGCCCACGAGCGGGTCCCCTTCGTCTGGTCGGTGGACGCCAACGGCACCCTGCACCGGCTGGTGGCCTCCCGGGAGCTGGCCCTGGCCTGCCTGGACCGGCTCAATTTCTGGCGCACCCTCCAGGCCATGGCCGGGGTGCGCAACCCCCATGTGGAGGCGGCCATCGAGCGCACCCGGGCCGAGGAGCGCGCCCAGGCCGCGGAGGAACGTGCCGCCCTGGTGGCCGAGCACCTGGCCGAGGTGGAGCGGGTCCGCCGGCAGGCGGCCAGCGAGGCCATGGGGCGCCTGACCGACGCGCTCTTGGACCCGGATGGGCCCATCCTGGGTGGCCCGCGGCTGGGGTTGACCTCGGCGCCCCCGCCGGACCCAGTTCCCCCTCCGGAGCAGACCGGGACGGACGCCGCCACGACGGCGACCGAGCCCCCCGAACCCGATGATGCCCCCGGCTTCGACGACCCCTGGATCGATACGCCCCTGTGCACCAGCTGTAACGACTGCCTCAAGATCAATCCGCGGCTGTTCATCTACACCGAGGAGAAGCAGGCCATGCTCGGAGATCTGGGGTCGGCGACCTATGCCCAATTGGTCGAGGCCGCGGAGCTGTGTCCTGCCAAGTGCATCCACCCGGGCCAACCCCGGACCCCGGACGAGCCTGGGCTGGATGGACTCATCGAGCGTGCGGCGCCTTTCAATCGCTAAGTGAACAGCTTCATCGTCGCCCCCGCGATCATGACCGGGCTGGGCCTGTTCTTCGCCTTGATCCTCGCGGTGGCTTACCGATTCCTGCGAGTGAACGAGGACCCGCGGATCGAGGCGACCGAGGACCTGCTCCCGGGCTCCAATTGCGGGGCCTGTGGTCAGCCCGGTTGCCATGCCTTTGCAGAGCAATTGGTGGGAGGGCGGGTCACCCCCAGCCAGTGCACGGTGGCCAGCACGGACACGGTGGCGGAGATCGCCGAGCTGCTGGACGTGGATCCCGGCCGCCAGGAGCGGCGCGTCGCCCGGCTCCATTGCGCCGGCGGTCGCGGACAGGCCTATCAGATCGCCGAGTACCGGGGATTCGAGAGCTGCCGGGCCGCTTCGGTGGTCTCCGAGGGTGGCAAGGGTTGCCCCTGGGGCTGTCTGGGGCTCGCCGATTGCGAGCTGGCCTGCGGCTTCGATGCCATCAAGATGAACACCAACGGGCTGCCCCTGGTCCTGTTGGATCGATGTACCGCCTGTGGAGACTGCGTGAGCGCCTGCCCCCGGGACCTCTTCGAGCTGGTGCCCCTGAGCCATCGCCTGCTCGTCCAGTGCAAGGCGCCCCTGGCCGGGGACATGGCCGTCTCGCTCTGCGTCACCGCCTGCGACGCCTGCGGGCGCTGCGCGTCCGATGCGGCCCCGGGGCTCATCCGTATGGAGGACAATCTGCCCGTGATCGACTACAGCGCTGGTGGCCCGGCCCGCCCGGATGCGACCTATCGCTGCCCCACGGGTGCCATCGTTTGGCTCACAGGCGCCCAATTTGCCCAGGCCGAGCCCCAGCGCCCCCGCGAGACACCCTATGCCTAGCAAGATCGGATTGCGCCTGTTGCGGCGCCTGCTCGGTGCACCGACCCAGGTGTCGGGACCCCACGCGGGTCACCCCGTCTGCCTGGATGGTCACGGTGCCGTCGCCAGGACCGAGGCCCTGATCGCCGAGGCCGCGGGCCTGGGGGGCGGCGCCCTGGCCCAGCCGACGGAGTTGGCCTGGCGGATGGAGCAGCAAGGTGTCGGCCGCAACGCCCAGGGCGCGCCCCTGACCAGTCAGCGTGCTGAGGGCCCCCACGGCGCCCTCGCGGTCGCCGTGGGGATGGCCCTGTCCGGGATGCGGGCCACCAGCTTTCTCGATGCGTCCGAGCTCGGGGACCCGGGCGATCTGCTCGCGGTCCCGGGCGGTCGGCGTCTGCCCCTGGTCCTGCACCTCATCGGCGATGCGGCCGGGGCCCAGGGGCCGATGCCAGGACCGGGCGAGGCCGCGGCCTGGTCGGCGGCCGAGTCCGGCTGCCTGACCCTGGTCGCCGCCAACTGCCAGGAAGCGGTGGACTTCAGCTTGATCGCCCGCCGCGCCGCAGAGGCCGCCCTGGCGCCCGCCCTGGTCGCCATGGATGGGGCGCGGATCGGGGTGGGCATCCAAGAGGTCCGGCTGCCATCGGCCACCCTGGTGACGGAGCTGCTCGGACCCCCGGACCAGGAGATTCGGACCCAAGACGAGGCGGATCGGCTGCTGTTTGGGGAGCGTCGGCGCCGGGTTCCCCGTTGGCACGACCACGACCACCCGGTGCTGCTGGGCGCCCGAACACCCGCCGAGGCCGCGGGCCCTGGCCGGGCCGCGGCGCGGGCCTTTTTCGATCGCGGCATCCATGGAGCCCTGGAGTCCGCGTACCAGGAGTTCGGGCGCCTCACAGGGCGCGTGCATCAGTCGGTATCCGAGCATCGCGTCGCCGACGCCAGGCTGGTCCTGGTCGCCATCGGCGCCGCCGTCGAGACCGCCGAGTTAGCCGCGGATCTGGTGCGCAAGGCGCACCACACCAAGGTCGGTGTGCTGGGCCTGCGCTGCCTGCACCCCTTCCCAGGCCCCCACCTCCTGGAGCGTCTGGGCGGCGGTGTCCGGGTCCTGGTGCTGGAGTCGGTGGACCAACCCATGGACCAGGACCCGCCTCTGCTGCGGGCCCTGCGTGGGGCACTGGATCGCGCCGCCGAAAACCGGCGCTTCGGCGGGCAGACCCATCCGGGCCTAGCGCCCGTCTCGGAGCGGGATCGGCCACGGCTGGTCTCGGTGATCCATGGCCTGGGCGGCGCACCCCTGCGCGTAGCGGACCTGGTGCGTCTGTGTCTGGACGCCGAGGGCCTGAGCGCACCCAGGACCTATCTGGGCATCGACTTCTCCCCGGCCCTGAGCAAGTTCCCCAAGCGTCAGGTGCTTTTGGATCGGCTGCGCCGCGCCTATCCAGAGGTCGCCGGCCTGGGCCTGGCCCAACGAGGCGGTCGGCCAGGTCCGCGTCTGGCCGGCGCCCTGACCCTCCTGATCCATCGCTGGGGCGGTCAGCCGGGCGAGGCCCTGGCGGCGGAGGCCTGCGCCCTGCTGCAACGGGTCCATTCCGGCGGTCTGCGCGCCCGGTTGGCGCCACCCTCGACCTCCTTTGGAGGCCACTGCACCGACCGGGTGACCAGCAGCGAGCAACCACTGAAGGACCCGGGAGACACCCCCCCCGCGGATCTGGCACTAATGATGATGGACTGCTGCCCCGCGGGGATCAGGCCCGATCTGGACTTGGTGCAGGGTGCGGACCTGCTGGTGCTGACCGACCTCCCGGCCGAGGCCATCTGGGCACGGCTGCCGACGCCCACCCGCGCACGCGTCAAGGCCGGTGACCTGAGGCTCCACCTGATCGCCGCCCCAGGGCTCACCGGGGAGACCTTCACCGACACCCTGCTGGGTGCGCTCTTCGGTGTCTTGATCGAGCGTGGGCTGATCCCAGTGACCCAGCGCCGCCTGCTGGCCCTGCGCGAAGAGGGCCTGCTGCGCGAGACCCATGGGGTCGAGGCGCATCTCGATGCCTTCGCCGCCGGACTGGGCGCCCCTCGGCTGGTCGCCCCCGGCGCCCTACCCCTGTCAACCGCGGACTCCGATGAGGATGGGACGGACACGGCGCCGGCCCAGGTGCGGCGCATCGGCGAGGGTCGCGGGGGCTATGACAGCCTGCCCGGATTCTGGGATCGGGTGGGCGTGCTCTACCGCACCGAAGATCTGGACGAGCTGAGCCCGGAGCCCTATCTGGCCACCGGCACGCTGCCGCCCCTGAGTGCCGGGTTTCGCGACCTCAGCCCCCTGCGCCGCCAAGTGCCCGTGTTCGACGCCGGTCTGTGCACCGGCTGCGGTGCCTGTTGGTCGAGCTGCCCGGATGGGGCTATCGCCGCCGCCACGCCGACCGTCGCCGGGTTGGTGGACGCGGGCATCCGGGCAGCGGGGGCCGCAGCGCTGAGACCCATCGCCGCCAAGCTGGCCGCCGGGGTCGCGGACCTGTGCGCCAATCCGCTGACGGTCCTCGACAATACCGGCGAGCTCCTGACCGCGGCCTATGAGCGCATCGCGGCCAAGATGCCCTTCCCCGAGGAGCGCAAAGCCGCCATCGATGGGGCCATGGCCGCCCTGGTTGCCGCCATCGGCCACCAACCCCTGGCGGCAACGGATGCCCTGTTCCGGGCGCCGGAGACCCAGGCCAAGGGGCGCGGCCGGCTCCTCGCGCTCGCCCTGAACCCCAACACCTGCAAGGGCTGCGGGATCTGCGCACACCAGTGCGAACCGGGCGCCATCGCGCTGCAACCCCAGGGGCGCGAGGGCCTGGAACAGGCACGCAAGATCCATCGGGCCTGGGACCTGCTCTCGGAGTCCGGTCCAAGCCATGCGGACTCCCAACTCGACCCCCTTGCCGGGGCCATGATCGGGCCCGGCACCCTCAGGGCCATGACCGGCGGGGACGGGATCGAGCCCGGCTCCGGTGCCCGACTGGCCTTGCGCCAGGTGGTCAGCCTGCTGGAGGCCCGTCAGGCGCCCCTGGTGACGGCCTTCCGTGACCAGGTCGAGCAGGCCCGGGAGCAGATCGCCAACCTGATCCGCGCCACCCTGGCGGACGCCCTGCCCGCCGATGACCTGGATGGGCTCGCGGCAAGACTGCGCGACCTGGGCGCCCGCCATGCGGACCTGTCCTCGGTGCTGGGGGACGCCAGGGACGCCATCGACAACGCCGTGGATGCCGCCCGGCTGCGCCGCCTGGTCGACCTCGCCCGCGAGCTGGGCGCACTGGGCTGGCGACTGGCGGACGGTGGCCACGGCCTGGGGCGGGCGCGCCTGGGCCTGGTCCTCTCGCCGGGCACGTCCGCCGACTGGGCCGGCGCCTTCCCGGACAATCCTTTCGCCCAACCGGTCACCCTGGACTGGTCCAGCGACGGCGGCGCCCTCGCCATGGGCCTGCTCGAAGGCCAACTGCGCCAGGCGGTCGGGGGCTTCGCCCTGATGCGCAAGGCGCGGCTCGAACTGGACCGGCCGGCGGATGCGGCGCGGAGCTGGTCGGACCTGGATGCCCTGACCTGGCGCGACCTGGTCGAACCGGAACGTGCCCTGTGTCCGCCCCTGCTGCTGGTGGGCGATGGGACGAGCCTGGGGGGACGCGGGCTAGCCCAGGTACAGGGCCTACTGGGCAGCGACCTGCCGATTCGGATACTGATCCTCGCCGACCTGGACCTGGGGCTCGGCGGCCCACCCGGGTTGGGGCTGCCCCTGTCGCCCACCCAGGACCCGGGCAGCGAGCTGGCCCTGCTGGCCATCGCCCAACGCGACGCCTATGTGGCCCAGACCAGTATCGCGGCCCCGGATCACCTGGCCGCGAGTCTTGCCGGTGCCTGCGCCCACTGGGGCCCGGCCCTGGTACAGGTCCAGGCCCCGAGCCCGACGCGGGATGGCTTCCCCTCGGACAGGACCCTGGAGCGGGCCCGGATGGCGATCGATGCACGGGTACTGCCCCTGTTCCGCTACGATCCCCGGGCCGCGGGCGTCTTCGGGGCGCGTATTACCTTGGAGGGCAACCCGGAGCCGGCGCAGATCTGGCTGGATGGCGGTGACGGGAGCGGTCTGACCCCGGCCCACTGGGCCTTGGGCGAGGCGCGGTTCTCCGAGCGATTCTCACCCCTGCCGGAGGATGCCCCGGCGCCCACCCCCCTGAGCGACTATCTGGATCTATCCCCCGAGGAACAGGCCAGGGCCACGCCCTATATCGAGCGGGCCGCCAATGGCAGCGAGGCGCAACGCCTGGCCGTTGACCCATGCCTATGCTGGGCCTGCGCCCAGCGTCAGGACGCCTGGCGCACCCTCCAGGAACTGGCCGGCCTGGTGACACCCTTTACCGAAAGGGTCTACCGCAGGGCCCAGGAGCGGGTCGCTGCCGCCCATGAAGCGGAGTTGTCAGCGCTGCGGGCCGACCATGAACGGCAACTGACAGCCCTTCAGGAGACCTACCAGGCCCAGCAGCGACAGGTGATCAAGGAACGGCTGATGCGACTTGCCGGGTATGCCCCGGCTGGGCAGGCCGAGAGGCACGGTCGGACGGAGAGCCCGGAAGACTCACGCGAATGAAGGCACTATCCGCCCTCTTTCGGCGCAGCTTCTCCCACGGGATTCATCCCCCGGAGTTCAAGGACCGGACCAAGGACCTGCCCACCCAGCGCATGCCCTTCGTCGGGCGCTATGTGCTGCCCTTGCGCCAGCACCTGGGCGCGCCCTCCAGGCCCGTCGTGGTGCTGGGCCAGCGCGTCGGACGGGGTGAGTTGATCGCCGAGCCCGCCGCCTTCGTCTCCACCGGGCTCCACGCGCCCGTGACCGGTTGGGTGCGGGCCATCGGCCGACGCCGATTCCCGGACGGGCGCTACGAGCAGGCCGTCGAGATCGAGGCCGATCCCTACGCCACCCAGCAGTTGCGAGCCAAGCGCCCCCCGGACTGGCGCGGGCTCTCCCTGGACGATCTGGTGCCGGTGCTGCAAGCCTCCGGGATCGTCGGTCTGGGCGGCGCCGCCCTGCCGGCCCATGTGAAGTATTCCCTGCGCGAGGGCGTGCGCATCAAGACCCTGATCGCCAATGGGGCCGAGTGCGAACCCTACCTGACCAACGATCACCGGGTGATGGTGGAGCGGCCCCAGGCCGTGCTCCAGGGGCTAGAGATCCTGCACACCCTGCTGGGCGCCCAGGAGTCCATTATCGGGGTGGAGCTCAACAAGCCCGAGGCCATCGCGGCCCTGCGCGAGCGCATCGGCGACGACCCTCGGTTTCGCGTCGAGCCCCTGCGGGTCAAGTACCCCCAGGGCGACTCCAAGATGATGATCCGCTCGATCCTGGGGATCGAGGTGCCCGCGGGCCTCCACGCGGCGGACCTCGGGATCATCATGAACAACGTCAGCACCATCGCCGCCATCGCCGACTACTTTGAAACCGGCATGCCCTATATCGACCGCATGGTGACGGTCTCCGGACCCGGCATCCCCTACCCCGCCAACCTGATCGTGCCCCTGGGCACCCCGGTCCGTGAGGTCCTGCGCTTCTGCGGCGGCCTGGCCGACGGCACCCGGGAGGTGATCATGGGCGGCCCCATGATGGGGACACCCATCGCCAGCCTGGATGCACCCATCATCAAGACTAGCTCCGGGGTGCTCGCCTTCACAGCCCGGGAGACCAAGAGGCCCAAGGAGTACCCCTGCATCCGCTGCGGACGCTGCGTGGAGGCCTGCCCCTATTTCCTCAATCCCTCGCGACTCGCCCGGTTGGCCAAGGCCCGCCTGTATGACGAGATGAAGGCCGCCCAGGTCTCGGAGTGTGTGGAATGCGGGTCCTGCACCTATTCCTGCCCATCCGGCATCCCCATCGTGCAGCTCATTCGCGGCGCCAAGAACGACCTGCGGGCGCGCAAGGGACGGTCCCAATGAAGGGCACCGACCCCCGCCTACTGGTGCAGGCGTCGCCCCTGCTCAAGCAGCCCATGACCACGGGTCAGGCCATGCGCGATGTGCTGTTCGCGTTGCTGCCGGCCACCCTGGCCGGGGTCTGGTTCTTTGGGTTGGGCGCCGCCCTGGTGTTGCTGGCCAGCATCGCCGGCGCGGTATTGACCGAGTGGACCTTCGCCCCAGTCGAGGAGCGCCGCGCCCGCATGCGCGACGGCAGCGGCCTGATCACGGGCCTGCTGCTGGGCCTGAGCCTGCCGCCGGGTCTGCCCCTGTGGATGGCCTTCCTCGGCGGCGTGGTATCCATCGGCCTCGGCAAGCTGATCTGGGGGGGGCTGGGGCACAACCTGTTCAATCCCGCCCTGGTGGGCCGGGCCTTCTTGCTGGCGGCCTTCCCTGTGGCTATGACCACCTGGGGGCCCCAGGTCGCCCCTGGCGCCTTCTTCGAGGTCGCGGGCTCGAATCTGGCCTGGCCTCTGATGCAGTCCGGATATGACGCGGTCAGCGCCGCAACCCCATTGGGGCTCATGAAGTTCGAGGCCAGCTCGACGCCCTTGTGGCAACTGGTCATGGGCAAGACCACTGGGTGCATCGGCGAGACCAGCGCCCTGCTGCTGCTCCTGGGTGGGCTCTATCTGCTGCTGCGCCGCGACCTGGACTGGCGCATCCCCGCCGCCATCGCCGGCGCCGTGGTCGCCTTCTCCAGCCTGCTGTGGCTGATCGATGCCCAGACCTATCCGGGCCCCCTATTCTCCCTGTTCTCCGGCGGTCTCATGCTCGGGGCCATCTATATGGCGACAGACCCGGTCACCTCCCCCATCACCCCCAGGGGGGCCTGGATCTTCGGTATCGGCGTCGGGCTGCTGGTCGTCCTGATCCGGGTCTTCGGGGGCTTTCCAGAGGGGGTCATGTACGCGATCCTGCTGATGAACGCGGCCACCCCATTGATCGACCGCTATACCCAACCCAGGGTCTTCGGCAAGGGGATCAAGCACCCATGAGCCAGGATCCAAGGGTACATTCCAAGGGCGCCGAGCCCTCGTCGGCACGGCTGGTGGCCACCCTGGCCATCGCCGGTTTCCTGTCGGGGCTGATCATCGTCACCGCCTACGAGGCGACCCTGCCCCGCATCGAGGCCTACAAGGCCCGGGTCCTGCGCGAGGCGGTGTTCCAGGTCCTGCCCGGCGTGCGCTCCATGCAGCGGCTGGCTTTTGTGGACGGCAAGCTCGAACCCAAGGAGGTCGAGGCCAAGGGCGATGAGGCGGTCTTCGCGGGCTTCGACGGGGATGGAGTCTTTATGGGCTATGCCATCCCCGCGGACGGGCCCGGCTTCCAGGACATCATCGGCCTGCTCTACGGATACCTGCCCGCCGAGCGGCGGATCACCGGCATGGAGATCCTGGAGAGCCGCGAGACCCCGGGGCTGGGGGACAAGATCTACAAGGACCTGGCCTTCGTCGCCAACTTCGACGCCCTCGCCATCGACCCCGAGATCGTCGCCGTGAAGAAGGGCGCCAAGGCCGCGCCCAATGAGATCGACGCCATCACCGGCGCCACCATCTCGTCCAAGGCCGTGGTGCGGATCATCAACGGGGCCAACGCCCGTTGGATCGAGCGCCTGCCGACGACGCTGCCGGCCAAGGTGCAGGCGGACGACTCAGGGACCGATGGACCACCACAGCACTCAGACCGTTCGGTAGGACACAAGAGCAAGGCCATGCCTAAGCCAACACCAGACGCCTATGAGGAGTTCATCAAGGGCCTGTGGCGGGACAACCCCGTCTTCGTCCAGGTCCTGGGCATGTGCCCCATGCTCGCGGTGACCAACTCCGCGGTCAACGCCCTGGCCATGGGTGGGGCGACCTTCTTCGTGCTGGTGGCATCCAGCTTCCTGGTGTCGTCCCTGAAGACCTGGATTCCGAGGCAGGTGCGCATCTCCACCTACATCATCATCATCGCCACCTTCGTCACCGTCACCGACTTCGCCCTGGCGGCCCTGGTGCCGGAGATCCACAAAGAGCTGGGGGCCTTCATCCCGCTGATCGTCGCCAACTGCATCATCCTCGGGCGCCAGGAGGCCTTCGCCTCGCGCAACACCGTGGGTCTGGCGGTCATCGATGCCCTGGGGATGGCCAGCGGTTTCCTGTTCGCGCTCCTGGCCCTGGGCAGCGTGCGGGAGCTGCTCGGTGAGGGGCGGTTCTTCGGGCTGGACGTCTTCGGGCCTCACTTCGAGCCCTGGGTGATCATGGTCCTGCCCCCCGGGGGCTTCCTCACCCTGGGCCTGTTGCTGTTGCTGTTCAGCTGGATCAAGGAGCGCAAGGAGCAGCTCGCCGGACGCCTGGCGGAGGTCGATGCACCATGAACGAGCTGGCCTGGATCTTCATCAGCGCCCTGCTGATCAACAACTTCGTCCTGGCCTATTTCCTCGGGCTATGCCCCTTCTTGGGGGTGTCCGGACGCCTGGAGACCGCATTTCGGCTCGGCCTCGCCACACTCTTCGTCATGATGATCACCGGGCTGTGCGCCTGGTTTCTCAACACCTACATCCTCGTCCATGCCCCCTACCTGCGCCTGATCAGCTTCATCGTGGTCATCGCCAGCACGGTGCAATTCATCGAGATGGTGATCAAGAAGCTGAGCCCGAACCTGTTCCGCGCCCTGGGTATCTTTCTGCCCCTGATCACCACCAACTGCGCCATCCTGGGGCTGGCCATCTTCACCACCAATAAGGGCTATGGCCTGCTGGAGGGCATGGTCTACGCGTTCGGTGCAGGCCTGGGGTTCACCCTGGCGCTGGTGCTGATGGCAGGCATCCGAGAGGAGACCGAGATGGCCCCGGTCCCCCGCCTGATCCGCGGTACGGCCCTGAACCTGATCATCGCGGGGATTCTCTCCATGGCCTTCATGGGCTTCGCCGGCCTGTTCAGCGCCGCCTGAGCCATGTGGCAGCAGCACCTCATCGCCGTCCTGGCCCTATCGCTCCTGTGCGCCGCCTGGGTCCTGTTTCAGCGCTGGCTGACCAAGGCCGACCCCGAGGCCAGACGGGTCGAAGACGGCGCCACCTGCCACGGTACCTGCAAGCGCGCCTGTCCAGACCAAAACCCGTCGGACCAGTGCAAACGCAGCTGCAAATCTATTCGCGCATCTTGACGAAATCCGGAGGGATCGCTTGATCGAGCGACGTTAGACACTCGGTGATCGTCCCGGGGCGGCACTTGACGAGGATGCTGGTGAGCCTCAGCCAGTCCTGCAGGTTCGCGGCCGGTAGACGCCTCGACAGGATCAACAGGCCTTCCAGCAGGTCCACGCCATCCCAGTTCGGGCAGAGCAGCGCCTCCAGCTTGACCTTATCGGCGTCCTGCAAATCCGGGAACCGCAAGAACGCCAGGTCGCCCAGCGCCTCTTCGACCGTACAGGTCAGGCACAGGGGATCTGTGCGGTCACCCGGAAAACGCACCTCCACCTCCGCGCCCTTCGCCAGGGGCGGCACATCTTCGAGAAAGACGCGATCCATGCCCACGTGGTAGGCACAGCATGTTTTTTGCAGATTTACCGCCGGGCAGCGCACATCCACCTGGATTCTGCACGCCGCACGTCCGTTCGAGTCGTCCGAGGCCATGTCGGTCGTCTTCTCGTCGTGGGGGAGGTCACTCCTAATACTGTAATATTTTCGTCATATTGCAAGTAAAGCTTGACCCAACAAGCTCAGCGGACTAGCCTCGGCTGCGCCGCCGCCCTTTCCGGGGCGAAACGTAATATCCTTGGACGATCACCGTGCATGACAGGTCAGTGCCATGAGCAACTTTGTCGACAAGATACATCTGAAGGAACTCGCCGATGAGGACCTGTACTTCGCCAAACACGACCGGGAGCTCATCCGTGCGCTTCAGAAGAAGCGGCTCGCAAAGCTGGCCAACTGCGGAAACGATGGCGAAAAGAAGCAAGCGGAATGCTTCGAGAAGCGGTTCGAGTCGGTGACCGAGAAGCACAAAAACAAGCCAAACAAGCTCGCCCGCAGTTACCGCAAGCTGCTTGACGACATCAAAGAGGCCTGTAGCCGGCGAGACTGAGGTGTAGCGATTGCCGGAGCGGTAACCGTGCCACCGCAGCGCCGCCAGACACAGGGCGTGGGCCGCGTTGTAAGCTAGATCGAAGCGGCTCTCCAGCGCGAGGCTGTTGTTAGCGCTCAATTTATCTCGCCGGATTTTCTCAGAACAACACTGGGCACGGCGGCACACCCGACGCGCCCGGCACACCCACCAAGGCCCGGCCCGTGACCTGCGCGAGAAAAACATTCCCTTTCTCGCCGGTTTAAACCATACTGACTGCGTCCCTACGCAGGCCAAGCCTACGCGGTCCCCGGGACCGCTAAGGGAACGATCCGAACCCTGTCCAACCCTCCCATCTCCCGACAAGGTCCCGATCGGGCCGGATCCGACGAGATCCGTCCAACTGCACCGCCGGTGCGGCAGACCAGCACGGCCAGCCCTGCCACCAGCCCATTCGGCTCACCGTGGGCGGCGCAAGCCTTGAAACTCCAGTTCCCGGCGCAACCTCCCACGTATCACGCGGTGCAGGTTCGCCTCAATAATCCGCGTCGCGACCGACGCGTCATCCCACGGATTGATCCCATCGAATCCCTTATGGCACAGCCTACCCCCACGTCGGGTCCGACCAGACCCAAGCAGCGCCCACAGCGCTCTAAGAATCGTAAACCGTCGAATATACGACGCGAGCCGTCCAACACCGCGGCGCCCCCGCAACGCCAACCCATGGCCAAGGCCATGACACCCCTGCCGCCCAATCTACACATCGGCGGCGACATGCTCGCCCTGGATCGAGGCCTGCGCGGCCTGATCGCCACCCAGGCCCGCGAGATCGAGACGTTCTTCCCCGATCGCACGGCCGAACTGCGCGTCAACATCGTCGAAGAGTTCGACCAGGCCCGCGGGCACCAGGTCCGCTGCGAGGTCGTCGCAGCCCTGGCCGACCGCCGCCAGGTGATCGTGCGCGAGTTCCGCAAACAAGCCCGTGAGGCCGTCACCGAGGCCTTCGCGGCCACCAAGGTGCAACTGCGGCGCCTACGCCGCCGCGCCATCCTGCCCGTCGGTCCGACCACCCCGACGCTCAGCAGCGCGGGGATCTGAAGCCGGCTCGCCCGTTCCAGGTGCGTCGGCCGGGGCCTCCCTACCTACACCAGGAGCTTCTATCGTGAAAGTCAGCCTGATCGGCGCGACCGGCTTTGTCGGCAGTCACATCTCCGAGCACCTGCTCGCCGCTGGCCATAGCCTGCGCGTCATGGTGCGCCCCTCGGACACCCCGAGACCCGCCTGGTTGGATGCCTGCGAGAGCGTCAGCGGCGATGTCGCCAGCGCCGACGACATCACCGACTGCCTTGCCGGCTGCGATGCGGTGATCTACCTGATCGGCATCCTGCGGGAAGACCCTGCCCGCGGCATCACCTTCGACGAACTCCAACGCCGGGGGGTAGAACGTACCATCGAGGCCGCACGGGCGTCCGGCGTGCGCCGTTTCCTGCTGATGAGCGCCAACGGCGTCAAGGCCGACGGCACCCCCTACCAGCGCACCAAGTTCGAGGCCGAGGAGGCACTGCGCTACTCCGACCTGGACTGGACCATCTTTCGCCCATCGGTCATCTTCGGTGACCCCCACGGACAGATGGAGTTCTGCACCCAACTCAAGCGCGACATCATCGACAGCCCGCTGCCTGCGCCGCTCTTCTATCCAGGCATCCTGCCGCTTAACGCCGGCGCCTTCCAGCTCGCGCCCGTCGCGGTCACCGATGTGGCCGCGGCCTTTGCGCAGGCACTGACCGATGCGCAGACGATCTCCCAGACCTACGCCCTGTGCGGCCCCGAGGCCCTGAGTTGGCGAGAGATCCTGACCACCATCGCCGCTGCCTGCGGCAAGACCAAGTTCATGCTCCCGGCACCCGCCTTCGCCGTGCAGACCGCGGCCTCAGTGCTGGACCGCTTCCCCTGGTTCCCGATCACCCGCGACCAGATCACGATGTTGCTGGAGGGCAACGCCTGCGACGGCGACAACGGCTTCGAGCGCCTCGGGATAACCCCCACCGCCTTTGATGCCGTGACCCTCGCCTATCTCAACACCTGAGTCACCGGGGCCTCCCAGGCCCCGGGGTCCTTTGGTTCGACGGTGTCCGCCTTCACTGCTGGCCCCATCGGGAACCCGCCTACCCTGCCCCATTGCCTTGGCAGCGCCCCCGACTTCGTCGCGGGGCCCTTTTCCACGGGACTGAGTTGGTTTAAGGTCCCCTTCCTTCATTCGCGGTCCTTATGCGGACCATCCCGCCGCTTCTCAGGTAACACAGCATGCAATGGGAAACCGTCATCGGGCTGGAGATCCACACCCAGCTCGCTACAGCGTCGAAGATCTTCTCCGGGGCACCTACCGCCTTCGGGGCCGACCCCAACACCCAGGCGTGCGCCGTTGACCTGGGCCTGCCCGGGGTCCTGCCGGTGCTGAACCGTCAGGCGGTAGTCTTTGCGGTGCGCTTCGGTAGATCCATCGCGGCCCATATCGCCGACCGGTCGGTCTTCGCGCGCAAGAACTACTTCTACCCGGACCTTCCCAAGGGCTACCAAATCAGCCAATACGAGTTGCCGATCGTGGGCAAAGGCGAAGTAGAGATCGTCCTCGACGACGGTGCGGTCAAGACCATTGGCGTCACCCGTGCCCACCTGGAAGAGGACGCGGGCAAGTCCCTGCACGAGGACTTTCACGGCTCCACCGGCATCGACCTGAACCGGGCCGGGACACCGCTCCTGGAGATCGTCTCGGAGCCCGATCTGCGCTCCCCCAAGGAGGCGGTCGCCTACGCGAAGAAGATCCACCAGATCGTGCGCTACATCGGCATCAGCGACGGCAACATGCAGGAGGGATCCTTCCGCATGGACGCCAATATCTCCCTGCGGCCCAAGGGCCAGGAGGCCTTCGGCACCCGCGCCGAGATCAAGAACATCAACTCCTTCCGCTTCCTCGAGAAGGCGCTGAACTTCGAGATCGAGCGCCAGGCAGACCTGCTCGAAGCCGGCGGGACCGTGGTGCAGGAGACGCGCCTGTATGACTCGGACCGGGACGAGACCCGCTCCATGCGCAGCAAGGAGGAGGCAAACGACTACCGGTACTTCCCCGACCCGGACCTGCTCCCCGTGGTGCTGGACGAGGCCTTCATCGCCGACGCCGTGGCCGACATGCCGGAGCTGCCGGACGCACGCCGCCACCGTTTTCACACCGAGCTTGGGCTGTCGGACTACGACGCCAACCTGCTCACGGCGAGCCGCGACCTGGCGGACTACTTCGAGGCCGTCGCCGGTGCCTGTGGGGATGCCAAGCTGGCCGCCAACTGGGTCAGTGGGGAGCTATCCGCTGCCCTGAACAAGGCGGGGCTGGAGATCGCCGCGAGCCCGGTCCCGGCGGAGCGCCTGGCCGGGCTGCTCAAGCGCATCCAGGACAACACCATCTCGGGCAAGATCGCCAAGCAGGTCTTCGAGGCCATGTGGGGCGAGGGCCAGGATGCGGACACGGTGATCAAGGCCAAGGGCCTCGAACAGATCACCGACAGCGGGGCCATCGAGGCCCTGGTGGACGAGATCGTCGCGGCCAACCAGACCCAGGTCCAGCAGTACCTCGGGGGCAACGAAAAGGTCTTTGGCTTCTTCGTCGGTCAGATCATGAAGGCGAGCAAGGGCAAGGCCAATCCACAGCAGGTCAACGCCCTGCTCAAGGCCAGGCTCAAGGCGTGACGGCCGGGCGGGGCACCTCACCTGGTGAGGCGCAGACTTGCCGCTGATGGCTGGTCAGGATCGTACGGTTGCGCACGAGTCCAGCCAACAACGGCAGGGTCGATAAGGAAAGGTGCAAAAACCAACTGCACACTTGTAGGGTGGATCAAGGAGCGTAGCGACGGATCCACCAGCACCGCCGAGGTGGAACCGCTTCGTTTGTTCCACCCTACTTCGCCGCCTGAGCCAGGGCGTCGACAGACATAGGCTCACCGCTCCCCTGGCGGGCCCGGGCCAGTTCGTAGGCTGGGTTGAGGTACGAAACCCAGCATATCGCGACCCCTAAGCCGTTGATTGCTGGGTTTCGCAAGCTCAACCCAGCCTACCCGGTCCGCCTGATGATGCGGTTTCAGAATTACTTGCGCAGCCTCCTGGCGGCACCCAGGTTTCTGCACCGCCGGCGCTCGACGGCTACTGGAGGTCTTTCCAGCCTGGGTAGACCAGACCGGGAATCCTCGGGGTATCGACACGCAGGCCCAGGTGGCGTGCGTAAGCCTCGAAGATACCGATCTTGTAGGCCAGCCCTTCCGGCAGGCCGGCATCCCCCCAACGGTGGCGCTGCTCCCACTCCGACGGACCCCGGACAAGGGGCCAACCGGAGACGGCGAGCCAAAGGGCGAAGGTGGATGTCGGCGAGGCGCGCGGACCCTCGGCCGACCCTTCTGCGGCCCATGCGCTCGGATGCGCTTCCCAGATCAGCGCGTCGCCCCGGCGTCGGGCGGAGATGAGGGCGGTAGGCGTGTCCCTGGTCGATGCCTTGTCTGCTCCACCTTCCCCGTCGGCCCTCACGCACAGGGAAAACGTCATCTGCCCCGGGTCCGATCGGACCCGATAGCCGGGGTCCTCTCGGTACCGCACCAGGCTCAAGCCATGCTTCCAGTTGGCGACCCAGTAGCCCTGACGGAGATAGAACCGCACGGCCCCTTGCCAAAGCCATTCCGTCTCCAGTCGGATGCCGGCAAACCCGAGCAAGCGGGCGGCGCCTTCCAGGGTGCTCATGACCAGGGTGCCCACGCCGCCGCGCCGCAGCTCGGGGAAGACATACAGGCTCGATACCCGGAGGAGCGGCTGGCCCCATCCCGGGTCCTGAGCCCGGAGCGCGACGGTACCGGCGCGCTGGCCGCCGAGCATCAGCCAGAAGGGGCGGTCCGGCGCCATGTCAGCCGGGTCGCTCAGACCCTCGCCGGGCACCAGGCCCCGCCGCCTCCAGTCCGCGATGGCATCGCCGGAAAGGGAGCGCGGGTCCGGACAGGCCTCGATGGCGATACCCCAGGTAGATGCACAGCTCGCAGGCGCGCCACAGCTGCCGCTCCGCTGGGCTTTCGGGGTCCACGGACCGCAGGAGGGGCACATCGGCCAGGAAATCGACCAAGGCGGCGGCGAATCGGTCTTCGGGGTTGTCGGAGCCAGTCATCGTCAAACGAGTCGATCAGCCGCAAAAAAGGCAATGGTAGACCCGCAGCCACTCGGGGCCCATGCAGCTGCGCGAAGCAACCCTTGATCCCCCCCCGCGGGCTGACGATCACCCACACGGAACACGGCTCCCGTAGGGTCCGGATAAGAGCCGTTCAGCCGAAAAACGCAAGAATAGGCCAGCCGCGGTTCACGCCCAGGGCCGCGCGCCTGCGCCGATGGACCGCCTACCGGTTGGCATTCGGCCTGTTCGGTTGCTTGGCGCAGGCCCGATCCCGCAGGTTCCGGTGCTCTGCACTGTTATTGATAAGAACAGCCGCGAGGGCATTTTGGCAGGCTTCTCGCGCGACGTCGGACCCCGCTGGATTCTTGTCAGACCAAGTCAGGGCGCTAGGGGCCTGCGCGACTGCGTGGGCGACGACCGCCTCCCGAGGTTTGACAGCGGACGCTGTCTCGGGATCGGCCAGAGTCCGAGTCCAATCGCCACAGGTACCGACGACGCAGGAAGGTTCTTGTCGGACCAGGTCAGGGCGCTAGGTGCCGGCACGACTGCCTGGGCTGCGACCGGCCCCCGACGCTTGGGCGGGAATGGTGACTCGGAGGACGGCCAAAGCCAGAGTCCAGTCGCCACAAGTGCGGACGACGCCAGAAGGCCCCAGGCGACCTGCCGTCGTCGATCAGGCCCCCGCCTCGCCCGCAGCGCATCGCAGGTGGGCCTTTCGCGCCTCAGGGCTTTGGTCGGCCGGTCTCCTTAACGTCGGCCAAGCCCGGCGAAGATGGGGGTAAGGTGCCGCGTCCCCCATCAGAGGGCGCAGTTCTCGCCGCAGGTCGCTCAGGCTCAACCACGCTGGCAGGCATCCCCTGCTGAAACCGCGCGTCATCGGTGAACACCACCCTGCCGAGCACAGGCACCCCGGGCACCAGGGCCTGGACCGCCTGGATGTGCCCATAGTTCTGGCGGAGTGGGTTCTGGAAGCGATTGGTCTGGGGCCCGAGTTTCTGGGTCCATTGGGACTCCCGCTCCTGGCCAAAGATTGAGCCGCTGTAGTTCTTGGTCTCGACCACCAGGAGGCTCGCTCCGGTCAGGACCAGATGATCGATCTGGGTCAAGCCTCCACGGCCGTCGGGCAGGATGATGTCGTGCAGCGTCTCGGTCCCGATACGGTCCAGGACAGCGCCGACGCGCGCCTCGCCGACGCGGCCCCGAACTCGAGGCAACAATGATGACCTTCAGTGCGGGCAGCGCCAACACAAGTGGCAGAAGCCAAAGCACTTGGTGCGAATTCCCTGGGACAGCATTGCGATTGTATCGGTGGCGGGCACGGCGGTCTCCTTGATCGGCGCGAGGCTGGTGCTTGGCAGACGATGCGGCCAGGCCCCACCGACGCCATGCATTTATACCACCACGACGCCCAGTTGCTTGAGTCGCCACACCTGCCAATCGACCATCACCCCGCGTTCTGGCATTGGCCATTGCCCAGCCGTTTCCCTTGCTGACACTGCCGAACCGGACCATGCCCACTACGGAATGCCCCTTCTGCCGACTGACCCGGAACGCACCGTCGCCGAGTCGCATGGACGCTTACCATTCGGGACGCGTTCCCTGTCTCCCCCGACCACACCCTGGCCATCCCCAAGCAATTCGCGGACCTGTTCGAAGGCCCCCGGCGAGATGCGCGAAATTAGCAGGCACTGCGGCAGGCAGCCGAGCAGATCACGGTAGAGCGTCGCCCGGACGGGTTCAATGTCGGAGTCAACGTCGGCGCTGCGGCGGGCATGAACCCTGACGCACCAGGATATTCACTTGATTCCACGGTACGCCGGAGACCAGCCCGACCCCCGCGGAGGGACCAGGCGCATCTTTCCGGAGCTGGCGAACTATTGGAGCCCTAGGCCGAAATAACGGAACCAGATCCGTAGGCTGGGTTGAGCGCAGCGAAACCCAGCAATCAACGGATTAGGTGCCTGCCAACGATGGGTTTCTCTGCGCTCTACCCATCCTAGGGGAATACTGGCCCGGTCTCACCAGTCACGCAAGCTCCAAGAGCCCCTCGGTCGTAACGGCGCGGGGAACCAATCGTCCTGACTTGCCCGCGACCATCAGCACCACCTGCCGGGAATGATCCGGCCCGTAGCTCACGTGAATCGGCAGATCAGACCCGTAAAAATAGAGCCGATCGAATGGGGTATTGGTCGCCACCCAGCGGGCCACCTCCAGCATGTCCTCATCGTCCACGATGAAATCGACCGCAGCCCCCAGGCGGGGGCACACGGGTCGACCCAGGCGGTTGACCTCGTGGGCCGCATGCTGGTCCAGCTTGGGGGCGATGCGTCCGGGGATGGCCCTGGCCAGCTCCGGCGAGCAGAAGCCATAGGTCAGCCGCACCATGCCGAACCAGTCGATCACCGGGTCCAGCACCTCGGTCGCCAGGTCGAATAGGGCGTTCCAGCTCTCTGGTTGCCGCGGGAGATTCTCGAGCCCCGTGCTGGCCTGGGTCTCGCCGCACTCGATCAGTTGGCGAAAAGAAAGGAAACGCCCGCAAGGCGCATCCAGGTCCGGGATGCTGCGCGCGCGCTTGAGTTTGTATCCCTCGATCTGCCAGCGGTGGCGATCGAGGGTCTCGGACAGCACCCGCGGCGAGGCCTAACGGAGAGGTCGAACAACCCGAGCGCCTCAGCGCTTCCTCAAAGGCCACCTGCTCCGGGTAGTTGGGAACCAGACCCCGCCGACTCGTAATTGCCAAGAGGGGCCAGAGCGTGGCCCGCGACTCGGTAGCCCCGCTCGGTAATCAGCGCCTCCCACTGGCACCGGTACCCGATGCCGCGCGGATCGTCGAAGAATCCGACGGACTCGCAGGTCAGTCAGGGCCGGAAACTCGTCGCGTCGCGGATGGTCCACTGGCAGTAGTAACTCCTTGCGGTGCAGGATCGCAGGGTTCAGTGGGTCCGAGCAGGTACGGTAGGAGACCGTCCCCGCGTCCACCAGCCAGCTCACCGCCAGGGAGGGAAAGGGGGCTTCGAAGAAGTCCGGGTAGTGGAGCGGAGCGACGGCGGGGCCGTCCAGATCCAGCCGGACCAGGTTGTAGCCCTCGCTCCTGGTCAGGCCGGCCAAACCTTCAGCCGCGGCGACCCGAGCCCGAAGTCCGCTGAGGTGCAGGTAGAGTCGCTTGGCGACCTGCTTTCCGGGTGAGTGGGTCATGGGGCTATACTCGCGCAGATTGAATCAGGAGGCGGCGCATGTCGATTCAGCCTAGGCCCTACTACAGCTTCGAAGACTACCTGGCTGCCGAGCGCGAGTGCATCGATGCCAAGCGCGAGTACGTCGCGGGCCAGGTCTTCGCCATGGTCGAGGCAACCTTCAACCACAACCTGATCACTATTAATCTGGCCAGCGAGTTACACCAGAAACTCAAGTCGCGCCCCTGTACCGTCATGTCCAGCGACATGCGCCTGCGAGCCGAAACCGCGGATGTCTGTGCCTACCCGGACGTGGTCGTCCTGTGCGATCCGCCAGCCTTTCACGACGGGCGCAAAGATGCCGTAACCGACGCGACCCTGGTAGCCGAGGTCCTCTCCCCCTCCACCGAGGGTTACGACCGTGGAGGCAAGTTCGCCGCCTACCGCGGTCTGCAGGGCCTGCGGCAAAACCGCTGATCTCGCAAGACCGCCTCGCCATCGACGTTTTCACCCGCCAGCCCGATGATCGCTGGCTGCTCGATGCCTACACCGACCCCGATGCGCCAATTCCGTTGGAGTCCATCGGCTGCACCTTGCTGCTGCGCGAGGTCTACGACAAGGTCATATTCGAGTCTGCCGCGAATATCTCCGACTCGCAGTGACTGCCTCGTGACTGCTTGGATGCTCCGGCCATCAACCCCTGATCCGCGGCTATGTGGGCCAATACCTGCCGGCCGATGTCGAACGTCTGGCGGACCTGCCCATCACACGTCCGCTGGAGCATCCGGGACCCAGGGACGCCAGGCCCTCGTGCAGGTGCACAAGATCAAGTTCTATGCCGCCTTCCACTCCACCGCAGGACCGGAGACACTAGGCACTCGGCACCCTTGGAGACCTGCGGATGGAAGACATTACGACCAGGTATTACACGGAGAACGCCCTGGCGTTCTTCGCGGACACCGTCGCTGTCGCCATGGCGCCCCTCTACGCGCGGTTTCTGCCGCACATCCCGCCGGGTGGGCACATCCTCGATGCGGGCTGCGGCTCGGGCCGCGACACCCTGGCCTTCTTGCAAAAGGGCTATCGGGTCACCGCCTTCGATGCCTCCCCGAGCCTCGCCTACCTGGCCGAGCGCCACACCGGCCAGCCCGTCCAGGTACTGCGCTTCCAGGACCTGGAGTGGGACCGGGAATTCGACGGCATCTGGGCCTGCGCAAGCCTCCTGCACGTCCCAACCGCGGACCTGCCCGATGCCCTGGGCCGCCTCGCCCTGGCCCTGCGCCCCCGGGGCATCCTCTACGCCTCCTTCAAGCACGGCCGCGGCGAACGCACGCACCAGGGCCGGCGCTTCACCGACCTCGATGAGGCCGGGCTCCAGGCCCTGCTGGGCCAGGTCACGGGCCTGACGGAACTGGAGACCTGGATCACCGAGGACCTGCGCCCTGCCCGCGCCGCCGAGCGCTGGCTCAACACCCTGCTGGCGGCCTGACCCTTGCCCCAGCAACTCACCACGGGCGGCGCCCGCGACCCCTTCCTGCCGCGCCTGCTCGCCGCCATCCGCCAGGCCAACGAGATCGATCTGGCCGTGGCCTTCGTCAAGTCCAGCGGTCTCGCCCTGCTGTTTGGGGCCCTGTCCGACGCCATCCTGATCCGCGGCGCCCGCCTGCGGGTCCTGACCAGCGACTACCTCGACGTTACCGACCCCCAGGCCCTGCGCCGCCTGCTGCTGCTCGCCGAGCGCGGGGCCGAGGTGCGCCTGTTCGAGGCCGGGGACCACAGCTTCCACCTCAAGGCGTACATCTGCGTGCGCAGCGCCCAGGGCCAGGCCCTGTGGGGCTCCGCGTTCATCGGCTCCAGCAACATCAGCCGCACGGCCCTGACCGACGGGCTGGAGTGGAACTTCCGCATCGACCACCCCGAGGACCTCGCCGACCCCGCGGCCAGCCACTTCCGGGAGATCCGCGACGAGTTCCAGCTCCTCTTCGATCACGGCAACGCCCGCACCCTGGACCACGACTGGATCGACGCCTACGAGACCCGCCGCCGGGTCCAACGCCTGCCCCTGGCCCACGCCTGGGACGAGCCCGAAGAGCCCAGGCCCCAACCCTCGCCGGTCCAGTCCGAGGCCCTCGCCGCGCTGGAGGCCACCCGGGCGGCGGGCTACACCCGAGGTCTGGTGGTCATGGCCACCGGGCTCGGCAAGACCTATCTCGCCGCCTTCGACAGCGAGCGCCTACAGGCCCGGCGCGTCCTCTTCGTCGCCCACCGGCGAAGAGATCCTGCTCCAGGCCGAGGCGAGCTTCCAACGGGTGCGCCCGAATGCGCGCATCGGCTGGTACACCGGGGGGCGCAAGGACGAGGCGGACCTGCTCTTCGCCTCGGTCCAGACCCTGGGCCGTGCCGAACACCTGGCCCTGTTCGAGCCGCGCCCACTTCGACTACGTCGTGGTGGACGAATTCCACCATGCCGCCGCCCCCATCTATCGCCGCCTGCTGCAACACTTCCGGCCCCGCTTCCTCCTCGGCCTCACCGCCACCCCGGAGCGCACGGACCAGTCGGACATCCTGAGCCTGTGCGACGACAACCTGGTCTACACCCGCCGCCTGTTCGACGGGGTCGAGCTGGGCCTGTTGTGCCCCTTCCTCTATTACGGCATCCACGACGAGACCGTGGACTACCGGGAGATCCCCTGGCGCAACGGCCGCTTCGACCCGACCGCCCTGTCCCACAAGCTCGCCACCCTGGGCCGGGCCCGCCATGCCCTGCACCACTGGCGCGACAAGGCCCAGGACCGGACCCTGGCCTTCTGCGTCTCCACCGCCCATGCCGACTTCATGGCCGAGCGCTTCCGCAAGGAGGGCATCCGCGCGGCGGCGGTCTATGCGGGCTCCAGCATGGACCGCGGGGCGGCCCTGGAGGCCCTGGAGCGCGGCGATCTTCAGGTGCTCTTCTCGGTGGACCTGTTCAACGAGGGCGTCGACCTCCCGGCCATCGACACCGTCATGATGCTGAGGCCCACCGAGTCCAAGATCCTGTTCCTGCAACAGCTCGGCCGCGGCCTGCGCTGCCACCCGGGCAAGCGGCACCTGGTGGTCCTGGACTTCATCGGCAACCACAAGGGCTTCCTCAACAAGCCCCAGGCCCTGTTCGACTGCGGCAGCCGCTACCAGGACCTCGCCGCCTTCGGCCGCCGGGTCCGCGACGGCCAGCTCAAGCTCCCGCCCGGGTGCTTCGCCAACTACGACCTGGCCATCATCGACTTCCTGACCCGACTCAACGGCAAGGGCCTGGAGACGGACTACCAGGCGCTGAAGGAATCCGCGGGCCGGCGCCCGACCCTGACCGAGGTCTATCGGGCCAGCGCCAAGCTCAAGGACCTGCGTCGGACGGGCAGCCACTGGTGGGCCCTGGTTCGCGACCAAGGCGATCTCGAACCGGACGAGGCCGGCTGCCTGGATCGGCACGGTGCGTTCCTCCGGGAGGTCGAGACCACGGCCATGGTCCGGAGCTTCAAGGCGATCCTGCTGGAGTCCTTCCTGGAGCTCGGCGGCTTCGAGACCCCGCCGCGAGTCGAGGACCTCGCCGACCGGGCCCTGCACGTCTTCCGCCGCCGCCGCAGCTTCGTCGACGACATCCGAGAGGACCTGCGCGACCTGGACCGCGTCAACCCAGCCAAGTGGTTAGCCTACTGGAGCGCCAACCCGATCAACGCCTGGACCGGCGGCAATCGCAAGTCGGCGGCCAGCCCCTGGTTCGAGGTCCGGGACGGGCGCTTCGCCCCGACCTTCGCGGTCGCCGACCACGAGCGCGCCGTCTTCCAGGGCATGGTCCAGGAGCTGGTGGACTACCGACTCGCGGCCTATGAGCCCCGGCTGGCGTCGGGCCCCGAGGTCCAGACCCCAGTCGAGCCACCCGAGGTAGAAGCGCAGTCCGCTGAGAATCATCCCCTTCCGCAGGCCCACCGCCCCGCCGACGGACTGGCAGGAGGTCCCCTACTTCCCGGACCTGCGCATCGCCTGCGGCCACTTCCGTTCTGGTAGCGCCGAGACCCTCGCCACCTGTCATCTGGCTCCTGGACATGGGCGCCTGGACCCCCAACGCCACTTCGTCGCCCGAGCCATCGGCAACTCCATGAACGGTGGCAAGCAGCCAGTCCAGGATGGCGACTACCTGCTGCTGGAACTCATCGACTCCAACCGGGCCGGCTCCATCACCGGTACGACCGTCGTTGTCGAGCGCCAGGAAGTTGGGGAGGACCAGTATCTGCTGCGCCTGGTCACCAAGGCCCCGGATGGCCGGTACATCCTCAAGGCCGCGAACCCGGACTATCCGGACTACCAGGCCGACGAAGGGATGCAGACCCGGGCGAGATTGAAGGCGGTGCTTCGGCCAGATGACCTTTGGACCGCGCTGGGGACCGAGGCGGAGTAACCGCCAACCAACGGCCGGGTCGCCGCCGGGCCTGCCGTCGGCAACGCATGGTCAGTTCCGTATTCGTCGTCTGTCCCCGATTACCGCGCCCTGCCATTGCGCTGCATCGCCGCACGCAGTGCATTCTCTGGTCGAACGTCGGCACAGGAGGTCGAGCCGGCGCCAGGCGAACAGGGGCCCACGGCTGGGCAACCGGCCCCTGCGCCTACGCGTAACCCCACAACCTCATAGCTGCCACTTGTAGGATGGATAGAGCGACAGCGAAACCCATCCCTCGGCCTCCTTCAATTGAACGTTCCGAGTGACGGACATATCGCCGGCCCAGGAAGGTCACCATGCCACCCTCTGGTCTGCGCTAGAATCCCAGTGTTCCTAAGGCGACTAGAAACAGAACAGCGCGGAGAAGAGCGATGTCAACCGGTCTCGATGCGATTCAAGAGATGCTGCCGCGACTCTCACCGAGTGAGAAGGCACAACTCATGCGGTGGATCGCTCGCGATTTGGGCGGGAACGTACCGGGCATCGACAAGACGCCAGGCGTCTGCGGGGGGGAGGCTCGGGTGGTCCGAACCCGGATCCCCATCTGGATACTGGAGCAAGCACGACGCCTGGGCGTGACCGAAACAGCGCTGCTGACAAGCTATCCGACACTCCGCGCCGAAGATCTAGGCAACGCCTGGAGCTATGCGCGCCTGAATGCCGCGGAGATAGACCGCGCCATCGCTGAGAACGAGGAATGATCGGCTGGCCGCAATCTATAGCAACGAGAACTTCCCGCTTCCGGTCGTTCAGTCCCTCCGACAGATGGGCCACGATGTCCTGACCATCCAGGAAACCGGCCGGGCGGGGGACGCGGTTCCAGACGCAGATGTCTTAGCCTATGCCACAGACCTGGACCGAGCTGTCTTGACGCTCAACCGAAGGGACTTCGTCCGCCTGCACCTCGCTTCTACCAACCACGCGGGAATAGTTGTCTGCACCTTTGACCCCGATTTTCCGACACAGGCACAGCGCATCCATGAGGCGCTTACGCGAGAAGGCAACCTGCGCGGCAAGCTAGTGCGCGTGAATCGCCTCGCCCCATGACTCCGGCGGGGCCAGGGGGCAGTTCCCACGCGGGCCAGGGGTCGCTTGGTTGCCTCTGCGGGACGGGGTCATGTGGGTGCAGAGTCAGTTCCGGGTCTTACGATGCGACAATGCGAGAACTGACCCCCGCGCTCACGCGAACTGACCCCCGCGCTCAAGAACTGACCCCCGCGCTCAGTCTAGCCAACCCCAGATACCGCCCCGGCCTCCTGGTCGCAGAAGGGACATCCCGCCCAACCTCAACGCCAGGGATCGATGACCTCGACGCCGCAGCCGTCGAAATCGCCGATGTTGCGGGTGGCCATGGCGGCGCCATGCGCGCGGGCGATGGCGGCGATCTGGCAATCGAACTGGCTGATCGGCCGTCCCGCGGCCCTCCGATCCGCTCCGATGCGGGCGTATTCGTCGGCGGCGGCGCTGTCGAAGGGCAGGATGCGGTCGCGGAAATCCTCCCGCAGCATGCCGTCCACGGCCTCGGCCAACATCGTCCGCCGCTTGCGGTTCGCCATGATGGCAACGCCGTAGCGTAGCTCCGCCGCGCTGATCGCCGTCAGGTAGATGTCCGTACCGTCCTGGCCGGCCAGCCAGGCCTCGACCGTCGGTGCAGGCGCGGCGCGCAGCAGCTCCGAAACCACGTTGGTGTCCAGGATGATCATCGCGGCATCAATCCAGAACCGGCGGCTCGCGCATCGGCTCGCGGGGCGGAAGCTCGATGTCGGCACCGCCGAAGGCGGCGACGCGGGCGCGGATCGCCGCCGCGATGTTAGCGGGCGGGGCCGGTTCGCCCACGACCAGGCGCAGGATTTCCCGCGCCTCTTCTTCCATCGAACGGCCGTGCTCGGCCGCGCGGATGCGAAGACGGCGCTTTAGCGCGTCGTCGAGATTGCGGATCGTGATGCTGGCCATCGTGCCGCCCCTCCATCGGTTCCGTGACAGATTAGGCATTGATTGCATTGCAATCAAGCTCGCTGGTATCGAATTTGCCTACCTTCCCGGCAATTCCGTGCCGCGACTCATGATCTCCACATAGCCCGCGTAGCTGTACAGCCGGTTCCGCTTCCGGGAGGTGAGCTCCTTGACGATGCCGAGCTGTTGCAGATGCCCGAGCGCCTTGTTGACCGTGGCCGGGGTGATGCCGGTCCTCTCCACCAGCGAACCAGATGTAGCGATGGGGCGCCCCATCAGCGCCCGGTGAACCCGCAGGGTGGACGCCGCCGCCCGGCCGAGGCCACCGATCTTATCGCGGTCCTGGTTCGACAGGTCGAGAAGCTGCTGCGCCGTTTCCACCGCCTGGGTGGCAGTGACCATGATGGCTTCGGCGAAGAAGGCGAGCCATGCTTCCCATTCGCCGGGTAATCGGGGACGAACCACGAAATCGCGCAAGTCGGAACCTTGTCGTGGCGCCGTCCGCGACCCTCTCGGCTGCTTGACCACGTATTGCAGCCCCTGATCCGCTGCATCCGGGCGACGGCGCTTGGCCGACACCGGAAGTGCGGGCAGCCCGAGGCACGCGAGGACCGAGGAGCCTATCGAGGGTGCGCCGGCGACGGTGGAGACATCCGGCAAAGTTGGTGCAGCATGTTCTTCTCATGACACCGCTCCGCGGTGTCATGCCTCTCTGTGGCGCTCTGCGCCGAGTGGTCCCCGGCAAGCGACTGCGATTCAACCTCCAATGACCCGTGCGGTGAGAATGGCGATAATTGACCCTCGCCCCTTTCCCGACCCCTTATTCCGTACTGAAAAGCTTAGGTGAGGCCGACAGGGGTGTTAGCCTCAAACTCGCTAGAACCGCCCCATCACAAGGAAACCAGCCCCTATGCATCTAGCCAGCACGCCGCTCACCGGCCTCCTCTGCTTGTTCCTGGCAAGCTCGGTCTATGCGCAGCCGGGGCAGCCGGAGGTGGCTGTTCCCGGCGCCGACGCGGCGGAGCCCCGAACCCGGCTCGTTGCTGGCACCGTCGATACCCTGAGCTCGTTCGTCGATCTCCGAAACGCCATGCTCAAAGACATCAAGGATGTCAACCAGAAGATCGGCGCTTCTCAATCCGACGCCGAAAAGGAGAATCTGAAGCAGCAGGTCAACAAGCTGGAATCGGATTTGCGCGCGGTGACTCAAAACTTCGAGAACATCTCCGCGGGCACTGATATCACGATTCTGCGCGAGGTTGCCTCGGAGGAGTTCAACTTCCAGAGGGAGCTGTTCGCCCTGCTAAAGCCGGCGCTCGACGAGATGAAGGACATGACGTCCCACGTTCGGCAGAAGTCCGACTTGAAGGACAAGCTCGCCAACTATGAAGAGAGTCTGCCCGTCATCAAGCAGGCCATCGTCAACGTGGAACGGCTGCTATCGAGCAGCGACGACAAGGCCGTCACGCAGGCGCTGAAAGTTACGCTGGATAAGTGGCAGCGCCAGGAGACCTTTATGCAGAGCGAGGCGCAAGCGGCGCAGCTTCAACTGGAAGAGCTGATCTCGACCGAGGTGTCCCTCGCCCAGGCATCCCAGAGCTACCTCAAGACCTTCTTTCAGCAACGGGGGCTGTTCCTCACCATCGCCCTGGTGGTGGTGATCGGCATCCTGCTCATTTCGCACTGGACCCACCAGGTGATGCTGCGTTTCGTGCCGGGCTTCAAGAAGCTACACCGTAGTTTCCGCATTCGCCTCACCGAGCTGATCCATCGGATCGTCACATTTTTCCTCGTCATCATCGGGCCCATGGTGGTCTTCTACGCGGTTGAAGACTGGGTGCTCTTCAGCCTCAGCATCCTGCTCCTGCTTGGCGTTGCCTGGACCCTCAGACAGGCCCTGCCCCGCTACCTGCATCAGATCCAGATCTTCCTGAACATTGGCTCGGTGCGCGAGGGAGAACGCATTCAGCTCGATGGGCTCCCCTGGCAGGTACGCCAGATCAATGTCTTCTGCACCCTGGCCAATCCGGTAGCAGAGCTGACCCAGCGAGTGCCAATCGCCGACCTGGTGGACCTCAAGTCGCGCCCGGCCAAACGCGACGAGCCCTGGTTTCCCTGCAGAAAGGGCGATTGGGTCCTACTCAGCGACGGCATCCGCGGCAAGGTCGAAGGCATTTCCCCGGAGTTGGTCCAGCTCGTGGAGGAGGGTGGCACTCGAACGACCTATCAGGCCAGCGACTTCCTCTCCAAAGCGCCGCGCAACCTGGCGACGAACTTCCGCATCAGGGAGACCCTGGGTATCAGCTACAAGTTGCAGAAGGACAGCACCACGACCATTCCGGAAACCTTGCAGGCTTACATCCAGCGGCGTGCACAACAGGAAGGCTACGGAGAGGGGATGCTGAACCTTCGGGTGGAATTCGAGATGGCGAACAATTCGTCCCTGGATATCGCGGTAATCGCCGATTTCGCCGGCGAGCTAGCCGATGTCTACAACCGGCTCCGACGCTCGATCCAACGCTGGTGTGTCGACGCCTGTACTGAGTATGGCTGGGAGATCCCCTTCCCTCAAATGACACTGCACGGCAACCTGGGGCGCACCGACTGATCCCTGGGAGGCTCTATCCTTTAGGAAGACAGGGACTAGCAGGGACTAGGGGCATCACGGGCCTCAATGGTGGCGATCTTTGGGGGTCCTGACCAGGGACGGTGCCGGAAGCCCGGTCCCGGCAAGATCCCCGAGGACGACATCCCCGGACCAACCCCGGTTCTCGGCGCTGGTGACCATGACGACCCACAACAGAACAAGGGGGTCGTTGCCGTTGCCGGCGGAAACGGCCAGCGCAGGCCGCGATTGCCGGGTCGGGCGGTTGGCGTAGGGGAACGGGACCTTGACGATGTCTCCCTGCTCAAAGGTCGGCACAGGCCTTCTCGTCCGCCTCCGAGTACCACTCGCCGAAGGTACGGAAGGGGTCGTCCGAACCTGGCCCATGATCGACCTTGGTCAGAATGATCCGCTGCCCGCCCACCTGGTATTGCAACTCGTCGCCCTCGCGCAGATTCAGTGCCGCTCGGATCGGCTGAGGGATGGTGTCTGGGCCTTGCTGGTCAGCTTGCTGGTAATCATCGATGTTTTCAGCCGTAAGGATGTTCCTTTCGAAGTTAGACACCAAGGCAAGACAGGGTTAAGGCGATGGAGAGGCTCCTGGTCGCCGTGCTTGTGGACGCAGACATTCAACGGATGCAGGTTCGAGGCGCGAGCCTATGGGCGGAGAGAATAGGGGCATCGAAGCGCATCACCCCGAGTTCTGCCGCGACAAGTGACACAGTCGGGCAAATGTCCGCGCTGCAAGGGGACCTGGACCAGCGAACCGCTGATCGCCCCGGAGAAGAAACGATGAGCGCCCCGTCTGAAACGAATACCGACGCGGAAGATGCGCCCTTCTTCCGCGTCGAGTGCGATGCCGGCCACCGGGCTGACGCCGATCCCCGGTGCCTGCACATCGGAACCTAGAGGGTCATCGCCGAGGTTTAGCGAGTCCAAGCCCCGATCCCGGCCACCGGTGCGCTGCTGCTGGTGGGCCTGGCGGGACTACCCGTCACCGAGGCGGCGGCGGTGCGCCTGCACCCGACCCGGCGCCTGATGGGAGCCGCGTAGCCCGCGGGCTATCGAGAAGTCACCTCAATGGCAACATTCAGGCCGGGTACGCGCCGTCAAATGAACAAAACCAGGCCCCGCTCGCTCGCCACAGCGGGCGGGGCCTGGTTTCCAAGTCGTAATTGCGGATCAGGCCGCCTGCGTGGCGACGCCGACCTCCCAGTTGCACTGCTCGATCAAGCACTCCACTTCTCGCGGCAGCTTGACGGGCTCTTCCAAGCGGTAGACCCGGCCCTCCTCCCAGCAATGTTCCGCCTCGTCTGCACTCAAGGGCAGACCCTGCCGACACAGCTCCCAGATCGCATGTGATTGGCTACTGGTCATGATCGCTACCTCCAATTCTCCAGGGCCCTCGCCCGGCGCGTCGGTAGGCCCGGTGCCTAATTCCAATCAATTTTCGCGCCAACTACCGCAAATGCTCGTCCTGCCTGACAGTTGTTGCGTCCGTTATGGCAGTGCGGTTTAACGACACTGCACAAACAACTTGCTTAATAGTAGCTTACAGAACTCACTTGACAAGTCATATTGAACAATTGTTGCGCTTCAACAACATGTATCGCATCGTAGGCCACATAGGACCCATGCGCGGTAAACCCGGATTTCCCCGGCGCGCGATGGATGCAATGCGAAACGCGCCGCACCGCGACCAAATGTGACGAAACGTGACAAGACGGACACAGTGCGCCAGGACCGCACAGCCGGCACACTGTTGCCAGTCAGGCGGGAAGAATCGGCAGGGCCTGCACGGTGTTGGGCAGGTGATCGCGGATGACCCCAGCAAAGGCATCCAGGGCGGCGCGCCGCGGAAAGCTGCGCCGGAACACTAGGGAGATGCGCCGGGAGGCATCGGGCAGGTCCAGGGGCCGGGCGATGATGCCGCTGTCAGTCATCCAACCCCCACGGATGGCCAGGGCCGGGACCAGGGTACAACCAAAGCCGGCTCCAACCAGTTGCAGCAGAGTCTCCAGGCTGGCGGCCCGCAGGTCCCCCATCTCGCCGGTTTGCTCGCGGTCCATGAGGTGACACACCTCCATGACCTGACGAGTCAGGCAATGGCCCTCCGCCAGCAACAGCAGGTCGATCTCCTCCAGGTCCTGGGCGCTGATCTCGTCCTTTTCCTGCAAGGGATGCTTGTGCGGATGGGCGAGCCAGAAGGGCTCGTCGAACAACGGAATGGCGGTCAGGTCCGCGTCGTCCGTCTCTGTGGCGAGCAGCGCGGCGTCGATCTCGTGGTGGTGCAGCCGGGCCAGCAGAGACTCCGTGATCTCCTCCGACAGGACCAAGCGGGTCTGGGGAAAGAGGCGTTTGAGCGGCACCAGGATCAGCGGCATCAAGTAGGGGCTCAGCGTCGGGATGGCCCCGATGCGCAATGGGCCGGCCAGCGGGTCCTGGTGGGCACGGGCGATCTGTTCGATGGCCTCCGCCTGTTCCAGCACCAGGCGCGCCCGGGCGATGATAGCCTCGCCGATGGGGGTCACCTCCACCGAGCGGTTGGTACGCTCGAAGATCACCACGCCGAGGTGGTCCTCCAGCTTTTTGAGCTGACCGCTCAGGGTCGGCTGACTGACGAAGCAGCGCGCGGCCGCCCGCCCGAAGTGGCGGGTCTCGGCGACGGCGACGATGTACTTGAGGTCTCGCAGGTTCATGGGTGGGTATGATACCCGAGCATCATTGCCGAAAACGATAGGGAGATGCCGTTCCATCCAGTCGCGGAAATCGTAGCCTGCCATGATTGGCGATGGCCACCGTGCCGACCCGGACAGAGAATCTGTTACCGTAGCAGGACACCGCCAAGCGTTCCCCACGACCCAAGACCGAGACCCGATGGACCTGACCTACCGCGTGACCCCTGCCGAACCCAGGGCCCACACCTTCCATGTGGAACTGACCCTTCCCCGCCCACCCGCCGGCGACCTGATCCTGACCATGCCGGCCTGGATCCCCGGCAGCTACATGGTGCGCGACTTCGCCCGCAACATCCTCGACATCGCGGCCGATGATTCCGCTGGGCCCCTCGCCCTGAGCAAGCACGACAAGCAGACCTGGCACCTAGCCCACAACGGCCGAGCGATCAGGGTGCGCTATCGGGTCTATGGCTGGGACCTCTCGGTACGCGGCGCCCACCTGGACGACAGCCATGCCTACTTCAACGGCGCGGCCCTGCTGCTGCGGGTGGTGGGGCTGGACTGCTGCGCCCTGTGCCCTGGAGCTTCTCCGCCCACCCGCCCAGACCGGCACCGACTGGCAGGTGGCTACCAGCCTGAGGCCCCTGGACGCCGAGTCCCCTGGGCTTCGGCACCTATGGCGCAGACGACTACGAGGACCTGATCGACCACCCGGTGGAGATGGGCCACTTCAGCCTGATCCCCTTCAGTGTCTTGGGCGTACCCCACCGCGTGGCCATCACCGGGCAACAGCGCTGCGACCAGGGCCGCCTGGCCAAGGACCTGACCCGCATCTGCACCGAGGAAGCGGCCCTGTTCGGCGAGCTACCCCTGGACCGCTACCTGTTCCAGGTCACCACCGTGGGGGACGGCTACGGCGGCCTGGAGCACCGTTACTCCACCAGCCTGCTGTGTAACCGCAACGACCTGCCCCTGGCACCCACGGCGGACATAAACGGGGCGGCCCCGCCCCAACCCGACGAGGGCTATCGCCGCTTCCTCGGCCTGTGCAGCCACGAATACTTCCACCTCTGGAACGTCAAGCGCATCCGGCCCCAGGCCCTGATGGACACAGACCTCAGCGTCGAGGCCCATACCCGGTTGCTGTGGGCCTTCGAGGGCATCACCTCCTACTACGACGACCTGACCCTGGTGCGCAGCGGCTGCATCGACGAGGCGTCCTACCTGGAGCTGCTGGCCCGCGCCATCACCCGGGTCCTGCGCACCCCCGGGAGACTGGTGCAGACCCTGGCAGAGTCGAGCTTCGACGCCTGGACCAAGCTCTACAAGGCCGACGAGAACGCCCCCAATGCCATCATCTCCTACTACGCCAAGGGCGCCCTGGTGGCCCTGGCCCTGGACCTGACCATCCGCCACCGCACCGATGGGGCCAAGTCCCTGGACGACGTCATGCGCGCCCTCTGGCAGCGCCACGGGCGCACCGGCCTGGGTGTCCCCGAGCGCGGCGTCGAGGCCCTCGCCGCACAGGTCAGCGGGCTGGACCTCGACGCCTTCTTCGCCCAGGCCCTGGACTCCACCGAGGACATCGACCTGACCCCATTGCTCGCCCACCTCGGCATTGAGCTGCGACTGCGCCAGGCCCGCGGACCCGAGGACCAAGGCGGGCTGGCCAACGGGACCGCCCAGCCCCCTGCCGGCCAGCCCGTTGGCCCGGTGCTCGGGGTGCGACTCCAACCACAGGCCAGGGAAGCGGTCATCGCCAGCGTCCTTGCCGGCGGCGCGGCCTTGACCGCAGGGCTCGCCGCGGGGGATATGATTGTCGCGGTGGACGGCCTGCGCGCCACGCCGGAGAACCTGCACGGCCTCATCGCCCGGACCCCGCTAGGGACCGAGGTCCAGGTCCACGCCTTCCGCCGCGACGAGCTGATGACCTTCGAGGTCCGTCCCCTACCCGCCCCGACCGACACCTGCGAGCTACGCATCCTGGACGCCGCCCCGCCCGAGGCACAGGCGCGCCGCGCCGCCTGGCTGGCGCCCTTGGCCCCATCGATCCCGTCCCCAGCTCCGAGCCCCTGACCGTGGACCTGCACATCGTCCGCCTGCTCGCCGACGGCCAGTGCCACTCCGGCGAGGCCCTGGCCGCCCAACTCGGGGTCAGCCGCGCCGCCGTCTGGAAGTCGCTGCGCAAGACCAGCGAGGGGCTCGGCCTCAACATCCAGGCAGTGCGAGGCCAGGGCTACCGCCTGAGCACCCCCCTGGAACTCCTCGACCCCGAGCGCATCCTCAACGCACTCGGTCCCCAGCCCCCCATCGCCCGTCTGGAGATCCACGACGATATCGACTCCACCAATGCCCAACTCATGCGCGAGGCGGCTAAGGGTGCACCCAGCGGCACCCTCTGCCTGGCCGAGCGCCAGAGCGCCGGGCGCGGGCGCCTGGGACGGACCTGGGTATCGCCCTTCGGCGCCAACCTCTACCTGTCCCTGCTCTGGCGCTTCCCCTTCGGCCTCGTCGGCATGGGGGGCCTGAGCCTCGCCGCGGGGGCCGCCGTCGCCGAGGCCCTGCGCGCCGCCGGGGCCCAAGACATCGGGCTCAAATGGCCCAACGACATCCTCTGGCGCAGACGCAAGCTTTCCGGGCTGCTGTTGGAGGTCGCCGGCGAGTCCCATGGCCCCGCCCATGTGGTGGTCGGGGTCGGGGTCAACACACACCTGGAACCCGAACAGGGTGCGGCCATCGACCGACCCTGGACAGACATGGACCAGGCCCTGGGGCAGGGCTCATACAGCCGCAACGCCCTGGCCGCCGGTGTCGCCGCCGCCCTGGTGGCCGCCATGGACCGCTTCGCCCGCGACGGCCTGCCCCCCTTCCTGGCGGAGTGGGAGCGCTACGACCTCTACCGCGGCGAGCAGGTCCAGGTGCAGTGGGGCAGCGAGAGCGTCCGCGGCACCCACATCGGCCTGGACCCCCAGGGCGCCCTGCGCCTGGACACGGCAGACGGCATTCGCAGCTTTCAGGCGGGCGAAGTCAGCCTGAGGCCCGCCTGAGATCCACCGGGAACCGACATGGACCTGCTCATCGACATCGGCAACACCAACCTGCGCTGGGTCACCTGGGGCGACACCGGGCCCCATGAACTCGGTGGGGCACCCCGACTCGGCGAGGTCCAGGCGCTGCGCCACCATGGCGCCCTGCCTATCGACCTGATCGCCGCCTGGAACCGACTACCGGTCCCCCGCCGCATCCTGGTCGGGAACGTCGGCGGCCCAGACCTCGGCGCCCACCTGACCCGCACTTGCCGCTCTCTCTGGGGGCTCGCCCCGGACTTCGCCGCCACCCAGGCCGACGCCTTCGGCGTGCGCATCGCCTACCGGGAGCCCGAGGGTCTGGGGGTCGACCGCTGGCTCGCCCTCATCGCCGCCCGCCATGCCGACGGCGCACAGACCGAAGGCGCGGCCCTGATCGTCGACGCCGGGACCGCCATCACCTACGACCTGCTCGCAGCCGACGGCGCCCACCTTGGCGGGCTCATCCTCCCCGGGGTACACCTGCTGCGCGAGACCCTGCGCAGCGGCACCCGCATCCCCCCCTGGGCAGAGCCCCCCGAGCCCCAACCGGAGGACCCTCCCTGGGCCGACAACACCGCCACCGCCATCGCCGCCGCCTCCCTCCAGGCCCCGGCCGCCCTGGCCGAACGCCTTTGGGGGCGGCTGCGCGAGCAGGGCGGCGGCGCGCCGAGGCTCATCCTCACCGGCGGCGACGCCGAGCGCCTGGCCCCGCTCATCGGCCACCCTGTCCACATCCTGCCTGCCCTGGTCCTGCAAGGGCTGGCGCTCCTGGCCTGACACTACGAGGTCCCCATGCTCCCCTGGCTCTTCGCCGTCCTGCTCGTCCTCAACCTGGCCCTATTCTGGTGGGGCCGGCAGCACGAGATCCCCATCGAACCGGAGTTGCCGCCGGTGGCCGAGGCCCCCTATCAGATTCGGCTCCTCGACCAAGAGGCCGGCACCGGTGCCCCACTGTCCGCCGATGCACCCCAGACCCAACAAGCCGTGGAGCCGGTCACCGGCAACGATGGCAGCGCCGCGCCGCAGGAGCACGACGTGGGAGACTCGTCCGAGCCCACTGCTCCGGACGAAGGCGCCCAACCCGACCCCGCCCCGGTCATCGAGCACCTGGGTCCCCCTGGCCTGGATGCCCACACCCCCAAACGCCCACCGGTCTACTTCCCGGATCCGGATCCAAATGAACAGCCCGCTGGCGACCAGCCCGTCCCCGCCCAATAACAAGAGCCAGAGGAACCGGACCACAGACAGGCGGACGCTCAGCGGCAATGCCGGCTTTCAGTGAGGTGCCTCGCAAACTGCCTCACCCTCAACCCCGAGGCTCTCACCCCGAGGTCCTGCGCATCGTGCTTGTTGAGGTACCGCCCCAGTTACCCTAGAATCAGCCGCCCCGCCCGAGCCGGTCGCCCCCACCCCGACCGCAACCCAGGCGGCAAAGGTCCACAGCACGCTGGCGTAGCTCAGTTGGCAGAGCAGCTGATTTGTAATCAGCAGGTCCTCGGTTCGAATCCGAGCGTCAGCTCCATACAATCAATAAGATAGAGAATATCATCCGGTAATCTCCGCCAGCAGGTGGGACCAAAGGTGGGACTTTTGGACCGTCCTGGTTCTCGGTGGGACCGGTCCTCAAGCCCCGCCGATCTGGGCTTGTTGGCACCAGCGCACAAATCAATTCTCCGGTCAGGAGCGCGTGACTGTCGTCCTACGCCGCGATGACGGGAAGATCTACCACATCCGTAAGGCCACCCGTCCAGAGCCACACCAGCAGGATCTCTACAACGCCCTGGGCCTACCCCATCTGCCGGGAAAGACCGAGACGACCCTCATCGATCCCAGCGCTGAGTGCTCCCAAATGTAGTGACCAACACCTCCATCTGAAAACCGCAACCCATTGAAAACATGAGAAGCTGTTGGGTGAGGTGACAAAGATGGGTCAAGAATGGCGTGCAACGTCAAGCTACCCAACCTTCAAGTTCAAGCTCGTCAGTGCGGTGAGCCCCGCCCGATAACCAAGGGGCTCGATCAATGTGCTCGGACCCTAGAGCCTTGAGCTAGGTGCCAGGATCAAGGTTCCTGGTGAGGAGAAAGGCGTTCTCAGAACCTTGAGCCTTGTTCCAGCGCGGTGACTGGTAGATAAAGGCGCCGTGGCAGGACAGAAGGCGCGTTTGGGCACGAGGCCGTACCCGACTGGGACGCCCTGGCCCAACCGCAACCCGAGTACGTCTTCGACCAGCAGGTGCAGTGGTAGCCGCCTCCCGTCGCCTGGTCGCGCAGGCGACGCGCCACGTTGTGCGCCCGCTGTGATCGTGCCCCCGGCAAGCAGCGAAATGCCACGCGGCAAGCCCGCCCGGCGCCCTCCCAAACAGCGGTCTGCTCCCCACCTCTCCCCGTCGGCTCGCGCTGTGCCCTTGCGGCGAGTCGTCCTGCGCTTTTACCGTCCGCCCGACTTCAGCCGCGGTGCCGTTCGACTTGCTATTCCTCCAATCACCCGCCGGGTGAAGCGCCCCATGCGGGTATTGCACGGAAAACCTTGGCGTTCTTGGCGCCTTACCGTGACAGCTGCTCTTCTCAGGATTATCGGACGGAGAACGAGTCGGCCCCGTGAGGGTCGTCAACCCAGACCGATCGAGACAGCGGCGCATACCTGGCAAGGCCTTCCCGCTAGAATGGCGCTCTTCCTGAGACGCGCCCTGGCGCGCCGACACCTGCGTTATCGAGCCAATCATGAGCGATGCAGATAGAAGAGCTTACCTTCGTTATCGAGTCCCCGAGGGCGGGACCGTCACACTCCTGATCGCGGACGGCGAATCGGAGAGGCCGATCATCGGTCTGCTGATGAACGAGAGCCATCAAGGGCTTGCCTGTGTCTACGTGGGCCCGGCGCTCGAGATCGAGGAGGAAGTCATCTGGCAGGAGGCCGAAATCCTACGCACGCCATGCGAGGTGATTCGCTGCGAGGAACTGTATCGCGACGTCTATCTGCTCGGCCTCCAGATCACGGGATGAGACGAGCCCTGACGCGCGACGGTAGTCGGGGTTATCGGATCGACAGGCTGAACATTAAGACCGCGGTCGCGATCACTGCGCCAAGCAATCCGCTCAACAAGAGAGCCGGCCAGCCGAAATCGCCCGACGTGGCGGCCTGGCGGCTCTTCTCGATGTCGCGCTTGATCTCGCTGCGGAGCCGTTCCAGGTTGGGTGCCAGCCTTGCCCGCACCCGTTGCTCCACGAGCTGATTTACTTCGCCTTCCTGGAGGATCGAATCCTTCCGGTTCTGCCCGGATTCCAGGCGGAGATCCGAGACCTCCTTGGTCAGGCGCTTCACCAGTTCACCCATGCGATCCATCTCGGTGCGAAGACCCCCTTGACCGGCCGCCTGAGTCGCGGTCTCGGCCTGGGCCGCGCCACGGCGCGCCTGCTGCAATGCCATCTCCGAGCGGTGCAGTGCCTCATCTGCCCGCTGCTTCACGCGGTCGATCCGGAGATTGAGCTCATGGAGCGATGGGTGCGCCCTGCCGGGGGCTGCGACCGGTGACGCGGGTGCCAGCTCCGGCGTGCGTCCAGCGGCGAGGGCGTCCGCGAGCGCCATCAAGTGCTCGATATTGCTGTTGGCGGGAACCGGGCGCCGATTCTTGAAGGCGTCGACCATTCTCGGGATCTGAGTCCGTACGGCCGCGACCAGCTTCACCATCGGCTCTGAGGGCGGGACAGTCCCCGCCATGGCCTGATTCAGCATGTTCTCGACCTTCCAAGCCACCTCGGACAGGTCCAACGCCTTGACCATGCGCCCGCTGCCCTTGAAGGTATGGAAGATTCGGCGGATGTCGATCAGTGACTTCTGGTCGCTGGGATGGCTCGCCCAAGTCATCAAATGAGCGTCGACGTCCTCGAGAAGGTCTTTCACCTCTTCGAGGAAAACATCCACGATCTCGTCATCTGTCGTGGGGATGTGCCAACGATCTAGGGCCATGAATATGAGGGGCTTGATGAGGCGGCTTACCGCTCGTGTTGGCAGTGCCTAGCGGGGCGGGGTAAGTGTCGCCGTAGGGGCCTTTGGTGCGCGATTGCCAGAACTTACATTCTTGACCCATGAAAGACAATCCAATCGTCCACGTGAGAACGATTGGGATGCCGTCATAGCGCGTCCGAGCGGGGGCAATCGGGCGACCCGGATCCCGCGTTACCCGATGCCGAGAATCCGGCTTTCGACCGCCGCCTGGGCGCGCTTAGGGGGCGTTAGCGAGGGGTCCCGTCGGCGCGCTCGATGGTCTTGGCGTTGGTGCTGAGCTTGGCCACGGCCGCACCGAAGGGGCGCAAGTCGTGGCCCATGGTCTGGTCGATCAACACGTTGCGTGTCTATCCCGAATGCGGCACCCTGGCCTGTGGTTTTTTTCGGGCGCGTTGCCCAGCGGGCGGCCGGGATTTCCGGGTGGCCTTCTCGTGCAAGGGGCGCACCGTCTGCCCGTCGTGCAATACCCGGCGCATGGCCGAGACCGCGGCGCACTTGGTCGACCACATGTTCCCGCCGTTGCCGGTATGGCAACACAGCTGAAGGGGTCACCATTTAGCTGATCCCCGTCACCATTTAGCTGACCCCGGTCAATGGAACGAAGAATTTTCTCGTGCCCGAACACGCTTTGTGTCCTGCCACTTCGTCTTGATACGTTCCAAGGCGCGCCGTCGGTTCTCTCTGCAACGGTGACGGATAAGCTCCGATCCGCACCCGTCACACTTCTGGATTAAGGCTCTGGAATTTCAGGACGGGCTTGGTGCCCCGCCAAGGTTAATTGATCCCACAGTTGGGAATGTGGTGCAAGGCTCCTGGAGCTTTGAACTACGATGCCTAACCTAGCGCTCGCAGAGTTTTCTGAGCCTTGAGTAGGGTTGAGGAAAACGATGCACTCCGAGGTCTTCGGCAGGGCCTCCAGGGGTGGGCGATACGGGCTGGCCAGTTTTTTTGGAAGTTCGGCGGAAATCTGACCAAAAGGGGCCGATAAAGATTTCGTGCTGGGCTCTAGGCCCTAGGCTCAGAAGACGGCTGGAACTTTGAACCTGGAGCTTTGCGGTACCCATTCTTCGGATCGGATTTGGGCAGCGTTTTGAGTTCAAAACGCCCAGAACGGCTGGATAGGTTTGCACTAGGGACAGTAGTCGGCCAACTTCGGACATCGCGGGTGCCTTGGAGCGGCAAGCTGGTGTGAAGCTTCCTGGCTCGTAGACGCCAAGCGAGGGGGACAGCCGGCATCGCAGGCAGGCGCCGACGGCGTTCATGTTACTATTTCCTGATATCTTGATTCGGAAAGTGGCTCGCGAAAGTCAAGGCGCCGTTTGTAAATGAAACTCAAGCTTTTCAAGTCCTTTGGGTTAGTTTTTGGAACTATTGCTGCGCTGGTAACTGGAGTCCCTGGTTTGGTACCCTGCGTTGTGATCTGGATAATTCTTTCGGGACTGTTCGTATTCTCGCGGTTCTCCAAACGACTAGGTGTTTTTGGTGAGTGGTCATGGGTTGAGTTCTTATTAACCATCGGTGGTGCCTTAGGGGTGCCATATATCGCTCTGTTATTCAGCCCGGGGTTTTGAGAAGGTTGTCCAAAGTAATGTTAAAGGTGCCGCACAACCGACCGCCAGGAAGTGGCGTAATGGATTGTCCGCTCCGGCCCTGCCGCAGCCGGGGGTGTTACGTTGCGAAGCGCGTTGGCGATTTTTCCTACCGCGATCCGAGGTAGAGGGAGGCGCTCACGTGTGTTGTTCGTGATATAAAGCACTGAATTGCCCTCAACATTGTATTCGACCCCGAAGAATCTTGAGCATATTGATGACAGCCATACTGACTCTTGCCAGTGCGTTGTTGCTAAGTACCGGGCTGGATTTTTTCGTCAACCTTCGAGGTGCTTTTCCCCTGCAAACCGTGCAATCGTATCCAGGATTCACTTTGATAGGTTTTTCCGTCATTCTGGCTATTCTGAATCCTCTATTGACCAGACATCCATTCTACGAATATTGGCTGACTGCTCTGATCGGCAGCGTGGTTGGAGTCATTTACGTGGGCTAAGACAAGCCTCGCCACTGACGGCAGAAGAGGTTGCTGGGCTCTGCGAGCAGATTCGCCGCCGGGTGGTGCGCTGGTTCGCCCACCGCCGCCTGCTCGATCCCGATGACGCCCGCGATATGCTCGCCTGGGCGAACGGCGGCTTTTCGCGCGACGCCTCGGTGCGCATCGCCGGCCAGGGCTGGGCTGGAGCGGCTGCTGCGCTACTGTGCGCGCCCGCCCTTCGCCGTCCGCTTTGCCGGGTATAGCCGCCAGTCAGTTGGCAACTACCAGGGGCAGCTTCTGACCGCTATGTGAAGCTTCACATAGCGGCCAAGAGCCGACGCTGGTGATTCGCTGGTCGGGGTCCGCAGTCGCGGGAACAGCTGACACTCGGCACGTTCACGAGTTACGTATACTGTCACCGGAATTCGCTCGAACAACACGAAAGGTTTTGGCACAGCGGCATGAAGAAGTCCTTTCTCCACCTCGTGCCTGATCGACAGGTACATCTCGAACCGATCCGCGGTGTCACTCATCTCCGCCGCCCAGCGGTATAGAGGCCGCAATAGAGACAGCAGGGACTCGTCGCCCGAGCGGTCATAGGCGGACAGCCCGCGGCGAAGGAGCCGCAGAAGCTCGTCCGCGGACAATGACGTCCACTGTTCGCTGTCGCGCAACTCCGCTGCCACCGATTCGCCGATGGCACGCGAGCTGGTGTCGCTTGTCCCGCCGATACGGTACGTCCACATGTCGCCGCCTCCCCAGATGGTCAACCTCTGCCCGGGGTCTCGCATTGAGCCCTCGGGGATGGCATCCGTAGTCTAGGGATCACCCTGCGAAGATCTTGACTCGGCGCGACAACCTGTTGATCGGCGGCGACAGATTCGGCGGCGCCGGTGCGCGACTCAGGGAATTTGCCCGCATCCGATGAGTTGCGGCGGTATGCGTCGATGCTTCATCGGTGTTTTTGGTTCAGACTGTGACGCAGGTCAATTTTCTGACGCCGCACGCGCACTAGATTCGGATTGCAAATCTTCGGAAGCGCCAGCGGCCGGCGACTTCGCCCGACGGAATAACCACTACCCAGCCGCCACCCAGGACCCATGTCACGTCGCAAGAACCATGATCGCCAACCACCGTCGCCGTAAACCCGACCTCTTCTGCGTACTGCTCGTGGCCGTCTGCGTCGGCGTATCGGTTTCCGTTACCTACCAGATATCGGTCCATCATGTCGGGTCGGCCTCGAACCCCACCATCGCCCAAGCTCGCGACCGCTGATAGGGGCCATCCGCAGCCGACGCCGGTCGCCGTCGACCCCTGATCGACGCCTGGCTTCCTCTCCGTTCTCGACACCTTATTGTTTCCCCCCTCCTCCCGGCGCTTTGCTAACCCATCTTTGGCATTTCGGCCGCGCGTTCCGCCCGAAAACCCCGTTTTCCCGCCCTAGCGCGGCACTCGGATCTCGCCAGATCAATATGTTAGCGATTCATCTCACAGTGTAGTGCCATAATCGTATATGGCCCCATTGATCGATTTCGGCCACCCTGCTAGCGTTGGGGCGAATACATCCGCGGCACCGCAAGTAATGGAGGAGTCACAGATGTAGTGCCCAAGGCCGCCACCGAAAATTTGTAATCGACTAAAATAGCAGGGAAGTTCTGGGGCGGGTGCCAAAGATGGGCTAAGCTTGGCGCATGCCCGACATCGCCCCGGGACCCCGGTCGTTTGCTCACCGGCTCCGGCCTGGGCCGGCCTTCTCCGTCAACAGTGCCCACGCAAGGTTTGTGTGTCGCGGATGTGAAACAATGAGCGGCGCACCTGGCTTCGGGTTATGCAGATTTATCGGCTGATCATTCCGCTGGTCGCTTCACTCGCGGGAATCTTTTTCGGCGGGGTGCGAGCAGAGCAGACAGCGGAGCCCCTCTTCCCCATACCGGAGGCCCTGGCCCCGGCTGTCGCTTTCTGGACTCGCATCTACACGGAGGTCGACTCCGCGAGCGGCTTCATTCACGACAGTCGCCGCCTGGACGTGGTCTACGCGACCCTGTACCTGAATCCCGCCGCCCCTCCGGACGCACAGGACAGGGTTATCGAGAAGGCGTTCCGCGACTACCGAGAGGCGCTGATCCTGCTCGCATCCGGACAACGCCGCGGCCTGTCGCCGATCGAGCAGCGCGCGCTGCGTGCGTGGGGAGAAGGGGTTTCCGCCGATGAGCTCACGGCGGCAGCGGAGAATCTGCGTTTTCAGCGCGGGCAGGCAGATCGCTTTCAGCAGGGATTGGCCAGATCGAGCCGATGGAAAGCGAAGATCGAGTCGATTCTTGAACGGATCGGGGTGCCGCGCGAGCTCGCGGCGCTTCCCCACGTCGAGTCGTCCTACAATCCGAGCGCGGTTTCCAAGGCAGGGGCTGCAGGCCTGTGGCAGTTGATGCCAGCCACGGCGCGCCGCTATTTGCGCGTGGATGAAACAACGGACGAGCGCTTCGACATCGTCAAGTCGTCGGAAGCGGCGGCGCATCTGCTGCGCCAGGACTACTCGGTCCTCAAGAGCTGGCCGCTTGCCGTCACCGCGTATAATCACGGGCTTTCGGGCGTGAGGCGAGCCGTGCGCGAGACCGGCACGTCGGACCTGGGCGACATCGCGGCGCGTTACGAGACCGAGCGGTTCCGTTTCGCCTCAAGAAACTTCTACGCCTCGTTCCTCGCCGTCCTGGAGGTCGCCAGTCATCCCGGGCGTTACTTCCGCGAGCGCCAGCGTGACGCGCACGACCATCTCACCGTCGTCACGCCCGCCTATCTTCCGGCCGATGTGATCGTCGAGGGCTTCGGCATCGAGAAGGAACGCCTGCGTGCCCTCAACCCGTCGCTGCACCATGCCGTATGGAACGGTGGCAGGTTCATCCCCGAGGGCTACGCCCTGAGGATACCCGCCAGCTTCGCCGCTCCATGGGCCGAGCACCGGATGGCCCAGCTGGCCAGGCATTTCGGTTTCGCCGCACAGAAGCCCAGCCCCTACTACGACGTCCGCCTCGGCGATTCCCTGTCGCAGATCGCGCTGCAGTTCGAGACCAACGTGCCGAGCCTGCTGGCCATGAACGGGCTCGGCAGCGCAGACGAGATCCATGCCGGGCAGATCCTGCGCGTACCGATGGGCCCGGGCCCGGCGCCCCTGGGCACGGGCTCCGCCGCGATTTGGGCCATCGAGCGCGCGGCAGGAGGTGGTGATGGCGGCGCCTCGATCACGCTGGATCTCAGCCGTCTAATCGCGTCGCTGGCGGATCGGGAGGGGGATGCGGAGAACGCGTTGGGCGAACAAGCGCTGCAGGCAGAACCGATGCCCGATGTATGCCGAGCGGAGGATCGACAGGAGCCCGACGACTTGACCGGCTTCTCGCTCGCCGACCTGCCGCCGGACCTGGCCGCCGACCCGTTCGACTACGGGATAGCTCGCGACGGGACGATCGAGATCCAAATCGCCGAGACGCTCGGACACTACGCGCAGTGGCTGCAACTGCCGTCGGAGCGTGTCAGGAAGCTCAATGGGCTGGGGGACGATGCCTCCCTGATCGTCGGTCGCCGGCTCAAGCTGGACCTGTCCAATACCACCACGGGCGATTTCGAGGCACGGAGGACCGCTTACCACGCGACGCGCCAGCTCCGGTATTTTAGCCGCCACCGCATCACCGGCGTCCTCGAGCACGCGGTCGCCCCCGGAGACAACCTCTGGTTGCTGGCGGTCGAGCAGTACCGGATTCCGCTTTGGCTGCTGCGTCAGTACAACCCGGATGTCAACGTCGACACCATTCTTCCCCTCGGGGGCATCATCTTCGTGCCCTTCGTGGAGGCATCACCGGAGCGGCCAGACTGCGCCTTCGCGGAGCTGGATGCAGACACGGCGGACGAGGCCCCCGGCCCATCCGATCAAGCACTCCCGCTTCGACAGTAAGGCAAAACGCAGCGCCCGCCACCGCGCGGCGAGAAGCCCGAAGTCACGAGCCGAAAAAGCGTGCTATTGGCGACGCCGGCCAGGCACCTGAGCTTGCTCCTGCAACCAGGCCGTCATGGAGCCGTAGGTGGTCCGCTTCAGACACCTGAACCCCTGCGCCTGACGGCAACCCGCGTCCAGCAGGAACTGCTCCTGGGCGGCCGTCTCCACGCCTTCGGCAACGACCTCGAGCCGCAGCCGGTTCCCCAGCGCGATGATGGCACGCGTGATCGTCAAGCTATTCGGGTCGTCCGGAATGTCATGCACGAAGGACCGGTCGATCTTCAACCTGTCGATCGGGAGCCGTTTTGGGTAGCTCAGCGAGGAGTACCCCGCAAGGGCAGGGGTCAAAGGGAATGGGGGAATGGGGTCAGGAATGGGGAATGGGGTCAAGTCTTGCAATCACGCATTGCGTGATTGATCAGGGTAGGACGGCCAGTTACCCGGTCGCCCCCGTACAGATCCCGGCGTGCGGAACTACCGCACCGGACTCCTCGAAGTTACTCGCTTCGCACATGGCGACATGCACAGGGAAGGTGGCGAGGGTGGCGAGGGTCAGAGGTGGCGAGGGTCAGTTCTCGCATCGTTGCATAGCGGAAGGTGGCGAGGGTCGGAAGGTGGCGAGGGTCAGTTCTCGCATCGTTGCATAGGGGGAGACGGAGGCCAGACTTTCCCCTGAGACTTCTGGCGGGAGAGCAGCCCCTTGCCCCCTGTGCCACCCCCTATTCCTCTTGCACCACCGGTCTCGCTCGGTTCCCGAGAAAGACAGCGCAGGCCGCTCATCGCACATTGCTTCCAGAGGTCCGCGCGGAGAGACTGCGGCCAGACCGAGGAATCGCGAGAGCTTTTTTCGTCTCGATGGGCCGGTCGTCCGTGATGACCGGTTTCCATTGTAGAGCTGCCACGTTGCGCAACAAGGTGAGTGTCGGCTGTGGGTCGTAACCTGTCACCCCGGAGGAGGAAAGGGCGATGACCAGCAACCCCAGCCGACAGCCTGCTTGGGGCGGAGTTGGTGCCAAGGCGGTGAGGACGAGCCCAGCAGCTCGGCCCGCTTAGCATCGCGTGGACTAGTAGGCGGGCCTTGTGGTGACTCGCAGCCTTGAGGCGGGTGGCATGGAAGGGGCAGTTTCGGGCGGGAGGCACAGGCTTGCCTGTCCGTCCCCTGCCATTCGATGCAGTATATTGCCTAAACATCAGCCGCAGGGTTCCAACGGCGGGTACCCCATCTGACGCCACAGGCGGATTACTGTAGGCCTCACAGCCACGGGGCGATGTAACCCTCGGGCACCTCCTGAGCCATCCTAAGGGGCGACACAACTAGCGGTCCAGCCTGTTTCCCGAGCGGTTCCGACGGGATGGCGAGAACCGGCGTGGCGGGAAAAGAGGAACCCCGCTCACTGACTTTGAAGTGAAGGAGCATCGGGTGCGCGCTTTACGCATCTACCGGCCCTTCGCCCATCGTCAGGTGGAAAGTTTCCCAGCGGCCCCGCCTTGCGGGGGACCTCGCTGACTTTCTGTTCGCGGGGCTTACTTAGAGTATAGATGCTGTGGGCCTCGTGGAGGTCGGAGTGCCTTATGCTGGCACTGGCACATGAGGGCTGCGAGGCAAGCCCATATACAGAGATCATGACCCGGCCCACCTGCCCCGCCGTTTGACTACCCTTCGTGACGACCCCGTGTCGTGTTCGTCAGCGTGGCGCACTCTTGGCGCACTTGGCCACAAAAATGGGCAGTTATCCACAGCGAACGACAACACTGGAAAATCACCAATACGCTGTTTTTGTTATTGTTGTTTGTTGTGGATTATTGTTAGTATACAGGATTTAGTAATCAGCAAGTCGCAGGTTCGAATCCGGCCGCCAGCCCAAAAAAAACAATCGGTTACCAATAACTATAACCGCTTGGTAACTACTCGCCCCCCTGGGAATACAGCTCGCCGGAGAGGGCCATCTGGATGGCGACCAAGGGGTTGTAGCCGCGGTATGCCATGGTCTGAAGGTAGCTGGAGATGCGGCAGTAGGCCTCGGCGTACTGAGGGGTGCGGAAGCAGCCGGAGACCTTCTGCTTGACCTTGCTCATGCGCAGGTCGCGCTCGGCACGGTTGTTGGTAAAGGGCACGTGGGGCAGCTTGGCGAACAGCAGGATTGAGTGCTCGTAGCGCTTGAAGCGCTCCCAGAGGTTGTGGGCGTCGGACTTGGCGACCCGACCACGCTTGCCGTTTTGGCGGGCGGGGATGGGCGGGAGTTCCTTCTCGCCCCGGGTCAGGATGTTGCGGTAGCGCTTGCGCAGGTTCTTGTAATCGGGATCGGACAGGCACTTGGCGGGGCTTTTGGCCACGCGCGCACAGGTCTGCTTGAGCAGGCGTTTCATGTTCGCCGCCCAGCGGTAAGCGTTGGTCTCGACCACGAAGGTCAGCTCACGCAGCAGATGCGAGCCGCACAGGGCGTGGTCGAAGTGATCGTAGGCGAGATAGGAGGCCCAGCAGTCATGGACGGCAGTGCCTTTATAGCGGGGGATAATGCCGATGGCCTCGATGGCTTCGCGCCCCCGCTTGGGATGGAGGCGTTTGAGGGTGGTGTCCCCGGCCGAGTAGACGTGAATCCAGTAGTTTTTGCGATCGACCCGCAGGGAGGTCTCATCCACATGCAGGGCGGGCTGGCAGAGCAACTGCGCGATGGCCGCCTGCTCCCAGGCCTGCAAGGCAAGATGGAGCTGCGTGAGGTAGTTGAGCAGGGTGGCCTCGGACAGGAGCCGACCGATCAGGGTGTGGATCGATTGCTGCACCCGCTTGAGCGAGAGCATCTGCGCTACCAGTAGGTTCAGCACATAGGCGCGGATGCCGGGGCCGTATTGCACCGGACCGGAGAACTCGCAAGGGAACGCCGCCTTGGTCTGCGTGTGGCAGTGCGGGCAGTCTTTGATCTCGGCGTCGAGGTGACTGAACACCGTCTCGAAGATGATGTCGATGCGGGTGCGCCGCTCGTGGCCCTTGGGGGGCAGGTCACTGAGCTCGGCGCCACAGTGGGCGCAGGCATCGACCGGCAGGATCGTGACGGTCTCGACCGTGCGGGTATTGCCGCTACGGCTGTGCGCGTGCCCCTGGCCCTTGGCCTGGGTGCCGGGCCGGGTTGCGGTGTCGTCGTCCTTGTTCGTCTGCGAGGGCGGCAGGCTGGAGTTACGGCTGCTCTTCGGGGTGTGCTTTTCCATGAACACCGCCATGAGCAGCTCGAACAACATCAGCAGGGCCTGGACCAGGGCGTGGGTCTCCCCCGTCACCTTACCCGCGGCGCACAGACGCTCGAACTGGCCCTTCAGGGCGGCGAATTCCTCGCGCAGGGAGGCCTTGTTGACGCTGGCCATGGTCGGCTGCGGCCCGTTGCCTAGGCGTCCTCGGCCTCGACGGCCATCAGCCCAGCCAGCACCGCGACCCGCTCCGCCCGGGGCATGGCCTGGTAGCGACTGGCCCAGCTCTCGGCCTTGCGCTTGATACGCTGGCGGTCGGTGAAGTTCTTGCCCGCATAGCGTGCCCAGTGCAGCCGATCGGGGGTGAAGTTCAGCCACAGCTTCTCGGTACGCACCCCCGCCTGGTTCATCACCTGGACCTCCAGCGTGCGCCAGTCGGCCAACTGCTCGTCATACAGGGCCGAGGGGTAGCCGGAGAGGATGACCGGGCAAGGCACCGCCTTGAGCAACGCCAACAGCTCGACGTGGTCCTGCCCCTCGTAGTCGTAGCGGTAGCGCCGCCCCGAGGTGCGCGTGTGCAACAGGTAGGGCGGGTCGCAGTAGAGCAGCTCACGGCCCGTGAACGCATACTCGGCCAGGAACCGGTGGGCACAGCCGTGGACTTTCTCGACCGGATAGTCGCAGCGCAACCGCTCCAGGGCACGGGCATCGAGGTCGACGCCGATGTTGCGCAGCGCCGGCGGTTTGCGCTGCATAATCGCCCCGCCCCCCAGGTGGGTCTCGATATAGGTGTCGTGCGGCGGCATCAGGGCGATGATCGCCTGACACAAGCCCGAAGTCGCCTTCGATCCAAAGTAGCTGCCCATCGGTGTCGATCCGCGCCAGAATATTGGATCAACACCATAGGCTCCGCCCTCTATGCTGTCAAGCGCTCAAGCCCAGTCTCGGGCAGGGGCAGCGGTAAGGGGGCGAGTAGTTACACCGCTTGATCCGTCCGAAAGCCCTCGCCGGGTAACGCCACGGGCCAAGTCCACCCTGCCTCGGCGCCGGGCTAAACACCCTCTTCGGTGGCATTCGCCGCCAAGCCAATCGTTACAGCGTCCGGAACCGCCATACCGGGCTCAAGGCACCGGGCATCATCAAGGCGCTGCCCAGGCTCGGTGCGATCGCGGTCAGGCCCGTGTTCGGCGGCCTCGATCAGATAAGCGCGCAGGACCGACCTGTAGGGCGCCCTCTGCAACGACCCGCGGGCGCCCTAGCCGCCCGCCGCCACCGCTGCCATCGCCGCCGCGCCCAACCCCTAGCCGGCTCGGCGAGTTCTTCCACGCCGTGACGCGCAAGACAAAGATACCCACGGACGAAGCCGCATCGCTGGTACACGGCTGGATGGATCTGTTCCCCATGGCCGCGGCGGACGAATGCACCCTGCGCGAGAACATCGCCCCGAAAAACAAGCACGGCTTCGGTTTCTGGGATGCCATGCTGGTGGAGGCCGCAAGGGCGTCCTGGGTAACCCGACTCCTCACCGATGACATGCAGGACGGTCGCAAAGTCGTTACCCTGCGCCTTGAGAACCCACTCAAGGGGCGCTTCGGTTCGGCGTCACCCGCACAGCGTGTTGCCTTTTTAGCATGATGCTACGGCGCGAAGGCCCATAGCGCGGATGCGCGCAGGGCGATCCGTCATCAGGCCAAGCATAGAGCTGGCGAAACAGCCCGCAGCATTCCGCCCTACCCCGCCCATGGGGATAGCTGCGCGAATTCTCGCGATTTCAGTTAACGTGTTTGGGAACCCACGAGACGCTCGATTGCAGGACTCCGGCGATGCTGTGGCCCCAGGGATACGTGATCCCGGCCTCCCCGATGCGACAATGAGAAACCTGGACCCACTCTTCCTCATCTGGAACGTCTTGCGCGAGCCGACGCGCAGCACGCAAAGAACTGCTGCGGCCCGCTGCGGACAGCGGAAGCCCTGTGGCCAACGAGCCTGCTCCAGCGCCGCCTCGCACTGACCCTCGCTCCCGAATTGGGCGAAGAACTCCAGCATCGGCAACCCAGCCTGGCACTGTACACGATCCATGCCCATGACACGCCGCTCTCGAGAGCCTAACGAGGTATATTGAGCGGAACGCAGCCTCAGACCGTGAGCCCGGCTGCCGTTCCTTGCTAATCAGGAGTCCGAAAGCCCATCGATACGACCTTGACCGGACGATGGCGGAAATACCAGCAGTTCTTGCAACGGTTGATCGAGAATCTAGTGCACTTCGATGATGGTACGATCCGTAACGTGTGAAAGCGGATTGTTTTGGTGTCAACTCTAAGAACGGAAATAAAAGCATGTCGAGCGCAATTCAAGAACCCGGAACAACAGTTGGCCGCTCCTCTTATGACGAGATACCGTATCCCGGCCATTCGGTGTCCAATAGTCACCCCAGCCGAATTGCGGCGGTTGGGCAATTCTGTGGCCTACAGCCGACAGACCCCGCGTCTTGCCGAGTCTTAGAGCTTGGCTGTTCCATGGGGTCCAACATTATACCGATGGCAGAAAGTCTACCGAACAGCACGTTCGTCGGTGTCGATCTTTCAGGACGTCAGATTGCAGAAGGGAATCGGAGGCTGGAAAAGATCGATTGTAGGAACCTGGAGTTCATGCAGAAAAACATTCTTAGACATTGATGAATCGATGGGAAAATTCGATTACATCATAGCCCATGGCGTCTTTTCATGGGTAGAACGCGAAGCACAAGACAAGATTCTTGAAATCGGGCGTCAGAACCTCACGCCAAACGGCATCATATATGTCAGTTACAACGTACTACCCGGCTGGCGTCTTCGAGGTGCGATTCGGGACATGATGCTCTATCACGTTGAGCATATACCTTCGCCACATGATCAGATACGTCAAGCCAAGGAGTTGATCAAGTTCCTGGCAAAGTCGTCCAAGACACACTCGCAAGCCTATCCGAAAATGCTCGAGCAAGAGGTTGAGGCACTAAAGGACGTATCGGATTCGTACATCTACCATGAATACCTAGAAAAGATTAATGATCCTATCTACTTTCATGAGTTTGCGGATCGTGCGATCGCGTCGGGGCTAAACTACGTAGCCGAGTCTGAGATACGTACTATGTTCACCAGTTTTTTTGGCGAGGAAGTGGCTGTTCTGCTCAAGAACTTACCCATGTTGCGGCGCGAACAGTACATGGACTTTTTGCGGTTAAGAACGTTTCGCACATCGCTCCTCAGTCAAGCGGAGACGGTTCCGAACTACAATGTGCCGCCGAGTTGTATATTACCGCTGCATGTTGGCTTGGAAATGGCGCTTGTACCGGAAACAACTGCGGATGGATATACCACGTGGAGTCATTCGAGCGGATCAATCAATACGAAGTCACCCATGACCGAGGTATTCACCGCGTTGAATCATGCCTGGCCCGGTTGGGTTTCGGTTCAAGAGCTTGCCGATGGACCCTTGAAAGAAAGTTCTAGCAATCTGGCATCCTCCCTCCGTAATATTGTTTTTGCCCTGAAGCAAGGGATCGTCAAGATTGCAAAGAGTCCTCCTGGGCTCGTAAGGAGGATCAGCGACCATCCCGCGTGCACGCCGTTTGCTCGACTACAAGCAGCAGAGTGTGAATTCGTCACGAACCGCACGCACACCAACGCAGGGCTTGAGCGGCTAACGCGGATCGTATTGGAAAGCGCCGACGGGACCAGAACGGTCGAGGACATAGCCGCGGTTCTACAAGAGTTGTCATCCAGTGGCAAAATCAAAGTAACCAAGCGCGACGGACAGGTTGAGAGTACGACAGACGTCGACTGGCGGGCGTTCGTGTTACAGGAATTGGAGAGGTTATCCGCCTTCGGCTTCTTGGTCGGTTAAGCATTTCCTGTACCAGACCTACGGCATGCAAACCTGTAGGATTCCACGGCAACCGTTTCTCGGTCACCGCGATCGGCTTGTTCGCCATTTGATGGATCGACTTACAAGCTGATGCTTCCCGGATCTGAGACCTTGTGGCTGGCCAAACAGTTGGGTGCAGGAGTTTCGGTGGGGTTTGCGGGGATCCGCGCAAACCCCACCGAAACTCCCCCCACCCCGTCGGCGGCCCCCCTCCAAAAGCCGGAAACTCCAGTTACACGTTCACCTCGCTAGATTCTTTGAGATCGGTTTCGGTGAAGGTAGCCTTCCCCAGAGGGGGCCAGTTGTCTGATGAAAGGGTCTGAAGACCCTTGAGCTGCATCTTCTCAAAACGCTTTTCTTCGGCGTCCTGGTCCCGGATGAAGTGGGGGATGGGGTCATGGGGGATGGGGTCTTGGCCTATTCCATCGGCACAAGTCAGCTCGCAGGGCGGAAAACCGCAGCGTATTCCGCCGCATGACCTAGACCCCCGCGGCCGCGGCCTGCAGGTAAGGCCGCAGCACCTCCGGATGCTCCACCGCCAGCCTGGCCACCAACAGTGCTGACCCAGGCGGCGCAAAGCGCCCCTGCTCCCAGTCGCGCACCGTGCCCACCGGGGTCTGGAGCAGCCGCGCAAACTCCGGCTGTGACAGCCCAAGGGCGGACCGGGCCGCGCGCAGGGCGATCTGTTCAGCTGTATGGACCCGGGCGCGCTGGTCGGCGGCCATCTCAGCCAGCGATTCGCGCAGGCCGGGGAAGGGCTCGCCGGCATCCGCCTCGATGGCGTTCGCCACTCGGTTCGTCTTGGTAGTCATCAATCGATCTCCGAAATGTCCCCTGGGCGGATGTTGGTCTGGTCGACCTTGCGGTAGATCGCAACCAGGTAGATCAGACCAGACGCCAAGCGGTTGAAATAGATCACGCGGGTCCCCGCGCGCTTACCTGCCCGGCCACCGTCCAGCGCACCTTGCGTGCGCCCTCTGCCCCTGGAATGACATCGCCCGCCAGCGGGTGACGGACGATCCAGCACGGCGCCCACGGCCAGACCAACCTGGGACGTGAGAGCTGGTGCTCAGCAGCAACGTCTTGGTCAATGGTTGGACCAAGCCCGGATAGGCCCCGCTCAATGGCGAGACCCATTTTATCGTGCCGCGACAGGCGTCCTTGAGCCCCGCGGTCTGCGTGGTATCCCCTGACGCGTGGTATGACCCTGGAGAATGGTCCTCTATGAAGGCGCACTCGGGTTACTGACGTGGCCCGTTCCTGGGGTGGACAATTTCCGGCGCGCCCGGGTGCGCCGCACGCGGATCACGCTGGTATCGGTGGTAACCTTGCCGTCGTCAGGCCCGCCGCGCCGACGATGCGGGCGTGGACGAAACGACAATCGAGGCCCGAAAGTATGGCGATTTGTATGCACCGATTCACGCTCCGTTTCAGTCTGTCCATCTTGGGGGCCGTCTTCGTCGGCGTGCTGCCGTTGAAGTCTTGGGCCGATGTACCGGCTCCCCTCGACTTGTCGCCCGAGGAGCGTTCGATGCCGATCGCCGACGCCCACCTGCACTACAAGTGGAATCAAGCTGAAGTCACCTCGCCGCAGCAGGCGGCCGCGGCATTGCGAGCCAACAACGTGCAGTTGGCCGTGGTCACCGGCACGCCACCGTCGCTGGCGCTCGAACTGTACGCGGCGGCGCCGGAGATCGTCGTGCCCATCTTTGGCGCCTATCGCAAAAGCGGCGACTGGCTCGGCTGGCAGGGCCGCGAGTCGCTGGTGGCCGAGGCGCGCGAGGCGCTGGAGAACGGCCCCTACCGCGGTATCGGCGAGTTGCACCTGATCGGCGGCTTCGCGATGCGCTGGAACCGCAGCGATGTATTGCGGGCGCTGCTGGCGCTGACCGCGGAACACGATGTGCCGATGCTGATCCATACTGAGTTTTCTCGCGCTGAGCCGACGTTGTCGATCTGCAAGGCCAACCCGAAGAACCGCATCGTGCTCGCGCATGCGGGAGCCGCGTTGCCGCCAGCTGAGGTTCGACGGGTGCTCGAGACCTGCTCGAATGTCTGGATGGACCTCTCGGCCCGCGACCCTTGGCGCTTCCGGCGATTTCCGATTAGCGCTGAGGGGGGACGTCTGCTGCCCGAGTGGGAGGCGCTGGTGGTGGCGTATCCAGACCGCTTCCTCGTCGGCTCCGACGCGGTCTGGCCAGTCGATAGGCTGGATGCCTGGGATAGGGCCGACACTGGCTGGGAGCACGTCGGCGCGTTTCTCGACTTCCACCGCCGCTGGGCATCGTTCCTGCCCGAGGAGGTGCAACGTAAAGTCCTGCTCGACAACGCCATTGCCCTCTTCCGACCCCTGGGTACGGAGGAGCGCGCGCACGGATTAATCGGAAAGTGACCAAATGATGGTTCTTGCGAGAGGATGGGGTCTTGTCCTTTGCGCAAAGAACAAGACCCTGTTCCTTGTTATGGCGCCTCAGGCCGCTGCGGCGGACAAGACTGTTTTCCCACGCGGAGAGACTGGGCAAGTATCCGTCGGAGCCGGCTTTCGTAGCCTGGATGCAACGCAGCGGAATCCAGGTCTTCGCGGTAACCCATTGATGTATTGCCAGACTGAGAGGCTCCCCCCGGATTCCGCTACGCTCCATCCGGGCTACGGGGAGTCCGTCGCGAATACTTGCCCAATCTGGGAGCGTGGGAACGAGAAGAGGTCCCCCTCGGGCTGTTCATGGCCGAGGCATCCAAGGCGCGGTGACCCCAACCTGCGGCTGAGCCGCGGTCTGAGGCTGTAATCCCCCGTGCCGTTTCTGGAGGTAGCAGCCCAAGCGTGGGCTTTACTTGGTCAACGCCAGGTACAACTCGGGCAGCTTTTCGGGCAGGCGCTGGATGTTGTCGATCACGGTGTACTGCCGGCCGAAGATGCCGCTGACGTATTCGTCGGCCTTCGTATCGAGGCTGATGCAGTAGGTGAAGATGCCGTCGCGGTCCAGTTTTTGTATGGCCCGGCGGGTGTCTTGGATGAGCAACTGCTCGTCATGGGTGTCGATATCGGAAGGCCGGCCATCGGTGAGGATGAGCATGAGCTTCTTGTCGGCGGGGCGCGCGTCCAGGTAGTGCGCGACGTGGTGCATGGCCGCACCCATGCGGGTGGACCAACCAACCGGCCTGCATGGCGGCCAGCTGGCCTTTGGTGTCGTCGCCCCAGCGTTCGCCGTAACCCTTGATGGGACCTGGTAGCCACGTGCGGCGCGGACGACGCCTACCAGACCGCCGATTACGCATCGGGCCCACCTTCACCGCGGTCTAGCTGGCGCAGGGGTTCCTGCAACAGTGGGTCTTCGAAGTGGGCGGGGTGCGCGTGGTCGTTCAGCTTGCCACGCGCTATAGGTCGCGATAGAAATTCTCGTGCGGACCGACCATCAGGAGCTTGACGGTGTCTGCATCCAGGACTCGGTACGCGACCAAGCACATCTGGTTGGCCATCCGAAACTTGTAGACCTGGACGCCGGCGAAGTCACCGACCTTTGTCTCGCCGATCCCGGGATCGTTGGCAATGACCCTGACGGCCTCGTCGAGGTCGGTTTTCTGCCGCGCATGGAGCTTCTTGACCACACGCACGAAGGTCGGGGTGACGAGGATGCGCATCAGCCGAACCGATACTCGCCAATCGCCTCCTCCTGATCGGCAATCAGGATGTCGCGAATCACCGAGAACGGGAGATCCGGGTTCTCCTCCGCAACCTTGCCGATCTGCGACCAATATTCGATCTGTTTGGGTACCGAGCGATGCTGGACCAGGGCGTGATGCCTGGCTTGATCGACAAGGGAATCGGACAGTTTGACATTGACGGCCATGGGAGTCTCCTTTTTGGCGCATATTAGAGCGAAAGGTTCCTAAAAGAAACCTCCAGGATCTGGCCCGTACCAACTGCCACGTTGACTATCCCTGCGACGTCAGGGGTCAGGCGCCCCTCGACGTAGAAGGTCGAGTGAGCATGCCCGCCCCACACCGGGCAGACGAAACCCGCCGGCCAGCGCCGGTGCTCCAACGCCTCCTCGCACTGCTCCTCGGTGCCGTACTGCGCGAGAAACTCCGCCAACGAATGGCCGTGCTGAAACTGGATCCGATTCTGGGGCATCGCGGCATCCTCGACGGGTGGATGCCCCCATTGTCCACCCCGGGGGCTCAAAACGTGAGTCTGCCTCCGCGGCTCGCGCCCGCGGGCGTCTGGCTACCACCGGTGGTCCCGATCCTCCTGAACACTTGCCGCTTTCATTCCACTCAGCGACCTGGCATCCTGGCACCACGCAAGACGGAAGGAGCCCATCCAACGGTGGAACTGGACGATTTCCCCGCATACACACGCCTCGCCGACGCCCTGATCGAATGCGCCACCAAGAACCAGCCGACAGATGTGGCACGCCTCCTTACCCTCAACATCGGCGCCTCCCAGCAGCGCTACGGGGACGTGCCCCAGAACATCTTGCTCAAGATGGTCCGTGCTGAAGCCTTAGACGAAGACACCCTCGGGCTCCTCTCGGTTGGGATGCAGAATCTGGTCTCAGCTCTCGTTGAAGTCACAGGACTAACCGATGATCTCCAAGACGGGTCTCGCCACTAGCCTTCTCGCCCTCTCACTCGGGCTATCTGCCTGTGTGCTCGACCGGCAGACCAAGGACACAGAGTCGCGGTCTGGCGATGCCACGGTCTACGGGCAAGTCTCGGTGTCGGTGGATCGCGTGTCGACCCGCTGATGCGCGCTGGCTTCTGGCGCGAGTAGGATGGCTTCGATGGGGATGCTGAACGGCAGCGGCAACCCCGGCGAGGTTCAGACTGTCGACCATATTATTGCTCCCTTTACCACCAATGACCTTCAATTGACCAACCGACGGCTGGTTCGAAGGTTAAGTCCGACAGGCTGCTAGGTCGCCCAGATCCGGGGGGCACAGGCCGCAACGCCTAACAGGCGCGGACGCATCTCGCCCCAAAGGGCCCGATAGACCCTTTGCACCGGCTCCAGAGTCTCGGCGAGACAACGTGCGACCAGGAACCCATCCATCAGGGTGACCGCCGCCGGAAACCCCGGCGCATTGCCGACCAGTTCCCGGGCCATGCACAAATTCTCGGCAGTCGCGGGACCGGCGATCAGGGTCCCGCAAATCGGGAAACCTCTCAGGGTACTGGGTCCGTCCAATCCCCCTGCCCCTTCGATGCGCAGCCGCTCGCGCAGCAAGGGCCGACCATCCCGGCTCAGGGCCAGCCCCAGATCGGCCCTGCCCCAACTGAAGCGCTCGCCCAGGGCGGGACGGCCCAGGGTCTGAAGCTCCCACGCAAACAACCGGGCATCGCCTTGCAGGTCCAGTTCGGTAGCCACCTGGATATCCGCCCCCGGGAAAAAGATCCCCTCCTGGGGTAGCCACTCCAGAATGCCGCCGGGCGCGACCGAGAGCCTTTGCCGTACCCGGGCCCGGGGTCCAGAGCTGCGATAGAACTTGGTCGCCCCTGGGGTGGTGATCAAGGCATGGGCACCCTGCCCCACCCGCACGGCGACGTCCAGGCGGTCACCGCCGGCCACCCCACCCGGGGGGTGCAGCAGATAGACATGACAGACCCCTGACTCGGGGTAGAAAGGCCGCTGCACCGCCAGCGGTCCGCTCCGGCGGCGCTCGGCAAGTACGGTGCGACCAGCCCTGACGACAAACCCCAGGTCCAGACTCGCCGCCCAGCCGGCGCGGTCCAGGTCCGCGGCCAGGGCCACCTCAGGACTCGATCATCTGACCCAGGCCATGCCCAGGACGGACCATGGGCAGGACGTTCTCTGCCTTGTCGATCCACACATCCACCAGGACCGGACCCGGCTCGGCGAGCGCCGCGGCGATGCCGTCGCGCAGCTTCCCGGGCTCGCGGATGCGCTGAGTCTTGAGCCTGGGATAGACGTAGCGCAGGCCGGTCAGGTTTGGAATCTGACGCCGACAGGATTGGTCCATGTCCGTGCAGTCGGCATCGCACTCGCTGGTACGGGCCAGGCAGGTCTCATGGTGGTGACCGTCATCCATCATGTCCTCCCACTGGCGCACCATGCCGAGAAAGCTGTTGTTCAAGACGAACATCTTCAACGGGATACGGTTGGCGACCACGGTGCCCAATTCCTGGATATTCATCTGGAAGCTGCCGTCACCGTCGATCAGCACCACAGGCCGGCCGGGGTCGGCAAACCAGGCCCCAATGGCTGCCGGGAGCCCAAAGCCCATGGTCCCCAGCCCCCCGGAGCTGACCCACTGGCGGGGACGCTGGAAACGGTAATACTGGGCGGCCCACATCTGGTGCTGGCCCACCCCGGTAACCAGGGTGGCATCCCCCTGGGTCAGCTCCGAGATGGCATCGATGACCGCCTGGGGCTTGACGTGCCCGTCCTGCAGATAGGCCTTGGGGTTCAGGCCCCGCCAACCGGCAATCTGCGCCATCCATGGCGCGTGACTCACCCGCTGACCGCTGGCCAAGGCATAGTCGAGGAAGGCATCGAGTCCAGCCACCAAGCTGAGGTGGGTCGTGACGGTCTTGTCAATCTCCGATGGGTCTATGTCCACATGGGCGATTGTCTTGCCGGCGGCAAAGCCGCGCACCGCCACCCGGTCGTCGAAGCGCCCGCCCAGGGTCAGAATCAGATCCGCGTCGCGCAGGGCATAGTTGGCCGGGATGCTGCCATGCATCCCGGGCATACCCAGATTGTGAGGCTGATCGAAGGGGACAGCCCCCAGGGCGTTGAAGGTGGTGGTGACCGGGCAGTCGAAGGCCTCCACGAAACGACAAAGGGCGGCACTGACGCCGGCATGGATGATGCCGCCCCCCGCCTTCACCACCGGGCGCTCGGCAGCAGCCAATGCGGCGAGGATGGCGTCCGCCGCGGCAGCATCGAAGGGGACAGGCTCCCGATGGCGCTTACGGCGCGGGTTCTGGTGCCCGACCTCGGTCAGTTGCACATCCTTGCAGATGTCGACCACCACGGGCCCCGGGCGCCCCGTCTGGGCCAGGGCGTAGGCCTCGCGCAGGACCCAATCCAGGTCGCCGACGTCCTTGACCAGATAATTGTGCTTGGAGATCGGTCGGGTCACACCCACCGTATCGACCTCTTGGAAGGCATCGGAGCCAATGGCCAGGCTCGGGACCTGACCGGTGATGAACAGGGTCGGGATGGAGTCTTTGTAGGCATCCGCGATGGGTGTGGTGAGGTTGGTCGCACCCGGCCCCGAGGTGGCCAGGGCCACACCCACCTGACCACTGACCCGGGCATAGCCCTCCGCCGCGTGTCCGGCGCCCCCCTCCTGGCGACACATGATGAACTTGGGGCAGGCATCGCCCCGGCGCAGGCGCTTGTTCAGCTCCACATGCAGCGGGATCACGGCCCCGCCGGTATGGCCAAAGATGATCTCCACCCCCAACTCGGTTAGGACATCGAAGAAAAGTCCGGCGCCGGTTCGCCGGACCTCGGTCTGGGGATCTGTGCGATTGGGTTCGGGTTCGGATTGCATGGCTGGCCTACACTGCGGCTAAGGTTCGTGACCTGGATCATGATAACCCCGCCTGGGTCCAATCGGCGCAAGATCGCCCGCATCGCGGCGAGTATCATGTTTCGGTTTGGCGGTTCGCCCGTCGTCTACCGTGACCACTTGCTCGGTACTCCATCATGGACACACCCCACCCCGCCACCAGCGACAACGGACTCACGGTGGCCATCACCGGCTCCGGCGGCAGCGGTGCCGTCACCGCCGGCTCGATCTTGCTCGCTGCGGTCGGCCGCGCCGGCTACTACGGCCTGCTGACGCGCTCGGCCGGGCCCCAGATCCGCGGCGGCGAGTCTGCCGCCATGGTGCGCTACGCCCGCCACCCGGTGACCTGCATGGGCGACCGCTTCGACGTCTTCGTCGCACTGGATTGGAACAACGTCTCCCGCTTTGTCGATGAGATCCAACTCGATGCCGACAGCCTGATCCTTGCCGACCCGGCCGCCGGCCCGGTCCCGGAGATCCTCGCCCGCAGCGGCGCCAGGGTGATCGAGTCCCCCTTCCAGGTCGAGGCCAAGCTGGTGCCCGAAGGGCGCATCAACATGGTCGCCCTGGGGGCCCTGGGGGCGGCCATCGGACTCCCCATCGAGGCGCTCGAGGCTGGGGTGGAGCAGGTCCTAGGTGGCAGCAGCGCCGGAGGCAAGGCCAAGAGCGCAGCCCTGGTCGAGACCTCCATCGCCTGCCTACGCCTGGGCTACGGGCCGGGCGGGGACCACGCCGCCACGCTTCCGCCACCGACCAACGACCGCTGGAACATCAGCGGCAACGAGGCCGCCGGGCTCGGCGCCCTGCGCGGCGGCCTGGGCTTCGTCGCCGCCTACCCCATCACCCCGGCGACCGAGATCCTGGAGTGGCTGGCCCCGCGCCTTGAACGCCTCGGCGGCGGCCTGCTCCAGGCCGAGGACGAGCTGGCCTCCGTCAACATGATCATCGGCAGCTCCTTCGGCGGCGTGCCGTCCCTGACCGCCACCTCGGGACCGGGGCTCAGCCTGATGATGGAGGGCCTGGGCCTGGCCATCACCAGCGAGACGCCGCTCGTGGTCGTGGACGTGCAACGCGGCGGGCCCTCCACCGGCATCCCCACCAAGTCCGAGCAGTCGGACCTCAATATCGCCGTTTATGGCCTCCACGGCGACGCCCCGCACCTGGTCCTGGCCCCGGTGGACATTCCGGACTGCGTATTCACCCTGCACTGGGCCATGCGCCTGGCAGAACGGCTGCAAACCGTGGCCATCTGCCTCTCCGATCAGGCCCTGGGGCAATCGCGCGCCCTGTGCGACCCGCCGCGCCGCTTCACCGGCGAACTGAACCGCCTGGTCGCCGGGGACCTAGCCCCCGGTGCCTCCTATCGTCGCTATGCGGCGAGCCCGGACGGGGTCTCGCCGATGGCCATCCCCGGCCAGTCGGGCTGTATGTACACCGCCGACGGCCTGGAGCACGGCCCCGGCGGGACCCCATCCGCCGCCGCCTCCGACCACGCCACCCAGCTCGCCAAGCGCCGGGACAAGCTGACCGGCTTCGACTTCGGCCCGGACTGGTGCGAGATCTCCTCGCCGGCCCCCGACGCCAGACCGGCAGCGGCCCACTGCATCGTCACCTGGGGCTCCGCCACCGGGGCCTGCCGCGAGGCGGCCCAGTACCTGACCCGGTCGGGACACCCCACGCGGGTCGTGGCGCTGCGCCTCATCTCCCCGCTGCAACACGACGCGCTGCGGACCGCCATCGGTCCGGCAACATCGGTCCTGGTAGTGGAGCAAAACCACGGTGCCCAACTGTTCGGCTACCTGCACGCGGAGCAGACCCTGCCGGCCACGGCCCGCAGCCTGGCCCGCCCCGGCCCCCTGCCCCTGCGACCGAGGGACATCGTCGCCGCCGTCCTGCAACCCGCCACCCAGGAGGCCTGAGATGGACGCAGCCACTGTCGTCCCCACCCTGCGCGCCAAGGACTACAAATCCAACCTGAGCCCCATCTGGTGCCCCGGCTGCGGTCACTTCGCCGTGCTCTCCGCCATCACCAAGGCCCTGGCCTATCTACACCTGCCCAAGGAAGAGGTCGCCGTCGTCTCCGGTATCGGCTGTTCGTCGCGGGTACCGGCCTACCTGGACGCCTACGGCTTCCACGGCATTCACGGTCGGGCCCTACCCATCGCCTCCGGGCTCAAGGCCGCCAGGCCCGACCTCACCGTCCTGGTGACCGGCGGCGACGGCGATGGGTTCTCCATCGGCGGCAATCACTTCATGCACGCCTGTCGGCGCAACATGGACCTGACCTACATCGTCATGGACAACGAGGTCTACGGCATGACCAAGGGGCAAGCGTCCCCCACCACCAAGCCGGACTGGGTCCACAGCAAGCTCACGCCCCATGGCACCGGGGTGGCCCGCTTCCAACCGGCGGCTATCGCCCTAGCCTCCGGCGCCAGCTTCATCGCCCGCGGTTTCGCCGGCGACCCAGCAGGTATCACCCACATGCTGGTGGAGGCCATCCGCCACCCCGGGTTCGCCTTCGTCCAGGTCCTGAGCCCCTGTCAGACCTTCCGGCCGGAGCAAAAGGAGTGGAAGCATCAGGTCCATGACTGCGAGTCGGCAACCACCCATGACCCTGCCGAGGCAGCCCGCCTCATCCAACTCGACGATGGCATGGCCCTGGGATTGCTCTATGCTCACCAACAGCCCGTCTGGCAACCCCAGCCCGGGACCCCTACGACCCTCCCGGAGATCGAAGCGGAGTTCCTACCATGAGCACTGCAACCAACGCTCGGGCGACAGCCCCCATCGTCTCGATCGGGGAGTTCCTGGTCCATGCCCTGGAACTGGAACATGAATCCGTCGAACGGTACGAAGAGCTGGCGCAGAGCATGGAGGCCCACAACAACATCAAGGTAGCCGAGCTCTTCCGCCGCATGGCGGCCATGAGCGAGGATCACGCCCAAGAGGTACAGAGGCGCGCAGCCGGGATACAACTACCCCAGATCCCACCCTGGGACTTCAAGTGGCACTGTCCCGGCAGCCCGGAGATAGACTGCGGTCAAAGCCGCATCGGCTACATGATGACGGCCATCGAGGCCCTGGAGGTTGCGCAACTGAACGAGACGCGCAGCCGGGACTTCTATGCCTGGGTCGCGAAAGACTGCCCCGATCCCCAGGTACGCAAGCTTGCCACCGAGATGGCCGCGGAAGAGGCAGAGCACGTCCAACTCATCGACAACTGGCTCGGCAAGGCGGCTGAACACCTACACCCGCAGCCTGAAGACCTAGACCCGCCGAATATCCAAGGCTAGCGAGGGATCAGAAGACCATCGGCGCCGCTACGCGGGTATCGAAGCGCTGACGATCGGTCTGGGCGGTATCGCCTATATCGCACGGGTCCTGGGCAAGCCCAGGATGGCCGTCGTCAGGGCCGCAAGCTCCGGCTCAATGGCCGCGATCCTGGCATCGGCCTCGCCTACCTCGACTGGTGACCTGAGGATAGAGCCTGTCGATGCCATCCTGAACGGGTGCCTTCCACTCCCCAATAGGCCAATTCCGCCCAGTCGCCCACCGTAGCCACCTCCTCGCGGCCATAACCGGTGATGTCGCACCAGGCGTCGCTGATCAGGAGGACGGCCCCACCCTCGGCATGGAGCAGGATGGGCAGTGGCGAGTTCTGGATGGCACGATGGAAGCGTTCCTCGCTCGCGCGCAACTCAGCCTCCCTGGCCTCGCGCAGGTCAATCGCCCGCAACAGCTTGCGGATCCAGACCAACAATGCCAGGAAGACCGAAACAAAGCTGGCCAGCGCATACCAGAGCTGGGTGTAATCGAGTACCGGCTCATAGCGCACCGGCAACCACTTGCGGTAGATGGCGTTGCGCTCAGGCTCGGAGATGGCGACCAGGGCCTTGTCGAGAATCCCGGCCAGGGGCGCCCAGTCCTCGCGCTCAGGGTTTGGGACCACGGAGGTGGTCATGTCGATCTCCCGGCGCTTCAACCGGGCCGAGCAGCTTGAGCCAACGCGCCCGACCGGCGGGGAACTCAATACGCATCAGCTTCAGGGCAGAATGCGGATCGGAGTCCCGTCGCGCACCGCGATCCAGATCTCGTCCATCTCCGCGTTCTTCACGGCGATACAGCCGTTGGTCCAGTCCCGATTGTCGTATTCGGCAAGGATGCGTGGGGAGTCGATATAGTTGGGACGACCGTGGATCATGATCATGCCACCCGGGTCGACCCCCTTGGCCTGGGCCACATAGCGATCTTCGCTGTTCGGATAAGATACGTGGATGGACTTGTAATAGAGGCTGCGGGGGTTGCGCCAATCCAGCAGGTATTCCCCCTCTGGGGTACGCTCGTCACCTTGCATGACCTTGTGGCCGTATGGGTTATCACCCAGATTGACATGGTACTCGCGTACCACCTGACCGGCTTTGAGGAGTTGCATCTTCCGTTCGGACTTCTTCACCACGACTTGGTCGGCGGCCAGGGGTGGGAGGTCCGGGGGTTTGGGCGTCGCACACCCGCCCAGGGCGAGAACCAGACCGAGCACCGGGCCCAGGACGCCGCCAAACAGCAGCCCAATGGGCGGCAATGCGCCCGGGTGTCCCAGGCGGCGGCGATGGGGGCGAGCAAACCCCGAGGCCGGATGGGCAGCGTCGCGCAAATCGTGGGTCATGGCTGAAGCTCCTCCAGGCCCGCATCCGGGCCGCAACTCTTAAAGATGATGCGATACGCTAGGAAGTCTATCCAAACCCATAATCAAGAGCTAGTTTCATCGCCCAGAAATCAACTAAGCCGAGGGCCGCAAGCACCATTTCGGCAGGCAACACCGCGCCTTTTCTAGGATTTTGTGTGATCATGGGGTGTGCAAGACATGCCCTATGGCTGAACCACCACGGGAATGAGGTACCAACGGATGAGCACGACCCCCGACCTGACTCCAGACCTGCAGCAATTGGTCCAAGGACGGCACCGCGACCCCTTCGGGATTCTCGGTCGTCACGTCACCGACGGGGAGGCCCTGGTCCGCACCTATCTCCCCCACGCCGAGTCGGTGACCATCGCCGAGGGCGACCACGCCATGCAGCGACTCCCGGGCACCGGGATCTTCGAGTGGCGGGGCGCCGCCACCGAGGTCCCGGAGCGCTATCGCCTGATCTGGCGCGATGACACCCATCTCGATCACATCGCACACGACCCCTATTGCTATCCCCCCCAGTGCCCGGACTTCGACATGCACCTGTTCGGCGAGGGCCGCCATTGGCATGCCTATCGGCTGCTCGGTGCGCGGGTCCACGAGACGGATGGGGTAGCCGGGGTGCTCTTCGCGGTCTGGGCACCGAATGCCGAGCGCGTCAGCGTGGTGGGCGAGTTCAACCGGTGGGACGGGCGTTCCCACCCCATGCGGGTCCATGGCAACGGGGTGTGGGAGTTGTTCATCCCCGACCTGGCCCCCGGAATCCTTTACAAATACGAGGTCCGCGGCTTGGGTGGTGCGGTCTTCCTCAAGTCCGACCCCTATGGTCAGCGCTTCGAGGAGCGACCCAAGACCGCCTCCATCGTCGAGCCCCCGACGGGGTTCGATTGGTCCGATGCGGCCTGGTTGAAGGCCCGGGAGACGCAGGACTGGCAGCACAGCGCCATGTCGATCTACGAGGTCCACCTGGGCACCTGGCAGCGCGGGCCCGAGGGCGAGTTCCTCAATTACCGCGACATCGGCGCGCGCCTGGTCGCCTACGCGAAGGACCTGGGCTTCACCCACATCGAACTGATGCCCATCACCGAGCACCCCTACGACAAGTCCTGGGGTTATCAGGCCACTGGCTACTTCGCCCCGACCAGCCGCTTCGGCAGCCCGGACGACTTCCGCTGGTTCGTCGATCACTGTCACGCCAATGGGCTCGGCGTGATCCTCGATTGGGTCCCGGCGCACTTCCCCAAGGACGCCCATGGGCTGGCCCGCTTTGACGGCACCGCCCTCTACGAGCACGAGGACCCGCGCCTGGGCGAGCATCGCGACTGGTCGACCCTGATCTACAATTTCGGGCGCCTGGAGGTGAAGACCTTCCTGATGTCCAGCGCCCTATTCTGGCTCGATGAGTACCACATCGACGGGCTGCGTGTGGATGCGGTCGCCTCCATGCTCTATCTGGACTATTCCCGCGAGGCCGGCGAGTGGATCCCCAACCGCTACGGCGGGCGCGAGAACCTGGAGGCCATCGACTTCCTGCGCGAACTCAACGAGATCACCCACGACCAAGTCCCGGGTACCCTCATCATGGCCGAGGAGTCCACGTCCTGGCCCCAGGTCACCAAACCGACCTACGTCGGCGGGCTTGGTTTCGATCTCAAGTGGAACATGGGCTGGATGAACGACACCCTGCACTACATCGCAGAGGAGCCCATCCACCGCCAGTATCACCAGGACGCGCTGACCTTCAGCATGCTCTACGCCTTCACGGAGAACTTCCTGCTGCCCTTCTCCCATGACGAGATCACCCATGGCAAGCGCTCGATGCTCTACAAGATGCCGGGGGATGAGTGGCAGCAGTTCGCCAACCTGCGCCTCATCTACACCTATATGTTCACCCACCCGGGTAAGAAGCTGCTGTTCATGGGGTGCGAGTTCGGCCAGGGCGACGAGTGGAACGGCGATGACGTACTGGATTGGTACGTACTGGACTACCCGAACCAACAGGGCGTGCAGCGCATGGTACGGGACCTCAACAACCTCTACCGCAGCCACCCTGCCCTGCACCGGATCGATTTCGAGTGGCAGGGGTTCGACTGGATCGACTGCCGGGATGCCCAAAATTCGGTCCTGATCTTTCTGCGCAAGGATGAGGATGGGTTCGTGGTCGTGGCCCTCAACTTCACCCCGGTGCCGCGGGAGAACTACCGCATCGGAGTGCCCGAGGCCGGGCGCTACCAGGAGATTTTCAACTCCGATTCCACCGAGTACGGCGGCAGCGGTGTCGGAAATGCCGCCGGGTTACTGGAGACCCAGGAGGTCCCTTGGATGGACCGCCCGCACTCCCTGTCGATCACGCTACCCCCATTGGCGGGAATCGTGCTGCGCCTGGCGCAGAACCCGAAGCCGGAACCCAAGTCCAGCACCCGTTCCAAGGCGTCCGGCACTGAGAAGGGAGAGATCGGCCCAACCAAGAGCCAAGCGAGCTAGACCTACTGGCGCGTCTCGAATCGGCACCTTTTCCACACCCGTCGCCGCATCCAGCCCCACCGGGGCTGGGGATGCACCAGGCGAGAGTCAAGGCATACACGATGGCGAAGAAACCCTCAGGAACCACACGCAGACCCGGACGCCCCCAGGCCGGGCGCCCAGCCAACCCAAGGGCGGGCAAGCCGGCACCTAACCCCGCCCAGCCGGATGCAGCCAAGCCGGCTGCGGCACAACCGACCGGCAGCCCACCGCAGGCGACGCCGCCGGCAGTGACCAGCGGTAAACCAGCCCCAACTCCGCCTAAGGCACCGACTAAGGCTGAGGTGCCCGCAGCTGCGTCGGTACCGACGCCACCGCCCGAGGCCCAACAGTCGGCAACACCGCCCAAACCGCCAATGGCCCCGCCCCCAGCCACCCGCAGCGCTGCGCCCCAGCCCGCCACCTCGGCCACGGTGCCGCCTGTGGCGCCCCCTAGAGCAAGCGCCGAGCCCCAGCCCGCGGCCGAGGCGCCAAGGCCACAGCAGCCGGTGGCGTCGGCTCAGGGAAGCGTTCCCCAACCGACTGCCGAACCAACCAGGCCCGAACCCGCGAAGTCCCCGCCCGGGACCACCGCGGCAGAACTCGCCGCGACCGGGGTCCCGGTCGAGCCTGAACCCGTGCCACAGACCCAGCCGCCGGTCTTCGAGCCAGAGCCAGAGCCGGAAGCGGAGCCGCCGGCCCAGCCGGAGCCGGAGCCCGTGGTCTACCATGAGCCCTCACCTGCCCCGGAGCACCACCGTCCGAGCCTGTACATCGTCCAGATCACCCCGGAGATGGCCCCCATCGCCAAGGTCGGTGGGCTGGCGGACGTGGTCTTCGGCCTGAGCCGTGAGTTGGCCATCCGCGGCAATCACGTCGAGATCATCCTGCCCAAGTACGACAACCTGCGCTACGACCACATCTTCGAGATGCATGAGGTCTACAAGGACCTCTGGGTGCCCTGGTACGGGGGGGCCATCCATTGCACCGTCTTCTTCGGCTATGTCCATGATCGCAAGTGCTTCTTCATCGAGCCGCACTCGCAGGACAACTTCTTCAACCGCGGCGCCGTCTACGGCTTCAAAGACGACATCCTGCGCTTCGCCTTTTTCTCACGGGCGGCCGTGGAGTTTCTCTGGAAGGCCGGCAAGCACCCGGACATCATTCACTGCCACGATTGGCAGACGGCGCTGGTCCCGGTGCTCCTGTTCGAGATGTTCCAAGGCTTGGGCATGGGGCACCCGCGGGTCTGCCTGACCATCCACAACTTCGCCCACCAGGGCATCACCGGCACCGATGTGCTGGCCGCCACCGGGCTGAACCAGCCGGAGCGTTTCCTGGATTACCACCGGCTGCGCGACAACCGCTATGTCAACGCCCTCAACCTGCTCAAGGGTGGCGTGGTCTATTCCAACTTCGTCACCACCGTCTCGCCCCGCTACGCCTTCGAGACCAAGGACCAGGGCCAGGGCTTCGGGCTCGAGCCAACCCTGCACACCCATCACATGAAGTACGGCGGGGTGGTCAACGGCATCGACTATGACGTCTGGAACCCGGAGGTCGACCACCTCCTGCCGGAGCGCTACGGGGCGGAGACCATCGACGGCAAGTACGGCAACAAGCGGGCCCTGCGCCAGCGGCTCATGTTGGCGGACAACGACAAGCCCATCGTCGCCTTCATCGGCCGGCTCGACCCGCAGAAGGGCCTGGATCTGCTGCGGCATGCCATCTTCTACTCGCTTGAACGCGGCGCTCAGTTCGTGCTGCTCGGCTCCAGCCCGGACCCGCGCATCAACGAGGACTTCTGGGGCCTCAAGCACATGCTCAACGACAGCCCCGACTGTCATCTGGAGATCGGGTTCGACGAGGAACTTTCGCACCTGATCTACGCCGGCTCGGACATCATGCTGGTGCCCAGCCGCTTCGAGCCCTGCGGCCTCACCCAGCTCATCTCGCTGCGCTACGGGACCATCCCCGTGGTACGTTCCGTAGGCGGCTTGGCGGACACCGTCTTCGACAAGGATCACTCCGAGCGCCCCCTGCACGAGCGCAACGGCTATGTCTTCCAGGACTACGATCATCCGGGCCTGGAGTCGGCCCTGGGGCGAGCCATCGCCTGCTACTTCAACCACCCCGATCACTTCCGGGAGCTGATTAAGAACGCCATGCGCACGGACTACTCCTGGAACGTCCCAGGTCAGGACTATCTCAACATCTACGATTACATCCGCAACAAGTGATGGTTAACGTCGGAGGGCATTGACGTCAGGTCTTCCCTTTTGACATCAGAGAAAGTCAAAAAGGAAGACCCCATTCCTCTCACCAGCAGGACGTAACGCGCACTTGCGCGCCGGTCACCTATCCGCCCTGTGCCTCGGAAGCTCCCGGCCGTAACCCCTACACCACCAGGGTACCCGGCGCTAAGCCCGGGAGTGTCCGCACCAGCACGGAGCGTCGCAAGCAAAACCACCGCCAGGGTAGTCGAGGTACCGGCAAGTACGCTATCGCTATTGCGCCCTACAAGCTTGCATGCCGACCGGCGGAAAAGGCGTGCCTACAGCAAGGCCGTACTGAAATACCGTTCGGCCCGGTCCGGCAATACGGTGGCGATATTCCCCTTGGTCTTCGCTGCAATCTGTCGCGCCGCGTACACATTGGCCCCTGACGAGATACCCGCCAGCAGGCCGTACTTGCGGCCCAGTTCCCGGGTTGTCGAGATGGCCTGCTCGTCGGTGATCTCGACAACCTCGTCCACCATGGAGACGTCCAGGATCTCGGGAATGAAGCCGTCGCCGATCCCCTGGATTTGGTGCAACCCGGGCTCATGCCCAAGCAGCGCAGAGACATTCTTGGGCTCCACAGCCACGATGCGGATGCCCGGCTTGTGCTCCTTGAGAAACCGCCCCACCCCCTGCAAGGTGCCGCCGCTGCCCACCCCGGCGACGAAGCAGTCGATGTCGCCGCTGGTCTGACGCCACAGCTCGTGGGCAGTCTCCTCGTAATGGACACGCGGATTGTCCGGGTTCTCGAACTGCTGAGGCACGAACACCAACGGGTCCTCCGCCTGCATCTGCCGCACCCTTCTCACCGCCCCGCCGATGCTCTCGGCGGCAGGGGTGAGGATCAGCTCCGCCCCCAGGGTGCGGATCAGCAGCTTGCGCTCCTCGCTCATGTTCTCCGGCATGAAGATCCGCACCCGGTAACCCTTCAGGGCGCCCACCAGGGCCAGGCCGATCCCGGTGTTGCCAGAGGTCGGTTCCACGATCACGGAGCCCGGCTTCAGTCGACCGTCCCGCTCTGCCCCCTCCAACATCGCCAGGGCGATGCGGTCCTTGATGCTCCCACCCGGGTTTAGGAACTCCGCCTTGGCGAAGATGTTCTCGCCCTTGAGACGGATCAGCGGCGTGTTACCGATGAGGTCGAGGATGTTGTCGGTCAGCATGGCCCTTCCAGGTTGTCCTTCCGCTGGCAAGATCGGCCGGACATTTTATAGGTTAGGGTGAAGAACGAACCCCGACGGGCCGCAGGCGGCTGTTGTGGTTCCCCAGGAACTCAGCTCAACATTGGGTGCTGCCTCGCAACCCCTCCCTCGTGCGGAGCAATGCAACAATGCGAGAATTGGCCCTGGTCCCTACTGTGGGACAGACGCGCCATAATCCGCACACGGGCGACGGGCGACGGGCGACGAGCGATTCCACGACCTTGCCCGCACGAGAGCGCCGTCGACAGCCTCATGGCCGCCTTGAAGTCCCGCCTGCAGAACAGCGCGGCCCTGATCAGTCAAGGTCTCCAGATCCACAACTTGGATCAGTTCCGCTCTGCGGCGGACGTCGATGCTCCGATTTATCAAGAATACGTGCGTACGCTCCGGGAATTCGTTGCGGCTAACCCGGATATCACGTTCGTCTACATCATGCGCAAACAAGGGGACGAGGTTCAGTTCGTGCTGGACTCGGACCCTGATGACCCAGCGCTGCCTGGCGAGGTGTATCCGCAGCGCATACCATCGCTGCTGGAGGGGTTCACGCGTCCGTCCGTGGATGACGAGATTACGCACGACCGCTGGGGCTATTTCCTCTCGGGCTATTCCCCGCTGGAAGCCAGCACGGGTGAGTATCTCATCGGCATTGACATGCGGACCGACGAAGTCCAGCAGAAGTTCATGCAGATACGCATGGCAGGCCTACTGTCCTTAGCGTCTTCTCTGCTGCTGGCGTGACCACGCTGACGCGCCCTACATGCCCCGCCTGCATATCGGCAACGGCTTCGAGCAGTTCCGCGTTCAGATGCCCGGTCCGCGCAGCGGACCCTACCGCGCCTCCGCCCCTTCCCGCAGAGTGGCGATCAACAGCAGGATCACCCCCAGCGTAATGGCACTATCGGCCAGGTTGAAGGCCGGCCAGTGCCAGCCACCATAGTAGACATCGATAAAGTCCACCACCCGCCCCGTAAGCACCCGGTCGATGACGTTGCCGATGGCGCCGCCGATGATGAGGACCAGGCCGACGGCAGTCATACCCTCCCCCACCTTGAGCCGACGCAGCCACAGGGTGAGGACGACGGTGACGACGGCTGCCAAAGCGGCGAAAAACCAGCGCTGCCAGCCCCCGGCGTCGGCGAGGAAGCTGAAGGCGGCCCCCTCGTTGTACATCAGGGTCAGATTCAGGGACGGGATCAATGGGGCTGGGGTATAGGGGACCAGGGCCCCCTCGGCAAGCCACTTGGTCGCCTGATCCATGACCACCACCAGGGCCGAGAGCCAGAGCCAGCGAGTCATGCGGCCCTCAGGCATAGCGGCGGGTCTCGCCGTCGCCGGCCACGTTCTCCACGCAACGCCCGCAGAGCTCCGGGTGGGCGGCGTCGGCACCCACGTCCTCGCGGTGGTGCCAGCAGCGCCCGCACTTGGGGTGGGCGCAGGTCGTGACCTGCACCGCGAGCCCATCCAGGTCGGTGTCCTCGGCCTGGGTCGGACGCTGGTCCAGGGAGTGCAGTCGCACATTGGAGCAGATCATGACGAAGCGCAGTTCATCGCCCAAGCGCCCAAGGGCCTCCAGCAGCGCCGGTGCGCACCAGAGGTCGAGCTCCGCATCCAGGGAGGAGCCGATGGCCCCTGCCTTGCGCGCAGCCTCCAAGTGCCGAGAGACGGCCACCCGTGCGGCCAGGACCCTGTCCCAGAACGCTCGATCGAATCGATCCCGCGCGTCCAGGGCAAAGAGCCCCTCGTACCAATCCGCCAGGAACACCGAATCGGCCCGCTCCCCCGGAATGAAGAGCCAGATCTCGTCGGCGGTGAAGCTCAGGATGGGCGCCAGCCAGCGAGTCATGGCCTCGACGATGTGGTACATGGCCGTCTGACAGGAGCGCCGCGGCAGGCCGTCAGCCTGGGTGGTGTACTGGCGGTCCTTGATGACGTCCAGGTAGAAGCCACCCAGGTCCACGGCACAGAAGTTGTGGACCTTCTGGTAGATCAGGTGGAACTGGTAGTCGCGGTAGGCCGCGACCACCTCCTCTTGCAGTTGCAGCGTCCGGTCCACGGCCCAGCGGTCCAGCTCCAGCATCTCCGCCGGGGCGACCAGATTCACCGTCGGGTCGAAGCCATTGAGGTTGGCGAGCAGGAAGCGGGCGGTGTTGCGGATGCGCCGGTAGGCATCGGCGGTACGCTTGAGGATCTCGTCGGAGACGCGCATCTCGCCGCGATAGTCGGTGGCGGCGACCCAGAGTCGGATGATGTCCGCCCCCAGGGTCTTCTGCACGTCCTGGGGCCGCACCACGTTGCCCACGGACTTGGACATCTTCTCGCCCTTGGCGTCCACGGTGAAGCCGTGGGTCAGGACCTCCCCATAGGGGGCACGACCGGTCATGGCCACTGAGGTCAGCAGGGAGGACTGGAACCAGCCGCGGTGCTGGTCGGAGCCCTCCAGATACAGATCCGCCGGGGCGGCCAGCTCGGGGCGGCGCTCCAGGACGCAGGCGTGGGTCACGCCGGAGTCGAACCAGACGTCCAGGGTGTCGCTAACCTTGACGTACTCGGCCCCCTCCTCGTCGCCGATCAGGTCCTGGGGGAACAGCTCGAACCAGGCATCCACCCCGCGGGTCTCGACTCGGTTGGCGACCTCCTCGATGAGGGCGCGGGTCTCTGGGTGCAGAGCACCCGTCTGCTTGTGGACGAGCAACGGGATGGGCACGCCCCAGGTCCGCTGGCGAGAGATACACCAGTCCGGACGGTTACGGACCATGCCCTCAATGCGACTCTGGCCCCATTCGGGTAGCCAGCTGACCTGGCCGATCTCGCGCAGGGCGGCGGCGCGCAGGGTCTCGTCCTTGGGTCCCGGGCGGTCCATGCCGATGAACCACTGGGGGGTGGCGCGGAAGATGATAGGGGTCTTGTGGCGCCAGCAGTGGGGGTAGCTGTGAGTGAAGCGGGCCTCGCGCAGCAGGGCGCCGTGGGCCTTGAGGGTATCGACAACGCGCTCATTGGCCTCGAAGACGTGCTGACCGGCGAACAGGGGGGTGCCGGGCAGGAAGCGCCCGTCGCCGCCCACCGGATTGTCCACCTCCAGGCCGTAACGCTGCCCGACGATAAAGTCCTCCAGGCCGTGGCCGGGGGCTGTGTGGACGGCGCCGGTGCCGGCGTCGAGGGTGACGTGCTCGCCCAGAATGACGGGCACCTCCCGATCGAAGAAGGGGTGCTTGAGCTTGAGTCCCTCGAAAGCGGAGCCGCGGGCATAGGCCAGGACCCGGTACTGCTCGACCCCGAAGCGGTCCATGGTGTCGCGCAACAGGCCCTCGGCCACCACCAGGCGTTCCCGGCCCCCACTGGAACCCGGGCCGCCCTCGGTCTGCACCACCACATAGTCCAGATCCGGGTTCAGGGCCACGGCCCGATTGGCGGGCAGCGTCCAGGGGGTGGTGGTCCAGATGGTCAGCGACAGGCGCCCGTCCCCGTGACCATTGGGGACGGCGTGACAGCGGGCCATCAGGGCCTCTTCGTCGAGCACTGGGAAGCGCACGTCGATGGCAATGGACTGCTTGTCGGCATATTCGACCTCCGCCTCGGCCAGGGCCGAACCGCAGTCGATGCACCAGTGCACCGGCTTGCTCCCCTGCTGGACGTGGCCATTGGCGATGATCCGCCCCAGGGCGCGGATGATGTCGGCCTCGAAGCGGAAGTCCATGGTCAGATAGGGATTGGCCCAGTCGCCGAGCACACCCAGGCGTTGGAAGTCCGCCCGCTGCCCATCGACCTGCTTGGCGGCGTACTCACGGCAGGCCTTACGGAACTGGGCAGCGGTGACCTTGTGGCCGGGCTTGCCGATCTTCTTCTCGACTTGCAGCTCGATGGGCAGGCCGTGGCAGTCCCAGCCGGGGACATAGGGCGCGTCCAGGCCGTCGAGGGTGCGCGCCTTGACGATGATGTCCTTCAAGACCTTGTTCACCGCGTGGCCGATGTGGATCTCCCCATTGGCGTAGGGCGGCCCGTCGTGGAGGACGAACTTGCGCCGCCCGGCCATGGCCGTGCGGATGCGCCCGTAGAGGTCCATCTCGTTCCAGCGCTTGAGCATCGCAGGCTCGCGATTGGCAAGATTGGCCTTCATGGGAAAACCGGTGTTGGGGAGGTTTAGGGTGTTCTTGTAATCGGCCACAGCATTAGTACTCGGACGGCGTGGGATACCTGCCCCCTTGGCTTTGCCCAGGGTTCGGTACGAATTGGCTAATCGAGAGGAAACAGGGCGACGTCGTAGCACCTGATCCGCCGATCGACCGTCATGATGGTCAAACCCTCCAACTGCGCTTGGGCAATCAGCATCCGGTCGAAGGGGTCGCGGTGATGCGGCGGCAGGCAGGCCGCACGCTCGGCGTGGGCGAGGCTGATGGGCAGACCGTGAAAGCCCTCCTCTGCAATCGCCGGGGCAAGCGTCTCGGGCACATCGAGTTTCCCCAAGGCCCGCTTGATCCCAATCTCCCACAGGGTTGCCGCACTGACAAAGCAAGCGGGATCATGGGCGCACAATCTGTCCCGAACGCGCTTCGGCAGACGCGCGTCATCGCCCAGCCACCAGAGCAGGATGTGCGTATCGAGCAGCAGGCCCTTCATCTCCCTTGCTCGAACAGGTCGGCAATCTCGTCGTCAACAGCGTCGAAGTCGTCGGCCATCCAGATCTGGCCCTTGAGCCGCCCGGGTTCCCGCGGGGTCTGTACCTCTTGAAACTGCACCAACCGGACCACAGGCCGTCCTGCCCTGGCAATCACCACGTCCTCGCCGTCCAGAACGGCCTGAACCAGGGCGGACAATTGGGACTTTGCCTCGTGCATGTTGACGGTCTGCATGGAAGGCACCTCACAGGAAATTTAGCTAAGTCTAGCCCGACAGCTTGGCGCAATGCCAGCCGCCATCACGGCACCCCCGCGACGCCCAGAAACTCCCGGGCCGTCACCGCATCCAGATCGATCTGTGCCTTCAGCGCCGGGAAGGAATCGAACTTCCGCTCGTCGCGCAGCTTGAGACAGAACTCCACTTGGGCATGACGACCGTAAAGGTCTCCGGAAAACCCGAACAGGTGCACCTCCAACAGATGCCTGAGATCGCCACTCACCGTGGGTCGGGTGCCGATATTGGCCACACCCGGCAAGTGGCTATTCGCAACCCCGCCCAGGGTAACCGCATAAACCCCGCGCAATGGGCTCACCCGTCGATGCAGGTTGATGTTGGCAGTGGGATAGCCGATGGTCCGACCACGTTTGTCACCGTGCCCGATGCGCCCGCAGATACGGTAGGGGCGCCCGAGCAGGTGGCGGGCCAGACCCAGGTCGCCCCGGGCGAGGGCCTCACGGATGCGGGTGCTGCTCACGCGCTCCCCGCCATGGGTGACGGTATTGAGGTCTTGAACCGCATAACCGTGCTCGCGCCCCATGGCCTCCAGCAGGGCGAAGTCCCCCTCTCGACCGCGCCCGAAGCGGAAGTCGTCCCCCACCAGCAGGAAGCGAGTGCCAAGTCCGTCCACCAACAACTCCTGCACGAAGTCGTGCGCCCCCATGGCCGCCAGCCTGGCGCCGAAGGGCAGCAGGACGACCCGGTCCACGCCGTCGTGCTGCATTGCATCGAGCTTCTCCCGCAACCGCGTGAGGCGTGCCGGGGCCTGCTGCGGGGCGAAGAACTCCATGGGCTGGGGCTCGAAGGTGATGACCGTCGTCGGCAGGCCAAGAGCGCGCCCCTCTGCCGCCAGGCGCTGAAAGACCGCACGGTGGCCCAGGTGCACCCCGTCGAAGTTGCCGATGGTGGCCACGCAGCCACCCGAGGCGGGCGTCAGATTGTGCAGACCGCGTGTAACCCTCATCCCCTCGACCTGTTTGGCGCAAAAGCCAGGGATTATAGCTGCCTTTCCGCCCCTGCCCGCGCAGATCGTGGCGGACATGCCTGGGTTCAGCCGGTCGCCGCGTGGGATGGCACAGGGTCCGCATGGTTCTGGATGCCGCCTGGGACTCCGTTACCAAGGCTGGTTTAATCAGCCTGGAAACAGCAATTCGGCCGCAAATCACGCAAATTTACGCAAATGGTTCAGTGAGTTAGGCAAGGCCCAGGGGCTACCCAAAGGGTGAGGCAGCCACCGAGACCGAGCCCTTATTCATTCACGACTATTTGCGTTCGTTTGCGGCTGAATTGCTCCCCACATAGGACCAGGGAATTGCAGCCACAGCCTTCACGGCCTCAAGTGCCTGGGCCTCAGCCCCAAAGCCAGCAGGGTCAGGCCGTAGGTCAGGGCGCCGGCGCCAACCCACCCGAATAGCTGCATGACACGCTCGCCCGTGCCCAGCGTGGTCCACAGGTCGGTCGCAGGGCAGCCCAAGTACAGCACCGAGGCCATGACCAACCCAGCCCCCAGGCCTTGGATCAGCAACCAGGCCCAACCGGGCTCCGGGCGATAGATGCCATCTAGGAGCAGGCCGCGCAGCAACAAGCCGGCGTTGAGCAAGGCTGCGAGGCTGGTGGCCAGAGCCAGCCCGACGTGACCCAGGGGCCACATCAGGGCCAGGCTCAGGGCCATATTGGCAAGCATCGCGACCACGGCCACCCGCACCGGCGCACGCATGTGCTGGCGGGCGTAGTAGCCTGGGGCCAACACCTTGACCCCGAGGAAGCCCAGCACCCCGGGGGCATAGGCCATGAGGCTCGCCGCCGCGCTACGTACGTCCGCCTGAGTGAAGGCGTCGGAGAGAAACAGGGTGGCGAACAGGGGTCCGGCCAGCACCAGCAGCCCCAGGGCCGCCGGCAGCCCGAGGATCAAGACCCAGCGCAGGGCCCAATCCAGGGTCGCCGAGAAGGCCTGAGGGGCATCGGTGCTGTGCTCCCGGGACAGCCGCGGCAGGATGACCGTCCCAAGGGCCACGCCGACGATGCCCAGCGGAAACTCCATCAACCGGTCGGAGTAGTAGAGCCATGAGATGGACCCCGCCGCTAGGAAGGAGGCCAGCAGAGTGCTGACCAGCATGTTGATCTGACCTACCGAGACCCCCAGCAGCGCCGGTCCCATCAACCTGAGGATGCGCCTCACCCCGGGGTCCCTCGGGCTGAACCGCGGACGCGGCAGGAGACCGAGCCGTGCCAGGAAGGGCCACTGAAAGGCGAGCTGCGCCACCCCCGCGAGCAGCACCCCCCAGGCCAGGGCAACGATGGGTCGGTCCAGCTGCGGTGCCAGCCAAAGGGCGCAGCCGATCAGCGACAGATTCAGCAGGACCGGAGTGAAGGCCGGCACTCCGAAGTTCCCAAAGGTATTGAGGATGCCCCCAGCCAAAGCGGTCAGTGAGATGAACAGAAGGTATGGGAAGGTCAGGCGCAGCATGTCCGCGGCGAGCAACTGCTGCCCGGGGGCGTCGGTAAACCCGGGAGCAAAGGCAAGCACCAACCAGGGGGCCGCCAGTATGCCGAGAGCGGTCACCACCAGCAGGACCAGCCCCAGGGTCCCGGTCACATCGTCCACGAAGCGCTTGAGCTCCGCTGCCGAGCGCCGCTCCCGGTACTCCGAGAGCACCGGGACGAAGGCCATCGCGAAGGCCCCCTCGGCAAACAGGCGACGCATCAGGTTCGGGATGCGGAAGGCGACGAAAAAGGCATCGGTCGCGGCGTCCGCGCCAAAGACCCGCGCCACCACCAGGTCGCGCACAAAGCCCAGGACACGCGAGATCAGGGTATAGCCGCCGACCTTGGCGGCGGAAGCAGCGAATGAGGCCAAAATGGCTGACTCCAGACAAAGGGGGGGTGATTATAGGCAGGTACACCCCAGGCTCGGAGCCGTTCTCTGGGTACCCCGCTTCCGCACATGACCGCCCAAAAGGTTGACAAGCCACGGCTATATAACCAAAATGCGCGGTCTTTCACGCTCGTGACCCAAATTCCAGGTTTTCAGGAGATCGTCTTTGGCCAATTCAGCCCAAGCCCGCAAGCGCGCCCGCCAGGCCGAGGTGCGTCGTCAGGCCAACACCTCGCAGCGCAGCACCTTCCGCACCTACGTCAAGAAGGTGTTGAAGCTCATCGCCGCGGGCGACAAGGAAGCTGCCAGCACCGCCTACAAGGAGGCAGTGCCCGTCATCGACTGCGCAGCCCAATCCGGGCTCATCCACAAGAATAAGGCCGCCCGCCACAAGAGCCGGCTGAACGCCCACATCAAGGCCATGGCCTGAGGCGGCGCTGCTGCCTCACTGGCCCTACCGGCCAACAGAGGCGGCCCCGCCAGCCGACGAGAGAAACCGGCCCAGCGCCGGTTTTTCTTTGCCCATGACCCCGGCCAACCTGTTTCAGGGACTCCCGGCCCCCGCCCTCGGCGAAGTCTTCGAGGAACTCCTGCGGCGGCGCAACCTGGTGATCGAGCGCATCGTCAGCAGCGACGCCCCCGATCCAAGCCTCTACGACCAGGACCAGGACGAATGGGTCCTGCTGCTGCAGGGCCAGGCAACCCTGGAACTGGCCGGAGAGCCGGTGGACCTGGCCCCTGGCGACCACCTCTTCATCCCCGCCCACACCCCCCACCGGGTCCTGCGAACATCAACTGAGCCGCCATGCCTGTGGCTCGCGGTCCACCTCCACAGTTAAGATCCTCACTCCCAACCATCGCCCAGCCGCCACGGCCACGCCCATGACCCAGCAGCCCGACACCCAGGCCGTCCACGACTATCTTTTGGACCTCCAAGAGCGCATCTGCGCGGCCCTGACTGCGGAGGACGGCAGCGCTGCGTTTCGGGAGGATGCCTGGGAGCGCCCCGGCGGAGGCGGCGGCCGGACGCGGGTGATGGAGGGCGGCGCAGTCTTCGAGAAGGGCGGAATCAATTTCTCCCACGTCTTCGGCGACAAGCTACCACCCTCGGCCAGCGCCCACAGACCGGAACTGGCCGGCCGGGGCTTCCAGGCCATGGGGGTCTCTCTGGTCATGCACCCGCGCAACCCCTATGTGCCCACATCCCACGCCAATGTGCGCTTCTTCCTCGCGGAGAAGCCCGGCGAAGACCCGGTCTGGTGGTTCGGCGGCGGCTTCGACCTGACCCCCTACTACGGCTTCGACGAGGACGCCATCCACTGGCACCGCACCGCCCAGGACGCCTGCGCCCCCTTCGGCGAGGGCCTCCATGCACGGCTCAAGCAATGGTGCGACGACTATTTCTATTTGCGCCATCGCGACGAACCCCGAGGGGTCGGCGGGCTCTTCTTCGACGACGAGAACGAGGGCGGTTTCGAGCGCAGCTTCGCGCTCATGCGCAGCGTCGGCGACCACTACCTCCCGGCCTACCAACCCATCGTCGCTCGCCGCAAGGGGACGGCGTTCGACGAACGCGAACGCGCATTCCAGCGCATCCGCCGCGGGCGCTACGTGGAATTCAATCTGGTCTACGACCGCGGGACCCTGTTCGGGCTCCAGTCCGGGGGCCGCACCGAGTCCATCCTCATGTCCCTGCCCCCGGAGGTCAGCTGGCGCTATGACTGGCAGCCCGAACCCGGCAGCCCGGAGGCGCGGCTCTACGAACGCTACCTCAAACCCAGGGACTGGGCGAACGAGGCCTAAGGCGAATGGCCCTCCGGGACATCAGCTACCAGCGCCCTGCCCCGCGGCCTTGGTCGCGTTGCGCTGCGCCAGGTCCTGGATCAACCCGTCCATGCCTTTTTTGCGGGCCAGGCGCACGAAGGCCGACCGCTGGCTGCGCAGCAGGCTGATTCCCTCCACGGACACGTCGTAGGCACGCCAGCGAGTCCCATCGAAGGCCATGCGATAGTTCACCTCCACCGGCTGCCCCCCAGGACGCATGATCTGGGTCGGCACGGAGAGGTCCACTTGCCCGGCCTCGACCCGCATCGGCGGATAGCGGATCTCCCACTCACTCAACTTGTTCAGGGCCGAGGCGTAGGTGTGGATCAGCATCTCCTTGTACTCACGCTGGAAACCCTCGCGCTGCGCGGGACTGGCGTCACGCCAGAAAGGACCCAGCACCTGGGCGGAGACCCGGTCGAAATCCACGTTGGGCAGGAACAGCTCGTCCACCAGGCGGTAGACGAAGGTGGGGTCCGTCTCCAGCCTGCCCCGGTCTTCACGCAGGACCTGCATTAGGCTATCCGAGACCCGCTGTACGACCTGCTGGGGCCCATCGTCGGGCTCGGACGCAGCCCAAACGACAGAGGCCGCAATGGCGGCTACGAGTGTAAAGAGGACAAGACGCAGTTTAGACATGGCTCTGGACCGAATCAGTCGTTGGGAAAGTACCGGCCCGGTCGCACCCGGGGGACGGCACCGCCGAACTGACGCCAGCGGTGGCGCCGCATAGGGCCAGTTTACCCGGCGTGACCGTATTCCGGCATCGTAATACCTCTGGACGACGAAAGAACTGCAGGGCATCGCACCTGCGCCCCAGCGGCTCGATCTGTTACGCTTCTGGGCTAACCTAGCATACCCCGGGCACGCCGCCCGTGCGGACCTGACCGGAGCCCCCATGCATACCCCAGAACTGCGCCTCAACAAGGACCAGGAACGCCGCCTGGTCGCCGGCCATTGCTGGATCTACAGCAACGAGGTCAACACCCAGGCGACGCCCCTCAAGGCATTCGAGCCCGGCCAGGCGGTGCAGATCGTCGGCCACAGCGGGCGCTGGCTGGGCCACGGCTACGTCAATCCCCATTCTCTGATCTGCGCGCGCCTGGTCAGCCGCGACCAGGCCCATCCCCTGAGCCCGAGCCTGTGGGTACGCCGCATCCACACCGCTCTGGAACTGCGCGAACGGCTCTATACGTCACCCTTCTATCGCCTGATCTTTGGCGAGAGCGACGGCATACCCGGCCTGGTGGTGGATCGCTACGGCGACCTATTGTCGGTACAGATCGGTACCGCCGGCATGGAGCGTGCCAAGGGGGACATCATCGCCGCCCTGGAGCAAGTCCTGCGCCCAAAGGTCATCGTGCTGCGCAACGATACCAGCGCCCGTGCACTGGAGGGGCTGCCCCGGGAAGTCGAGATCGTCTTGGGCGAGGCCCCGGAGACCCTGGAGCTGACCGAGCACGGGGCCAGTTTCCTGGTCTCGCCGCTGACCGGACAGAAGACCGGCTGGTTCTACGACCAGGCCGAGAACCGCGCCCGGCTGCCCCGCTTTGGGCCGGCACGCCGTGTGCTGGACGTTTGCTCCTACATCGGCGCCTGGGGGGTGCAGGCGGCCCTGCGTGGCGCCGAGCAGGTGATCTGCGTGGACAGTTCGGAGGCCGCGCTGGAACGGGTCGCGGAGAATGCCGAGCGCAACAAGGTTTTCGAGCGCATGAGCGCCCTGCACGGCGACGCCTTCGACGCACTGAGGGAGCTGCGCGAACAGCAGAAGACCTTCGACCTGGTCGTCCTAGATCCACCCGCCTTCATGAAGCGACGCAAAGACGAAAAGGAAGGTACCCAGGCCTATGCCCGCCTCAATCGCCTAGGCCTGGAACTGCTCGAACCCGGCGGTCTCCTGGTGACCTCGTCCTGCTCCTACCACATGGCCCGGGACACCTTCCTGCGCACCATCCAGGGCGCAGCGCGACGGGCCGGGCGCACCCTGCAACTCCTGGAGGTCGGCCAGCAGGGACCGGACCACCCGGTCAACCCGGCGATCCCGGAGACCGCCTATCTCAAGACGTTCACCTTTCGGGTGCTGGGGGATCTTTAGGCCCAGACCGGGGCTGTCCCGCGGCGTACGGCACTCATGCTCATTGGCTAAATCCAGACACACATTAATGTTGTCTGTGGGCGCAACAGGACTTTTCCAGTAGCATTTCCGCACCTCTTGGGTTTGTCCCGGGCCAGCCGGCCGGGCCTGCCCAATGCGGTCCGCATCAACCCCAACCCCCTGAGGCCCCGTCATGCGCCGTTTCTTCGCCCGACTTCGCCTGCCCGCACTCTGCATTGCCGCCCTCCCTGCGCTCTACTCCAATGTGGCCGCTGCAGAGCCAGAGGTCCACATCTTCATCTGGAGCGATTATTTCGCCGAGGACACGGTACCCAACTTCCAGGAGCGGACGGGCATCAAGCCGCTCGTGGATGTCTATGACTCCAACGAGATCCTCGAGGCCAAGCTGCTGGCGGGCAACAGCGGCTACGACGTCGTGGTACCCACCGCCCGCCCCTTTGGCGCCCGACAGATCAAGGCGGGTATCGTCCAGCCCTTGGACAAGTCCAAGCTGCCGTCTCTGGGCAATATCGACCCGCAGATCATGAAGTCCCTGGAGGGCATCGATAAGGGTAACGCCCATCTGGTGCCCTACATGTGGGGTACCACCGGCATCGGCGTGAACCTGGACAAGGTGAAGGCCGCCCTGGGCGAGGATGCGCCCCTAGATACCTGGGGGCTGATCTTCGACCCGGCGAAGGCCGAGAAGCTCAAGGACTGCGGCATCAGCCTGATGGACGATTCCACGGAGGTCTTCGCCGCAGCCCTGGCTTACCTGGGCAAGGGCCCCAGCAGCACCGACCAGAAGGATCTGGACGCGGCCGCGGCACTGATCAAACAGATCCATCCCTACATCCGCTATTTCCACTCGTCGCAGTACATCAACGACCTGGCCAACGGGGACACCTGCGTCGCCCACGGCTATTCCGGTGATGTCTTCCAGGCCCGTGACCGGGCCGACGAGGCGGACAAGGGGGTCCATGTCGGCTACGTCATCCCCAAGGAGGGCGCCGTCTTGTGGGTCGACGTGCTGTCCATCCCCAGCGACGCCCCGAATCCGGATCAGGCCCACGCCTTCATCGAATATCTGCTCGACCCCAAGGTGATCGCCGACGCCTCCAACGCTGTGAACTACGCCAACCCCAACCTCAAGGCCACGGAATTGGTCGACGAGTCGGTGCGTAACGACCCAGGTGTCTATCCATCCGCAGAGGTCAAAGAGCGCCTATTCGTGCTCGAAGCGCGCAGCGACAAGGCCACACGCGCCATCAACCGGATGTGGACCCGGCTCAAGGCCGACCGCTGATCCGTCACACGCCAGGCCGGGGCCTGACCCCGGCTTACGCCCGCCTCCCTACGGAGTAACGCCCTATGGCCGGCCCACCAGATTGCCGCCGCCTGGAGCCCTGGCAGGACCCCGAGGCGCAGCCCTATCTGCGCATCTCGGGTGTCACCAAACAGTTCGGGGATGTCTACGCGGTGGACAACGTGAGCCTGGACATCTTCCAGGGGGAGTTCTTCTCCCTCCTGGGGGGCTCCGGCTGCGGCAAGTCCACGCTGCTACGCATGCTCGCCGGACTGGAACGGCCCACCCAGGGTCGGATCTATATCGACGGGGTGGATGTGACGGATGTGCCGCCCTACGCCCGGCCGGTGAACATGATGTTCCAGTCCTATGCCCTGTTCCCCCACATGTCGGTGGAACAGAACGTCGAGTTCGGACTCAAGCAGGAAAAGATGCCCAAGGCCGAGCGGGCCGAGCGGGTCGGCGAGATGCTCGATCTGCTCAAGATCGGGGAGCTGCGCAAGCGCCGGCCCGATCAGCTCTCTGGCGGCCAGCGTCAGCGGGTCGCCCTGGCCCGGAGCCTGGCCAAGCACCCCAAGCTGTTGCTCCTGGACGAGCCCCTGGGGGCCCTGGACAAACGCCTTCGCGAGGCGACCCAGTTCGAACTTGTCAACCTCCAGGAGCGCGTCGGCATCACCTTCGTGACCGTGACCCACGATCAGGAAGAGGCCATGACCATGTCCACCCGCATCGCGGTGATGGACGCCGGCCAGATCATCCAGGTGGACACCCCCACAGGCATCTATGAGTTCCCCAACTCACGCCTGGTGGCGGAGTTCATCGGCATGGTCAACCTCTTCGAGGGCAAGGTCATGGAGCAAGTCGGGGACGAGGCGATCATCCAGAGCCCGGTCGCCGGTACCCTGCGCATGCGCTGCCCGCAGCCCTACGCCCTCGGTACCCCTGTGCATGTGGCCATCCGTCCCGAGAAGATGCGCCTGGCCGCTGCCTACCGCGGGGATGGGGTCAACCAGGTACGAGGGGTGGTGGAGGACATCGCCTACCTGGGTGACCTGTCCATCTATCACGTCGACATCGGCGACGGGCAGCGGGTGGAGATGAGCCAGGCCAACATCACGCCCAGGGCCGAGCAGGCCCTGACCTGGGGGCAGGAGGTGGCCATGGAGTGGGCACCTACCAGCGGCGTGATACTGACTGAGTAGGGGAAGCCCATGAGCCCGCCGCCTGAACCCCGATCGAGCGCCAACGGCGCCGCACCCCAGGCACCCTCCTGGTCGCAGCGCCTGCGCGGTCACCTGCCCTACCCGGACATCGTCATCCCGGCCTTGTGGCTGGGGCTGTTCTTCCTGTTGCCCTTCCTCATCGTCTTACAGATCAGCATGGCGGAGCCGGCCCTGGCCCAACCGCCCTACACGGCGCTGCTGGAGTGGGTCGAAGAGGGTGTGCTGCAGATCCGTTTGAACCTGCAGAACTATGTCCTGGTCTGGCAGGACGATCTGTTTCTCGCCGCCTTCCTCAATTCCCTGTGGGTGGCCCTGGTCTGCACCCTCGCCTGCCTGCTGATCGGCTATCCCATGGCCTACGCCATCGCCACCGCCCGGGAGGACCGCCGGCTGGTGCTGCTGATGCTGATTATTCTGCCCTTCTGGACCTCCTTTCTGATCCGGGTCTATGCCTGGATCGGCATCCTCAAATCCGAGGGGCTGCTCAACAATTTCTTGCTGTGGCTGGGGGTGATCGACGCACCCCTTGCCATCCTGCATACCCAGACGGCGGTCTACATCGGCGTGGTCTATTCCTATCTGCCCTTCATGATCCTGCCCCTCTACGCCAACCTGTCGCGCATGGATCTGACCCTATTGGAGGCAGCCGCAGACCTGGGCTGCCGGGCCGGGCGGGCCTTCGTGCGCATCACCCTGCCCCTGTCCCTACCGGGTATCCTGGCCGGCAGCATGCTGGTGTTCATCCCGGTGGTGGGGGAGTTCGTCATCCCAGACCTGTTGGGCGGCCCGGACAACCTCATGGTGGGGCGCATGCTCTGGACGGAGTTCTTCAACAACAAGGACTGGCCGCTCGCCTCGGCCCTGGCCATCCTGTTGCTCACCGTCCTGGTGGTGCCCTTCGTGGCCATGCAGCGCTGGCAACAGCGCATCGAGGGAGACTGACACCATGCACCAGCGTCGCTGGCCTCTGCTCACCGTCCTCGGCTTCGGCTATGCCTTTCTGTACGTGCCTGTGTTGTTGCTGATCGTCTATTCCTTCAACGAGTCGCGACTGGTCACGGTCTGGTCCGGGTTTTCCACCAAGTGGTACGGCGCCCTACTGGAAAACAGCCAACTGTTGGACGCCGCCTGGCTGAGCGTGCGCATCGCCGCGACCAACGCCAGCTTCGCGGTGGTCCTGGGGGCCTTGGCGGCCAACGCTCTGGTGCGCCGCGGGCGTTTCCGTGGCCGGACCGGCTTCGAACTGCTCCTGACCGCGCCCCTGGTCATGCCGGAGGTCATCATCGGCCTGTCCATGTTGCTGCTGTTCGTCGCCATGGAGCAGTGGGTCGGTTGGCCGGACGGGCGCGGCTTCACCACCATCACCATCGCCCACATTACCTTCAGCATGGCCTATGTGGCAGTGGTCGTGAAATCCCGCCTGGGTCAATTGGACGGCTCCCTGGAGGAGGCCGCCATGGACCTGGGGGCCCGCCCCTTGAAGGTCTATCTGCTCATCACCCTACCCCTGCTGGCCCCTGCCCTGCTGTCGGGCTGGCTGCTGGCCTTTACCCTGTCCCTGGACGACCTGGTGGTGGCGAGTTTCGTCGCCGGGCCCGGCTCGACCACCCTACCGATGGTCGTCTACTCCAGCGTGCGCATGGGCGTCTCGCCTCAGATCAATGCCCTGGCCACCCTGATCGTGGTGTTCGTCAGTGTCGCGGTCATCATCGCCGGACTGGCCATGCGAGGACGTCCCCAGACCGGAGGCGATTGATCCCGTGCATGCTGCCTGGATCCTTCAATAGGGCTCAAGACACGGATATCGCTCACACGACAGTATTTTATTAAATACTGTTTTTATGTGATTGAAAAACCCCCACAGTTGTTGACCCAAGGCACTTCTGTTAGAAAGGGGAGCCCCTGATAATAGGCGGGCAATCAACATGATCTTAATGGAGGATCGAGAGCGTGATGCCAATTCAATCCCTATCCAGGTTCCTACTGTCCGCCGCCCTCGGACTGTCGGGCCTTGCGACCGCCGTCGGTGCAAGTGCTGAGGAAGCAACGAACATCCACCACATCTCTGCCGAGACGTGCAAAGCCTGCCACCAGGAGATCTACAAGCAGTGGCAAGGGTCCATGCATTCCCAGAGCACAGCCCTGACGGACCCGATCCATGGGGCCTTCTACCAGAAAGTGGTCGGATCACCTACCGAGGAGGGGGTGCTGCACAAGGCCTCCGGCAAATACCCTGTTTGCCTGAATTGCCATGCCCCAAACGCGGCCATGGACAAGACCACCAAGCTCGACGCCATGCCGGCGTATTCCGAGGGTGTCAACTGCGTCGCCTGCCACACACTGAAGACCTACAAGGGCATCAAGACCCCAGACGGCAAGATGCAACTTGGGCTCAAGGCCTATGAGGTCGCCACAAACCTACAAGGCCCGGCGGGCTTCCCGCAGGGCCTGGCCAAGCTGCAGGCTGGGTCAGACCCCTTCGGTGGGGCCGGTGCCGGCGGCGCTGACGCCTCCCAGAAGCCCAACCCGCACCTGGGCGAGGCCGTGGAATTCGAGGGTCAGCAGATCCCTGCCCTGACCATGGACAGCAATCCGTCCCTCATGAAGTCCTCCGATGCCTGCATGGGCTGCCATGATCAGCGCGACAATCCCCACGGCGTGCCACTCTGTCAGACCGGTAACGAGTACATCGACAGTGGCACCAACGTGAACTGCCTGTCCTGCCACATGCCCATGGCCAACGGCCTTGCCGACCACTCCATGGGTGGCGGCCACAACCAGGCCGTGCTGTCCCGCGCCGCCCTGTTCGACGTCACCACCGACAAGGCCGACGGCAAGGTGGTGACCAAGGTACGCATCAAGAACCAGCAGCCCCATTCGCTGCCCACGGGCGCGCCCTTCCGCAACATGTTCGTCAAGCTGACCGCTTACAACGACAAGGGCGAGGCAGTCTGGGAGAACGCCAAGGGTCACCCCGCCGAGTCGGACCCGCAGGCCTTCTTCGTCTTCACCCTGACCGACGACGAGGGTAAGCCTGCCCCGCCGCCCACGGCCACCAAGCCTGGCAAGGACTCCCGCCTGAAGCCCCACGAGGATCGCACCCTGACCTACGAGATCCCGGCCGACGGGGTGGTTCTGGTGCGTGGCGAGTTGTACTACGCACTGCTCTGGCCCGGCCTGGCGAAGAAGTTCAGCCAACTGCCCGAGGAGCTGCGCACCCCGGTGTTGATGGCCGCCGTCGAGCAGGTGATCGCGCCCTAAGACGACGGGATCGGCGTAAACGCGAAGGGCGCTGCCTCACGGCAGCGCCCTTTTTTTCGCTCTGTCTGGATTAGCTATTCGGGATGGCTAACGCATTGAAGCAACGAGATGCAATCGGTGTGGGAACTGCACCTCGCCGCGACGGTGCTACAGGGAGGCGGCTAGTCCGGCGAGTCCGCCGGGCTCGCTTGACAGGCTACAAAAGCCGGCTCCGGCGGATACTTGCCCAGTCTCGACGCAAGGGCGCTGTCGGTGACCTTTCGCATCTCCTCACCGCAGCTTTCGCTTTACGTCAGCCTGCCCGCAGGGGCTAGATGCCCAATGTCTTGTAGGCCCCAACACCGCAGAAGAAGCCATCGTCGTTTGTGGCAATGTAGCTGGTCTTCTGCCTGATCTCGTCGGTGCCGGGATAAGGCCACCGGTAGTCTACCCAACCGGCGCCAGACTCTTTGGCTACGGCGATCATATCTTGGAAGAGTAGGTCGCCGTACTTATTGAAGTTGAACATGTTCTTACCAACCAGTTCCGGCTTGATGGGTTGCGACACCAGCACACCTTCCATGTCGATGCAGAAGACGTACAGGTCCCTGTCTCGAAACTCGCCGCCGGGGTCAGCAAAAGCGGCAAATGCCCTTTCGCGGCCCATTTCATTGACAGCCGTTCGAGCCTTCAGGCTCATTGCCTTGGCTTCTTCCGGTGTCCCCATCTCGCCGGCTGAGACTGAGCCGACCAGGATGGCGGCGAGCATTCCGAATGCGATGTGTTTCATCTTTCTCTCCTCGAACTGTTTCCGGTAGTACGTGCAGGCCTGAATACGAGCCTGCCGTTTGGCACGATTCCCCACACCAGACAATTGGGGGCGGCCAGATTGGGTGCCCCGCGACAATGAAGGGATCGCTAGTTCCGAACGTAGGCTATTGCGCTGATTCAGCGGTGAATTTGTTCCGCTTTTCTCCTGAAGAATTTCCGATAGCAGTAACCATCTGATAAATAGATGTTTTTAAAAAATGACAGGGTGGAGCTTTTAGAGAAGAAGGAACCGCTTTGCACGTTGCTTGGGGGTTAACTCGAGTTTCTCCGCGAGCCTCGCGTGCTTTCACAATTAAAGAGTTAGAGGTGGACCACCAAACAAATTCGAAAATGCACCGCTGGTGTCCGCCGTTTCAAGGACGAGCGGTGATCCTTCCATTGCTCCGGCGAATTCCTCACTGCATGAATTCCGGAACGTACTCCCTGATCTCCCCAGTATCCAGAAACGGCTTTGTGACGGTCCGGTAGTAGTGCGATCCGGTATCGAGCCAGCGCGTCCAAGACGCCTTCCATGGCTCCGGCATCTCCTCGCGTATCCAGAAGCTTTCCGGGATCGGTTCCGAGGGCGCCGGTTCTGCGGCTAGGGTGATCTCGGCGCAAGCCACCCCCGGCCCCTCCTCCAGGGTCCGGCGGGCCAGGATGTTTCCGCTGGCGTCCACCACGACGGCTTCGCCGAGGTACGTCGAGTCATAGGGTACATCCGGCAGGTCCGGGCTCCAGTAACCGCTGAACGGTCCGGCATGGGACCCGTGGATCACCGGGATCCCTAGCATGCGTGCAAAACGCACGGGTGCTTCTTCCAACATTGTGAGGTTGGCAACTCACAGGGGATGGTCCGCCTCGGGATCGCGCGGCAGCGTCCACCAGCAGGACCCGCCGATCACGAGCTTGACCTTGCCGAAGAGACGCCTTGCAGTCCCGGAGCGCAGCAACTCCCAACACAAGGCCGAGCCCACGTTGCCGATCGGGGTCGGCAACACACCGCCATCACCTCCGCCGCGGGTAATGCAGTTCTCCCAAAAGCACGGGAAGTCCTTGTCCTTGTCGTGCCAAGTCACGCTGCCGTCGGGAAAGGCCAACAGGAAACTGTTGTAGGAATCCCCGTTGCGGCTCGCGAGAAACGAGCCGCCGACCACGCTGTTGCCCTGGCGGGCGAGGCGCTGCAAGAGCCGAGTCGGCTCGCCATCGATGGGTTGGATAGCGGACAGCATGTCGGGATGAAATGCCGCGGCGGACGTAAACATCTCTGGCAGCGCGATCCATTCCGCACCCTACCTCTGGGCTTGACGTATCAGGCGCTCCGCCTGCTCGAGGTTCGCGGTGACATCACCGAGCCGCGGCGTCATCTGGATGGCTGCAACGCGCAGTTTTCGCTGATTGTGGGGTGTCCCGGTACCGGAGCGGGACAGGCCCGACAAGGCCCCGGTGGTCAGCCCGAGTGCCAACCACCGGTTGAATCGACGCCTTTTGATCATGGCCTTGCCCTATTTTGGGTTGGATCGGCCTGCGGTGTCGGCAAGTCCGACTATGGCTTGAGATAGGCGTACCCCTCGCGGAGCTGCAAGCGGGCGATCTCGGCGATGCCCGAGGGGACGATGACCGCAGCGTCGAGGACATCCTTCTTGGCGATACTCCGTGCACTGAGCGTCCCATCGCAGACGCGAAATTCCACGCCTCTTTCGGCCAAACCTAGCACCGCAGGGGCATAGGGATTGCCGCGCTTGTCTTCCGCGTCCTCAAGCAAGAAATCGATGCCAGGTCCGTAGGAGACGAAAACGACCTTTGCCTTGGGGTTGTCGTCCAAATATGAACGGGCAAGCATCAGGGCCCAGCGTGCATTGGCGGTCTCATCCACGTGAAAAACCACCTTCTCCCAGTTATCTGCGGGTTCCTCCGACCAGGTGGGCGCGGCGAGTCCGATCAACAGCAGGGCGAGCAGGCAGCGCTGTGCATTGTGTTTCATGTTCATCATTCACTCCTCAAGCGACGGGTAATGGGTTGGACTGCATCCGAGGCCTCATCGGCCGCCCGAAGGCGCCTCATGAAATTGAGACAGCGTCAAGGGACGGTCCGTTGCTTGAACGGTAGGGCGTCAGTCCGGGGCCTGCATGGTGTCGACTTCCGCTTTGAAGGCATCGAAGTCGTACGCCATGCCGTTGAGGACGGTGCTCCAGTGGCGCACATGTGCAGCAGTGGCCACCGCTTCACGAACCTCGGCCTCGGAGGCGCCGTGCTGACGCGCCATCTTGGTATGGTAGTAAACGCAGTAACTGCACGGGATCTGGGCCGCTACACCCAAGGCGATGAGCTCACGGGTCTTGGCGTCAAGCTTGGCGCTGTCGCCGGAAAGCACCGCCTCGGCATCCAGCCTGGACTTGAGGGCGTGCTCGGGGTAGGTGTCCTTGTAGAACTTCGGAGGCCCTTCTGCCAGAGCTGTGGCGGCAAAAAAGACCAACGCCAACGCGGCTGCGGGAATCGTGGTGTTCAAGCGTTTCATCTTCGTTCCTCCGGGTGGCAGCGTCTGTCGACTGACTTCGGCGACACGCCACATCTGGTTGAAATTCCCAGGAGCTCCCATGACGCCTGGACTAGGCTGTCCGTGGGCTCTTGGCATTGCCGCTTTGGAAGATAGCGCTATGCTCGAAAAGGGCGCCGACGGAGCTCCGCTGTTTTCCCGAAAAATTCCTGATGCGGCCGCGGCCGTGATCCTTCACCTTTTTCCGCACGGAGGGATGGCGTTGGCGAGCGAAAGATCCCTGATGCAGACAGGCCCTTTTCAGATCGCCGGTTATTGCGTGGAGCCCTCAAGGCTTCGCGTGACCCTGGATGGGGTGGAAGCGCGGCTGGAAGCCAAGACCATGCTTGTGCTGGTGTACCTGTCCGAGAACGCGGGGCGCGTGGTGAGTCGGGCCGAGTTGGAGGAAGAGCTCTGGCCTGGCAGGATCGTCACCGAGGACTCCGTCACCAACGCGGTTGCGAAACTGCGCCGGGTATTTTCGGACGATGCCCATAACCCCCGGGTGATCGAGACGGTTCCCAAGAGCGGCTACCGGTTGATTGCCGAGTTGGGGCCGATCGCTGCGGCCACTGAGGAAGGCGAAGCCTATTCGATCTCAACATCATCCGCCGAGCGGCCTGTCTGGAGATCGCGCGTCCCCCACATGATTGGGATCACCGCGGTCGCGGTGCTGCTGATCGCCTTCTGGTGGGTTCTGGACCCTGCCAGGACGGCGCCCGGCTGGACCGGCCTGTTGTCTGACAAACCTGCCGTGGCTGTTTTGCCCTTCGATAATCTCGGTCTGTCCCCGGAGCAGGACTACTTCGCCAATGGCATCACTTCGGACCTGATCACCGATCTTTCCAAGCTGGACGGGTTGCTGGTGATCGCCCCAGGGTCCGCGTTTGCTTACAAGGACAGCACGGCAAGACCACGCCAGATTTCCGCGGAGTTGGACGTCGACTACCTGGTCGTGGGCAGCGTTCAGCGCGAAGCCACCACCCTGCGGATCAACGCCCAGATCATTGAGGCGAGGGTCGACCGCGCCCTCTGGGGGGAACGCTACACGGGTCTGATGAAAGACGTCTTCGACATACAGGACAAGCTCGCGTCGGAGGTAATCGCCGCACTCAAGGTGGAGCTGGCCCCGGCCGAACGGGCGTCCCTGGCACTCCGTCCAACGGACAGTGTGGCCGCCTATGACCACTACCTGCGCGGTCTCGAGGACCACGGAGGTCGGGCCGAAGCGCTGAATGTATCCGCAAGAGGTCACTTTGAGCGAGCGATCGACCTGGATCCAGGGTTTGCGCGCGCCTATGCAGGCCTAGCCTTGACCTATTCTCGCGACGCAATCGATGGCTGGACGGCGACCCCTTCCCAGTCTCTGGAGCTTGCCGCAAAGCTGGCGGACAAGGCGGCTCGCATGGACCCATTGCTTCCCCAGGTGCATTTCGTCACAGGGCAGGTCGATCTTTTCCGACGCCGACACGAACAGGCCATCGAGGCAGCCCAGCGCGCGATCGGGGTAGACCCCAACTATGCGGACGCCTATGCCCTGCTGGCCTGGACCCTGAACTATGCCGGCCGCCCTGGCAAAGCGCTATCCGCGCTGGAGAAGGCGATGCGCCTGAACCCCAGGCCGCCGGCGTCGTATCTTGAGATTCTCGGCGAGATTCGATTCGTGCAGGGAAGATACGGCGAGTCGGCGTCCACGTTCCAACGGGTACTGGACATCAATCCGGGCTATGCACGGGCACGGATGTGGAACGTGGCAGCCCTTGCCCGGGCGGACGCGACGGATGCGGCTGAGTGGGAAGTAGCCGAGCTGCTGGTGGCAAGCCCGGATGCTGCGCTCACGCGATTGGAGTTCGCATTTCCGTTCAAAGATCCGCGGGCACTGGACACCCTTCTCGAAGCATTGAGAAGCGCCGGCCTGCCGGAGGGGTAGCGAGGAGATTGGTCTTGAGTTCCGAGTGATCGCGGTCGTCTGTCTACGAAGCGAGGGTAAAGGAGCCAGAGGTTAAAGGAGCGAGGGCCGAATATTTTCTCGCTGAGCGGCCGCTTTTTAATCCTGAGCTGCCACCGGTCGCGACAGACTGATTGACCGCAGTGGGTCGACACCCGCACCCCGTCTGACAGGGAGGGGTTCCCGCAGAGGGTCGAAACCGCCCGCCGGTGTCAGAGAACCGGGCTGAGCATATCCTCGGCAACGGTGGTAGTCCCCTTGTACCGGGAGCGAACGATTTCCAGGCTCCGGTCGAGCGCGCGTTCGGAACGCCACCCCACATTTTGCCCATCCCCTGCGTCCAGGGTGCGTCGCTCCAAACGTACCAAGCCACGACTCCCGTCCAGATACCCGCCCAGGGAACAAAACGCCCGCTGGTCAGGCCCGAGCAGGCCGCTGAGTCCGCAATCCGCCGAAGCGGCAGTGCTGGCCCGGCCGCGGTGCTGAGGGGTAGCCCCCATTTTCGGCTCATGCTGCGTTGTCCGCGGCGAGTTCTCGGTCACCCGCGCAGCCGACAGAAAGGCCCGAGGTGGCCGGTCTGTACCCCTGAACCCCGCGTCAATCCACGGAGCCCCTCATGCGCACCACGACCCTGCCCTGCCTCGCTTCCTGCCTGCTCGCCTGGGCGTACGCCCCGGCCATACTCGCCGCCGAGCCGAGGGACGCACCAGAGTTCACCGAAACCGCACCGGCGGCCTGGATCAATAGTCCACCGCTGCACCTCGCGGGACTGCGCGGCAAGGTGGTGCTGATCGATGTCTGGACCTTCGAATGCTGGAATTGCTACCGCTCCTTCCCCTGGCTCAAGTCCGTCGAGACTCGTTTTGGGCCCGAGGGTCTGGTGGTGGTCGGGGTACACAGCCCGGAATTTGACCGGGAGCGGGATCCGGCGTCGGTGGCGGCCAAGGTTCGCGAGTTCGGTCTGGATCACCCGGTGATGATCGACAACGACATGCGCTATTGGAAGGCCTTGGGCAATCGCTTCTGGCCGGCCTTTTACCTGATCGATCGCCAGGGGCGCATCCGCGAGCGGTTCGTGGGCGAGACCCACACCGGGGAGCCCCAGGCCCAACGCATCGAGACGGCCATCGCGGACCTCCTGACCGAGGGTGTCGCCGCGCGGCGATCGACTCCCCGCGCCACTGGCGAGAGGCCTGGGGGTTACAAGCACTTTAGTGCCCTCGCTTTTGAAGATTTGGATCGCTCGAAGAGCCCTAGTACCAGCCTGGGGCTTGTTGTGGCACCACTTGACGCCTATAGTCCGTGACGTGCACATTCCCCGCCGCCCAGCCGCCTACATCCTGACCCTATGCCTGCTCGTCATGCAGGTGCAGGTCTGGGCGTCCTCCGTGCTTGGCTGTCGGCATGAGGCAGGGATATCGACAACGACGGCGGTGGTGTGTCCCATGCACCAGGCCGGCGCCCACCAAGCGCAGACCCAGTCCGGCTCCCTGCTGGATTGCCAGAAGTGCACCCTGCATTGCGCCATGGGTGTCCCTGCCCTGCTCACCTCTGCTCCGATGGTGCCCGACCTGGGCGCACCCCCTGAACCGGTCGCGCTGGCAGCGCATCACTTCTACCGCTTTCGCCCGGGATCTCCCTACCGCCCCCCGATCTCCTGACCCCTGAGCGACGACTCGGGCGCGCTGTTCGTCGGTGGACTTGTCCCGTCGGCGCCGACGCCCGTCCCCGGCGGGACCACCGCCGCGACCTCAGCAGGAGACAGCCATGTTCCACCCCCCCCTCGCCCGCCGCCTGACGGGCCTCGCCTGGGCGCTCGCCCTGGCAACGATCGTCTTGACCCTGACCGGGTGCGACGAACAGTCTGCGACGCCAAACGCCTCCCTAGACCCGACCAACGCCGGGGCTACATCCGACCATCGAGCGGATAGCCGCGAGGTCCTCTATTGGTATGACCCGATGCAGCCGCAGCAGCGGTTCGACAAACCGGGACGCTCGCCCTTCATGGACATGGATCTGGTCCCCAAGTACGCGGACCCTGGCTCGGGTCCGTCGGGCGAGACCCCCATGGAACATGCCCTCAAGCACCAGGACCCCAAGTACGTCTGCCCCATGCACCCGCAGATCGTGCGGGATGAGCCCGGGACCTGCCCCATCTGCGGCATGAACCTGGTCAAGAAGCTCCTGGACCCGGACACCGGCAAGCACCCGGAGGTGGCGCTGAGCGGGGCCGTAGTGCAGAGCATGGGGGTGCGCACCGCCGTGGTCGAGCTTGGGACTCTTTGGAAGTATGTGCGCACCGTCGGGCGGGTGGCCTATGACGAGACCCGCCTCGCCCACGTCCACCCCAGGGCGGCGGGTTGGATCGAGGGCCTGAGCCTGCGCGCTGAGGGCGAGCCGGTCGAGAAGGGCCAGGAGCTGGCAGTCCTCTATGCCCCGGACATCCTCTCCGCCCAGGTGGATTTTCTCATCGCCACCGAACGCCAGGCCCCCGGGTCGCACCGGGTCAAGGCGGACAAGGCACGGAACATGCTGCGCCTGCTGGACGTGCCCGAGGCGATTATCGGCGACATCGAACGCAAACGTGAGACGCGCAATACCATCCCTGTGCTGGCCCCGGCGGCGGGCATCGTCACCCAACTGATGGCCCGCGAGGGCATGTACGTCACGCCCGAGCAGCGAGATGTTCACCATCGCCGATCTGGATGTCGTGTGGGTGATGGTGGACGTGTTCGAACACCAACTGGCCTGGATCAGTCCCGGGCATGACCGCGGAGATGAGCGTGCCGGCCTATCCGGGGCGCAAGTGGGAGGGCAAGGTGGACTACCTCTACCCGGAATCTGGACCCCAAGACCCGCACCCTGCGCGTCCGCCTCGCCTTCCCCAACCCGAATCTGGACCTCAAACCGAACATGTTCGCCGACGTGACCATCTACGGCGGCCCCAAGAAGGACCTGCTCAAGATCCCCCGGGAGGCCCTGATCCAGACCGGCGAGCGTCAGAGCGTGGTCAAGGCCCTGGGGGAGGGTCGCTTCCAGCCGGTGGACGTGGTCATCGGCATGCAGACCGGCGATGGGGTGGAGATCCTCTCCGGGCTCAACGAGGGCGATGAGATCGTGGTCTCGGGGCAGTTCCTCATCGACTCCGAGTCCAGCCTCCAGGCGAGCTTCCGGCGCATGTCAGACCCGCCCCCCCCCGCCCCTCTCCCAGAGGACGAGGGAGGTACGCCGAGCCGGCTTCCTGCCGATCCGGGATCACATTCGGCGCACCAGGACTAGGGGGCCGAGATGGAAAAGGTCATCGCCTGGTCGATTAACAACCGCTTTCTGGTCCTGGTCGCTACCCTGCTGATCACGGGCTGGGGCATCGTCTCCATTAAACAAACCCCATTGGACGCCATCCCGGACCTGTCCGATGTCCAGGTCATCATCCGCACCAGCTACCCAGGCCAGTCGCCGCGGGTGGTGGAGGATCAGGTCACCTACCCGATCACCACGACCATGCTCGCCGTGCCCGGGGCCCAGACCGTGCGTGGCTACTCCTTCTTCGGCGACTCCTACGTCTATGTCATCTTCAAGGATGGCACCGACCTCTACTGGGCCCGCTCCCGGGTGCTGGAGTACCTCAACCAGGCCGCCTCGCGCCTGCCCAATGGGGTCACACCGCGTCTGGGACCGGACGCCACAGGGGTCGGCTGGGTCTTCAGCTATGCCCTGGTCGACCCCACGGGGCAACACGACCTGGCACAGTTGCGCAGTCTCCAGGACTGGTTCCTCAAGTTCGAGCTCCAGACCGTCCCCGGGGTGGCGGAGGTGGCCACGGTGGGCGGCATGGTCCGTCAGTACCAGGTGGTCGCCGACCCGGAGAAGTTGCGCGCCTATGGCATCCCCTTGGCGCGCCTGTCCGAGGCCATCCGCAACGCCAACCAGGAGGTCGGCGGCTCGGTGATCGAGCTGGCGGAGGCGGAGTACATGATCCGCAGCCGCGGCTACATCGAATCCGTCGAGGACATCGAGACCATCCCCGTGGACGTGACCCCGGAGGGCACCCCCGTGCTGCTGCGCGACCTGGCCCAGGTACAGGTGGGCCCGGAGATGCGCAGGGTGGTGGCGGACCTGGACGGCGAGGGCGAGATCACCGGCGGCATCATCGTCATGCGCTATGGCGAGAACGCCCTGACCACCATCGAGGCGGTCAAGGAGAAGCTCGAACAGCTCGCCCAGGGCCTGCCCGAGGGGGTCGAGATCATCCCCACCTATGACCGTTCCGACCTGATCCTGCGGGCCGTGGACAACCTCACCACCAAGCTGATCGAGGAGTTCGTCGTCGTCGCGCTGGTGTGTCTGGTGTTTTTGTTCCACCTGCGCTCCGCCTTCGTCGCCATCGTCAGCCTGCCGCTGGGCATCCTCGCGGCCTTCATCGTCATGCATCACCAGGGCATCAACGCCAACATCATGTCCCTGGGCGGCATCGCCATCGCCATCGGGGCCATGGTGGACGGGGCCATCGTCATGATCGAGAACGCCCACAAGCACCTGGAGCGTTATCACCTCGCCTACGGCCATGCGGCCAAAGGGGATGAGCACTGGCGGGTGATCACCCAGGCCGCCGCCGAGGTGGGACCGGCACTGTTCTTCTCGCTACTCATCATCACCCTTAGCTTCCTGCCCGTCTTCACCCTGGAGGCTCAGGAGGGGCGACTGTTCGCCCCCCTCGCCTTCACCAAGACCTACGCCATGGCCGCCGCCGCTGGGCTATCGGTCACCCTGGTCCCCGTGCTCATGGGCTACTTCATCCGCGGCCACATCCCCAAGGAGGAGGCCAACCCGCTCAATCGCTTCCTGATCTGGATCTACCGACCCCTGCTGCGCGGGGTCCTCGCGGCTCCCAAGGCGACCATCGCTGCATCCCTGCTGATCGTGCTCAGTCTGCTGGTGCCGCTCTATGGGGTCGGAGGACTGCTGGAGCCGCTCAAGTGGCCTGTCCACGCCCTGGGCCTGGCGGATGCCGGCGAGGTGTCGGAGCCGGTGCTGGAGCGCATCGAGGGTTGGCAACAAGGCGCGTCCAAAGGCTGGAAGGCCATGACCGACGGCATCCCCTGGCTGGAGCGGTTCGGTACCGGTCTGGGCTCGGAGTTCATGCCCGAGCTCTACGAGGGCGACCTGATGTACATGCCCACCACCCTGCCCGGCCTGTCCATCGGCAAGGCCCAGGAGCTGCTGCAACAGACCGACCGCCTCATCGCCACCCTGCCCGAGGTCGAGCGGGTCTTCGGCAAGATCGGTCGCGCCGACACCGCCACGGACCCGGCACCCCTGACCATGATCGAGACCCTCATCCAGCTCAAACCCCAGGACCAGTGGCGACCGGACATGACCATCGAAGGCCTGATCGAGGAGTTGGACGCCACGGTGCGCTTCCCCGGCGTGACCAACGCCTGGGTCATGCCCATCAAGACACGCATCGACATGCTCGCCACCGGCATCAAGACCCCGGTGGGGATCAAGGTCGCCGGCCCGGACCTCAAGGTCATCGAGGGCATCGGTAAGGACATCGAGCGGGTGGTCCGGCAGGTGCCCGGGACGGCGTCCGCCTTCTCCGAGCGGGTCGCCGGCGGACGCTATATCGAGATCCGCCCGGACCGCCTCGCCGCGGCACGGGTCGGGCTCAACGTGAGCGACATCAACCAGGTGGTCGCCGCCGCGGTGGGGGGCATCAACATCACCCAGACCGTGGAGGGGCTGGAGCGCTACCCCATCAATCTGCGCTTCCCGCGGGAGCAGCGCGACGACGTGCAGAAGCTGCGCGCCCTACCCCTGGTCACCCCCACAGGGGCCCAGGTCGCCCTGGGCCAGATCGCGACCGTGGAGATCGTCGACGGCCCGCCCATGCTCAAGAGCGAGAACGCCCGTCTGAATGGCTGGACTTTCGTGGACATCCGGGGGGTGGACGTGGGTACCTATGTCGCGGCGGCCCAGGCCCTGGTGCGCGATCAGGTCAAGCTCCCGCCCGGCTACTCCATCACCTGGTCCGGTCAGTACGAATACATGCTGCGGGCCAAGGAGAAGCTGATCCAGGTCGTGCCCTTCACCCTGATCATCATCTTCATCCTTCTCTATATGACCTTCCGCCGCGCCGCCGAGGCCTGGCTGGTGATGCTCTCCCTGCCCTTCGCCCTGGTGGGTGGGTTCTGGCTCATCTACCTATTGGGCTACAACCTGTCGGTCGCCGTCGCGGTGGGCTTCATCGCACTGGCAGGGGTCGCCGCGGAGTTCGGCGTCGTGATGCTGGTCTACCTGGACAATGCCCTTAAGGAGCATCGGGCGCGGGGCGCACTCGTCGGCGTAGCCGACCTCAAGGCGGCCATCATGGATGGTGCGGTGATGCGGGTGCGGCCTAAGGCCATGACCGTGGCGGTCATCATCGCCGGCCTGCTGCCCATCATGCTTGGTCACGGCACCGGCTCCGAGGTCATGCGCCGGATTGCCGCGCCCATGGTGGGCGGGATGATCACCGCGCCCCTGCTTAGCCTGTTCGTGATTCCGGCGATCTACCTTGTGTGGCGCCGGCGGGAGTTGGAAGGCAGCGCCGTTTGAGACAGACAGCAGGCTTGCCGGAGCGGTAGAACTCGCAGCCTGCTGGGCTTTAGTGGCAAGTATGTGCGCCTGCGGCCAGGTTGGTGGCAGCAGATCATCTGCCGGGGCCCAAAGCAGGGCAAACGCATCAGTATCTTGCGAAATACTTCTCGAATGAGCTTGATATAGTCTCTGCAACTTCCTAGAAAGATTTGCAGAGGTTTGACGTTGACCAGAGGATTTGAAGAGCAGTCGTTGGTGGCCACTTCAGCATCCTCTAAGACCCGCGCGATGCGACGAAGGTGAGGCATAAGCTGTTGGATATCGTGGCAATTTCGGTCGCTGCGGTCATCTCCGGGTTTACTCGCGCCAAGCGAGAGTGGCTGTGCGAATTTCTGGGGCTGAAACACGGGATTCCGTCCCACGACACCTTCGGGCGTGTGTTCTCCTTGTTGCAGTCGCAGGCGTTTGAGGCGTGCTTCCGCGCTTGGGTGGCGTCCATGCGTCGGACACTGCCCGGGGAGATCATTGCCATCGACGGCAAGACCTTGCGTCGCTCCCATGATCGCGCCGCGGGGTTGGGGGCGCTGCACATGGTCAGCGCCTGGGCTGCGGACAGCCGCTTGGTGCTGGGTCAGGTTGCCACCGAGGCGAAGTCCAACGAGATCACGGCGATTCCGCGACTGCTGGAGTTGTTGGCGCTCACAGGCTGCATCGTCACCATCGACGCGATGGGCTGCCAAACCAAGATCGCCGAGCAGATCGTCGATGCCGGCGCCGACTATGTGCTTGCGCTCAAGGGCAACCAGAGCACTTTGGCCGCAGAGGTCGAAGAGGCGTTCATCGATGCCGATGCCAAGGACTACGTGGGTGTCGATGCCGACGTCTACGAGAGCGTTGAACGTGGTCACGGTCGTGTGGAAACGCGTCGCTACACGACCCTTGGAAACCTGCAAGGCGTCTCTCGCCAAAGCCTGTGGAAGGGGCTCGACCTGATCGGGATGGTCGAGTCGCACCGCGAACTCGACGGACGCACCTCGCGGGAATGCCGCTTCTACATCGGCAGCATCGGCACGAACGCCAAGCAATTTGCCCATGCCGTGCGCACACAGTGGGCCATCGAGAACAGCCTGCATTGAACGCTCGACGTGGCCTTCTGCGAAGACGAGTCGCGGCTGCGCGATCCCTCGGGCCGGGAGAACTTCGACGTCCTGCACCACATCGCCCTGACACGCTTGAAGAGCGACAAGCACACCAAAGTGGGCGTCAAGAACAAGCGCCTCAAGGCCGGCTGGGACAACGACTATCTGGGCGAGTTGTTGATACAGAACGGGGCACCAGCAACGTGATGACGACCCTATATTAGCGGCCGTTCATGCGTTTTCCCTGAGGCGGTGACCGAGTATTTCCGGACATCGAAAATCAAACTGGAGTTCCTCCCACCGTATTCTCTCAATCTCAATGAGCGGTTCTGGAAGTTCTTCAAGCCCGAAGTTCTTTACAATTGTTACTACGATACGTTCGACGAGTATAAACCTGCGCGCAAGAATTACCTCGCCGAGCTTGATTCGTAAGCCCCACGCCTACGGACACTTCATCATCGAGAAGTGGAGATCTTCGGCATTTGATGCGCCGAAAACCTGCATTGGCTGCGTATAGTGTCGTATTCTATTGTATAGGCGCAAATGGCGAGCCGGAGCGGCCCTGCCAAGTACTTTACCCCTCGCCGGGGCATCCTTGTGCGAACCACTTCGCAGTTTTCGTTTCGCGGCAGGCGTCTCCGGCTTTGGGAACGGGTGAATATCGTACTGTCTTGATCGAATTGACCTTGGTTCGGCCTCACAACCCTCAACAGTCTACCTTCGGGAGCTTAGTCCATGAACATCAGCACCATCAATGCCCGGCCCGTCCATCACGACTACGCCAACATCGAGGTCCGGGTCGAGAAGGCAGAGCACGCCGTGTGGGTTCGCATGCAGCCCCAAGAGCGGCCTTGCATGACCCCGCGCCTGCTCGACGATCTGGCGGCGGCCCAGCGGGTGGTTCACGGGCTGGCGGAGGCCGGTTGCGCGGCACAGGACCCGGAGCGTCTGACCTATCAGGTCCTGTCCTCGGCGACCCCTGGGGTCTTCTCCCTTGGCGGCGACCTGGCCCATTTCCTTGCGCTCATGGAGCGCGGCGACCGCCCCGCCCTCTACGCCTACGCCGAGCGCTGCGTCGATGTGCTCTACAGGTCGGCGACAGCCTATGACCTGCCGTTCACAACCATCGCCCTGGTGCAAGGCCAGGCCTTGGGCGGTGGCTTTGAGGCAGCCCTGTCCAACACCGTCCTGATCGCGGAGGACGGGTCGAGCTTCGGCTTTCCCGAGACCCTGTTCGGAATGTTCCCGGGCATGGGGGCACTGACCCTGCTCTCACGCCGGATCGGCCCGGGTCTGGCCAAGCGTATGGTGAGCAGCGGTCGTGTGTATTCTGCCCGGGAGTTGTACGACCTCGGTGTGGTCGATGTCCTGGCCCGCGACGGTGAGGGCGAGAGGGCGGTGCACGACTATATTGCCGAGCGGCGCAACCGAGAGTCTGGTTTTCATGCCCTAGAGCGGGCCGCGGCGCTTGTTAATCCCCTGTCCTACGACGAACTGGTGGATGTCGTGGGGCTCTGGGTGGATACGGCGATGGCACTATCGATGCGAAATCGGCGCCTCATGGGCTATCTGGTTGCCGCCCAGGAGCGGCGTTGGGGCAACGGTCCCGACCACCCGCTGGCGGGACAGAGCCCAGTCCCGGCCGTAGCGGGTGCGCGCGGTTGAGTCATGATGCTGCGAACAAAGCGACTTTCGGTTCGTGGTGGGGACGCGAACGGGCTGTCCGTGACGAGGTGACCCAGAGCGATCTCGTCGGGGACAACGGGGCGCCGAACGGGGGGATTCTAAGCATCAAGATAAAGAATATTTAGATCCAGGAGTGTCGCCGTACTCAGGATGCGAAGCGGGAGGTCCAAGGCGCCCTTTCGCCTTCCACTCGGCGAAAGCCTTTGTGCACCGGTTCGCCCCGCTCCGGGCCCACGGCATCACAACGGCGCACGCCCTTTGGGCGCAACACCGCGGCTTGCCATGGCCTCTGCGCGAATGGCTTGACGGCGTGTCGGATGAGCTATCCAATATTGCCTCCGCGGCTTCAGGACTATCGCGCCTTCGCCAACACGCCCGCGCCTACGCCTACCGCGGAACGGTATCCGGCGTATCGTACGGCGGCACCCCGGATGCAGGGATTGAAGACGGCTCTGGCGGGGTTGCCAGGCACGGTCGTGCAGGGCACGAGCGATGAAGCCAAGGCGTTACGCCGCCACATCGAGAAAGACCGCGCGGCCCAGCATGTTTCGGATCTTTTCCATGGCCAGCAGGAGGTCTGGAGGACCTCTCCGGGGTGCCGCGCAGCGCCCTGTGGCGAGGCATGAACATGATCGGCATGGTCGAGTCGCAACGCACGGCCGATGGCAAAACCTCCTGCGAAACGCGCTTCTTCATCGGTAGCCTCGGCACCGACGCAGCTTGTTTCGCCCGCGCCGTGCGCGATCACTGGGGCATTGAGAACGAACTGCATTGGACGCTCGATGTGGCCTTCCGCGAGGATGATTCCCGCGTGCGTGAGCCCGCCGCCCGGGAGAATCTGGCGGTGCTGCGCCACATCGCACTGACTCGGTTGAAGCAGGATTAAGACCAAACTTGGCATCAAGAACAAACGCCTGAAAGCGGGTTGGGACGAGCGCTACCTCGCCAAGTTGCTATTCGAGGCACCCGTTTCCACCGAGAAAACAACAGTACCATCAGATTCCACGAATATTAGGCTGGAGTGATGCGATTGCCCTGCCTCCCTTGGCCGACGAAGTGTGCCTCAGCTGAGGTACGACACTAATCAACTCGTCTTATACAGCCAGGTTGAGCAGATATTTGACTACTCTTAAAGTGTTGTTCACTTCGGAAAAGGCTTGGCCTATGATGGAGGTGCGATATAGTGTGTGGACTTGGGCACGGCCTTTAAAGCCCGCCCCCTACGACCAGCCAAGAGAGGTGCACGGGTGCCGAGTGTCATCGTCGTCGACGACCAATCTGTGAGCCGAGTGATCCTCAGCGAACTAGTCCGCTCGATCAGTGACGACATCACGGCTGAGGCCTTCGCCGACCCCGTCGATGCCCTGACCTGGGTCCGCACTCACCCCGTCGATCTCGTCCTGACAGATTTCAAGATGCCGCACATGGACGGTGTCGAGTTCACCCGCTGGATGCGTCAGATGCCGGGCTGTATCGATGTCCCACTGGTGGTGATCACCTGTGTCTTGAGCAGAACGGTGCGCTACCGCGCCCTGGAGGCAGGCGCTACAGACTTCCTGACCAAGCCCATCGACCACGTCGAATGCCGCGCTCGCTGCCAAAACCTGCTCAAGTTGCGCCAGCAACAGGTCGTCATCCGCAACCGTGCCGAATGGCTCGAGGGTGAGGTACGCGAGGCCACCAGGGCTGTAGAACTGCGCGAGAAGGAGACCCTGTTCCGCCTCGCACGGGCCGGCGAATACCGCGACGAGGACACCGGCAACCACGTTTTGAGGGTGGCGCGCTTCGCCCGGCTCATCGCAGAGGGCCTCGGCCTCGACCCCGCGTTCATCGAGATCCTGGAGCAGGCGGCTCCCATGCACGACATCGGCAAGATCGGCATCCCGGATCGCATCCTGCTCAACCCCAACCGCCTCAACCGCGACGAGTGGGAGATCATGAAGTCGCACTCGCGCATCGGCTACGAGATCCTCCACGACAGCCCCTCCAAGTACCTGCGCATGGGCGCGACCATCGCCCATGCCCATCACGAGTGCGTCGACGGCTCGGGTTACCCCCATGGCCTGGCTGGAGAGGCGATCCCCATCGAGGCCCGCATCACGACGGTGGCCGACGTCTTCGATGCCCTTACCGCCTGGCGGCCCTACAAGAAGCCCTGGTCCATTGATCAGGCCATCGATTACCTCCAGAACGAGCGTGGTCGCAAGTTCGACCCCACCTGTGTGGATGTATTCCTCGCCAATCGCGGGCAGGCCGCCGAGATTGTACAGTCCCTCGCCGACGTGCCGCCAACAACAGCCCCGCCCGCCAATCAGGACCCTGACGTAAGCCCCGACCTGATCCATGAGCACGTGCGCCATGGCTAGTCCCACGTCTAACGCGCTCACGCCCCCACCAAGGCAATTGCTCGCCAGCAAACGCGCCTTGATCGTCGATGGCGACCAAGGCGAACGCAGACGCCTTATCGAAATCCTCAAAGGGTGGGGGATCGGGTTAGAGGTCACGGCCAATCCGCTGCAGGGACTCGCCCTGCTTTGGGAAGCCACGCAGACCGGACAGCCCATCGACTGGGTCCTGTTCGGACCCCATGGGCACACGGTAGCGGCAGAGCAGTTCGCGTCTCTGGTGCGTTGCGAGCAGCGTCTAACCGCCCTGCCCATGATCCACGTTGGCGAGAGTGCCAGCGCCATACAGGCGACCATGCTGCGCCGCGCCGGCTTTTCCGAGAGCATCCCGGCCCCGCTGGACAAGACGCTGTTGTTCGATGCCCTGCACCGCGCCTTGGGTTACGACACGACGACCGCCGGAGTAGTGCACCTGATGGACCGCCATGCCACCCTCGGCCCCTCGACGCCAAAACTCGGCATCTTGTTGGCGGACGCCAGCCCGGACCGGCGACCGATCGTGCGCACCGCGTTGGCCCGCGGCGGCCACCAGATCTTCGAGGTGGAAAGCGTCGAGCAGGCCATCGAGGCCATGGCCAAGCACCGATTCGACCTGGTCATCATCTCCCTTGACCTGCCCGACCTCGGTACGGCCTACACCCTGCGGCTATTCCGCTTCGCAGCAACCCGGGAGGACTGGCCAGCCTTTATCGGCCTGGCTCAAAAACCGAGCCCCGCTCAGATCCGCGACTTCGCCACCTTCGGCGTCACCGTGGTCTTGCCCAGGCCGACCCAGCCCCAGGCACTGCTGGCAGCCGTGGCGGACCTCATCCGCGGCAACCGCGCGCAATCCGACGACACCCGATCGATGGTCGGGAGCGCCCTGCGCGCATCCAGTGAGGTGGCCTGCCTCGACGAACGGGCCTTGCAAGCGATCGGGCGTCTGGGGGCGGCCCCCGGCTTCCTGGCGGACATGTTCGAGGGATTCCTGCGCGAGGTTCAGCTCCTGTTAGAGTCCGTGCGCCAGAGTCTGGGCACCGACCAGGGCTATCCGCGCCTCATCCACTTCGGGCATACGCTGCAGGACAATGCCGGCAGCTTGGGGGCCATCCAGCTCTATCGGCTCGGGCTCATCGCCGCCCAGCTCCCAGAGTCGCTGTTCGAACGTGAGGGGGAGCCACTGCTCGACCGCATCGAGGCCGCCTACCAGAGCACCCGTAGCGCCTTCTGGCAGTACCTGCACGGCCGCGAACTATCACGCTCACCGGGGTGATCTCTGATGACCCAGCCTCCGTCCGTCGGGGCAAGGGAGCGATCCTCGCGCAACTCGCTGCCCAGGGGATTCACCCACCTGGGTCGCCGCAGCAGATCCGCCTTGAGGCCGACGTAGCCCGATTTCTGGGGCGGGAATACCGGCGCCTCGCCGCCAGCCCAAGCGATGCGCCCATCGTGGCCGATCAAGGCCCGATGTGGAGCGAGACCGACGCCCTCATGGCGGACCACTACGACGCCGATCTGCGCCTGTTCGCGGCCTTCCTTGACCAACGCTACATGGCCTACTCAATGGCCTACTACGGAGAAACGCCAGAGGCCATCCGCGCCTCGGACGCCTCGCTGGAGCAGGCACAGCAAGCGAAATTCGCTTTGGTATGCCAACGGGCCGGAATCCAAGGGCACGAGCGTGTTCTGAGCGTTGGCTGCGGCTTCGGACCCCTCGAGACTTATCTTGCGGAGACCTACCCCAATCTGTCGGTAACGTGCGTCACGCCGAGCCGAACCCAGGCCGAATACGTCACCGCCTGCATGAGCGACCCATCCCACCCCCTTGGACGTGCCAGGCTGTGCCTGATTCAACAGGACTTTGCCGCCCTGCCAGTGGAAAATCTTGGCGCAGAGTCCTTCGACTTCATCTTTGTGATAGCGGCATTTGAGCACGTCCACAACCTCCTAGCCGCATTTACCAAGATCGCCGCACTGTTGGACCCCGGTGGCGGCGCGTTCGTGCACGTCATCACCTCGCAGGTACCCATGCCACGCCTTTTCGACCCGGAGCGATCCCTCATCGGCCGCTACTTTCCGGGAGGCAAAGTGTGGCCCTTCGACACCATCGCCCGACATACAGCACCCCTGGAACTCGAGGCCAGTTGGTTCCTCAATGGGCTGAACTATTGGCGCACCCTCGACGCTTGGCACCAGAGGTTCTGGGAGCATATTCCCAACCTGCACCCAGGGATGCTCGACACCAAGGGTGTCAAACATTGGAATCAATATTTTTCCCTTTGCAAGGCCTGCTTCGCCCCCGAGGATGGGACCCTGTATGGCAACGGGCACTTTCGCGTAAGAAAAACTGGCTAGGTCCAGTATGCGCTAGCGAACCATAGATCGCCGCACCCGACCGACTCGGCCGGCCGACCCGTCATAGCACGCTCCGCAAGGCCAGCACAGCATTTAGCCCACCGAAGCCAAAGGAATTGGACAGGGCGGCGCGTATGACCCGGGGTGTTGCCTTCTGCGGGACATAGTCGAGGTCGCACCCCTCGCCGGGATGTTCGAGGTTGAGGGTAGGCGGGACCACCCCATCACGCATGGCCAAAGCCGTCGCAATAAGCTCCAGTGCCCCGGTAGCACCCAAGGCATGGCCATGCGCAGCCTTGGTTGAGGACACCGCGAGACTGTCGGCGTGGGCGCCAAAGACCTGGCGAATGGCACTGGTCTCGCTGGGATCGTTGGCCCTGGTCCCGGTCCCGTGGGCATTGATGTAATCGATGTCCCCCACCCTAAGACCGGCATCTGCGAGAGCTGCCCGCATGGCCGCCGCGGCCCCGTCTGCCGAGGGATCCGTGATATGGATGGCGTCCGACGACATACCGATACCGGCCAGCTCAGCGTAAGGACTAGCGCCGCGGCCCCGCGCATGGGCCTCGGACTCTAGGACCAGGACCCCAGCACCTTCTCCCAGGACCAGGCCGTTGCGGTCCGCGGAGAATGGCCGGCAGGCGTCCGGCGATAGGATACGGAGGGCCTCCCATGCCTTCAGCAACCCGTAGGTAAACGGGGCGTCGGTGCCGCCCGCCAAGGCGACCTCGGCGTAACCGCCACGGATGAGCAGAACCGCTTGCGCCACGGCGTGGGCGGACGAGGCACAGGCGCTGGCGACACTGAAGGCCGGCCCGTGGGTCCCAAGGTCGATGCTGACCTGGCTGGCCGCGGCACTCGGCATCCCTCTTGGTATGGTCAGGGGGTGCACCCGTCCACGCCCCTCACGGTACAGGCGCAAATAGGTCTGCTCCTCCGTTTCCTTCCCACCGCAGCCGGTCCCCAGAACCACTGCGGCCGTACCGATGGCCTCCTGGCTCAGGCCCGCGTCGCCGACCGCCTGACGCGCCGCCAATACCGCGAACTGACTGAATCGGTCGAGCAATGCAATGTGGTCGCCCGAGAACCAATCGTTGGAGTCGTAACCCCATGCACGGGCCGCGACCCCAACCTTGGGTGCTTCCTGCCCTGCGGACCACACTAGGGGCCTCACTCCGCTCTGTCCGGCGATGAGACCCGACCAAAAGGGCCCAATCCCGATGCCTAGGGCGCTCATGCACCCCAGACCCGTGATGAAAACCCTAGCCACTATTCCTTGTCAGCGGTGAGACGATGCAAGCCGTCGATGATGTCCTGCACGGTCCGCAGAGACTCGATGTCTGCGTTGGGGATCTCCAGCCGAAGAGACTCTTCCAGCTCGTAGGCGAGGGTGATGGCATCCAAGGAGGTGATGCCCAATCCGATCAACTCGGCCTCCGGGGCAACCATCGCTGGGTCAAGCCCCTTGTGGCGGGCGACGAGGTTGATCACAGTCTGTTCTATGCTTTGCGTCATGATCTTAACGGGTGCCCTTATAATGTCTATGCTAGCCGGTGATGCTGTCCATCCGCTGAGCGAGTGGCGCAAGAGGACGATACAGCGATGCGCGGACTTATAGAAGAGGTCTTCCATGACGAAGCCCGGTTGGGTGGGTACTTGATCGCCCGATTGGGCCGCAGATCGGACAGCGAGCTTGAACAGGCCCTAATCCGGGTCGTCTTTCCGTTGCTGTTCCTCGTATATCTTTCCTTCCTGCCTCCACCGCCCCCTGAAGCGCGCAACCTCTGGGACTTAGGTTACTGGCTTGCCGCAGGTTTCCTGGCGTTTTCCCTCGCCATCGTGGCAGCGATCACGGTTTGGCCACAAGCCTCCACGACTCGCCGCCTTTTGGGCGCGATCGGCGACATCGGTGTATTGTCGGTCGGGCTTGGGACGGTCGGTGAATTGGCAGCACCGTGGTGGTGGGTTTACCTATGGGTGACCTTCGGCAACGGCTTCCGCTACGGCGAGCGCTTCCTGTACGCCTCGACTGTGCTGTCACTCCTTGGGTTTGGAACCGTCGTTTTGATCAACCCATTCTGGGTCAGTCACCTGGGACTGACCGCTGGTTTGCTGATTTCGCTGGTGGTCTTGCCGGGCTATGCCGCCGTCCTCCTGCGTCGGCTAAACGCGGAGACCGAGCGCGCCGAGGCCGCCAACCGAGCGAAAAGCAACTTCCTGGCCAACATGAGCCACGAGATCCGTACCCCGCTCAACGGCATCATCGGGCTCAGTGACCTGCTCAGCACCAGCCCGTTCGGTCCCCAGGAGCGCGAGTATGTCGATGCCATCCAATCCTCCGGGCGCAGCCTGCTGGCGCTGGTCGAAGGTGTCCTGGACATCTCCCGGATCGAGGCCGGCAAGGTTAGCTCCCAGCAGGTGCCCTTCGACCTCCATGCCCTCGCCGGCACCATCATACAGATGTTTGGCGCCCAGGCCGATGCCAAGGGCCTGCGCCTGTTGATCCAGATCGCACCTGAGACCCCCTATGCCCTGATGGGGGATCCGGGCCACCTGCGCCAGATACTGATCAACCTCATCGGCAACGCCGTCAAGTTCACCGCGGCCGGCTCGGTGGAGCTGCGCTGCCACCCCCTCCGGGACAACGCCGGGCGGGTCCTGATCCGCTTCCAGGTCCTGGACACCGGCATTGGCATCCCCGTCGAGGCCCAGGCCAACGTCTTCGACAAGTTCACCCAGGCGGATGAGAGCGTCACCCGACGCTTCGGCGGCAGCGGGCTTGGCACCACCATCGCCAAGAACCTGGTCGATTTGATGGGCGGTCGCATCGGCTTCGACAGCACGCCAGGCGTCGGGACCAACTTTTGGTTCGACCTGGAGTTCGCACGCCAGGCCGGGGCCGATGCGGCTGCGCAGCCCCAAGGCCTGGCCGGCTGCCGTGTACTGCGCCTCTCGCCCCCGCGCAGCACCGCCGGAGAGATCGCCCAATGCCTGCAAGGCTGGGGAATCGACAACGACGCGGTCGATAGCCCGGGCGAGGCCCGCCGCCGCCTGCTGACCAGGCGCGAAAGCGTCGTCCCCTACGAGGTGCTGCTCCTCGACCGCGCCCCGCTGGACCGCGAGACCCGCGACTTCCTCGCCGCCTGCGAGGACCACCCGGGACTCGGCCGGCTGACCCTCATCGTGGTGCCCGCCGAGGCTGACCAACTCCACGCCCGTGGCATGCTGCCAAGCCACGCCCACGTCCTGTCCGAGCCGCTGGACAAGGCGCACCTGTTCAACGCGCTGCACGCCTCCCAGCACCTCCCCCAGGGCGGCATAGTGGTGAGCTTCGCCGAGCATCTGGAACGACGCGCCGCCCCAGCCACCGCCGGGCTGAATGTCCTGGTCGCGGAGGACAATCCCACCAACCGCCTGGTCATGGAGCACCTGCTGGAACGGGTCGGGATTGGCTGCCGCCTGGTGGAGGACGGTGAACAGGCGCTGGAAGCCCTGGAGGTCGAACGCTTCGACTTGGCCATCCTGGACATGCACATGCCCCACCTCAGCGGCATCGAGGCCTTCGAGCTCTATCGTTTTGCCCACGCAGGAGAGTCCAACCAGGTCCCCTTTATTCTGCTCACGGCCAATGCCACCGTGGAGGCGCGCTCGCAAGCGGAGGCGGCGGGGATCAAGTACTTCCTGACCAAGCCCATCTCGTCGGCGGACCTACTCAAGACCATTGAGGAGGCAACCCGCTCCAGGCGGTCACCGCCCACGGCGTCCAGCCCCAAGCACAGCAACGCCGACCAGGTCGATTCGGAGCAACTCGCCGACCTCTTCGCGATGTTGCCCGACAAGGACTTCAGCGAGCGCCTCATCCTTGGCTTCGAGGCCGACGGGCACCAGCTCCTACGCCGAATGAGCGAAGCGGTGGACGCACAGGACTGGAGTGCCCTGCGCGACCTCGGCCACGCCCTCAAGGGCAGCGCCGCCAACCTGGGGCTGGTCTCGCTGCGCGAGCAGGCGGCGTGGCTCCAGGACAGCGGCGACATCGACCTACGCGCGTCCGCCGGTCGGCGCGTCACCGACCTGGGGCAGAGCTTCGAGACCGCCACCGGAATCCTGCGCCGAGAGGTGGCACGTCACCTCGATGACCGTACCGGCAGCGAGGCCCACTGAGACCGGACGAGCCACCTTGCCCAGCGGTTTTCTCCGATAATGGGAGATACTTACCCACTACCCGACCAAGCTGGAAGAGGCTCTCATGTCCCACTGTCGTCGCCTTAGCGTTATTGCCGCAGCCCTGGCGCCTGCACTGGCCCTGGCCTGGCCCCCTTTCGATGCCTATGGTCCAAGCGCCGAGGCCATGCCTCCGATGGACCCCATCCAACGACCAGACCCCTATGGGCCGATGGGCACCAGGGACGCGATGGATCCCAGGAACCGGTTCACCCGAACCAGCGGCCTGCGCATCCAACAGAGCGCCACCGATGACGCCTATCTGCTGGACATCCAACTCTCCGGCGTCGGCCTGAGCAGATCAAGGTCGAGGCCCGCGGCCCCTGGCTGCGCATCACCCAGGACAACAGTGCCCAGGCCAGCCAGGAGGAGACCTTCAGCGACGGTCGCGGTTGGCAACGCAGCTTTAGCTACTCCAGCGCCACGGCCAGCCGCACCCTGCGGGTGCCCCAGGACGGCGACACCAGCGCCCTCCAGCGCCAGGACACGCCCGACGCCGTCCATATCGCCATCCCGCGCACCAAGCCTCTCACCGGACCACGCTGATCCGCCCCTGACCACTCACCGGAGCACCCCATGACCGAGACCTTCGCCACCGCCCAGGATGCGGAAGACGCCTTCTACGACGCCATCGAAGAGGGCAACGCCGAGCATATGGCGAGCGTCTGGGGCACTGCCCCGGACGTCGCCTGCCTGCTACCCATGCAGCCCCTGTTCCACGGCGACGAGGCCCGCAACCTCTGGGCGCCCCTGTTTGCACAGGGAGGGACCCTCGACCTCCAGGTCCGGCATATTCGCTGGGTCGAGTTCGCCGACCTGGCCATTCACTATGTCACCGAGTGGATCAAGCCACCGACCGGCCAGCGGGCCCCGCCGCCCCTCTATGCCACCAATATCTTCCGTAAGGGCCCCGCGGGCTGGAACCTGCTGCTGCACCAGTGTTCCCCTACGCCGCCACCACCCGGGGCCATGGGCGGACAGACCCCGGCCTGAGACTCGGCCCTTGCCAAGAAAACCTGGCGCGGGCGTTTGCCATCCACCATGCGCGTAAAGCTCCACACCCTTGGTTGCCGGCTCAACGAGGCGGAGTTGGAGGCCTGGGCACGGGAGCTGCGTGCCCAGGGCCATAGCCTGTGCCCGGAGGGGGAGAACGCCGACCTGGTCGTGGTCAACACCTGCGCCGTCACCCAGGAGGCGGTACGCAAGTCCGGGCAACTCCTGCGCCGCAGCCGCCGCGACAACCCCGGAGCCCGCCTGGTGGTCAGCGGCTGCGCTGTCTCCCTGCCGACCCCGAACCCGGCCTTGAGCGCCGGGGCTGACTTGGTGGTGAGCAACGCGGACAAGGACGATCTGGTGGGGATGACTTCGAAACGGCTGGGCATCGGCCGGGTGTCCGGTGTGCCGGTTGCATTCGACGGCGAGACCCTTTTTGCCCGCTCCCGCCAACGGGCCTTCGTCAAGGTCCAGGATGGCTGTCGGCATCGCTGCGCCTACTGTGTCATCACCCTGGCCCGGGGCGCAGAACGCAGCCGCCCGATCATCGAGGTAGTGGCAGAGGTCGCTGCCCTGACCGCGGCCGGGGTGGCCGAGGTGGTCCTCGCCGGCGTGCACCTGGGGGGCTATGGCAGCGATCGTCCAGGACAGGACCTGATGGGCCTGATCCGGGCCCTGCTCGCCGAGACAGGGGTTTCGCGCCTGCGCCTGGGCTCCCTGGAGCCCTGGGACCTGCCGAACGGCTTCTGGGAGCTGTTTGCGGACCGACGGCTCATGCCCCACCTGCACCTGCCGATCCAGAGCGGCTCGGACAGTCTGCTAAGGCAAATGACCAGGCGTGGTCGGGCCCGGGAGTTCGCAGCCCTGGCCGCCGCCGGGCGCGCGCAGGTCCCGGACCTGAATCTGACCACAGACGTGATCGCCGGCTTCCCCGGGGAGACCGAAGACCAATGGCAGGAGACCCTGAAGCTGGTGGCAGAGATCGGCTTCGGCGACATCCACGTCTTCCCCTTCTCGCCCAGGCCTGGCACCAGGGCCGCCGCACTGCCGGGGCAGATAACGCCCGAAGTTCGCCAGGCGCGGGCGCGGGAGCTGCGGGACCTGGCAATGCGGATGCGTCGTCGGGCCCTGGAATCCCTACTGGGGCGACGGGTAGATGTGTTGATCGAGGGACAGGAGAGCGGCGGCACCGCCCAGGGCGAGCGATTGGGCTATACGCCAAGCTATCTGCCGGTGCGCCTACAAAGCGTCACTGATGTCGAGAATCGGCGGCGACGTATCCGCCCGGTCCAGCTGACCGCGCTCACGCCGGACGGCGAGGCGTTGGTCGGCATGGACGCTGCACACTAAGAAGTTTTCAGTATGGGCAGTTAGATTGTTGATATACCCACCGCACGGGAACCCGTTCACGGATCCCCTCTCCCCCGAGGCGGGAGATGGATGGGGTGAGGGGGATCTCAGACCTCTTGTTCTGGCGATCCCTCTCCCTCAACCCCTCTGCCAAAGGCCGAGGTGGCTTGAATGCTTCCCGTTGCATATGGGATTCCCGTTTTTCGCTGGCGGTTTCGCGTATATCAACAATCTCATACTGACAACTGAAAACTGACAACTGAAAACTTCTTCGGCTACATGCCAGCCAAGGCCTGCGTCCCACCGATCCGGCCATGGTCTGCGACCTCGGCTGCGGGCGCCGCCTCGACCTTGATCGGGGCGGCCGGCTCAGGCGGATCATCCGGGCTAGGCTCCGCCTCTGGCTCCGGCTCGGGATCGGGCGGCAGCTTGACGGTCATGGGGGGATCCCCGTCCAGGGCCGCGAGGGCCTCGGGGTCGCGGCCATAGATGTCGCTGCGGAAGCGTACCTTTCCGTCGCCCAGGCCCTCCGCCGTCCAGTAGGCGAGGATGACCTCCAGGGGTTCCTTGAGCCGGACGGAGCGAGTCTTGCCCTTATCCACCACCTGCTGGAGCTTGGCCTGGTCCCAGCGCTCGGGCTGGCGCAACACCAGCTCGGCCAGTTCGAAGGGCTTGTCTACCCGCACGCAGCCGGAGCTGGTCATGCGCACCGGTCGATTGAACAGGTGGCGGCTCGGGGTATCGTGGAGATAGACCGAGAAGCGGTTGGGGAACATGAACTTGATCCGACCCAGGGCGGCCTTTTTGCCGCCGCCATCCTGGCGCAGGGTATAGGGGAAGGCCCGGGCGGGCAGATTCCAGTTGACCGCCGAGAGGGGCACGTTCCGCCCGTTGCGGTCGATGGCCTTGAGCCCCTTCTTGGCGACATAGCCCGGGTTGACCCGCGCCTTGGGCAGGATGTCATCCTTGAGGATGGTCGGCGGCACCGTCCAGGTCGGGTTTAGCTCCAGGTACTCCAGGCGGTCCCGGAAGGTGGGGGTCTGGCGGTCTTCCCGACCCACCTGGGCCTTGGTGGACCAGGTGACCTCTCCCCCCTGCATCAGGTTGACCTGGAAGACGACCACGTCCACCAGCAGGTAATCCTCCGGCAGATCCCGATAGACCCAGCGCATGCGCTCCAGGTTGACGCGGATCTGGTCCACCCGCTGCGCCGCCGAGACGTTCAACTCGCCCAGGGTATTGGGTCCCACAACGCCGTCCGCCGCGAGTCCGTGTGACCTTTGGAAGGTCTTGACCGCCTCGTGCAGGGCGCGGTCGAAGACCTTGGGGTCCGCAGACCCGGCGAACCCGTACTCGCCGGAGGCACGCAACCGCTCGCGCAGCGCTACGACCCGCTGATCGCGGGAACCCAGGGCCAGCTTGCCACCCTCTGGAACCGCCTTCCAGCCGCCGTTCGCGGCCACCTTGCGATAGTGGGCCAAGCCCTCCTTGAGTCGGGTATAGAAGACAGGTTCGCGCACCAAGTGGGCCAAGTGGTCGCCCAGGTCCGCGCCGCTAGGGCCCCGTCCAACTGGCTCACCAGGACCTCCAGGGTCGCCGGGTCCGCGCCGTTGCGTTTGCGGTCGATCGCCACCGGATCGACCTTACCGAACAGGCGATGGTGGAGGTACCGCAGCAGGCTGTCGGTGAGCAACAGCTCGGCGTCGTCCCGCGCCGAGCCGGTCAAATCGGTGATGGCCTTGCCGCCGAGCACCGAGGTCAGGACCTGGCCCTGGAAGTCCCCCGGGGTTAGGCCATCCTCGGGGCTCAGCTCGATCGCCCTTTGCAGGGCCTTCACCTGACCTTGGCGCTGCCAGGCAGGGCGGTCGTCACGCCCGCGGTAAAAGGCGTCGAGGACGGCCACCGAGGCCAACCCGTGGCCGGCGACCTTGGGTTTCGCCTGGCCAACAAGGGCGTCCAGGCGTGTACGCAGGGTGCCGGAACGCGCCTGCTCTATTGGCGCCGGAGCATGGGCCGGGACGGACTCCTGTGGCCCCATCGCCCGGGCAGGCGACGGCTGCTGCGGCGCCACCGCTTGGGCGGGACTGGCATGCGGCTGCTCGGCAGCTGCGGGCGGCACCAGGCCATCGACCAGGGTACAGGCCAGGACCAGGGAAAGGGTCAGGGCGCTCCAGCGGGGCAGGAACATTTGGTGGAATCCTCTACGACTTGGGGTATGCATCCAGCATGGAAGCTTGCCAGTCAGGGTCAGGGGGCAGCCGGCGCAAAGTGCCGCCGAAACCAAGGCATGGCCAAGCTCGGAAAGGGGCCTGCGCAGGACCGGCAGGAGCTATGACGCGGCGCAGATTCTACCGCCTTTGAGGACCATGTCACCGTACCACGAGTCGCGCCTCGGGGGGTGTGAGCTGATTCAAGCCTCGGATGGCCTGAAATCAGCATCTCCCTGAGGCAAAAGCCCGGGTCGGGCCATCAACACTCCCCGACCAACTGGACCCGCCCCTCTTCGTCCACCGACTCCATGCGCACGGTGAAGCCCCAAAGGCGGCGCAGGTGCTTGAGCATCTCCGCACACTTCCCGAGGGGACGGCGATTGTATCGGTAGTGGCGCAGTGTCAGGGAACGGTCGCCGCGCCGATCCACGTTGTAGACCTGGATATTGGGTTCCGACTGCCCAGGTTGTATTGCTCTGCCAGGGCCTGGCGCAGGGACCTTAGCCGGCCTCATCATGGATGGCGGTGATCTCGAGGCTGTCCTCGCGGTCATCGTCCTGGACCCCGAAAAACCGGAACTCACGCATCAGGGTCGGCGACAGATACTGGGCGATGAAGCTCTCGTCCTTGTAGTTGCGCATCGCGAAGTCCAGGACCTTGTGCCAGTCCTGCCCGGCAATATCCGGAAACCAGTGGCGATCCTCGTCCGTGGGGCCTCGCAGATGCGGCGGATATCGCGCATCATCGCGAAGCCGAGGGCATAGGGGTTGATGCCGCTGTAATAGGGCGCGTCGAAGGGCGGCTGGAAGACCACGTTGGTGTGGGACTGGAGCAACTCCATCATGAAGCCGTCGGTCACCAGACCCTCTCATAGAGCCGTTGAGCAGGGTGTAGTGCCAGAACGTCGCCCAGCCCTCGTTCATGACCTGGGTCTGGCGCTGGGGATAGAAGTACTGGCCGATCTTGCGCACGATGCGGACCACCTCGCGCTGCCAGGGCTCCAGCAGCGGGGCGTTTTTCTCGATAAAGTACAGGATGTTCTCCTGTGGTTCCTCCGGGAACGCAACGCGCTGCGTGCGCCTCCACGCGTCCGCCGGGCAGGGTGCGCCACAGATCGTTGACCTGAGATTGCAGGTATTCCTCGCGCTCCGGCTGGCGCGCTCTTCCTCGGCCGGACAGGGGCGCAGGCGCTTGTAGCGATCGACGCCGTAATTCATCAGCGCGTGACAGGAGTCCAGCAGCACTCGACCTCTTCTTCGCCGTAACGCTCTTCGCACTCGGCGATGTAGTTTCGCGCAAACACCAGGTAATCGATGATGGCGTCGGCGTTGGTCCAGGTGCGGAACAGGTAATTGCCCTTGAAGAAGGAGTTGTGCCCATAGCAGGCGTGGGCGATCACCAGCGCCTGCATGGGCATGGTGTTCTCCTCCATGAGATAGGCGATGCAGGGGTTGGAGTTGATGACGATCTCGTAGGCCAGCCCCATCTGGCCGCGCCGATAGGTCTGCTCCGTGGAGACGAACTGCTTGCCGAAAGACCAGTGATGGTAGTCGATCGGCAGGCCGACAGAGGAGTAGGCATCGATCATCTGCTCGGAGGAGATGACCTCGATCTGGTTGGCGTAGGTGTCGAGCCCATAGTCTTTGTGCGCGATACGGGCGATCTCCCGATCAAAGCGTTCGAGCAGCGGAAAAGTCCACTCGGAGGAGTCGGAGATGAGTCGGCTCGTCATGCACTCTGTCTCTTGAACAACGCGCGGAACACAGGGTAGATATCGTCGGCGCCGCCGATCTGTTCCATCGCGAAATGGGGATGGGCGAGCCACGTCCTGGTACGCATACCAGAGCTCTGATGCTGGCGCGGGGTGATCTCGACATAGGCGAAATAGCGCATCAGCGGCACGAGCTTCTCGGTGAGGATCTCGCGGCACCGGCCGAATCCGAATCCCAGTTGTCGCCGTCCGACGCCTGGGCCGCGTAGATGTTCCAGGTCCCGCCGCCGTAGCGTCTCGATCACGTCATCGGCGAGGTTCAGGGCGCTGGAGACCACCGTGCCGCCGGTCTCGCGGGAGTAGAAGAACTCCTGCTCGTCCACTTCCTGGGCGATGGTGTGATGGCGGATGAAAACCACATCGATGTTCTTGTAGTTGCGCTGCAGGAACAGATACAACAGGATGAAAAAACGCTTGGCGAGGTTCTTGCGCACCTGATCCATGGAGCCGGACACGTCCATGATGCAAAACATCACGGCCTTGCTGGTCGGCTCCGGCCGCTTGGTAAAGGCCTGGTAGCGCAGGTCGAAGGTGTCGATGAAGGGCAGGGCCGCGATGCGCGTCTTGAGCCGGTCGATCTCCTCGCGCAGGGCCAGGATGCGGGGGTCGTCCTCCCCTGCCCCGTCCGCCAGCAGCCCCTCGACCTCGTCCTCCAGTTCGCGGATGCGCCCGCGGTGGGGTGCCCCCAGGGCAGTGCGCCTGGCAACCGCCCCCTTGAGGGAGCGCACCACGTCGATATTGGACGGATTGCCGTCGGTGGTGTAGCCGGCGCGCACGTACTTGAACTCGGTGGTCCCCAGCAGCTGGTTGCGCACCAGACGCGGCAGCTCCAGGTCCTCGAACAGCAGGTCCAGGTATTCCTCGCGGGACAGGTTGAAGACGAAGTCGTCCTCGCCCTGCCCGCCCTTGCCGGCCTTGCCCTGCCCGGAACCGCCACCCTCGCCCCCTTCGGGGCGCTTTACCCGGTCGCCGGACAGGAAGTCCTTGTTGCCCGGGTGCACCATGTCCCGGCTCCCGCCCGGACCGTGATGAAAGATCGGCTCGGAGATGTCTTGGGACGGGATGCCCACCTTCTCGCCACTGTCGATATCGGTGATGCTGCGGCGATTGACGGAATCGGCCACGGCCCGCTTGAGCTGCGACTTGTAGCGACGCAAGAACCGCGCCGGTTGACCGCGCTCTTGTTCTTGCCGTTGACCCGACGGTCGATGATGTTGGACATAGGCTATCTGCGCCTTGCGCACCCGCATGTACCACTCGGAGAGCAGGCGTACCTGCTTGGCCGTGTAGCCCTTGTCGACCATGCGGTCGACGAATTCGTCGTGCTTCTTCTGATCCTCGCCGAGGCCTTGGTGTTGAAGGAGATCACCGGCAACAGCTCTTCGGTGTTGGAGAACATCTTCTTCTCGATCACCACCCGCAGCTTCTCGTAGCTGGTCCAGCGCGGGTTGGCCCCGGCGTTGTTGGCCCGGGCGCGCAGCACGAAGTTGACGATCTCGTTGCGGAAATCCTTGGGGTTGGAGATCCCCGCGGGCTTCTCGATCTTCTCCAGCTCCGCGTTGAGCGAGCCCCGCTCCATCATCTCGCCGGTATCCGGATCGCGGTACTCGCTGTCCTGGATCCAGTAGTCTGCATAGGTCACGTAGCGGTCGAAGATGTTCTGACCATACTCCGAATAGGACTCCAGATAGGCGGTCTGCAACTCCTTGCCGATGAACTCCGCATAGCGCGGGGCCAGGTACTGCTTGAGGAAGGCCAGATAGCGGTCCTGCACCTCGGCCGGGAGCTGTTCGCGGGCGATCTGCCGCTCCAGCACATAGAGCAGGTGCACCGGGTTGGCAGCGACCTCAACATGGTCGAAGTTGAAGACCTGGGAGAGGATCTTGAAGGCGAAACGGGTGGAGATCCCGCTCATGCCCTCGTCCACGCCGGCGTAGTCCCGATACTCCTGGATGGACTTGGCCTTGGGGTCCGTGTCCTTGAGGTTCTCGCCGTCGTAGACCCGCATCTTGGAGAAGATGCTGGAGTTTTCCGGCTCCTTCAGGCGGGTCAGGACCGAGAACTGGGCCATCATCTTGAGTGTCCCGGGCGCGCAGGGCGCCTCGGACAGCGAGCTGTTGCGCAGCAGCTTCTCGTAGATATGGGTCTCCTCGCTCACCCGCAGGCAATAGGGGACCTTGACGATATAGACGCGGTCGAGGAAGGCCTCGTTGTTCTTGTTGTTGCGGAAGGTCTGCCACTCCGACTCGTTGGAGTGGGCCAGGATGATGCCCTGGAAGGGCAGCGCCGAGAGCCCCTCGGTGCCGTTGTAGTTGCCTTCCTGGGTCGCGGTCAGCAGCGGGTGCAGGACCTTGATAGGTGCCTTGAACATCTCGACGAATTCCATCAGCCCCTGATTGGCCCGACACAGGGCGCCGGAGAAGCTGTAGGCGTCCGCATCGTGCTGGGCGAAGCGCTCCAGCTGGCGGATGTCGACCTTGCCGACCAGGGAGGAGATGTCCTGGTTGTTCTCGTCGCCGGGCTCGGTCTTGGCGATGGCCACCTGCTCCAGGATCGACGGGTAGAGCTTGACCACCCGGAACTGGGTGATGTCGCCGTTGAACTCCTGCAGACGTTTGACCGCCCAGGGCGACATGATGGTGCGCAGGAAGCGCCGCGGGATACCGTAGTCTTCCTCCAGGATGGGGCCATCCTCCTCCGCGGAGAAGAGCCCGAGTGGCGACTCGAAGACCGGGGACCCCTCGATGGCGTAGAAGGGGACCACCTGCATCAGCTCCTTGAGCTTCTCGGCCAGGGACGACTTGCCCCCACCGACGGGCCCGAACAGGTAGAGGATCTGCTTCTTCTCCTCCAGGCCCTGGGCTGCGTGGGTCAGGTAGGAGACCAGGTGCTCGATCGCCTCCTCCATCCCGTAGAACTCGGCGAAGGCCGGATAACGCCGGAGCATCTTGTTCTGGAAGATCCGGCTCAGGCGCGGGTCGTTGCGGGTGTCGACCAGTTCCGGCTCGCCGATGGCCGTGAGCAACCGTTCGGCCGGTCCGGCGTAGGCGCCGGGGTCGGACTTACACAGGTCCAGATACTCGTCCAGACGCAGCACTTCCTCACGCGATGTCTCGTAGCGGGCCTGGTAACGGGCGAAGATCGACATACGACACCTCTGTTCATACATGCTCAGTACTGGACCCTGCCGACAGGTGGACGACGGGCCAGCGCTAAGGGATAGATGGTGACCGCCTCGCCGCGGTCAAGGCAACCTTGCTGTTGAGCTGTTAGGCAACAATCGGACCAGTCCAGCAAAAGGGGCTGAATGCGGCCATCCGTCGCAAACCATGGGCCACTGGCCGACACATCGGGTCCGCTAACCACCCCAACACGAGGGCAGATGAGGCCAGTTTAGAACGTCGGGAAGGGGGGTGGTTCACTGCGCGCACCAGATTGGAGCGGCGCGGGCCGCCCCCATCTCACAGCCGCACCATGACCTGGCAGCCCGCCGGCCCAGTACCCTGTTTCACAAAAAAAAAAAAAAAAAAAAAAAAAAAAAAAAAAAAAAAAAAAAAAAAAAAAAAAAAAAAAAAAAAAAAAAAAAAAAAAAAAAAAAAAAAAAAAAAAAGCTCTCGGTACGGAACGACGGATGCCGGTCGGCGCTAGAATAGACCATCCCCTGCCCCACCCGAGGTCGCCCCATGATCGAGATCCGTGTCCAGAGCGAGCCCTTCGACCCTGCCGCCGAGCAGGAGACCCTCTGGCGTGACCACCCACAGATCGGCGCCCTGGTCAGCTTTCTGGGGCTCATGCGCGACCTCAACGAGGGCGAGGAGGTTGCCCAGATGACCCTCGAACACTACCCCGGGATGACGGAAAAAGCCCTGCAAGCCATCGCCGAGGAGGCCGCGGACGCTGGTCCCTGGACGGCATTCGCATCCTGCATCGCGTTGGCACCCTGAGTCCCCAGGACCCATCGTCCTGGTGGCAGTCACCAGTGCCCACCGAGGGGAGGCCTTTCGCGCCTGCGAGTTCCTGATCGATTACCTCAAGACCCGCGCCCCTTTCTGGAAGAAGGAGACCACTGAGTCCGGTGATCGCTGGGTCGAGGCCCGCCATACCGATACTGCCTCTGCGGAGCGCTGGGCAGAAAGCGAAGGACCCAAGACATAGAGATGCGCCCCGCCGACGTGTCTTGCGTCATCCAACGGCTCGCGGGATCGAGAGCCGAAGCCGCCCTACAAGTCGAAGGTCGCCCAAACCGGGCAGTGGTCCGAGGGCCTGTCCAGGGCACGGATGTCGTAGTCGATGCCCGCCTCCACCAGACGCTCCCGCATCGGGGCCGTAACCAACAGCAGGTCGATCCGCAAGCCGCGCCTGGGCTCCCGGTCGAACCCCTTACTGCGGTAGTCGAACCAGGAGAAGCGGTCATTCACATCCGGGTGCAGCACCCGGTAGGCATCGTGCAGGCCCCAATCCGTCAGGGTCTGTAGCCAGGCGCGCTCCTCAGGCAAGAAGCTGGTCTTACCCTCCCGCAGCCAACGCTTGGCGTTGTCCGCACCGATGCCGATGTCCAGGTCCAGGGGTGCGATATTCATGTCCCCCACCAGGGCCAGGTTCTGGTCGGGTTGATCGTCCCTCAGCCAGGCGGTCAGCTCCGCGTAGAAGCGCTCCTTGGCGGGGAATTTGACCGGGTGGTTGCGCGCCTCACCCTGGGGGAAGTAGCCGTTGATCACCGTCACCTCGCCGCCCCCCGGGAGGGCATAGCGCCCGGTGATGAGGCGCCGTTGCGCATCCGGGGCATCGCCCGGCAGACCGCGGATCACGTCTAAGGGTGCCTGGCGACCGAGCAGTGCGACCCCATAGTGCCCCTTTGCCCATGGAACTCCGGGACGAAATCGAGGGACTCCACCGACTCTCGGGGGAACTCCGGGTCTGCGACCTTGCACTCTGAATGCCCAGGATATCCGGATCATGGCGCTGCTTTAGCGCCTCCAGTTGGTGGGGTCGGGCACGGATACCGTTGATATTAAAGGAGACGATCTTGAGCAAGGGGAGACTCCTCTGGCGGGTGGGCATGCGGGAGCGCAGCAAGCGTCGCGAAGGAGACGAGAATGGCGGATCGGCTTGCGGAGGGCAACCCTAGGGTTCCAGCCATCGGCTAGAGGCGCTCGACAAGCACTGGTGTACCGGGATATTCCGTCATGCGTTTCAACGATACCCCCTCGTCCCCCGCACGGGTGCAGCCGCGGAGGGTTGGGTCCCTATGCGCTTTCATCTACCGGGCCTACCCAGAAAAGTGGGTTATGAGCAACTTCCCAAAGATGGCCATCAAGATCCTTGAAATAGCCGCTGTAGCCACCCCAGAGAACCTTCTGTGGCGCTTTAACCAAGATGGCTTCGCCCCAACGGCCTGCGATATCACCTCATCGACCTCGTTCTCGGAACTGCATTGTGGGCGAGCGCAAATGATTCAAACCCCGCGCCTTCGGGAGACACTCCTGCATCCTCGGCCAATGCTTCCGCCGATATAATCCTAGCCATGAACCAGTTAGGGTGAAAAAAGCGACATCAGGAGGCGACTCCATTCGGGGAAGCCCAAGCCCCTTTTCGTAGAACTCAATAGCTGCGGAAAGGTCACGGACACCGAGCGTGATCATACTGATTCTTGGTTTCAATGTCTGGACTTCCTTCCTGCTCGAATAACGTCTTGCACAATCCGCCGTTTGCTCATTAGACGGAGAGCAGCGACCGCTAGCCGCCACTCGATCAAGGCTTGCCTTCTATCTTAGGCGTTCTTCTTTCTGAGCTGAAGAAGCCTAGCCCACACTAATTCACGAATCGTATAACACACCTACGAACTCCCTTATAGAAACCCGGCGCCAATTAACTCGCCACCCTCATTAAACGCCAGTTGACCGCCGACCTGACCGCAACTTCGCCAGCAACGTTCTCCAACTTGCACCGAGCGCGGCGCTCTTCAATCCGTAACTTGTTGGATGAGCGGACACTTCAAACTCAATTCCGGCTTGCTCTACGACCGGCGCCGAATATTCGCCTTGTTCAACCCCAAGTATCCAGACGCCATGAGGTGTGTGCTCCGCCAAAATATGCGCTAACCGCTCGCATGCGCCTCTGAAGCCGATAGTGGGTCGAACGTCGCGCGTTGCGCCCACACGCTGCACAAAGTTCGTAAACATGACACTGTTCCAAAACGTCTTCCGCTCCAATTCACATGCGTTTGCGATTCGAGTATACATTGCATATGTGCGCGACCTTCCAGATAGGCTCGGATATACCCTCATCGGTTGCCAGCTCCGGGGGGAACTCGCCATACCAGGACTCACCCAACACAAGGATTCGCAGCTTAGGGTAGTCAGGGCCGATCCAAAGTTTCTCAGGGTACGCCGTTTCGACACTTCCCATAACCCGCAGGACTCTGGCGGGGTGCGTCGGAGCTGGCTGGCCCTGAGCGACTATACCGGCTGATTGGCAGCGCCTCGCAATTCGATCTTCTGTACGGTCTCTCGATAGATGGATATTTCGCCACTCTGGACGCTCATCGGAGGTGGCGTCAATGTTGGAATGACGTTCTCGTAAAAATACGCAAGCGCTCGCCATGTTGCCGCCCATTGCGTATCGGCGGTAAGAATGGCACTACCTTTGTAGAATACCGTCCTGTCGTGTTGCTCGAACACAGCTAGGCCGTTGGGCGCAGCGATCACCCATTGCTTAGAGCACTTAGGTTGCTTCCATTAGCGCCAAGTTCCTGGATCTTTCCTCTTGCCACCGTAGCCCAGAGAAAGCCAAAGTCGCTGTTGTGGATCAGCGTCTCTGCTCATACTGCCCCCTCCCGTGAGTCGACCGACTGCAGCGATATAGCCACGTACTGGTTCATCAGCCGTGACATAAATTTGAACGCCCCGTGCCTAGGGACGCTTCTCACCGAGGAATTGCGAAATCAACGGCCACTGATGCGCCAAACTCCAGCATTAGTTGCGCATAATTCAGCATTCCCTTAACCCCCCCAGCGATGCTAAGCCGCCGACGAACGAGGTCCGCTAGAGCTACCTGCTGGCTGATTTTTCTACAAGTTGGCCATCTACAAATTTGTGCAGGATGCTGGACACAAGGGTTTGATAAGGAATGCCTTCCTGTAGCGGGCATGGACTTGAAGAGCCCTCAGATCACGGGATGACAATCGAATGTTAATTCGAGCATCTTTTCTGAAAGTGGTTTCCGCAATGTCACGATGTCGTTTAATCTCCTTGTCTACCTCCTTGACAGGGCTAAGCTTCCCTGCCTCAAACGCCTCAAGAATCTCCTCTTCTTCTAGGTCAAGTTCATACATTTGAACCACCAACATATTTCTTCGTGGTTTTTCGGCTCGGAATAATGGTCTTCAGAAACACTTCGCTTTCTGTTTCGACAAACGGTACGAGATAGGCGTAATCTTCAATCAATACAACCGAGATTTTTTGACCGGGATATTGCTCCTGATTCGGATGATCGAAAACATCGACTTCGTATCCGAGCTGGATACTGAGGACGATTTCTTCAAAAGAAATTCCCCTTTCAGCTTTGAGCACTTCATTCTTTTCTGAATTCCATGCAAATGCTTTCATGGTTGAAGTCTAGCGTGGCGTGTGCCTTTTGTCTTCACCAGCCAACTGGATTTTGACGAACCAAGTTGCCGGATGTGCGGCCATGCGATGCGCATCCGATCAGAAATCGGGCGTCAGGTCAACGAGTTGCGCCTGCCTGACAACTCCTTCCGGGCCCAAGTTATCAGGCAATTTTGGCGAATGTGTGGAACATTCAGCCCGAGGTGAGCGAGGACCGCTTCACAAGTGCTGCAGCGGGACATATCCAACCCGTCGTTCCAGTGTAGGTCCGCGCGACCCTAGCCCTCCCGCTTGCGCAGCGCCGCGATGACGTTTTCGCGGCTCTGGTAACGCACATCGCGCCCCTTGGCGACGAAGATCACCTGCTCGGCGACGTTGCCGGCGTGGTTGCCGATGCGCTCCAGGGCCTTGACGGCGAAGATCAGATCAATCACTTGCGACAACAGGGAGGGGTCCTCTACGACAAAGGACATCAGATGGCGCACGGCCGCGGCGGTCTCGTCGAACAGATCCCGGTCATCGGCGAAGATATCCAGGGCCACTTCTACGTCGGTGCGCCCCAGTGCATCCAGGGCACGTTCCATCATGCAGCAGGCGGTCTTGCCTAGCCGCGCGACGTGGTGGTAGATGCTTGAATCCTTGCAGCTGTCGCGGCTACGGATGCGCAGGGCACACTCGGCAATCTCCTCGGCCTTGTCCCCCGCGCGCTCCAGGTTGGCCACGACCTTCGATAGGGCCAGCACCAGGCGCAGATCCACCCCGGCCGGGTGGCGCCGCGCCATGATGTTGAAGACCTTCTCATCCACGTCGAGCTCGAGATAGTCGATCTTGCGCTCGCGCTCGATGACCGCAAGGGCCGGCTCTGGGTCCCCTTCGACGGTCGCCGTAACGGCGTCCCGGACCTGCTCGACCACCCGCTCGCCCATTTCGAGGACCAGACCGCGCAGCTGGGCGAGTTCGGTATCGTAGGCCTTGACGGTGTGGCCCTTGGTGGGCTCGATGCTCATGGCGGTGCTCCTTCGGCGGATCTGGACGGTGATGGGAATTGGTTGGAAAGCTACCGGGACAGGTAGGCTGGGGTGAGGAACGAACCCCAGCGGTTCTGGTGGCCTGGAGTGCGCGGGCTCCGCCCTCTGCACACTGACCCCCGGCGGGACGCCGGGGCACCCAGTGCCGGCGGGACGCCGGCGCTCCAAGCCGTCAGCCGAAGCGCCCGGTGATGTAGTCTTCTGTCAGCTTGTGCCGAGGGTTTGTGAAGATCTGATCGGTCTCCCCCACCTCTACCAGATCGCCCAGGTGGAAGTAGGCGGTGCGCTGGGAGACCCGGGCCGCCTGCTGCATGGAGTGGGTGACGATGGCGATGGCGTAGTTCTCGCGCAGCTCGTCGATCAGCTCCTCGATGACGGCGGTGGCAATGGGGTCCAGGGCCGAACAGGGCTCGTCCATGAGGATGACCTCGGGGGAGACGGCGATGGTGCGCGCGATGCATAGCCGCTGCTGCTGGCCACCGGACAGCCCGGTGCCGGGCTCGCCCAGGCGGTCCTGCACCTCCTTCCAGAGTCCCGCCTTGATCAGGCTCGACTCGACCAGCGCGTCCAGCTCTGCCTTGGAGTTGGTGATGCCATGGATGCGAGGCCCATAGGCGACGTTCTCGTAGATGGACTTGGGGAAGGGATTGGGCTTCTGAAACACCATACCGACCTGGGCCCTCAAAGGCACCACGTCGATGCTCTTGTCCAGGATCTCGTGCCCGTCGAGCAGGATGGAGCCGGTCACCCGGGCGGACGGGATGGTGTCGTTCATGCGGTTGAGACAACGCAGGAAGGTGGACTTGCCGCAACCCGAGGGACCGATCATAGCAGATCACCTCGTTGTTGCCGATGTCCAGGCTCACGGACTTGATGGCCTGCTTGTCGCCGTAAAAGACATCGACCTTGCTGCAACGCATGCGTGGGTTGTCCACTGTCACGGTGCCGACGGTCCCGCCCAGGTCCGTATGGCTGGACAGGTCGGCGGCAGACATGGCACCCGTGTTGGCCGTCGGGGTCTCGGCTGTGGTGTTCATTGGCTTCCTCGTCGGGGGTTCGGCGGCTTGGCGGTTGGTGGAGTCGCGGGGCTCGCTGCTTGGCTTGTTCATGACAAGACCCCTACCAGCGGCGCTCGAAGCGGCGCCGCAGCAGGACCGCGGTGAGGTTCATCAGCATCAGGAAAGCCAGCAGCACCATGATGGCCGCCGAGGTCCGCTCGACGAAGGCGCCGCTCGGGGCTGTCCGCCCACAGGTAGATCTGCACCGGCAGCACCGTGGACGGGTCCGTGAAGCCATGGGGGACGTCGACGATGAAGGCGATCATGCCGATCATGAGCAAGGGGGCGGTCTCGCCCAGGGCGCGGGCCATGCCCAGGATGGCCCCGGTGAGCATGCCCGGCATCGCCAGCGGCAACACATGATGGAACTGGGCCTGGAGCGGCGAGGCGCCGACCCCCAGGGCCGCCTCGCGGATGGACGGCGGCACCGAGGTCAGGGCCGCGCGGCTGGCGATGATGATGGTCGGCAGGGTCATGAGGGTCATCACCAGGGCGCCGATCAGGGGGGTGGAACGTGGGACCCCGAACACGCCGATAAAAACCGCCAGCCCCAGCAGGCCGAAGACGATGGACGGTACCGCCGCCAGGTTGTTGATATTGACCTCGATGAGGTCGGTCCAGCGGTTCTTGGGGGCGAACTCCTCCAGATAGAGGGCCGCGCCCACGCCGATGGGGAAGGAGAACAACAGGGTCAGCACCAGGGTGTAGAAGCTCCCCGCCAGGGCCCCGGCGATGCCGGCCAGCTCCGGCTCTCGGGAGTCGCCATTGGTGAAGAAGCCGGTGTTGAACCGCTTCTCGAGCTGCCCCGTGGCGGCCAGGGCATCCAGCCAACCCAGGGTGCGGTCGTCCAGTTGCCGGTCGGACTCCGGCAGGTCGCGATCGACCCGTCCCTTGGCAAACATGTCCACCAGGTCGTCGGCCAGAAGCCAGACGGGCCGGGTCGTGCCGATCAGTCCAGGGTCGGCCAGCACCATCCGCTGTAGCTGGTAGGGGGCCCCGACGCTGACGATGGCGGACAGGGCGAACTGTTCGCTGCGCTCGGTGACCTCCGGAAACCTGGCCAGTAGGGCGTTGTCGATCAGGACCATGTAGTCCGCATCGGCCAGGGTCTCCGAATTGCGGCTGCCGTCTGGGTCGATGACCTCGGGGTCGAAGGCGATGGGGAGCTGGATATAGGTCTGCTCAAAGGCGGTGTAGCCCTTGGCGACGATATCCAGGAACAGGACCGCCACGAACAGCAGGCCCAAGGCTACGGCGGCCATGCCCAGGGCCCGGAAGCGGCGCTCCGCCGCATGGCGCCGCTTGAGGCTCGCGTTGACGTGATCGATGACCCGACGGTCGGCGCTTCGTGTGTCGGGCCGGGGCGTCGGGGTCGGAACTGTCTGGACTATTCATACTGCTCCCGGTACTTGCGCACGATCTGCAGGGCGATGACGTTGAGGACCAGGGTCACCGCGAACAGGGTCAGACCCAGGGCGAAGGCGGCCAGGGTCTTGGGGCTGTCGAACTCCTGGTCGCCGGTGAGCAGGGTGACGATCTGCACCGTCACCGTGGTCACCGCATCCAGGGGGTTGGCCGTGAGTCGCGCGGACATGCCGGCGGCCATGACCACGATCATGGTCTCGCCGATGGCCCGCGAGACGGCGAGCAGGACACCGCCGACGATCCCCGGCAGGGCTGCGGGCAGGATCACCCGCCTGACCGTCTCCGACTTGGTGGCTCCCAGGGCATAGGAGCCGTCACGCATGGCCTGGGGCACGGCGTTGATCACATCGTCGGAGAGCGAGGAGACGAAGGGGATGATCATGATCCCCATCACCAGCCCGGCCGCCAGGGCGCTCTCGGCGGCCACAGCCAAGCCCAAGGCCTCGCCCCAGCCGCGGATCGCCGGGGCGACGGTCAGGGCGGCGAAGAAGCCGTAGACCACGGTCGGGATGCCCGCCAGGATCTCCAGCATCGGCTTGGCCCAGGCACGCAGGGTGCGCGGTGCGTACTCGGATAGATAGATGGCCGACATCAGGCCGATGGGCACCGCCACCAGCATCGCAATGAGCGAGATGAGCATGGTCCCGGCAAACAGTGGGACGGCACCGAAGGCCCCGGTGGAACCAACCTGATCGGCACGCATAGCCGTCTGGGGGCTCCACTCGATGCCAAAGAAGAACTCCGTCCAGGGCACCTGTTGGAAGAACCGCAGGGACTCGAAGAGGACCGAAAGGACGATGCCCAACGTCGTCAGGATGGCCATGGAGGAGAAGACGATCAACACGACCATCAGGGTCCCCTCGACCCCATTGCGGGCCCGAAGCTGTGGACCGATGCGCTTGAGCGCCAGTCCCATGCCGCCCCCGGCCAGGGCGAAGACCAGGGCCCAGAGGGCGAACCCGGCGATTCGTTGCAGCCGAGCATAGTGAGCGGCAGCGGCCTGGATCTCCGGCGACGGGTCGCTCCTCACGATATTGCCCGTCGCCAGGTTCTTGACGTCGTTGACGAGCAGCCCGAGCCTGCCCTCGGACAGGCCCTCGGTCAGGCTCGCGGGGAGTTCGGCCTTGACCAACGCGACCACAGCATGGTCCTGAAATCCGGACCAGAGGGCGAGGATCAGGATGGCCGGAATCCCGGCCCACAGGACGGCGTACAGCCCGTGGTAGCCGGGTAGAGAGTGCAGGTGAGTGATGCGGGTCGGGCCGCCGACCGCGGCCACCGCCCGCTTGCGCCCGAGCCGGTAGGCCAGGGCCAGAACCCCGAGCAGGGCGAGCAAGGGTATCCAGCTAGACATGGGATGATCCGGTTAGTACATCGACCGCCCGCGACCCCGGGGGGCCGCCGGCACGGGTGCAGACGAGCCTCTCGCCGCAATCGGCTAGTCAGGCTTGGCCATGGGGGTCATGGCCTTGGCCGCGGCGGCAACCTCGGCACGCTCGGCCTTGGGCAAGGCGATCAGACCCTTCTTGGCCAGGTAGCCGCGGTCGCCCCAGGCCTTCTCGTCGGTAAAGGCGGCCACGAACTCAGGGATACCTGGGATGGTCCCGGCGTGGGCCTTCTTGACATAGAAGAACAGGGAACGGGAGATTGGGTACTTGCCGGACGAGATGCTGTCGTAGGCTGGCACCACGCCATCGACCTTGGAACCCTGAATCTTGTTGGCGTTCTGCTCCAGGAAGCTGTAACCGAAGATGCCCAGGGCCTTAGGGTTGGCGACCAGCTTCTGCACGATCAGGTTGTCGTTCTCGCCAGCCTCAATGTAGGCGCCATCCTCGCGGATGCCCTGACAGACGGCCTTGTGCATCTTCTCGTCGGTCTTCTTGAGGGCCGCGATGTTGGGGAAGCTCTTGCAGCCGCCCTCCATGGCCAGCTCGACCAGGGCGTCCCGGGTCCCGGAGGTGGGCGGCGGGCCCATGACCTCGATTGCGGTATCGGGCAGACTCGGGTTGACCTCTTTCCAGGTCTTGTACGGGTTGGCGACCAGTTCGCCGGTCTTGGGGTCCGGCACCGTCTTGGCCAGGGCCAGGAAGATGTCCTTCAGGCTCAGGTCGAACTGCTGCGTCGCCTTGGAGTTGGCCAAGGCGATGCCGTCGAAGCCGACCTTGACCTCGACGATCTCCCTGACGCCGTTCGCCTGGCAGTTATCGAACTCCGATGCCTTCATCGGGCGTGAGGCATTGGTCATGTCGGGGTTGTCGACGCCCACACCGGCGCAGAACAGCTTCATGCCGCCGCCGGTCCCGGTGGACTCGACCTTGGGGGTCTTGAACTTGCCGGAGCGACCGAAGGTCTCGGCCACTGCGGTGGAAAAGGGAAAGAGGGTGGACGACCCGACGATGGAAATGGTGTCGCGGGCCAGGGCCTGCGCGCAGAAGGGCGCCGTCAAAACGACAGCAGCAGCGATAAAGGTCTTACGCATCATCAACCTCAACTCAACAGTGGGAAAATCGACTAAAACGATTGTCTTCCCGGACCGTTGAGATGAGGTGACCGCTGCGTGAAGGTTCCGTGACCGCCCTCTAGGCGAAGTTACCGCAGACTACTCAGACTGCGCACGAAGCCCATGGTGGCATTGAAGAAATCCGCCTCCCGATGGGCCTCGCAATAGTCGCGCACCTTGCGCATCGCCCCATCGATCCCTGCCCCGCGCAGTACATCGTCCCCAGTGGCGAGGTTCAGGCCGGAGACGAAGCCGGACAGCCAATCCTGGTAGCGGCTGTACTCCGCGATATCGCTGTCCACCCCCTGATCCCAGCCCTTGGCCGTAGTCAAGAAGGCGTCGCACCCCTTGACCCCAAGCCCCCACAGGGGCGGCGCGGCCTGTACCGTGCCCGCCGCCAATGCCAGCAACAGAGGTACCAGGCAAGGCACCAGGCGCCGGGCAGATTGGTGGGTTGGGTTGGGGGCAGTGATCGGGGTGCTCATAGAGTTCGTATCCCAGGTGTGTTCGCTCGCAGGACCGCGCCGTCCTGCTGCGCCTTGCCATGACTCGGACGCGGCCACGCCGTGCAAAGATTAAGGCGTCGTATCATACCTGCTTCTAACAACACCTCGCCAAGTGGGCGCCAATGACACCTTTGGCCTTGCTTCACGGCGGTTACGCAACTGTGGCGGTGCCACCATTCCAGGCCAAGCTGACGGTGCCCCAGTGCCACGGGGTGCGAGTCCCGACGCAGGCCAACTTGGATGCCATCGGCGGCAAAACGGCGACTCTCCCTGCCCGCAATTGTCCCCGACGGTCGGTGCGTGTTTTGTCGGATAATGGGGTACGCAGCTGCCGCTCCCCGGAGTGCCCAAGCATGCCCCGATTCGGCCCAACGGGGCCAGGCCCCCACCCGGGCCACTCACTGGTGCGAACGAGGCGAGCGGTCAAAGCCCGGTAGCCTGCGTCGGATACGCCGCGGACCGAACCTTGTCAACCACCAACCAGACTCATACCAAGCGTGACACGCCACCTGACACCCTCTATCGCCCTAACCCTGGCCATCACCTGGGTAACCCCCGCCTGGGCCAGCGCCGGCGACCCTTCGGTCGATACCCCCAGATGCGCAGACCCCGCCGGTCTGCCACGCTTCGAAGGCGCCCGCATCCTCGGCTGCACAAGCAGCGAGTCCGCCGCGACCGTCCTGCCCCTAGGCCCCTGGAGCGACGACCCGGAGCTGAGTTTCTGGGAGGGTTCGGTCCGCCTAGAGGGCCCGCGCACCGCCCTGCTCTATGCCGCACCCCCTGGGCGTAGTACCCGGGAGGTCATGCGCGGCTACCGCAAGGCCTTGGACGATCTCGGCTTCGATGTCGTCTTCGACTGTGCCGGGGAAAACGGCTGCGGCACAGGGGTCGGCGCCTTCTATGTCGAAGATGCCTATGAGAAACGCCTGCCCGCTCCCCCCGCCGCGGGCGCCTTCGCGCCGAACAGCGTGCGCGAACCGCGCATCATCGTTGCCAAGGGAACGCAGGACGGGGCCAGTACCTATGTCTTTATCTTCGCAGCCCATCAGGACAACGAGACTGCCCCCGAGGCGAGCAAGCGGGTAGCGATCTTTCTGGAGCTTGTTGTCAGTCAGGGCCAAGAGCAGCACCAAGTCTTACTCAGGACCGACGAGTTGGCTCAGGGCATCGACATCGACGGACGGGTCTCGGTCTACGGCATCGCCTTCGGCCCAGACCCCTACCAGGCGGACATCGCCAGCGATTCCGGGGACCAACTCGCGGAGATCGCACGCCTATTGCGCCAACGCCCCGGGCTGTTCCTCTACGTCGTCGGCCATACGGACAATCTGGGTGACCTGGAACAACGCCTCAATCTATCGCGGCGCCAGGCCGAAGCCGTGGTCGCGGCCCTGGTGCAGGACTACGCCATTGACCCGGAGCGTCTGAGCCCCCATGGCCTGGCCGACCTCGCCCCCATCGCACCCCAGGACTCGGATGAGGGGCGCGCGATGAATCGACGCATCGAGCTGGTGGCCCGGCGACGTCCTTGAACCTAAGAAGAGCAGTTCAGCCGCAAATAGACGCAAATAAACTCGGACTTGGTGTCGGCGGCCGACTCACCCTGCGGGCGGCCTCCGGACTTTTCTCAAGTCACTGAACCATTTGCGTTGATTTGCGTAATTTGCGGCCGAATTGCCTTTTCCGCAGATCCCCGGCGTACCGCCAACCACCCCAGAGGAAAGCACCATGACCATCCAGCACCTGATCCCCAAGCGACCTGGCCTCTACCTGGGGGCCGTGCTCGCCCTATCCATCGCTGCACCGCTGTCCGCCAAAGAAGCCGCCGTGGGCATGTACGAATGCACCAAGGGTGGCGTCACCAGCTTCTCCGACGTGCCCTGCGGACCGGACGAGCAACATATCGAGGTGGACTACCAGCAGCCGTCAAATCCCGAGGGTGCCGCGGCGGCGGCCCACGGCGCCGAGGCCCAGGCCGATCAGATCGGCGAGTCCGAAGTATTGGACACCGAGATCCTCAATGTTCAGCAGCAGATCAGCCGCTTGGAAGTGGAACGGGATGCGAAGATCGCAGCCCTACGCCGTGAGCGCTTCGCGGGCTCAGAGGCGCTCGACGAGCAGACCTGGCGGGCCGGGATCGATGCCCAGATCGAGGCCGTGGCCCAGGACTACCAGACCCGCCTGGAAACCCACGGGGCGCGGCTTGCCGATCTGCAAGCCCAGCGTGCAGCCCTTCCCCCACCGCGACCCTGAAGGGTTGAATGATGCGGCAGTCGCCCGGAAGCATTCCGAGCTCGAGAACGCCCTGGAGCGGCTGCCGGAGCACTCCATCCCCATCGGTTTCAAACCCATCTCATAACCCACACCCAGGTGCAACTGCGACCACCCAGGCTCATCGGCATCAAGTCCCGAGGCGCAGCGGCAAGACCCGCCGCCGCTCGGTGCGCGTCTGGTCGCGATGACGCTGCAAGGCCTGCTGGAGGGCGGCATGCACTTCGCCGATCAGACGCCGCTGGGTCTCCTTCAGTCCCGGCTGATAGCAGATGATCTCGAAGGGGACCGGGGCCGAGAGGGACTCGCGAGCGGCGCCCGGGGTCAGATCCCAGGCGATCAGGATTAGACGCCCGCCCTGGCCGTCCTGGTGGGCGTACCCACCATAACTGTCGACGAAGATGACCTCTTCGCGCTCCACCACCGCCTGGTATTGGAGATTGCGCAGGGGGACGAAGACGCAGCACCCGCCGGGCCCCTTGAGGATGAGTTGCAGGGCGTTGTACAGATCGGCCGGCATGACGCCGGCCTCCCGACTGTGCGCTTCGGGGCGAAAGAAGGTCTCGCGGACATTGAAGCTCGCCATGGCGGCGTCGCCCTCAGGGTGACCGGTCCAGGAGGTTCGGCACGGGCTTAGTCGTCTTCGCCCAACTCCGGGTCCCAGCCCTGCCCCCTCGCCTTCTCGATGGCCGCGGCATAGATGCGGGCATGACGCTCGCGCATCTCCGGGGGCAGACGCGAGGCGAGGTGGCCGTAGGGACCCCAGGCCTCAGTGACCTTGTCGTAGAGGGCCTCGATGCCCTGGACAGTCCAGCCGGCACAGTCCTGGGTCTCGGGGATCAGACCAAGCACCCAGGCATCGCGAATAATGTTCCCGGTCGGCGTCATGCCGCCTCTGGTTTCTTGGAAGAGACCTTGGTAGGTCTTTGGCTTTTCCATACGCATTCCGGTGGTCGGTGGGATGGGGGCCAATTCTGCGCTAAACCCACAGACCCGCCAAGCGCGGTTACCATTTGGCCACGGCACAGGACTCGCCTGCCCCTGACGCGGCGGCCGGGGCAGGTTGTGTCGCCAGGCGCAAGCGCCTGACGCCTCGGGCACCCATCACCACTGCCGAGAAGACCACCTTTCGAAGCACCCTAAAATAGTGGCCGTCATGTTCGCCAAGATCTTGTCCATCGTCCTACCCGTGTTCGGCCTGGTGCTGGTGGGCTATCTATACGCCCGTCGCCATCGCCCGGACATGACCGCGGCGAGCCGGATCAACCTGGATGTCTTCGTTCCGGCGCTGATCTTTCATGTGCTGTCCGGGCGCGACTTCCACCCCGCAGACTTCTTGCCCCTGGCCCTGGGTGGGGTGCTGGTGGTACTGGGCTCCGGGGTCATCGCATGGGTCCTGAGCCGGGTGCTCAAGCGCGATTTCCGTACCCTGGGACCGCCGCTCATGTTCAACAACTCGGGCAACATGGGCCTGCCACTGGCGGTACTGGCCTTCGGTGAGGCAGCCCTGCCGGCGGCGGTCGTCCTGTTCATGGTGGAGAACCTGCTTCACTTCACCGTCGGGGTGCGCATCCTGGACCCTCGTGCCGGCCTCGCCGCCCTGCTGCGCATGCCCCTGGTACTCGCCTGTCTGCTCGGACTGGCGGTTTCACTGTTGGGCATACTCATCCCGGTGCCGGTGGCTCAGGGGGTCGAATTGCTGGGCCAGGTGGCCATCCCGCTCATGCTCTTCTCCCTGGGGGTGCGCCTGACGGAGGCCAACCTGGATCACTGGGGCATCGGGCTGATCGGGGCTGTGGCGCGTCCTTTGGCCGGGGCGCTGGTCGCTTTGGCCCTGCTGCCCTGGCTGGGTCTGGAGGACGATCAGTTCCGCCAACTCTTCCTGTTTGCGGTCCTGCCACCGGCCGTGCTCAATTACATCATTGCCGAACGCTACGGGCAGGAACCCGAGATCGTCGCCGCCATCGTCATTTGGGGCAGCTTGGCCAGCCTGGCAGTCGTCCCACTGACCCTCGCGGCCCTCCTCTGACGACGTGCGGTCAGACCGGCCGGGTCGGCTTTTCCCGGATCTGTCTAGTAGACTAGAGACCTTTTATGCTGCCGAGCCCTCCGAGAGCCCCATGAATCGATCCATCACCGCCGCTGTCCTGACCCTGTGCGCCACCTGCGCCCTGGCCACTCCTGAGGAAGACCAGGCCCTTGCGGCCCCAACGGCACCCCAGTCTGCCATCGGTGGCGACCCCACGGAACCTGAAATCAATATCGTCGAGCAGGCCGAGGGCATGGTCTATGAATACCGGGTGCGAGGGCGCCTCTATATGGTCAAGGTCCAGCCCCAGGTGGGACCGCCCTACTATCTGCTCGACACCAACGGCGATGGCGTGCTCGACGTGCGCAGCAGCAGCCCAGTGAACAGCTCGGTCCAACAGTGGGTCTTGTTTAGCTGGTAGGCATAAGCTGTAGCGCCTTGTAACCCGGCCGAACGCCTCACGCAGCACCAGACACGGTTGCATCGGTGCGAATTTATACAGTGCGATTGGCAGTTTTCAGTTGTCAGCAAGAGTTTGTTAGCGCATGAACGGCCGACGCCAAATCAGGCGTCGGCGCGATGGCCCGGGCGATGCAGGCGCGGCCGCCGGGCAGGCAGGTGGCGGGGCGGGGGCATGGATTCGGCACCGACCAGCGCGAGCTCCGCGGCCAGCTCCGGCTGCGGCTCGACAAAGCGCACCGCGATGCCGTCGGCGTCGTGCTGCGCCACCACCGAGGGGATCAGCCACTGGCGACCCAGGGCCTCGATCTCGAGGTCCACGTGGGTACCCTCGGGCAGGGTCAGGGCACCTAGCTCCAAATGGAGCCCATCGGCAGTAGGGTTGCTTCCGGATCCGCTATGGAGCCGACGCCGGCCGTAACGGATATGCACCTGGAATCCGGCGTGGTGCCGGTCAGGAGAGGCGCATTCTGCGTTCATGTCATTTTGGTCTCGTAGCTGGAATTTTTGTGATTTTCTTTTGATCTTAAGCACTTTTTCTGACGGTTTAATGTAGTCTATGAGACAGGATTTTGACAATGGGTGGGAGCCTGACTGAGACCCATGCACCTATTCGACGCCCACCTGCACATCATCGACCCGCGTTTCCCCCTCAAGGAGAACCAGGGCTTTCTACCACCGCCCTTCACGCTGCTGGACTATCTGACCCTCGCCACCCCCCTCGGGGTCGCCGGTGGCGCCGTGATCTCCGGCTCCTTCCAGGGCTTCGATCTCACCTACTTGGAAGACGCCCTGCCCCGCCTCGGACCCGGCTTCGTCGGCGTCGCGCAGCTCCCACTGGCTACGCCCACCGACGAGATCCGCAGGCTCGATGCCCTAGGGGTGCGTGCGGTGCGCTTTAACCTCCACAGGGGCATGCAAGATGATCTCGACGGCATGCTGCACCTGGCCCACCGCGTCCACGCCTTGGCCGGCTGGCACGCGGAGCTCTACCTAGACGCAGCCGAGATCCCGCGTCTGGACGGCTGGCTCCAAGGACTCCCCGCCATCTGCATCGACCACCTTGGACTAAGCCGGCTCGGCTTGGTTCATCTTCTGGCGCTCGCAGAGCGCGGGGCCTGGATCAAGGCGAGTGGTTTCGGTCGCCTGGGATTCCCCGTCGCGGAGGCCCTGCGGGACCTGTGCCAAATCAGGCCGGACCGGGTCCTGTGGGGCAGCGACCTCCCCGGAACACGAGCTCCGCGCCCGTTCCACCCGCGGGATCTGGACCTGATTGCCGAGACCTTGGCCGACCCTGGCCTGATTGAGGGCGTCCTGTGGGCCAATGCCAGGACGCTATATCGTCCGGCGGACCTGCTCCCGCCCCAAGGTCCGCCAACGGAACCTCGTCAAGGTGGATATTGATTTCCCGCCCGAGGCCGAAGTGGCGCCGGGGGTTACACTGAGACGATGGAATTGAAGGTGAGCTTATCCATGCACATTCGAGTTGCACTCGGCCGTAAGCTGTTCGCGCTATTCCTGTTCCCGCTGCTGCTCGCCGGCTGCACCGGCATACCCGATGGGGTCCGCCCGGTCACCGGCTTCCGGCTGGACCGCTACCTGGGCACCTGGCACGAGATCGCCCGGCTCGACCATTCCTTCGAGCGCGGCCTCACCGACGTCACCGCCACCTACAGCCGGCGCCCGGACGGCGGGGTGGACGTGCTGAACCGGGGCTATGATGCGGCCAAGGGCCAGTGGAAGGAGGCACTGGGCCGCGCCTATTTCCTGGATAGCCCGGAGGTCGGCAGCCTCAAGGTGAGCTTCTTCGGACCCTTCTACGGCGGCTACCATGTCTTCGCGCTGGACCCGGACTATCGCTGGGCCCTGGTGGCGGGCTATGACCACGACTATCTCTGGATCTTGGCCCGGGAGCCGCAGTTACCCCCTGCCGTGCTGGACGACCTGCTGGTCAGAGCCCGGACCGCCGGGTTCGCCACGGATGCCCTGATCTTCCCTGGCAGCGCGGCGCCTTGACGGCGACCCCGCCGCCCAGCCTATCCACTCACAACCAACGACCATCCCTCCGATGCCGCCGAGATTGCACGAACATTACCCCTTGCACGGATTGAACAGCTTCGGCGTCGAGGCGCGGTCGCGCTGGTTCTGCCGGGTGCGCAGCGCTGAGGATCTCGCCGCGCTGGCCTACCGATCCACGGCTCGCCGGGCTGCCGCGACTGGTCCTCGGCGGCGGCAGCAACCTGCTGCTGACCCGCGACTTCGAGGGCTTGGCGATCAAGGTAGAGGTCCCGGGATTGCGGGAGCTTGGGGAGGCGGGCGACGCCTGGCACCTGGAGGTTGGCGCCGGCGAGAACTGGCACGCGACCGTCGAGCGGCTTCTGGCGATGGGGCGTCCCGGACTCGAGAACCTGGCGCTGATTCCCGGCAGTTGCGGCGCCGCGCCGGTCCAGAACATCGGCGCTTACGGCCTGGAGTTTTCCCAGCGCTTCGACGCGCTCACGGCATGGGATTTCGCGACCCAGCGCCTCGAGCACATGACGGCCGCCGAGTGCGGTTTCGGCTATCGCGACAGCCTGTTCAAGCACGCGCTGGCCGGCCAACGCCTGATCCTCTCGGTGACGCTCGCGTTGCCCAAGCGGTGGCAGCCGATGGAAGGCTACGTGGACGTGGCCCGGGAACTGAAGGAGCGCGGCATGGCGCGGCCCGATGCGCGCGCGATCTTCGATGCCGTGGTGGCCATCCGGCGCCGCAAGCTGCCCGACCCCGCGGTCATCGGCAACGCCGGCAGCTTCTTCAAGAACCCGATCGTCTCGCGTGAGGAGCACCAGGCGCTGATCGCGCGGTACCCGTCGCTCGTCGGCTATCCGCAGCCAAACGGCAGCGTCAAGCTCGCCGCCGGCTGGCTGATCGAAGCGGTGGGCCTGAAGGGCGCCACGCGGGGCCGGGCCGGCGTCTATGAGAAACAGGCCCTGGTGCTGGTCAACCGCGGCGGTGCGACCGGGGCCGAGATCCTCGCCATGGCGCGGGAGGTGCAGGAAAAGGTGGCGGAGGCATTCGGTGTATGGCTGGAACCGGAGCCCGTGATCGTGTGAGCCGCAACCTTGACGTATCATCAGGAGCCGCCCCTCACAGCGTCTGCTGCGCCGCACGGGGCCAAGCCGCGTAACCGGAGACGCATAATCCTATGACGACCATCACCCTGGAGCTTCCCGACGCCCTGGCTCGCCGTGCCGGCTGGGCCGCACGGGCATTGCATCGGCCTGTGGAGGAGGTCATCGCCGCGATGTTGGATGGTGTCCTGCCGGTCCTGGACGACGTACCCGCCGAGATGCAGGCCGAGCTGGTCGAGATGACCTGGTTCGATGACAAAGCCCTCCAGGACATCGCCGCGTCGAGCCTGTGCGACGCAGACCAACGGCGGTTGGTCGAGCTGGGCGCTCGCGACGAGCGGAGCGAAGCGGATCGGCGTGAGCTGGACGCACTGCGGGATCGCTACGGCCAGGTCACCCTGCGCAAGGCCCGCGCCCTGGCGCTGCTCTCGGTGCGCAGTGGTAAAGGCCTGCTGGCGGTTGCCGAAGCCGCCTGATGTCCGAGGCGATCCCGCGGGCCCTGCGAGTGCAGGTCGCCGAAGAGGCCAGGCATCGGTGCGGATACTGCCTGACCGACCAGGCGGTCAGTGGCGCCCAAATGCACATCGAGCACATCCGCCCCCGCGCCAGAGGTGGCCAGACGGCGCGCTCGAACCTTTGGGTATCCTGCGCCTGGTGCAACAGTTTCAAGGGGACCCGCGTCACCGCACCCGACCCGAGCACCGGTGTCGAGGTCGCCCTGTTCAACCCCAGGGAGCACGACTGGTCCGAGCACTTCCGGTGGGACGGCGGCGGGACCCGCATCGTCGGTCTCACACCGACCGGTCGGGCAACCGTCGAGGCATTGCGGCTCAACAACCCGTACATCGTCCCGGCGCGGCGTCTGTGGGTTCTCGCCGGGTGGCATCCTCCGACGACTGGCGCCTGAGTGCCGCCACCCGGACCATTCGGTTACCGTCTGTTCGGACAAGACATGTCAACTCAGTCGGCATTGAATCTGGATCTGATCGGCGAGTTGATTGACGGCGCAAAGGACATTGCCAAGCGGTACCGGGCTCTGACCGGACGTCCGCTCGGCATCACCGGCGAAGTGGCTGAGTACGAAGCCGCTCGCCTCCTTGGACTTGAGCTGGCAGCCGTTCGCCAGGCGGGCTACGACGCGATTCGCCGCATTGGCGGAGCCGAAGAGCGCCTGCAGATCAAAGGGCGCTGCCGGTTGTCGAACAATCCCGGACAACGTCTCGGCCGACTCGATCTCGACAAGGAATGGGATGCCGTGCTCCTGGTACTCCTGGACACCGACCTCGAGCCCATTTCCATCTACTAGGCACCTCGGTCCGCCGTCGAAACGGCGTTGCGCGCCCCTGGCTCAAAGGCGAGAAACGAGCGCGGCACGCTCAGCGTCAGCAAGTTCAAGTCCATCGGGCGGCAGGTCTGGCCGGCGAGCCAGTAGCGCCTCACGCGATCTGTCTGATTTGCTTTTCGATCCTTGCCCCGAGTCGCGGCCTGGACGGGCGACCAAACGCAGCAGGATCCGGTGCAGAGAGAGATGACACCGCTCAATCGTCCCAGCTCAGAGCCCCGCCGGTGCGGTACTCGGTCGGGCGCGTCTCGAAGAAGTTCTTCTCCTTGCGGATCGAGACCTGTTCTGACATCCACGGAAAACGATGTTCGGCGCCTTCGTAAACCGGGGGCAGCCCGATGCTGCTCGCCCGCTGGTTGGCGTACCACTTGGCGGTCTCGATGTGGTCCTCGGCGTTGTAACCCACGACTGGGGAGGACAGGCAATAGCGGATGTAGTCGGCTTCGAGGTGGATTGTTTCCTCAAAGAGCCGTCCTATGGCCTTCACAAAGCTCTTCGACATGCACTCCGGGTATTGCTCGATAAAGGCGTTGATCAGGCGGATGCCGAATCGGATGTGCTGGAACTCGTCGCGCAGGATGTACTGAAACTGCTCGGCGGCGCCCGTAAACTTGCCGTTGCGCGCGAGGTTCTGAATCGGCCCGGAAAGGCCCATGACGAACCAGATGCCTTCGAAACAAAGAAACCAGAAGATGATAGCGAAGAGGATTTCCTGCTTCTCGCGCAGCGTCAACGCGGACTCCGGGGTAAAAACACGTTTAGCCCATGCACGCTTGGCCCGACCCGACAGCTCGTTGGCGAGATCGACCCGTGCCTTCATCTGCGGCACACGCGCATAGCGGGAATAGATGTCCTCCGGATCGAGCCCCATGTTCTCGATGATGAACTGGTAGGCCCAGGTGTGCAGGGCCTCTTCATCGGCCAAACGCTTGAGGTAGTGCTTGATCTCGGGCGGGTCGATGATCCCAAGCAACGACTCGGCCGTCTCGTCGCCGCGCTGCACGTCGAAGGTCGTGAGCTGCGCCATGACGGAGAGGAACAAGTGGCGCTCCACCTCGGAAAGCTTGTCCGAGCGCCACAGGGCGACATCGTTCGCCACCGGGATCTCCCGTGGGGTCCAATGGTTGTCCATGTTTTCGAGGTACATGTCCCAAGCCCAGGGGTAGGACAGCGGAAAGAGTTGCAGCGAATCGGTATTGCCAAGGAGTTGCTTCATCGAAATCCCAAAGCTGGAAGTGTGCAGAATGCGCCGCGGGTGTCGAGACGGCGCCAGAGGCGCATGCGACACGATTGAGGCCGGGCGCCGAAGGTGGCCCATTATGGGACGGACCTATGCGCAACGGCCACCCCGCCTTCAGCCTGGACAAGTGGGGCACTGCAGAGGCCCAGGCCGACCGATACACCCGCTTCTGGCACGGGGTGCCACCTAAGTCCAAGAGCGACTATGCCTTCGTCACCCACATGATCGAAACCGCGCTGCCGCAAGAGGGCCGCGTGGCCGGGTTGGTGCCCCACAGCGTGCTGTTCCGGGGCGGCGCCGAGGGTTGCATCCGCCGCACCCTAATCGAGGAGAACCTGCTCGATGCCGTCATCGGCCTGCCGGGCAACCTGTTTCCCACCACCTCGATCCCGGCCGCCATCCTGGCATTCGACCGCGCCCGCGAAACGGGCGGTGTCCGTGAAGCCTGCCAGGACGTCCTGTTCATCGACGCCAGCCAAACCCCGCACACCGGCCCGACAGTACCTTAACACTGGCGAATCGCACCTTTACCTCGGCCGGCAATACCGGCTCAAATTGTTGCCGGGCGATGCCGGCTGGGTAACGCTGACCCGCAGTCAGTTGCTGGTCAGCTTGACTGGCGAACCCGACCCGGGTCGCGTGAAGGCACTGCTGCATCGCTGGTATCTCGACCGTGCGCGGGCCGTATTCAGCGAGGTGGTGGACGCGAGTCTGCGCCACTTCAAAGGCGTTGAACGCCCCCCGTCTGATCGTCCGCACCATGCAGTCACGCTGGGGTAGCCTATCACCCGCAGGAACCATGACCCTGAACATCAGCCTGGCGCGCACCTCGCCCCTGCATCTAGTACGTGGTGACCCACGAGCTTTGCCACGTACCCCATCGCAACCACGACGCGGGTTTTTTCCGGCTGCTTGGTCAGATCATGCCCGATTGGGAGCAGCGCAAGCGGCGGCTGGAAGCGTCGCTACTGTAACGAGGAAGGAGTCCGCAGGATTCCGCAGGAACCCTAAACGGCTCGCGTGGCTCCGCGCGGTCAGGCACAAAAAAAGCCCCAACCGAGACCGGTTGGGGTTTGGCCCTGGCGCGCGAGCCCGATGGCTTGGGCAGTGGCCAGCGGGTGCCCGGCCTCACCCGCCACGCCATCGCCATCATCGATAGCAGGGTACAGGCCACTATCCTTTAGGAGTTCAATATCATGCGGCGCCCAATCCGCTTTCTCACGTCGTTCATCGGTATGAATAGATATCCGGCGTGGCGTTTATGGCTATGTTGCCCTCTTTGCATCTTCGCCCAGACGGTGGAACCGACCGTCAACATAAGCGGCTTCGGGAAACCAGCTATCATTGCGACGGTGGAACTGGCGGAATTCGATTCGCTACCCCGGGATCGCCGGAAATTGATTGAAGCAGCCATCGCCGTGGCGAGGGATTCTCCGTGGCTACCCTACACCGCGCGGGGCACGGAGCCATCCGATGGCGGCTTCGATTGTTCGGGCGCGATGTATTTCGTGATGCGCAGTGTGAAACTGGATCCGCCACGCACGGCCGCCACACAGCTTCAATGGCTTGAACGGAATCACCGTCTCCACCGGGTGCCGGCGAATGCCACGGATTCGAATCACCCGGCTTTGAAAAATCTCCGCCCCGGTGACTTGTTGTTCTGGGGAAGACCTGGTTCGGCGGACACGGGGGAAGGGGCGGTGATCACACACGTCGCCATGTTTTTGGGCACCGAAAAAAAGGACAAGCGGCCCGTGATGATCAACTCCACCGATGGTCGATCCTACAGGGGGGTCAAGGCGAACGGCTATGGAGTCTATGATTTCCGTCTGCCCGCGGCCGGCCACAGGATCGGCTTCATCGGCTACGGCACTCCACCTGGCATCGCGCTGTTGCCGGATCGGCAGGACCCGCCAACGGATTGACTCTCCGGGTGACTCCCTGACGACGCGCCGGTCCGCGACGATGCCGTCGGTGGTTGACCGCGCGGACGAGCCGGAAAGCCGGCTCGCCCCCCACAGCTAGGCCGTCCGGCGGGATCTCCCTATCTTCGTCGGTCCATCTGCCGCACCGCAGTTGATCAGTCCCCCGTGGTGATGGGAACGTCCCCGGTAGCGACCAGCTCCAGCTTCCAGTCACGGGCCTTGGTGCTGTCCAGATCCAGGTAGGCGGTCAGAAGGCGCAGGCGCTCGGTGTCGCTGCCGCCCGCCGTGCAGAAGCGATCCTGGAGGAAGTAGGGCGGGATGGCTTGGTAGTACAGGGTCGCGCGTACCGCGCTGGGCTTGCCGGCGAGGGCGCCGAGGGGGACTCGGTAGGTCAGTGCGTCGGCGCCGCCGTGCAGGTAGTCCGGATCATCGCCGACGGCGGTGGCGCCGGCGTCCTCGGCCAAGTCGGGGCCGGCGCCCAGGGCCGCGGCGATCTCCCGGCGAGCAGCCAAGTCCAGGTAGCCGTGGGGCAGGATGCGGTTGTCCTTCACCTCCGCGCAGATCGACAGAAAGCTGGTGGTCAGCTCGCCGTTGGCCGGAGCGTCGTGGCCGCATTCGGCCGGACCTTCCGCGGGCGGCGTGCTGGTCAGCTCCTGGTAGATCTGGACCTGGTCCTCGGCGTCGATCAGCTGGTAGTGGGGCTGGTGGGCGCGGGTCGCGGGAGCGACGCGCCCGGAGCAATCGTCCCGCCACCACAGCTCGCCCGCGACGGGATTGCCGGCGCCGTCGACGATGACGCCGGCGCCGTTGGTGCGGCCCGATGCCCAGAGCACCTTCTTATCGGCGTCGAGCACCTCGAAGGCGATGAAGGCGCGCCGGAACCCGACCCCGGACGGGAGCTTGTGCCCGGCCAGGTTCTCCACCCGCACACGGGCCGAGAGGTTGCCGCCGTCGATCGCGGGCGTGCCGTCAATGGCGATGACGGCAGTCGCCTGCGCGGCCTGATCCAGCATGGCCTGCTCGGTGCGCAGCAGGGGGTCCAGGCCCTTGGTGACCAGCATAGGGTCCTGGGTGCGCATGCCGAGCACATTCGGAAATTGCTGGAACATCTCCACCAGGAAGACGTTCAGACCCACGAGGGTATGGCGCGCAAAGCCGTCGCGCGCGGGCAGATCGATGGCCTCGGGCGGCAGGGTGTTGTCGGTGGCGGGGAAGTCGCTGTACTCCTGGATGCTCGCAATCTTGCTGCGGTAAGGCGTCCCGTCCGGGGCGCGCGAGGGCATGTGGCAGCCCTGGCAGGCCTCAGCGCGCTCGCCCGCGCCGTAGGGCAGCGGGCCGTCCGGTGTTTCGCCGGTGCGGTAGGCGCTGAAGGCCCATTCGGGATAGGTGGTCTGCTCGTAAACATGGCCCAGGGTCCGGCCATTGCGGAGCACCGGCAGGTGTACGGTGTGGCAGGTACCGCAGACCTCCGAGGACTGGATCACCGCGTTGTGCCGGGGCGTGACTCCCAAGGCATGCTGCATAGGCAGCGCCTTGGGGTCCCGGAACGGGCCGTAGAGCTCGTCCGGCGGGCCGACCAGGAAGCTTCCGGTGAAGGTCTTCGCGAAGCCGCTCTCGTTGGGGTTCAACTGCTGCTGGCGGCGCTTGACACAGTCGTTCTGGGGCTGGTCGGCGTATCTGGCCGTAGCCTCCTCGCCGAGCACCATGTGATGGCAGGACATGCAGGAGATGCCGTCCCGGGCCAGAGCGCCGTAGGCGGCGTGGACTGCGTCGGGGTTGTCGTCCGGGTGGGGCACTGCGTTCACCAGGGAGCGGTCGAACACGGCACAGTTGCCGTCCGGGTCTCTGGGCTGGTCGATCTGCCACTGGCGCTGGCCGAGGATGCCGTGGCAGCCGAGGCAGGTGGTCTGCACCAGGTCTGCCTCCTGCGGATGGAAGGTCTGGGTCTCGCTGGCGAGCTGTGCGAAGAACACCGGGTCGCGTCCGGCCAGGCCCATGGGCGAGCTGCGCCACGTGGCATAGGGGGACAGGTTCAGCAGCAGGTCGCCGTCGGGGTCCGGTGCGGTCATGTCGAGCTGTAGACCGGTGCCGCCGGCGTCATGGCAGCCGATGCATTGGTCGCTGGTAAGGTATTGGCTGTGGACATTCGGGCCGTCCGCCGGCATCCAAACGTTGTCGTAGGTCTCGGGGGGCAGCGCGATGGCGGCGAGGTCGATCCCTTCCAACGCCGTGCCCGTGGTGCCCCCGGCAGCCCCCGGAAGGTCCTCGGCAATGGCCGGGTTCAGCTTCTCGCGGGGCTGGTCCAGGGCCAACGCATCGTCGTCATCGTCGGTGACCAGGGTGTGGTGAGGCCGTATGTTCATTTGCTGGTCGAACCAGTCCTGCACCAGATAGGCGTTGGGCCGGCCGCTGTAGCCCTGTATGTTCTTGAGGTCGGCGAAGGTCAGGTTGTCTTCGGCGGAGGCGTGGCAGTTCATGCAATACTGGCCGAAGCCCATGTAGGCCAGGCGATTGTTGTTGCCGGCGGCCGGCCAGTCCGGGTTCCAGCCCTTCCAGCCGAACCAGCCCCAGAACCAGCCATCCTTGGCGGCGTCGTTGTCGCGGATCATCACCGCCGCGCCGCTCGTGGGCAGCAGGTTCTCCGTCGGCACCCCGTCGCACAGGGATGCCGGCGCCTGAAACATCTCCTTGATCATGATGGCGCCGTCCGGGACCGGCGCTGCGTCGGTGGCGGCACCCTCGGACGTGGTTGCGGCATCGCTTGCGCGGTTTTGCTCCAGCCAGCCGATCATTTCCCTGGAGTACCAGATCACCACGGCACCGTGTGTGCCGTAGGCGCTGCCGCTCCAATGGCCGTCGGCACCGGACGCGCGGGTCGCGATGAATGGCCCGGTGTCGCGTATCCGTTTGTCCCTTACCCAGCCGGCATCGGCATTGCGATGGCACCAATGCTGCAAAAACTGCGCGAGACGCTCCTCATAGCGGCTCAACGGCATGCCGCCGGGATTGCGCATATCCGCCGCCAAGGACGCGCACAAGGCCGGGTCCTTGGGTAGCAACGGCTCGGCTCGGGCGGCCGTGCACTTGGTTTCTGCACCCGTGGCGGTTGAGCCGAGCGGCAGGACGGAGAGGACGAGCGCGACAAGAACTAGAGGCTCCGGTCCGCGCGAACACCGTTGCAACGGCTGGCGTACCGTCTGTTTGGCGTCGGTATCCATGATTCCTCCGGTTTTGGTGTCTTTCTTTCGGTCGGGGATAGTTGGGCAAACGCCAACACCAATCCAGTCGCGGGGGGCGCTGTCGTTGGACATGCCGCTGACTCGCGCGGTGAGCTGGTGCTGCGTCTAGTCTTGACCAAAGTCCTGGACTTTGCGAGCCGGTGCAAAGGAGTCACCGAGGTCATCGACCATGGCTCGTGCGGCCCTCCAGCCTGTCATCGGCATCGTCCGCGTTGGCGACGGCCCGGACGCCGGCCTCGAAGGTTCGTCCCGACGGCCCCGAGCTGGCGGCAGACCTGGCCCCGGCGGACCGTCCGCCGCCCACCTACGCGCGCGAGCTCAAATCCATCGTCACCCGCCAAGACCTGCTGACCGAGTCCATGATCCTCGCTTGCCTCCTCAGTGCGCCGCAGCAACCCCGCACGGAGTGGACGCTCAGCACCACCTCATTGTGGTCCATCAAGTGATCAACACCTGTCGCTGCCGGGCCGGGGGAGACCCTGATCTGGCGCTTCAGGAGCGTGGAGGCTGGCAAGACCCTCGACACCCGCTTTCGGCACTGTCGGCAGCGAGGCAATCATGAGCGTCGCTGCCCGCCAGGTGGACCTTCTCCTGAGCCTCCCAGCCATCGGCACCTTCAACCAAGAGTACGAGGGTGTCGCCGTCTACGATGCGCAGGACGCGACCAGCCAGCTCGACCCCGGAGGCGAGGATCGGGAGGAGGAGCAAGGCCAGCAGGCCAATGAATGTCCGTTACAGCGCGGTTGCCGTCCAGGCCCCCGAAGATGCCGAGAACGCCAACGAGTTCCTGCCTGCCCGCGGACAGGGCGCCCGAAGTCCGACGCACGTTCCTCCCCATCGGCTCCCGGTTACAATCCCGGCACGCCTCCCCCGTTGCCGGGTTCTGCCAATGACGCGCCTCGTGACCGCCCTCTGCCTCCTCGCCCTCCTAACCCCCGTCCACGCGGTCGATCCTGAGTCTCAGGTCCCGGGGGTCCTCAAACCCTGGATCCCCTGGGTCTTTGAGGGCAAGGACCAGCGTGCCTGCCCCCTCCCGGCCGCGGGCGGGGAGCGCCTGTGCGGCTGGCCCGGACGCCTGGACCTGGACCTGGACGCCGTCGGCGGCCTGTTCGCCCAGCATTGGCAGATCTTTGCGGAGACCTGGGTCCCCCTGCCGGGCGGGCCTGGGGCTTGGCCCCAGGACGTGCGGGTTGGGAGCGCGGCCGCTGCGGTGGTGGAGCACGATGGGGTGCCGGCCCTGAGGCTCGAACCCGGCGAGCACGTGCTCACCGGCCGATTCCTCTGGGGTGCGCATCCGCAGACGCTGCCGGTCCCGCCCGCCACGGCCATGGTCGTCCTGCGGCTGGATGGAGAAACCGTGCAACTCCCGCGCCGCGATCCGGACGGGCGGCTGTGGCTGGGGGCCGGCGGGTCCGGGAGCGCGGTAGCGGAGCGCGACACCCTCGCCCTGGAGGTCTACCGTCGGGTGGACGACGATATCCCCCTGCGGGTCGTCACCCGCCTGGACTTGGACGTGGCCGGGCGGGCGCGGGAGGTGCAGCTCGGGCCGGTCCTCCTCGCGGGGGCGATCCCGCTCGCGGTGGCGGGTCCCCTGCCGGCGCGCCTGGATCCCGACGGGACCCTGCGGCTACAGGTGCGCCCGGGCCACTGGGTGGTGGAGCTGACCAGCCATCACCCCGGTCCGGTGGCCGAGTTGGCGCTCGCAGCCCATCCGGCCCCCTGGCCCGGGCAGGAGGTCTGGGTCTTCGCCGCTCACCCGGAGCTGCGGGAGGTCCAGCTCTCCGGCGCCGCGCCGGTCGACCCGCGCCAGACCCGCCTGCCACCGGGCTGGGCGCGGCTGCCCGCCTTCCTGCTGCGCCCGGGGGAGGCCCTGCGTCTGACGCAGGTCCGTCGTGGCGACGCGGAGTCTGCCCCCGATCGCCTGACCCTGAGCCGGGATCTCTGGCTCGACTTCGGCGGCGGAGGCTACACGCTGCGCGATCGGATCGGCGGGGAGCTGACCCGGACCTGGCGCCTGGAGGCGGGAGAGGGGATGGACCTCGGGCAGGTGTCGGTCGACGCAGAGCCGCGCTTCATCACCCGCCTGGGCGACGCCCCGCGGCAGGGGGTGGAGGTGCGTCAGGGGCGGCTCGACCTGGTCGCCGACAGCCGCATCGAAGGGGCGACGCGCCGGCTGCCCGCCTCCGGCTGGGCGCTCGACTTCCAGAGCATCGAGACCCGGCTGCACCTGCCTCCCGGCTGGGACCTGCTGGGGGTGTCGGGGGTCGACAATCTCCCCGCCACCTGGCTCAACCGCTGGACCCTGCTGGACCTGTTCCTGGTGCTGGTCATCGCGCTGGCGGTGGGCCGGCTCTGGGGCTGGGGCTGGGGGGCGCTGACCCTAATCACCCTGGCACTGACCTGGCAGTCACCGGGGGCACCGCAGCTGGTGTGGCTGCATGTGCTCGCGGCCTATGCCCTGCTGCGCCTCCTGCCCGCGGAGCCCGCCCGTGCGGCCATGACGCGGGTGCGCCGTTTTCTGCTCCTGTACTACCGGGCGGCCCTCGTCGCCCTGGCCCTGATCGCCCTTCCCTTCCTGGTTGAGCAGGTCCGCAGCGGCATCTATCCCCAGCTTGAACGCCCCTGGCCCGTGGGGGCCCAGACGGTGACCACGGCCCATGATCGCGAGCAGCCGGTTCTGGCTGCGGCCCCGGCCATGGAGGCGATGGAGCGAAAGTCCCGACTGCGCAGCGGCGCCGACCTACCCCTGGCCGGAGCGCCGCCGGCCCCCCGGCCCCTGCCCGTGATCGACCCCGATGCCCGGGTGCAGACCGGACCGGGCGTGCCCGACTGGGAGTGGAACACCTGGACGTTCGCCTGGCGCGGCCCGCTCCCCGCGGATCATGCGGTCGGGCTCTGGCTGCGCTCGCCCCGCTGGGGCCTCGCGCTGGCCCTGGCGCAGCTCGGCCTGATCCTGGTGCTGGGCCTCAAGCTGGCGGGGCTGCTGGGGAAGGCGGTGCGCCGCGCACCGACCGCGGCCATGGTGCTCCTGGCGGCGGGCCTGTCCGGCACGCCGAGTCCCTCGGTCGCCCAAGCCTTCCCGACCCCGGAGCTATTGGATGCGCTCAAGGCCCGGCTCACGGAGCCGCCCGACTGCCTCCCCGGCTGCGCCGAGATTCCGCGCATGGCGCTGGTCACCACGGTAGACGGGTTGCAGATCCGACTCAATGTCAGCACCGCCGAGGCGGTCGCCGTGCCCGTCCCCGGTGGGCCGGACGCCTGGACCCCGACCAACATCACGCTCGACGACGCGCCCCTCGACGGCCTGCTCCGGGTGGCGGACGGCACCTACCTGGTGGCGCTCCCCGCGGGGCATTGGCGCTTGGTGCTTGCCGGACCCCTGCCGGCGCGCGACCAGGTGCAGCTCCCCTTGCCGCTCCCGCCTCAGCGGGTCGAGGTGAGCGGGGAGGGATGGCGGGTGGAGGGTCTGGACGAAAACGGCCGCCCCGGGGGGCAGCTCCAACTCGTGCGTCTGCGCCCGGAGGGTGAGCAGCGTGCGCAGCTCGATCCCTCGGAGCTGCCGCCCCTGCTGCGCGTGGAGCGAACCCTGCGCCTTGGGCTCGACTGGCGGGTGGAGACCCGGGTGTCGCGCCTGTCCCCGCCCCAGTTTCCGGTCGCCCTGGAGGTGCCCCTCCTGCCCGGGGAGCGGGTCCTGCGGGAGAGCGCCCAGATCCGCGACGGGCGCCTGCTGGTAAGCCTGACCCCGGGGACGTCGGAGACCGGTTGGGAGTCCAGCTTGGAACCGGTGGACAGCCTCCGGCTGCGTGCCTCGGAGGATGACCGCCTGAGCGAGGAGTGGCGGGTGGAGGCGAGTCCGCTATGGCACCTCTCCTGGGAGGGTATCCCGGTGGTCCACGCCGAGGGCGGTCCCAATCTGTGGGTGCCGACCTGGCGGCCCTGGCCGGGGGAGGAGGTGCGCCTGCTCCTGTCGCGGCCCGCCGGGGTCTCTGGTCCCACCTTGACCCTGGACCAGAGCAGCTACCGGCTGGTCCCCGGCCGGCGGCACACCGATGCGACTCTGTCGCTCACCCTGCGCAGCAGCCAGGGCGGCGAGCACGCCATCCGGCTGCCGCCGGGGGCGGATCTGACGCAGGTGCGCATCGACGGCATCGAGCGGCCCTTGCGGCTGGAGGACGGGAGCCTGACCCTGCCCCTGGTCCCCGCCACCGAGCGGGTCGAGATCGCGTGGCGCCAGCCCGATCCACTCCAGCCCCTCTATGCGCCGACGGTGCCGGATGTGGGCATCCCGGGGGTGAATGCGCGGGTGCAGGTGGCGATGGCGCCGGACCGCTGGATCCTCTTCACCGGCGGCCCCGCCGTGGGTCCCGCGGTGCTGTTCTGGGGCCTGGTGGTGGTGCTGGTGCTGCTCGCCGCGGGGCTCGGCCGCAGCCGAATCACCCCGCTGCGGTCCTGGGACTGGCTGCTTCTCGGGTTGGGCTTAAGCCAGGCAGGGATCTGGGTCGGGCTGCTGTTCGCCGGCTGGCTCTTCGCCCTGGGGCTGCGGTCGCGTCTCGCCCAGGATCTACCCGGGGATCTCCCACCCTGGCGCTTCAACCTCATGCAGATCGGGCTCGTGCTCCTGAGCCTCGCCGCCCTCGCTGCCCTCTTCGCGGCCGTTGAGCAAGGGCTGCTCGGGCGGCCGGAGATGCAGATCGCGGGCAACGGGTCCACGGCGGCGTCGCTCGACTGGTATCAGGACCGATCGGGGCCGCAGCTGCCGGGGGTGTGGGTGGTATCCGTGCCCATCCTCGTTTACCGGGGCCTGATGCTCGCCTGGGCCCTCTGGCTCGCCGTCCGCCTGCTGGACTGGCTGCGTTGGGGATGGGATGGGTTCTCAACCCCGGTGCTGTGGCGAGAGGTCAAGCTGAAGCTCCCGGCGCGAGGCGCGCCCTCGGCGGGCAAGAGCGGCTAGCCTCGCCCAAAATGCGGGACGGGAGCTGGGCGGGACCGGGTTTTCAACCCCATCACGGCGGTTCGGGTCGTTCGAGCTGCCGCTCGTTCGGTGAACTTCGGTCGCCAGCCTAGCCCGGTCGAAGCGCTCTGCTAATCTTCCTGTATGGCTGGCAGTCCTCCCGGCACCTGACCAGCCCGAGGCACAACGAGCGCCTGGCGGGGCTTCTGGAGTCTCAAAATGGCCTTGAAAGACTTGATAATCAGTACGTTGGATAACGCGAACGTTCCTCGCATTGCCTTCAGTTTCGGCCCCGTGACTGTCAGCGCGGCTGGATACACTTCAGTCAAAGAGGCCGTCCGCGCAGATCGCATCACGGTCGTTTATGTCCCCGAGCTGGGTGCGAACGTGGCGGTCTATCGCTACTCCCACAACGTTTTTCGGCTGGGCTTCCGTTCCATCGGCGGCAGCGCAGACAAACAGGCACTTCTGGTGCACGAATCCACCCACGCCATCTTCGATATCAACGACATGGACATGAAGGTCAAGGAGAGCGAGGCTGGCGCCTACATCGCCCAAAGCATGTTCTTCTACTACTTAAATGAGCAAGCGATCCGAGGCGGAGCAACTCCGACATTCCAAAATCCCATCTTGAGGGCGGCTTGGCCGATCGCTCAGGCCGCCACGAGCACACCGAACATTCCTATTCCGAGTCTGGCACCTCTCTACACGGCCATCGCCAACAGCCACCAATATGGCGGACAAGCCGAAGACGACATCGACTACGACGGCGCGTGACCACCAGGGACAGGGGGTCGCGGCAGTAGCATGGAGAGCGACTAAGGGATTGAGGGGTAGACGGATAGGAAGTCCAACCGCAACGCGGCTGAATTCGGGGACGGTAGCACCGCAGGAAAGTCCGCCGCAGGGGCAAAGCGCGAGCCGACGGGGAGAGATGGGGAGCAGACCGCCATCCGGGACGGTGCCGGGTGGGCTTGCGGCATCGCTTGGCGGGGTCTTTGCTTTAGCCCACGCAGATAGATGGAGCGAGAGAGATTGATGCGCCGCCGAGCATTCTTCGCTGTCTTGCTTCTCGCCTGTATGCCGTTTGCCTGCGACCGGATGCCGACGCCGCAGACCATCCCGCCAGAGGCGACCGTGGTTGCATTCGGCAACAGCGTTACCTACGGAACGGGCGCGTCTCCAGGGGAGGATTGGCCCAGTTTGTTAGGTGGGCTAACCGGTTGGAATGTCGTCAATGCGGGCGTCCCCGGCGACACCGCCGAAGCCGGGAAAGACCGCATCCAATCGGTACTCGACATGTACCGTCCGTCCCTAGTCGTCATCGAACTCGGTGGCAACGATTTCCTTCGACGCCGACCACAAAGCGCCGTTAAGGAAGATGTGCGCCGCGTCGTCCACTCCGTCAGGAAGAGTGGCGCGCAAGCCGTCCTTGTGGCGGTACCGCAATTATCTCTGCTCGGTATCGTTTCCGGCACACGGAGCGATGCGCCGATCTACCGGGAGTTGGCCAAGGAAGAGGGAGTTCCGGTCGTCGAAGATGTGTTTTCGGAGATTCTTAGCCGACCAGAGCTTTGTGCCGACAACATCCATCCGAATGCAGAGGGCTATCGGAAGATGGCCGCGGCGATTTATGCCTTCCTCGGCTCAGCGCCTAGAAGCGCCAACTAGAAGCATCGTTAGATCGCGCCACACCGACAGTTCACTTGTATCCCGACGTTTTCACAACCGCCCCTTTCTGGAGCGCCGCCTCGCCTACCGATTGCAGGAGAATGCCTTCCGCACGGTGGCCCCCGAACTCCTGGAGCGCAACCGGCGTCGCCTCGATGCCCTGGTCGAGACCGGCAAGAACCAGGCGCCGCGACCGCGACTACCGCCCGATCGCCGGCACAGTGCTCACCCGCGAGTATCAGGGCGTGGTCCACCGCGTCGCAGTGACCGCCGACGGCGAGTACGACTTCCAGGGGCGCAACTACCCTAGCCTCTCGATGATCGCCCGCGAGATCACCGGTACCCGGTGGTCTGGTCCGCTGTTCTTCGGGCTCAAGGCGCCCACGAAGGCCCCTGCCAAGAAGAAGGGGGCAAGGCGATGAGCGAGGCCCTGAAGCGCCGCCTGCGCTGCGCCGTCTACACACGCAAGTCCACCGACGAGGGGCTGGACCAGGAGTACAACTCCATCGATGCCCAGCGCGATGCCGGCCACGCCTACATCGTCAGCCAGCGCGCCGAGGGCTGGATTCCGGTCGCCGACGACTACGACGACCCCGCCTACTCCGGGGGCAACATGGACCGCCCCGCCCTCAAGCGCCTGCTGGCGGACATCGAGGCCGGCAAGGTGGACGTCGTGGTCATCTACAAGATCGACCGCCTGACCCGAAGCCTGGCCGACTTCTCCAAGATGGTGGACGTGTTCGAGCGCCACGGCGTGTCCTTCGTCTCGGTCACCCAGCAGTTCAACACCACGACCTCGATGGGCCGGTTGATGTTGAACATCCTCCTGTCCTTCGCCCAGTTCGAGCGCGAGGGTGCGAGCACCGCTCGCACGGGAGCGCATCCGCGACAAGATCGCCGCCAGCAAACGCAAGGGGATGTGGATGGGCGGGGTGCCGCCGCTCGGGTACGACGTCGAGAACCGCCGCCTGGTCCAGAACCCCGGCGAGGCCAAGCTCATCCGACACATTTTCCAGCGGTTCGTTGAGCTCGGCTCCGGCACGGCCGTGGTCAAGGAGCTGAAGCTTGACGGGATGACCTCCAAGACCTGGACGACCCAGGGCGGTAACAGGCGCGAGGGCAAACCCATCGACAAGGGGCTGCTCTACAAACTGCTCAACAACCGCACCTACCTCGGGGAGCTGCGCCACAAGGACCAGTGGTACCCCGGGGAGCACGCGCCGCTCGTCGATCAGGAGCTTTGGGACCAGGTCCATGCCATCCTGGCCACCGACAGCCGAGTGCGCGGCAACGCCACACGGGCGACGGTGCCCTACCTGCTGAAGGGCCTGGTGTTCGGCCACGATGGGCGCGCCCTGTCGCCCTTCCACACCACCAAGAAGAACGGGCGCCGCTACCGCTACTACGTCCCGCAGCGGGAGAACAAGGAGCACGCGGGGGCCTCGGGGTTGCCAAGGCTGCCTGCGGCCGAACTGGAATCTGCGGTGCTCGACCAGCTGCGGGCGATCCTGCGGTCCCCCGACATCCTAGGCGAGGTCCTGCCCCGAGCCATTGAGCTCGATGCCACCCTGGACGAGCCCAAGGTGGCGGTCACCATGACCCAGCTCGACGCGATCTGGGACCAACTCTTCCCGGCCGAGCAGATCCGGATCGTCAAGCTCCTGGTCGAGAAGGTGATCGTCTCGCCCACGGACCTGGAGGTGCGCCTGCGCGCCAACGGGATCAAACGTGCTGTCGGTCAGCCGTGTAGGACGCCGGGGACGGGCCGGGCGCGCGGGCCAGCAGCAGCTTAGTCCCAGCAGGAGTGCCCGCGCGATACCTTCACGGTCTTGGCCTTCTGCGATGCGTGCGGCCATCGGGCGCCGCTCGACCGTGTCAGGGCGCCGGCCGGCGTGACCGCCCAGGTACTGCGCAACCGACTGTGCTGCTGAGCCTAAGGTTCGCACCAGACGCAGATGCACGTTGTCTGCACGGGCGCCGTGGGATTTCTGTAACGTCGGTAGGGAATCTGCGGGCGACGAAGCGGTCGCGGCTTATCAGCCGCTGGGCGCCTTCTCTGGCCAACGAAGCACACGGACCCCACGGTCCCTCAGACCCACGCCTGCATAGGTCCAGGCTGTGATGATCTCGTGGTCCCAACGAGCCGCGACCAGCACCCGGCGATCCAGGCTGTGCCCAGCCGGTCTAAACCCTTCCAGTCCGTCGATGGGCGGCAGGTCCCGCCCCGGGTCGGCGAAGGTCATCAGCCCCCCTTCGATCAGGTCCCAGTCTCCTTCGGGCCGGTCGAACCGGACCTCGGGCGAACTGGTCTGGGTAGCCGCGTCGGCCAGCGGGTCGTCGGTCCCCCCGGCTAGGGTCTGCCCGGGCGGTACCTCCAAGGCGGGAAACCCCAGGTCCAGGGCGTAGAGCCGTCCCCAGGTGACGGCGGGCACGATGTCCGTGGCCTTGGCGCAGAATCGGGCGTGGTTGGCCTGGCCGCGCTTGAGGGTGCCGTAGACGAAGAGGCGGATGGGGTGGGCGGTCGCGGTCATGCGGCAACTCCGGCGGGCAAGGTCCCGCGGCGGTCTTGGGCGATGAATGTCAGGGGGCGTGCAACCGCGCGTGCAGGTCGGTGTGCGCGAAGGTCAGCATGGTCATGGGCGACACGTCCAAGTCCCGCCACCCGCGCTCGCCGTCGAGGACCGCGTCGAAGAAGGTCGCCCCCGAGGCGTAGAGCACCACCCGGTAGCGCCGGTGGTAGCACAGGTGCAGGGGCTTGTTGCCCTTGCGCAGGGTGACGGTCCCCGGGTCGCCCCGGGAGGCCAGCACCGCGCTCATCTGGCCGCGGCACTGGGCCACTGGACCGGACCTGCCCTCCCGGGCCCGATCAACGCCGCAACCAATTGGATGGCTACCTTCGGGCGCCCACCCGGGGCGCCCGCGCGACCCGTGCCTTGGCGTTGACAAGGAGTCGCGCGTCGTCGGCGTCTTCGACCAAGCCCTCCAGGCTTGCGATCAGGTCGGCGGCATCCTGATCTTTGCCTTGGGCGCGGCTCAGCATCGCCAGAACACCGTAGAGGGCGAAAACTTCTTGGATGTGTAGCTGCGGCCGCTGCGCCGGGCCCTCCAGCAGGGCCTTGGCCGCGTCCAACTCGCCGTCCTCGATCAGCAGACCGGCGAGATTGACGCGTGCAAAGAGATAGTCCGGATGGACCGCGATGACCCGCCGCAGCAGGTCCCGGCACTCCTGGTCGCGACCTTGACGTGCGCGCAGCCCCGCCAGGTTACCCAGGGCGGTCTGGTGGTCGGGGACGCGCGCCAGGATGGCGTTGAGGCCGGTCTCGGTCACCTCCAGCCGCCCGGCCCGGAAGCTCCGCAACGAATGCTCCAGCAGGGCCTGGAGGTCCGCCGGCAGGTCGCTCGGCTCGGGGTTGCGATCGATCTCGGTCGCGAACATCCGCATCTCGTGCAGCTCCTGGCCGTTCCATAGCTTCGGGGTCTCGTCGGACTTGAGCAGCCGGCGCTTTTGCAGGGCGACGAGGAACCCCAGTCGCTCCTGGGTGGTACCGATGGGGAGTTGGGCAAGGTCGCGCAGGATGGTCGCGGCGCGCCGTGGGTTTGGCTCGCTCACCTGCGGTCCCGCGTGGTCCAGCCGATGTCTTAATAGGTGTGCGGAAAACGAGCGCGCCATCGGGTCCCCGGTCAGGTAAATCGCCTCCAGATAGGCATCGCTGATCCGCCACTGGTCGATCCGATGCTCGACGCCGGCGGGGTCTGCCGCGCGCACGGCCGCCAGGGCGCTGATGGGCACGAGCTGGGTCAGGTCGAACAGGGCTGGGTAGGCCGGTGACACGCCATCGCGTTGCAGAGCGGCCAGGTTATCCCGAGCCGTCGTGAGTCCCGGATGCCGCTTCAGGGCCTGTTTCCACAGCGTCCGAGCCCGGTCGGCGTAGCCGAGGCGGCTGGCGGCAGCGGCGCCCAGGTGCAGCCGCAAGCCCGCCAAGATGTCCCGTCCCATCCTTGACCCAGGGGGCCTGTTCGGTGCGCGCGAAGGCGTCCCAGGCGGCCTGTGCATCTTGGATCAGGAGCAGGGCGGCCAGTTGGCCCTCGGCATCTTCGGTCCGCCGCGCCGTGGTCTGGGCCAAGGGCACCGCAAGCCCCTGGGCTTCGGTCTCATCGCCCCGGCAGAGGCGCAATTGCAGGGCGAAACCCAGGGAGAAGAGGTTGCCCGGGTCCTGTTCCCAGGCACCCAGGAATCCGCTCAGGGCCTCGTCGATCCGTCCCAGATGAAAGAGAGCGAGTGCCCGGTTGTTGCGGGCAGGGGTGATGGGGACGCCGTCCAGGACGCGCGCGGCGCCGGCGAAGTCATGGGCATTCAGATGCAGCTTGCCGATGTCGAACCACTCCAGGTCCTCCTGGATCGCTTGCGATCCGTCGGGTTGCAGCAGCATCTCCTCCAGGCCCTCGGCGGACAGGGGTGACCTGCGGCGTTCGGGTCCAGCTCCCCCAATCGCAATGCGGTCCGGTACGCCAACACGAGGTGTTCGCCCTCGAGGGCGAGTTGAAACAACGCCCGTTGGGCGGTGAGGCTGTTAGGTCGGCGTTGCGCCCACTGGTAGGCGGCCAGTGCCGCGGCGGGCCCGTTCCCCGCCTGGAAGAAGGCATCCACCAGCAACCGATTGGCCGCGCTGTGCTTGGGGAAGCGCTCTACCAGCGCGCGCGCCCGCTCGCTGGCCTTGGGGAAATCCCGGGTGCCGATCAGACGCTCTACGGCCTTGATCTGGGCCGGCTCGGGTTGCTGGCCCTGGGTCTGGCGGGTCTTGGACGGCTGTTTCGGCACCGCGGGTCCTCCGGGATTGGGCATTGGCTGGGGGCGCCAAATCTAACGTAATTCCGGTCCTACCGGGAGCCACGTCAGGGTAGGCACCGACCCCCACGTTCAAGCGCCGTGACACCGGTTCCTGGGCTCAGGGGTCAGTCGCCCTCGGTTTCCCGGATGCCGGTCTTGATCCCTCGGCGCAAGGCGTCCGCGCCGAACCGGGCCTCGATGCAGTCCAACGTGGCGGCGAGACGGCGCGCCCGATCACCATCGACCGGTCGTGCGTCGGCGGCGTGGAACAGATCGGGCTGAGCCGGGTCCGGCGCACCCAGGTCTCCGATCCCGAGCCCGATCAGGCGCACGGGCCGCCCCTCCCAGCGACTGGCCTGGTAGAGCGCCCAGGCGACAGCGAGTAGGGTGTGGGCGTCGTCGCTGCGGTGATCGAGACGTCGTTGGTGGGTGTGGGTCTCGAAGCCCGCGAAGCGAATCTTGAGGACGACCGTGCGCCCGGCGATACCCTCCCGCCGCGCCGCTGCTGCGACCTCTGTCGCCAGGTCGCGCAGGGTGTCGTGCAGCACCCGGGTGTCGTTCACGTCCTGCCCGAAGGTGGTCTCCTTGGAGAGGGACTTGCGCGGACCCTGCGCGGCGACCCGGTCGGAGGCAATGCCCCGGGCCTGCTGGTAGAAGCTGGTAGCCGCTCGGGGACCCAGGTGGCGCTGGAGCTCGGTCACCGAGAGGGCACGCAGGTCCGCCACGGTGCGCAGTCCCATCCGTTCCAACGTGGGCAGGGTCCGGGGACCAACGCCGCGCAGGACGCCGACCCGCTGCGGCCCAAGGAATCCCAGGACCTCCTCTGGGCGCACCACGACCAGGGATGGACGAGACCGAAGGTGTCGCGTGGCTGCAGGATCATCTCGGCTATTGTGTAAGCCCACTGCTGAGCGAGCCGTGGATACTGGATACGGACGTGACCGTCAAGCCACTCAATGGCCATCAGGAAGGGGCGGTCAAAGGGTATAACCCGCACAAGCCGGGCCGGCCCTCGCATACCTACCACACCTATTTCATTGCCAACCTGCGCCTAGTCTTGGACGTCGAGGTGCAAGCGGGCAATCAGACAGCGTCCAAGTACAGCTCGCCTGGGTTGTGGGAGTTGCTCGGGCACCTACCGCGGGCACACTGGCCGGTGGCGATTCGCGGCGACCGCGACTGGGGCACGCAAGGGAACATGGCGCGGGCCGAGCAGGAAGAGATCCCGTACCTGTTCAAGCTGCGTATGACCAAAGGGGTCAAGAAGATCGTCGAGCGCCTCATGGCCGGCGCCGACTGGACCGATGCCGGTCAGGGCTGGCAGGGGGCCGAAGCCCCACTGCGTCTGACGGGCTGGAGTCGCGCACGTCGGACCATCGTGTTGCGAAGGCAAATCAAAGCCGATCTGGCCGTGGTCGACAAGAGCAACCCCGAACAATTGCGCCTGAACTTTGCCGAACTGACCGATGACACCATTGTCTACGAATACGCCGTCCTGGTGACCTCGCTACCGGGCGAAATCCTCACCATCGCCCAACTCTACCGCGACCGCGCCGACGCCGAAAATCCCTTTGACGAACTCAAGAACCATTGGGGATGGGGCGGCTTCACCACTCGGGATCTGAAGCGCTGCCGTTTCATGGCGCGTCTCACCGCATTGACCTACAACTGGTGGAGCCTATTCGTGCGCCTGGCCGATCCGCGTCAGCATACCGAGGCGATTACCAGTCGCCCACTGCTGCTTCACGCCCCGGCCCGCCTCACTCGCCATAGCGGCCAAACCCGCATCGTTATCAGTCACCCGCATGCCGAAGCGGCTTGGGTAGAAAGTGCGTGCCGCGAGATCGCGGCCTTCTTCAAAACGCTGCGCCAAACTGCGGAGCAGTTGACGCCGATGCAACGCTGGTACCGCATGCTCTCGCGGGCCCTGGTGAAATACCTCAATGGCCGCGAATTGCACCCGCCGCCTGGTTTACCGGCCCCGGCATAGCCGAAATTTCGCCGCCGCGGGCACCCGGGCACGGGCTGGAAACGGTCCGCGACGGGCTCGTACTGCTCTTTTTAGGGTAATCGTCTCTGGAGGGAATGGAAGAATTCGGCTAGGCGAAACTGGATTGGCTGCGCAAGTTTGCGCCGTTCGCCAACGGCGTGCCCCCGCATGATCGCATTGCCGCGGTGATCTCGCGGCTGAACCCGAAGACGTTACAGGCGTGTTTTTGCAGTTGGACGCGCACGGTGGCACAAGTCACCGACGGCGAGGTCGTTGCGGTCGACGGCAAGACGGCGCGCGGCTTGCGTGATCGGCGCCGCGGTAAGCATGCGCTGCACATGGTCAGCGCCTGGGGTAGCCGCAACCGTCTGGTGCTGGGACAAGAAGCCACCGAGGAGAAATCCAAGGAGATCTCGGCCATTCCCAAGCTTCTGGAACTGCTGGAGCTCAAAGGCTGCATCGTGACCATCGATGCGATGGGCTGTCAGACCAAGATCGCCGCGCAGATCGTCGATCAGGGCGGCGACTACGTCCTCGGGCTCAAGGGCAATAAGAGTGCGATGCACGAGGAGGTCAAGGCGCTCTTCGCCACCGCGACCACGGGTAGCTTCGCCTGTGTCAACTATGGGTGCAGAAGCGCCGCAAGGCAGCTGGGAATGATGACTACCACGCTAAGGTCATCTTCGGATGACTGATTTATACGCGCTGGCCCTGCTTGTTGATCCTGCCTGCCAGAAAGCCGGATACTCTCTGGCAGGCAGTTGAATCTCCTATTCTCATCCTTCTCACACGCAGGATAAGGCGTTACCAGGCACCGACGATCGGCACATCGCCGGTAATGCCGAACGAGTAGGAAGCGTCGCCGCCGGTCCAGGTGCCGCTGCCATCGACGTCGAGGTAGAAGCGATGCGTACTGGGTCGATAGATGCCAATCTCGTCCGTGCCGTCGCCGTTCCAGTCGCCGATGATCGGTATATCGCCGGTACTGCCGAACGAGTAGGAGGCGTCGCCGCCGTTCCAGGTGCCGCTGCCATCGACGTCGAGGTAGAAGCGATTCCTACTGGGTCGATAGACGCCGATCTCGTCCGTGCCGTCGCCGTTCCAGTCGCCGATGATCGGTACATCGCCGGTACTGCCGAACGAGTAGGAGGCGTCGCCGCCGTTCCAGGTGCCGCTGCCATCGACGTCGAGGTAGAAGCGATTCCTACTGGGTCGATAGACGCCGATCTCGTCCGTGCCGTCGCCGTTCCAGTCGCCGATGATCGGTACATCGCCAGTACTGCCGAACGAGTAGGAGGCGTCGCCGCCGTTCCAGGTGCCGCTGCCATCGACGTCGAGGTAGAAGCGATGCCTACTGGGTCGATAGACGCCGATCTCGTCCGTGCCGTCGCCGTTCCAGTCGCCGATGATCGGTACATCGCCGGTACTGCCGAACGAGTAGGAGGCGTCGCCGCCGTTCCAGGTGCCGCTGCCATCGACGTCGAGGTAGAAGCGATGCGTACTGGGTCGATAGATGCCTATGGCTGTGGAGGTTGAGCTGTTCGGCGCGTAGACAACTTGGTCCACCCAGGCGGCATCGGAGCTGCTGGATAAGGAGCCGTCTTTGGTGTAGGCCCATTTGACGGTGTGGGTTCCGGACGGGATGTCTCTGCTTTGCTGCTGCCAATCGACCGCTCCGCTGATACTCCCGGACTGTTCCGCGTCATCGATATAAAATCTCAGGAAATCAGAATTGGCTTCCGACGAGACACTCCAATAAAAGGACAGTGTGCCTGGCCCGGTCAGCGCTGTCTGCATCCAAGAGTTTTGACTGTCGGCGATATCACCGCTCTGGGCCGCATCCGCGCCATCGTGGGAAATCGCGGTCTGGCCGTACCAGCTGGCGTTGCCGCCGGTAGTCCAGGCCAAGCTCGTATTATCCAGCGCCTCGCCCAGGGGCAGGGTTGGAATTAGCGAGAAGGTAGCGCTGACCGTGCAGTTCGCCGTGATCGGGCCGGTGGTGTAGTTCGCCCCTGACAGGCTGCCGCCGCAACCGCTGGCGCTGGCGCTGTAGCCGGCGTCCGGAGTCACGGTGAAGGTGGTTGTGGCGCCGTCGGCCACGGTGCGGGAGGGCGGGCTGATGGCACCGTTCGGACCGGCGGTGGCGGTGACGGTGTAGCTGTTTAGAGCGATGACGGGAATGCAGGAGGGATTCGATGAAGCCACTGCCGCAATCCGATTCAACATCTTATCGGGAACGCGTTGGGCAACGATGCCGTAAGGATGACCCAGACCGAAGGATCCCGCGATGTTGGCGATGCCGCCTGTCTGCTGATGGCAGTAACTCATCAACGTGCCATTTCTGCTGGACGCCGTACCACCGGTCAGCGAGTCAACGCCTGGCAGACTGGTCGCGCCAGACCAACACCCTGATTCCGCGCTCCAACATGCATCCACCGGAGAGGCATTGCCTCCGACGTTATTGTAGCAATGGGTATGCGGCGAACTGAAGTTGTGTCCCATTTCATGCGCGACGACGACCGCATCCCAAGCGGGTCCGGCGGCGGTACTGATGCTCCCGGAAAGGTTCGCGCTAACGCCGAATCCGCCATAAACTAAATCGCTACCGATGGTGGTGCAGCCGGTGGCGTCGGAGACGCTGTTTGCAGGCGCGCAAAGTTGATCGAGCCAGGCTACTCCTCCGCCGAGTGGCGCGCCGCTCAGGAAGTGCGCAAGGGTGCGGGGCACGGCGGCGCGGTTGTCGCGCCAGTAGCGGCCAAACTCATAGAGACGGCATGAAGTGCCGCTCGTTTCGACCCAGGGGTCCGCCGTGGTCGTCCACAAAAAGACAGAACCTACCAGGAAGCGCGTTTGGATTTCGGTTTCGTAAATGCCGCTGATGTAGTTGTAAAGATTGCCGATGTAATTCGTCGCCGCCGCGGTATTCCCGAAGAGGGCGAAAAATTCGTAATCCGTTTCGATGGCAACCGTGGCTTGGTAGAGCTGCCCTGCCGGCAGTTCCGCGCTCGGTGGCGGATCCATCGCATCCACGGGGGCCTTCTGCCAAAGGGAAGGATCAGGCAGTTGCTCGTTGCCGCAGGCGAAGGGTTTTTTCATGGTGGCCGCGTCGCTGTCGATCGGCGCGGTCTCCAGGGGCGTTGTCAGCGAACTGCGATAGACCCTCCATGTGACGTCACCATCGGTCATCAAGCCACTGATCATGCCTTCGTCGGTTTGCATGAGGGCGACGACGGAGCCCGGTATTCCCACTATTTCTCCGCGCAGGAAGCGGGTGTTGGGCGGGTCTTGCACGCTGTATGTCGGCAGACCGTCGTCGATAATGATCGACGCATCCGGTGCGAAGACCTCGACCTGTGCAACGTCCAGATCGGCTAGCCCCATGCCGTCGATTTCCACGCCTTGGATTATCCAGGCGACACCTGCCTCGCTAGCCATATAGTTCAAGTCGAGGCCATGATTCGCGATCTCGACAGGTTGGCTCGATTCCTCCTCCGCCTTCGCTAAACCGGATAAGAGGATTAGAAACGATAATCCGAGGAAAATACGTTGCCACGTTAACCATGGACTCGGATTTATAGGCATCTTCATCCTAAATCTCCATATGATAAGCCATTGAATGAATCGGCCTTGATCATGACTCCGACCAAGACCGAAAGCCAGGCTTGGTGATGGAGCCAGAGGATGTTGGCCTCGATTTTGGCCATTTTTCTGGGCCCGATACTCTGCTGAAGTTTCGGGGTTCTGAGAGTTGCTGGTAGATGATTTTTCCGGTCAACGTGTTTTTAGCCCGGATGTTTCATAAACCGGCTTAGGGCCGCGGCAAGAAATGACTAGCCCATCTGAGGCTGAGGGACGATCCTGATGAACCAGGATTTCAGTCCGGGTTTACGTTCTTGAACTTCCCCAAGAGATTGGCACATTGCGACGGGGCGCAACGAGACTGGCAACACAGCTTTCATGCTTGGCCATCTGCTGTCTTGCGGATCTGTGAGTGCATCAACGCGGTTAAGGCCGCTAGGCGCTTTGGGGCCCAGGGGGTGCTCCGGAGGCCCGGAGGCTGCGACAGTGCGGCTAGGCGCGGCGCGGCATTGCATGCCTCGGAAGTGTAGACGTGAGGCATCGATGGCGATGGATGGCCGACCGAAGCCGCCGACTGTCTGAGGGGCACGGTACTGACGTGCCCCTCTCCCGGGATGGGTATGTCGCCGGAATACCCACACACCCGTGACGGCTTGGCGCCCGGCTGTCCGCCTTGGATGGGGTAGCCGTCGACTACCCCACATCGGAGACCGCTGTCTGAAGGGAGATGGTCGCGCCACCCCCCCTAGCGCCGAGCTGATCGAGGCCGCCGAACACGCGCCTGACCGCGATCGCACCGAGCCTGGGCAGCGCCTTGATGATGCCCGGCGCCTTGAGGCCGGCATGGCGGTGCCGGACGCTGTATAAGGTTGGCCCTGCCACCCGGGGCGGCGTGCGGGAGTTTCTGGGGGAGCTAGGCGGCGAATGCCACCGAAGACGGTATTTGGCCCGGCGCCGAGGCGGGGTCGACCTGGCCCGTGGCGCACTAAACGATCCCGGCGCGTGCAGGTTTCGTGTGTCCACCGGAAGGATGTCGGATGGGTCAGGAAGAAGTAACTCGTTGATTTTAAACAAAAGGAAGGAGATCGGGCAAACTTTGCGGAAAACTTTACTGTGCGCGAGCAAATACTCGCCCCTCTATCCCCGCTGCGTGCGTGGTTTTTTGTGCCACGGCCGCGGTACCGACGCACGCTCGGCAGACGCGTCCGGGGCAGCTTTGGGGAACAGTCTGGGGACTGCTAATGAATTTAGTTTACGTAACAACCAATAATCAATTAGTTGCACTCCCAATATGGTGGAGCAAAGGGGGATCGAACCCCTGACCTCCGCATTGCGAACGCGGCGCTCTCCCAGCTGAGCTACTGCCCCGAAAATATTTGACTACCGGATCGCTCCGACTGATACCGACCCGGGCCGGCATTGTAGCACCGCGCTGGCGGCTGGCAAGCTGCTCAGTAGGCCGGCGGGCGCTGCAGGATCAGCTCCAGCACGGCCTTGCTGCCGAAGTAGGCGAGGATCAGCATCACAAAGCCGGTCAGGGTCCAGATGATCGCGGTACGCCCGCGCCAGCCGTAACGATGGCGGCCGATCAGCAGGGCGCCGAAGACGACCCACGCCAGGGTCGAGAGCACGGTCTTGTGCACCAGGTGCTGGGCGAACATGTTCTCTAAAAAGGCAAAACCGCTGGCCAAGGCAAGGGTCAGGAGCACGAAGCCGGCGGCGATCATCTCGAACAGCAAACTTTCCATGGTCTGCAACGGGGGCAGGGCCCGGATGAAGCCACCTGGGTGACGGCTGCGCAGATGTCCGTCCTGGATCGCCAACAGGATGGACTGGACACTGGCGAGCGTCAGCAGGCTGTACGCCAGCATGGAGAGCAGGACGTGGATCTTGAGGTTCCAGCCGGCAGCCTGGGGCATAAAGCTGGCACTGGGATAACGCGCATCCAGGTACAGGGTCAGAACTGCTACCGGCAGAAGGAAGAGGCCCAGATTCTCCACAGGCTTGGTCAGACTGGACAGTAACAACAGGGTGACGATGGTCCAGGAGGTCAGGGCCAGGGCATTGAAAAAGCCCAGGTTGAGCCCCGTTTGGTTGAAGATGCTCTCGTAGACCAGCCAGGTGTGCAGCCCCAGCCCCCCAAACCCTAGCCAGATGGCCGCCCGGCGCGGTGGCACCCAGGGGCTTCCGGCGCGGAACAGCCTGACCCCGATGGCAACCGTGCTGGCCAGGTACAGGAAGATCGCGATGGCGACGACTAGGACATGTTTCATGGCCGGAAATGATGACACAGACCCGCTCAGTCGTGCACGTCGCATCCCAATCAATTCTGACGGCAACTGTGGACGTCGCCCCCAGTGCACTAACGCCTTGCGGACCCCTGTGAGCGGTCAGGCGCAACGGAATTGGGTCGTGGAGCGGCCACCTGATCATCGCTCCGAGCAACACCGGCGCCGGCGCCGCTGGACGGACCCCATCCCTCCCCCACCGAGTTTCGCCTATACTCCGCTGCTTTGCGTCCAGGCGGTCCGAACCGCCGCCGGGCGTCCGACAGCACCGGGGAGAAAGCATGTTCGAGAACTTGCAGGGGCGCTTCGCCAAGGTCCTTAACAACCTGCGCGGTCAGGGCCGCCTGACCGAGGAGAACATCCAGGAGACCCTGCGAGAGGTGCGCATGGCCCTGCTGGAGGCGGATGTCGCCCTGCCGGTGGTGCGCGAGTTCGTCGAGCAGGTCCGTACCAAGGCCCTTGGCGAGGAGGTCACCAAATCCCTGACCCCCGGGCAGGTACTGATCAAGATCGTCCACGACGAGTTGGTCCGGGTCATGGGTCAGGCCAATGAGGCCCTGGACCTGGCCGCCCAGCCCCCGGCGGTGGTGCTGATGGCGGGCCTGCAGGGCTCGGGCAAGACGACCAGTGCCGCCAAGCTCGCGCGCTGGTTGGCGGAGCGCCACAAGAAGAAGGTCATGGTGGTGAGCTGCGACGTCTACCGCCCGGCGGCCATCGAGCAGTTACGCACCCTCGCCGGAGAGGTCGATGCGGAGTGGTTCCCGAGCAGCGCCGACCAGGACCCGGTGGCCATCGCCAGGGACGCCCTCAACTCGGCCCGGAAGCACTATAAGGACGTGCTGATCGTCGATACCGCCGGGCGCCTGCATATCGACCAGGCGATGATGGAGGAGATCCGCGCCCTGCACACGGCCGTGAGCCCCGTCGAGACCCTGTTCGTGGTGGACAGCATGACCGGCCAGGATGCGGCGACCACGGCCAAGGCCTTTGCCGACGCCCTGCCGCTGACCGGCGTGGTCCTGACCAAGACCGACGGCGACGCCCGCGGCGGCGCGGCCCTGTCTATCCGCCACATCACCGGCAAACCGATCAAATTCATCGGCTCCGGTGAGAAGACCACGGCCCTGGAGCCCTTCTACCCGGAGCGGCTTGCCTCGCGCATCCTCGACATGGGCGACGTGGTCTCCCTGGTGGAAGAGGTACAGCGCAAGGTCGATCAGGACCAGGCCCAGCGCCTGGTGCAGAAGCTCAAGAAGGGCGGCTTCGACCTCGCCGATTTTCGCGAGCAGATCTTGCAGATGGCCAACATGGGTGGCATGGCAGGGCTGATGGACAAGCTGCCGGGCATGGGCCAGATCCCGGACCACGTGAAGAACCAGGTGAACGACAAGGAGATGAAGAAGCTGGTCGCCATGATCGACTCCATGACGAAGAAGGAGCGGCAGTTCCCGGACATCATCAAGGGCGCGCGCAAGCGGCGCATCGCCACCGGTTCGGGCACCGAGGTGCAGGATCTCAACCGTATGCTCAAGCAATTCGCCCAGATGCAGAAGGTCATGAAGAAGATGAAGGGCGGCGGCATGGCCAAGATGCTGCGCGGCCTCAAGGGACGCATGCCCGGTGGCATGGGCGGCATGGGTGGCCTGCCGCCCGGCTTCCCGCGCTAGCAACTGCTTCCAATTCTTCCGCTTTCGTGTATATTTGTGCGTTTCCCTCAAGGGCGATTGGGCCATTCCCGGCCGCCCAGCATCCGCCCGGACCAGGTATAGAACAACATGGTGAAGATCCGTTTGACCCGTGGCGGCGCCAAGAAGCGCCCCTTCTATCAGATCGTCGTGGCCGACATTCGCGCCAAACGCGACGGTCGTTACATCGAGCGCATCGGTTTCTACAACCCCTCGGCCGTTGGCGGTGAGGAGGCGCTCCGGTTGGATCTGGCACGCGCCGAACACTGGATCGGCTTGGGTGCACAGCCGACCGAGCGGGTCGCCCAGCTCATTGCGACCGCCCCGCGCCCGGCGGCCTGATCGCCCCAACCCATACCCAGTTACCGCCGCGAGCTTTCAGCCTGGCATCCCAAGCGGACAACCCTGACTGAAACCTGGGCGGACCGGGTTGTGCCGGCCGTGCCGGTCGGTAGAACACCATGAGCGACCAGGCCCCGACCCAATCCGAGCCCAGCATGGTCGTCCTAGGCCGCATCGCTGGGGTCTTTGGGGTTCGCGGTTGGGTGCATGTCTTCTCCGAGACAGACCCCATCGACAACATCCTGCACTACCGCCCCTGGCACATCGGCAAGGGTGGCAAGGTCTACGAACTGGTCGAGGGCAAGCGGCACGGCAAAGGCCTTGTGGCACACTTGGCCGGGTGTGACGATCGCGATCAGGCGGCGCCCCTGGTCGGCGCCGAGATCGCGGTCACGCGGGACCGGCTCCCGCCTCCGCGGGCAGACGAGTTTTATTGGATCGACCTGGAGGGGCTCGCCTGCGAGACCATCCAGGGGGTGAACCTGGGGCGGGTGGATCACCTCTTCGCCACTGGTGCTAACGACGTGATTTGTGTCAAGGGCGAGCGGGAGCGACTGGTCCCATTCGTTTGGGGTGACGTGGTCAAGGATGTGGACTTCGCCCAAGGGCGAATCGTGGTGGACTGGGACCCAGACTTTTGACCCCGACCTTACCGGGGACTTCAGGCTCTAAGGCCATGCGCTTCGATGTCGTTACCCTCTTCCCGGAGGCCTTTCGCGCCCTGGATGCTCAGGGGGTCACCGGGCGGGCACTGGAGCGGGGCATCGCCAGCCTGCACCTGTGGAACCCGCGGGACTACACCCACGACGTGCATCGCACGGTGGATGATCGGCCCTACGGCGGCGGGCCTGGGATGGTGATGAAGGTTACGCCCCTGAGCGCAGCCATCCATGCGGCCAAGGCCGCGGCACCAACGAGCCGGGTCGCCTATCTGTCTCCGCAGGGACGGACGCTGGACCAGGCGGCCATGGGTGAGATCGCCGCCGGGGTGGGTTGGATTCTGATCGCCGGGCGCTACGAGGGAATCGACGAGCGCCTGGTGGAGCGATTGGTGGACGAGGAGTGGTCCATCGGGGACTACGTGCTGAGCGGCGGGGAGTTGCCCGCTATGGTGGTCATGGATGCGGTTATCCGGCTCCTGCCAGGCACCCTGGGCCACCAGGACTCGGCCCGCGAGGACTCGTACATGGACGGCCTGTTGGACTGCCCTCACTACACCAGACCCGAGATGGTCGAGGGCGTGCCGGTGCCCCCCGTGCTGTTGAGCGGGGACCACGCCGCCATTGCCCGCTGGCGACGCCAACAGGCCCTGGGACGCACCTGGCTGCGGCGTCCAGAATTGTTGCAACGGCAGGACCTGAGCGCGACGGATCAGGCCTTGCTGGACGAATTTATCCGGAACCGAGACGGCACCGGGCGATAGAACAGGAGCGAGAGCATCATGAGCAATATCATTCAACAGCTCGAACAAGAGCAGATGACCAAGGAAGTCCCAGACTTCTCCCCCGGCGACACCCTGGTGGTCCAGGTGCGCGTCAAGGAAGGCGCCCGTGAGCGCCTCCAGGCCTTCGAGGGCGTCTGCATCGCCAGGCGTAACCGCGGCCTCAACTCCGCCTTCACGGTGCGCAAAATCTCCCACGGCGAGGGCGTCGAGCGGGTCTTCCAGACCTACAGCCCCACAGTCGCCCGTATCGAGGTCAAGCGCCGCGGCGACGTGCGTCGCGCCAAGCTCTACTACCTGCGCAACCTCACCGGTAAGGCCGCCCGCATCCGCGAGAAGGTCTAACCTGCCCCCTTGCCGGCCTGCCCCGCCCTGTATTTTGGGGTGGGACAGCCTGGTATTGGGTCAATGCAAGCAGACCAAGACCCCGGCGTGACCGACCAGACCTTCTACTGGCACGACTACGAGACCTGGGGTACGGACGCGCGCCGTGACCGTCCGGCCCAGTTCGCCGGGCAACGCACCGACACCGGCCTCAACCCCCTAGGCCCGCCCCTGGTCGTCTACTGCCGGCCGGCCGACGACTGCCTGCCCCACCCCGAGGCGTGTCTCATCACGCGCATCACCCCGCAGCATGCCGCCGCGGACGGCCTGTGCGAGGCCGACTTTGCCGCCGCGATCGCCCGTGAACTGGGCCAACCCGGCACCTGCGGGGTCGGCTACAACAGCATGCGCTTTGACGACGAGGTCACCCGCAACCTCTTCTACCGCAACTTTCACGACCCCTATGCCCGTGAGTGGCAGAACGGCAACTCACGCTGGGACCTGATCGACACCCTGCGCCTGGCCCATGCACTACGCCCGGAGGGCATCGAATGGCCAACGGGAGAGGACGGCGTGACGTCTTTTCGCCTGGAGGGACTGACCGCGGCCAATGGCATCGAGCACAGCGGGGCCCACGACGCGCTGGCGGACGTGCAGGCCACCATCGCCCTGGCGCGATTGCTCAGGGACCGGCAGCCGAGGCTCTTCGACTTCGCCCTGGGGCTGCGCGGTAAGCCAAGGGTGGAGGAACTCCTCGCCCCCCGCAGCCCCCTTCTCCATGTCTCGGCCCGCTACCCGGCGGCCCTCGGCTGCATCGCCCCGGTCCTGCCCCTGGCCAGGCACCCCACCGTGTCCAATGGGGTGATTGTCTACGACCTGCGTCAGGACCCATCTGCCTTGCTGGACCTGGATGTCGAGACCATCCGCACCCGGCTCTTCACCCGGGTGGCCGACCTCCCGGAGGGGTGCGAACGCATTGCGCTCAAGACCGTGCACGTCAACCGCGCCCCGATCCTGGCCCCCATGAAGACCCTCAGTGCCGAGGCCGCAGAGCGCTGGGCCATCGACCAGGGCAAGGTGGCCGAGCACAGTGCCCGACTCAAGGCCGCCGGCCGTGACCTGGAGGATAAGGTCCGCACCGTCCATGCCGACCGCGGCTTCGCGCCCGAGAGCGACCCGGACCTGATGATCTACAGCGGCGGCTTCTTCAGCAATGCCGACCGACGCGAAATGGAACGTGTCCGTACCGCAACCCCGGCAGAATTGGCCACGGGGGGCTACCGCCTGCACGACCCCAGACTGCCGGAGATGCTGTTCCGCCTGCGGGCGAGAAACTGGCCGGAAAGCCTCAGCCCGGCGGAGCGCGATGCCTGGGAGGCGTTCCGTCGGCGCCGCCTCACGGACCCGGCCGGTGGCGGCAGCCTGACCCTGGACACCTATCGGGAGGCCCTAGCTCGCCTCAATGCCGAGCATGCCGCTGACCCGGACCGCCTGGCGGTGCTCGCCGAGCTAGCCGCCTGGGGCGATGAGTTGCTGCCGACTGCGGGTTAGCCTAAGAAGAACAGTTCAGGCGCAAAGAAAAGATCTGGTGTCGGCGGCCGACTCACCCTGCAGGCGGCCTCCAGATTTTGCGTAACTCACTGACGCATCCGCGTTCATTCGCATGATGTTCGGCAGTATCACTTTTCCCATAGGCACGGGAGGCCGGCCAGGCTCAGGCCCGCAGCAATACCAGGGTGATATTATCGGAGCCGCCGCACTCACAGGCATGCTGGACCAGGCCATTGGCCAGAGCTTCCAGGTCCTGGCCCACCCCGCCTGTGAGCATCTGCTGCAGCCGGATATCGGGAATCATGCCGGTTAGACCATCCGTGCAGAACAGGAACAGGTCTCCCGGGTAGATCTCAACCACATCTGACGAGCAAATGACCGGTGTGGAAGAGCCTAGGGCTCTCGTGAGGACATTGGCCTTAACGCCACACTCACGAGCCTCATCGAGGGAACGGAAGAAGCCTCGATCGACCGCATTTTGGATAAAGGAGTGGTCACGAGACAGCTGGTTCAGGCGCCCATCACGCAGCACATAGAGCCGTGAGTCACCTACATGGGCATAGGCCAGCCACTTACGACCCACGAAGCCAGCGACTACCGTGGTGCACATCCCTGCGCACGCCTCGTGGCGCTGGGACCACTCCCAGATGGCCGCGTTGGCCTCCTCTACGGCCGCCTCGACGAAGACTCGCGCCTCATCCGGGTCGACTCGCTGGGGAGTCTGCCGTTGAAAATGGTCGCTGATGACCTCCACCGCCAGACGACTGGCCACATCCCCGGAGTTCGAACCGCCAACGCCATCGGCGACCACCACAAGCCCCAGATCCGGGCGCGCGGTCACAGCATCCTCGTTGTGGCTGCGCACCAATCCGGTCTCGCTACGCCAACTGTATTGCAGCCGATCCCACCACATCATGTCGCGTTGATCCGATGTCGGGCTGGAGTTCCTGCCCGGCAAGGCGCTTCGACCCTCCGCCGGGTTCACGTCCCTGCCCCCATCCCGATTGTGTGCAATGCCCCCCAAGACGAACGGTAGGCTGTACAAGCGCAATGCTTCCACCGACGGAGGACTCTTGGGGCTGCGCTGACCGAGTGCTTAGCGAACTTTTACTTCACGGTCGACCGATCAATCATTTGGGCCAAACGCTTGGGCTCCACATAGCCCGGGATGATCTCGCCGGTCTCGAGCATGATCGCCGGGGTCCCGCTAACACCGACCTGACGCCCCACGGCCATGTGCTCGTCCACCGGGTTGTCGCAGGTCTTGGCGGGAATCGTCTTCCCGGCCTTGGCATCGGTGAGTGCCTGATTGCGATCATCGGCACACCAGACCGACACCGCCTCGTCGTAGGACGGGGAGCGGGCACCGGCACGGGGATAGAGCATATACCGCACCCGAATCCCCTCGGCCTCGTATTCATCGATCTTGCTGTGCAGCTTGGCGCAGTAGGGGCAGTCGATGTCCGTGAAGACCGTCACAGTATGATCGGTCTTGGGTCCAGCAAAGACGAGCATGTCGCTCTCGGGTACCGCATCCACAGCCGCCTTGCGCACCCCGGACAGGCGCCCCTCGGTCAGGTTTTCGCGCGTCTTGAGATCCACCACCTGACCATCGACGAAATAGCGCGCATCGCCGGTGACATAGACGATCTGACTGCCGATCATGACCTCGTAGAGCCCCGGGATGGGCGAGGCGCTGATGCTGCTGATTTTGACATCCGGCAGGGCCTTGGCCAGTGCCGCCTTGACCGTGGCCTCGTCAGCCGAGGCGCCGACACTCAGCAGACCGACGATACCGCCAGCGAGCAGGGCACGCGTAGTCGTGCCACGAAGAAACTTGAACATCATGAGTAACCTCAATCGCGAAAGTTATTGAATTGTAGGGGCCTTCCCCAATCCCCTGTGCGCAAATGCGCCATGGCCTGCTGCAGGTCGTCGCGCTGTTTGCCGGTGACCCGCAGTTGTTCCCCCTGAATCTGGGCCTGCACCTTGAGCTTGCCGGCCTTTAGCGCCTTGACCATGGCCTTGGCGGTGTCAGTGTCGATCCCTTGACGAATGACCACCACTTGCCGGGCACTGTTGAGATGGCAGACCGCGTCCTTGGACTCCATGCAGGAGACATCGACCTGCCGTTTGACCAATTTCTGTCGCAGAATGTCCATCATCTGCTGAAGATGGAACTCCTGCTCTGCGTGCAGCGTCACCTCTGCGCCGCTCAACTCGAAACTCGCCTTGACCTTACGGAAGTCGAATCGAGTAGACAACTCGCGGTTGGCCTGGTTCACCGCGTTGCGCACCTCTTGCAGATCGACCTCGGACACCACATCGAATGACGGCACGAAAAACTCCTTCGAGGCCGAACCCCGGACACAAAGTCGGTAACCATATGACAACCCGCCCCGGGATGCTACCAGTAGGAGACACGGAAGATGCGGGGAATCTGCCGAAGATCGCCTTACGCCCTGGGGTGATGGTTGGCATGTACCTGCTTCAGCCGCTCCCGGGCCACATGGGTGTAGATCTGAGTCGTCGACAAGTCACTGTGACCCAACAACATCTGTACGACCCGCAGATCGGCTCCATGGTTGAGCAGGTGCGTGGCGAAGGCGTGGCGCAGCGTATGCGGGGACAGGTGCTTGGCGATACCGGCCCCCAGCGCATAGCGTTTGATGAGCAGCCAGAAGGTCTGGCGGGTCATGCAGCAACTGCGGGTAGTCGGGAACAGATAGCTGCACACCCGACCTTGCAGGATCTCCCGTCGCGCGTCCCGCGCGTAGCGATCGAGCCAAGTCACCGCCTCCTCGCCCAGGGGGACCAGGCGCTCCTTGTCGCCCTTCCCCACCACCCGTATCACCCCCTGCACCAGGCTCACCGACTCCGGGGTCAGGGTGACCAGCTCCGTGACCCGCAGGCCGGTGGCGTAGAGCACCTCCAACATGGTCCGATCCCGCTGCCCCCGGGCCTCATCAACCAGCGGTGCGGCCAACAGGGCCTCCACCTCGGCCTCGGTGAGGGTGCCGGGCAAGGGCCGACCCAGGCGCGGCGAATCCAGACGGGCACTGGGGTCCTCGCGGATGAGGCCCTGGCGCAGCAGGTGTTGATAAAACTGGCGCAGACAAGAGACCAGGCGCGCCGCGGAACGGGGCTTGCGCCCTGCCAGGGACAGCACGGCCAGATAGTCCAGCAGATCCGAGCGGCTGGCTGCGACCAGGCCACAACCGCGTTCCTGACCCAGCCAGAGGGTGAAGGCGCGCAGGTCCGACTGGTAGGCAGACAGGGTATTGGCGCTCAGTCCCCGCTCCATCCAGAGCAGGTCCGCGAAACGCTCGATGACCTCCCGCTCGTCCTTCATGCGGGAATCTCGGCCCCCTCGTGGCGCAGCAGCCAGCGCTTGACCTCCAGCCGGTGGCCGCTGGTGTCGCCGGCAAAGCCGCCAAGGCCGGCCGCCCCAACGACGCGATGACAGGGGACGACGATAGGACAAGGGTTGGCACGACAGGCGCCGCCGACTGCCCTGGCGCTGGTCTCAAGCTCGGCGGCCAGGTCGCCATAGGTGCGCGTCTGCCCCAACGGTATGGCCCTCAGAGCCGCCCAGACCCGCTGCTGGAAGCGAGTCCCTGCCAAGTGGATCGGCACCGTACAAGGGGATGCCGGGTCCGCGAAATAGGCCGCCAACGCATTCGCCAGACTCGTGGGCGGATCTACCTCACCGACGAACCCGGACCCAGGCTCCAGATCGACCTCGCATAGGGTGCCGTCGGACCAAGTCAGACCGACTGGGCCAAGCGGCGTCTGCACCGTCCCACGGGCCATAGATACTTGCGTATTCATCAGCCTGCTCCGGCGACTAGGCCGCAGCACCATCCCAAGGTCGGCGTTTCGCACTCACTCACTTGGACGACCGCAGCCTAGCCGCAATGTCCCCGCGGGCCTGGGCCAGCACCGAGTCGCGGTCGATGCCATCCAGGATATCGCGAATCACGTGCTTGGGCCCCAGCTCGCCCCAGGACTTGCCCTGAACCAAATAGACCTCGGCCGCCTGCCCGACCACATAGGTGCTGTAGTAAGCCACCGCGCCCTGAGCAGTCCCGGTGAGGACCGTGGACAGGCCGCCGGTGCCGAGTTTGAGCGCCGATGAGATCAGGTTGACCGCCCACACCGTCCCCATCAACAGGGTCATCTGGGTGGCGATGACCTTGACCAGGGAGCCGGCCTCCTGCCGCGACAAGGGCAGACCATAGAGCCGCGACAGGTGCACCACCAGGCTCAGGTCCACCGCCAGGGCGGCAATCAGATCGGCCACCGGGATGGGATTCAGCGCCACGGCCACACCCTTGGCGATGCAATAGCTGCGGATCAACCGGGCACCGAGCTTGCGCTTGACCTTGACGATGCGTTGGGCCACCTGGTCACTCAGGCCGCTGGCAAACAGGGTCGCGTTGAGGGCCGCCAGGGTATTGCCCTCGGCCTCAAGCAGTTCCCACAGCCGGGTGCGCAGGGCGGCGATGTCCGGCGGGTCCTGCCGCAGGGATTCGATCTCCCGCCCCTGGTCATCCACGGTGATGATGAGCCGCTCCGCCGGCAGGGCGCTGGTGCAGACGATGTTGCGAGGGTCGATGAACCCGTCCGTATGGCTAGCGATAGCGTCACAAATCAGGTCTCGCTCGTCGCGGGTATAGCGGTCGACCTTGTTGAAGACCAGGACGATCGGGCGCTGCATCCGCACCAGGACGCGCAGGGCGCGGATCTCGGTATCGGTGAGGTCGCCGTCCACGACGAACAGGATCAGGTCGGAGCGCGACGCCACCTCGTGGGCGAGGCGCTCGCGGGCCTCGCCCTCGACCTCATTGAGCCCCGGGGTATCTACCAGGAAGATGCCACCTGCGTTGTATTCCTCCCACCTGCCCATCTGGCTGGCCTTGGTCTCGCCGTGCAATGGACTGATGCTGAAGCGCGGCTCGCCGAGCAGGGCATTGAGGGTAGCGGACTTGCCGACGCTGACCCGGCCGAAGGCGGCGATGTGGATGTGGCCCTGCTCGAGCTTTTCGAGCATGGCCTCGACCTCGGCATAGTCCTCCGCCAGGCCATCGCGGACCTCGGCGGGGATGCGCGGGTCCTGGATCAAGTCACGCAGACTCTCCCGCGCCAGTTCCAGGTGTGTATCGCCGCGGGTCTTGGTGCCTGACGGGGGCTTCTTCAGCGGCTGTCTGGGGGTCTTGCCGGCAGCTTCCGGGACAGTTGGCAAAGGGGCAGCATCGGTCTTAGCGATGGTGACCAAAGCATTCCTGGCTGGCTGTTCTTTCGGCTTCGCGGGGCTCGGCTTGGCGGCCGATGCAGTGGGGCAAGTCCTGGGGCTTTGACGTCCGGCATGGCGGGCCTGGGGCTTGGGGCTAACAGCCGGCTTGGCCGGGGGCCGCGCAGGGGCCCGCCTAGCCACCTTGGGGTGCTCGACACCTGGCGCGCTCGACGACTCCTGGGGCTGTCCCTGGGCCTGCTGGGCTTGAGACGACGACCCCCCCGCCGGCTGCCCGGACGACTCGGCCCAGGCCGCGTCCGGCCCCTCTTCCGGCGGTTGCGCCCCGGTGGTCAGCCGCTCGGAGATCTGCCCCAGGGCATCCCGGACGCGCTCGCCCAGGTTGCGTCGGTCCTGTCCCTCGGCCGGCGTCTCATTGCCCGGGGCCGGGGTTTCTTTTGAGATCCAGGGCCAATCGGACAAAACGCCTTGCAGACGTTTGGAGATCTTCACTCAGGTGCTCCTCGAATACTTGTGCGGCCTGGGCGGGCCGCAGGGCCCCGCGGGAGTCCATGGATTCGGCAACCGCCTTGCCGAGAGAATTGAAGATCATGCCATAGGCGGCGGCATGCACCAGCCCCCCGGCGACGGTGCCGATGCCGGGAAAAGCCTTCAGGGCGTTGCCCAGCACCGCCAGCATGATGGTGGTGCTGCGGGCCACGCGCTTTTGCACCAGTTCCAGCAGCAGGTCGGTATCCATCTGCCGCACCGGCACCTCATAGAGGGTCGACAGGGCCTTGACCATGGTCACCCCCAGGTAGCCCTGAATGACCAGGTCCGACCCTGGGGCCACCGCTGCCATGGCCCCGATCATAGCCTTGCGGGAATAGCTGGCGGTAATCTCCGCGGCCCGCTCCGCCCGGTGGCCTCGCTGGGCCTGATCCAGGGTGCGGGCCACCAGGACGAAGACGCTGGTGTCGCGCAGCCGCTCCAGGACCTCGGGGTCCTCGTCCAGGTGGCGCTGCAGGGCCTCACGCAGGTCATCCACCCGCGGAGCCATGTCCAACACCACGCGCTCCTCCCGCCCGTCGGGCAGGACCCGCACCGCCTCCCGCTTGCCTCCGGCTTGCACCGCCACCAGATCCACCCGGGCACCCTTGCCGAGGCGCTCACGCAGACGTGTCAGGACCAGGTCCAGCTCCTCGCCCCGATAGCGGTCGGTCTTGTTCAGGGCCACGATACAGGGCTTGCCCAGCGCCAGCAGGGATTGCAGGTCCTCGTACTGGCTGCGGGTGAGGTCCCCGTCGCAGACGTAGATCACCACATGGGAGCGCAGGGCCTCGGCGCGTGACATCTCGTCCAGCCCAGCCCCGACCTCGTTGGTGCCGGGCATGTCGGTGAGCACCAGTTCATCACCGCTGGGGCTCTGCCAGCAGTATTCGTCGACCTCGCGGGTGGTCCCTCCGCTGGCGGCGATGGCCAGATTGGTCCCCGGGAGCAGGGCCTGGATCAGGGACGACTTGCCGCTGCTGATCTCGCCGAAGAAGCTGACATGGATCTTGCCGGCTGCCTTGCGCTTGGCCAGTTGGGCCAGCTCTCGCTGTACGGCGGCGACGTCCACCCCGGCCTCTTTGGCCTTGGCGAGCTGCGCCTCCAGCTCGTCCTGGGTCGGGGGCCGCTCGGCCTCGGCGCTCTTGGACCTCTTGTGCGGACGCAGCAGACGCCAGAGCATGTAAGCGCCGGCCGCCGCCACCGCCAGGAAGCCCGCCGCGTAGAGCCAGAGGAACCAGGATGGGCCCCGGTTGAGGCGCTCCAGGACACTGAAGGCGGTATCCGTGACGAACAACAGGGCCCACAGCAAGACGGCGAGCAACAGGGCCGCGCCGATGCCTAAGGCGATGCGGATGATCTGCGAGGTAGTCAGGGAGCGGGGCAAGGGTAGACCTCAGTGTAGGGTGCCTGCGACCGGCTTCGGCGGGATTGTAGCCGCCTCACCCCTTGCCGTCCCGCCCCAGGCCCCAATGGTCATGGAATTGCTTAGAGTGTCGGATTTGGCGCGCCCAGTGCACGCATCGCACGCGGCCCTGGCGACGCACGCCCATCGAGCATAGAACGACACCACTGCCAACTGGCTGCGATAAGCTTGCAGACCCAGCCCCCAACCCACCGCCACCCGTCCTCATGTCAGATCCCAAACCTGCCTCCCGCCGCCGATCCTGGCTGATCAACATCGCCCTCATCCTGCTGGTCTTTGTTGGGGTTCAGTGGTGGAAGGCCCGCCCCTTGGCGGAGGGTCCGGCCCCCGACCTGATGGGCACCCTGCTCAGCGGCCAGCGCTTCGACCTGGGCAAGCAACAGGCGGCGGGCGCGGCCGAACCCGTCCTGGTCCACTTCTGGGCGACCTGGTGCCCGGTCTGTCGCATGGGCCAAGGGGCAATCGACGCCATCGCCCAGGACCACCGGGTGATGACGGTCGCCATGCAGTCCGGTGATGCCAATGACATCCGAACCTATATGCGCGAGCAGGCGATTGCGTTCCCGGTTCTGCCCGACCCGGACGGGTCCCTGGCCGGCACCTGGGGGGTTCCCGCGGTGCCTGCCAGCTTCGTCGTGGATGGGGCCGGACGCATCCGCTTCGCGGGCGTCGGACACACCACTGAGGCCGGCTTGCGGGCCAGGCTGTGGGCCGCAAGCCAGATCGACTAGACCAGCGTCAATCGGTCGGATTTGCCCGGACCGGGTCCCCGAGTATAATCCTGATACATTAGCGTTTCACGATATTCCAGGAGAACCAAGATGCCTACTTACGATTACCGCTGCGCCGACAACGGCCAGGTGTTGGAGGTCAACCATCGCATGAGCGAGAGCCTGGCCACCTGGGGCGAGCTGTGCGAGCGCCTGGGCATGTCCCCCGGCGATACCCCGGCACAAGCCCCGGTCGAACGCCTAGCCACCGGCGGCAACATCGTCTCCAGCTCCGCCCGCAGCGGCGGCGAGGCCCCTGCCTGCACCACCGGTTCATGTTGCCCCGGCGGCTTCTGCGGGATGGGATGAACTAAGCCTACGACCGCGGCATCCCTGCCCTCTCAGACCCGGGTCAGACCGGCCTGACCCGGCCCCCCGCTTAGCCCGTCAGTCCATATAGACCTTGGTCTTGGCCCCAGTTGGGTCGTAGACAAACACCTGCCCAAGGCGGTCGAGCCGAAACAGCTCGAAGATCCGGTGGCCGTTGATGTCCAGAATACGCAGATCGTCGGTCTCGTGCAGGTCATGGATCACCGCGCGAAAGTGACCACCATACTTGGCCTCGACCTCATCGAGGGGGAGCTCGTAGGCCAGGAACTTCTCGACCCCCTTGAACCGCAGCTTGCCGATGAGGACATCATCGTCCAAGGCGTCCAACGATGACAGGACCATCAAAGGCCCATGGGCGGTCATCAGTAGCAAAGCTTTCATGTGCAGTTTCCTTCGTTCGATCTTTTCGTGAACGGGAGACCCGAGTTTAGCCGCCGATACGGGCGACTTGCAGCAATAAATTGATCTCCGGCCGCTGGGTTGGCGGCGCAATGAGGCCCAGTTGCGATGAACCGAACCGTCGGCCCAGGAAGCAGACCCGTCACCCGATTCGCGATGAGCCGACGGCTAGGACCGCTGCCCCCTGCGCCTGCGGCAAGCCCCCAAGGGCCCTGCCGCGATCCGAGGCCCTTGGCCCCGGGCCCAGTTGGATGGGTACCTGCATCTGGGCCCCATTGCGATACAGGGTCAACATCACCTGGTCCCCGACCACATGCCCTTCGAGCAGGCTAATCAGGGCATCGAGGCCGTCTACCGCCCGCCCATCCAGCGCAAGGATGACATCCCCCAGGATCAGATCGCCGTTGCGGGCGATACGTGCGGGCTGGAGCCCCGCCTTGGCCGCTGGACTGCGATCCTCGACCTTCAGAACCAGGATGCCCGTCAAGCCCAACTCTTTGAGCACCCGCTCGCTGATGTCGTCGTCGGCAGCGATCCCCAGGCTCGGGCGGACATAGCGCCCGTAGGCGATCAACTGCGGCACGATGCGGTTGACCGTATCCACCGGAACGGCGAAGCCGATGCCCGCGGAACTGCCCGAGCGACTGAAGATTGCCGTATTGATCCCAATCAAGCGGCCGGCGCTGTCGAGCAGAGGACCACCGGAGTTTCCGGGGTTGATGGCGGCATCCGTCTGAATCAGATGCTCGATCTTGCCCCCGCTCTTGGTGGGAATGGTCCTGTCGAGCGCCGAGATGACCCCGGTGGTGAGGGTGTAGTCCAGCCCAAAGGGATTGCCGATGGCCATCACCTTCTGGCCGACCTTGAGATCGTGACTGGTCCCTAGCGGAATGGCGTTCAGCTTGGCCGCCGGGGCCCCGATGCGCAGGACCGCCAGATCGTGCTCAGGGCTGGCGCCTACCAGCACGGCGTCATAGTTGCGATGATCTGATAGACGCACATAGGCACCCTGTACGTCGTCGATGACATGATGGTTGGTCACCACATGGCCGAGCTCGTCCCAGAGCACCCCGGAGCCGGTGCCGCTCGGGACCTCGGTGACGTTGCGTGTGATCAGATCAAGGACCCGGTCCGTGGTAGTGATGTACACCACCGAGGGGCTGGCGGCGTCGAAGATGGCAATGGTGTTCTGCTCGTCCGCGGCTAGGTCGCCGCGCGCCGTGATCGCCCGCGGCTCGGCACGATACTCGATCAGCAGTCGTTCCAGCCAAGGCCGCACGGCCAGCGCGATCAAGACGAATACGACGAACCAAACGAGAAATCGCGACGGGGAGAAGGCGTGCATGACATACCGGCTAAAGCCGCTGGTTGTGCCGCAATGACAGCACTGGGTTACTCGATGCGGGGACGGGCAATCGTTACCCCTAGGCTTGCTTGACCGAACCGGTCAGCTCGGCACATCCACAAGCTTCGGCCGCGGCCAGGCTACCAGGATCGCCTGGACCAAGGTGGCCAAGGGAATCGCAAAAAAGACCCCCCAAAATCCCCAGAATCCGCCGAAGACCAGGATGGCCACCATGATGGCCACCGGATGCAGGTTGACGACCTCGGAGAACAGTAGGGGCACCAGCACGTTCCCGTCCAGGGCCTGAATGACGAAATAGGTCAGGGCGAGCCAGCCGAAATCCGATGTCCAGCCCCATTGAAACCAGGCGATCAGCAGCACCGGGATGGTCACCAGGGTGGCCCCGATATAGGGGATGACCACCGACAACCCCACCAACACCCCCAACAGCATGGCGTATTTGAGCTCAAACACGACAAAGGCCAGGTAGCTGGCCGCCCAGATGATCAGGATCTCCCAGAACTTGCCGCGAATGTAGTTGGAGATTTGCCGGTCCACATCGTGCCAAACCGTCCCGGCAATGCGCCGGTGCTTGGGCATGTAGCCCTTGAACCAATTGGCGATGAGGTCGCGATCCTTGAGGAAGAAGAACACCAATAGCGGCATCAGGATCAGATAGACGGCCAGGGTGATGATGCCCACCACCGACGCGAGCGACCAAGTCACGACCTGCTGCCCGAAGCCCGCAATCTCCGTACGAATGGCGTCGATCAGCTCCTGGATCTGGGTGGTCGTGACCACCTCGGGGTAGCGCTCGGGCAGTTGCATTAGGACCTGCTGGCCCTTGGCCACCATGTTCGGCAATTGCTGGACCAGGTCAGAGACCTGGTGCGAGACCACGGGCATGACCCACAACAGGATCAACACCACAAAGGCCATGAAGGCAACATACACCACCAATACGCTCGGGGTGCGCGGCCAACCCGAACGCTGCAGGAAGCCCACCAAACCTTCCAGCAGATACGCGATCACGATGCTGGCCAGCACCGGGGTCAGCATGTCCCCCATGGTCAGCACCACACCGAAACCGGCCGCCAAGGCAACGGAGAGAAAGACCACCTGGGGGTCTGAAAAATAGCGCCGGAACCATTCGGAGAGGACCTGCATGGGCTCGATTAATCTCCCGAGCGGTTGTCGTGGGCGTCGCGGTAGGCCGCATAGTGGCGAGCGAAGAGCGCCTCCAGCTCATCGATCACCTCCGCTGCGGGGCGACCCTGGAGAACGTGGGTCGACATCAGAGAGGACGCCTCGTGCAGCAGCGCACCGCGCTCCACCATCGGGTAGACCCCACGCAGTCGCTTGAGGGCCGCAATCACCGACTCCCCCCCTGGGCGATCCACGGGGATCGGATATTGGGATACCGACTGCTCGGACATGCCCTCGCCCCCAGCCCCCTCTGCGCGTTGCACAAGAAAGGCCCCAAATGCGGATAGGCTAACCCGATCCCCAGCCGACAGGGACCGATAAAGGCGCACCAGCTCACGCTCCGCGGCATTCAGACCTTGCTGTGGAAACACCCGCACCCCCCTGATCAGTCGCAGTGGGCCTTACAGTAGGCGCGGGCGAACTCCAGCAGCTCCTCCATGACCCGCAGACGGAATTTCTGCTTTTGATGGACAAATGCAAAGGGGCGTTCCAGCGGCGGATCCAGATCTAAGGCCACCAGGGTGCCCAGACGCAGCTCCTTCTGAATCGTGGCCTGAGACACCACCGAGACCCCCATACCCGCCTCAACCGCCCCCTTGACTGCCTCGGGGCTGCCCAGCTCCATGGCGATCTTGATGCTCGCATCGCAGTTGGAAAGGTCGTCAAGGTAATCGTTGATCACCTCGCGGGTACCCGAGCCCTCCTCGCGACAGATGAAGGGGTACTGGATCAGATGGGCGAAGGTGACCGACTTGAGCTTGGCCAACGCGTGCTTGGGCGGAACGATGGCGACCAGCTTGTCCCGCTTACACGGCTCCACCACCAGATTTTTGTTGGTCACCGGGGCCTCAACCACACCCAGGTCAATGGTGTTGTTCTCCACCATGGACACCACCCCCTCACTATTGGAGACCTTGAGGTGGATGGCGACGTCCGGGTGCTTCTCCTTGAAGTCGCCCAACAGGGTCGGGAGCATATACTCGGCGATAGTAGTGCTCGCACCGATGGTCAGCGCCCCACTGATCTCCCCGGTGATCTCGCTCACCCCGTTCTCCATCTCCGTATAGAGATCGAAGATCCGATCCGAGTACTCGAAGACCTTCTTGCCCGCGTCGGTCAGGCTGATGCGATTGTGGGTGCGGTCGAACAGACGGGTATTGAAGTATTCCTCGAGTTGGCGAACCTGAAAGGTCACTGCCGGCTGCGTCATGTGCAACGACTCCGCGGCCTTGGTGAAGCTCAACAAGCGGGCAACCGTATGAAAGACCTGCAGTCTGCGGTCAGCCATGGGGATATCCAAATAAAGCGTATATGTGAATAAGTAAAGTTTATACCAAAACGATCCACGAGGTCACAGGCATTTGTTCCCAGGAGTCGGGCTAAAAACCCGAAGGCGACGCTAACCAGCGGGCAATTGAGTCATTTAGGATACAGCCCTTGCGCCTGACACAACAGCGATGGCAAAATACCACAAGTTTGTAGGGGGTCAACGCTCCCCCAGATGCTCAAGCTTTTGATGCCGCCACTCAACACGAAATTCGGGAAATATGCCACAGTGAACAAAATCCTAGCAATGTCGGTAAGAGCAGCCATCGCCGGGGGCTTGGTGGCGATGATGGCGCCCCACGCGGTCCAGGCATCTGGCTTCTCCGTGCCGGAACTGTCTACCGCGGGCCTAAGCACCGCTAATGCGATGGTTGCCAACCCGAAAGAGATCGGCGCCTTTGCCTACAATCCCGCCGCCATGGGCTTCCACGACCAGTCCAGCCTGGCCCTGGGGGGCATCTTTATCGACGTCAATATGAGCGTTGACACAGCCAGCGGAAAACACGACAGCAACGCTCCCCAGTGGGTGGTTGCACCGATCTTCCAGGTCGCTGCCAAGGTTAACGACCAATGGTGGCTCGGCCTGGGCGCCGGCGCCCCCTTCGGGCTTGAGACAAGGTGGAGCGAAGGGACCTTCCCTAGCCTCTCGGGCATGATCGTGGCACCACTGCCGCCGCCGCTCGGTCCGACAGCGTTGCCCACCGGCAACCAGCCAACCATGAGCAAACTCCAGGTCCTGGACACCAGCCCGACAGCCACCTACCGGATCAACGATCTGGTCAGCGTCTCCGCTGGCCTAGATTACTACTGGGCCAAAGAAGCGCATCTCAATTCGTCCCTCACCGACCTTCAGGGGAGCGGCAGCGGCTGGGGTTGGAACCTCGGCATCATGGCCCAAAAGGCCGCCTGGACGTTCGGGGCGAACTATCACTCCGCAGCCACGCTCGCCGTCAATGGGACCTATACCCCGTTGAACCAAACCCTGGTCATAATCGGGCGCCTCCCCCCAGGCCAACCGGCCAAACTGGACCTCAATCTACCCTGGCGGCTACAGGTGGGCGTACGCTACGCCATCAACCCCCAACTCGCCGTCGAAGCGGACTGGACCCGCATAGGCTGGAGCGAATTCCAGGACATCACAGTCATCGGCCGGTCGAACAAACAAGTGATCTCTACCGACACCAACGACTGGGAGGATGCCGACGCCATCCGCATCGGGCTCACCTACGACATCCGCCCGACCACCCAACTGCGCTTCGGCTACTCCTATGACGAGACTGGCCAGCCGGATGCCCACTTCAGTGCCCGGGTGCCGGACAAGGACCGCCAGCTCTTCAGTCTGGGCGTGGCCCAGGATCTGGGACAGGGCTTCGCCGTCGAGGTCGGCTACATGTATGTCGCAACCAAGGATCGTGACTACTCAGGCGACACCCCCTATGTCGGCCAGTCCGACATCAACGGGACCACGGCCATCAATGGCAACTACAAGAGCGACGTCAACCTCTTCGCCGTCCAGGTCAACAAGACCTTCTAAGCACCTTCGCCAGGCCCCGGAAGGCCAGCATCCGCAGGAGCTTATGAAATGGCAGGGTAAGATACGGCGGGAGCGCCGCCTAGTCGGGGAATGCTCCTGCCTCCCCGGCAGATCCCCCAACCCTTAAGGCCAGGGCCGCGACCGGGCGAAGCGTGACCGCCATGGACGGCGGACATGCGGGCTACTCAGGAGCGGTTGCCGACCAAGCGAGCCCGGCGGACATCCCCCGGATGGTCGTCACCCAACAGTCTCCCTGCTGGACCAACATCTAACGCAGACGTAGCCAACAAAAACGCCGCCCTCTCGGGCGGCGTTTTTGTATCCGACATCTTTCCTGGCAGTTCAGAGATCGATACAGAGCCAGCAACCGTCAGATATACAGACAGATGTCGCTCTCGCCAGCGAATTCGAAGAAGGCGGCGGCTCCGGCGTACTCCACCCCATCGATGAACTCGCCCTGATCCATGTCGAACAGATCCACGGTCATCTGGCAGGCGATCAGCTTGACCTCGGCCTCGATGCACAGCTCGCGCAGTTCATCGATGCTGGCCACGCCCTTCTTCTTCATTGTATTTTTCATCATCATGGTCATCATCGCCTGCATGCCGGGCAAGGCGGTGAGGATGACGGGGAACCACTTGTCCATGCCCATGGGCATGGGCATACCCGGGTTACCCAAGGGGGTCACTTCCAGGGTCAGCTTCTTCTTCAGCAACTGCAGACCGTAAAAAGTAAAAAAGATCTGGGTCTCGTAGCCCAAGGCCGCAGCCGTGGACGCCAGGATGAAAGGGGGATAGGCCCAGTCCAGCGAACCCTTGGTGGCGATGATCGCCAACTTCTTCTCGTCCATCGGACACTCCTCAAGCGCTGTTATTTGATCGGGGACACTCAGGTCATGCATGCCCGCACCCGGGCGCTAGTCCCGAGGTGAGGGCACGGCGGCATCGTCAGGACTTCTTGATCAGGAAGTGGAACTTGCCGCCCTCTTCCTTGGACTCCATCAGGGTGTTGCCGGTCTGATTGGCAAAGGCGTCAAAGTCCTTCACCGAACCGGGGTCGGTGGCGATGATGTGCAGGACCTGTCCGCTGGACATGCCATTCAGGGTCTTCTTGGCGCGCAGAATCGGCAGGGGGCAGTTCAGACCGCTGGCGTCCAGTTCTTGATCAAAATCAGCCATTTGCATAACCTCCGGGGCTTCCAGTGTTTTAGAATATGAGAAAACTCATGAACTCGCTTTTATAGGGGAATTACGGGAAAAAGGCAAGGTCGTTACCCCGTGCACCTCTTGCGAGATCGCGATCGGCGCCGTACCTGGCCAGAATCACCTCACGCCCCCGAGTCGGGCCTCGCAGAGCATTCGGTTTTCGACGACTTGCAGTCGCTGAAAGTGGCAGGGCACCCTGCCCCGCGCGGGGAAAGCAGACCAATCGATGCCTCCTCAGTCTCAGAAGGTCTTGCCGGCAGATGGAGCGATCTCGAACCCATGCCGCGCCCACGCCACGATGCCCCCGCGAAGATTCACAACCCTCGTATAGCCCTGCTGTACCAGGAAGTTGCATGCGTGATAGGAGCGCGCCCCGCTGCGGCAGTACAGCACCACCTCTTGCTCCCTGGGTAGCTCCGACAGACGCAACGGAATCAGATGCATGGGCATCGGGTCAGACCCCGGAATGACCCCCTGCGCCAGCTCCGCCGGGGAGCGGATGTCCAACAGCCGCAGCGCCTCCCCGTCCGTCAGACGTTGGTGCAGGGTCTCCGAGTCGATCTCTGCAATCAAGCGCAAACCCTGTTCACTGAGCAAGTATTTCAGTATATTACGTTTTTTTTCCTTTCAGCTCAAACCGTAGCGCACCTGCGGCCGGCACCCCTAGAACCTTGCGGGACCATGACCATGCGGTATCTCCCCATCTTTCTCGATGTCAAGAATCGACCCTGCCTGGTGGTGGGCGGCGGCGAGGTGGCCATGCGCAAGGTCGCCAGCCTGCTACGCGCCGGGGCTGCGGTGACGGTGGTCGCCCCAGCGCTGGCGGAAGCCCTGCGCCCGAGCGCGGCAGAGGGCGCCCTGAAACACCTCGAGCGCGGCTTCGAAGACACCGACATCGAGGGCGCTGTCCTGATATTTGCAGCCACCGCCGACCGGGCCGTGAACGCTCGTGTGGCCGAGCTAGCCAAGGCCAGCGGCATCCCGGTGAACGTGGTGGATGAGGGCGAGGATTCGACCTTCATCATGCCATCCATCATCGACCGCGCCCCAGTGGTGGTGGCGGTCTCCACCGAGACCGCATCGCCCGTACTCGCCAGGCTGCTGCGCACACGCCTCGAATCGGTCATCCCCGCCGGCTACGGCCGGCTGGGAGAGCTCTGCGCCCGGTACCGAGACCGCGTAAAGGCCCGCTTCGCCGATCCGCGCGACCGCCGCCGTTTTTGGGACAGGGTCCTGCAAGGGGGCGTCGCCGAACGTATCTTCTCTGGTCACATGGAGGAGGCTGACGCCGCTATGGAGTGGGAGTTGAGCGCCGCGACCCGTTCGGCAAACCTGGGGGAGGTCTATCTGGTTGGGGCCGGCCCAGGCGACCCGGACCTGCTCACCTTCCGCGCCCTGCGCCTGATGCAGCAGGCCGACGTGGTGGTCTACGACCGCCTTGTCGCCAGGCCGATCCTGGACATGACCCGCGCCGACGCCCGCCGCATCTACGTGGGCAAGGAGCGCAACAACCACGCCATGCGCCAGGAGGAGATCAACCGGCTACTGGCAGACCTGGCCAAGGAGGGGCATCGGGTGCTGCGACTCAAGGGCGGCGACCCCTTCATCTTCGGCCGCGGAGGCGAGGAGATCGACACCCTGGCCGCCGAGGGGGTGCCATTCCAGGTGGTACCTGGCATCACTGCAGCCTCTGGCTGCGCCGCCTACGCGGGCATCCCCCTGACCCATCGCGACTTTGCGCAATCAGTGACCTTCGTCACCGGCCACCTCAAGGACGGGACCATGGCCCTGAACTGGCCTCAACTCGCGCAACCCAACCAGACCGTTGTCTTCTACATGGGCCTGGTCGGCCTGCCGATCATCGTCCGCGAGCTCATCGCCCACGGGGTCTCCCCGCATATGCCGGTGGCGCTGGTGCAGCAGGGCACCACCCACCTGCAACGGGTGTACACCGGCACCCTGGCGGACATTCTGGCGACGGTGGAGGCAGACCCGCCAGCGCCGCCGACCCTGATCATCGTTGGCGAGGTGGTTAGCCTGCGAGAGAAACTCAGCTGGTTCAGGGCCCCTGTCGTCTCGGATCAGGGTGCAACAACACCCATCGCCCCGGGCAGCTAAGGCGATCGCCGGAGAGTCATGCTCCAGGAAGTTCAGGCGAGGGGGCGAGCCCGGTAGGCGGCATCGAATAGGGCCTCCAATTCCACGTGTGTCCCGCGCATCTCGTCGACGACCTCCAGGGCCCAGTCGAAGTAGGCCTGGCGCCGCGCCAGATCCCACCCCACCGGGGGCGTGCGCGCCACGTCACGCAGATTGCATATCTTGTCCGCAAGCTTCACGAGTCGCGCATCCCGGCTCAACTGACCTGCATGAACGACCTGGGCACGCTTGCGCTCGGCCTTGGCCAGGGACTTGTCGTCCGTCACCTCCTGGACCACAGCGGCGATGGCGGGCCCGAAGGCGGCGACAAGTTCATCGAGGCTGGTCTGCGTGTCCTCCAGGGTGTCGTGCAGCAGCGCCCCGCACAGGACCTCGACCTGATCGACCCCAGCCTCGTTGCACAACACCTCGACCAGGGCGATGGGGTGGTTGATGTAGGGCGAGGCGGCATGGTCCTTACGGCGCTGATCGCGGTGCTTGCGAGCGGCAAAGCCCAGCGCATCGATGATCGGGCCAAGATCAGATCGGTATGCGTTCATTCGTCCTCTGATATGACCGTTGGCCGGTAGGTCGATGCGTCCCGGGCTGGCTCGGGCAGGTCATCCCGCCCCAGCTTGCGGAAGCGCAGGAACCAGTTGTCGCGCAGAAACTCCCCCTTCCCCACCCCGGCGAAGCCCACCGCCTCGATCTCCTCGACGACCTCGTCCTCTCCGGCCCGGACATGCCCAGAGCGGACCCCAGAGCTTGGTCGCGCCGGTCACAGATCCAGTTTCTCCGAGATGCGCCGATGCCAGGACCAACGATCCACCGGGCGGGCAAGAGCTCGGATTTTGTTAGAATCCGCGGCCCGGATCAATACCGAGGCGCCCAGATGTCCAATCACACCGGCCGACTGATCCTATCCCCCCAGGACCCAAACAATGCTCCCGAGCCTGGGGAGCTGATCCGAACCTTGCGTAGCGCCGGCTTCCTGGGCGGAACCCTGGGGACCGACGCCGGCCGCTTCCTCGTGGGCGAGGAATTCCTGCAACTGGTGACCTTTGCCGGCTGCGCGGTGCAGGTGGATGTCTCCCCCCGGGGGACGGACGACAAGCCCTTTTGCCATATTCGCATCGCCGGCCCCTATGCCACCCCGAGGGCCATGCTCGGCAGCAACACCAGACCACCCCGCTGCCCGACCTGCCGTACCCCACTCCGCAACTGGCGCACCGTCCTGGGTCCGAGCTTGGCCGCTGCCACCGCCTCGCTCTGCCCCGCGTGTGCGACCAGTGCACCGCTGTGCGCCTGGGACTGGAAAGAATCCGGAGGCTTCGCCCGGCTCGCCATCTGGATCGAGGAGGTCTTTCCCGGCGAGGCCGCACCGACCGATGCCCTCATGCAGTTGCTGTCGAGCACCTGCGGCGACCCCTGGCGGCACTTCTATCTCCAGGAATGACTTCGCACCGGCGGATCATACAAGCAGCTCCACGCCCGCCGGCAGACCGATGACCATGCTCAGGGGCAGGTGGTCCGACAGGGGATAGTCCACGACGCTAGCCTCTAGCACATCCAGGGATCGAGACAGCAGGATATGGTCCAGGCTGCGCCGCGGTCGCCAGCTCGGAAAGGTCTTCATCTCACAGTCCAGGCCGCGCAGGGCGTGACCCGCGACCATCGAACGTAGGGACCGTGACGAGCAACCGCAGTTGAAGTCCCCCATCATGACCAGGTAGGGCTCTTGCTCGACCATGCCGATGAGATACTCGAGCTGCCGACGACGGGCCCGCCATCCCAGGGCCAGATGGACGATGCACACCGCCAGGCACCCACCATCGCTGGTGGGAAACTCCGCAACCAAGGCACCGCGCCCCGGCAGCCCGCCCGGCAACCGATGTTCGATTACCCGCGCCGGACGCAACCGACTGAGCAGGCCGTTGCTGTGCTGGGCGAGGCGTCCGAGATTGCGATTGATCTGCTTGTGCCAGTACGGGAACTCCCCCTGCTGAGCAAGATACTCGATTTGATCGACGAAGCCGCTGCGCAGGCTCCCGGCATCCACTTCCTGCAGGCCCACCACGTCGAAGCCGCGCAGCATGGCCGCAATACGCGCCAAATTCACCTGCCGCTCCGGGTGCGGCAGGACATGCTTCCAGCTATGGGTCAGATAGTCGCCGTAACGCTTGGACTCGATCCCGCCCTGGACGTTGTAGCTCAACAGGTGCAGTCGCTGCATAGTCTAGCGAGGCTTCGCCTCAGACCGACGAGGCATGAACCTTTTGTGCGGCGCACACAAAACTTGACTCAATTTTCAAGATCCTGGTCGCTCAAGGAACCCTAGTGACGTGTCCTCGCGACCGTCGTGTGAAGTCCCCGGAAGGACCAAGTGCCCGGGAGCATACCCCAAAAACGCCAAAAGGCAGCCCTAGGCTGCCTTTTGGCGCAGATCAAACCGGCAGGCCGGCCCACGAGGGCCAGCCCCCGGCAGGCAGACGATCAGGGGTTGAGCCCCTGCAAGTACTGCGAGACGGCAGCGATCTCCTGATCGGTCATGCGGGCGGCGACGCCACCCATCATGCCGTTGGGGTCGTTCTTGCGGCCACCATCGCGGAACAGCTTGAGGGTCTGATCCACATACTGGGTGTGCTGTCCCGAGATACGGGGGAACTTCGCCAGTCCCAGACCCATGCCCTCTGCCCCATGGCAGCCGCTACAGGCCGGCACGCCAGAGGCCGCATTGCCGCCCATGTAGATGCGCTCACCCAGGGCCACGGCATCCCCACCCGGCGCCCCAGGGGCCTGCTGCTGAGCAGCGAAATAAGCAGCGAGGTCGGCCACGTCCTGATCGCTCAACGGCAGTGCCATCGGGGTCATCTGGGCATTCTCACGAGCGCCGGCCTTGAAGTCCATCAACTGCTTCTGGAGATACTCCGGGTGCTGCCCGGCCAGCTTGGGCCACATGGGCACCACGCTGTTACCCATCGGGCCGTGACAGGCCAAACAGGCCGCCGATTTTGCCTCACCAGCCGCCGCGTCGCCCGCCGCCTGGACGGAACCACAGAGGAAAGCCGTAGCGACCGTGACGGAAATCAACCAAGTCTTCATGAGGTGCCTCGCCCTTGGGTGGAGTGGGATACTGCCGGTGAACCCGGCCTGGACAAAAAATATCCGCACTGTATATCAGAACATCATCATATTGGTCAAACGCCAGAGCCATCCGGCTAGCCATCCCCTCAGTCCTCGACCACGCCGACCGGGGTACCCTGCCGTCGGATAGCGGCCTCGACCTTCACAGGGGCGTCATGGGGGCCGGATACGCTTGGGCCTTTTGTCGCGGGGACAGTCATGCGGGTCCTGATGATCTCGGACGTCTACTTCCCACGGGTCAATGGCGTCTCGACCTCGATCCAGACCTTCGCCCGGGGATTGGTAGCGAGCGGACAGGAGACCACACTGATGGCGCCGAACTACAGCTCGCGGAGCGGGCAAGGCCAGGCAGAGCCCTTCGAGGTCCTGCGCATGCCCTCCCGCTACCTGCCCCTGGACCCGGAGGACCGTATCCTGCGTCCGGGCCGCATCATGGCGCTGCTCACTGCCGGAGACGCGGGCCTGGCGAGGCGGGGGTTCGACCTCCTGCACATCCAGACCCCGTTCGTCGCCCACTATACCAGGCTGGCCCTAGCCCACCGCCTCGGGGTGCCGGTGGTAGAGTCGTACCGTGGTCTCCACAGCGGTCATGGGGACCCGCGAGGTCCTAGCCCAAGGACGCGCTTGCCTCATTGCCGAAGAGGACGAAGGGCACGTCGCCGCCCAGGTGTCGCATCTGCTCAAAGACCCTCTGCTGCGCCGACACGTAAGCACCGAGGCCAAGGTCTATGCACAGGAATGGTCTGCGCCAGCCCTGGCCGAACCGATGCTGGACCTCTACCGGGAAACCCTGTCCCGATCCAGAAGCGGGCACTCACCCGGTACCGCGGTCGCACACGATGCCGCAACACGCCCCGGGTATCGTGCCCGGAAGCTGAAACAGTTTCTTAAAGGTGCGCCATGGGAGCCATTGCCACTGTGTTGCCCGTCAAGTGGGGGGAGCGCTTTTTCGTCGAGATCGCTTCGAACCAGAAGGAGGTCCGCGAGGCGCAGGCCCTGCGCTACAGGGTGTTTGGCGAAGAACTGGGGGCCAAACTCCAGGCTGGGGCAGATAGGTTGGACGTGGATGAGTTCGATGCCTATTGTCGGCACCTGCTCGTGCGAGCGGTCAAGACCGGGCAAGTCGTCGGCTGCACGCGACTCCTCACCGACCACCAGGCAGGGCGCGTCGGAGGCTTCTACTCGGCGGGCGAGTTCGACCTGGGTGGACTCCCTGATCTACCCGGGCGCTTGCTGGAGGTCGGCCGCACCTGCATCGCCCCCCAGTACCGCCAGGGGTCGGCCATCGCCGTACTGTGGTCGGGGCTCGCGGGATTCATCCACCTGCACGGCATCGACTACCTGTTCGGCTGTGCGAGCATCCCCCTGGGTGAAGGGGATGTGCAGGCAACGGCGATGATGAACCGCATCCGCCGCCAAGCGATGGCCGACCAGCGCTTCCGTGTAACCCCGCACGCGCCCCTCCTACCCACCCAGGTCCCAGATGACGTGTTGGACGCGCCCTTGCCCGCCCTCGTCAAGGCGTACATACGCCTGGGTGCCAAGGCGTGTGGAGAGCCCTGCCGCGACCCAGACTTCGCCGTCGCGGACGTGCTTATGCTGCTGAACGTGGACGACATCAGCCCGGCCTACTCCAGGCACTTCCTTGAACGAATAGCCAACGCCTGATGCTCTTTCGCTGCCCTTACCCACGCCCAGCCTGGAGAGTTCTGTGCCACCCATGACCCTGCGCGACCGCATCGACCAGAAGGTGTTCAATGCCATCTACGCCCGATCCCTGGTCTACAACACCTGCTGGGAAGACGTTCCCGTCCTCACCAGCCAGGTCCGCGGTCAACCCCGGACCGGTAGCCATGCCCAGCGTCTGCAAGCCTTCTACGCCCCCCAAGGCGTCCCGCTACGACGCCTTTCGCGAGGGTCTGTTCCACGGCCGCGCCGAACTGATCGACTGGATGGACCCGCCACCGGGGGCTCGGGTGGTGGAACTGGGGGGCGGGACCGGCCGCAACCTGGACTTCCTCGGGCCCCGACTCCAGGGTCTGGCCTCCTTCGAGCTGGTCGATCTTTGCCCTGCCCTGCTGGCCCGGGCGCGCACCCGCGCCCGCGGCCTGCCCAATGTGCGGATCGTCGAGGCAGATGCCACGACCTACAGACCCGCCCAGCCGGTGGACCTGGTCTATTTCTCCTATTCGCTCACCATGATCCCGGACTGGCGCGGGGCCCCCGCGTCGTCCTGATCCCGGGCAACCACGGCGAGGCACTGCGTGAATATGTCGGAAGCCGCTTCGGCGACGACCATGTGGTCCTGGAGGCAATCCACACCGCCGCCGATGGCCGCCGTTATCTGCTGGTCCATGGCGACGAATTCGATCAAGTCACCCGTTACCACCGTTGGCTCGCGGTCCTGGGCGACCGCGCCTACGCCTACTTGGTTCGGCTCAACGTCCTCATCGCATGGAGGCGCCGCAGCCTGCGCATGGCTGGGTAATGGTCACTGGCCGGTTACGCGAAGCGCAAGGTCAAGACCGCGGTGAGCTTTATCTACGATTTCGAAGACGCGGTGGCCCACTCGGCGCGCCGGCGTGACTTGGACGGCGTAATCTGCGGCCACATCCATGCCGCTGCCATCAAGGACATCGACGGCATCCGTTACGTCAACTGCGGGGATTGGGTCGACAGTTGCACGGCCATCGTCGAGCACCAAGACGGACGCCTGGAGCTCATCGAATGGGGCAAGGCCAGTGATCCGCAGGTTCCGGTACCCAGGGCAGATGAGACTGTGGCGCATGTGTCGCCACCGCTACCCATCGCTGCCCGCGCGGCCCTCGCCAGGGATTCCGGCACACCTGCCTGACGTCCAGGTCCGGACGTGCTCAAGTCCACAGGGCCCTCACCCCGTAGTAGGCCGTGTCCTTGAAGCGACGGATGGTCCCCTTGAGGACCGTCGAGCGGGGATCGGTGCAGAAGGTCATGCTGATCGACTGGAGACGACGGTACTTGGCCTGTCGTCGCAGCTTTAAGCCAGCGAAGGCCAAAGCCCCTGCGGCGACGGGGAAGAGGACAGGCCCGGATCCTGGCTCGATGCCAATTGGTCACCTTGAGGGCTTACGGTAGCAACCGTAACGAGCCCTCGCCTAGTCTTGCCCTTTCCGGACCCTCGAGAGACTTGCCCCGTGAGCACCACCGAGACGACCCGGCCCTTGCGACTGGCCGTAATAACGGAGACCTACCCGCCGGAGATCAACGGTGTGGCCATCTCGTCCGCTTGATCCGCCCGCGCCAGGCAGCAGACCTCGCGACGGGCGCTGACCCAAAGCTGGAGACACTGGTCCCGGGGCTGCCGATCCCTGGTTATCGGGGGCTGCGCCTGGGGCTCCCCGTCTTCTGGCGCTTGCGCAACCTGTGGCGCAACGCCCCCCCAGATATCGCCTACATCGCGACCCAAGGCCCGCTGGGCCGAGCAGCCCTGCGCGCCGCCGAGTCCCTGAGTATCCCGACGGTCACCGGTTTTCACACCCAGTTTGACCAATACAGCCGGCATTACGGACTGGGGTTCATCACGCGCCCCATCGAGGCATCCCTGCGGCGCTTCTACAACCGCTCCGACACGACCCTGGCCCCCACAACCGAGCTGCGGGACGGCCTGATGGCACGTGGCTTCGCGAGGGTCGAGGTGTTCGGACGAGGCGTCGACACTGCGCAGTTCTCTCCAGAGCGTCGCCGCCAGGACCTGCGCTCGGCTTGGGGTTGCGGGGCAGCGGCGAGAACGGTCTGATCCTGGAGCAGTGCAACCGGTCGGCCTTCATCGATGCAGCCCTGGCCGCGGCCGCAGACATCCAGGGCTTGCGCGGTCTGGGAGCCGAGGCCCGACGCACGGCTGAGACCCTGGGTTGGCCTGCGGTCATCGCCGGCCTCGAGGCGCGGCTGCGGGCAGTGATCGTCGCCCGGGGATACCGGGCTGAGGCGAAGCCTCGCTAGTCATGATTCCCTGCCGCCGCGATAGCCATGCGCCGTAGCCCTCCAAAATCACCCTGCTGTGCTGTACATAAGCGCAGCCGTTCACAGCTACCACGGCGTGCTCACACCCAATGCACCTCTCCCCGTCGACCAACGTGGACTCGCCTCGGGGGAAGACTCCAGCGAGATATGCAAAGTGCTGCACGGATCCCCGTTGCTCGCAGCGACCTGGCGCGTACCTCCGTGGGACTCACTTGCCTCGGTCGAGCCGATCCTTGAAGGCGCTCAACAGGTCGATGGGAATCGGGAACAGGATGGTCGAACTCTTCTCCGAGGCGATGTCGATCATGGACTGGAGATAGCGCAGGGTCAGGGCCTGCGGCTCCTGAGCCAACACCCTGGCGGCCAGCATGAGTTTCTCGGATGCCTGCAGCTCCCCTTCCGCCGCGATCACCTTGGCGCGCCGCGCACGCTCCGCCTCGGCCTGTTTGGCGATCGCCCGCACCATGCTCTCGTCGAGATCCACGCGTTTGATCTCCACCGCGTTGACCTTGATACCCCAGGCGTCGGTCTGTTGGTCGAGGATGTGCTGGATGTCCTTATTGAGCCGCTCGCGTTCGGCCAGCATCTCGTCGAGCTCGTGCTGTCCCAGCACCGAGCGCAGGGTGGTCTGCGCCAACTGGTTCGTCGCGTTGAAAAAATCTGCCACGTTGATGATGGCCTTCTGGGCATCGACGACGCGGAAGTAAAGCACCGCATTGACCTTGACCGAGACATTGTCGCGGGAGATGACGTCCTGGGGCGGGACATCGAAGACCACCACCCGCAGGTCGACCCGCACCATCTGCTGAATGAAGGGCACGACCACGATCAGTCCGGGGCCCTTCACCCTGTAGAAGCGCCCGAGCAGGAAGATGACCCCGCGCTCGTACTCCCGCAGGACTCGGAAGACGGACAGGAGCCCGATCGCCACGACGACGATGGGCAGTGCAAGCGACAGCAACAGATTGGTATCGAGCATCTCAATCCTCCTTTGTGATGGGTTCTACGTCCAACGTCAGACCTTCGACCGCACGCACCCGAATCGATTGCCCGACCTGCACTGGCCCTAGGCTGCGGGCGGCCCAGATCTCGCCCTCCACCCGCACCCGGCCGCATTGGTCGAAGGACTCGACCGCCACGCCCTGGGCTCCGATGAGGGCCTGGACTCCAGACACCGCCGGTTGGTGGCGCTGGCGGACCAACAGGGTCAATAGCGTGAAAAAGAAGCCCGCGCTGAGGACCGCCAGGGCACCCACTAGTGGCAGGGAAAGTTGGAAGGCCGGCTCGTCCGTATCCATGAGCATCAGGGCGCCAACGACGAAGGCGATCACGCCACCGATACCCAAGGCACCGAAGCTGGCGACGAAGGCCTCGGCGATCATGAAGGCGATGCCCAGGCCGATCAGGGCGAGCCCGGCGTAGTTCACCGGCAGCACCGCAAAGGCATAGAGACCGAGGAGCAGAGACACCGCGCCCATCACGCCGGGCAGCATGCTGCCGGGGTTGGCCAACTCGAAAATGAGCCCGTAGACCCCGACGAGCAGCAGGATCAGCGCCACGTTCGGGTCGGTCAGGGTGGCAAGCAAGCGCGTGCGCCAGTCCGGCGTCAGTACCACCAACGGCAGCCCCCGGGTGTGCAGGACCAGATCCTTGCCCTGCACCTGGACCTGGCGCCCATCGATCCCGTCCAGCAGGGCGTCCAGGTCTGGCGCGATCAGGTCGATCACGCCCTTGGCCAGGGCCTCTTCGGCGGTCAGGCTCGCCCCGCTGCGCACCGCATCCTCGGCCCACTCGGCGTTACGCCCGCGAAACTTGGCCAAACCGCGGATGTAGGCCGCCGCATCGTTGACCAGCTTATGCTCCATGGCGGTGCCGCTGCCCTGGCTGCCGTCGTCCTTGGGCTCGTTCGCCCCATCGGGACCTGAGCCAGCACCGAAGGGCAATCCGCCGCCGATCTGCACCGGGGTCGCCGCACCCAGGTTGGTGGCCGGGGCCATGGCCGCCACCTGGGTGGCATACAGGATGTAGGTCCCGGCACTGGCGGCCCGCGACCCGCTGGGGGCCACGTAGCCGACCACGGGGATCGATGCGTCCAGGATGCTATGGACAATGGCCCGCATGGAGGAATCGAGGCCCCCGGGGGTATCCATGCGCAGGACCGCCACCCGGAAGCCTCCGCTCTGCGCTCGCGCCATGCCGCGGTCGACGTAGTCCGCAGTCGCGGGCCCGATGGCGCCCTCGATATCCATCACCAAGGCGCCGCCGGCCTGCGGCTCGGCAAGCGTCGGTGTGCCGACTAGGGCGAGTAGGAGGGCCAGGGCTAACCGAGGGGGCAAGATGTCCATGCGCGGAAGAAGAGGGGATCATCAGGGATCGGGTGGAAATAGCATAGTTGTTTCCACCCGATCCAGCCGAATGGGCGTCGACATGGCTGCCCGCGGCCGACCGCCGACCCAGGCGCTACGGGAGGAACGAGACTCCTTGAGGGGCCAGAATCTTTGCATTGGGCTCTCCACTTAACCGGACCAACCCGAGATGATGGGCTGTTTTGGCGCCGTCCCCTGCTATAGGTGGGTTCGACGGCGCATTTTTCGCCAAGTTTCTGCCAATTTTGGCTGCTTAGGCCGCCTGGAACCCGCCCGTAGGATAGAAGTCCGCTTAGATGGAGACCCCAGTGCTCCATAATGCCGCGCCTGAGCAGTGGCGGGGCACCCCTGCCCCGCGGAGAGCGCTGAATTGTTTAGCGTTTCCTTAGAACTTCACGGCGTTGGCTTTGGGGTCTGCGGAGACGATATCCCAGAGGTCGCGCAGCATCTGCTGGGTCGTCGGGGAGTCGCCGACCTCGATCTTGCTGTTGAAGAACTTGGCCTTGGCATCCTTGCTGTAGTCCACCTTGGGGTTAGACGGGCGGAAGCCGAAGTCCACGAGCTTGGCCTGGGCGTCGACGTCTCTCAGGTACTGGACGAAGGCAGCGGTGGCGTTGCCGTTCTTGCCCTCGGTGGTGATGCGTACCGCCGGAAAGTTGTTGAGGATGCTGATGGTCGGGTAGATTACGTCCATCTCCTTGCCCTGCTTGGCAAATTCCGCCGAGAGTTGGGGCAGGAAGCTCTCATAGGTAGCGATGGCCAGGTGCTTGTAGCCGATGCCGTTGGGGTGCATGAACTCACCCTCGGCCTTGGTGGTGAGCGTGGTGGTGGAATCGACATCGAACTTGATCGGCTTGAAGAAGGCCCGGACATCGTCCTCCAGGGCCGGGTTGGCGTTGAGCTTCTGCTCGACCTCGGTCGGGTCGATGGCATCGACGATGAAGTAGACACAGGAGACGTACATGGACTGTCCCGAGTTGGATGTGGTCATTTCCACGTCGAGCTTGCCCGTACCGCCTTCCTTGATCTTGCTGTAGCGGCCCTGTTCCGCGACCTTGGACAGGTCCGTGCATGACAGCTGACTTTCCGCAGGCTTGCCGAGGAAGGCACGAGCGGCATCCAGCTTCGCCTTGTCCCCCACCCAGACCGTCGCCGAGTAGGCGATTGGCACATGCTTGGCCGCCTCGTAACCCCTCCAGCGCAGGCCAGCCACGTCGCTGCCGGGAATGAAGATGTCGCACTTCATACTGTTATTGGCATTCATGGCATCGGCCAATTCGCCGGAGCCATGGGCCTCGACCTTGACGGAAATCAGGGGTGCCTTTGCCTTGAAATCGGGCACCACCTGGGTGTTGATCCAGTCCTTGAGTTCCGAGGCAACACAGACGGTGATCTCGCCGGGCAGCGAGGCCCAATTTTCCTTGTAGATGTCCTGAGCCTTGCCGTAGGCATCCTCGGCCTTGTGCGATGCTTGATCCCACCAGCCCTGCATCTTTTGCATCCAATCCGCACAGACCGGACTGGAGATGAGGGCGAAGGCGAGGGCCACGGTACCCAGACTCGATAGGGTCGTTCGTCTGATGACATACTCCGGCGGTTCGTCTGACCGTATTGGCGGCCAATGGCTGGCTAACTGTAACAAAACCGTAGCAATTTCTGGTACTTGGAAGGGTCCCGAGGGATCCCAACCACACTGAGCATGCTAACTGGGGCTGGTTTGCGCTGCAACGCCGGTGCATCTGTCCCCGCCCGCGGTCGCAAACGGCTCGCCGGAACCCCCTACCGGCTTCGCGGCCCAGGGAGCCGCCCGCCTGGACGCCGATTCTGCCGTGCACCCTGCCGCGAACGCCGCGGTCCACCGGATTGTCAGTTGGAGATTTGCGTCGATGTTGAAGTTTGCATGGCCTAGCAGGTTCGGGGGCGCTGGTCGTTGGCTCAGGTCGCTCGTGTGGGCGACCCTTGTCTGGGGCTCTCTTGGCACCGCCGCCCTGGCCACGGAGGTATCGGCACCCGATGGGTCCACGTTGCCGGACGCCGAGGACGCGGCGGACGTGGTCGTGGATGGCCATGTCATTCTCAAGGTGCGCGGGGTCGCCGCCTTTCCGGCCGAAAAGCGGGCACGGGAGATCGCCGGTCGCATCGTCAAGGCCGCCGACGACGAGCGCATCGCCCCCGGCGACATCAAGCTGACGGATAAGGGCGATCGGACAGAGGTCGCCGCGGGCGACCAGTACCTCTTCTTCCTCTTCGATCCGGATGCCGAAATCGAGGGGGTGAGCCGCCAGGTCCTGGCCGAGGCGACCCAACTGCGCCTGCAGAGCGCGCTGACCAGCTACCGCTACGACCGCAGCCCGGGCGTACTGACCATGAACAGCCTCTACGCCCTGGGGGCGACGGCCCTGTCTGCGGCCCTGCTGTTTGGCCTGCGTCGCGGTTACCGCGCCCTTGATCGTGTGGTCGTCCAGCAGCTGCGCGCTCGCCTCAATGCCCTGGAGGCCCAGTCGGCACGGTTCATCAGGGCGCAGCAGCTGGCCAAGTTCCTGCGCGGCTTCCTGAAATTCCTCTACGCGACCCTGATCGCGTTCACCCTGTATGTCTACCTGAACTTCGCCCTCGGCCTTTTTCCTTGGACGCGACCCTTCGCCCTCTGGCTGTTCGGGCTCATCCTGAGTCCCCTGCGCACCATGGGCGAGGCGTTGCTGACGACGATTCCAGACCTCGTCTTTCTCGCTCTCCTGTTCTTCGTCGCTCGCTATGTCCTGCGGATGATCCACGCCTTTTTCGAGGGTGTTGACAGTGGCGCCGTCAAGCTTGCCTCCTTCGAGCAGGAGTGGGCCTGGCCGACCTACCGCATCCTGCGGCTGCTGGTCATCGTTTTCGCCTTGGTGGTGGCCTACCCGTACATCCCGGGCTCACAGTCCGACGCCTTCAAGGGGATCTCCCTGTTTCTCGGCGTGATCGTCTCGCTTGGGTCCTCCTCGATCATCGCCAACATCATCGCCGGCTACAGCCTGGCCTACCGGCGCCCGTTCAAGATCGGCGACCGGGTACAGATCAACAATACCTTGGGCGATGTGATAGACATGCGGGTGCTGGTGACGCGGCTACGCTCCCTGAAGAACGAGGAGATCGTCATCCCAAGCAGCACCATCCTAAGCGCCGATGTCATCAACTACAGCACCCTCGCCGAGCAGCAAGGGCTGATCCTGCACACCACCGTCGGAATCGGTTACGAGACCCCCTGGCGTCAGGTGGAGGCCATGCTCAAGCTGGCAGCCGACCGGACCCCTGGCCTGCTCAAGAAACCGGCACCCTTCGTCCTGCACAAGTCCCTTGGAGACTACGCGGTCAACTACGAGATCAACGCCTACTGCAACAACCCCAACTCCATGTCCCAGCTCTACACGGCACTGCACCGCAACATCCTCGACCTGTTCAACGAGTACGGGGTCGCCATTATGACCCCGGCCTACGTGGCCGATCCCGCGGAGCCCAAGGTGGTGTCGAAGGAGCAGTGGTATGCCGCCCCGGCTGAGCCGCCAAAGGGCCCCGCGCCGGGTTGAGCGGAAGATGGGGCCTAGTCTCGCATTGTTGCATCCGGAAAGCCGGTTCACGCATTGGGTGGGCTGCAGCATCGCCGGAGTCCCGCAATCCAGCGCTTGCTGGGCCCCGAGCACGTCAATTCAAAACTTGACCGTACGGGATGGATCATGACCCCGGACTATGGCGGGGACCACCGCTACTGCCGCCCGAGGCGCAAAGGGTGACTCACCGCTCGCATTCGCCGTCATCCGAGCCGGTCGGTCCCGCGTGAGGCTCGCCGTCCCCCGGCTCGCGGCCGGCGTCCAGTATCCAGGGCAGGGCACGCGGCCGGTTCGGACTGAAGACACCGATGGTGCCCCAGGAGAGTCTGGCCGGGACCTCGCACAGCGGCAGGGCGTCGGTGTGCCCGTCGATGGCGCAGTGAGGGCCCGAGGGCGGCAGAAAGACCTCCAATCCCACGGGGGGCAGGCCCAGGGCCTCCAGGGTCACGGCGTCCGCCACGCCGTCGGTCTGCCTCAGCCCGTGGCGCAACTGGAATGTGTTGAGAGCGGCCACGGTCGCCTTGCCCGGTTTGCCGGAGAAGGGGACCTTTTCATACCTCGTGTGCTTCTTGCGCTTTTTGTCCCGCCATACCCTCTTGTGGGTCGGCTGGGTCAGGAGCCCGCGATCGGCCAGGGACGTCTGCATCTCGGCGACGTAGGGGGCGGCCAAGCGCTGGAAGCGGGCCGGCAGCTTGCGGATGCGCACGAGATTCAGGGCGTCGCCCAGAGCGGCGTCCTGGCCGGCCTGAAGGGCGGCGTAATGGGCGATTCGATGCTCATAGAGCTCGAGCGCAACCCGCTCGGCGGGCATCAGCCGGCCGGCATGCTCCGGATCGTCCGGCTCGTCCTTGCCGACCCGCTTGCGGAAGTCGTGCAGGGCACGCCGCACCTTTGGGTTCCGGGTGTCGGTGGCCTGCACCTTCGGGTCCAACAGCCCAAGGTGATGCAGCGCCGCCAGCGATTCCGGCGGCAGGGTGTCGAGCGGCCGGTCCTCGGCCCGGTTCACCAGTTCGGCGAGGCGTTTCTTGTATCGGAGGGTCTCGTCCCGGTCGAGGGTGCCGGTCACCATGGCAGCGGGCACCAGCACCGCCTGTTCGTTCGCATGGCGAAACTCGGTGGCCGAGGATACCAGCTCCGGGTCGAAGGCCCACCCCGGCATGTCGCCGCCCTCGAGCGGGAACCCGACCCCATACTTGGCCCGCACCAGCGCCGGCTGGTCGGCGACCCGCACGCGGCTTCCCAGATGCTCCAGGAACTCTGCCCAGGTGTAGGGTTCGCTCTGGCCCTTGCCGTCCCGGTAGAACATGCCGAGGTTGCCGGTGACAGTGGGGGAGTCGGCGGGCAGGCCCCACTCCGCAGAAACCGGCGTGGGCGCCATTTGGGAGAACAGGGCGGGTTCTACCGCTGCCCATGGGTCGGCCGGTTGGGCGGCCGCCGTCTCCGGCGCGACCCGCCTGCCGCTGCCGAGGACCAACTCCGCCCTCGGCTCGCCTCGCAGATGGAGGTTGATCGGCGGTACGCCCGGGTCCGCCGGGCGAGTGAACACGAGTCTGGACGCAGCCGCAAGTTGGGCCAGCTCCGCGATCGCCGGCTCCAGGGCAGGGTCCAGTGGTGCCGCCGGTTTGACGCACAGGGTGTGCTGCGCCTCACCGCGGGCCAGGGCTAGGATCCGTCGGCCCTGGCCCTCGCCCAGGAAGTGGAAGAGATAGTCTTCTTCCGGCGTGGCGGCGCCGGAATCGACGCTGAGGTAGTGCTTCGCGAAGGCCAGGACGGAGAAGTTGTGGCGCAGGAGCTGGACCTCCGCGTCGTCCGCACCCCGCCGGCCGTCCACCGTATCCCGAATCAGCCCGCGCACCTGGGCATCCGTGAAGGGCCCCGTCCCTAAATCCATCGGCGGACGACCGGTCGCGGCATCCGCCCCACTCGCGGCCAGTATTTGAGCCCCGAACGCCTCAAGGATGCTGTGGAAGGTCGCGGGCTGGAACTGCCAGACGCCGGTTGCGGAGCCGAGGCTGCCGCTCTTCAGGGTCGGGCGGATATGGTCGTTCCAGGTGCGTGCGCTTTCGAACTCCCCGGTGGCCAGGGCCTGTCCAAGATTGGCCCCTGCGCGCTCGGACACCTCAAGCAGGATGACCAATTGCTGGGGCGAGATGTCCTGCCGCCTGTCGTAGTTGCGTGCTTGGCTGGCCGACAGGGCCCTATAGACCGTCAGCGTCTCCTCGGGGGCACTCCCGTCGATCGCAGACACGGCCGGGGTCGCCGGCGGTTCGCCAGCCCAAGCCGACGCAACGGCCAGGACGCCTGCCGTGGCGAGGCCGCCCAGGAGTGTTCGGCGGGTGATGACGTGCTGTCTCATCGCAAGAGGTTTTCCGACATGTCGGTGCGGTTAGAGGAAAGGATAGCTCTTCAGACGCTATCTTCCCCCAGCATCGAGTGGGGCAATCCGGGATGGGGCGCATCGAGCCGCGGCGTCGAACGGCTCGCCTCGCGGTTCTTGGACCGGTGGCCAAGCGCACGAAGATCTCACGGCGGTTGTGGTCGCCTTAGATCGCGCGCCGCAGCGCCGTGACCTCCTGCCGACGCGCAATCTGGGTGACGACCGATGCGGTTCGTTCCTCTCGGAACCCGGCCTCTGCCTGAGCTGGGGCCGCGTCCAGGAGCAGGGTGATGGCAAAGTCGTAGCGCGTTCGGAGAAATGGGCGTGGGAAGCAGCTCCATTAGCTAGTTATGATTCCCTGCCGCCGCGATAGCCGCCTCGACATCCCCCGGTTTGAGGGCATCGAAGGTGTCAGACGCCATGAGGACGGCACCGCCCGCCAACTCATACCAGGCCTGACCGCCACACCAGGTAGGCAAGGCATAGCTGCCCTGGCGTCGGCGCGGGATGCAATACAGCCGCCCCGGGAGATAGACCAAATTGTAGCTATGCCCGGCCTGGTTGAGCCGGTGCAGAACATCCCAGGCGGGTCCGGGGGCATCGCAGACCTCGCAGCCGATGGGATAGGGGCTGCCGTCCCCATTGTGCCGCCAGCGCGGGTCCGCCAGGGGCAATGGCTCGCTGCGAACGAAGAGCTGGAAGTGCAGGTGATTGACCGACGCAAAGGCGCCGAAGCTGTTATAGGCCAATCCGACCCCCGGCAGGGTCTGGCCCAGGGTCTCGGTCATGACCCAGGCCGCTTCGTGCTGGTGTCGGTGCAGGAACTGGGGGGCGTTCTCCAGCCGCCGCGGGACCAGCAAGGCATGCAGGTCGACGAAGGGGAACTTGTTGTAGAGCAGCTCGACCTCGACCCCGGCCAGGTCCCCTTGCCAAAAGACCTCGCGGCGCAAAAAGGGCTTGTTGAAGTGGAACCCCCCGGGGTCGAAGGCGGCCCGATTGGACTCCGGCTGCCCGCCGGCGGCCCGGGCCGGGCGCAGGCCTCGCAGCGGGTTGTACTGCAACTCCCAAGGGCCGGCACGGCGAACACGCACCGGTGGCAGGTCCTGCAGGCCAATGGCCATCAGGCGCAGGAAGACCGCCAGGTCGTCCGCCGGCCCGACCGGGTCCCGCCCCTGACGCAGGGCGCTGCGGCAGTCCTCTGACAGGGCCTCGAAACATTGGGTTAGGGCCGTCCCGAGTTGCTGGAACAGTGCCGGGGCGAAGGCGGCATTGTTGAGCACCAGAATGAAGGCACCGAGCCCGGGCTCATCTGCCAAGAGGCGGGACAGCCCCGTGGCGAAGGCCTCGCGCAGGGCCTGCACGGAACCGAATGGGTCGCTGGACATGGCGCGACAGGGAGAATCAGTGGTGATGATGTTCCATGGCCTGAACCTCGCGCACCGGCGCCTCGACCTGGACCACTGACCCGTCGTCCAGGTCCAGCGTCAAGTCGACCTGGTCACCTGGGTTGAGGTCGCCCCGCAGCCCGATCAACATGACGTGCAACCCACCCGGCTCCAGGGTGACGGAGCCCGCGGCCGGGACCTCAATGCCCTCGACCCGACGCATCCGCATCATGCCGCCCTCCATGGTGTGTGTATGCAGTTCCACCGCCTCGGCGACCTCGGACTTGCCGCCCACCAGGGTACGGGGCACATCGCCGTTGTTGACGACGCGCATAAAGACGGCGCTGGTGGTCTGACCCGGAGGCACCGCACGGACATAGGGCGCATCGACGGTGAGGGGCCCATCCGCCCAGACCGAGGCGCTCAGGTGCAGCAACAGTGCGGCAATGGCGATGCCGAGGGTCTTGGTCATGTCTGATCTCCAAATAGGGCGTTGCCGCGAGGCCACGGGGCCGGCCGCGGAGAGCTTAGGCGATTTCTGTCGAATCGTGTACCGGCTTGCTCGTCTTGCCAGCAGCTTTTCCCTGGGTCAGCATGGCCCGCCATGCGCCTCACCCCGCCGCCAACCCGATGATCCACCGCCTCGCCTCCTGGTGGCAGGAACGCTCCGCAGCCAAGGCCCTGGCCCGTTATTCCACGGCGGACTGGGACCTGGCCTGGGCGGGCCTGCCTATGCTCGCAGGGCTCGACCAGGTCCAAGCCGTCCAACTGCGCACCTTGGCGGCGCTATTTCTACGCTCCAAGACTATCGAAGAAGTGCAAGGGGTCCGGCTCGCCGCGCACCAGCACCTGACCATTGCCCTACAAGCCTGCCTACCCATCCTCGGACTGGACCTGGGCTGGTACCGCGGCTGGTACGCGGTCATCGTCTACCCGGAGGAATTCGCCCCCAAACAAGAGCGGATGGATGAAGACGGGGTGGTCTGGGTCGAGCGGGAGATCAAGAGCGGCGAGGCCTGGGAGCAGGGCCCGGTGATCCTCTCCTGGGCCGACGTAGCCGCGGGCGAGGCACGCGATGGCTATAACGTGGTCATCCACGAACTGGCCCATAAGCTCGACATGCTCAATGGCGACGCCAACGGGTATCCACCCCTGCACGCCGACATGAGTCACGCCGCCTGGGCCAGCGACCTTGGCGACGCCTACGCCCACCTGTCCCGACGGGTGCGCCGCGGCCGACAGACCGCGATCGACCCCTATGGCGCGGAGTCGCCCGGAGAGTTCTTTGCCGTCTGCAGCGAGGCCTTCTTCGAACTCCCCCACCTGCTGCGCGATGCCTACCCCAGCGTCTACGCTCAGTTGGTCGCCTTCTACCGCCAGGACCCGGCAGACCGGTTGGAACCGATGGACCCGTACGAGGCATTGTCCGCAAACGAACGCGAATGAACGCCGGCACCGCCTAACTACTTGGGCGCCAGGATCAGGTGATTGGCCTCGTCGTCGATGGTCATGCGATAACGGCCCAGCACACTCATGCCCAGCAGACCTTGGCCGCCGAGCTTGGCTTCGTCGATGAACGCGACCTGCACGTCGGCGACCTTGTGCTCGCCAAACCAGACCGCCGTCAGACGACCGAGCCGCGCCGAGATCTTGCCGTTGGCGGTCTGCACCTCGCGGGTGACGAGTTGGTTTGCCTGGATACCCAGAGACCCCAGGACAGAGGTCGGCAGGGTGACGAAGTCCGCGCCAGTGTCTACCGTCAGAGATTGGGTGATGCGCTTACCCCCCGCCCCCTCCAGACTGACGCTAACCAGGTGGGAGGTGCCGCGGCGCTCCGTGTCCACAACCACCTCCTCAGCCGCGCCGGGTTGTTCTTCGGCAGCGGGGTCGCCCTCAGCGGGCGCCTCTTCCGACTCCGTCGTAGGAGTAGGAGGCGGCGGGGGCACCCAGGCCGTCTTGCGGCCGATAATGATCACCTTGGACACACCCCCATCCGGGGATTGAACGATGACGTGGTTGAAGTCGTCGAGCAGGCCCCGCAACCGGGGATAGATCGCTTCGCCCTCGACGTGGCCGTAGGCATCCTGGGTCTTCTCCAGCCCTGTCACAACAAAGCCGCCCTCATCGGCCAGCTCCTCCAGGGTATCAGGGACCGAAACCCGTTCGACCTGGGCCAAACAGGGCAAGGCCGCCAGTAGCCAGGGGAAAGAGGCCATAATGGCCCAACCGACAAAGCATTGCATAAGGCACCGTGGGTCCCGTCGTTTCGCCAACGAGCCTAGCAGTTCCCCGCAGCCCCCGCCAGCCTGGCGACCGAAGACACATTTACGCTGAGGCGTTCTCTCCTGGGAATCCCTCCCCGAACCCTCAGGCGATCTGCCCACAGCCAGTGTTTTGGTCGCGCTGCAAGGGGTGAAGATCTTCGCCACGCCATCCAGCCCTGGCGTCCCCGATGATGCCTAGCGGACGGGGCGCCTAGCGGGCTGGAGACGAAGAGTTGCATCGGCGAGCCCTTGCTCATGCGCAGGCCGCGCTCCGCGCGGTTGTTGGTGAAGGGTTACGCGACTTCTATCCTGACACCTGGGGCTGCGGTGGTAACATGCGCAATATGTTCGGGGTCGACGACCTGCGCGGTCGTGCGGGTTTGGGTCTGGTTGGCCGGCTGAGAAGCCGCCCACGTCCGACGGCAAGGCCGGTGCCGGGTTCGGCAGGCACCCTCAACAATCCGCCGGGGCGCGTCCGCCGGCGAGTATGTCGGGTGCCCGTGAGCAGGTCGGCGCGGGCTGCTGCACTCTCTACTTGTTAGTCCGTTACCCGATCGGTAACGGCGCTCTCAGAGGCTGTGAAGAAACCCTCCCCTAGGGTAAGCTGGCGGAATAGAAGCGTACATATTCAATGAGTTGCATCGCGCGCTTCGCCGGGCTTTCGGTTTTTTCACAAACTCTCAGACGAAATTTGCGATGATTACCGAGCTGACGTCCGGCGTTGCTCACGCACGACGGGTGCCGGCTCACCATTTTCGGTGCCGGCCCGCCTCACCCTTGCTGCGAAATCACCATGTCTGAAGCCAATCATGAGCTGCAAAGCGAGGTCGCCTGCCTCATCGTTGCCGCCCTCAATCTCGACCTGAGTCCCGAAGAGATTCAACCGGATGCTCCCCTTTACGGTGAGGGATTGGGCCTCGATTCCATCGATATCCTGGAGGTGGCCCTGGTCATTTCCAAGCGTTTCGGGTTTCAGTTGCGCGCGGATAACACGGACAATGTCCGCATCTTCAGTTCTCTCGCCAGTCTTACAGAGCACATTGCAGCTGCAAGGACAAAATGAGCTTGACGCTGGTCCGCTCGGTCCGCTGGACTGCCATTGCCGCCGGGGCCATCGCCTACCCCCTGCTGGCACATTACAGCGCAGCCACCTCGGCGGCTGAGACCTTTCCCTCCCTGGGGGTTGCCGTCTCCCTAACGCCCCCCCTGGCCATCCTGTTCTGGCTGACCTGGCGCTCAGCTGGGAGGCTGGCAACGCTTCTGTTGTGCGCCGGTGCGTGCGCCCTGTTATGGTGGTTCTGGGAAGCGCTGGAGCGAAGCTTCGACTGGGTCTATTTCATCCAGCATGCGGGTACCAATTTCATGCTCGCTGCCCTGTTTGGCCTCTCCCTGGCGCGGGGACGGCAGCCTCTTTGCACCCGTTTTGCCGAAGCGGTACGCGGCCACCTTGGTCCCGACGTGGTCTGCTATACGCGACACGTCACACTGGCCTGGACGTTGTTCTTTCTTCTCGTCGGCCTGGTTTCGTCCATCCTGTTCTGGTCATGCAGCATCGAGGTTTGGTCGATTTTCGCCAATTTTCTGTCGCTTCCGCTCATTGTGCTCATGTTTGTCGCCGAGCACCTGGTGCGCCTGCGCAAACTGCCGCATCTGGAGCGACACAGCATCATGAAAAGCGTTCTCGCCTTCAGGACAACCCCGAAGGTATCCTCTGGCGCATCCCCTCAAGTCCGTTAGGCTGCCATCTTGCTTGGCCATGCTGACCCTGCCCCTGATCGCCCATCAACATCTTGATGACGTCATGGCCTGGCGCAAAGGCGTTCCCGTCAGCGTCAGGCGGTTTCTGAACGATATTTCCCAGGTTGCTGGCTCGTTGCTACCGGGGCGGCATGTGCTCAACCTGTGCGGCGACCGCTACCGTTTCACTGTCGCCCTTGCGGCTAGCGTCGTTACAGGCCGGGTCAGCCTGCTGCCCTCCACCTACACCCCGGAAATGGTCCGGCAGATGCAACGCATTGCGCCCGATGTCTTCTGTATCGTCGACCAGGATACCGAGACTCTGGACTTGCCAATCTGCCGCTATCCGGACAAGACACCGGCCGCCGCCAATGCCGCCATCCCTAACATCTCCTGCGAGCAGGTCATCGCCCAGGTGTTCACTTCCGGATCCACCGGCCTGCCGGAGCCCCATATCAAACGCTGGGGCAGTCTAGTGCGCAACGTGCAGGCCGAGGCAGAACGCTTGGGGGTCAGTCCCGACCACGCCATTGTGGGTACGGTGCCAGCCCAGCACATGTACGGTCTGGAATCCACGGTGTTCATGCCCTTGCAAAGCGGCGCGGCCTTGCACGCCGGACGACCCTTCTATCCGGCTGACATCTGCGCGGAGCTGGAAGCGTTGCCGCGACCGCGGGTGTTGGTCACGACGCCCCATCACCTGCGCGCCCTCCTCGTAGAGCAGACTGCCCTGCCAGGCGCAGACCTGCTGGTGTCCGCTACCGCCCCCCTGTCGCGAGCACTGGCCGTCGAGGCAGAGACACGCTTCTCGGCCCCGTTGGTCGAGATCTACGGCTGCACCGAGACGGGCCAACTTGCTTCCCGACGCACCGCCGCGGGCGAAGCCTGGCAGACCTTCTCAAATATCCGACTGCGTTGCGAGGGGGAGGCGGTGTGGGCAGAGGGCGGGCACATCGAGGTACCGACACCCCTAAGTGACGTCATTGAACTCGTTGACGCGGACCCGACCCATTTCTTGCTCCACGGTCGACATGCCGACCTCGTCAACATCGCCGGCAAACGGGCCTCCCTCGGTTATCTCAATTACCAGCTCAACGCCATCCCGGGCGTACGGGACGGCGTCTTTCTCCTGCCGCCGGACGAGGGTGATGACGCTACGGGAGGCGTCCGCCGCCTGACCGCCCTGGTTGTGGCGCCGGAGTTGACGTCCGCCGCGCTCAAGCAGGCTCTGCGCGAACGCATCGACCCCTTCTTTCTGCCCCGACCACTGCTGTTCGTCGATGCCCTGCCACGCAACGCGGCCGGGAAGTTGCCAGACCACGCCACGCGGGCACTTCTGGCGACCTTGATGTCCCGGTCTGCAAACGGCACCCCGGCATGAAGGGCCTGAGCCTGCCCCTGTTCGTTGCGGCCGATCACCCTGCCTATGCCGGCCATTTCCCCGGCAATCCCATCCTGCCCGGCGTGGTGTTGCTGGACGAGGCCCTGCATGCGCTGGCCGCACGCGAGGGACTTGCGCTCGCCGTCGGCCATATCAAGTCGGCCAAGTTTCCAAGCCCAATCCAGCCAGGCGCGGCCCTGCGCCTCAACTATGCGGCTACGGCAGCGGGTACTTTCCATTTCGAGGTCGTAACGGGTGAGCGGGTTGCGGCCAGTGGCATGATCGCCTTCGCAGCAACCCACCCAGTGGATGGCGCGCCGTGAGCGCTCCTGATTTCGTTCGCCAGGCCGAATGGGTGCGGCGCCCGGAGCGCAGCAACATGGCCATGCTGCGCGTGATGACCTGGATCTCGCTGCGCCTGGGGCGCCGGCTGGCTCGCGTCGTGTTATTTGGCATCAGCCTCTATTTCCTGCTTTTTGCATCGGCTGCCCGGCGCGCGTCCCGCGCCTATCTGACGCGTGCCCTTGGGCGGCCACCGCGTCCGGTCGAGCTCTTTAGGCATGTCCACAGCTTCGCCTCCTGCACGCACGACCGCATATACCTACTCAACGACCGTTTCGAGCTGTTCGACATCCAAGTGCACGGCGCGGAGGCGTTCGAAGCCGTGCTGGCCGCGGGGAGGGGCGCCTTTCTGATCGGGGCCCATATGGGGAGCTTCGAGGTGGTGCGCGCAGTGGCCCGGCAACGACCAGGCCTGCGGGTAGCGATGGTGATGTACGAGGAAAATGCCCACAAAATCAATGCCGCGCTGGCCGCCGTCAATCCGGCTGCTGCGCAGGACATCATTCCCCTGGGCCGGCTCGATTCCATGCTCCAAGTGCAGGCCCGGCTGGACGAGGGCATGGTGTTGGGTCTGTTGGGGGATCGCACGCTGGGCGACGACCCCACCCTGGCGGTGCAATTTCTCGGTGAAACGGCCGCGTTTCCTGTTGGCCCCATGCGCTTGGCCGCCATGCTCAAGCGTCCCGCGCTGTTCATGTGCGGCCTCTATCTGGGCGGCAACCGTTATGCCGTCCATTTCGAGCCTCTCGCCGACTTCACCGGCATTGAGCGCACCGAGCGGGATGCCGCCATTCGCCAAGCAGTCTCCGCCTATGCCGCCAGTCTGGAGCGATATTGTCGCGCCGAGCCATTCAACTGGTTAAATTTCTTCGATTTCTGGCGGCATCCGGCGGGCGGAAGCCCAGGCGTCTCATGACCCGTCCCCTGTACGACTTGGCCGGGAGGGCGATGCTCACGGTTCTCACCCTGGGTTTCAGTCTGTCTGCGCTGGCTGCCCAGTTCACCGTCGGCCAGCTCATGGCCGCGTTGGCCAACAACGAGCACGGGGCGGCCACCTTCACCGAGACGAAATACCTGTCTATCCTGGATCAGCCCATCGAGTCGTCGGGTGAACTGTTGTTCGTTCCGCCCGGCCGCCTGGAGAAACGCACGCTTAGGCCGAAGGTCGAAACCCTGGTGCTGGACGGCGACGTGCTCACCGTCGAGCGGCAGACGCAGAGGCACGTACTGCAGCTCAGAGATTATCCGGAAGTGGCAGGGATGATCGAGAGCATACGCGCCACCCTGGCGGGCGACCGCAAGGCACTGGAGCGGGTCTATCACCTAAGTCTGGAAGGCACTCGCGAACGCTGGACCCTGGTGCTGACGCCGCTAGACGAGCGGGTCGGCCGCGTGATCACCCGCATCCGTATGGAGGGGGCGCGGGACGAGGTGCGGGTGATCGAGATCCTGCAGGCCGACGGGGACCGCTCGGTAATGAGTGTCCAGAAAGGACCTTCGCGGTGAGACGGCGTGGCGGCGCAGTCATTGCGCTTTGGTTGGCCTTTCTGTTCGTTTGTCTCTGGCTGGTGAGTCGGGCGAATTACACGGCGGATTTGTCAGCCTTTTTGCCGCGCGCCCCCACTCAGGAGCAGCAGCTTCTCATCGATCAGCTCAAGTCCGGAGTCGCCTCGCGCCTGATCCTGATCGGCATCGAGGGGGGCGACCAGGGGGCCCGCGCCCACGCTTCCCGCAACCTGGCCGCCACCCTACGCGCGGATTCCCAGTTCCTGCACATTGCCAACGGCGAGGCGCCGGGGTTGGAGCGGGACCGCGAGATCCTGTTCGAGAACCGCTATCTGTTGAGCCCCGCAGTGAATGCGGACCGTTTTACGGTGGACGGCCTGCGTGCTGGCGTCCAGGACAGCATCGACCTGCTTGCTACCTCCGCCGGCCTGTTCAGCAAGGCCTTGCTGCCGCGCGATCCCACCGGCGAGTTCATGCAGTTGCTGGACACCATGGGCAGCAGCCATCGGCCGCAAACGGCCGATGGGGTCTGGGTCTCTGGGGACGGTCAACGTGCCTTGCTCCTGGCCCGCACCCGTGCCGAGGGGGCGGATACGGATGGGCAGTCCGAGGCGGTCGCGGCCATCCGAGCGGCCTTTCGGACAGCGGCCAGGCCGAACATGCGGCTGGCACTGACCGGTCCCGGCCCGTTCTCCGTAGCGGCACGGGCCGCGATCAAGACGCAGGTGATACGCCTCTCCGGCCTCGGCGGTCTGATCATCATTACCCTTCTCTTGCTGGTCTACCGTTCGCCGACGGCGCTACTGTTGGGCCTGTTGCCCGTGCTGTCCGGGGCTTTGGCCGGCGCGGCGGCAGTCGGTCTGGGATTCGGGGTAGTTCACGGTGTCACCCTCGGCTTCGGGGCCGCCCTGATCGGCGAGGCGGTGGATTACTCAATCTATCTCCTCATGCAGTCGGAATGGGCGGAAGGCGCGGTCAGCGAGCCGCAGAGCCAGTGGACTGAGGCCTTCTGGCCAACGATTCGTATCGGTGTGCTCACCTCCGTGTTCGGCTTTGCCTCGTTGCTCTTTTCCAGCTTCCCCGGCTTGGCCCAGCTGGGCCTCTACGCCATCACCGGGTTGGTTACCGCCGCCCTGGTGACCCGTTTCGTGCTCCCGCATCTCTTGCCGCGGGACCTCCGTGTGCACGATGTCAGTGCCTTCGGCCGACGCCTTGGTGTTTGGGTCGAACGGGCGGGCCGACTGCGTTGGGCCGTACTGGGTCTGTTCGTGGCCGCCGGCATCGTGCTCATGGCGAAGCATGGCGACCTGTGGAGTCGAGAGCTAGCGGCCCTGAGTCCAGTGCCTGTCGCCGATCAGGTCCTCGACATGACCATGAGGGCCGACCTGGGTGCCCCGGACGTGCGCTACCTGGTGGTGGTGACTGCCGCCGGGCAGGAGGCGGTGCTCGCGAACAGCGAACGCGTTGCGGCGACTCTCCGGCGGCTGGAAGCCGCAGGTGTTATCGGCGGGTTCGAGAGTCCGGCCTTGTACCTGCCCAGCCAGGCGACCCAGAGCCAGCGCCGAGCCAGCCTGCCGCCGGACGACGAACTGCGTCGGCGTTTCAAGACCGCCATTGCCGGACTGCCCTTGCAGCCGGATCGCTTCGAGCCGTTCTTTGCAGACGTGGCGAAGGCCCGCGGCCAGGCGACCTTGAGCGTGAGCGACATCCAAGGCACGTCCCTGGCGGAGGGGGTGGATGCTTTGCTGGTGCGGTCAGAGGGGCGATGGACCGCCTTGCTGCCGCTACGGGACACGTCCGATCAGGGTCTGAATGAGGAACGAGTGCGAGCTGCCTTTGAAGAGTCGGGGTTGGCCGGCGTCCATTTTGTGGACATCAAGGGCGAGTCCAACCGCCTGTACGAGGGCTACCTGCGCGAGGCCATTCAGCTGTCGCTCGCGGGCTTGGCCGCGATCCTCGGCTTGCTGTTTGCCGTCACCCGTTCCCCTGCACGGGTGTTCCGCATCGCTGCCCCACTGGTCGCGGCCGTCGCGGTGGTCATCGCCGGTCTGGTCCTTGCCGGTCAACAACTCACGATCCTGCACTTGGTGGGCATGCTGCTGGTGGTGGCCGTCGGTTCCAACTACGCCCTGTTCTTCGACCGGGGGGCTGCCGGAGGGGGCATCTCGGCGCGCACGCTGGCCTCTCTGTCGCTGGCGGTCAGCACGACCCTAGTCGGCTTTGGCATCCTGGGGTTTTCCAGCGTGCCGGTACTGAGCGCCATCGGCTCCACGGTCGGTCCCGGCGCTATCCTCGCCCTGATCTTTTCCGCCATCCTTGCGCGGCGGACATGACGGCCTTGTCACCTTCCCACGCCCGGCGCCGGTGGCGTCCTACACCCTTGTTGCAGACCACGGTCGCCCTGCATGCCGGGACCCTGGGGTTGCTTGCCTTGCAGCCGGGGCTCTGGCCCTGGGGGCTGGGTGCGCTGGCCGCTCAACCATCTGGCCCTCACGGCTGCCGGCCTCTTGCCGCGAAGCCGGGCCCTCGGCCCCAACTGGGTGCGACTGCCGCCTGCCGTGGCAGCAGGGCATATCGCGATCACCATCGATGACGGTCCTGACCCCGGGGTGACGCCTCAGGTGCTCGACCTGCTGGACCGCTTCGATGCCCGCGCCACTTTTTTTTGTATCGGGTCAAAAGCCCAATGTCATCCCCTGCTTTGCCGGGAAATTGTTCGGCGGGGTCACGCCGTGGAGAACCACAGCCAGCACCACTACCATCACTTCTCCACCTTTGGGCCGCGCCGCATGGCCCGCGAGGTCCAGGCCGGCCAGGACAACCTGGCCGCCGTCACCGGCCAGCGGCCGTGTTTCTTTCGTCCCACTGCCGGGCTGCGTAATCCCTTCCTGGAGCCCATCTTGGCCCGGCAGGGCCTCTATCTGGCCAGCTGGACTCGGCGCGGCTACGACACCCGCAACGGGGACGCTGATGATGTCGTCCGTCGGTTAACCACTGGCCTCGGCGCGGGCGACATCCTGCTCCTGCACGACGGCAACGCCGCCCGGACCGGCGCTGGAGCGCCGGTGATCCTGGCCGCTTTGCCCCCTGTCCTGGAAGCGGCCACCGCCGCCGGCCTGAAAACCGTTACGCTGCGCGCGGCTCTGCGTGCGTCCACGCCATGACCCCGCCATGACCCCCCATCCATGAGCATGGACCCCGCGACGCTACGTGCGCGGCTCATTGCGCAAGCCAGCGAGCCCTACCGGGCCGCCGGACGTTACGCTTACCACTTCGCCCGAGGGAAGCTGGGCAGGGACCCGATGTTCATTGGCCTGCTGCGGCTCGGGCTGTTCCCGGATGACGCCCATATCCTGGATCTGGGTTGCGGCCAGGGATTGCTTGCGGCCTGGCTGCTGTCGGCACGCCGATTGTATGATGCGGGCGACTGGCCGGAGGGGTGGCCTGCCCCCCCGCGTGTCGCAGATATCCGCGGCGTTGATCACTCGCGCAGCGACATGACACGGGCGCGGCTCGCCGTCGAAGGGCCGGTCCGATTCGAACAGGGCGACATGCGCCTTGTGGACTTTGGCCGGGCCGATGTGGTGGTTATGCTGGACGCGGTGCATTATGTCGATGGTGCTTCGCAGGACGACGTCCTGCGACGGGTGCGTGCCGCCCTCGCGCCCAACGGCCTGTTCTTGATCCGCGTGGGGGACGCCGACGCAGGTCTGGGTTTCCAGTTGAGCAACTGGATCGACCGCGCGGTGGCATTCTGTCGCGGCAACGGCCTGGGCCGCCTGCATTGCCGCGGCGTGCCTGACTGGGTCCGGGTGCTGGAGGCGCTGGGCTTTCGCGTCGAGACCGCCCCGATGAACGGTAATTTGCCCTTCGCCAACGTCATGCTCATCGCCCGGTTGGGTGAGGCGGACGGTCCTCCGGGTCAGCACAACTTCGGACAGCCGATAGCACATCGTGACGCCCCTGCATCTTTCCCACTTTACCGCCAGCAGTTGCCTCGGTTGCGGTCTCGAAGAGACGCTCACGGCACTGCGTCGGCAGCGGGGCGGTCTGGCTCCGTGCCGGTTCGAGACGGTCTTGGACCTCGACACCTATATCGGCGAGGTCTCTGCGGTGGACGCTCACCCGTTGCCCGCAGCGCTCGGCGAATACGAATGCCGCAACAATCGCCTCGCGCTTTCTGGGCCTGCAACAGGATGGCTTCGCCGCCGCCGTACAGGCAGCCATTGCCCGGTATGGGCGGCGGCGGGTGGGTATCTTCCTCGGGACCAGTACTGCGGGCATTCTGCAGACGGAGCAGGCCTACCGCCGCCGGGACCAGGACACTGGCGCCCTGCCGGACGATTTTATCTACCGCACCACCCACAACACCTATTCGGTTGCGGGGTTCGTTCGCGATTGGTTCCACCTAGAGGGGCCGGCCGTGGTCGTCTCCACCGCCTGCTCGTCGAGCGCAAAGGTGTTTGCGTCGGCCGCACGCCTGCTGGCAGCCGGTGTCATCGACGCCGCCATCGTGGGTGGTGTGGATTCGCTCTGCCTGACGACCCTGTATGGATTCAATTCCCTGGAATTGCTCTCGCCGGAACCATGCCGGCCCTTTGATGTAGATCGCAAGGGCCTGTCCATTGGCGAGGCCGCTGCCTTCGTGTTGCTGGAGCGGCCGTCGGAGAGCCTCGACGCCGATGCTGTCTTGCTGCTGGGCGCCGGTGAGTCCAGCGACGCCTATCACATGTCCGCCCCCCATCCCGAAGGACTGGGTGCCCGGATGGCTATGGCTGCAGCCCTGGAGTCGGCAGGTTTACAGGCGGCAGACATCGACTACATCAACCTGCACGGCACCGCGACACCGAGTAACGATGCCGCTGAGGGCAAGGCAGTGTTCGCGTTGTTCGGCGACCGGACGCCATGCAGCTCGGTCAAGGGCGCGACAGGGCATACCCTGGGGGCTGCCGGCGGCTTGGAGGCCGTCGTTTCCGCATTGGCCCTGCGCCACGCATTCCTGCCGGGGGGCATCAACACAGTCCACCTCGATCCCGGCATTCCCATCCAATACCTGACCGCCAATCGCGAAATTGCGCCACGCAGGGTGATGAGCAATTCCTTCGGCTTCGGCGGTACCAATTGCAGTCTCGTGCTGGGACGTGCGGGCTGACATGGCGTCTACCACCATAGCCACGCTCAATGGATGGGTCGACGGTGTCGGCGTGCTGGGCCCGGGCCTGGCGAACTGGCCATCGGCGCAGCAGATTCTGACCGGCGCGGCTGAATATCGGGCGCAGTCAGTCATCGTGCCGGCGCCTGTGGCTCTTCCGCCTCCAGAACGACGTCGTGTCGGTCTCGCCGTGAAGCTGGCACTTGTCGTGGCCCAAGAGGCCATCGCCGCCGCGCGGTTGGATGCCAAACAGGTGGCCGCCGTGTTCTCGTCTTCCGGCGCGGATGGCGACAACTGTGACGCCATCTGTCGGGTGCTGGCCTCGGAGGATCGGCATATCTCCCCCACCCGTTTCCACAATTCGGTCCATAACGCCTCAGCTGGCTACTGGGGCATCGCGTCTGGTGCCATGACCCCAGCCACGGTGCTTTGCGCCTACGATGCCAGCTTTGGGGCTGGCTTGCTGGAGGCACTCACTCAGGTAGCAGTGGACGGCGTCGGCACCCTGCTGGTGGCCTACGAGGCGCCGCACCCGGAGCCGCTGCACGCCAAACGGCCCCTTCCGGCTGCTTTCGGTCTGGCCTTGGCGTTGATGCCCAACCGAGGTCCCCGCTCCCTGGCTCGCCTTCAGATCGATTTGGTCGAGGCAGACCTGGACCGGGTGGCGAATCCTGACCTGGAGGCCCTACGCCGCCAAATCCCCTCCGCTCGCGGCCTGCCCCTGTTGCAGGCGCTTGCCCGGCAGAGTGCCGGTCGAGTGGTCCTGGAATACCTGGAGCCGCTCAGTCTGGCAGTGGATGTCCAGCCATGCAGCTAGAGCGCGCCTGGCTGCTCGCGCACCTGCCGCATCAGGGCAGCATGTGCCTGCTGGACCGCATCGACGACTGGGACTCTCAGCGTATCCGCTGCACGGCCACGAGCCACCGCGCCCAGGGCAACCCCCTGCGCGCCCACGGCCGGCTGGGGGCCGCCTGCGGGATCGAGTACGCCGCCCAGGCCATGGCTGCCCATGGCGCCCTGCTGGCGGTGGCCGACTTGCCGCCAAGCGCCGGTTACCTCACCAGCGTGCGTGGCGTCGAACTTCATGTCGCGCGACTGGATGACATCGACGCCGACCTGACCGTGGAAGCCGAGCACCTCTACGGCAACGAGAACACAATCCTGTACGGTTTCAGCATTTGCGCTGAGGAACGTCTGCTGTTACGCGGTCGCGTCACCGTGGTGCTGGATGCGGCGAAGCTGAGGGATCCGACATGAAACGCGCCCTGGTCACCGGCGGCAGCGGCGGCATCGGCGCGGCGATCTGTCGACGGTTGGCGGCCGATGGCTGTTACGTCTATGTCCACGCCAACCTCAACCTGGCCAAGGCAGCCGCGCTGGCGGAAGAAATCTCCGCGATGGGCGGCGCCGCCGAGCCCATCGCCTTTGATGTGACCGATGCCGAAGCCACTCGTGTCGTCCTTGATGCTCTGATCGAGGAGTCGCCGATTCAGATCCTGGTCAACAATGCCGGGCTGCATGACGATGCCATCTTCCCTGGCATGAGTGCTATCCAGTGGCACAAGGTGCTGGATGTGTCACTCGACGGCTTCTTTCACGTCACCCAGCCGTTGACGATGCCCATGATCCGTAGCCGCTGGGGGCGCATCGTCAATATCACCTCGATCACCGGGCTTACGGGCAACCGCGGTCAAGTGAACTACGCGGCCGCCAAGGGCGGCCTGCACGCCGCAACCAAGTCCTTGTCGCTGGAACTTGCCAGTCGGGGCATCACTGTGAACGCGGTGGCCCCCGGGATCATTCAGACCGGCATGATCGAGGGCATTTTCGACGAGAAGGCCATCGCCGCCATGGTGCCCATGAACCGGGCCGGCACGCCGGCCGAAGTGGCCGACTTGGTGGGGTTTCTCGCCTCCGAACAGGCCAGCTATATCACGGGCCAGATCATCTCGGTGAACGGAGGCATGATATGACGGCGCCTGCGCAGTTGGTTGCCGACTCTGGCGATCAATATCTACGCGCGGCGCTGAAGCTGTTCCAGAGAGTTCATCGTCCCCCCAGCCGCTGCCAGAGGAGGCCGGGCAATCGCCGCAGGAAACCCAGGATCAACCGGATGTGCATCCAAGTCAGCAGGGCATTGTCGCGCAGATAGTTGAAATGCGAGACGCCGCCTCTTTCGGCAGCAAGATACTTCACCGGCGCTGACAGGTTGATGGGGCGGACGCCGCGCCAGCACAGGCGCACCACCGCCTCGGGATCGAAGTCGAAGCGGCGCATCCAGCGTTGGCCATGCATGACCTGGCGCAAGGGTTCGATGGGATAGACGCGGAAGCCGTAGAGGGAATCACCGACGCCCACCCACAGGGTCTCCAGATTGGCCCAGCCGTTGGATACTCTGCGGCCGTGTACGCGCAGCTTTGGCGCGCCGGCGTCGAACACCGGTACACCCAGGACCATGGAGTCCGGGGCTGCAATGGAGGTCGCCATAAAGGTCGGGATGAGATCGACCGGATGTTGGCCGTCCGAGTCCATGGTGAGGGCGTGGGTGAAACCTTCACTCGCGGCGAGGTCGAGGCCGTGCAGGACTGCGGCACCCTTACCACTGTTTTCGGGCAACACCAGGACCCTGAGCCCAGGATCCTTCGCGGCCATTGCCTGGAGGCCAGCGGCCGTGCCATCGGTGCTGCCGTCGACGACTATCCACACGGGTGTCCATTGCTGTCGGGCAGCGTGCACGGTGTCATAAACCAAGGCCCCCGGGTTATAGCTCGGGATCAGCACCAGATGGGTGGAACAGGTATCCAAGCGAGGCTGCATCAGCTGTGCTGAGTTGTCCCGGATTCCGCGGCCTGCGGTGCACCTGGAGACGGGAAACAGGAAGTATTGCCGAGCTCGGCAATGAAGTAGCGCTCCAGTTCCTCGGTCAGGACCCTGGCTTGTTCCGGCGGATCGAAGCGGCGACCGAGCCGGATACGATAGGTGATTGGCATCGCTGGGAGCCGCAGCAACGGCCAGCCCTTGCTGAGGTAGGCCGAGTCCGTCTCGATGAACACGGTCTGGACCGGCACCTGCGCCCGACTGGCGATGAGCGCGGTTGTGCCAGTGCAAGCGTCGATCGGCCAGCGGGTGGTGCGGGTGCCTTCCGGAAAGAGCAACAGGTGGCTGCCGCCTTTCAGCTCGGCCACTGCCTGCCTGATCATACCCAGTGGCGCGTCGTTGCGGATGTAACCCGCCAACCGCGCGCCGCCACCCAGGTAGATGCTATCAGCGATATCGGCCTTCATGATACAGGCGAGGTTGGGCAGCCGTGAGATGACCATCAAGGCGTCGAGCAGGCAGGGATGGTTGGGGGCGATGATCAGGGGTCGTTCGGCGCGCAGGGCATCGAGGGCGCGGATATCGAAACGGCAGGCCCCAATCAGGGCCAATGCCCCAAGGTAGATGCGGAAAATGCTGGTGATAACCCAACGCCCGAAGAGGTTGGCCCACCGCTTTGGCAGGACGTAATAGAGCGGTCCCGCGAGCAGGGACCACGTCAGTGACATGGCCCCAAGCACTCCCAGGCCGACCCACAGGGCCCCGTATTCGTAGAGCCGATGCAGTCGGCGCCCCAGAGACAGGAGGGCGGAAACCATGTCAGCGCTCAATCGGCCGCCTCCACGCGCGTGGAGGATTCGCCAAGAATCCATGCGACGCCAATTCCCGCAGAGAAAGCATGGTCGCTTGTTACCAAGGGGCTGTCGGCGAAGCTGGCCCCCTGCAGGTCGTCCCAACGGGTGAAGGCGCCTATCCAGAACTTCCGGTAGCGCTTCGACACCGCCAGCAGTAATTGGATGCCGGCGTAGCCACCGTCTGCATCGAAAGCGGGGCGGTCCGGGGTGGCGTATTGCGGAGCCACCGTATAGAAATAGTCATGGTTGCGTTCCGAGCCAAAAAGTGGCCCTGCGAGCAACCCCAGGTCCCAACCCGAAAGTCCCGCGACATCAACGAGGTCCAGGTTGAGGCGCGGTGAAAATATCCAGCCGACGTCTTGCATCCCACCTTTCACGGTAAACGCCATCCGAACCGGGAGGCGCAGATCCAGCTTGTAGCGCCGGTCACTGGTCCGCCACAGGTTGATGTCAAGTGAGGGTCCAACCTCTACCGTCGGTTCCAGGTCGGGCATACCCTGCCGCGCCTGGTTATTGTCGCTGCTCACCGGCAGCGAGGCACCGACGCTGACGGTGAGATCGACGCGATCGGTATCGAAGAAGATCCCGCGAATGCCATCCCGGTCCGCCTTGAAGTAGTCGCCGCGATAGACGAAGTAGGGAAAGGGGACGGCGTAGACGCTGGATTGGTCTGAACCGGGATAGTCTGGGAAGTAGAGCGTGCTTACGCCGACCCCAAGTTCCCATAGAGGCTTTTGGTCGGCGATGGCCGGGACCGCAACACAGGCGATCAGCAAAGCGGCGAGCGCGGTCCGGCTGTGGTGTTGTGTCATGACTGCGCACCGGGTCTCGATGGGGAGGATATCGCATGGCCGCCGGATGCCTCGATCTCGACCAACAGGTCGGCACGGCAGACATCGGCGAGCAAGAACACGGCCGACACCGGGGCGCCAATGAACTGCAACAGCTCGCGGCGTACTTTGATCAGGTCTTCCGCCCGTCGGACATAGAATTTGTAGGCAAGACTGTCGAGGCGGAAGCCGGCGCTCGGTGCCTGGCCGTTGGCCTCCGCGACGACGGCTGCAATATTTTGGAGGGATTCTCGTGTCTGCGCCGCCACGTCGCCGTCATGAAGGGTCTCATACCCGACGATGCTCGCCGTGCCGGAGATGAACAGCATGTCGCGTCCCCACAGGTTGACGAGGCAAGCGCGGGAGAAGGTCGGGCTACGCGGGCCATACTGGCTAGGGTACTGATACGCGCTGACCTGGCGCGGATTCTCTATGCACATCATCTCCGCCCGAGCCGCCAGGAAGGCGATGTGGAGGCCGCCGGCGGCGGAGCCCAGGGCGCAGGCGGCTGGAACGTTGCCGATGACCGAGCGGCCATGGGAAAGGAATGCATCCTGGCGGCCAACGTTGAACTGGCGGTAACGCTCCATGTTATGACTCACCTGGTTTATTCCTGGGAAATAATTCCAGAACCGCAGAACGGCTCTATAGCCGTAGGATTCGAGCAATTCGAAGACAGCCTGGTAGGCGGTTTCCGCCGCGACCTGCAGAGGCGGGCGCGAATCCAGGGGCGTGTCTCCAGTGGTGTCGTCCAGGGTCAAACAGCCGAACAACAAGGTCTCGCCCTGACGGTAGCGGATATTGCCGTGCCGACCGGAATGCAGGGGTTCCTGGCAATGCCAGATTTCGCAGATTCCGTCTTCCCCTCCCAACAAGGTCATGTCCACGGCCAGGAGCGGCAAGCCCCCCGTGTGATGGGCAGCGGCGGGGTGGGAAAAGCAGGTCCCGCCGAGCGCATCGTCCTGCCCGTCGTATCCCTGGTGGCAGACTTGGGACGCTGGCAGGTACTCCAGCCTCAGGATGTCTCCCGTAGGCCTCATCGGCGGCCGATCTCGGCGGAGTCTTCAACGTAGCGGATATTCATCTTGCGCTGCTTCCAGGCCATGATCGTGGGCTTCAGGTTGGCCAGAGAGGCGAGGTAATAGATGGCCTTAAAGGCCAGCACGGAACGCCAGATGGGCGTCTTGCCAAAGATGTCGCCGGCCAGCACCGACAGCAAGGCCTCCTTGACCCGGAAGACATTGCGTGGCGACATGAACAAGTCGCGCATGGTGGGGTTGGTGACGCGATAAATGAACCAGGAAAACTCCTTCGGTCCGTGCTTTATGAGCCGGTCGAACTCCTGCAGGGCCTGGGCGGCCATGTCCGGGTGACGAAGGCATGCATCCACGGCATCCGCGCCAGCGAAGGCGCTGTTCATAGCCAGCATGACGCCGGAAGAGAAAACCGGATCGATGAAGGCGTAGGCATCGCCAAGGAGCAGCCAGTTGGTGCCATGGGTGCGGTCACAGACATAGGAAAAATTGCCCGTGCCTTCCACATCCGACACGAGTTCGGCACCCTTGAGGCGTTCTGCCAGGGCCGGGCACATGGCGATGAGATCCAAGAAGAAGGCCTTTACCGGCTTCTTGCGGGCCTTCAAATAGTAAGGCCAAACGACCGCGCCCACGCTTGTAATACCGTCAGCGAGCGGGATAAACCAGAACCACCCGTGCTCGAACCAGAAGATGGTGATGTGGCCTGCCTGCTTGCCATCGTGCCGCTGGGCACCGACGAAGTGGCCGTAGAGGGATGAGCTGTTGTGCTTGGGATTACGCTGCTTGGCTCTAAATCGGTTGCCGAGGAAGGTGTCACGGCCGGATGCGTCGATGAGGAAGCGGCATTGCCAAGTCTCGCTACGGCCGTCGTCATGCTCCGCCCGGATGACGGCACCCTCATCGTTTGGCAGGAATTCCACATCGCGCACGCGGCAGCCTTCGATGACGTTGGCTCCTTTACGAGCGGCGTTGCGGATCAGGATCTCGTCGAACTCGGAACGGCGTACTTGGTAGGCATACGGCATGGCTTTATCCCAGGCGTCGGCGAATTCGAACGTCTGGGTGTGTTCGTGCCAAGGGGAGACGAATTCCGCTCCCCATTTCTGCATTCCGATGCCTTCCACTTCGGCCTGTATGCCCAGCTTCTCAAACAACGGTAGGTTGGCTGGCAGCAGGGATTCGCCAATGTGGAATCGGGGATGGCGTGCCTTTTCCAGCAGAGTGATCCGGTAGCCCTTCTCACCCAGCAGCGTAGCCGCAGTGGAACCCGCCGGACCTCCTCCGATCACCAGGACGTCGCAGCGGTGTCCGGCATCCCTCGCTGGCATAGGATCATTCATAATGGAAGTCTCCCCTCAACCCCAGCTTGCCGGTGTGGCTGCGCACGGGTTCAGGCGCGGGTGCTTAGGAAACGTGGCAGTGTACCCAACTCCAGTGGGGGTCAACAGATTCTTTCTCGGATCCACCGGGCGGGGCGATGTCGCACCCGGATACCGCGGAGCGGGCCGCAGACAGGGCGGGATCCAGTGGGACGCCTTGCCGACCCCGCGCAAGCCAGGGCGATTTGGTACTATCGCGCGCCAACTTGCCCCCGCGATGGACCCAACCCCGCCCCGATGCCCTGCGTGCCCCACTCCGATCCCATCGGCGTATTCGATTCCGGCATCGGAGGCCTGACAGTGCTACGCCAGATCCGCCGAGAACTGCCCCTGGAGGACCTGCTCTATGTGGCGGACTCCGGGCATGCCCCTTACGGCGACAAGACTCCTGATGCCATCGTTGCGCGTTCCCTGAGCATTGCCGGGTTCCTGTTCGACCAGGGGGCCAAGGCGGTGGTGGTCGCCTGCAACACCGCCACCGCCGCTGCGGTAGCGGCCCTGCGTGCCCGTTACTTGACCCCCATCATTGCCATGGAGCCAGCGGTGAAACCCGCCGTGGCCCGCACCAGATCCGGGGTCGTTGGGGTCCTGGCCACCAGCCAGACCGCCGCCAGCCACCGCTTCGTGCAACTGCTGGGGCGCTTCAACGCGGGAGCGGAGGTCCTGGTGCAGCCCTGCCCCGGACTGGTCGAACGCATCGAGGCAGGCGACCTGGACGACGCCGCAACCCGGGCGCTACTCCGCCAGTATCTGGTGCCCTTGCTGGACCAAGGGGCAGACACCCTGGTGTTGGGCTGCACCCACTACCCCCTGCTGACCCCCTTGATCCAGGACCTGGCAGGCCCCGATGTGTTGGTCATGAGTTCCGGCGCCGCGGTAGCCCGACAGGTGCGTCGGCGTTTGGAGGACGCCGACCTGTTGGCGCTCGGACCAGGCGAGGGCAGCGAACGGTTTTGGACGAGCGGCGCACCGGATCAGGCCCGAGCATTGATCGGGCGCCTGTGGGAGAAACATGTGGAGGTTGACGCGCTGCCGGAACAGTGAGGTGGCCCCCAAGGATGGGGGACATGCCGGGGTGGCAGGAGCATTCCCCGACCAGGCCCCCAAGGATGGGGGACATGCCGGGGTGGCAGGAGCATTCCCCGGCTAGGCCCCCAGGGATGCGGGACATGCCGGGTCCCAGCTGGGAGCCCCATTCATACTCGGTGTTGCGATTCGTGTTCATTTCCGGACCATTAGGATCGGTTCAGAAACAACCGAAACAGAGGAGCTGTAGGGTGGACAAGCGCAGCGCAGTCCACCGGCGGCGTCGGTGGATTTCGCTGCGCTCATCCACCCTCCGGGATGTTCAAGTTGTTTCTGAACAGTCCCTTACTTTCGTTGCTCCAACCGCGAACCGCCCTGCCCCGAGCCCCCCATGCCCACAGACGCCCTCACCCACCTGCTCGCCCACCTGGACTTCGCCTTCAGGCGCGAACCGACCGGGGCACCGACCCTGACCAATATCCAGTGGCGGGCGGACGCCTGCGATGCCGGGTCCGTGCTCTTTTTCCAACGCTTCGACGACGGCCGTAGCGACGCGGAGATCTTCCATCGCTACCTGGCGGACTGCAGGTGCGCGGTGCTGGTCACGAATCGGCCCCTGGATTGCTTCGACGCCATGCCCGGCAAGGGTATCTATGTCACCCCGCCCGGCGCCTGGGCGGAGACCCAAAGACACTTCTGCGACCTGGTCTACCCCCTGCAGAACAGCGCCCTGCGCTTCCTCGGGGTCACCGGGACCAACGGCAAGACCACCACGGTCAAGTACCTGGAGGCCATGCTCGCTGCCCAGGGGCGGCGCGTGCTGACCATCGGCACCCTGGGCCTGTCGCGCAACGGCGAGCCGCTGGCCCAGACCGGCTTCACCTCCCCGCCGCTGATCGAGTTACGCCGCCTCCTGCATCGGGAGCAGGAGCGCTGCGACCTGGTCGCCATGGAGGTCAGCAGCCATGCCCTCGACCAGGGGCGCATCCACGGCATCCCGTTGCAGAACGCCGCCTGGACCAATTTCACCCAGGACCACCTGGACTACCACCGCACCGAGGCCGCCTACTTTGCCGCCAAGGCGCGCATCCTGGACCTGATCGAGCCCGGCGGGCGGCTGTTCTGCACCAGCCTGGACGTGGCCGAGCGCCTAAGGGCGGAGCATGATGCGCGCATCCCTGTGCAGGTGCTGGCCCCAGCCGACCTGCCCCCAGAGGCCATCGCCGCCAAGCCCTTCCTGGCCCTGACCTATAACCGCGCCAACTACGCCCTGGCCCAGGCCCTGGCGGACGGGGTGCTGGGCCCGGGCCGGCGGGAGGACTGGCGGCACCTCAAGGCGGTGGATGGACGCTTCGAGTGCCGGGTGGTCGGCAAGCGGGTCTTCGTCATCGACTTCGCCCACACACCGGACGCCTTGGAGAACATCCTGACCGCGATCCGCGGTGCCTTTCCGGGATCGCGGGTCGCCACCCTGTTCGGCTGCGGCGGCGACCGCGATAGGGGCAAGCGCCCGCAGATGGGGGCCGTTGCCGCCCGTCACTCCGATCACATCATCCTGACCTCGGACAACCCCAGGACCGAGGACCCCGAGCGCATCATCGCGGACATCCTCACCGGTCTGCCCGGTCAGAGTCGCCAGGTCGTGGTCGACCGCCCGGCCGCCATCGCCCGCCTCTTGGACTTCCTAGCGGCCCGCCCCGCCGACGAGCCCTGGGTCGCCCTGATCGCCGGCAAGGGTCACGAGCGTTACATCGACAGGGATGGTCACAAGACCTACTACAGCGACCAGGACGAGTTGGAACTGAACCTCAAGCGACTGGGCTGGAGCTGAGACCACCGCGCTGCCCAGGCCCTCTGGTTCAGTACCGGCATTGCGCACCGCCGGTACATCGCCGGGGCGGGCCCGAAGGTTCGGGTACCATGGGCAGCTCCAGCGCCGCCATCCCACACCAGACAGGGGAAGCCATGACACCCAAGGCCCAATTGCTGTTCTCGTTTTTGCTTGCGCTTCTAGCCGGCGGCACTTATGGGGCCGAGACCGGAACCGGGGTCGAGCCCAATCCCGCCCCCAAGACCGCGGTGGTGGCCACCCGCCAGGTCCCGCCCTTCGCCATCAAGACCGATGAAGGCTGGGATGGCATCGCCATCGAGCTGGTGAGACGCATCAGCCAAGAGATGCAGGTCGAGGTGGAATATCGCGAAATGAGCCTTGCGGAGATGCTCCAGTCGACCATCGACGGCGAGGTCGATGCCGCCGCCGCGGCCATCACCATCACCGCGGATCGCGAGCAGGTCATGGACTTCACCCACCCCTTTTACAGCTCGGAGCTGGGGGTGGCATTGCGGCAACGCTCGGCGGTGACCTGGCTGTCCGGAATCAAGCGGGTCTTTTCCGGGGCCTTCCTGCAATCCATGGCGGCACTGCTCGGGGTCCTGACCCTGGTCGGCCTGCTGGTCTGGCTCGCGGAGCGGCGGCGCAACAGCCAGTTCCAGCGCTCCGCAATCAAAGGGGTCGCTTCAGGGATCTGGTGGTCGGCGGTGACCATGACCACTGTGGGTTACGGCGACAAGGCGCCGGTGACCCTGACCGGCCGCCTCATCGGGCTGGTGTGGATGTTTGCCAGCCTCATCCTGATCTCCGGCTTCACCGCCGCTATCGCCAGTTCGCTGACCATCGGCGAGTTGGACCAATCCATCCGCGGCGCGGACGACCTACGCGGCAAGAAGGTCCTGACCCTACCGGGCAGCACCAGCGCCACCTATCTGGATGAGCACCTGATCCGCTACACACCGGCAACCACTTTGCTGGATGCCCTGGCCCTGGTGGCCACGGACCAGGCCGACGCCGTGGTTTACGACGCACCCATCCTGCGCTACCTGATCAGCCAACATCACGCTCAGACCCTGCGTATCTCCCCCACTGCCTTTGCCCGGCAGGACTACGGCATCGCCCTACCAGCCGGATCCCCGCTGCGAGAGCAATTGAACCGGCTCATCCTGCGCATCACCCGCAGCCCTGAGTGGGACACCATGCTGAACATGTACTTTGGCAGGGCGCGTTAATCCCACCCAGGCAGTTTACCCAATGGGTTCAGGCGGCATGGTCCCGGGGCAGAGTCGCCTGCATCGCGGGGCGTTGAGCGAAGCCCTGGAACCAGGCCGCGAGACTGGATTGCTCGTCCGTCCAACCCAGCTCCAGAAGCCGAAAGTCCAGGTAACCCAATGCGCAGGCGACGGCGATCTGGGCCAGGCTCAGCGGCCCTGCCAACCATTCCGGCTGGGCATCGAGCCAGGCCAGGCCGCGACGGATCGCGTTCAACCGCATGGCCTGGGTCGACGCGCTCTGCTCACCGGCCGGGCGCCGCCGTTCCATGACCAAGGCCACGGCGTCGTCCATGATCCCGTCGGCCAGCCCGGCAACGCACAACACGGTCCAACGGTCTGCCCCAGCCGGCAGCATCAGGCTCGGTCCATCCCCTTGCTGGTCGAGCCACTCGCAGATCACCGGGCTGTCGAACAGGGCCTCGCCGGTATCCCGCAACAGGGTCGGGATCCGCCCAAGGGGATTGGCGGCCAGCAGCTCCGGTCCTGGGGCGTGGGGATTGCAAGGCACGAGCGCGATCTGCTCAGCAAGCCCCTTTTCGATGGCCATGACATGGACCTTGCGAACATAGGGCGAGGTGGGGCTGTAGAAGAGTTGCATGGTGGGCTCCGAGTGGATGTTGGCAGGACTCCCTGGTTGCCGGCCAAGGATATCAACTAGACTCTGGGTGCTGGGCAAGACCCGCCACCCATCCGCTGTTACCCGCTCGGGGAGACTCGTCATGCGCATTATCGAAGCCGAACGCGAACTCGTGCAGGACCTGCTTGGGGAAACCGACGTCGCGGTCTCCAAGACCCTGCCGGCATTTACCGTTCACGCCGGTCACCACGAGACCTTGGGCAAGGTCGTGATCATCGAACAACCCGACGGCCGCGGAGCCATTATCGAGTTCGACAACTAGCGAGGTTCCGACTCAGACCTCGGCCAGATCCACCGCCACCCCCTCCCCCACCTCCAGGCCGTCCCGGGTATGGCGCAGGCGCACCGCCAGCACTTCCACACCCAGGGCGGCGACCTCGGCGAGGCGGCGTGCATAGACAGGATCAACGCCCCAGGCCGGGGCGAAGCGCGTCCCCTCGGGCCGGTTGAGGGCAAACAACATGACCGCACGGTAGCCCTGGGTCAGGGCCGTTGCCAGAAGCCCCAGGTGCTTACGCCCGCGCAGGCTCACCGCGTCCGGAAAGCGCAGGCAGTCACCAGCCAGCAGGGTACAGTTCTTGATCTCGACCAGGGTGTCCGCGGTCTGTCCGGCATAGAGCCCCAGATCCAGTCGCCCACGCTCCTGTCCGGGCGGAGCAAAGACGACCTCCCGACGCACCTCGCGAAAGCCCGCCAGGGCCGGGATACGGCCGGCGGCTACGGCCTCCGCCACCACGGCGTTGGGCCGGCCCGTGTGGACCCCGACCCAACCGCCGCCCATGTCCACCCGCTCCAGGGTCCACGCCAGCTTGCGTCTGGGGTCGTCTGAGTGGCTGAGCTGCACCGGCGCACCCGGGGCCCAGCAGGTGGTCATGGTCCCGGTATTGGGGACATGGGCGACGACCACCTGACCGTCCGGGAGCTCGATGTCCGCAAGGAAGCGCTTGTAACGGCGCAGGATGCGGCCATCGGTGAGGGCTGGCAGTTGCAGGGCCTAATCCATCTGGAAGTTGGGAAAGACCTGATAGGGCAGCGGCTCGCAGGCAACACCCGTCACTTCTGCCTGGGGCGGGCCGGTGCGCAGCCAATCGCGCAGTTGGCCGACGGCCCCGGCCGGACCACAGGCCAGCACCTCCACCCGGCCATCGGAGAGGTTGCGTACATAGCCCGTGAGGCCCAGCCGCTGCGCCTGCTCCCGCGCCGACGCTCGAAAGAAGACCCCCTGCACCCGACCGCCGATCAGGCAGTGGAAGCAGACCTCATGATTGGAGCCTGACTCGGTCATGGCGTAACGATTTCCTCTAGTGAGCCCGTGGGATGCCCCGCAGCAACCCACAAACGGATAGGGTGGATCAGCGAAGCGCATCCACCTCAGGCATGTCGGCCACTCAGGGCTTGGCCGCCTTCTGTTGCTCGCGCTTGTAGGCCGAGAAGTTGGTCGTGGCATAGGCTCCATCGGCCGCAAACCGCCCCAGGAGCATGAACTCCGCCACATCCTTGGTGGCACCCGTATAGCGGACTACCAGCTTGCCGTCCAGATCGAAGAAGCCGAACACGGGTGTCGCGCGCACCCGATACTCCTCCAGAGCCATGGCCTTCTGGGTGGTGTGCTTGCCAGAGAAGTCCGTCACCTCCAAGTCCCCCTCGATATCCAGGGGGAAGATCAGAAAGTTGTCGCGGTAATAATCCTGAACCTCCGACTGGTTGAGGACGTTGGCCTTCATGCGCTGACAGAAGGGACATTCGTCCATCTCGAACATGACCAGGACGCCCTTCTTGCCTTCCTCCTTGGCCCGCGCCAGCTCCTCGGAGAAGTCACCGAAGGTCGAGTCGAAGAAGTATTCCCCCGGGGCCCGGGACTCGCCCCAAGCCGCGGTCGCCGCCAGGAGCAGACCGATCAGTCCCAGCATGGGGATGCGTAGCGTGGCAATCATTGGGGTTCGATCTCCGCTGGTTGGTGGGTCAATAAGGTTCGGACCGGGCCGATTTTGGAGCGATAATGCCGTGGATTCAATGCCGGTGCGCATCAGGCGCCCGGCCCCGACGCCATGGGGAGCCGCCGATGTCCGTGACCATCTACCACAATCCGAGATGTAGCAAGTCCCGCGAGACCCTGTCGTTACTGCGTGACCAGGGGGTTGAGCCCGAAATCGTGGAGTATCTGAAGGACCCGCCCAACGCCCAGGTTCTTTCTGAGCTGCTCACCCAACTCGGCCTGGAGCCCCGCGCCCTGATGCGGCGTAAGGAGGCCGAATACGCAGAACTGGGCCTCGACGACCCGGCCCTGTCCCGAGAGGCCCTGATCGAGGCCATGGTGACCCACCCCAGGCTCATCGAGCGTCCCATCGTGGTCAAGGGCGGTAAGGCCGCCCTGGGCCGCCCGCCCCGAGCGGTGCTGGAGATCCTCTGACCATGGCCTATGTCCTGGTCCTCTATTACAGCCGCCACGGGGCCACCGCCGACATGGCCCATCACATCGCCCGCGGGGTCGGCGAGGTGGCGGGGATGGAGGCACGCCTGCGCACGGTCCCGCCGGTCTCCACCGTCTGCGAGGCCACCGCCGACGCCATCCCTCCCTCCGGCGCCCCCTATGCGGAATTGGACGACCTGCGCCACTGCGCCGGCCTGGCCCTGGGCAGCCCCACCCGCTTCGGTAACATGGCCGCGCCGCTGAAGTATTTTCTGGAGGGGACCAGCCCACTCTGGCTGTCCGGGGCCCTCGCAGGCAAGCCCGCCGGGGTCTTCACCTCGACCTCCAGCATGCACGGGGGCCAGGAGACTACCCTCACCTCCATGATGCTCCCCCTGCTCCACCACGGCATGCTCATCCTCGGCCTGCCCTATGCCGAGACCGACCTGCTCCACACCACCGCCGGCGGCACCCCCTACGGCCCCTCGCACCTGGCCGGGACCGCCAGCGACCTGGCCCTGACCGAGGCCGAGCGCCGCCTCTGCCAGGCACTCGGGCGGCGCCTCGCCCGCACCGCCGCCGCCCTGATCGCCGGTGACAGCGGGGGTCGGGCGTGACCCCCACGCGACGCCGGGACTAGGGGCGCCCATGGAGCAACTCCCCCTGCCGGTCCAGTTGCGCCCCGAAGCCAACTTCGCCGCCTATGTCCCAGGCCCCAATGCCGAGGCCCGTGCCGCCCTGGAGGCCTGGGGCCAGGGGACCGGCGAGCCCTTCGCCCTGGTCTGGGGCCCACCAGGGACCGGCAAGACCCACCTCTTGCAGGCCGCCTGCCAGGCCCTGGTGGCGGCCGGTCGACCCGCCCAATACCTGCCGCTGCGCCATCCGGGTCTGACCCCCGAGGTTCTGGTCGGATTGGAGCAGGTGGGTCGCATCGCCCTGGACGACTGCGAGGCAATCGCCGGCGACCCTGCCTGGGAGGGGGCCCTGTTCACCCTCTACAACCGCCTGCGCGAGAGCGGCGGCGGCCTCCTGGCCAGTGCCGACCAGCCGCCGGCCAGCCTGCCACTGACCCTGCCGGACCTGCGCTCGCGCCTCGGCTGGGGCCCCTGCTACCGCCTCCAGCCCTTGGGTGAGCAGGACTGCGCGGAGCTGCTGCGCAGCACCGCGTCCCGGCTCGGCCTGCGCCTGAAACCGGACCTGGTGGACTACCTGATGCGACGCCTGACCCGGGACCCGGGCAGCCTGCTCGCCTTCCTGGAGGACCTGGACCGAGAGAGCCTGGCCGCCCGCAAGGCGCCCAGCATCCCCCTGGCTCGCCGCGTCCTGGAGGCGACCCGGCGCGACCCGGCGTGATCGACCCCCTTGGCCGACCCATTGCCCACCTGACCGACCCCCTGGGCGAGGTCCGCGTCTACGCCCGCGGTGCCCTGCGCACCCTTACCCTGGGCAATCAGGTCGAGCAGACCTGCCTGGACCTGGACCACCCCGCCCGCCTGGTCCACGCCTATACCCAGGCCATGCTGCTCGGCCTGCTGCTGACCCCGACGCCCGAGACCGCCCTGCTCCTGGGGCTGGGGGGCGGGGCCCTGGCCCAGGCCCTGCTCGTCTGCGCACCCGGCCTGGCCCTGGATGCGGTCGAGGCCAGCCCCGCCGTGGTCGAAGCGGCCCGCGACCATCTGGGCCTGCCCGCCACCGACCGACTGCGCATCCACATCGGCGACGCGCAAAGCTTCGTACAGGGTGCGGGCGGCGCTTATGGTCTGGTCTTGCTCGACCTCTATGGCGCCGAGGGCATAAACCCGGACCAAGGCGGTGCCGCCCTGCTCAGCGCCTGTCGGGAGCGATTGAGCAGGACAGGCATCCTGGTCAGCAACCATTGGAGCAACGACTTCGAGACCAGCCGCCGCGCCCACGCGACCCTGGACCAGGTCTTCGCCGGGCGGGTACTGCACCTGCACGTCGCGGGCGGAAACGCCATCGCCTTCGCCTTTGCCGAGGCCCTACCCGGGATCCGCCGGGACACCCTGTTCGCCAAGGCCCAGGCACTGGGATTGCGCCTCGACCTGCCCCTGCAACGCCTCGCCAGAGACCTTTGGGGCCAGAATGCCGAGGCCTTCAAGCGCGCACGGCTGCTGCTGTGAGCGGCGGGAAGCGAGCCCGATGCAGCGTCTTCCAGCATGCGCCCTGGTTGCCACACGCTGGTCACCAAAAGAAACCCCGGCACCGCGGAGAGTCGGTGTCGGGGTAATTGCTTCCCCGGAAGGGGTGACCGGGGTAGGCTGTCGGCTCGCGGTTAGGACCGCAAGGCCTACTTCGCCTAACGCACATCCTTAGTCGGGCGCGTTACCGAATAGTTCAACCGGCGGCCAACAAGCCCCGCCGCCATACCCCTGGCATCGGCCGCACCCGCCTCATGACCCGAGCCGCCGGCCCCACAACGTCTCACCCCTGGCCCTGGAGCAGTGACATTGACCCCCGTCGTCCTATGGTTGTTGTTGATCAACGGCGTCCTTTTCGTCGCCGAACAGTTCTATTTCGGCCCCTTGGTGGTGTGGTTTGCCCTCTGGCCCCTGGGCTTCCTGGCGACCCTCGCGCCGCTGGACGGGGCGCCGCACTTCCAGCTATGGCAACTGGTCACCTACGGCTTCCTGCACGGCGGGGTCCTGCACTTGGTGCTGAACATGTACGCCCTCTGGCTGTTCGGCACCCGCATCGAGTACCTGTGGGGGTCCAAGCGCTTCCTGACCTACTACCTACTCTGCGTCGTCGGTGCGGCCCTGGCGCAGCTCGTGGTCTCTGAGATCAGCCTGGCCCAGGGCGGGGAGGTCTACCCGGTGCTGGGGGCCTCCGGCGGGGTCTTCGGCATCCTGCTCGCCTTTGGCCTCACCTACCCCGAGGCACGGCTGATGCTCCTGTTCCCGCCCATCCCCATCAAGGCCAAGTGGTTCGTGCTCATCTACGGGGCCATCGAGCTCGCCGCCGGGGTCACCGGGACCCTGGAAGGGGTCGCCCACTTCGCTCACCTGGGCGGCATGCTCACCGGGCTCATCCTGCTCTACCGCTGGCGGCTGGGGCCCTGGGGCTGATCCGGCTCCGGATGGAGCGCTAGCGGAATCCGGGGACGGCCTTTTAGACTCACTTGACATCAATGGGTTACCGCAAGGACCTGGATTCCGCTTCGCTCCATCCAGGCTACGGCTGGTGCAACCGCGTCAGTCGGTCACCGCCGACCAGTCTTCGCCCGGGTCATAGGCTGGCATGGCCGACGCCTTGGCCGCCGTCTCGGGGCCCAGATCCGCCTGATAGACGATGCCGGACTGGTTGACCTGGAAGCTCATGACCCCTGAGTTTCCGTACTCCGCCGGATAAGCAAGCAGGGCGAAGCCGCCGGTCAGGTGGCCATCGACCAGGTAGTTCTTGGCGCCGCCCGGGGCGCTGGGGCCCTGGGCGGTGAGGGCGCGGAAGATGTATCCGCGATAGGGCGTCGGCCCGCTACCTTCACCAGGTTTGTATCCCTCCGCCACGGCCTCAGCGACCAGGGGACCCATTGGGCTCTCGGGCTCGCCCTCGGCGCTGGGCCAATAGAGGCCATCCTGAGTCCCCGCGGTGCTCATCAGATGGGGGGCATACTCCTTGACCTCATCGCCGTTACGATCTTCTGACGCGTACTCGTCCTGAGCCTCCACGAAGGCGCGCATCGTCTCGATGGTGGACAGCTCGTTGCGGCCGATGCGGCGATTGAAGATCTCCTCCTTGCCGGCTGCCATGTCGAAATACCAGCCATCGGCATCGCGGACCAGCGGGATCGGGAAGGGCCATTCATCGGCGCCGAGGGTGACCAGGGCTAGGTCGTCACCCTCCTCCTCGATGTTCACCGCCTCCTCAGCCGAAGCCAGGAAGGCATCCAAGGCATTGGCGTCGGCCACCGGGTCGCCGGAGCCGATCTCGGCTGCCTCGGGCCCGAGGACCTTGACCAAGGCACCGTCCTCGCCGGACGCGACTGCGTCTAGAAGGATCTGAACCGCCTCGTCCGGGGTTGGGTAATGGACCGACGCGGGAACGGCGGCCTCTGACTGGGCACCGGCCTGACCCTCGGGTTGGGCTGGCGGCTCGGACGCGGCCAGGCTGCCGGCGAAGGTGAACAGGACGGCGGCCAGACCGAGGTTATGCTTGCTTGCGATCATGTGCATGTTCTCCGTAATTGGACCGAAAGGGATCTGACCGATCAGCGGCGCCCACCGCCACCCCCACGGCGACCGCCGCCACCGGCGGCGCGACCGCCGCCCCGGCTGGCCTTGGCAGCACCACCGCCCCGATTGGCCCTGGCCCCACTGCCAGCCCGACTGGCGGCACCGCGCGAGCTGGCGGCGCGGTCTGCCCTGCCGGCCTGAGGCTTGAAGGCACTTGACTTGGCCTGCCGGGTCGACGCCGAGCGCTTGGCCTGCTGCGTTGCCGGACGCTTGGCCTGCTTCGTTGCCGGACGTTTGGCCTGCGGCTTGTTGACCTTCGCCGGGCGGGTCGAGGGTTTCTTGGTCGCAGCCCGTTTGGAACCAGCGTCAGGGCGTTTCCGATCGCCAGCCTTAACCTGGCCCTTGCGATCCGCAGGCTTGCGGTCACCACCTCCGGGGCGGCTGGCTGGCTTGCCATCACCACGGCCGGGGCGACCGATATCGCCGGACTTGCGATCGCCACCGCCGGGACGGGTGCGGTCAGGGTTACGCCCGCGGGCCTGGTCACGGTCGATATTGCCGGCCCGTCTGGTGTTGTCGTACTTGGCCCGGGTCTCCTTGTTGCGGTAACGCACCCCACCCCGATTCGCAGCGTTGTGCTCCCACTTGCCGGCCTTGATGTCGTTGCCGCTGATGCCCCGATTGACGTTGATGTCGCCGGTCTGGATATTGCGGCTGCGGTCGACGTTGCGATTGCTGTTGATGTTTCCCTGGATCGCATTGCCGTTACGCCAGCCATTGTTCCAGTAGTTGTTGCCTCCCCAATAGCCTGGACTGCCGTAACGACCTCGCCCGCCATACCAGATGCCGTTGTTGTCGTTGTTGTCCCACATGATCGCCGCGGTGAGGAGCCCACCGACCAGGGCACCGGCGCCGAAGGTCAGCAGGCTGTCGGTGGTCGACGTATCGGTGGCCACGGTCCCGACGGGAACGACGGTGGACGCGACCTCGGGTGCGTAGACGGGGGTATCGTAGGTGGCCGGGTAATAGCTGGTCGTCGACGGCTCGCTCGGACCGTAGGCAGTGGCCGGGCTGTAGCTCGGAACATAGACCACCTCGGGATCGGCCGGCTGAACGATGATGGTGTCGCCCTTGGATTCGACCGTCAGTTGCTCGGTGCTGGTCAGGGTCCCGGCGACCTCGGCCTCCTTGCGCAGGCGCTGAACCGCTGCGGTCACGTCAGGCTCCTGTGCCAGGACGGCATCGCCCAGGTCCTGGGTCCAGTTCAGGTTGCCGCTCATGTAGGCGAGGATCTGCGGGAAAAAGACCAGCGCCTGGACGCTGGGGTCCCACCCCTCTTCATCGGCGGCCGTCTGGAGGGCCTCTCCTTCGAGGTCCCCATGATCTTCCAACCAACGGTCTGCCTGGACGATGTCCAACGGGTAGGTCGCAGCCATGAAGATCTGCGCCAGCAGGGCGTCAGGATACAGGGCGATCGGTGCAACCATTTGCTCGATCTGTTCCGCCGGGAAGGCATCCGCAGCCGCTTTCTGGCTTGCCGATACCACTGGGGGGGCAGGATCGGTGTCCGCCGCCGGCTGCTCGCTCGCCGATATCACCGGCGCCGCCGGCTCCGCGTCACCCGCAACTGCTGCCGCGTGGAAGAGCCACAGCGCGGTGAAGGTCGCTGTGGCGAGGCGTTTGATCGTCTCCATTGGATGCTCCTGTGGTTCATCGTTCTACGGGCTAGGCGCCCTGGCGCGCGCAGTTATCTCGGGCTGGCAATGCGCGGGGCCGATCTACGACCCGTCCCGGCCTCGGAGTGGCCCGCTACTCGCTTTGTACCCGTCGTCCTGGACCGGTGCAATACGGAAATGCCCAACAGGTTTAAAGCGGCACAGAGTCGAGGGCCGAGCACCGTCGCGAAAGACGCCCCGCCAATACCCCGTCGACTTTGTGCACGGGGAGCGGGAGTGCATGAGGCTAGAGCAAGTCAGGAGTAGGCGGGGGTGCGGAGCTGGTGGGGATGAGACCGATCTCGTCGCCGTCGTGCAGTTTGGTGAAGCTCTCAGTGAACTGCTTGTTTACAGTGATGCGCAAGCGCCCGGGCTCGAACAGGGGTCCGGCCCCACGCCGTCGCCCACCGAGCCAGCGCAAGAGCCCGTCCACGTCGGCCACCGCAGCGGGCACCGTGACCTGCTCGGCCTCTTTGCGCATCTTCTTGACCAGCCAGGAAAAATACAGCAGCTTGACGACCTTCTCCCCCTGCTCCGGCTCATTGCGCTGGTAGCCCATCGCCTCCAGACGCGCCAGGTAGCCGGCCCAGTTGGCCTCCTGCTTCACGCCTAAGTCATACAGGCTGTCCCAAGAGTAGATGCCGGTGTCGTGCCCGTCGTCGAAGACGATCCGGATGGCGTATTGACCCTGGGGGTCGATCCGCTCGATATTGACCCCCTCCTTGCCGGTCACGGGTTGGGCCAGCAGGCGGACCTCGGCGGCACGGGAGAAGACGCGCAGGTACTCGCAGGGCAACTCGAAACGGACACCATCATCGAAGGCAATGGTCAGGATACGCGACTTGGCGTGCAGCTTGATCTCGCTGGGGTGGCGCCGGGTCGGCGCCGTATCGGGTTGGTCGGTCATGGAATCTGTCCTGGTGCTTACCGAAATCTAAGGGTCTAGCCTTCTATCAGCGTTTCCCTAGGCATGGACCGGCAAGGGTTGGGGTCCTCGGGAGGATCTCAACCCGCGCGGCTAGGGCGAGACCCTGCTAGCGAAAAGGGAAATCGGTTAGACTTTTTCCCGTCGCCCGCAGGGGCGCGCTTCTCTAATCTCCACGCGACACAGGACCCTGCCGCCCATGAACGCGCCCAAGTACCCATCCCTCCCCCACCGCGCTGCCGCCCTCGCCCTCGCCTGCCTGTTTTGCCAACCTCTGGCGACCCTGGCCCAAACCTGGTCCGGCACCCTGCATGACGGCAGTCAGCTGCGGGTGGACCCCAACACCCGCCGCGCCGTCCGCGACCAAGGAGGCTATGCACGCCCCATGTGGAACGGGGTGCACCGGATGGACGACGGCTCAGTGGTCATCATCCGCGATGGGACCGCCGTACCGACCACTCAGATGCTCGACACCTGGCAGGGGGGGCAGGAGGTCAAGGATGCCCAACAGGGCACCGACTGCCAGCACCTGGTCCAGCGGGTCTGCGGTCCGCAAGACGCCTGCGGCGATGCCGCGCCCTGCAGCCAGGCCCGCGCCCTACGCGACCAGGCCGGGCCCGATGCCTCAACCGGACAAGACGCCTGCGCCAGGGCCCTGTCGGACCCGGCCTTCCCGGTGTGCACCCAGGTCGCCCGTGGGGCGACGGCCAGCGACTGTGCCCGCTTGGTGGAACGTGTCTGCGGGACCGACGGCCGCTGTGCCAAGGGCCAGGCCTGCGACCCAGCCCGTCAATTGCTCGGTATGGAATCGGAGGAACGCGCCGGCGATCCGCGGGCCCTGACGGCTACGGGCGACCAATGCCGCGAGGCGATGCGCAATCCGTACTTCGCGCCTTGCCCGGCGCAGTAGGCGGTCGATGATCCTGAAAAAAGCAGTTCGGCCGCAAATCACGCAAATTCACGCAAATGGTTCAGTGACTCGGCCTCATCAGTCAGCGGCGAAGCTTCCTAGTCATCCAGCAGGAGGGCCACCTGCGCCGACCCGGTCACCATGTCGATGTCGAGTTGCACCTCGCAGTACTCGCTGTGCCGATCCACTGGGGTGGGGTCGTCGGCGCAATTACAGCCGGCGATGACGCCGTAGTAGAAGAGCCCGGCCCGCACGCGGACGACGGCCTCGCCCTCATCCACACCGAGGATCATGGCTCGCAGCCCCTCGGCATCGGCATAGCTGCCCGTGGTGAGGCCGGCTTGCAGGGGCAATTGGTCTGCATCCATGCACTCGATCTCACGCTTGAGCGCATCCCGGAAGCCTGGTGTCCCCCAGGCGTCCAAGACCTCCTCGAACTGGACCAGGCTGCTCATAACCCCTAGGCCACGACCACAGGGATTTTGCCGATCCGGGCCCGCCACTCGGCCGGCCCGGTCTGGTGGACAGACTCGCCGCGACTATCCACCGCTACGGTGACCGGCATGTCCTCGACCTCGAACTCGCGGATGGCCTCCATCCCCAGGTCCGGGAAGGCGATGACACGCGACCCCTTGATGGCCTTGGCGACGAGATAGGCTGCCCCGCCGACGGCGATGAGATAGACGGCCCCGTGACGCTTGATGGCCTCGATCCCAACCGGCCCACGCTCGGCCTTGCCGACCATGCCGATCAGCCCGGTCTCGGCCAGGACCTGATCGGTAAATTTATCCATGCGCGTCGCAGTGGTGGGGCCGGCCGGACCGACCACCTCGTCCCCCACCGGGTCCACGGGGCCGACGTAGTAGATGAAACGGTCTTTGAGGTCCACCCCCTCGGGCAGTGGCTCGCCGCGGGAGAGCAGGTCCACCAGGCGTTTGTGTGCGGCGTCGCGACCGGTGAGCAGCTTGCCGGACAACAACAGCCGCTCCCCGGGCAGCCAGGTGGCGATGTCCTCGCGGGACAGCCCGTCCAGGTTGACCCGACGGGCTCCGACGGCGGGGTCATAGGCGATCTGGGGCCAGTCGGACAGGCGCGGCGGCTCCAGGGTCACCGGGCCGCTGCCGTCCAGGGTGAATTCGACGTGCCGCGTGGCCGCGCAGTTGGGGATGATGGCCACCGGCAGGGAGGCGGCATGGGTCGGGTAATCCAGGATCTTCACATCCAGGACCGTCGTCAGCCCGCCCAGGCCCTGGGCGCCGATGCCCAGGGCATTGACCTTCTCGTGCAACTCCAGGCGCAGCTCTTCCAATCGGGTGGCGGGACCGCGGAGACGCAGCTCGTGGATATCGATGTCCGCCATCAGGGCCTCTTTGGCCAGCAGCATGGCCTTCTCGGCCGAGCCGCCGATACCGATACCGAGCATACCCGGCGGACACCAGCCGGCGCCCAGGGTCGGTACCGTGCGCAGCACCCAGTCCACCAGGCTGTCGCTTGGGTTCAGTACGGCGAAGCGGGCCTTGTTCTCGGACCCGCCTCCCTTGGCGGCAAGCTTGATCTCTACCCGATCACCCGGAACCAGCTCCACATGGACCACCGCCGGGGTGTTGTCGCCGGTGTTCTTCCGCGCCCCGATGGGGTCGGCAACCATGGAGGCACGCAGCAGATTGTCTGGGTGGGTGTAGGCCCGGCGAACACCGGCGTCCACCATGGCCTGAAGGCTCAAGTCACCCCCGAAGCGCACCCCCATGCCGACCTTGAGGAAGGCGACCACCAACCCTGTATCCTGACAGATCGGACGGTGACCCTCGGCGCACATGCGCGAATTGACCAGGATCTGCGCCATGGCGTCCTTGGCGGCTGGTGACTCTTCCAGGGCATAGGCCTCACCCAGGGCACGGATGTAATCCGCCGGGTGGTAGTAAGAGATGTACTGAAGGGCGTCGGCGACGCTCTGGATCAGGTCTTCTTGGCGGATCTCGGTCATGGCGGCAACCCCGGGGGTCTTGGGCGGTCGCGGAAGTATAGCCGCGTCAGAAGTGCTGCTTGCGAATATGGGCCAACAGCCCCTTGGATGCCGCCTCGACCATGTCGTAGACCGTCTCGAAGCCACTTGGCCCGCCGTAGTAGGGGTCCGGGACCTCCCGGGTGCGCAGCTCCGGGGCGAAGTCCATGAATAGCATGAGTCGTTGGTCCATGCCTGGCGGACAGATGGCCGCGAGGCTGACGTAGTTGTCCTGATCCATCGCCAGCACATAATCGAAGACGAGAAAGTCCTCGGCCTCTGCGCGACGCGCCCGCAGGTCATCGAGTGCGACCCCGCGACGTGCTGCGGTCTGGATCGCCCGCTGATCCGGGGCCTTGCCCAGGTGATAGGCGTGGGTCCCGGCGGAGTCGACCTCGATGACCTCGGCCAGGCCCTCATCGCGCACAAGCCGGCGAAAGACACCGTGGGCGGTGGGCGAACGACAGATATTGCCCATGCAAACAAACAGGACCTTGACGGTTGGGGATGCACTCATGGCTTTCTTCACAGTGACGATGACGGCTGTGGCGAGATGATAACTTCTGACGTCGCCGAGGTCCCGCCCAGCCCGGCGGCCGCCCTGGCATCCCGCAGGCGCCGCTCGATCTGCTCTGCGAGGGCATCGCCCACCAGGCTGAGGTCGGTCGGTCCACCGAGGTCGGCGATCTGGGTGACGGCGAGCCCGGGGTATCCGCAGGGGTCAATGCGCAGGAAGGGACTCAAGTCCATATCCACGTTGAGGGACAACCCGTGGTAGCTGCATCCGCGCCGCACCCTCAGACCCAGGGCAGCGACCTTGGCGGCACCGACATAGACCCCGGGGGCTTCGGGCCTGGCCTGGGCAACAACGCCGTAGCCTGACAGAAGCCCGATCACGGCCGCTTCGAGCAGGTGCACCAGACCCTTGACCCCGATCCCAGCCCGGCGCAGGTCCACCAGCACATAGGCAACGATCTGCCCCGGGCCATGGTAGGTGACCTGACCGCCACGGTCGCTCTGGACGACGGGGATCTGGTCGGGGTCGCGCAGGTGCTCTGGCCGACCGGCCTGGCCGAGGGTGAATACCGGGGGGTGCTCCAGGAGCCAGAGCTCGTCGGCCCCGTCCGCGCTACGCCCATCGGTGAAGGCGCGCATCGCGACCCAGGTCTCTGGATAGGCCACCAGCCCCAGTCGGCGGACACGCAGCCCGGGCGCGCTCACAGGGCCCAGGCGACCCGCTCATGGGCGGTGAGGTCCTGGTAGATGGCATCGATCTGAGCCTTGCTGGTCGCCTCGATGGTCAGGGTGACCGAGACCCACTTACCGCCGCTGCTCCCGCGCACGGACAGGCTACCCTGGTCGACCCCGGGGGCATGACGCGCGACGATCTCCACGACCAAGGCCTCGAAGGTCCCGTCTGCCAGACCCACCGCCTTGATGGGAAAGGTGCAGGGAAACTGCAGCAAGGTCTCGTCGTCAGTCTTCATGACCCACCTTGAGTCGGTCTTTGTAGCCCTGATAGAGGCCGTCCATCCTGACCCAGAGGGGTCCAGGAACCCCGGCCCCGATGGGTACCCCGTCCAATCGGGTCACCGGAAGCACCTCCCGCATGGAACTGGTGATCCAGAGCTCGTCGGCGTCGGCCATCTCGGCAGCAGTGATGGCGCGCTCGTGCATGGGGATACCGGCCCCGGCGGCCAATTCCACGACCAGGCCCCGGGTGATCCCGGCGAGGAGGTTCTGACTCAGGGGCGGGGTACTGACCTCTCCAGCCCGAACCAGGAAGATGTTGCTGCTGGACCCCTCATTGGCAAGCCCATCGCGGACCAGGATGGCCTCTTCCGCCCCCAGCTCCTCGGCCTCCTGGCGGGCCAAGACCGCGGCCAGAAGGCTGATCGACTTGATGTCGCAACGCTGCCAGCGCGGATCGGGCCGGGTCACCGCGGCGACACCGGTCTCGGCGATGCCCGCCCGGCGCGGGGCCAGGGGTCGGGCCATGGCCAGCACTGTCGGATGCAGCTCGGCAGGAAACCTGTGTTCGCGATCCGGGGCCGTACCCCGGGTGACCTGGATATACAACGACCGATCCCCGCCGCCGGCGAGGAGCACGACCGCCACCTCGCGCCACTGCGCCTCCGTCAGCGGGTTCGCCAGGCCGATGGCCGCCAGGCTGCGAGAGAGCCGTGCCAGGTGGGCCCCGAGCCGTCGCGGGTGGCCCTCATAGACAGGCACGACCTCATAGACGCCGTCGCCGAATAGAAAACCCCGGTCCATGACCGAGACCTTGGCCGCATCCAGGGGGACGAAGGCGCCGTTGAGATAGACCTCTGACATGTTCAATAGAACCAGCGCAGCACGGTGTCGCGGACCTGGGCCCAGATACCGCCCTCGGCCACGTCGACGAGGGCCACCAGGGGCTGGCGGCTCAACTCCTGCTCCCCCATCATGACCACGATATCGCCCACCTGCTGACCCTTGGCGATGGGGGCCACCAGGTCCGGCTGCTGCTGAATATGGGCGGACAGCTCCCCATAGTGCCCACGCGGGAAGGTGGCAAAGACATCATCGACCGACCCGACGGGCAATTGGGTCTGGTCTCCCATCCAGACCCGCAGCGACTGGATCTGGGCCCCGGCATCGTAGAGTCGTTGACCCTCAAAGGCGCGAAAGCCGAAGTTCAGCAGGGCCAGGCTCGCCTGGGCCCGCGCCGACTGACTCCCCGCCCCCATGACCACCGAGGTCAGACGCATCCCCTCACGCTGGGCAGAGGCGATCAGGCAATAGCCCGCCCCCTCGGTGTGGCCGGTCTTGACGCCATCTACCGAGTCGTCCTGCCACAACAGCTTGTTACGGTTGTGTTGGGTAATGTTGTTGTGCTCGTACTCCTTGACCCCGTACCACTTGTAGTACTCCGGAAACTCTAGGATGGTCGCCGTAACGACCTTGGCCATATCCCGTGCGGTGGTGTATTCCTGAGGGTCCGGCAGGCCGGTGGCGTTGACGAAGTGGCTATTGGTCATACCCAGACGCTGGGCATGGGCGTTCATCAGCGTCGCAAAGCCCTCCTCGCTGCCGGCGATGTGCTCGGCCAGGGCCACGCTGGCGTCGTTGCCGGACTGGATGACCATGCCCATGAGCAGGGCTTCGAGCTCGATCTTCTTGCCCACCTCGATGAACATCCGCGAGCCGCCGGTACGCCAGGCCTTCTCGCTGACCAGGACCTCGTCGCTCAAAGCGATGTGCCCCGCTGCCAGCTCGTGGAAGACCACATAAGCGGTCATGGTCTTGGTCAGGCTGGCCGGTTCCAGACGCTCGTCCGCGTTGAACTCGGCCAGGACCTGGCCGCTGGGGTGGGAAATCAGTAGATGACCCTTGGCGGCGACCTCTGGGGGCGTCAGGGTGGCGGCCAGGGTCGATGGCTCGACTGGGGCCAGGCTCGGCGGTTCCGCAAGGCCCAGGGCCGGGACAAAGCAAAGCAGGGTCAGCAGGGACGCGACGGACTTCATCGGCGTGGATCCGTGATAGAGGTGGTGACAGGGGAGAATCGGCGGCAGGGAGGCATTCTATCGACTCCCCCGGCATTTGGCACCCGCAGCGCCGGACCATGGGGGGAGAGCGTGAAGAGGAACACAGCAAAGGTGCACGGCCGCCTCGTGCACGAAAGACCGATCGCCGACGCGGGAGTTCCCCGCTCCCAAGAAGGCGACGGCGCACTGTCGCCCCGCAGGGACGATCAGAACCTACTCGACCACCACATGCGCCTGGGTGACACCCAGGGTGGCAAGTTGCTGGGACAGATCGCTGGCCTTGGAGCGCGACTTGAAGGGTCCGACCTGGACCTTATACAAGGACGAGGCACCACCGCCGATGCTGCGCACCTGCAACTGCTGCCGGGACAACTCCTTGGCCAGGCGGGTGCGCAACTGTTCCGCATTGGAGCGGTTGCCGAAGGCGCCGACCTGCAAGTACATACCGCCATTGGACGCTGGTGGTTCCGCGGTCTTCTTGCTGGTAGCGGCCACCACAGGCGCCGGCTCTTGCTTGTTCGGCGTAGGCCGAACCGCAGGGCTGGCGCGCTTGGGGGTCGCAGGCTTGGACACCACCAGTTGGCGGGCCGGGGTGCGCGAGCTGGCCCGCGACTGCGAATCGACCCGCGCCGCCACGGCCGCCAAAGACCGGTCCTGGGGCGCCGCCTTGGCCGCCACCATCGGCTCGGACCTGGGCGCCGCCGACGCCGGCCCATCGAAACCGTCCAGGAAACCGTATGAGGTTCGTGCCGCCTCCGGCCTTGCCTGCTTCGGTGCCTTGTTGCCGGCCACCAAGAAGGGATTGGGCGCGTCCGAGGCCGGCTCGCTGGGATCCAGCGCCCGCACCTCGACCCTGGCCGTCCCCTGGGCGATGACCCCCAGCTTGGACGCCGCTGCGCGGGACAGATCGATGATACGCGGCCCGTGGAAGGGTCCCCGGTCGTTGATGCGGACCACGGCGGAGCGCCCGTTGTCCAGATTGGTGACCTTGGCGTAGGTCGGCAGGGGCAGGGTCTTGTGTGCGGCAGTCATGGCGTGCATGTCGTAGCGCTCGCCGTTGCTGGTCTTGCGCCCATGGAACCCGGGGCCGTACCAGGAGGCCAGACCGCGCTCGACATGCCCGTTGCTATCGGGCTTGGTGTAATAGCGCTTGCCGAAGACCACGTAGGACGCTGCATTACCCCCACGGCTGCGCGGCTCGACCTTCGGGACGGCATCGGCGATCTCGTCCGGCTGGTCGGCTGCCGCCTGCTCCCGGGTTGGGCTGCTGGAACAGCCGCCGAGCAGCCCGACCAGCCCCGCACACAACAGCAATAACGTGGCCCATCGCACAAGACGCAGGTGCCCTCGGTGCGCGGGTCCGAGGTCAGCCCCCATGGTGCCTGCTTTCATGCCCTAGCTCCCATCCTCAGGTGGTTCGACGGCGGCCTTCCGGGGATCCTTGGCCAAATACGACGCCCTGATCTCACGCGCCAACTGGTACACCGCCATGGCATACAGATTGCTGTGGTTGTAGCGTGTGATGACATAAAAATTGTTCAGGCTGAGCCAATACTCGTCCTCGGGGCCATCCAGACGCAGCAGCGAAGCCGGCGCCTCGGGATCCAAGGGCTCTGCCGCGACCACCCCGAGCGCGGTCAAGTCCTCGACGGGGGCAAGGGGCTCCACCGGACGTTTTTCGGCCACCTTGATGCGCTGCGCAGACAAGGCCTCGTGCGCCGCAGGGGACAGCACTGCCGGAACGGCCACTGGTTGATCCGGTCTCCAGCCATGCTGGTGCAGGTAATTGGCGACGCTACCGATCACATCGGCATCGCTGCGCCACAGATCGCGGCGCCCATCGCCGTCGAAGTCCACCGCGTAGGTGCGATAACTGCTGGGGATGAATTGCGGCTTACCCAAAGCCCCGGCATAGGACCCCTTGACCAGCGGCACATCGATCCCCTCGTCACGGCCCAGCAAGAGAAAGGACTCCAACTCTCCACGGAAGAACTCGGCCCGCGGCGGATAGGCGAAGCCCAGGGTGCTCAGGGCGTCGATGACCCGATGCCGGCCCAGGTTGCCGCCATATCCCGTCTCCACCCCAACGATTGCCACGATGATCTCCGGCGGAACACCATAGTCCCGCTGAGCACGCTCCAACACATCGGCATGGGCCAGCCAGAAGGCCGCCCCACCCTGGATGCGCGAGCGGGTCAGAAAGATCGGCCGATAACTTGACCACGGCTTGGCCTCGTAGGGCCGCCGCATGGCGTCGATAATGTCTTGGCGATAGCGCGCACGGGCCATCAGGACCTGCAGGGCCCCGGCATCGAAGCCGTGCTTGTCGGCCATCTCGGCGACGAAGGCGCGAGTCTCGCTGCGATAGCTTCGGGGCTCGGTCGCCGCAACGGCACTGGGAGCAAACCCGGCCGACAGGGACCACGCAATGACTAACCCATTGGCCCAATTCAACTTTGCCTGGAAAACCGGAGCCAAGAATTGATGCTTCATGTTCAGAAAGCTGTGGAACATCCTATCCGGTAAGCCTTTTCTTATGCGTATGTACGCTCATCATCATACCGAATCCGGCCATGATCGTCACCAATGAGGTGCCCCCGTAGCTGACCAGAGGCAGCGGCACGCCCACCACCGGAAGCAAACCCGAAACCATCCCCGTGTTCACCACCACGTAGACGAAGAAGATCAGGGTCAACCCGCCGGCCAACAGACGCCCGAAGGTGTCCTCGGCCGCCGCGGCGATCTGCAGGCCGCGCAGGATGATGAAGAGATAGATGGCCATGAGGACAATGGCCCCGGCCAGACCCAGCTCCTCCCCCAACACGGCGAAGATGAAGTCTGTGGTGCGCTCCGGCAGGAACTCCAGGTGCGATTGGGTGCCGTTGAACCAGCCCTTGCCGTAGACCCCGCCAGAGCCGATGGCAATCTGGGACTGGATGATGTGGTAACCGGAGCCCAGTGGGTCCGTGGTCGGGTCGAGGAAGGTCAATACCCGCTGGCGTTGGTAGTCGCGCATCAGGTACCAGAGCACCGGGGCGGATGACGCGGCCAGCACCGCCACGGCCAGGATCAGGCGCCAACTCATCCCAGCCAGGAACAACACCAGAGCCCCGGAAGTGGTCACCAGCAGGGCGGTGCCGAGGTCCGGCTGTTTGAAGATCAGCAGAGTGGGCACCGCGATGAGGAGCACCCCCACCAGGATTCGCCAGCCCCCGGGGGGTAAGGGTCGGCCGGACAGGAACCAGGCCAACATCATCGGCACCGCAACCTTGAGTAGCTCGGAGGGTTGAAAGCGCACCACGCCCAAGTCCAACCAGCGCTGCGCCCCCTTGCCCACATCGCCGACCATCAGCACCGCCACCAACATGAGCACTCCGGCCAGATAGAGCGGCGAGGCCCAGCGACGCAGCAAGGCGGGCGAGACCTGCGCCATCGCCAGCATGACGCCGAAGGCCATGGCAAGCCTCACCATCTGCCGCTCCACCTTGCCCGGGTCTTGCTCCGTTGCGCTGAACAAGACCAGCAACCCATAGCCACACAGGAGCAGAATTCCCACCAAGAGCGGCAAATCCAGGTGTAGGCGCTGGAAAAGCCCCGGGCGCTCGACCATGGGGACCGAATCCAGCGCCGAATTGTAGGACCTAGTCGCCATCTTCTGCAGCCACGGACTCCACTGGCGCCGGTGCAAAACCCAGATAGGCGTCCATGACTTGGCGGGCGATGGGCGCGGCCACAGAACCCCCATGCCCACCATTCTCCACGATCACCGCAACGGCGATGCGCGGATCGTCCACCGGAGCAAAGGCGACGAACAGGGCATGATCGCGGTTGCGTTCGGACACCTGACTCTCGTTGTAGCGCTCCTTCTGCCCGACGGTGAACACCTGGGCGGTCCCGGTCTTGCCGGCGATGCGGTAGGCATTGGTCCGAATGCGCTTGGCGGTACCATGCTCCACCACATCGGTCATGGCACCGATGACGTTGTCCCAGTCCAGGTCGTGCTCCACCGGGACCCTCCGTACCGGCGCGGAGGTCGGGTCCTCGGCCTTGATCCCAGGGGTGCCGGTGGCGCGCACCACCCGCGGCTCGATCAGACGGCCCCGATTCGCCATAGCCGCGGTAGCCGCGGCGAGCTGCACCGGGGTCGCCAGGAAGGCCCCCTGTCCAATCCCCACGATCAGCGTCTCCCCCGGGAACCAGGCCCGGTTGCGCGCGCGCTGCACCCACTCCCGCGAGGGCAGCAGACCAGGCTGCTCGCCGGCCACGTCCACGCCCGTACGGGTCCCGAATCCGAAGGTGGACATGAAGTCGTGCAGGCGGTCGATACCCATGTCGTGGGCCAGGTCATAGAAATAGACATCGCAGGACTGCACGATCGCCTGCTTCATGCCCACGGTGCCATGCCCGCCCCGGCGCCAGTCGCGGTACTTGTGGCTGTGGCCCGGCAATTGATAGCTGCCCGGGCAGTACTTGCTCTGGGAGAAGGTGGCCGTACCCATGACCAGGCCACCGAGCCCGATGAAAGGCTTAACCGTCGAGCCAGGCGGATACTGGCCCCGCACCGCGCGATTGAACAGGGGATGGTCCGGATCATCGCGCAGGTTGCTATATTCCTCCACGCCAATGCCCCCGACAAAGGGGTTGGGGTCGAAGGTCGGACTGCTGACCATGGCCAGGACACCTCCCGTGCGCGGGTCGATGGCCACCACCGAACCCCGGTTGTCGCCCAGGGCGGCGGCGGCGGCCTGCTGCAGGCCGATATCCAGGTAGAGGTGCAGATCCCGCCCGGACCGCGGCGCCTGGGACTCCAGCACCCGAAGGACCCGCCCCTTGGCATTGACCTCCACCTGCTGATACCCGACCGTGCCACGCAGGGTCTCCTCGTAGGCCTTCTCCACACCGCTCTTGCCGATGTAATGGGTCCCGCTGTACTCAACGCTGTCGATCTGCTCTGTCTCGCGCTCATTGATGCGCCCAACATACCCCAGGACATGGGCGGTATCGCGTCCGAGGGGGTAGTAGCGCAGCAACTCCACACCAATGTCGACCCCAGGGAATCGGTGCCCGTTGACCGCGAACCTCGCCAGCTCGACCTCGTTGAGGTTGCCACGCAGGGGCACCGGGTCGTAGCGACGCCCCTGGGCGCGCTGGCGCTCGAAGCGGCGGATGTCCCCATCATCAATGGGCAGCAGCTCACGCAGTTCGGCGATGGTGGCATCCAGGTCGTCCACCTTCTCCACCGTGATGTCCAAGGTATAGGAGGCGACGTTGCCCGCCAGCATGACACCCTTGGCGTCGTAGACCATGCCGCGGGTGGGCGGCAGGGGCTGGAGCTTGACCCGGTTGTCCCGCGACAGGGTGGTGAAGTGCTCGTGATCGGTGATCTGAAGCCTGGCCAAATGGCCCAAGATGCCCGCCATCGCCAGCACGGCCAGCAGGGCGGCGAGGATCGCCCGGCCAGTGAAGATGCGCCTGTCGTCGCTCGCCTCGGTAAAGGTGGCATGCACCATCGCCGTCGGCGCCTCAGTGACCCAGTGGCCGACCGCCCAGGTCACGCAGGACCAGGGACAGCCAGGGCCACAGCAACAGCCCAAAAAAGGTCGGCATCCAGTACCACAGGGTGGGTGTGGGAGCCCCTGTGGCACCGAGGATCCACACCGTCAGTAGGCGCTCGACCAGCAACAGTACCCACACCGACAGCGCCTGCTGCCAGAGCGGGAAGATCCTGATGCGCTGATGCAACTCGATGGCCAGGTAGGCCACCGCAGACAGGGTCAGGGCATTCTGACCCAGCACCGTACCGGAGATCACGTCGAGCAGGAGTCCCGTACCGAACGCCCAGAAGACCCCGACGCGCTCCGGCTGGGTGAGGGACCAGTAGATCAGGGTCAGGGCCACCCACTGGGGCCGCAGTTCCGCTGCCCAGTGCGGCATGGGCAGGACAGTGAGCGTCAAGGCGATGCCCAAAGAGGCGATGACCAGGCCAATACCTGGGTGCTGTAAGGCCTCCTTCACGGCTTCCCCCCTGGCCCAGGGAGGGACCCGGACTCAGGCGGCGGTACGCCTGCCGCCAGGGCTGCCTGCGCGGAGGTAGTCGGCAAGGTCCACACCAACAGGGCCTCCCGGGCCCGGTCCAACCGGGCATTCGGCTCGGCCACTACTGTGGCAAAGGGCTTCCCGGGCTCGATACGCACCTCCACCACCCGCGCCACTGGATAACCCGCCGGAAAGCGTCCGTCCAGACCGGACGTGAACAACTCGTCACCCACCTGAATATCGGCGTTATTGGTCAGGTGAGGCAGTTCCAGGCGATTGATGGTCCCGGTGCCCGACGCCAGGGCGCGCAGGCCGTTGCGGCTCACGCGCACCGGCAGGGTGTGATCTGCATCGGTGATAAGCAACACGGTCGAAGTGAGGGGATCCACCCGCACCACCTGGCCCATGACCGCATTGGCGTCGAGCACCGGCTGGCCGACATAGACCCCAAGGGTCGAACCCTTGTCGATCATAAGCTGCTGCCGGTAGGGGTTGAGGTCTACCCCGAGGATCTCCGCCGCCAGGACCCGATCGCCGATCTTGAACGACGAGCCGAGCAGGTCACGCAGGCGTCGGTTCTCCGCCTCCAAGGCATCGAATTGTTGCAGCCGCCCCTTGAGGACCAGATTCTCGCGATGCAGGACCGTGTTCTCGTCCCGTAACTGGGCCTCTGTGGCCATGCGCAGGCGCACCTTGGCGCTAAGGCTGGCCGGCAGATTGGCCGCATAGATCAGCGGATAGACCACCACCATCAGACCCGAGCGCAGCGCATCCAGGTGGCGAAATCGGTGATCGGCAACAATCAGTCCCAGGGCCAGGACCAGCGCCAGTATGACACGCGCCGTGGGTGACGGACCTTGGACGAACAACGGCTTGATGGCCAGGATCCTCGTGCTTGGGCAGGTCCGGCGGCCCTAGGAGCCTGTCGGACTTAGGATGAATCGGCTGCGGAAGCGGGACGACCGTCTATTTCGCCCCGCTTTTTCGTTACATAGAGCCCACTATGCGCCTCGAAACCGGAACAAAATGGCCTCCCCCTCCCCCTCCCTCGCTCCGACCCACCTAAGCCCGACAGGCTCCTAGGAGCCTGATAGGAAGGGCGAAGGCCCCCACTCCCCGGGGATTGATTCTATTCAGTGGTGACCAGATCGAGACCATGGCTGTCGAGCATCTCCAGCGCCTTGCCACCGCCACGTGCGACGCAGGTCAGGGGGTCATCGGCGACCACCACCGGCAGCCCGGTCTCGTCCTCGATCAGCCGGTCCAGGTCGCGCAGCAGGGCGCCGCCGCCGGTCAGGACGATCCCGCGCTCGGCGACGTCGGAGCCCAGTTCCGGCGGGGTCTGTTCTATAGCCATGCGCACCGCGCCGATGATCCCGGCCAGGGGCTCCTGCAAAGCCTCGAGGATCTCGTTGCTGTTGAGCGTGAAGCTGCGCGGGATGCCCTCGGCCAGGTTGCGCCCCTTGACCTCGATCTCGCGCACCTCGGCCCCCGGGAAGGCCGAGCCGATGGTGTGCTTGATGCGCTCGGCGGTCGCCTCGCCGATTAGGGTCCCGTAGTTCCGCCGCACATAGTTGATGATGGCATCGTCGAAGCGGTCGCCGCCGATGCGCACCGAGTTGGAATAGACGATGCCGTTGAGCGAGATCACAGCCACTTCGGAGGTCCCGCCGCCGATGTCGATGACCATGGACCCTCGCGGCTCATCCACCGGCAGTCCAGCCCCGATGGCCGCCGCCATGGGCTCCTCGATCAGGTACACATCCCGGGCCCCGGCCCCAGCCGCGGCCTCCTTGATGGCACGCCGCTCGACCTGGGTCGAGCCGCAGGGGACACAAATCAGCACCCGCGGGCTGGGGCGAAAGATGCGGGACGCGTGCACCTTGTCGATGAAGTACTGGAGCATCTTCTCCGTAACGGTGAAGTCGGCGATGACACCATCCTTCAGGGGGCGGATGGCGGTGATGTTCTGAGGCGTGCGCCCGAGCATCTTCTTGGCCTCCTCCCCCACCGCCGCCACCGACTTGGGCCCCCCGGTCCGATCCTGTCGAATGGCCACCACCGAGGGCTCATTGAGGACGATGCCCTGGTTGTGGGCATAGATCAGGGTGTTCGCCGTCCCCAGGTCGATCGACAGATCGTTGGAGAACATTCCACGTATACGTCTGAAAAACATCAACAATTACCTAGAATGCGGCGCGCAGCGGCGGGGTCCCGTGGAGGTCCGTGGGAAAAAGTCGCGCCCAGGCCGGAAAAATGAAGCGCGTAATCTAGCAATGCGCCCCCCTGCGGGCAAGGTTAATACTCACTTCGCCGACGAGCGCGCACCCACCCTTGCCGCCTGCAACGTACCCAGCGCCCGCCCAATGTGCTATTTTCCTGGCCTTTTTCCCACCCTGGAAAAACCCATGGCCCTGGATCGCACCGACGTCGACAAGATCGCCCACCTGGCCCGCCTTGCCGTTCCCGAACAGACCAAAGACCGCCTCGCCAACGACCTGTCCAAGATCCTCGCCCTGATGGAGCAAATGGGCACCGTAGACACAGCGGGCGTCGAACCCATGGCCCATCCCTTGCACATGACCCAGCGTCTGCGCTCGGACCAAGCCAGCGAGGTGGATCAACGCGCCCATTTTCAGGCGATTGCCCCCCAGACCGAGAACGGCCTCTATCTCGTCCCGAAGGTCATTGAGTAGGTCGGGTTTTTCATTTCTCGTTTTTCGTAACAACCTTAAGTTTCGAGCAGTGACGAAAAACTAAAAACTGAAAGCCTTCCCCCGCCCGCGACCACCCAGCAGCAGAAACCGAAGGACCTCAGATGCACCACAAGACCATCACCGAGCTGGCCACCGGCCTGCGCCGGGGCGAGTTCTCCAGCGCCGAGCTGACCCGTCACTTCCTGGCCCGAATCGAGCAACTCGATACCGAGCTCAACAGCTTTATCACCGTCACCCCGGACCAGGCCATGACCGCTGCGACACAGGCCGACGCGGCCCTGGCACGGGGCGAAGCCGGGCCACTGACCGGCATCCCCATCGCCCACAAGGACATCTTCTGCACCAATGGGATCCGCACCAGCTGCGGGTCCCGCATGCTCGACAACTTCATCGCCCCCTACGACGCCACCGTGGTCGAGCGCCTCGCCAGCGCGGGTGCAGTAGTGCTCGGCAAGACCAACATGGACGAGTTCGCCATGGGGTCGTCGAACGAGACCAGCTTCTATGGCCCGGTGAAGAATCCCTGGGACCGCACCCGGGTCCCCGGGGGTTCCAGCGGCGGTTCTGCCGCGGCAGTCGCGGCCCGACTCTGTGCCGCGGCCACCGCCACCGACACCGGCGGCTCCATCCGCCAACCCGCCGCCCTGTGCGGTATCACTGGGATCAAACCCACCTATGGGCGGGTCTCGCGGTGGGGCATGATCGCCTTCGCCTCGAGTCTCGACCAGGCTGGCATCATGACCCGCACCGCCGCGGATGCCGCCCCCCTGCTTTCGGCCATGTCGGGCTGCGACCCCAGAGACTCCACAAGCGCGCAAGAACCGGCCGTAGACTACAGCGCCGGCCTGCATGCCGACCTCAAGGGTCTGCGCATCGGCCTGCCCAGGGAATACTTCGACGAAGGGCTCGATCCCGCGGTCGCCGCGGCCATCCAGGAGGCGATCAAGGTCTATGAGGGGCTGGGGGCGACGGTCCGGGAGATCGACCTGCCCAATAGCCCGCTCTCCGTCCCGGTCTACTACGTCGTCGCCCCCGCCGAATGCTCGTCGAATCTTGCCCGGTTCGATGGAGTGCGGTATGGCCACCGTTGCGCCGACCCCAAGGACCTGGAAGACCTCTATAAGCGCAGCCGGGCGGAAGGCTTCGGCGCCGAGGTCCAGCGGCGCATCATGATCGGCACCTATGTCCTCTCCGCCGGCTACTACGACGCCTACTACCTCAAAGCCCAGCAGATCCGTCACCTGATCAGCGACGACTTCCGGCGAGCCTTCGAGCAAGTCGACGTCATTATGGGGCCCACTAGCCCGACGACCGCCTTCTCCCTAGGGGACAAGGCCGACGACCCAGTCGCCATGTACCTTAACGACATCTACACCATTGCCACCAACCTCGCTGGGCTGCCTGGCATGTCCATTCCGGTCGCCCAGGCCGGCGGCCTGCCCGTGGGGCTACAGATCGTCGGGAACTACTTCCAAGAGGGACGACTGCTCAATGTGGCCCACCGCTTCCAGCAGGCAACGAATTGGCATCTGGCAATGCCCTGTGGCTACGAATAAATGGTCCAACGAGACCGAAACCCATCGTTAAGGACTCGGACCGCTGATCCCAAGAAGACCACTTCACCCGCAAATGAACGCAAAGAGATGCAAATAAACAAAGGCTTGGCGTCAGCGGTCGGCTCACCCTGTGGGTGGAATCCGGGCTTTGCCTAACCCACTGAACCGTTCGCGTAAATTGCGGCCGAATTGCTGTCTACACGCTGTCGGGTATCGCGGCACCCTAGCTACTATTTTGCCTGGGCTAACGGCCTAGGGGAAGGCTGCCTGGCAGAGTCCGAGCAGGGATGCAGGGAAGAGCCCAAGCGCCAGCATGGCGAGGCCATTGAGCGAGATGGCCACCCGGGCACCGCCGCGCATCAACAGGGGGGCATCGGTCTCGGGCTTGTCGAAGTACATGACCTTGATGACCCGCAGGTAGTAAAAGGCCCCGATGATAGAGAAGAAGACGGCAACCAGGGCGAGCCAGACCAGGTCGACCCGGACTACAGACTCCAAGACCAACAGCTTGGCCATGAAACCAACCGTCGGCGGTACACCGGCCATGGAGAACATGAGCAGGGCCATCATGGCCGCGGACCAGGAATCGCGCTCGTTGAGCCCCTTGAGGTCGTCCAGGTTCTCGGCATCGAATCCCTTGCGGCTGATCAGAATCAGAATCCCGAAGGCACCGGCGGCCATGGGGGCATAGACCATGGCGTAGAACATGGCCGAGGCGTTGCCCTGAGACGTCCCGGCCAGGAGGCCGAGGAAGATGAAGCCGACATGGGAGATGGTCGAATAGGCCAGCATCCTCTTGAGATTGGTCTGGGCAATGGCAACCAGGTTGCCCAAGCCCATGGAGAGCACGGCGAGGATGATCAACATGCCTTGCCAATCCTGTTGCAGCCCTCCCAGGCCCTCGACGAGCAGGCGCACGGCCAGCGCGAACGCAGCGAGCTTGGAGGCGCTCCCCAGCAAGGCCACCACCGGGGTTGGGGCCCCCTGATAGATGTCTGGGACCCACATATGGAAGGGTACGGCGCCGAACTTGAAGCCAACGCCCACGACCAGGAAGACCAGACCGAAGACCAGGACCTTGTCGTGCACCCCTTGCTCGGCCGCAACCTGCTGGGCAATTGCACCGATCTCGATAGTGCCCGTGGCGCCGTAGATCATTGAGGCACCGTAGAGCAGCATTCCGGAGCCCAGGGCTCCGAGGACGAAGTACTTCATGGCCGCCTCGGACCCGATCTTGGAATCGCGGTCGAAGGCCACCAAGGCATAGAGGCACAGGGCCAACAGCTCAAGGCCCAGGTAGAGCACCAAGAGGGTGTGGGCAGAGATCATCACGAGCATGCCCAACACCGCAAACAGAGACAGGACATAGAACTCGCCCACGAGCATGTCGCGGTCGCGCAACCAATCCTTCGCGTAGACAAAGATCAGCAGGGTGACCAGGAGGGTTAGCCCCTTGAGCGCGTCGCTCATAGCGTCTCGCACAAAGGCACCGTCGCGGGCGACTTGCGGTTCCCCTCCGCCGACGAGCCCAACCGCCCCAATGGCGACGATCAGGCCGATGATCGCCAGGGTGTGGTTGATACCCTTGTTGGCATCCTTGAGATAAAGGTCCACCACCAGGATGGTGCAGGCCAGGAGCAGGATCACCAGCTCCGGGAGTATGGGGATCAGATAGGTGGTCGCGAATGGCATAGGGGCGGTCCGTGTTAAAGGCGTCTGGTCTCTATTGAGATGCTGATTCAAGCCATCCCTGGCTTGAATCAGCTCGCCCCGTGCGAGACGCGACTCGCACGGGGCTCCATTTTTAGCGGCTAACGCCGCCAAAAATGGCGGGACATCCTGCCCCGCACGGGAAGCGCTTCAATCAGCGCTTCCCTACAGCGGCAACTTCGGGACGGCAATGTGCTGGATCAGGTTGTGGATGCTCACATCCATGACCTCGACCAGGGGCGCTGGCCAGAGCCCCAGGATCAGCACGGCGACCGCCAGGCTACCCAGGACGAAGAACTCGCGCCCGTTGACGTCCTGTAAGCCGGCAACGCCCTCGGTCTTGACCTCGCCGTAGACCACCCGCTTGACCATCCAGAGGGTATAGGCCGCGCCCAGGATCAGGGTCGTGGCGGCCAGCACGGCGTACCAAAAGTCGGCGCGGAAACTGGCCAGGATGACCATGAACTCCCCGACGAAGCCGGAGGTGCCAGGCAGACCCGCATTGGCCATCGCGAAGAAGACCATCAGGGCAGCGAAGATCGGCATGGTATGGACAACGCCGCCATAGTCCGCTATCTGACGGGAGTGCAGACGGTCATAGAGGACGCCAACGCACAGGAACATGGCCCCTGAGATAAAGCCGTGGGAGACCATCTGCACCATGCCGCCGGAGATGCCCATGGCCACCCCGCTGCCCGCGGCTGTGCCGGCCTCGACGCCGACCTTGGCGAAGATACCAAAGGCGATGAAGAAGCCCAGGGTCACGAAGCCCATGTGGGCGATGGACGAATAGGCAATGAGCTTCTTCATGTCCTGCTGCACCAGGGCCACAAAACCGATGTACACAACCGCAATCAGGGACATCGTGATGATGAGCCAATCCAGGTGGGCACTGGCATCCGGCGTAATGGGCAGACTGAAGCGCAGGAAGCCGTAGCCGCCGATCTTGAGCATGATGGCCGCCAGGATAACGGACCCGCCGGTGGGGGCCTCCACGTGGGCGTCGGGCAACCAGGTGTGCACCGGCCACATGGGCACCTTGACGGCGAAGGCCATCAGGAAGGCGATAAAGATCAGGATTTGGGCATTCAGGCCGAGCTTGAGGTCATGGAAGGCGAGGATGTCGAAGCTGCCGGCCTGGAAGTACATGTAGATCAGGGCGATCAGCATGAAAACCGAGCCAAAAAAGGTATAGAGGAAGAACTTGATGGTCGCATAGACCCGGTTCGCCCCACCCCAGACCCCGATGATCAGGAACATCGGGATCAGCATCGCCTCCCAGAAGACGTAGAACAGGATGGCATCAAGGGCCGAGAAGACCCCCACCATCACGCCCTCCATGATGAGGAAGGCGGCCATGTATTGGGAGGGCTTGTATTGAATGACCTCCCAACCGGCGACGATCACGAAGATGGTGATGAAGGTAGTGAGCAGGATCAGCGGCATGGAGATGCCGTCTACCCCGAGGTAATACTCGACATTGAACGACGGGATCCAGGCAACCCGCTCCACGAACTGCATCTCTGCGGTATGGATGTCGAACCCTGTCCACAGCGGGATACTGACCAGGAAGGTCAGGACCGCAAAGGCCAGGGCGATCCACTTGGAGATCCTGGGTGCCTTGTCGCCGCTCGCCAGGACCGCGAGGCCGCCAATGATGGGCAGCCAGATGGTCGCCGTGAGAATGGGAAGGGCCGCTTGCATGCTCGTGCGTCTCCCAATGAGATCAGTTGGTGACGAAGATCGCGAGCAGGCCAACCAGCCCGACGATCATCGCTATCGCGTAGTGGTAGAGGTAGCCGGTCTGGAGGTGACGCACACGCCCCGCCAGCCAACCCACCGACTTGGCCGAACCATTGACCGCATAGCCGTCGATGATGGTTCGATCACCCTGGTTCCAAAAGAAGGCGCCGAGGTTGCGGCTGCCACCGGCCAGGAATTTCTGATTGAAGTCGTCGAAGCCGTACTTGTTCTCCAGGACGGTCGTCACGGGGCCCGCCTTGGCCTGAATCTGCTCGTCGATCTTCGGATTCCTGGCGAACAGCAACCACCAGACATACCCCGCCAAGGCCAGGCCGCCCATAGCCAGGAAGAAGGGTAGGCCCATCATGCCGTGGAGGATGAATCCCACCTGCCCGTGCCAGTGCTCCGCCATATGGTGGAGCACGTCGTGGTTCGGGGCCACGTAGATGACGCCATCAAACCAATCGCCGAACAGCAGGGGCTCGATGGTGAACCAGCCAATAAAGATGGACGGGATGGCCAACAGGACCAGCGGCACCGTGACCACAGCGGACGTCTCGTGGAGGTGGTGTCGGGTGTGGTCATCCATGCGGGGCTTACCGTGGAAGACCAGGAAGTACATACGGAAGCTATACAGTGCCGTGATCAGCACACCGATGGTCAGCAGCACGGTCGCATAGCCGGAGCCGGCCACATGCGAGGCCCCAACGGCCTCAATGATGGCGTCCTTGGAGAAGAAGCCCGAGAAGCCAGGGAAGCCGATCAGGGCCAGGGAGCCGATGAGCGAGGTAATCCAGGTGATGCGCATGTATTTGCGCAGCCCACCCATGTTGCGGATGTCCTGATCATGGTGCATGGCAATGATGACCGAGCCTGCCGCCAGGAACAGAAGTGCCTTGAAGAACGCATGGGTCATCAGGTGGAAGATGCCGGCGGCATAGGCCGAGGCACCTAGCGCCGCGATCATGTAGCCGAGCTGGGACAAGGTCGAATAGGCCACCACCCGTTTGATATCGTTCTGCACCAGGCCGATGAGCCCCGTGAAGAAGGCCGTGGTCGCGCCTATTACCATGACGACCGTGAGGGCCGTCTCCGACAGCTCGTAGAGGGGCGACATGCGCGCCACCATGAAGACGCCGGCGGTGACCATGGTCGCGGCGTGGATCAGGGCGGAGATGGGCGTCGGGCCCTCCATGGAGTCAGGCAGCCAGACGTGCAGCGGCATCTGCGCCGACTTACCCATAGCCCCGACGAACAGCAGGATGCCGATCAGGCTCATGAGGGAGACGCCGCCGAAGAGGTCTACCTGGGTCTCCGCCAACCCTGGGGCGCGGGCGAAAACTTCCGCGTAGTCCATGGAGTTGAAATACATCCCCACAGCGGCGATGCCCAGGATAAATCCGAAGTCACCGACCCGATTGACCAGGAATGCCTTGAGGTTGGCGAAAACGGCCGTCTCCCGCACCGACCAAAACCCGATCAACAGGTAGGAGACCAAGCCCACAGCCTCCCAGCCGAAGAAGAGCTGGAGGAAGTTGTTGGACATCACCAGCATGAGCATGGAGAAGGTGAACAGGGAGATATAGCTGAAGAAGCGCTGGTAGCTGTTGCGCCCGGCCAGGGAATCTTTCGGCCAGTTGTGCTCGTCGTCGGCCATGTAGCCGATGGTGTAGATATGGACCATCAGCGAGACGAAGCTGACCACGCTCATCATGAGGACGGTAAGCCGATCCACCAGGAAGCCCACCTCCAAGCGCATCCCGTCGGTGACCATCCAGGTATACACAGACCCGTTGAAGGCGGGCTCGTGGTGCCAGATGAACCGGGAGGCGGCCCACAGGGACAGCAGGGTCGCGACTCCCACACCCAGGGTGGTGACCCAATGGGCACCCGCGCGGCCGATGCGCCCGCCGAAGAAGCCGGCGACGATGGCGCCCGCCAGGGGGGCGAGAACGATGGTCAGGTAGACGTTTTCCATCTCTTCGTAGGCTCTTTGTCGTTTCGTCAGCCGTCGGGGCCGACCTGAATGGTCTGGTGCGGCTGATAGAAAATGGACAGGATTAACAGGATTTCGCAGGACTAACAGGATTTTTAAAGCGTCTGAACTCCCTGCATACCTCGAAACTCCTGCCGAAATTGACCAATAAACCCGTCTCAATCCCCGTTGCAATCAAACGCATCGGCTCAGTTCCAGAACGATACCGAGGATCACCCCTTCAGCGTATCCAAGTCCTCGACGTTGATGGTCCCGCGGTTGCGGAACAGGACGACCAGGATGGCTAACCCGATGGCCGCCTCCGCCGCTGCTACGGTCAGGATAAAGAAGACGAAGACCTGGCCGGTGGTGTCGTGCAAGAAATGCGAGAAGGCGATGAAATTCGTGTTCACGGCCAACAACATCAGCTCGATGCACATCAGCAGGACGATGACGTTCTTCCGGTTGAGGAAGATCCCAGCCACGGCTATGGCGAACAACCCGCCCCCCAGCAGGAGGTATTCGGATAGGGAGATCATTCTGGCTTCACCTCGGTTGTGGCCCCAACCCTGGCCTCGGAGGGCATATTCACTACGCGGACGCGGTCCGGGCCCTTCTTCACCCGCACCTGAAGCTCGGGCTTCTGGTACTTGGTCTCAGGCCGCCGACGCAGGGTCAGGCGGATGGCCGCCACGATGGCCACCAACAGAATCACCGCCGCAATCTCAAAGGGATAGACGTAAACCGTATAGAGGACCATGCCCAGGGCCTCGACATTGCTGAAGCCCGCCGCCGCCGGGTCCGGGCGCGGGAACTCGGCGAGGCCGAAGTGTGCGGGCCCGACCACCAAGAAGATCTCGACGGCCATGATGAGCGCGATGACCAACCCCAAGGGCAGGTAGCGGATGTACTGGGCCCGCATGGCCGCCAGGTCCACATCCAGCATCATCACGACAAAGAGGAACAGCACCATCACAGCCCCGACATAAACCAGGACCAGGGCGATGGCGAGGAACTCCGCCTCCAGCAACATCCAGAGGACCGCGGTAGTGACGAAGGTCAGGACCAGGTAGAGCACCGCGTGCACCGGATTACGCCTGGTGACGACCATCCCTGCCGACACCAGTGTGACGGCGGAGAAGAGATAAAAGAGAAACTGTTCGAAGCCCATGGTCGGTCCAAGTCGCTTGTTGAGTCGTCGGGGTGCCCGATGCACCAGTCCCGTTCCCACGCTCCGCGTGGGAAAGCAGTTTGTGGGATGGGTTTCGCTTCGCTCTACCCATCCTACCCGGTGCATCGTCGCGGTTTACCGATAAGGCGCATCCGCGGCACGAGCCGCAGCGATCTCCGCCTCATGCTTGTCGCCCATGGCCAGGAGTTTTTCCTTGGTCATGATGTTCTCGCCCCGGTTCTCGAAGTGATACTCGTAGACGCCGGTCTCGACGATGGAATCCACGGGACAGGACTCCTCACAGAAGCCGCAGAAGATGCACTTAAAGAGGTCGATATCGTAGCGCGTGGTCCGCCGGGAGCCATCCGCCCTCGGCTCCGCCTCGATGGTGATGGCTAGCGCCGGGCAGGTCGCCTCGCATAGCTTGCAGGCGATGCAGCGCTCCTCACCGTTGGGGTACCGGCGCAGGGCGTGCAGGCCACGGAAGCGCGGCGAGATAGGGGCCTTCTCCTCCGGGTACTGGACGGTGAACTTGGTCTTGAAAAAATAGCGACCCGTCAGGTTCATGCCCCGGAGCAACTCCAGGAGCATCAGGCCCTTGAGGTATTCGCGTGCGCCTTGCAGCATGGTTCGGCCTCCCATCAGGCCCACCAGGGGGGCAGCTTATAGACCACGGCTACGGCCACCACCAGGATCCAGACGATGGTGATGGGGATAAAGACCTTCCAACCAAGGCGCATGATCTGATCGTACCTGTAGCGGGGGAAGGTCGCCCGGAACCAGAGGAACATGAACATGAAGAAGAAGATCTTGAGCAGGAACCAGACCATCCCCGGGACCCAGGCGAACAGCCCCTCGAGCATTGGGATGCCCTGGAAGGGAGAGAGCCAACCGCCCATGAACATCAAAGCCGCGAGGGCCGAGATGAGGATCATGTTGGCGTATTCGGCGAGGAAGAAGACCGCGAAGGCCATGCCGGAGTACTCGACGTGGAAACCTGCAACGATCTCCGACTCGCCCTCGGAGACATCGAAGGGGGCACGGTTGGTCTCTGCCAAGCCGGAGATGAAGTAGATCAGGCCCAGCGGCAGCAGGGGCAGCCAGAACCAAGTCAGGAAGGAGCCGCTCTGGGCGCGCACGATCTCGCCGAGATTCAGGCTGCCGGCGGCCACCAGGACACCCACCAGGGCGAAGCCCATGGCGATCTCGTAGGAGACGATCTGGGCCGCGGAACGCATGGCACCGAGGAAGGCGTACTTGGAGTTGGACGCCCAGCCCGCGATGATGACGCCATAGACCCCCAATGAGGTCAGGGCCAGGATATAGAGCAGGCCGGCGTTGACATCGGCCAGCACCAGCCCCTCGTCGAAGGGGAACACGGCCCAGGCGGCCAGGGCGGGGGCCAGGGAAATCATCGGGGCGATCAGGAACAGGGCCTTGTCCGCCTTGGTCGGGATCACGATCTCCTTGAACATGAGCTTGACCGCATCCGCGATCGGTTGCAGCAGACCGCGGAAGCCGACCCGATTGGGCCCGATGCGGATCTGCATGTAGCCGATGACCTTGCGCTCGACGTAGGTGTAGTACGCCACCGCCAGCATCAGGGGCGTGATGATCACCACGATCTTAAGCAGGATCTGCAACACCAGTGGGAGCGCATCCCAGATTTGAATCAATGTCTCCATCGACGGCCCCCTCAGGCGTTGGCCTTTCTGACGGTCACGGCGGCGATCTGGTCGCCAAGGGACTCGCTCCCGGCCACGCCGGCGGGGATGCGCACAGAGCCCGGCGGCAAGCCGGGATCGAGAGCCAGCTCGGCAACGGCGGCGCCATTGCCTTGACGGACCTCGACCCGGTCACCGGCCTTGAGACCCAAGTCGACGGCCTGTGCGGGATTGAGCCAGATACCAAAGGGCGTCGCCAGCGGCGAGGCCTGTAGGGCCTGGGCGCGGCGCACCAGGGCATCGACGGCGTAGATCGGGACAGCCCCGACGCGGCAGGCGCCCTCGCTAGAGCCCGGCTTGGCCAACGTCTGCGCCAGCGACTTGAGGTCGCCGCGGGGTGCGTTGTCCAGCTTCGCTTCGGCACACAGGCCACGCAACTCCTCACACACCTGGCCGGAATCGGTCTGGTCGAAGCCCCCGATATCAAGCAAGTTGCCGAGCACGCGCAGGACCTTCCATCCGGGACGCGCATCCCCGGGGGCGGCGACGGCCCCGCGGAAGCCCTGCCAGGTCCCCTCGGCATTGACGAAGGTGCCCGAGGTCTCGGCGAAGGCCCCAATCGGCAGGAGCACATCGGCCACGGCATCCAGACCGGCGCTGCGGTAGGCGCTGCATGCAACCACCAGGTCGGCCTGATCCAGTGCTGCCCTCGCCTGGGCCGGGTTGCCCAAGTCCAAGTCCGGCTCCAGCCCCCAGAGCAGGTAAGCCTTACGTGCTTGAGCAAGCATGGCGACGACCGACAGACCCGCTGGGTCCACGGCCTGGCCGCCCGGGCCAGACTGAGGTTGAGCTCCGGCGAGGCCCGCCCCGACGCCATTGGCCCCGGCCGGAAGCTGGCCGACCTTGGCCTTGGTCGCCTCGGCGATCACCTGGGCCAGGGCCTTGAGCAGGCCGTAGTCCGGATGGGCCTCGGCCAGGGCGCCAAGCAGGATGGCGCCATCGGTGGCTGCCTTTGTGAGTGACTCGGCGACGGCCTTCTGGGTCTCGCTCGGTGTCGCAGCGGAGATCAGGTCTTTCACGGTCCCGGACCCGCGCTTGTTCAACGCCTTGGCAATGGCGGCAAGCTCCCCGAGCATGCCCGCAGGGTTGGCAACCATCTGGGTGGCAGGGAAGGTCAGCTCCAAGGTCAACGGGTTGACCAGCGCCACAGAGGCACCCTTGACCGCCGCCTTGCGGATGCGGTGGGCAAGGAGCGGTTGTTCCTGTCGGATGTCCGACCCGACAAGCAAAACAGCGTTGAGGGACTCGATCCCGGCAATTGAAAGACCCAGCCAGGGGAGCAGGGCACCCAGGGAGTCGGCACGGTCGTCGCTGCGGCGAAGACGGTGGTCGATATTGGAACTACCCAGGCCACGGATCAACTTCTGGGCCAGATAGAGCTCTTCGAGGGTCGCGCTTGGGGAGATCAGGCACCCGATCTGGGTCGGGTCGGAGGCCGCAACGGCCTTGAGCCCCTCGGCGGCCCGGTTTAGGGCCTCCTGCCAGTCGGCCTCATGCCAGACGCCGTCACGCTTGATCATGGGTGTGAGCAGGCGATCCTCGCTGGTCAGGCCCTGATAGCTGAAGCGGTCCCGGTCTGAGATCCAGGTCTCGTTGACCGCCTCGTTGTCCCGAGGATGAACGCGCATCACGCGGTTGCCGCGCAGGTGCAGATTCAGGTTCGAACCCAGGCTGTCGTGGGGGGCGATGCCCTCGGCCTGAGTCAACTCCCAGGCACGGGCGGTAAATCGATACGGCTTGGAGGTCAGGGCACCTACCGGGCACAGGTCGATGACGTTACCGGACAGCTCATGGGCGACGGTGTGGGCGACATAGGTCCCGATGCGCATGTTCTCGCCGCGCCCGGTTGCACCCAGCTCCCGGATGCCGGCAATCTCCGCCCCGAAGCGCACACACCTGGTGCAATGGATGCAACGAGTCATCTCGGTGGCGATCAGCGGGCCCAGGTCCTCGTCCATGACCACCCGCTTGCCCTCGGCATAGCGGGAGACGTCGCCGCCATAGCCCATGGCAACGTCCTGCAACTCGCACTCCCCACCCTGGTCACAGATCGGACAGTCCAGCGGGTGGTTGATGAGCAGGAACTCCATGGTCCCGCGCTGGGCCTCCAGGGCCTTGGGCGAGCGGGTCGCGATCTTCATCCCCGCGGCGACCGGGGTCGCGCAAGCCGGCACCGGCTTGGGGAAGGGCCGACCGCCCTGCTCCGCCTCGACCAGGCACATGCGACAGTTGGCGGCGATGGAGAGCTTCTCGTGATAACAGAAGCGGGGGATGGCGATGCCCTCGCGATCCGCCACCGCGATGATCATCTCACCCGGAGCGGCCTCGCAGGTACGGCCGTCAATCTCGATGCTGATCTTATCCGTCATGGTCAGGTCCTCACACCGGGCAGCGACCGTGCGCGATGTGATACTCGAATTCGTGGGCGTAGTGCTTGAGGAAGCTTTGCACCGGCATGGCGGCGGCGTCCCCCAGGGCGCAGATGGTGCGACCCCCGATGCGCCCGGCAACGCTATCGAGCAATTCCAGGTCCTCGGGGCGACCCTGGCCGTGTTCGATGCGATGGACGACCCGGGACAGCCAGCCGGTGCCCTCGCGGCAGGGGGTGCACTGGCCACAGGACTCGGCTGCGTAGAAGTGGGCCAGGTTAGCCAGGACCTTGACCATACAGGTCCCCTCGGCAATCACGATGATGGCCCCGGAGCCCAGCATGGAGCCGGCCTTGGCCACGGAGTCGTAGTCCATGTCCGTGGTCATCATGATGTCGCCGGGCACTACCGGCACAGAGGACCCGCCGGGGATCACGGCCTTGAGCTTGCGCCCGTCCTTGACCCCCCCCGCCATCTCCAACAGGGTCGCGAAGGGCGTGCCCATGGGGACTTCGAAGTTGGCAGGGTTGTTGACGTGACCGCTGATCGAAAAGAGCTTGGTGCCGCCGTTGTTGGGCTTGCCCTGCTCCAGGAACCACTGCCCTCCCCTCTCCAAGATCACCGGGACCGAGGCGAGCGACTCGGTGTTGTTGATGGTGGTCGGGCGCCCGAAGAGCCCGACCTGGGCAGGGAATGGCGGCTTGAAGCGCGGCTGGCCCTTCTTGCCCTCGATGGACTCCAGGAGCGCCGTCTCCTCGCCGCAGATGTAGGCGCCGGCGCCGACATGGGTATAGAGGTCGAAGTCTACGCCGGCCCCCTGCACGTCCTTGCCGATCAAACCCGCGGCATAGGCCTCCCGGACGGCCGCCTCGAAGCGGTCGATGGGCTCGAAGAATTCGCCCCGAATATAGTTGTACCCAGCCGTGGCACCGATGCAGTAGCCGGCAATGGCCATGCCCTCGATGAGCTGATGGGGGTTAAAGCGCAGGATGTCCCGGTCCTTGCAGGTCCCAGGCTCACCCTCGTCAGAGTTGCAGACGATGTACTTCTGCCCCGGGGCCGTACGCGGCATGAAGGACCACTTGAGCCCGGTGGGGAAACCTGCACCACCTCGCCCACGCAGATTGGAGAGCTTCAGCTCCTCGATGATGGCGACCGGATCGGTCTTCTCCTTGAGGATCTTCTCCCACTGCTGGTACCCACCGGCAGCGCGGTAGGCGGCGAGGGTCCAGGGTGCGTCGCCGTGCTCTTCCAGGAGCAGGGTACGCAGACAGACTTGATTCTGTTCCATGCCCTTACTCCAGCCCGTCGATCAGCTTGTCGATGGCCTCGGGAGAGACCTTCTCATGGTAGGTGCGCCCAATCAGCACCGCCGGGGCGTCTTTGCAGGCCCCGAGGCACTCTACCTCCTTCAAGGTGAACTTGCCGTCCGCGGTCGTCTTGCCTGGGCCTACACCGTACTTTTCTTCGACGTGGTGCATCAACTCCTCGGACCCATTGAGCAGGCAGGAGACGCTGTTGCACACACAGACCTTGTGCCGCCCCACGGGCTCCAGGTCGAACATCGAGTAGAAGCTCGCCACCTCGTAGACGGCGATGGCTGGCATGTCGAGATACGTCGCCAGGTCGTCAAGCTGCTGCTGGGCCAGCCAGCCCCCGTTGGCGTCCTGCAAAATGTGCAGCGACGGGATCACCGCCGACTGACGCCACTCCGCGGGATACTTGGCACACCAAGTCTCGATCTGGGCGCGGATCTCCGGCGTGAAGAGGGTGTCTGGGTCCACCGCCTCAGGAGCGGCTGCGGACATGGGCGCATTTCTGAAGGCCATCAGCGATCGATCTCCCCGAATACGATGTCCATGGTGCCGATGATCGCCACCACGTCCGCGAGCATGTGGCCGCGAGCCATCTCGTCCATGGCCGCCAGATGCACGAAACCGGGGGCACGCACCTTGAGACGATAGGGCTTGTTGGCCCCATCGGAGACGATATAGCAACCAAACTCGCCCTTAGGGGCCTCCACCGCCGCATAAACCTCGCCCGGCGGCGTGCAGTAGCCCTCGGTGAAGAGCTTAAAGTGGTGGATCAGGGCCTCCATGTCGTCCTTCATCGCCTCCCGGGCGGGTGGCGCGACCTTGTGGTCGCCGATCATGACAGGGCCTGGATTGGCGCGCAGCCAATCGATGCACTGCCTCATGATCCGGTTCGACTGGCGCATCTCCTCGACCCGAACCAGGTAGCGGTCGTAACAGTCGCCGTTGACCCCCACGGGGATATCGAAGTCCACGCGGTCATAAGCGGCATAGGGCTGCTTTTTACGCAGATCCCACTCGACACCTGAGCCCCTCAGCATGGGACCGGTGAAACCCAGGGCAATCGCACGCTCCGCGGAAACGATACCGATGTCGACGGTGCGCTGTTTCCAGATGCGATTGTCGGTCAGCAGGGTCTCATACTCGTCCACATAACCCGGGAAGCGCTCGGTGAAGTCCTCAAGGAAATCCAGCAAGGAGCCATCTCGGGCGCTGTTACGTCGGACGAAGTCCTTCTCCGAATGCCACTTGGATGCCTTCTCGTCGTAGCGTGGCATGCGCGCCGGCAGGTCGCGATAGACACCGCCCGGGCGATAGTAGCTGGCGTGCATGCGCGCCCCGGAGACCGCCTCGTAGCAATCCATCAGGTCCTCGCGCTCGCGGAAGCAATAGAGGAAGACCGTCATGGCGCCGATGTCGAGCCCATGGGTCCCGAGCCACATGAGGTGGTTCAGGATGCGGGTGATCTCGTCGAACAGGGTGCGGATATACTGCGCCCGGATCGGGGCCTCGAAACCGAGCAGCTTCTCGATGGCCCGCACATAACCATGCTCGCTACACATCATGGACACATAGTCCAGACGGTCCATGTAGCCAATGCTCTGGTTGTAGGGCTTGGTCTCTGCCAGCTTCTCGGTGCCGCGGTGGAGCAGGCCGACGTGAGGGTCGGCGCGCTCGATGACCTCGCCATCCATCTCCAACACCAGGCGCAGCACGCCATGGGCGGCCGGGTGCTGGGGCCCGAAGTTCAGGGTGTAGTTACGGATTTCAGGCATCGGAGGCGTCCATCCCGGCGGCTGGGTCTCTGGCGTAGCGGCTGTCGGCGCGAATCACCTTGGGCACCAAGACCCGGGGCTCGATCTCGACCGGCCCGTAGACCACGCGTTCCTGCACCGGGTCGTAGCGCATCTCGACATGACCACAAATGGGGAAGTCCTTGCGGAAGGGGTGCCCGACGAAACCGTAGTCGGTCAGGATGCGCCGCAGATCCGGGTGCCCCCGAAATAGGATGCCGTACAGGTCGAAGGCCTCGCGCTCAAACCAGTTGGCGGAGGGCCAGACATCGACCATCGAGTCCACCATGGGTGAGTCGCCGCCTTCTTGGGCCTCGGCGTAGACGCGCACCCGCAGCCGACAATTGTGAGCGATGGACAGCAGGTGATAGACCGCAGCAAAGCGCTTCGGATCATCCGCCGCCAGCTCCGGGCCACGGTCCACGCCACGCCCAAAGCCCGTGGACGAAGCCGCGACCGTGTCCCACTCGGCCTTGCCGTAGGCCGCATAGTCCAGACCACAAACATCAGTCAGTTGTGCCAGGCACAGATCTTTGTGGTCGCGCAGGGTGCGGGCGACGCGGGGCCAGTGCTCGGACGGCACCACCAGCGTCAGTTCGCCGGCGCCCGCCAGGGTCTCGCAACCCAAGCCACCCAAATGTTTGGTCAGGCTGGCTGCGAGGGCGTCCAACCGGCCATCGCCGGTGATCGAATCCTGTGTTGCCATGTTGGGAGCGACTCAGCGGGCGATAGTGTTGGTTCGGCGAATCTTGTTCTGCAACTGGAGGATGCCGTAAAGCAGGGCCTCGGCCGTCGGGGGACAGCCCGGAACATAGACATCTACCGGCACGATGCGATCACAGCCACGCACCACGGAATAGGAGTAGTGATAGTAACCGCCGCCATTGGCGCAAGAGCCCATGGAGATCACCCAGCGGGGCTCCGCCATCTGGTCGTAGACCTTGCGCAGGGCCGGGGCCATCTTATTGCACAGGGTCCCAGCGACGATCATGACGTCGGACTGCCTGGGGCTGGGGCGAAAGACGATGCCGAAGCGATCCATGTCATAGCGGCTGGCGCCGGCATGCATCATCTCCACCGCACAACAGGCGAGACCGAAGGTCATGGGCCACATGGACCCGGTGCGCGCCCAGTTGATGAGCTGGTCGGCGGTCGTTGTGACGACGCCCTTTTCCAGGATGCCTTCTATTCCCATTCCAGGGCCCCCTTCTTCCACTCATAGATGAATCCGACTACCAGGATCCCCAGGAAGATGAACATGGCGACCAGACCGAAGCCGCCGAGCTGGTCGAGCACGACCGCCCAAGGGAAAAGGAAGGCGATCTCGAGATCGAAGATGATGAAGAGGATGGCGACCAGGTAATAGCGCACGTCGAACTTCATGCGCGCGGTCTCGAACGCCTCGAAGCCGCACTCGTACGGAGAGTCCTTCTCGGAATCCGGACGGCGGGGACCGAGGAAGTAACCAGCGGCTGGGGCAATGACACCCACAAGGACCCCGATTACCACGAAGATCAAGATGGGCAGATAGTTTTCAAGCACCCTGTCGTCCCCCGCTGTTCTTGTGTAAGCATTTCCTGCGGTGTGGTGGGGCATAGTAGAGGGCAGCGCCCCCTGTGTCAACCCGGAGCACAACCATTTTTTTTAGGAATTTCAGTAACTTAAGAGCCATTCGAGGCAAAAAAAAAGCGGCACCCACCTGCGCGGGTACCACTTTTTGAGTGTTGGTGCCGATGGCCGGACTCGAACCGGCACGGCTTGCGCCACTACCCCCTCAAGATAGCGTGTCTACCAATTTCACCACATCGGCTAAATCGTCTACCCGGCTGACTCGCCCGGGGCTATTGGTTTCCGCCTCCCGACGGCGGAAGCGAGGGGACATCGCCCCCGACTACGGGCACCGGCGCGGTCTCGGTGCCGGGTACCACCGGAATATCGACCGACTCTACCTGCACCTGCACAGGCTGCTGCACGACCTCAGGGACCGAGACTTCGCCCACAGGCACCTGCGGCACCTCAAGCTGAATCGCACCTGCGCCGCCTTCCATGAGACCCTTGGGCGCCTCGATTTGCTGTGCGTAGTATGCCATAACGATACTGGTCACGAAGAACAGCGCCGCCAGAATGGCCGTCGTACGACTCAGGAACGAGCCCGAACCCTGGGCACCGAACACCGTCGCCGAGGCGCCACTGCCAAAGGCAGCACCCGCATCCGCCCCGCGTCCGTGCTGAATCAGGATCAGCCCGACCAAGCCAATGGCCAGGAACAGATGGAAAACCGTCAAAATCGTCTGCATAGTGGATATCAGGCGTTGTCGTCGCCGGCCTGGCAGATGGCCAGAAAATCGGCAGCCTTGAGCGATGCCCCTCCGATCAAACCACCGTCGATGTCGGCCTGGGTCATCAGCTCCTGGGCGTTGTCCGGCTTCATACTGCCGCCGTAAAGGATGCGCACCCCAGCGGCCACCTCTGCACTCTGAGCGGCGATGCGCTGGCGCAGGAAGGCGTGAACATCCTGGGCCTGCTGCGGGGTCGCGGTCATGCCGGTACCGATGGCCCAAACAGGCTCGTAGGCAATGACGCCCCGGGCGATGGCCTCTACGCCAGCGGTCTGCATGACCCCGTCGAGGTGCCGCGCAACGACGGCCTCGGTCTGGCCCGCCTCGCGCTCGGCAAGGGTCTCGCCCACACACAGGATCGGTGTCAGCCCTGCGGCCAGGACCTGGGCATACTTCTGAGCAACGACCTCGTCAGTCTCGCCGTAATACTGGCGGCGCTCCGAGTGGCCGAGAATGACATAGGTGCAGCCAAGATCCTTGATCATGGGCGCGGCGACCTCGCCGGTATAGGCACCACTCGCCTCGGTGCAGGCGTTCTGCGCCCCCACAGCGACCGCCGTGCCAGCAAGTGCAGCGACCGCCTGGGCCAGATAGGGAAAGGGCGGACAAACCAGGACCTCGGTCTTGGCGATGCCTGCCATACCGTCCTTAATACCGGCCAGCAGCATCTGAGCGCTCGCTGCGCTTCCGTTCATCTTCCAGTTTCCGGCTACCAGTGGTTGACGCATCGATGACCTCCGTAAAAACAGCCCGCAAGGTTAGCCGCTGAACCAACCGAAAGCAAATCGAAAACGTCCCCGCGGGGCATGAACCCGAACCATGCTTTCCTTTACACTAACCGGATGTCCAAGACCAAGAAAAAGACCGACGGCGGCTCGACCATTGCCCTCAACAAGAAGGCGGGCCACGACTACCATATCGAGGATCGCTACGAGGCCGGGCTCGTACTGACCGGTTGGGAGGTCAAGAGCCTGCGCGCCGGCCACATCCAGCTCAAAGAGAGCTATGTCAAGATCTTCCATGCGGAGGCGTTCCTCGTCGGCGCTCACATCTCGCCCCTACCGACAGCGTCGACCCATGTCACCCCAGACCCCGTACGCAACCGCAAACTCCTGCTTCATCGCAACCAGCTCAGTAAGCTCGTCGGACTGACCGAGCGAGCCGGGTACACACTGGTCCCAACCGCCATGTACTGGAAGCACGGCAGGGCCAAGCTCGAGATCGGCCTGGCCAAGGGCAAGAAGCTTCACGACAAGCGGGCCGACGAGAAGGACAAAGACTGGCAGCGCGAGAAGCAGCGCATCTTCAAACAACGCTGAGAGGGTCAGATTGGCTCCGACCAGGTCACCAGACCGGAGTAGAAGGTGGCCAGGACGATAATGCCGAACGCAATCCGATACCACGCGAAGACCGTAAAGTCGTGACGGCTGATGTACCTCAACAGCCCCCGCACCGCGAGAAAGGCTGCCACGAAGGATGTCACCCCCCCCACCAGGAACAGCGGAAGATCATCCAGGGTCAACAGGTCGAGGTGCTTGTAGACATCGTAAATGGTCGCCGCAAACATGGTCGGCACCGCCAGGAAGAACGAAAACTCGGTGGCGGTGCGTCGCTCCAACCCAAAGAAGAGCCCACCAATGATGGTCGCGCCGGATCGAGAAGTACCAGGGATCATGGCCAGTGTCTGCGCGAAACCAACCTTCAAGGCGTCCTTCCAGCCCATGTCGTCCACGCTGAAGACCCTGACCTTGTGGTCCCGCCGCTCGGCCCAGAGGATCAACAGACCGCCAACGATAAAGGCGGTTGCCACGGTCACGGGGTTGAACAGGTATTCCTTGATCATTCCGGCAAAGATCAGCCCTAGGACGACCGAGGGCAGAAAGGCCACCAGGATGTTCAGGGCGAACCGCCTTGCCCCCCGGTCCGACGGAAGCCCGAGCAGAACCTGGGTGAACTTGATCCGATACTCCCAGACCACCGCCAGGATCGCCGCCAACTGGATGGCGATCATGAAAACCTTGGCCCGCTCGCCGCTGAACCCCAGCAAATCTGCCGTGATGATCAAGTGACCCGTACTCGATACGGGGAGAAACTCGGTCAGACCCTCGACGATGCCTAGAATGGCAGCCTGCAACAACAGCGTGATATCCATCAGATCAGAGCCTGCTCTGGTTGGGGCAAAGGCCGGCGATTATACGCCCCGAACCGGGGCATCAGGGCCGGGCCCAACGCGCCGAGCGTCGACAACGGAGGGTGCGAGCCCAAGCGCTCAGAGGTAACGCAGCCAGACGTAGACGCTGGATATCGCGATGCTGAGCAGCATCAGGGGAAAGGCGGCGAGCATGAAGGGGACAAACTTGATCCGATGCCCGGATCGCTCTGCGAAGCCCGCGACGATGAGATTCGCGCTGGCGCCCACCAGACTGCCATTGCCGCCCAGGCAGGCCCCCAGGGCCAAGGACCACCACAGTGGCATCAGGTTCTCCGGACCGCCAAAGGAGGGCGCCATGGACTTGATCAGCGGGATGGTCGTTGCCACGAACGGGATGTTATCCACCACTGCCGAGGCAACCGCAGACCCCCACAGCACGACCATCGCAGTCACCCCCAGATTCCCCTCTGTCAGGTCCAGTAGGTACTTGGCCATCAGGGTGAGTGCCCCGGTACGCTCCAGACCATGGACGACGATAAATAGCCCAAGGAAGAAGAACAGCGTGACCCACTCAACCTCCGCGAAGGCCGAGTGCACCGCACGAGTCTGCGCCTCTGCCTTGCGGGGGTAATTGTCGAGCAAGAGCAACACCGCCGCCCCGAATAGGGCGATGGTGGAGGGTTCCTGGCCCAGAGGATGGGCAATCATGAAGCCGACGATAACCAGGGCCAGCACCGACAACGACTGAACAAGCACCCGTCCGTCCGTGATGGCCTCTTGCTCGTTGTACGACATGACCCTCTGCCGATCCTCTGCTGCCGCCTTGAGGCCACGGCCCCATATCAAATAGATAGGGACCATGGTGACGGCCAGGACCAGCACCGCCAATGGCCCGAGGTGATACAGAAAATCGTTGAAACTGTACCCCACAGCGGACCCGATCATGATATTCGGTGGGTCGCCGATCAGCGTGGCCGTACCCCCGATGTTCGAGGCAAAGATCTCGGCAAAAAGGTAGGGATAGGGATTCACCCGCAAAGTCTCGGTGATCAGCAGGGTCACCGGCGCCACCAGAAGCACCGTCGTCACATTGTCCAGCAGAGCAGAGAGGACCGCCGTGACCAGCGTGAGCATCACCAGAATGCCCCAGGGGTCCGCATTCACCCGCTTGGCCGACCATACGGCCAGGTACTGAAAGACACCCGACTTACGGGTGATGGCAACGATCACCATCATCCCCGTCAGCAACCCCAGGGTATTGAAATCGACGCCACCAACCGCTTCCCGCTGCGTCATCACCCCGGCCAGCACCATCACCCCGGCCGCAAGCATTGCAACGATCGCCCGATTGATGCGCTCGGTCATGATCATCACATAGGTCAAGGCAAACACGCCGATGGCAAACCACAGCGGGTCAAGGCCAAAAATCACTGCGGCGGATTCTTGGGCGTGCATCAGACCTCCTGCGCCAGAATACGCTTGCCCACATCCCAGTAAGAGACGACCCCAAGCAATCGGCGATCCTTCGGATCTACCACAGGCACACTGCGGCGGCTCTGGTAGAGCACCAAAAGCGTCTCCAGTAACGGGGTATCCGGCTCAATCACCGTCGCCGCGTCACTCAGGCAAATGGTGACCGGCTCGGCCTCCGACTCGGCCAGCCTGCGGCGCAGATCCTTGAGACTATCGGAGACGAACGACAGGTTGGTCAGCCCCTGCTCCATCAGGGCCGCCTGGGGCAGTACCAAGCGCAGCAAGCAATTGACCCCGAAGACACCGAGGTACCGACCCTCGGCGTCCACGATGGGGACGTTGCGAAAACGATTGTCCATGATGTAACCAACCCCGGTACCGATGGTATCCGTTGCGGAAAGTACCGTGGGATTGGCATCCATGACGTCACGGGCCGTTTGTCCCGACATGGCTAGGCTCCGCATTGTAGGGACTGATACGGCGAGCCCCGAAGCGCAGCGCATAGGATACGCCTTCCGCCATCACCTGGCGACCCACGGCGCGCGGGGATCTTCCAGACACCAGCCCCCAGGGACGGCGATGCAGCGCCGTCGGACACTACAACCGACCAGCCAGCTAAAACCCACCAAGCACCGAAATCATCCTGCGGGATCAGCCCGACCCACTACCCTCCGATGCGGGGCACACCATTGCGCCCTTCCAAATCATCAGCCGCCGACCTACTGCATTCTGTGGGCGGGTATTCCAGAGAAGGATACCTGACGCCTACAGCCCTCAGCGCATACCGAAGGACCCGCAGGGAGTCGAGCCTATAAACCAGGGTAGGCCTTTAATCGGGATACGCGGCACCACCGCGCGCATGTCACAGCATCCCTATCGCATCGGCAACACACATTAATTGACTTGACATTAGCTAGATTTGCGCCAAATATATCGCAGGTGCCTCGATAGGAAGGCGAAACTGGCAGAACACATTCACAGCCCCAGCGGAGGTTAAGCGTGGAATACACCGACATGAGCGTCGAAGAGATCCGGCAACAATTGGCCCAGATCGAACAGAGTCGCGCAGACCTAGAGGTTGCCTTGGAACGTCGTCGCCAAGAGGCCAAGACCCAGGTCGCTCAACAGGTCCGAGATCTCATCGTCGAAAATGGTTACGACATCAATGAGATTGTGCCCCTGATTTCGGCTCGTCGGCGGCGTGGACCTGTCGCCAAAAAGGCAACGAGCACCCAGTACACCCGCTATGCAGACCCGCAGAACGCCGACCACGTCTATGTCCGCGGCGTCCTTCCTGGCTGGATGAAGCAACGGATGCAAGAGCAGGGCTACGACCCCAGCTCCAAGCCAGACCGTGAGGCATTCAAGGCCAATTACCTCACAGCACTGGAAGGCTGAGGTCAAACGCCTGATCTGAGACGACGTCCGGCGCAACATCGGGAAACGCTGACCGGAGCGTTTCCCGCACCGGATGTGGACGGCCAACGGCCTACCGGACAGATACACCTCCCAGGGTGCGCAGAAGGATGAACCGCGCCATGGCGCCGATGGTCATGTGTTGCGCGTTGGCGAGGTACTCAAACCCACCAAACCCTACCTCGTTCGTATTGGCATGTCCGCATTCGTTGCTGCGGCAGGCCAACTCATTGAAGTGCCGCGTTGGTACCTTGAGAAAGCGGCACTTCAGCCGCTGTTCCGGCCGCATTTCTAACGCTGCCATCCCGTGGATCCATCGCCGCGGCTTCCCCTAGGGCGACGACTAGGCTGCCAGAAGCCGTTCCCCCAAGTCTCGGCAGTCACCCCAAGGGATGGGACTCGCCGGGGAGGCACGGCATTCCCCGGCTAGGCTGCGCTCCCAGGGGTTTCAGCAGTTCCTGCCATGCCCTGCTACCGGGACCCCGCGCCCGAACCCGAAAACTCAACAGGCTTCCGGGGCGGGTGATCGGCTCGGGTGGTAGCGCCTCAGAACACCTCTCGGCACCACGCGAGCCCAACCTGGATCAGGCTCGGGGGACCAGGTCGCGATAGGCATGCCAGGTGGCATGGCCGATCAGCGGCATGGCGACCAACAGACCGATGTAGAAGGTCACGATCCCCACCCCAACAAACATCACGATCAAGCAGGCCCACAGGGTCATGGCCTGCCAATTGGTCCGCACCGCCTCCACACTGGTCCGCATGGCCGTCATGACATCGGTATCTCGGTCCATCAGCATGGGCACGGTGACGGCGCTGATCGCGAAGGTGAAGGCCGCGATGACCCCCCCGACGACGATCCCGGAGAAGACAAAGACCGGACTATCGCCGGACAGGAAGACCACGGGGATGAAATTCTCCCAGGTCGGAACGGGCTGGTCATAGAGCAGGGCAAACACCAACAGGCCAGCGAGCATCCACACCAGCAGGACCATGACCAAGACTAAGGCCATGGCCCCGAGTTGGACCTCATTGCGCTTCCAAGCGTCGATCGCCTGGCAGAACTGCAACTGCTCGCCCTTCTCCAAATTCTCACTGATTTGGTAGAGACCGATACCCAGCAGGGGCGCGACCAGGAAGAACCCCGCGGCCAGGGGAGGAATGATGAAGAACATATTCTCTGAGACCAGCCCCCAGGTCAGCAAATAGCTGAGCAAGACAAAGAAGCTTCCGTAGAGCAGGCTGTATCTCGGCGCTCGGGTCAAATCGCTCCAACCCTTGGACAGCCATTCCCAGGGGTTCTCGAAGGTGATGGTGTTGACCCTGGGTTGCGTGCCAGGTCGGGCATCGTTGTCGGCTGCGGTTGCGGCATGTGCCATGGTGGTTTCCTCCATTGGTTATTGTGATCGAGACGAGGGCGCGGCCCCACCGGCGAGTGCGACATAGTCTTGCGCCATCATCGCTGGATCGTGGGGCGTACTGAAGATCGCGGCAAGGCGGGCCTCCGGGTCGATCAGGTAGATCGAGGCCGAATGGTCCATCGTATAGCCCAGTGCGCTGTCCGGGGCATCGGCCCTTGCATAGAGACCACCGAGGTCCCTAACCAGCGCGCCGAGGGCCGCATCGGTCCCCGTAGCCCCCAGAAAGTCAGGGTCGAAATGGCGCACATACTGGCCGATCCGCTCCGGGGTATCGCGCTGCGGATCCACGGAGATAAACAGGAATTGGGGCACCTGAGCCGTATCCAATGCGCCGATCTCCCGATTCAACGCGACAAAGGTGGCCATCGTCATCGGGCAGACATCGGGGCAGGTGGTATAGCCGATGGCCGCGAAGGTCCAGCGGCCCCTGAGGCCCTGCTCGGTCATCTCGCGGCCATCCTGGTCCACCAAGACGAAACTGGCGAGCGCCTTGGCCCTGGGCAAGGCCGTTCCGACCTTAAGCTGAATCCCGGGCCCGACCACGGAGCCCTGTCCAGACCCCAGATGCTGCATTCCGAACCAGAGCCCTGCCAAGGCAGCGACGAGCGCCAAGACAACGGCCACGATCACCAAAGCTGCACCGACTTGCCTGCGTATGCCTAAGTTCATGGGTCGACCCTCCCAAATGCGCGGTCGGTATCGTCGCCCCGGGCAGGTCGGGCCTGCACCACGGGATACAGGGAATGCACGAGCGTGAGGACCGTCAACAACAACAAGGCCGCCCCCCCATTGTGAGCCACAGCGAGGCCAAGTGGTAACTGAAACAATACATTGGCGATGCCCAGGACGACCTGGAGCAACAACGTCGCGACCAAGACCTTGGCCAAGCGGCGATGGACCGGCTGCCCTGCCCGCCGGACCAGTGCCAGTGTCAGGAACCCAAGATAGCCAAACACCACCAGGGCCCCAACACGGTGAGTCAGATGGATCGCCATGCGAGCCGGGCCGTCGAGGACCCCACCCTCGTAGTCCACACCCAGTGGTCTCAGGGGATTGAAACCAGCCGCAAAGTCAGCGGTGGGCCACCAGACACCTGCGTGACAGCTCGGAAAGTCCGGGCAGGCCAGGGCCGCGTAGTGGGTACTGGTCCAGCCGCCGAGCAGGATCTGGGTGGACACCAGGGCCAACCCCAGCAAGGCCCAGGGCCGCAGCGCGGCCATAGCTGGGGACACGGGGACCACGAACAACCGCCCCTGCCTCAACGTCAGCCACCACAGCAATGCCAGAGTCGCCATGCCGCCCGCCAGGTGCAAGGTCACCACGCTCGGGTTCACCAGGAGGGTTACGGTCCACATCCCCAGAAGACCTTGGAAGACCACCAGGGCCACCAGGAAAGTGGGCAGACCGACCGGCAGCCCAGAGCGCGACCGACCCGCCCAAGCAAACCCGGCCAGCACCAGGATGACCAGCCCCAGACCGCTGGCCAGGTAGCGGTGGACCATTTCCTTCCAGGCCTTGGCCGCATGGACAGGCCGCTCTGGAAAGGCCGCGTTGGCGTGGGCCACAGCCTCGGGCTGGGTGGGTACATCCAGGCGCCCATAGCAACCGGGCCAGTCCGGGCAACCAAGACCTGCATGTGACAGCCTGACATAGGCCCCCAACATGATCACGGCCAAGGCCAGCAAGGCCGCGGCAGCGGCAAGGGCGGCGAATCTGCTTCGCTTCACGGGCGGTGCTCTCCTAGAATGTGCGGCTCGACTTTACCAACAGGCAGCATAGCAATGGCGAAACATCCGAGCGAAGAACCTGCGCGCCTGGACGCCAATATCCAATCGGACGCCGTGCGGCTGGCACGCGGTTGGCTGGCCCTTGGGGTCCTGGCCCTGGCCCTGGCCGGGATCTTCGCCATCCTCCTCGTCCTGGCCCGTTCCCCGGGTTTGGCCTGGCTCTTCCCGACCCAGGGATTCTTCCGCACTGCCTTGGTGGTGCATGTGGATCAATCCATACTGATCTGGTTCCTGGCCTTTGCCGGGGTCCTTTGGGGCCTGGCCCCGGGTACCCACCCCGCCTTTTCCCGATTCGGCCTAGCCGCCGCGGCGATCGGCTGCATATTGGTGGCAGCGTCACCCTTCCTCGGCGCCTCCACCAAGGAGCTGAACAATTATGTCCCGGTGCTCGACGCCCCGGTCTTCTTCTGGGCCCTGGGGTTCTTTGCCCTAGGCATCCTGACCCAGGTCCTTACCTACCTGGGAGGGGCCTTGCCCAAGGTTCGTCTGACCGACCCGATCGCCGTCGGCGTGGCTACCGCTGCCATCGCAACCCTGATCGCCGCCGGGTCCCTGCTCTGGTCCTGGCTGGACATCGAGCAGGCCGGCAATGGCATGTCCTATGAACTGTTGTTCTGGGGGCCAGGCCACATCCTTCAATTCGTCTACACCCAGATCATGTTGGTGGCCTGGATCTGGCTCGCCCGGGACCTAGGGCGCCCCCTCGCCTTGCCCGTCCACTGGCTCTCAGCCCTGCTGATCCTCGGCGCCCTGCCCGTCCTGGCCGCACCGGTCATACATGCCATCTACCCGGTGGGCACAGGCGAGGCCCGCCTGGCCTTCACGACGCTCATGCAGTTCGGCAACGGCCTCGCCGCCGTCCCGCTCGGCCTGCTCGTGGGCATCGCCCTGTTGAGCTCCCAGATGCGGCGGGACCACCAAAAACTTCCCCAAGCACGCGCCCTGGCGGCATCCTGGACCCTGTTCGCAGCCGGCGGCATCCTGGCGGTGCTCATCTCCGGGGTCAACACCATCATCCCGGCCCACTATCACGGCTCCATCGTCGGCGTGACCCTGGCCCTGATGGGGCTCACCTACCACCTGCTCCCAACCCTCGGGCTTGGCCGCCCCACTGGCTGGATGGCCCGCTCCCAACCCTGGATCTATGGTGGTGGCCAGCTCCTGCACATCGGAGGGCTGGCGGTCTCCGGGGCCATGGGCATCCAACGCAAGACTGCCGGTGCCGCCCAGGGCCTAGACACCTGGCAGGCCAAGGCATCAATGGGGGTGATGGGCATAGGCGGCCTGCTGGCCGTGATCGGCGGCGTCCTGTTCGTCCTGGTTGTACTACGTGCCTTCGCCGACCGGCCTCGGACCGACCGTCAGATCAGCACCGACAGATAGTGATCCACCAGGAGGAATCCGAACAGCCACATCAGATAGCGGATGGAGTACAAAAAGGTCGGCATGGCGTAGACATCACCGTCCGTGCGCCAAAGTTGCAGGGCGAAGTAGACGAACCGCATCCCCAGCACCAGGGCCCCAGCCAGATAAATCGGACCGGCCATATGCCCCAGGAACGGCAACAGGGTAACCATCAACAGCATCAGGGTGTAGAGCAGGATCTGTTGCTTGGTGAACTCGACACCGTGGGTGACGGGCAACATCGGGATGCCGGCCTTCGCGTACTCGGCCCGGCGTTTGATGGCCAAGGCCCAGAAGTGTGGCGGAGTCCACAGGAAAATGATCATGAGCAACAGCAGCCCGAAGGTACTCACCTCTCCCGTAACGGCGGTCCACCCCAACAGTGGCGGTGCAGCCCCAGCAATCCCTCCCCAAACGATATTCTGCGGCGTCACCCGCTTCAGGTAGCTGGTGTAGATCACCGCGTAGCCAATGAAGGCGGAGAAGGTGAGGACCGCGGTCAGCACATTCACGAAGGTGACCAGTATCAGCATGGACAGAGCCACCAGACCCAAGGCGAAGCGCAGGGCGTGGGGAGCATCCAGGTCGCCACTGGGCAAGGGGCGACCACGGGTCCGCTCCATGATGGCATCGATGCGTTGATCGACCACATGGTTGAGGGCCGCCCCAGCGGCGGAGGCAAGCCCGATGCCGATGAGACCGAACACCAGGGGTTGCACCGGAACCATCCCGGGGGTGGACAACAGCATACCCACCAGGGCGGTGAACAGGATCAGGGCGACGACCTTGGGTTTGGTCAGGTCGTAATAGCGCCGCCAAGACAGGTCATGGACCTTACCGATGAAGATCTCACTTGTGGCCATAATCTGCACCTTTGATCCAGTTCTTGGACGCCTTGATCAGGCGCCCCATGTCATTGAGGGTATCCTTCGCCGGGGCATCCGGCGCATAGCGCATCATCAGATTGCCCATGGGGTCGAGGATGTACAAGCGGTCGAGGGCAGTATTCCCCCCGCCCAATAACCCTAACAACCGTTCCCCGCCTACCTGATCGGTCAGGGCCACATGCATCCCGGGGTAATCCGTCGCCAACTCGCCCGCGAGGCCCACGGCCGCCAGGTCGGTCATGATCAGGAGGCGCTCCGTACTCAGACTCGCCTCGCCCAGGGCGACACGGATCTGCCTCAGGTCCCACAGCCGAGACCGGCACGGGTCTGCACAGTCTCCGCCAGCCAGGTACACCAGGGTCCATTTGCCCTCCAGGGCATCCCGGTTCAGGGGAACCCCATCTGGGGCGACCAAGGTAAGGTCGGCGGGGATCGCGACCACCGGGGAGATCAGCTCACCCAGGTTGCTGCGCCCAGTCGGCAGATACTGCGGGTTGAGATAGAAGAACAGGGCAGCCAGCCCCGGCGCCGCAAAGACCGCAAGCATGACCCACAGCGGCGTCAGACGCCCTTTGACGGCCGTGCCCCGCTCCGACGTCGCTCGTTCCCGTACATCGCTCACGCTACCCCCTCCGGCTCAACCTTCGGCCGCATGCTCATTCGAAACCAAATCGCGAGGGCGATCAGCGCAAAGGCAAACCACTGCACCGCATAGCCAAGGTGCATCCCCTCCTTAGGCAACTCCCGCGGCCAACTGCGCACGAATCCGTCTGCCGCCTCCGGGTCGAGGAGGATGACGACCGGCTGCACTGGATAGCCCGCCCCCGCCCCGTAAAGATCTGTGGTCAGATAGGGCCACTGGTCGCCCCAGCCTGAGGCGCCCTGAAGATCTGAGTGCAAAACCATGGCAGGGGCCGACGGGACGTGGGCTACGCCTTCCACGGTACGCGAACCTGCCGGCACCGGCGCCGGCATCGGCAACCCCTGGGCATCCCCTGGGATCCAGCCCCGATTGACCAGAACGCGCACCTCCGACCCCTCGATACGCAGCGGGGTGATGACGTGGAAACCCGTCCGGTTCCCATGGCGGCGATTCTCGATCAGGATCTGGCCCTGCTCATCGAAGCTCCCTGAGGCGCTCAGACGGCGATAGCGCAGCGACTCCGGGTCAGTTTCCAAGGCACCCAGGATGTACGCCGGAAGTGCTGACCGGGCGACCAGTTCCAACGCCTCCCGGCGTTTCTGTTCGGCGCGATCCAATTGCCACAACCCGAGCCAGACAAAGGTCACCACGGCCGCGCCGATGATCAGGGTCGGCAACCAGCGTGGTCGCAGCACAGACTGGCCAAGGCGCATAGGGGTGCTATAGTCCTGAGAATGTTGCGTCGGCATTAGACTGGCCGCGGACATGACCAACATCCATACATTGCAAGGGGGAAACCAATGGATCTCATCTTCAAGATACCGGTACTACTGGTGTTGGCATTTGTCGTCTTTTCCCTTGGTCAGGGCATGTATTACTTGGCCAAGGACGACGGGGACGAAGACAAGACCCGGGTCGTGCGTGCCCTGACCGTGCGCATTGTGCTGTCCATCACCTTGTTCGTTCTACTCATGCTTGGCTACATGTTCGGACTCATACAGCCGCATGGCGTCTGAATGACGAGGGCGGACCCCAGGTCCGCCCTCGCAGCACCCGCCTCATCGGTCCGGCATGGATCTACAACCAGTAGACGAAAATAAACAACCCCAGCCAGACCACATCCACGAAGTGCCAATACCAGGCCACGGCCTCAAAGGCAAAATGATTGTGTGGCGTGAAGTGCCCCTTCATGGCCCGGATCAAGATCACCAACAGCATCACAGCACCCATGGTGACGTGGAAGCCATGGAAGCCCGTCAACATGTAGAAGGTTGAGCCATAGGCCCCGGAACCCAAGGTTAGGTTCAGCTCATGGTAGGCGTGGTAGTACTCCCAGGCCTGGAAGATCACAAACAGGAAGCCCAGGCCGATGGTCGCGGCCAGACCACGCACCAGGGTCTTGTTGTCATGCTGCTTGAGACCCCAATGGGCCCAGGTCACGGTTGCGCCAGAGGTCAGCAGGATCAAGGTATTCATGGCAGGGATGCCCCAGGGCCCCATGGGCTGGAACTCACCCCCGAGGCCCTCAGGCCCGGCGGAAGGCCAGACCGCATCGAATTGGCTCCACAACAGGTCGTGCGTCTCCCCTAGGTAACCCCCGCCGCCCAGCCACAGCATGGCCACGTTGCGGATATACCAGAGGGCACCGAAGAAACTCAGAAAGAAAAAGACCTCTGAGGCGATGAACCAAAACATTCCCTGGCGGAACGAGCGGTCCACCTGAGCGTTATAACGATCCGCCATGCTCTCGCGGATCACCTGACCGAACCAGCCGTAAAACATAAAGGCCAGCAAGGCGACCCCCACCAACAACATCCAGTTGCCCGCCCCAACCCCATTGATGGTCAGGGCCGTCCCGGCAAGCATGGCCAATATCGCCAGCATGGCCATCAGCGGCCAGGGGCTCGGGTCCGGGATAAAATAGTCTTTCTGGCCGTGCGCTGAACCACTCATCCGAATCTATCCTCGTTATCGTGTTATCTGTTGCCGGCTAGAGCCGGCTATCGACCGCAGCCACGGCATCCGGCTGGGAGACGCGCATCACGCTATAGGAGAGCGTGATGGAATCGACATCGTCCGGCAGGTCCCGAGAGACCACGAACCGCACCGGCATTTCCTTGCGCTCGCCCCCCGCCAAGGTCTGCTGGGTAAAGCAGAAGCATTCGATCTTGGCGAAGAAGCCGCCAGCCTTCCAGGGCGCGATGCTTGGTAGGGCCTGTCCCGTCACCGCCGTCCCGGCGCGGTTCTCCGCAACGAAATCCACTACTCTGGGCTCGCCCAGCCGGACCCGGACCTTCGACTCCATAGGACCCACGCTCCAGGGTAGGTCGGGGTGCACGGTGCTATCGAACTTGACCGTCACCCAGCGCCCCTTGCCGTCGTCCTGATCGCTGCTCGCCTGGCCCGTTTTGCCCCCCAGACCCAATTCCCCCATGCGCTCCACCGACTGCAATCCTGTGACATCACACAACAAGCCGTAGAGCGGCACCATGGCAAAGCCGAAACCGAACATACCTAGGGCCAACCCTACCAAGAGGAGCAGGGTGCGGCGCTTACGGGTGTCGCGAGGATTGTCGTCGCTCACAGGGCGTTCGCCATCACCATGTTGAACAGCCCCCGCCAGAAGGGCACGGAGGTCGCAAACATGAAGAGCGCGAACCCGGCCAACAGCCAGGCGACGCGGACGTTCTTACGCCTTTGTTCTGGGGTCATCTCGGTTACCGTCATACGGATACTCGTCTCGAATCTGTGTGGTCATCAACCGCATGCAGTGGCGGACCGGTGGTCCGCCACTGCATGCGTCAATCCAGGCTACTTGGCCAACTGAGGGGCCAGCTCCGGGGCCAACTGCGGGGGCGTCGTCCAGCTATGGAAGGGCGGCGGGGAGGAAAGCTCCCACTCCAACCCCTGAGCCCCCTCCCAGACCCGGTCCTCGGCCTGCTTACCCCGGCGCACCGTATCGATGACGATGTAGAGCAAGAGCAAGTGGCTGAGACCGAAGACCATGGCCGCCACACTGGAGACCATATTGAACTCGGCGAACATCACGTTGTAATCGACGATACGCCGGGGCATGCCAGCGAGGCCGATGAAGTGCTGCGGGAAGAAGGTGACGTTGAAGCTGACCACATTCACCCAGAAGAAGATCTTACCGAGCTTCTCGTTGTACATATGGCCGGTCCACTTGGGCAGCCAATAGAAGACCCCGGCGAACAGCCCGAAGACCGCACCAGGGAGCAGCACATAGTGGAAGTGAGCGACCACGAACATGGAGTCCTGATATTGCATATCCGCCGGCACGACCGCCAGCATGATCCCCGTCAGACCGCCGAAGGAGAACATCATCAGGATGGCCACGGCAAACAGCATGGGCGTCTCGAAGGTCATGGCCCCCTTCCACATGGTTGCCATGTAGTTGAAGACCATCAATCCTACCGGGATGGAGATGATGATGGTCCCGATCATGAAATAGGTCACCGCCCCCAGGGACATGCCGATGGTGTACTGGTGATGGGCCCACACGACCATGCCGATGACCATGATGGCGATCATGCCGCCAACCAGCGAGCCGTATCCGAACAGGGGTTTGCGCGAGAAGGTCGGAACGATGGCCGCCAGGATGCCGAAGGACGGCAGGATCAGGATATAGACCTCCGGGTGGCCAAAGAACCAGAACAGGTGCTGGAACAGTACCGGGTCGCCACCGCCCGCGGCATTGAAGAAACTGGTACCGAAGTGGCGATCGAACAACAGCATGGTCACGCCACCAGCCAGGACCGGCACCACCAGGATCAACAGGAAGGCGGTCACCAGCCAAGTCCACACAAAGATCGGCATCTGCATGAGGCGCATGCCCGGGGCACGCATGTTGAAGATGGTGACGATGATGTTGATCGAGGCCAGCACCGAGGAGATACCCAGCAGGTGGATGGCGAAGATCAGGAAGTCCATGGACATGCCGACCTGAATGGACAGCGGCGGGTAGAGCGTCCAGCCGGTGTTGATCTGGGTCCCGCCGCCCGGGAAGAAGGGCACAACGAAGGACAGGATGAGCATGGTTCCCGCCGCAGGCAGGATCCAGAAGCTCAGATTGTTCATCCGCGGCAGGGCCATATCCGGCGCACCGATCATGAGCGGGATCATCCAGTTGGCCATACCCGCAGCAGCCGGCATCACGGCCCCGAAGATCATCAGCAGGGCATGATTGGTCACCAGATTGTTGTACAGATCCGGCTCCAACAACTGTAGCCCCGGCATGAACAGCTCGGCGCGAATCAGCATGGCGCTCGCCCCGCCGAGGAACAGCATGATCAGCGCAAACACCAGGTACATGGTCCCGATGTCCTTGTGGTTGGTTGAGTACAACCACCGACCAATGCCCTTGGGTGGGCCGTGGTGCTCGTGATCGTGATCCAGTGTTGCTGCGGTCATGGCGGTCTACCTCGTGGAAGAGAGAGCTCGTCCGCAACTCGGCGCCAGCAATGTGCCGGGGCGGCCCGGTCGCATCTGATGGCGCGAGTGTGCGTCCAATTGCGGATAGAAACGGGTTGGAGTCGGCCTACTTCACTGCGATGGATCGGGCAGCCCGCACATCGCGCGGTTGAACCATGTCCCCAGTGTCATTGCCCCAGGCGTTACGTTCGTAGGTAATGATGGCAGCCAGCTCCAGGTCGTTCAGGGTATTCCACGGGACCATGGCGGTACCGGCCTTGCCGTTCAGCACAATGTTCATGTGGCCCTCGATCGGCCCGGTAGCGATCTGGCTTCCCGCCAACGCCGGGAAGGCCGGCGGCAGCCCCTTGCCGTTGATTTGGTGACAGGCACCGCACTTGCTGTTGTAGAGGTCCTGGCCCTTCGTCATCAGATCCGCCATCGCCCAGGTCTGGTCGACATTGGCCTCGGCGGCGGAGGCGAGCATCACTTGCTTCTGCTCGTCGATCCAGGACGCGAACTTATCCTGGGACACGGACTCCACCACGATGGGCATGCGTGAGTGCCAGGTGCCGCACAACTCCGCGCACTGGCCGCGGAAGGTCCCCTCGCGATTCAGGTCCACCCAGGTCTCGGTAACGTAGCCGGGGATGGCGTCTTTCTTGACCGCCAGCTCAGGCACCCAGAAGGCGTGGTTGACGTCGGCGGAGGTGTGCAGGAACCGGATCTTCTTGCCGACGGGCAGGACCAGAGGATTGTCCACCGCACGCAAGTAGTTGTCGCCGGCCTTATCTTGCGGCAGATAGCGGCTCTCGATGCGCACATGCTTGGGCTGGCCGTCCAGATCCACCGAATAGTCGAGGTACTCGTACTCCCACCACCACTGATGGCCGATCACCTTCACGTCGAGCAGGTCCTCGCCCTTGGGCACCTCCCAAACCTTCTCCAGGGTCTTTTGGGCGGAATTGGCGATGGTCATATCCACGCCCAGCACCAAGACCGGGACGATCACCCAAGACCAGCGTCCAAACCAGGACTCATGAAAGTGCTGATCGGCCTGATAGCCACGGCTCTTGCGGTGATAGACCAGTGAATAGATCACGAAGGCGAAGATGATGACCAGCAACACCGCGGCGATGGTGGTAGTCAGCATATGGATGTCATAAATCTCCTGAGCCACGCCGGCAGCCGGCTCGGGGAAGTTGATCCCCAACTCGGCGGCTGCGGGACCTGCCCAGGCGGCGACGGATGCGAAGACGGATGCTGCGCCGATACGCTTGAATTTCACGACCAAATGCCCTCTCGTTGTGCTTGTTGTGCGGGTGAGGCGAGACCCGGACTGAACGTCTCGGCCTCGCTACGTTCCATACTGGCGTGTTGCAAACCCAGCCATCCCTGAAGCTCGGCGGCAAGGTCTTCGCGCTCCGCCTCCACCAGGCGCGCCGCGATCTCGATACGACGACCGTGACAGCGCAACACCAAGCGACTGGGATACCAGCCACTTGGGTCGTGGGACAGGGTTGCGCGGGCCCAATAGCGCGACAGTCGCGTGACTTCCTCCAAGCGACGACCACCGCGCAGGATGCGCAAGTCGTCGCCTACGATCTCGATCACCTCGCAACGGTGACCCGCCACGGAACTCAAATAGAACCCAAATCCAAGGACCAACAACTCCAAGCCGGTGAAAGGCAGCACCAGCCAAGCCCCCAGCGAGACCCAATAGGCCCCAACGCCGAGTATGCAGCAGGCGAGCCCCCCAACCAGGCGCCGAACCCAGTGCCAGCTCAGGCTGCAATTGGGCTTGAGGGTGAACCGACAGGCGCCCTCAGCGGGATATTCGGATACCAGCATGGTTTTAGACCCAGCAATGGCTCGCCTGGGCACCGGTGTAAGGCGGCCTACACTGGGGTGCTACGAGCGTCCGATCGGAAGGTTGTCAGACAGTCCGCTGGACGACACCTAGGGTGCCTGACGGGCTGAAGAGTGCGAGAAAGCAACCAAAAAAGCAACTTTATTTGACACAAATCAATATATTAGGATGTCCTAATGGTTTGCTAAAGTATGCCTGATCGATCGCTCCGCCGCCGATGAAATGTCGCCCTCGCGCCCTGCCCCTGGCGCTACAAGCAGCGCTTCCCTTATCCTCACCAGTCCATGTCATCAGGACAAGTCCCCGGGAGTCCGGCACCCGTGCAAGCCCTTCATCACCAGCTCAGCCCAACCATACCCTGGCTAGCGGTCGTCTCCCTAAGCATGGCGGCCCCACCCTTGGCCGCCACGGAGTTTAGCGTCGGACGGACGCTGGGGACCTACTTTCGGGTCCCAAGCTTCCAGCAGGGCTACGACATCAGCCGCCCGTCGCGGGCTGCGCACTAGCCCCCGTCGCACCGGGATGAAACTGCCACCCGGCCCAAGTCAACCGCGCGGGTCCGCAATCCCAGACCCGGACCGAGCCGGGCCGGCGCTCAAGACCGGCGCCGAAGGTGGCCTGCAGCCAGGGTCGGCACCTACCGGAACCGACGCAGGCCCCAGCCACAAGCTAACCGTCGAAGAGGTCCTCGGCGACCTGGTATCGGACAGCATCGTCGCCCCCTCCATAGCGAAGACCCTGTTACAGACCGTCACGACCAAGGACCGCGCCGAGCGCCACGCCCTGGAGATCGTCGCCGATGCGAAGATCCACCATGCCGGCGCACCCGAACGGCTGATCACCCTGGAAGAACTGACGTTCTGGCTCGCCAAGCGCAGCGGCCTGGAATACCTGCGCATCGATCCGCTCAAGATCGACGCCCCCAACGTGGGCGACATGATCACCGCCTCTTATGCCGCCTGGAATCGCATCCTGCCGGTGCTGGTGACCGCGGAGCACGTCGTGCTCGCTACCTCCGAGCCCTATCTGACCGACTGGATCGAACAGATCCGGCAGATCGTCAAGCGCGAGATTGTTCGCGTCGTGGCCAATCCCCGTGACATCGAGCGCTACCGGGCCGAATTCTTTGGCGTCTCCAACTCCATCAAGGGGGCCGCGGAGGGACCCGACGAGTCCCGCTTCGGGGGCCTGCGCAACCTGGAGGCCCTGGTCGAACTGGGCAACTCAGGGACCCTGGACGCCAACGACAGCCATGTCGTGCACATCGTGGATTGGCTGCTGCAATACGCCTTCGACCAACGCGCCAGCGACATCCACGTCGAGCCCCGCCGCGACCTGGGCAACATCCGCTTCCGCATCGACGGGGTCCTGCATCAGGTCTACCAGGTACCGGCGCGGGTCATGGCCGCGGTCACCAGCCGCATCAAGATCCTCGGACGCATGGACGTGGCCGAGAAGCGCCGCCCTCAGGACGGGCGCATCAAGACCCGCACCCAGGATGGTCGGGAGCTGGAGATGCGCCTGTCCACCATGCCCACCGCCTTCGGCGAGAAGCTGGTGATGCGCATCTTCAACCCTGATGTCCTGCTCAAGGACTTCGCCGCCCTCGGCTTTGGGTCGGAAGACGCAGAGCGTTGGAAGGCCATGGTGGGGCGCCCTCACGGCATCGTCCTGGTCACCGGGCCCACCGGATCGGGCAAGACCACCACCCTGTACTCCACCCTCAAGACCCTGGCGACCCCGGAGGTCAACGTCTGCACGGTGGAAGAGCCCATCGAGATGGTCGAGCCGACCTTCAACCAGATGCAGGTCCAACACAACATCGGGCTCGACTTCGCCAGCGGCATCCGCACCCTGATGCGCCAGGACCCGGACATCATCATGGTCGGCGAGATCCGCGACCTGGAGACCGCCGAGATGGCGGTGCAGGCGTCGCTCACGGGTCACCTGGTCCTGTCAACCCTGCACACCAACGACGCACCCTCCGCCATCACCCGGCTGCTCGACATCGGCGCCCCCCACTACCTGATCAAGGCCACCATCATCGGCGTGGTCGCCCAGCGCCTGGTGCGCACCCTCTGCCCCCACTGCAAGCAGCGCATCCCCCTGGACCCGATCCTGTGGGAGTCCCTGATCAACCCCTGGCCCCTGCCGGCGCCTGAGACCATCTGCGCCCCCAAGGGCTGCCTGGAGTGTCGCAATAGTGGCTACCACGGGCGCATCGGACTTTACGAGATGCTGACCCTGGATGCCGAGATCCGCAGCCTCATCTCAGCCGAGTTCGAGGAGGGCCCACTGCGCGCGCTGGCGTATGGAAAGGGGATGCGGCCCCTGCGCATCGGCGGGGCCATGAAGGTGGCGGAGGGCCTGACCAGTCTGGAAGAAGTCTTTAAGGTCGCGCCGATCCGAGTGGATTAGGCAGCGCTCCAGGCCAAGTGGACAAAATAGGCACGGCGGGTAGCGCGCAGGCTCTCCTCCAGGTCGTGGATATCGTCGTCAATCAGCTCCTTGACCCCCTGCTTGGCCTCTATCTGGTCGCACAAGTCGGCACGCCGCTGCTCCAGCTCCGCCAACTCCCGCCTCTCCCGCCAGGTATCGAAGGACACGACATTGCGCAGATGGGCGTCGCCGCGGCGCCGACGCGCATCCAGGTCACGCATCGCAGCCTTGGCGGCGATCTGCGCATCCAGCTCGGCCACCTGCTCGCCAAGCCGATCGATGGCCTGCCCCAACTCCCGCTGGATAGGGAAGAGATTGGCCGCCCCGGACTCGACCCACTCGTCGATCCTGGCCAACTCCACATCATCCAGACGCTGCATGACGTCGACCCGATCTGCAATGGAGCGAATATTGCGGAAGATGGACTTCCAGCCGCTACGCCGGTCCAGAAACAGGCGCGACATATAGATCAGCAACTGGCCGAGGACAGCCTCATAGTCACAGGTCGGGCAGGCGCGGCTAATGGCCGCAACCACACCGGCATAGCTCGGCGCCGTGGTCGCCAGGGACGCCCGCGGCGTCGACTGAGGCCCTGTCTCGAAGATCCCCGAGAGGCTCGCCAGTAGGCGCTGATAGTCGCCGCGGCCAAGATCCAGGCGCTTAGAGGCCAGCAGAACGGCCAGTTCGCGCAGGGTCTGGCGAGCCGAACGGCGATCCCGACCGGACGCCGGGCCATTCAGTTGGTCATCCAGATGGACCAGGCAATCGTCGAGCACCTGCTGGCAGCTTCCGTCCCCACCCAGAGTGCGGCACTCGGCGAGTATCGCCGGATAGCCGCCCACGGGTAGGGGCGCGCATGCGTTCGCGGATTCGGCGTTTGGCATCTGGATGCACCCTGGCGGCGATGGGATGTGGGCCTTCGCGCTGACACACAGGCCAAGAGCCCGGAGCGCTTTTGTATATTATCGCTTTCTAATATACGTGCCGAACCGAACAAGGTCAACCCTGTAAAAGAGTATGTGATCGGTAGGCTCTCCTGCAAATCGACGAGCCGTCGTCCGGCACCCTACCCGCCACCCGGACCACAATCTTCCCAGACACCCTACCCTTAACTTGGTGGGCATCACGCCCTGCAGGCAGGGTGTGATCGGAACGACATCGCCGGGATCAAGCACTCGATCATTCCGAAGGCCGCTTGAATCAGAAGGCCCAAGCGGCCCATCTTGATCGTTGCGTCAGAAGGCGTTGGCCTCCACCTCCAGGTAGGCGAGCGAGATATGCTTGCCCAACTCGTCATCAAAGCCCGGCCAGTCCTTGAAGCTGGCCAAACGCTCCGCCAGCAGTGGCTTCATCTCAAAGTCCGTCAGGCCCTGCTCGTAGAGCTCGGCCACGCCCTCGTAGACCCCGTTGAGATAAGTGCGGTAATTGTCCACGATCTCCCAGCCGCCGGTCAGGCCGTGGCCCGGGATCAGGACCTTGGCCTCCACCCCCTTGACCCCGTCCAGGGCCTCGACGCTACCCTGGAAGGACCCGTCGTCCATGCGCACGATGCGGCGATTGCAGGCATTGTCGCCCAGAAACAGCAGCCCAAGCTCCGGGACCTCGATCATCAGGTCCGTGGTGCTGTGCACATGGGGGTAATAGTGCGCCTTGAAGGTCAGACCACCGACGGAGGCCGTCTCACCGCCATCCAGGGCCAGGGTCGGACCCCGCACCGTGGTCCCCTCGGTGGCCCCATTGGTTGCGCTCATCATGCGCTGGACCCATTCCTCCCCCGCCCCCTGGGCGACCTGCGCCAGCATTTTCGGATGAGCATAGATGGGCACCTCCGGCGCCGCGGCGCTCAACGCCTGGTTGCCCAACCAATGGTCGCCATGGACATGGGTATTGAACACCGCCAACAGGGGCTTGTCCGTGACCTTACGGACCTGACGCAGGACCATCTCCCCGGTCTGGACGCTGGAACCCGGGTCCACTACGATCACCCCGGCGTCCGTGACCAGGAAGGACGGGTTGTTCATAAAGCCCTGGTTCTCCGGGGTCGGATAACCGACCGGACCGTGGATCACATAGACGCCCGGCGCCACTTCGTCCGCCGGATAATCCGGCAGTGCCGGGCCACGCGCCGCGAGGACAGGCGCAACAAGTGCGAACAGGAGCGGCCCAAGCAGACCGACGGAAATGACGCGGCTTGGGCGGGGACACTGGAGTTGGGCTGGATACATGGATATCTCTCGGGCCTGAATTGATGCGAAGGTGCGTTATACGACATGGCCCCCCCGCTGAAAACCACAAGCCTGGTAGCATACCTGTCGCCCCGCATCCCTGCGGTGCCGCGTGATTGGAAGGCAGACTATGACCGCTCCCCAACGCCCCGCCCCGAACCCCGCAGCCAGGGCAGAACTCCTCAAGGCCCTGCACTCCTTCCTGCCCCCAGACGCCGTGCTGGAGCAAGAGGAGGAACTACGCCCCTATGAGTGCGACGGCCTCTCCGCCTACCGCCAGATCCCGATGCTGGTGGTGCTGCCCCACACCCTGGATCAGGTCCAGCGGATCATGCGCCTGTGCCATTCACGCGGGATTCCGGTGGTGGCACGAGGTGCCGGGACCGGCCTGTCCGGCGGGGCCCTACCCCTTGGGGATGGCATCGTCCTGAGCCTCGCCCGCTTCAACGCCATCCTGGACATCGACCCCATCAACCGCACCGCCCGGGTCCAGCCCGGAGTGCGCAACCTCGCCGTCTCCGAGGCCGCCGTCGCCCACGGGCTCTACTATGCCCCGGACCCCTCGTCACAGATCGCCTGCACCATTGGCGGCAACGTGTCGGAGAACGCCGGCGGGGTGCACTGCCTCAAGTACGGGCTCACCGTCCATAACGTGCTGGGCCTAACCCTGGTCACTGTGGAGGGAGATCTGCTGGAGATCGGCGGCCAGGCCCTGGACAGCCCAGGCTACGACCTGCTGGCCCTGCTCATCGGCTCAGAGGGCATGCTCGGGGTCGTGGTGGAGGTGACGGTGCGCCTGCTGCCTATCCCGGAGCGGGCTCAGGTGGTGCTGGCTGCCTTCGACGACGTGGAGAAGGCGGGAACCGCGGTGGGCGACATCATCGCCGCCGGCATCATCCCCGCCGGACTCGAGATGATGGACGGCCCGGCCATCGCCGCCGCCGAGGCCTTCGTCCACGCCGGCTACCCTACCGACGCCGCCGCCATCCTGCTGTGCGAGGTCGACGGGACCAACCAGGAGGTCTCCGAGCACATCGCCGCGGTGCGCGAGTTGCTCCTGGCCGGGGGGGCGACGGAGGTCCGTACCGCCCGGGACGCCGCGGAGCGGATGCGCTTCTGGGCCGGGCGCAAGGCCGCCTTCCCGGCCGTCGGCCGCCTGTCGCCGGACTACTACTGCATGGATGGGACCATCCCGCGACGCTTCTTGCCGGAGGTGCTGAGGCGCACCGCGGAGTTGTCCGAGGAATATGGACTACCCGTGGCCAACGTCTTCCATGCCGGCGATGGCAACCTGCACCCGCTCATCCTCTACAACGCCAACAACCCAGGGGAGTTGGAGCGCACCGAGGAGCTGGGCGGCAAGATCCTGGAACTATGCGTCGAAGTCGGCGGGACCATCACCGGCGAGCACGGGGTAGGGATCGAGAAGATCCGCCAGATGTGCGTGCAATTCAACAAGGACGAGCTGGACCAGTTCCGCGCCGTCAAGCGTGCCTTCGATCCAACCGAGCTGCTCAACCCCGGCAAGGGGGTTCCGACCCCGCGGCGTTGCTCGGAGTACCGGCAGTTGCCGAGCGCCAAGCATACCCACGAGCATCGCCACTGACGCCTGCCCAAGCTCATGGATATCGACATCTCCCAAGCCCGGCCCCCTGGCCTCCTGCGGCGCCTGTCCGCGCTCATCTACGACAGCGCGCTGCTGTTTGCCGTCCTGTTGCTGGCCGCCGCCCTGGTTGTGGTGCCCTATATGGCGCTGGTGGGATCGGAGTTTCCCGCCCAGGCCTGGTGGTTCCGCGCTTGGCTGGTGGCTGTGGTCGGCGGCTTCTATGTCTACTTCTGGACCCACGGGGGCCAGACCCTCGGCATGAACGCCTGGCGCCTGCGCCTGGTGCGTGCGGATGGGGCCAAACCGCGACTCAAGGATGCCCTATTGCGATTGGCATGTGCGACCGTCGCCCTGGCGCCGGCTGGGCTGGGGTTGCTATGGGTGCTGATCGATCCCGGCCACCTGGCGTGGCACGACCGCTGGTCCCGCACTCGCCTGGTGTTGGTGACCAAGGCAACGCCGCCACCCGCAGGCACCTGATCAACGTCAGGGTTAACCCACCCGCCGCAGCACCCACAGGGCAGCTGCGAGGAACAGTAGCGGAGGGGTAAAGGCTGCGACCACCGGACTCAGTCCATAGAGCAGGGCCAGATAGGAGAAGGTCCGGCTGATCAGGTAGAAGACAACCCCCACCAGGATTCCAACGAAGATCCTGGTCCCGGTACCGCTGGTGCGCGTGGACCCTAGCAGCAGCGGGATGGCGACGAAGATCATGGCGAGAATCAGGAAGGGTTGAACCACCTTGGCCCAGAAGACGACCTCGTAGGAGCGTGCGTCCTGGTCGTTCGCTTGCATGTACCGAATGTAGCGATGCAGCCCCCAAATGGGCAGCATCTGGGGCTGCACGACCACCACCTCCAGCAAGCCCGGGTTGATACGGGAGGTCCAGTCCTCCCGTGGCAAATGCTCGGCCTCGACCCGGTCATCGAAGATACGGCTGCGGGCCACGTCCTCCAGGATCCAGGCACCGTCGACAAAGCGGGCTCGGGCCGCATGGGTCGCCACGGTGAGGCGACGCTCGTCATCCAGTTGATAGATCGACACATCGCGCAGATCGGCCCCGGGGAGGATCTCCCGAATGTTGACGAAGGTATCCCGGTCCCGCGCCCAGAAGCCGTAGGGGGTGGCCATGGTGACCTGGCCGGACATCGCCTCGGCGCGTAGCCGCACCCCCTCGCGCTCGGCGATGGGGGCAAGCCCCTCCCCCACCGCCACCGCCAGTACCGCCAGCACCAGGCCACCAATCATGGCGGCCCCGACGATACGCCCGATCGAGACCCCTGCGGCACGCATGGCCACCAGTTCCGAGCGGCTGGCCAGGGCCCCCAGACCCATCAGAGCGCCAATCAGGGTGGCAATGGGAAAGAGTTGGTAGGCAAAACGCGGCAGAGACAGGGAGACGAAGATCAGGGCGTCGGTCAGGCGATAGCCCTGCTCCTTGACCGCATCCATCTCGTCGGCCACCAAGAAGAAGGCAATCAGGGGCAGCAACACGGCCATGGTCGCCAAGGCGCCAACGATGACGGCATGCGCCAGGTAGCGGTCAATGATCTTCACATCGGGGGCCTCTGGGCGGGTCCGTCGAGCGGGGTGCGGTAGCGCATGGGCGACGGGCGAAAGTACAGCGCCACTTGTGAATCCTGTAGACTCGCGGGTCGCGTATCTTACACCGCCGCGCCCATCCTAAGCAGGGCCGCGACGTCTTCATGAAGCGAGGCAGACCCATGGAATTCAAGATCAATAGCGGCGACCTGGCTGGGCTGAAGACCCCCTGCCTGATCCTCGGGGTGTTCGACAAGCGCAAGCTGTCCGGCCCGGGGGAAGCCATCGACAAGGCCAGTTCGGGTCACTTGGCCGAGGTCTTGCGCATCGGCGACATGGACGGCGAGAAGGGCCGTACCCTGATGCTCTATGGGGTCCCCGGGGTCGCGGCGGAACGTGTTCTATTGGTGGGCTGCGGCAAACGTCGGGAGCTGACGCGCACGGTGTACATCCAGGCCATGGCCGCCGCCGTCGGTGTCCTCAACCAGAGCCGCACCACCGATGCCCTGTGCACCCTGGCAGAACTGGCCCCGGCGGAGCTGGACCCCTACCAGGCGATACGCGACCTGGTGACCACCGCCGCCGAGCAGACCTACCGCTACACCGCCACCAAGACGGAGAAGCACCCCCTCAAGCACCCCCTCAAGCGCCTCACCCTGTGGGTCTCGAAAAAGCATGATATGGACGCGGCCCAACGCGCCGCGAACCATGGTGGGGCCATCGCCGCCGGCGTCGCCCTAGCCAAGGAGCTTGGCGACCTGCCGGGCAACATCTGCACCCCGAGCTATCTAGCGGAGCGTGTGCGGGACCTGGCCACGGCACACCCCAGGCTGGACGTCGAGGTCCTGGAAGAACACGACATGCAGGAGCTTGGCATGGGGGCCCTGTTGTCGGTCTCCCGCGGCAGCCGGGAGCCGGCCAAGCTCATTGTCATGCGCTATGCGGGCGGCAAAAAGGGCGAGAAGCCCGTAGTCCTGGTGGGCAAGGGGCTGACCTTCGACGCCGGTGGCATCTCCATCAAGCCGTCCGCCGAGATGGACGAGATGAAGTACGACATGTGCGGCGGTGCCAGTGTCATCGGCGCCGTGCGGGCCGCGGTTGCCCTTGGACTGCCCATCAACCTGATTGGGGTTGTGCCGGCCTCGGAGAACCTGCCCGACGGCGCCGCTAACAAGCCCGGAGACATCGTCACCAGCATGTCCGGCCAGACCGTGGAGATCCTCAACACCGACGCCGAGGGGCGGCTCATACTCTGCGACGCCCTGACCTACAGCGAGCGCTTCGACCCGGCGGCGGTCATCGACTTGGCCACCCTCACCGGGGCCTGTGTGGTCGCCCTGGGCAAGCACCCGGCCGGGCTCTTCAGCGCCGACGACAAGCTCGCCGCCGAGGTCCTGGCCGCCGGCGACTATGCGGGCGACCGCGCCTGGCGCCTGCCCCTTTGGGACGACTACCAGTCCCAGCTCGACAGCAACTTTGCCGACATGGCCAACATCGGCGGGCGCGAAGCCGGGGCCGTAACCGCCGCCTGCTTCCTGGCGCGCTTCACCAAGAAGTACCCCTGGGCCCACCTGGACATCGCAGGCATCGCCTGGCGCAGCGGCAAGGAAAAGGGCTCCACGGGTCGCCCGGTGGCGCTGCTGACCCAATTCCTGATCGGCCGCAGCGGCGTGGCGACCCACTGACCGAGGTCGCCGGACGTGCTCCGCATCGACTTCTACACCCTCACGGCAGACAGCGAAGGGGACCGGCTTCAGCTGACCTGTCGGCTGGTTCAACGGGCACATGGAGAGGGCCTGCGCGTTTATGTCGAGACCCCTGACGAAGGCACCGCCAGGGCCCTCGACGGGCTACTCTGGACCTTCCGCGAGGACAGCTTCCTGCCCCACGGCCTGGTGGGCGAGACCGATCCGCACCTGACACCCATCCTCATCGGTCACGGCGGCACCGCCGCTGTCGCCCCGGACCTGCCCACCCAGGTCCTGATCAACCTGGGCATCGAGGTACCAAGTGACCTCGACCGCTGGGAACGGCTGCTCGAACCCATCGATCAAGACCCCGACATCCGGGCTGCTGGGCGGCTCCGCTATGTCCATTACAAGGGACTAGGCTACCCCCTGGACCATCATCAGGTACGGCTCTAAAGAGCCTCCGGGGGAGACGGAGGACTGACGGAGCTGAAGCCGGAAACCGGCAAGCGCATACCGGCACCAAAGCCAACCAGCGCGCCGCGGTCTATAGTGTCAGTCCCCGCGAAGCCAACAGAGCCCCAAGATGCACACCAACCCGATCAGCGCACCCAGGCACCGGCGGCGCCCAGACGTCGATGCCGATGGCTTCCTCAGGGAGCCCAAGGAGTGGGACGAGGAACTCGCCCAGCGCATCGCCGAGGTGGACGGCATAGGTCGGCTCACACCGGCCCACTGGGTCATTCTGCATTATCTACGCGAGCACCACTTCACCTACGGATCCCTGCCGCCCACGGCCCAGGCCAGCACCTCCCACGGCATGGACAAGCACGCCGTGCAGCACCTGTTTGGGGGTTGCCGAACCGCCTGGCGGATCGCCGGGCTACCGAACCCAGGTGACGAAGCCCTGAGCTACATGAGCTAGCGATGCCAACCCGCGACATATAACCCATCGCACATGGGTTTCCCGCTTTTCGCCGGCGGTTTTCCTAATACCAATAACCTCTTACCCTGGAAAGTGCAGTTCAACCGCAGATTCCGCAGATAAACGCAGATGTTCCGGGGTTTTGGCCTCAATATCCGCCTCGCCCGGCGGGTGACCGGGGTGTCCTGATTAAGCGGTGGATTCTCATGTGTTGTATCTGCGGACATCTGCGTCATCTGCGGTTTCAAGGCATACTGACAACTGAAATCTGCCAACTGACAACTTCTTCGTATTGGCTCATTTGTGCCGCCCAGGGTCGGTCGAGGAGCCCCCGGCCGCCGCCCGGTACTGGCCATAGAGCAACAGGCCACCCCAGATCAGCGCTGCGAGCATAATCAGGCTGCCGAAAAAAAAGGTCCCCCGCGCCAAAGCCTTATCAAAGTGCAACAGACCGCTCTCGTTGAGTAGGAACTCCCAATCGTGGAATCCGTAGGGGGATGAATGCCCGAAGTTGCCCCCCACCAGCGGCAGGACCCCGGCCTGCGCATCGGCCATGTAGGGGGCTATGTCCAGGAAATTCTCCCCGAACCACCATAGGGCCACCGAGGCGCCGAAAGGGTCTCGGGTCTGAATCAGCAGCACACCGCAACAGATCGCCGGCATCAGGAGCTGCCCCAAGGTGCCCCCAAGAGATTGTATGAATTGGCCGAAGGGTCGAAAAATCACGTGTCCAGCCTCGTGGAAGGGGAGATTGATCAGGTGCAGGAAGGAGTGCCCCACGGCATTCCCCTCGATGCCCGACGACATCAGCGCCGTCCCCCAGAACAGCAAGACCAGCAGCAGCACGCCCCGAGCGCCGACCGACACCCAATCCGCCTTGGGATCGGCCGGCCATAGCAGGGCCCGCACCCCACCATCCGACCGGAGAGCGCCGCCGCGCAGCTGCGCCGGCACGGGGGGAGGCGCGTCCTCCCCCGGACGCGGGTGATAACGGTAGTATTTTTCGAAGACGATGCCGCAACGCTCGCAAATGGCCGTGCCGGGCGGGTTCTCGGCCGCGCACTTGGGACATTGCATGGTTCTCACCCTCGTCGGAATCGCCCCCAATGCGGATATCTTAACCAAACGACACACCTGCGGACGACGCACCCGCCGGAGCTTGTGATAGCATCCGCGCCCTCAGTGGGTCCGCCAGGCGCGACCCAGGCAAACACGATAGATTCGAGGGCTGCTCGGTGAATTGGCGTCTGTATACAGTCTTGTTAGGTTTGGCGACGATCGGCGTAATCTCGGGCTGCGCAACGCAACCCCGCAGCGCTGGCACAAGCGTTACGGAGGAGCCCATCAGCGGGCCCTCGACGGTGATCGCCGGTGCTAAGGTCGCAGAAGTGCGCGCCATTGCCATGGGTTCGGCACGTTCCAAGGGTTGGACGATCGTGCGTGCCACGGATCAGCGCGTGGTACTCAGCCGCCCGGTCAACCCGGACGCCCCCCAGGCGGTGGCGGCAGGCCTGGTCGCCACCGGAATGCGACCCCAGATCGAGGTCACCAGCGTTTACCAGCAGGTCCCGAACGGGGTCCAGGTCACGGTCAGCGCATCCCTCGTCACCATGAATGACCAGGGGGCCGGCGCCCAGCGCACCGACTACACGGAGGCCTACGCCGACAATCTGTCGCGCTCCCTGGACTCCCTGCGAGCGGCCTGGGCAGAGAATCACCAGCGGGTTGCCCGGGCCCTGCCGCCCATCGATACGGCGGGCCAGTCCGCCGCTGAGACCGCCGCTGAGTTGAGCGCGAACCCAGGCACCGCAACCCCGAGCGACGCCCCCCAGCAATCACCCTTGCCCGATGAGACAGCACCGACCGCCTGGGGCGCAGCACAGGCCGCCGAGCCAGTACCGGAATACGCATCGGCGCCACCTCCCGATACGACGGCCCCGGTAGTCGCTGCCCCCGCTGCCGCTCAACCCGAGCCCCAGGCAGGGTCCCAAAGCACCGGCAGCTTCCCCGCCCCCGTGCGCAGCTACGCGCCGACCCAGCCCATCGCGACCACCACGCCCGTGCAGCCTGCCGACAACATGATGGCCCTGAACCGCGGCCCGGCTGCCCGTGACGAGGTCGGGAACGCCGAACGCTATGCGGCCCTGCGCGGCTGCCAGGTACAAGCCGGTCGCACCGCAGTTTTCAGACGCGACCCCGACGCTGAGTATCTGCGGGTCTACTGCGCCGGCGATCCAGCCTTCGTGGTCAAATGCAGCAACGGCGTCTGCAAGGGCCTGGAGTAGGGACTCAACGGGGCACCACGGGGTGCACCGTGGCAACGGACCCGAGGCTGATCGTTGGCCCGACCACCGCTTGAATCTGCTCCGCAGAGAGTGGACCACCGATCCGGCACTGGAAGTAGGGCGCCAGACAACGCAACCAAAGGACAGGCGAGGGGCCATCCGCGGTCAACCACCAGATGGTCTCGTGGAACAAGGGCTCTGAGCAATCGATGCCCCCAAGCAGTGCAGGAATGCGCGTGGTCGGATCCTTGAGCAGGCTCTGGCTCACCCGGGTCACCCGCGCACGTACCGGGGCAACATGCTGGGGTTGTTGCGAGACGGTCTGGATTTCCAGTTCGCAGTAGGGTGCAAGGATCCCTGCCCCGCCCACCGGTCGCCCACCCTGGAAGACCCGATGGGCCGAACCCGCCGGGATCTCGACCTCGCCCAAACTCAGCTCTAGCCCACTATCACCAGACTCAGGCACGGCGCATCCCGCGACACCGAACAAGACACTAACCAAGCAGATGGCACGCGACATGGCGATCACTCCCGCGGTGGCGGATCATCCCGATTGGCGCCACGGTTCCGACCCACCCTGATGCACCCTAGGTTCATCGAGGCGAAAGTGAGGCGAACCATGAGACCCAAGTACATTCTTTAGCTGAGCGTCGCCACGCTCGCCCTATCCTGGTAGCTACTCGACCCGGAGGTCCACAGCGACTATAACGCCGGGACGCGAGCCGCGGTGGCCGACACGGGCTTGATCGGGTGGAATCCCTCGCACCGCTGACTCGGCCCCCGCCCGAACGCTTGCCTCGTCCAGAGGTAGAGTTCAAACGTCACCCTTCTTGCCCCCCAGCCCCGGGGACCCGCGGCGACTATCGAGCAGATGCAGCAGGCTGAGGATCGGGTGGCGCAGCGGCATCCTCGGACCTGCATAACGCATCACCTCCGTCACCCGCTCCCGCATGCGGGAGCTGTAGCAGTGGACCTGACACCGATTACAGGCCGGCTTGGCCGCCTGAAAGGGACACACCTCCAAGCGTCGCCACGCATAGTCGAGCAAGGTGCTGCACTGCGGGCATAGGCCCTCGTCCACCAGGCCGTGGTGATCGCGGCAATAGATCGTCAGCATGGCTGCGATGGTCCGCTGCTCACGCCCGATGCGCCCCGGCCGCACTGTTCTCGTCACACTCCACCTCACTCCAACCCCAGCGGGGGTTGCGGATTCGCATTGGGGCCGCGGCGGATTAAGCACGCGAGCAGGGGCACAACGAGGTACTTGCGCTGCTGGAGCCCCAGGCGCGCCCCCGCAGACCCTGACGCCGGGGCCGAGGTTTGCATCTGCTGGCCGCCGGCCCCATCTGCCCCGGTGTCAAGGTACCGAGGCCCAGCTATGAATCGCAAGTCCCGCATCGAAGTAACCCTGAACGAGGCCCTCACACCCCTGCACTTGGAGGTGGTCGACGAGAGCCACATGCACAGTGTCCCACCCGGCGCGGAATCCCACTTCCGGGTCACGATCGCGAGCGAAACCTTCTTGGACACGACTCTGATCGCCCGGCACCGACTCGTGAACACCTTGTTGGCCGCGGAGTTCCAGAGCGGCCTGCATGCACTGGCCATCCACGCTTGGACACCGGAACAATGGTTTGCGAAAGGTGGCGTTGCCCCCACCTCGCCGCCCTGCCTGGGAGGGAGCAAGGCCGGCGCTACCGAGCACAACTCCGGCCCCGGGACCATTTAGGCGCGCGCGGGGTCATACGGGGAGGCCCCCGGTAAACCGGAGCCCAGGTGTAGCGCGCCGGCCGCATTGCCTAGAGGTGTGACTCGCCTTATGCTGGTCAGCGATCTGGCCGAATCCAGCGGCCGCTGCCCACACTTCAGGCCCGAGGATACCCCCATGTCCGTGTGCAAAGACGTCAAGCAATTCACCCGCACCCACGAGCGCATCGCGGATTTCTTCTCGCTACTCGCGGTGGTCTTGTTGTTCGCATCGATCTGGGCCGTCACCCAGTACTACCAGTTGGTGTCGGTCTGGCTGCTACACGATGTCCTGCTGCACGGGGCCATCCTGGTCGCGGTTGCGGTCGTGGATGTACTGCTCATGGTGGCCCTGCTCTCCATCGGCTCGTCGCGCTTTGCCGACGACAATGAACGCTGCTTCGGCACCTTCCGCGGGCGGCGCAACCACACCGGAACCAGCGGCATCTTCTCCTCCTGGCTGAGCCACATGGAGAGCGTGGGCAAGAAGCATCGCTGAAAGGCTCAGTTCGAGACGCCTCTGTTCGGGCTATAGATCAGGCCTCCACGCGCTCCTCAGCCAACCAGAGGCAGCTCCCACCGGCGGCTTGGATGGCCTCCAGCCGTGCCTGATGGGCAGCGAGATCCTCCGGGGCCGCCCGCACCACCCTCAGGGGCGGCCTATCGGCGCTTAGACGGCGCACCGGGACTCGGCCCCCACCGGCAACAGGAGACTCTCCCTGCCCCCCCAGGTGCAGGCTGACCTGCCCGCCGGTCATGGCCAGATAGACATCGGCCAGGATCTCGGCGTCGAGCAGGGCCCCGTGCAGATCACGGCGGGAGTTGTCTACCGCATAGCGTTTGCATAGGGCATCCAGGCTGTTGCGCTGCCCCGGATGCAGACGGCGCGCCATGGCCAGGGTGTCGGTCACCTGGCAAACATCGGCGATGCGCTGACCATCCGACCGCCAACCAGCCAGCTCCGCATCGAGGAATCCCACATCAAAGGCCGCGTTGTGGATGATCAGCTCGGCGTCGGCGACATAGGCCAGGAAGTCCTCGGCGATCTCCGCGAAACGCGGCTTGTCCCTCAGGAACTCGTTGGTGATTCCATGCACCTCCACCGCCCCAGCGTCGATCTCGCGGTCCGGCTGGAGGTATTGGTGGAAGGTGTTTCGGGTCTGGCGCCGATCAATGACCTCGACACAGCCGATCTCGATGATGCGGTGCCCCTCCTTGGGCTCCAGGCCGGTGGTCTCGGTGTCGAGGACGATCTGTCGCATGGGGGATACTTCGCGCGAGGACCTTTGAGGCTGTTTTTAGGACTGACGGACCGCGGGATCGCCAGTGGAAACTTCTGCGATCGTGCGCGCGCGAAGTCTGTGCATTTTTTCGATTCGGACCGGCACGGACTCATGCTGTTGAGCGATCTGCGAGCTTCGAACCGCGGCAAGTCGGCGTCTGAGAGTTTTCAGTATTTGGAATAGAAACTCAACACATTACCGACCTCGTCAGACTTCGCAGGGACACGACCGTCGCGATCATCACCGACGACGCGGAAACCGACCGATAAATGAATTCCTGTGGGATTTCTGCGCGCGCGCCCGGGACTAACAGGGGACGATTGGCCGACCCTTCAACTCATCAAGTGCGAAAGGAGTCGCAACGGTGGCCGCGCGCAGTGCGCCTACTTGGGGATGCCTTGGTTGGCCAGTCGGTCGGCGCGCTCGTTTTCCGCATGCCCGGTGTGGCCCCTGACCCAGTGCCAACTGATCCGGTGGCCGCCCAGGGCCAGGTCCAGGCGTTCCCAAAGGTCGCGGTTCTTCACCGGCTGCTTGCTGGCGGTACGCCAACCATTGCGTTTCCAGCCCTTCATCCACTCGGTGACGCCGCGTTTGACGTACTGGGAGTCGGTGGTAATGCGCACCTGGGCAGGGCGCTTGAGGGCCTCCAGAGACGCAATGACGCCCATCAGTTCCATGCGGTTGTTCGTGGTGTCACGCTCGCCTCCACACAATTCCTTCTCGACGCTACCGTATCGCAGCAAGGCCCCCCAGCCACCCCGCCCCGGATTGCCCTTGCAGGCGCCGTCGGTGTAGATCTCCACCACCTGGCCGGCCTCAGCTGCAGCCGCGTTGGGCCCGGCATCCAAGCTTGAGCCCTCAGGCATAACGACCGTCCCGGGCCGTCGGCTCCACCGCCCCGCCTGCCAGCACCGCCCGCCGACCACCCCAGGAGGGGCGCAGTGGGGTCAGGGTCGAGACCCGCTTGACCCCGCGGATCACGTAGACCCCACCGAGGAAGGGCCAATACCGGGTACCGAGGGTATCCATCAAAGATACCCCGCGGCCCCGACCTGCGCGCCGCCAGGGCGGACGAAAGACGAGCATCTCTTCTGCCTCCACATCGAAACCAAGTAGGGTGAGCCAATCCCGGACCCGAAACGGGGTCAAAAAGCGACCGCACCAGGGAACCCTGCCGCGCCGCTGACCCACAAGCCCCCAGGCACCCCAGAGGCTCAGGGCATTGAAGCCCATCACGATGACCCGCCCCTCCGGGATCAGTACGCGCTCGACCTCACGCAGCGCGGTTTGGGGGTCTTCCTCCAGGTCGAGGGTATGCGGCAGCACCACCGCATCCACACTATCGCTGGCGATGGGTAGAAAAGCCGGCAAGCCGGCGATCTGAATACCCGGGATGTTGGGGCGGGGGGCCGCCGGGAGCTGGATGCGGCTACGGATACGCCCCTCGCCCACCCCAGCACAAAAGACCCCGGCAAGCCCGACCTGGATCAGGTAATAGCCCACCAACCCATCGAGCTGACGCTCCACGGCGGCGGCCTCCGCCCGCGCCACCTCGGCACCGAGGGGCGTGGCATACCAATCCTCCAGGTGCGACAGGGGAGCACCCTGCCCTCGACACCGGCTCATGTTAACCCCGGAGCCCGCTCACCAGAGCCACCCGACACCTGTTTTAGGCTGGCAAAACCCCACAGCTTTGGGTATAGTCGTGCGGCAAAGTTGCTGAAAATAATGACTTACTCCTGATCGGTTCCCAACAGATGGTTGGCACACCTACACCGGAATCCAGCAACCTAACGCGGTCGCCGACGCTCGCCCAAATCCCGGGCCGGTCGCGGTTGCAAGAGAACAGGCGCCGCCCTGACAAGGCAATCCTAGCGAGACGGCCCGGAGATACCAACCTGGGTCACTGCTTCCTCGACCTCGACCACCGAGACACAAAGTCTATGCCCGCTTCGATCACTCGCCTGATTCCTAGCTCGAATCTCGGCCTGCCCCTGGCCTCCGCCCTCACCCTACTCCTGCTCGCCGGCTGCGCCGGGCAATCGCCGCGAGAAGACGCCGACCTGTACGACCCGGACGGGGTCTCGGCACGAAGCTACGGCTATGTCCGCCCGGCGCCGGACGTGCAGATCCGCGTTCGTGGAGAGGGTGGACGCGCTTACAGTCGGAGCGAGGACCCATTCGGCCCCATCGCCGCGAACAGTGGCTCCGGGGACCTGTGGGATCGGGTGCGCGGCGGCATGACCCTAAAATCCCAGCAAAACCCCAGAATCTCGTCCCGGGTACGCGCCATCCAAGGCCAGCGGGATTATCTCACACGCCTCTCCAACCGTGCGCAGCCCTATCTCCACATGATCGTCAGGGAGATCGAGCGACGCGGCATGCCCATGGAGTTGGCCCTGCTGCCGGAGGTGGAGAGCAGTTACAACCCACGCGCCATGTCCCCCAAGAGCGCATCCGGGATGTGGCAGTTCATCCCCTCCACCGGCGTCCATATGGGCCTGGCCCAGAATGCCTGGTACGACGGGCGCAACGACATCGTCGCCTCGACCCGCGCCGCGCTGGCCTATCTTCAGGGCCTGCACGACGATCTGGGTGGCGACTGGGCCCTGGCCATTGCCGCCTACAACTGCGGCCCGGAGCGGGTGCGCTCCGCCCAGCAGCGCAACCGCAGCCAGGGTAAGCCGACGGATTTCTGGTCCCTGGACCTGCCGGCAGAGACCGAGAACTACGTGCCCCAGCTCCTGGCCATCTCACAGGTCGTCGCCGCCCCGGCCGGCCACGGCCTAGCCATGCCTAGGGTGCCGAACCGCCCGCAGCTCGAGCTGGTCCACGCCTCCAAGCAGGTGGACCTGAACCATGCGGCCCGTCTGGCGGACCTCAACCCCGCCGTCCTGAGCAAGCTCAATCCGGGCCTCAAGCAGGGCAAGACCCAGCCTAGCGGCCCCCACACCCTGTTGGTCCCGGCCGGCAGCGGTCAAAGGTTGCGGCTGCAATTGGCTAGCGGCGGCAGTGCAGTCTCGGCCCGCCCGGCAGTAGCAGTCAGTACCAGCGAGACCTACCGCGTGCGTAAGGGCGAGAGCCTGAGCAGTATCGCCCGACGCTTCAGCGTCAGCACCAAGGCCCTGCAGTCCGCCAACGGCCTGAAATCCAACAAGGTCGCCGCCGGTACCCGCCTGACCATCCCGCCGGCACCCTTGGCAGACCTCTCGTCTAGAGACGTCTCCGGCGGCTTGGTCTATGTGGTCAGGGGTGGCGACACCCTGAGCAGCGTCGCCCGCGACTACAAGGTCACTCGCGACGACCTAGCCTCCTGGAACGGTATCGGTCGCAGCGACCCCCTGCTCCCCGGTCAGAAGCTGCGCATCGTCTCCAGCGAGACGACCCAGTCCAAGCGGGGCCGCTCGACCTCCTGACCCTGGGGGCATCTGTTTGGCCTGCGCTTGGGGAAGCGAATCCAGACGCGTTTGATGGTTGAGCCGGGTCCAAGTGACCCAAACTCCGCGGGCTGACAGAGCGACCCGAGGAGTATCCATGGACCCAACCACCTCCCTGCCAGACGAAACCGCCAGTCCCTTTGGGACCGACCCCGAGGCGGAACGCCAACCCCTGGAGCGTACTGGCCCCCAGGCCATGGCCGCCCTGCGCCTTGAACTGCACTGGCACTCCGAGGCGGCCCGTCACACCGACGCCATCTTCACTCCCAGGCTCAATCTGTGGCGGGATCTGCTCCCCCCCGAGCTGGAGCAACAGATCATGGGCCAGCGGGTGGGGCATCGGGCCTCCCAGGCTTCGGCGCCGGCGAGTTGATCCCGGACTTCCATGAGGGGCAGCTCAAGCGACTGCGCCAGAACCAGTTCGACCGCAGCTTCACCGGACGGGGGAGCATTCAACCTAGGCCCGGACGCTTTTACCCGAAGGGCATCTTGGAGGGGGTCGAGGGGCTCTTCCGGTCCGACCGAAGACCCTTCCGCGTGGCTGAGGTGACGGACTCGGCACTGGTGGCCGATCTCAATCACCCCTTGGCCGGTAGACCACTGCAACTCGACTGTACCATCGAGGCCATCTGGGCCCAGGGCGACCAAAGGGGTGGACGCTGCAACGAGATTGCCGAGATGGCCACTGTAGACGGGCCCGGGATGCAAGCCCGTTGGCGGGACCAGCCGACGGACTTCTGGTCGGACGCCCCCTTCTACCCTCAGGACGGGCGCCCGGATGCCCAGTTCTACGCCGGCCCGAGGCTGGTGGACCATATTGACCGCACGGCCATCGGCGAAGTCTCCGCCCTTTATGGTCGCCTGATACCGAAGGGGGCCAGGGTCCTGGACCTGATGGCAAGCTGGCACTCCCATCTACCGACAGGAATGGACCTGGCGGCTTTCATCGGCCTCGGGATGAACCAACCAGAGCTAGACGCCAACCCGGCCTTAACCGGGCGGGTCGTGCACGACCTCAACCTGGAGCCTACCCTACCCTTCCCGGATGCTGCCTTCGATGCGGTGGTCTGCACCGTCTCAGTCGAATACCTGACCCAGCCCTTCGCCGTGTTTCGCGAGATCGCCCGTGTGCTCGCCCCCGGAGGACGCCTCATCGTCAGCTTCTCCAACCGCTGGTTTCCCACCAAGGCCATCCGGCTCTGGGAGGGCATCCACGAGTTCGAGCGCCCCGGGCTCGTCCTGGAATATTTCCTGGAGTCGGGGTTGTTCGCCGAACTGGAGACCTGGTCCCTGCGGGGGTTGCCGCGCCCGGCGGACGACAAATACGCCGACCGCCTGCTGCACTCGGACCCGATCTATGCGGTCTGGGGGGAGAGGGTCGGCCCATGAATGGCATCGATCCCTACGCCGTCATGCAGCGCGCCGGCCGGCGACTCCAGGAGAGTCAGGACCCGGCCGAGCTGGACCGTCTGCTGGACGATATCGAATACCTCTACGAGGTCCTGGACCCCGAGCTACAAGGGCTTGCGGAAGAGGTCATGGACCGGCTGCGCGAACGCATCGCGAAGCTACGCGCCGACTGACCGGGTGCCGGTCCCTAGGAATGGGTCAAGTAAGACCGATAAACCTAAGAAGAGGAGGAGTTAAGCCGCAAATAAACGCAAAAAGACGCAAAAAAACAAGGGCGTGGGGTCGGTGACCAGGTCACCCTGAAGGTGCCCTCGGAACTTCGCCTAAGCTATTGATGCATTTGCGCCAATTTGCGTGATTTGCGGCCGAATTGCTTTTTCCAGGATAAATGTAGGCTGGGGTGAGGCACGAACCCCAGCGTCACTAACGGCTGGCGCCATCGAAGAGGCGGGTATCAGCCAAGCCGCTCCAGGCCCCCCATGTAGGGCCGCAATGCCTCGGGGATAAGCACCGAGCCGTCCGCCTGCTGGTAGTTTTCCAACACGGCGACCAGGGTCCGGCCGACGGCCAAGCCTGAACCGTTGAGCGTGTGTACCAGCTCCGGCTTGCCGGTCTCCGGATTACGCCAGCGGGCCTGGAGGCGACGCGCCTGAAAGTCCTCGAAGTTGCTGCATGACGAGATCTCCCGATAGCGCCCCTGCCCCGGCAACCAGACCTCGATGTCGTAGGTCTTGACGGCCGAGAAGCCCAGGTCGCCGGTACAGAGGGTCACCACCCGATAGGCAAGCGCCAGGCGTTGCAGGATGGCCTCGGCGTGGCCGGTGAGGGCCTCGTGGGCGGCATGGGAGTCCTGGGGGCGCACCGCCTGGACCAACTCGACCTTTTCAAACTGGTGCTGCCGGATCATGCCGCGGGTGTCCTTGCCGTAGGACCCCGCCTCGCTGCGGAAGCAGGGGGTGTGGGCCACCCATTTGCGCGGCATGGCGTCGGCATCGAGGATGACATCCCGCACCAAATTGGTGACCGGCACCTCGGCGGTGGGGATCAGGTACAGGTCGCGCTCACCAGGGACGCGGAACAGGTCCGCCTCGAACTTCGGCAACTGCCCGGTCCCGCGCAGGCTGTCGGCATTGACTAGGTAGGGGACATAGGCCTCGGTATAGCCATGCTCGGTGGTGTGCACGTCGAGCATGAGCTGAATCAGGGCGCGGTGCAGCCGCGCCATGGGGCCGCTCAGCACCACGAAGCGCGAGCCCGTGAGCTTGGCGGCGACGTCGAAGTCCATCCAGCCCCGCTGCGCTCCCAGGTCCACATGGTCCTTGGGCTCGAAGCCAAAGCGCGGCGGTTCCCCCCAACGGCGCTCCTCGCGGTTGTCGGCCTCGTCACGCCCGTCCGGAACGCTGGCATCCGGGAGGTTGGGCAGCCCCAGAGCGATCTCGGAGACCTCGTCCTGGATGGCGGTCAGGGATTCCTCCAGGGCCTTGAGCCGCGCCCCCAGGTCATCCACCTCCGCCAGCATTGGAGCGATGTCCTGCCCGGCCGCCTTGGCCTTGCCGATCCCCTTGGAGCGGGCGTTGCGCTGACCTTGCAACTCCTGGACCTCGATCTGGACCGCTTTACGACGGGCCTCCAGAGCCTCGAAGCGGGCGGTATCCAACACCAAGCCGCGGCGCTTGAGCTGCTCGGCGACCCTCGGCAGGTCGGTTCTCAACAGGCGGGGGTCCAACATGGGTATGGTTTCCGGATCCAGGGGGCCGGAGAGGCGATGTGCCCCGGCGTCACGAGGGGGCAGGCTAAGCCCCGGCGAAAAGCGTCCATTTTACATGCGCGTTGCAGGCCGCGCAGGCCGAAACGGTGCAGCACAGCCCCCGAAGGCACCCAAAGTGCCTACCAACGCACCCGGCCCCCAGGTCTCGATTGTTGCGCCGACCTGATGTCTTTGTGACTACCAGACAACACTCATGTCAATACAATGAATTGAGTCCGCCCCTGCGATCACTCCTGTGGAAGGACCAGCCCCCTGGACTAGCCCTCGCCTGTCGGGTCGCCATAACCGTCGACACTGCCTACAACCACCTGTTTCTTTTTCGTATTTCTTCGCTGCGCGTGCCCCTGAGGCTCTGCCCAACTTAGCCAGGACGGACCTATCCCCAAGGGGCATCACGGCAAAGACGTCTGTGGCGCACAAGTTACAAGGCCGTGACCTTTTTGTGACGGTTCGGTGACATTCATGTTAAAAAGGCCGCCTGCATCCGGTCCATTGCTGCCCTTGACGGCATGCTGGGCCCTGCCCCACAGACTGCAACGCACACGCGTAAAGGCCTTGAGTCATGTTCAAGAAAATCCTCTTACCCACCATTTTCTGCATTCTGGGCTACGGCTTTTGGATCAGCCCGAATTTCAAGGAGATCGCCGCGGGCGTGGCCATCTTCCTGTTTGGCATGCTGGCCCTGGAAGAGGGGTTCAAGGCCTTCACGGGGGGGATACTCGAGCGCCTACTGCGCCGCACCACCGACAAGGTCTGGAAGAGTCTGTCGTTCGGCGTCGTGACCACGACCCTAATGCAATCCAGTTCCCTGGTCTCGGTCATCACGATTTCGTTCCTCAGCGCCGGGTTGCTCTCGCTTGCCGCCGGCATCGGAATCATCTTCGGCGCCAACCTTGGCACGACGACTGGGGCCTGGTTGATCGCAGGGTTCGGCCTCAAGGTCAACATCGCCGCGTACGCGATGCCGATGCTGGTCTTCGGCGTGATCCTCGCCTTCCAAAACAACAAGAACCTACGGGGCATCGGCTATGTACTGACCGGCCTCGGATTCCTGTTTCTTGGCATCCATTACATGAAGGAAGGATTCGAGGCCTACCGCAGCACACTCGATCTCAAGGCCTTCGCCGTTTCCGGGTTCACGGGCCTGCTGCTCTTCACCGCCATCGGTGTCGCCGCCACGGTCATCATGCAGTCGAGCCATGCCACGCTGGTGCTGATCATCACAGCGTTAGCGGCGAGCCAGATCACCTACGAGAACGCCCTGGCCCTGGCCATTGGCGCCAATATCGGCACCACCATCACGGCAATCCTGGGCTCACTGAGTTCCAACGTGGAAGGCAAGCGCCTCGCAGGGGCGCACCTCATCTTCAACGCGGTGACGGCGATCATCGCGATCGCCTTCATCCACCAGATCGCCAGCGCCGTAAACACGATCAGTAGCTTTGTCGGCATTGCCGCCGACGACTACACCCTCAAGCTCGCGGTATTCCACACCATCTTCAATACCATCGGTATCGTGGTCATGGTGCCCTTCATCCAGCCCCTGGTACGGTTCCTCGAACGCGTCATGACGACACGCGAGCCGAGCGTTGCCGAGACCAAGTTTCTCTCCGATGCGGCCATTGAGCTGCCGGACGTGGCCCTGGAAGCGGTGCGCAAAGAGACCCTGCGTCTCTATGACCACGCCTTCGACATTCTGGCCCTGTCACTCAGCTTGAAACCGGAGGAGGTTCGCTCCGAGACGCCTTTCGAGGACATCGTGGGGCAGGCTAGGGCCAAGCATCGCGGCGTCCTGCCCATCGACATCGACGAGGAGTACGCGACCAACGTCAAGGCCCTGTACAGCCGGATCGTCGCCTTCACCAGTCAGGCGCAGGCCGGCATGAGCCCTGATCAGTCAGAGGAGTTGTTCGAGCTGAGATCCGCCGGTCGCGACATCCTGGAGGCCATCAAGGATGCCAAGCATCTGCACAAGAACCTGGCCAAGTACATCGTCTCGAGCAATGAAGACATCCGCCAGGAGTACAACCGGATCCGGCTCCAGCTCGCAGAGACCCTGCGCACCCTGGATCTGGTGCGTCACGAACAGTCGGAAGAACCAACAGCGCTCCTCTCGCTCGACTCTATCCGGTGGCAGATGGAGGAGAACGACAGCGCGGTCAACGGCGTCTTGGACACCTTGATTCGCGAGCATCGGATCAACGGACAGATGGCAACCTCCTTGATGAACGACACCACCTATGCCTTCGATGTCTCGAAAAACCTCGTACAAATGGGTACAGTGCTGTTCGCTAGCGGCGACCAGGGCATGAAAGACGCCGAGCGCGAGCTGCTCCTCAACAGCGATGACATCGACCAGATCGAAGCTGGCGAACCGAATGCCCGGCCTGAAGCCGGCTGAGCACGACCCTAAAGAATCCGAGGCTGACTATGAAACTCAAAGAACTGCTGGAGAAGGCGAGCGATTTCTTCGGCACCAAAGACTGCAAGGAGAAAAACAAGCGCAAGTGCTTGAAAGATCTTGTGAAGAAGCTCGATGAGCGGGAGCAACAGCTAGAGAAGAAGCTAAAAGACGCCTCCGGCGGCGAGAAGAAGAAGCTGGCCAAGGACTTGGCTATCGTCAAGGCCCAACTCAACAAGGGAAAGAAGATACTGAAGTAAGGCCGCCAGAGCGTCGCGGACCCGGCTGGGCCAACTGCCAGCCGGGTCCGGCGCTACTCCCCCCAGTCTCCGGCTGTGCAGTCCACGCCCAAACCGGGCGTCGTTCCCAACTGTATCCCGTCACGAACCTCTAGCATTCGCCCACCTCGCCACCGGCTATCTATCCCGCCCTGCGGCACCGTCCGAGCGGGCGGCCCCTCGCCGAGCGTCTATTACCCCGCCTCGACGACTTGGATGAGCACGAATCGGACCGGCTGTGGGGCAAGGCGGCAGAACGGTGACTCATCGCTTACCGCCATGGCACCGCTGCTGCGCGTCCCGCCGATGACGCAGTCGATAACCGTAGCGTGCTGATCCTGGCGGTGGCCCACGGCAATCGCCGGCCGGACTACTGGACCACCCGGATCGACGACCCCTGATCGAATCGAAATCGGTGCGCGCCGCGCCCTTGCGGCGAGCTTTCCTGCGGTGTTACCGTCCCGCCCGACTTCAGCCGCGGTGCGGTTGGACTTCCTATCCCGCGCAGCCCTGGTGGGCAAGGGGGAGCGAATGAAGATCGATCTGTCCTACGGAAAATCGCTGCTCGGGGTCGCGATGCCCGACGGCGCTCGGCCGACCGTGATCCGCAAGCCGTCGTTCCCCGTGCCGGCGTCGGCAGCGGCGGTGATCGACGGCGCCCTGGCGTCGCCGATCGGCTGCGCGACGCTGGAACAGCTCGCGCGTGGCAAGACGAGCGCCTGCATCCTGATCTGCGACATCACCCGCCCGGTGCCGAACGCACTCTTCCTGCAGCCGATGATCCGTCGGCTGATGGCGGCCGGGATCCCGGCCGCGCAGATCACGGTGCTGGTGGCCACCGGGCTGCACCGGCCGAATGAAGGTGCGGAGCTGGCCGAGCTGGTCGGCGACCCCTGGGTGCTGGAAACGGTGAGCGTCGAGAACCATTTCGCGCAGGACGATGCGGCCCATGTCGATCTCGGGATCACGCAAACGCGGGGCACCCCGGTGAAGCTCGATCGCCGCTTCGTCGCGGCGGATCTGAGGATCGCGACCGGCCTGGTCGAGCCGCATTTCATGGCCGGCTACTCGGGCGGGCGCAAGGTGGTCGCGCCAGGCGTGGCCCACCACGAGACGATTCGCACCTTCCACACTGCGCGTTTCATGGAGGATCCGGGCGCGGTGCAGTGCAATCTCGAGCACAACCCGCTGCACGAGGAGCAGCTCGAGATCGTCCGCATGCTGGGCGACGTCTACGCACTGAACACCGTGCTGGACGAGCACCGCAACCTCGTCTACGCAAACTTCGGCGAGATCATCGCCAGCCACCTGGCCGCGGCGGAGTTCACCCGTGCGACCAGCGAGATTCCAGGTGGGCCGCAGGTTCCGCACCATCGTGACGTCCTCGGCCGGCTATCCGCTGGACCTGACCTACTACCAGACGGTCAAGGGCATGGTCACGCCGCTCGACATCCTCGAGCCCGGCGGCACCCTGATCGTCGCCTCGCAGTGCGCCGAGGGCCTGGGCTCGGCCCACTTTCGCGAGTCCCAGATCAAGCTGATCGAGATGGGAGCGGACGCCTTCCTAGCCTCGCTGCAACGCAAGGCACTCGCCGACGTGGACGAGTGGCAGACCGAGATGCAGCTCAAGCCGATGCGCGCCGGGTCGATCGTGCTGTATTCCGATGGCCTGTCCGACGCCGACCACGCCCTGACTGGCGTCGCACGCACCTTCAGCGTGGAGGACGCGATCGCGCGCAGCATCGCGACGCACGGCGATCCGGACATCGCGGTGATACCGGAAGGCCCGTACGTGGTGCCGTTCGCCCGCGCGCCGCAGGGCGGTGCCCTCGCGAAGGGCGCAGTGTGACGCTGCACGTGCACCTGGATCCGGTCGGCGGGATCTCGGGTGACATGTTTTCCGCGGCGATGCTCGACGCCTTTCCCGACCTGGAGCCGGCGCTCATGTCGGACCTGGCCGCGGCGGGTGTGCTCGATCACGTCCGGGTCACGCATAGGCGCGGCAGCGCCAACGGCATCGCTGCGCGCGCCTTCACCGTCGAGCACCTGGCCGGCGACGTGCGCCCGACCCAGCATTACCGCGAGATCCGTGCGTTTCTACAGAGTTCCTCCCTCGATACCCGGGTGCTCGACCGGGCGCTCGCCATCTTCGACCTGCTGGCCGACGCCGAGGCCGCGGTGCACGGCATCGCGCGCGACGAGGTGCATTTCCACGAGATCGCCGACTGGGACTCGATCGCCGACGTCGTGGCCGCCGCGAGCCTGACCGAACGCTCCGCCGTGCGTTCCTGGAGCTGCGCCTCGGTGCCGGTGGGTCAGGGCCTGGTGAAGACCGCGCACGGCCTGTTGCCGTTGCCGGCGCCGGCAGCGGCCAGGCTACTGGAAGGCTTCACGACGCACGTCGACGAGCACCCAGGGGAGCGTGCCACGCCGACCGGTGCGGCGATCCTGCGCCACCTGATGGATGGCAACGCACATGGGCGCCCCGACGGCGTCCTCGCGCGCAGCGGCACCGGATGCGGCACGCGGCGCTTCGATGGCCTGCCCAACATCCTGCGTGCCCTGGTCGTGCAGACGCAAACGGACCCTGCGCAGGGTCCGATGCGCGACCACATCGGTGTCGTCGCCTTCGAGGTCGACGACATGACGCCAGAGGAGCTCGCACTCGCGCTCGATCGACTGAGGGCCTGCGCGGGCGTGGTCGACGTCAGCCACCAGACGCGCTTCGGCAAGAAGGGGCGGGTCCAGTTCGCGGTGCAGGCCCTTTGCGCGCCGGACGCGGTGGACACCCTAGCCGGCCTTTGCTTCGCGGAGACCTCGACACTGGGTCTGCGCGTCGACGTCGCCTCCCGCCTGATCCTGCGCCGCTCGACCGATCAGCTGGAACTGGACGGGACCCGCTACCCGGTGAAGCGCGCCTACCGGCCCGATGCCGGCGTGACGACGAAGGTCGAATCCGATGCGCTCGCGGCGGTGCCGGGGCTGCAACGACGCCGCGCGGTCGCCAACGCCGCCGCTGCGGCTGCCACGGGCGAGGTCGATTGCGGGACGCGCGCACCCGGGCAGGCCGGCGATGCCTGACGCCCTCTCGCGCTTGCAGCGCGTGCTCGGCACCTTCCCGCGGCTCGCGGTCGCGGTGAGCGGTGGCGTCGACAGCCTGACGCTGGCCCACGTCGCGTCACGGCTGCCGCAACTGGACCTGCTGGTGCTGCACGCGGTCTCGCCTGCCGTCCCGGCGCACGCCACCCAGCGCGTACAGCAGCACGCGCGCGAGGCCGGCTGGGCGCTGTCGGTCGTCGACGCCGGGGAGTACTCGGACCCGCGCTACCGTCTCAATCCGCTCGACCGCTGCTTCTATTGCAAGACCAACCTGTATGCGCGCATCCGCGGCCTGACCGACGCACCGATCGCATCGGGCACGAACCTGGACGACCTTGGCGACTACCGTCCTGGCCTCGAGGCCGCACGCGAGCACGGTGTCCGGCACCCCTTCGTCGAGGCCGGGATCGACAAGGCGACCGTGCGAACGATCGCGGCGCACCTGCGGCTGGACGACATCGCGGAGCTGCCCGCGCAACCCTGCCTGGCCAGCCGCGTCGAGACCGGCATCGCGATCGACGCGCGCGACCTCGCCTTCATCGCGACGGTCGAGGATGCCGTCGCCCAGCTCGTCGGCCCGGGCGACATCCGCTGCCGGGTGACGGCTGAGGGGATCCGCCTGGAACTCGAACCGCAGTTGCTGGGGCTTGTGCCGGGCAGCGGCGATCGACTGGACCGGCTGGTCGCCGGGTTGTGCGCCGCCGAGGGCCGACGCTATGCGGGGCGTTGCGCGTACCGGCGCGGCAGCGCGTTCCTGCAGGAGCGGCGCGACGCCGCAACCGTGCGGTGAGCGACCTGCGCTTCGACTGGAGCCGCGCCGCGCGCACCGGCGTGGCGGAGGCGGTGCTTTGCCGAGGGCAAGAGCAACGAGCAGATCCTGTCCGTGCTGGGACACGCGTTCGAAAAGCAGCACCCGGTGCTTGTCACGCGCCTGACCGCGGACCAGTTCGAGGCCCTGCACCCGCACTGCGGCGGACGACTCGACTACGACCCGGTCTCGCGCACCGCGATCTTCGGCCAGCCGGTGCCGCTGCCCGGCGCGGGCAGCGTTGGCGTCGTCTGCGCGGGGACCTCCGACCTGCCGGTCGCACTCGAGGCCCGGCGCTGCCTCGACTACTTCGGCATCGAGTCCCGGCTCTATGCGGACGTGGGCGTCGCTGGCCTTTGGCGGCTGATGGCGATTGCCGACGAGCTGCGCCAGCACCCGGTCCTGATCGCCGTGGCCGGCATGGAGGGCGCGTTGTTCAGCGTCCTCTCGGGCCTGGTGCCCGGAGTCGTCATCGCCGTGCCGACGTCGATCGGATACGGCGTCGCCGCGGGCGGTCGGGTGGCACTTCACAGCGCGCTGTCGAGCTGCTCCCCGGGCGTGGTCTGCGTCAACATCGACAACGGCTTCGGCGCGGCCGCAGCGGCCCGCAAGATGCTGATGACGCCACGCGGCCGCGAACCAGGCCCCTGCGCGGAACCCTGACCCGCACTCGGGGATTTGATAACGTCTTTGGCCGACTCAACCGAAACGTCCCTTCGGCACCGGCAGCCCGCTGGCGCGAGGCATGACCGAAATCGGACACCCTAGGAGCTATGATGACCCAGTCCCCGCTGATCTCCGCCGAGGCGCTGCATGAGCGCTCGGCCGACCCCAACCTGCGGATCTTCGACTGCCGGTTCTCACTGGCTGATCCGCTCGCCGGGCAGCGCGCCTACGACCTGGGTCACCTGCCCGGCGCGTACTTTGCTGACCTCGACCGCCACCTCTCGTCGCCAATCGGACCCCAGACCGGCCGCCACCCGCTACCGTCCCCCGAGCGGCTGGGTGCACTGCTTGGGCAGGCCGGGGTGGGCCCGGAAACCCTGGCGGTGGTCTACGATGACCAGGGCGGGGCATTCGCGGTGCGGCTCTGGTGGCTGCTGCGCTGGATCGGCCATGAGCGGGTGGCCCTGCTGGACGGCGGCATCCAGGCCTGGAGCGCCGCGGGCGGGGCGCTCGTCACCGAGGTGCCGAAGGCGTTCGACGCTCCCTACCTCGGCCGGCCGGACAACCGGCTCTGGGTCAGCACCGACGAACTGGTCGGCGAGCTCGCCGCCGGCCGCGTGCAGATGGTGGACGCCCGAGCCCCCGAGCGTTTTCGCGGCGAGGCCGAGCCCATCGACCCAGTCGCCGGCCATATCCCCGGCGCCATCAACCTGCCGCTGGCCGGCAACCTCGACGCCCAGGGTCTCTTCCTGTCGGCCGATCGGCTGCGCGAGCGCTTCGCCGCAGCCCTGGGCGAGTGCCCGCCGGAGGTGGTGGTCCACAACTGCGGTTCCGGCGTCAACGCCTGCCACAACGTGCTGGCCATGGAGCTGGCGGGGCTCAAAGGCTCCAGGCTCTACGCCGGCTCCTGGAGCGAATGGATACGCTCGCCCCAGCGGCCCATTGCGACCGGTAGCTAAGGCGGCAACTCGACCTGAGCCAGGCTGCGCTTGCGTATCCACCGAAGACTCTCTCGATGGGTTTCGCGCCTAACGGCCAGCCGACAACCGATAATGCCAGACTCCATTCCGCCGCGGGCTTCGACGGCACGGCGGACCACGAAGGACCCAAGGAACGACAGGCCGCATGAACAACTTCTCCGAAAAGGTCAGCTTCATCTGGGGCGTGGCCGACCTCCTGCGCGGGGATTACAAGCAGTCCGAATACGGGCGCGTCATCCTGCCCTTCATCTTGCTGCGGCGCCTGGACCAGGTGCTGGCCCTGACCCGCGAGGCGGTCTGGGCGGCGGACGACAAGTCCCGCAACCTGCCCGAGGCCCTGCGCGAGAAGATGCTGATGAAGGCCGCGGGCGTGGGCTTCTACAACACCAGCCGGCTGGACTTCCCCAAGCTGCTCCAGGACCCGAACAACGTCGCCGCCAACCTGACGGGCTTCCTGCATGGCTTCTCGGCCAATGTGCGCGACATCATGGAGCGCTTCCGCTTCGAGTCCCAGATCACCCGGCTGGACGGCGCCGACCTCCTGTTCCTGGTCGCCCGCAAGTTCGTCGAGATCGACCTGCATCCCTACCAGCGCCGCCCGGACGGCAGCATCGCCAAAGGCCCGGACGGCCAGCCCGAGCCCAATGTCACCAACCACGAGATGGGCTACATCTTCGAGGAGCTGATCCGCCGCTTCTCGGAGCAGTCCAACGAGACCGCCGGCGAGCACTTCACCCCGCGCGAGGTCATCCGCTTCATGGTCAACCTGCTGTTCGCGGAGGACGACCAGGCCCTGCACCAGCCCGGCATCGTGCGCAAGATGTACGACCCCGCCTGCGGCACCGGCGGCATGCTCTCGGTGGCGGAGGACTACCTCGGCCGGCTCAACCCCCAGGCGCGGCTCCAGGTCTACGGCCAGGAGCTGAACGACGAGTCCTACGCCATCTGCAAGGCCGACATGCTGGTCAAGGGCCAGGCGGCCGACAACATCAAGTGCGGCAACTCCTTCAACGCCGATGGACTGCCCGGCCTCAAGGCCGACTACCTGATCAGCAACCCGCCCTTCGGCGTGGACTGGTCCAAGGCCGAGAAGGCGGTGCGCGACGAGCACGAGACCCGCGGCCACGCCGGGCGCTTCGGCCCGGGGCTGCCGCGCAAGAACGACGGCTCGCTGCTGTTCCTGCTGCACATGCTGAGCAAGATGAAGAGCCCGGATCAGGGCGGCAGCCGCCTCGCCATCGTCTTCAACGGCTCGCCGCTCTTCACCGGCAGCGCCGACTCCGGCGAGAGCAACATCCGCCGCTGGATCATCGAGAACGACTGGCTGGAGGCCATCGTCGCCCTGCCGGACCAGATGTTCTACAACACCGGCATCAGCACCTACATCTGGCTGGTCACCAACCGCAAGGCCCCGGAGCGCAAGGGCAAGGTCCAGCTCATCAACGGGGTCAGCCACTTCCGCAAGATGCGCAAATCCCTCGGCAACAAGCGCAAAGAGCTGGGGGCCGAGCACATCGACGCCCTGACCCGGCTCTATGCCGAGTTCGAGCCAGACAGTGACAGTCTCCGAGGTCAAGATCTTCGACAACGTGGACTTCGGCTTCAATCGCATCACCGTCGAGCGCCCGCTCAAGCTCAACTTCCAGGCCAGTCGCGAGCGCATCGAGCGTCTGGGTGAGGAGAAGGCGTGGCAAGCGCTCGCGACAAGTAAGAAGAAGGGGGCTGCCGGGGAGGTCGAGATCGCCGCCGGCAAGGCAATGCAAGAGGCCGTGCTCGGCGTGCTCCAGGCGTTGGATGCGGAGATCCTGTACAAGGATCGGGACGCCTTTACCAAAGACCTCAAGGCCGCCGCCCGAGCCCAAGGCGTCCAGCTCCCCGCCCCCGTCCTCAAGGCCGTGCTGAGCGCCCTCTCGGAGCGGGACGAGACCGCCGAGGTGTGCATGGTCAAGGGTCAGCCCGAGCCCGATACGGACCTGCGCGACTACGAGAACGTGCCGCTCACCGAGGACATCGACGCCTACATGGCCCGCGAGGTCCTGCCCCATGTGCCGGACGCCTGGGTGGACCACACCAAGACCAAGGTCGGCTACGAGATCCCCTTCACCCGGCACTTCTATGTCTACCAGCCGCCGCGGCCGCTGGCGGAGATTCGCGGGGAGATCGAGGCGCTGGAGGCGGAGATTCAGGGGATGTTGGGGAGGGTCTTGCGTGACGCGCCTGGTCAGTGCGACTGCGACGCGTTGGCGGCCTCAGATAGGCACGACTGTGACTCGGCTGGCTATCAGGTATGCCGCACGAGATCAAGTCAGCACTCGTGCCTGATGGCACGACCATGGGCGAGACATCCGGTGACATCGACATACGTCAGTCAGCTCAGCGGGCTGCATTGAACGCTGAATCGAGGCGATGCAGCGGCGTTCTCCAGGATGGCGACGTGTAGTTCGCGCATGATCACGCCCTGGTCTCGAGAGTCGGCAGAGAGCCGCGCGGTTGCGCGCTCCTCGGATGACGTAGGCTACTGATCGACTCGACAGCGTCCGCGTCGTGTCGCCCAACCGACGTCTGACTCCGCCGAGTTCTTGGCTACGTGACTCAGCTCGAGTCCGTGCGTTGACGAGGTCTGTGCAAGTACCGTCGGCTGTCGACCAGGCACGAACGCGTCCGAGATCGTGCGCGATACTCGACTCCCGTTCCGCCGCTCCCCACCCAAAAAGCCATCGCCGACTACCTCGACGAAAAGACCGCCGCCATCGACGCCCTGATCGAGAAGAAGCGCAAGCTCCTGGACCTGCTGGCCGAGGAGCGCGCCGCCCTCATCAACCAGGCGGTGACCAAGGGCCTCGACCCCACCGTGCCGATGAAGGACTCCGGCATCCCGTGGATTGGGGAGATACCGGCGCATTGGGAGGTCAAGCGGCTGAAGTTCGTGTTAGGGGCGGGGCCTACGCAATGGTCTCTTCAAGAAGAAGGACGAGTTCGGTCGAGGAGTGACCCTCGTCAATGTGGGTGACATCTACCGGGACACCTACCGTGGTCAACTGGGACAGCTTGTGACCGGGTCGAGGCGATCCGCCGCTGAACAGCGGACCTTCGGAGTTCGACACGGCGACATATTCTTTGTCAGATCGCTCGCTCAAACTCGAGGGCGTAGCCGCCTCCGCGTGCGTGCTGAACCGCCCGAGCAGACTGTATCTGAGTGCCACCTCGTCGGAGCACGTCCCGACCCGCAAGTCATCGAGCCCGTGTTCCTCGTGAACTACCTCAACTCCGCTCTGGTCCGGCAGCGGCTGGTTGCCTTGGCCACAACCACGACCATGACCACATTGCCCAGGATCGCATTGCCGACATCCAGGTTCCTGTCCCCCCGGTGGCCGAGCAGCGGGAAATTGCTGACCGTGTCTCCTCGGTCCATGCCTGGCTCGCAGCAGCGGGTGAGGTCATCCACCAGCAGCTCGCACGACTCAGCGAGTATAGAGAAGCGTTGATCACTGAGTCCGTCGACTGGGAAGTGGAGGGTGGAGGTCGAACAATGAAGTATCGCTAACCACGTACCACGACCCTCTCAACGTTCGGTGATACATCCGAGGTCACTGTAGGTTGCCGCCACACCAACGCCGTGTATCTGCAAAACAACGGGATGCCCGGCGTCTGTGCCTCTCGTCAGAGCCCGACGGCAAATGCGTCGCGCCGCCCAGATCGTGGTCCGCCGCAATTTAAGAATCTCCAGCAAGATCCGTAGGCTGGGTTGAGCGTAGCGAAACCCAGCAATCAACGGCTTGGGTGCCTGCCAACGCTGGGTTTCGCTGCCCTCTACCCATCCTACGCGGAGCCGGGGACTGGTCCGGGTGGGTGAGGTTTTTCCTGGAGGCCGTCAGCGAGCAGGCGAGGGAGAATGCCGCGAAGATGCGCGATATCCTCGCGCTCTACGACGAGATGAAGGCTCGCATCGTCGAGAACTAGACAGAGGATTGGAATCGTGAGGCCATCCCAGGCATTGCTTGAACATCGGTCGGAGATTGCACGGATTGTGGAGCGGCATCGGGCGCGCGACGCGCGGGTATTCGGCTCGGTGCTCTCGGGGCTGGATCGGGAAGACAGCGATCTCGATCTGCTGGTCGAACCGCTGGAGGGGATGACACTCCTCGACCTGGGCGGAATCCGGTACGAGCTCAAGACGCTCCTGGGGGTGGAGGTGGACGTACTCACCCCGGGGGCGCTGCCCGAGGGGTTTCGGGCCGCGATCCTGCGGGACGCAAAGCCGGTATGACGCGCCTGTCCGATCCGCGCCTGCGCGACTATCTGGGGCACATGCTCCAGGCCGTCGAGCGGATCGCCGACTACACCCAGGGCATGGACCGCGAGGGCTTTTGCAATGCCGAGCAGACCCAGGAGGCATTGAATGGCCTTGATCGGGAGTTCGGGGGCTGACGCCGGCATGAAGATCCACACCGAAGACGCCTTCGAAAAGCTCATCGTGGAGCACCTGGTGCTCCACGGTGGCTATGAGCCTCGGGGCCGGACGAGCTTCGATCCCGACGAGGCCTTGGCCGTCCATGCGGGCTACGACGTCCAACGCGCCCTGATCCCGTCCGATGTCATCGCCTTCGTCCAGGCCACCCAGCCCAAGCCCTGGGCCAAGCTCCAGGCGATCCACGGGGCGGCGCTGGAGGGCATCTTCCTCGATGCCCTGTGCAAGGTCATGGATCAGCGCGGGGCGCTGTCGGTGCTGCGCCAGGGCTTCAAGTTCCACGGCCAGGAGATCCGGCTCGCCTACTTCGCCCCCGGCCATAACCTCAACCCCGCAGTCTGGGATCTCTACCAGCAGAACCGCCTGCGGGTGGTGCGCCAGCTCCGCTATGACCCCAAGAACGACAATGAGCTGGACCTGGCGATCTTCCTCAACGGTCTGCCCATCGCCTCCGCCGAGCTGAAGAACCCGATCACCGGCCAGAAGGCGGGCCATGCCCGGCAACAGTACAAGGAGGACCGGGACCCGAACGCCCCGATCTTCCGCTTCAAGACCCGCGCCCTGGTCCATTTCGCCCTGGACACCGACGAGGTCTGGATGACCACCCGGCTGCGCGGGCTCTCCACCCGCTTCCTGCCCTTCAACCGGGGCTTCGAGCAGGGCGCCGGAAACCCGGCCGTGGAGGGTAGGCACCGCACCAGCTACCTGTGGGAGGCCGTCTGGCAGCGCGACAGTCTGCTCGATCTGGTAGGGCGCTTCGTCCATCTGCAGACGGAGCAGCGCACGGACCCCAACAGCGGCAAGGTCACCACCACTGAGACCATGATCTTTCCCCGCTACCACCAGATGGACTGCGTGCGCCTCCTGGTAGCCGCCGCGCGGGAGCAGGGTGCGGGCACCAACTACCTGGTGCAGCATTCGGCCGGATCGGGCAAGTCCAACTCCATCGCCTGGCTCGCGCACCGGCTGGCCTCTCTGCACGATGCGCAGGACCGCAAGGTCTACGACGCAGTGGTGGTGCTGACCGACCGCAAGGTCCTGGATCAGCAGTTGCAGGAGACCATCTACCAGTTCGAGCACAAGACCGGCGTGGTGGAGAAGATCGACACCAACTCCGCCCAGCTCGCCGACGCCCTGGCCGCAGGCGTGCCCATCATCATCTCCACCATCCACAAGTTCGGCTTCATCCAGGACAAGATCGAGCACCTGCCCGACCGCCGCTACGCGCTGATCGTCGATGAGGCCCACTCGTCCCAGAGCGGGGAGATGGCGGTCACCGTCAAGGAGCTGCTCTCGGACAGCTCCATCGCCGCCAAGCTCCAGGAGGAAGGCGAGGACCTCTCGGCCCCGGATCAGCTTGCGCTGCGCGCCGCCCTGTTTCGCGGGCCCCAGCCCAACATGAGCTTCTTCGCCTTCACGGCGACGCCCAAGCACAAGACCCTGGAGCTGTTCGGCCATAGAGGGTCAGACGGAAAGCCCGCGCCCTTTCATCTCTACTCCATGCGCCAGGCCATCGAGGAGGGCTTCATCCTCGACGTGCTCAAGGGCTACACCACCTACAAGCGCTTCTTCCAGCTCGCCAAGGCCGTCTCCGAGGACCCTGAGCTGGACAAGCGCAAGGCCGCGTCGGCCCTGGCCCGCTTCGTCAACCTGCACCCCACCAACATTGCCCAGAAGACCGAGATCATCGTCGAGCACTTCCGCTCCTGCGTGATGCACAAGCTGAAGGGGCGCGCCAAGGCGATGCTGGTCACCGGCTCGCGGCTGATGGCGGTCAGGTACAAGCAGGCCTTCGACGCCTACCTGAAGGAGAAGGGCTATGGAGACATCCGCTGCCTGGTGGCCTTCTCCGGGGAGGTCCAGGACCCGGATGTGCCGAACCTGACCTACACCGAGCCGGGGATGAACGCCTGACCTCAACGGGAAGCCCATCAAGGAGACCGAGCTGCCGGACAAGTTCGCCAGCGACCTGTACCAGGTGCTCATCGTCGCCAACAAGTACCAGACCGGCTTCGATCAGCCGCTCCTGTGCGCCATGTACGTGGACAAGCGACTGGACGGCATCCAGGCGGTGCAAACCCTGTCCCGATTGAACCGGACCTACCCGGGCAAGGAGGAGGCCTTCGTGCTCGACTTCGTCAACGAGCGCGAGGCCATCCTGGCGAGCTTCCAGGATTACTACGAGACCACGACCACGGCCGACGAGGTGGACCCCCAGCGCCTCTACGAGCTGGAGCACGAGCTGGCGCAGTTCCAGCTCTACACCCCCTCGGAGGTGGACGGCTTCGCGGCCGTCTTCTTCAAGCTCAAGGGCGAGCAGAAGCTGGCGGACAATGCCAAGCTCAACGCCTGGCTCGATCCCGCCGTGGACCGCTTCAAGGCCCTGAGGACCAGCGACGCCGACGAGGCAGGGCAACAGCGGCAAGAAGAGTTCCGCGGCAAGCTCACGGCCTTCAAGAACCTCTACGGCTTCCTCGGCCAGATCGTGCCCTTCGCCGATCCGGACCTGGAGAAGCTCTACACCTTCGGCCGGATGTTGCTGCGCAAGCTCCCGCGGCCGGACTCAGGCGGCCCGGTGGACCTGGGCGACGACGTGGTGCTCGCCTCCCTCAAGCTGAAGCTGGAGTCGGAGGGTGACCTCGGGCTGAAGCCCCAAGGCGTTGGTGAGCTGCCCGGACCCGAGTACACCGGTACCGGCAAGGGCAAGGCGCCCAAGGAGAGGCTCTCCACCATCATCGAGGTCATCAACACGCGCTTCGGAACCGACTTCGATGCCCAGGACCTGGTGGACGGCGTCACCGACCAGCTCGCCGCCGACGCGGCCCTTCAGCAGGCCGCCAAGGTCAACGACAAGGGCAACTTCTCGGTCCCGTTCGCTGAGGCCCTGGACGACGCACTCGTCAGCCGCCACGAGAAACACGGGGACTTCATCAACAAGGTGTTCCAGGACCAGGCACTGGGGGACTTCTTTCGGGCTTGGATGCTGGACCAGGTCTACGGGCGGTTGAGCGAGGAGGGCCGGATGGGCGGCGGCCGGTAACCCAGCTAGCGACTCATTTTCCCGCTGCGGAGCGGGGTAAGGATCGGTTCAGAAACAACCGAAACAACCGGGCGGACGACAAGAAACTACGAAATACACGAAAGTCGCGAAAAAACAGCAAGTGCTACTGTGTATATTGCGCCTTTTCGCGTTTTTCGCGTGTTTCGTAGTTCCAAGAAGATGTACCGGTTGTTCTTGAATCCTCACTAGCTCGCGAACCGAGGACGGCATGGCGCAGGAACATGGTTGCGCCTCGGTCAACCCTTGCGTGGCAGCGACGCCCTCCCGTCAGGCATCTGCCCCCAGGGCCGCGCGAACCGCCGCGATGCGTGCCTCGCGGATGCGCAACGGCACCTGGCTTGGCTGAGCCGCCGCGGCGACCGCCGGCTTCAGGTCCACCCCTGCGACGGCGGCGAAGATGTGCCGCAACCGCTCACCCTGGGGATAGGTGCGCTCCTGGTAGCCCCCACGACCGCGGAAATCGGCCTCGCAGGTCGTCAGCATCTGGTCGAAGCGCTCGGGGCGGCGGAAGGCATCCGAGCCCTCCAACAAGTCCAGAATGGTCCCCGGACGCAGCTCATCAAGCTTGTGCACCTGGCCGTGATAACGGGCGACGATGCGAGCCAGATCCAGGAAGCGCCGCGGCGCGCGCAACCGCTCGCATAGGGCGTCCAGCAGGGCGACGCTGCGCCCCTCGTGGCCACGGTGGCTCGGTAGAATATCCGCGGGAGTGGTGCCCTTGCCGAGGTCGTGGGTGAGGGCGGCGAAGCGCACCTCAGGGGCCGGCGACAGGCGCGCCGCCATGTCCACCACCATCATGGTGTGGACGCCGGTGTCGATCTCCGGGTGCCAGTTGGCGGGCTGGGGTATCCCCCACAGGCAATCCACCTCGGGGAACAGGCGCACCAGGGCGCCGCAGGCCCGCAGGGTCTCGAAGAAGCGCGATGGGGTCGCCTCGCCCAGGGCCTTGGACAGCTCGGCCCAAACCCGCTCTGGTACCAGCGCATCCACCTCGCCGGCCGCGACCATCGTTCGCATCAGGTCGAGTGTCTCCGGGGCGACGGTGAACCCAAGATCCGCATAACGGGCGGCGAACCGGGCCAGGCGCAGGATACGCACCGGGTCCTCGGCAAAGGCCGGGGAGATGTGGCGCAGGACCCTCGCTTCGAGGTCCGCGAGCCCACCGTAGGGGTCGATGAGCACCCCCTCCTCGTCCTCGGCCAGGGCGTTGACGGTCAGATCGCGACGAAAAAGATCCTCGTCCAGGGTTACCCCTGGGTCGGCGTGGACCTCGAAGCCGCGATAACCCGGCGCCGTCTTGCGCTCGGTGCGGGCCAGTGCATATTCCGCCTTGGTATCGGGATGCAGAAATACAGGGAAGTCCTTCCCTACCTGGACATAGCCCTGGGCGAGTAGGTCCGTGGGGGTCGCTCCCACCACCACATAGTCCCGCTCACGCACCGGGCGGCCGAGCAAGCGGTCGCGCACGGCTCCGCCGACCAGATAGACCCTCATGACCGCGGCGCCCCTGGCCCCCGAGGATGCACTCCATCTTCTGCCTGAGTCGGCGGCTGGGCAGCCGGCAGCTGCGATTGCGCACCGGGCGGTGGCGGCAACTCCGGGGTCTTGCCTGGAGTATCTCCTGGGTCATCGCCCTTACCGCCGCCGAACAGACGCCCGATGGCCCCGAAGACCCGCTTGATGCCGCGCCACAACTTTGGCAGCAGCCAGACCAGTAGGACCATGAACACGGCCAGCGCGACGAGAAAGACCGCCGGGTGCATGACAGCGGCCCAGAGCCCGGCGACCACGCCGATGTCCTCGCCAATGGAGGCAGTCCAGTTGGTGAAGGGCTCCGGCGAGGTATTGATCAGGACCCTGGTCCCCGACTTTAAGGCATGGGTGGCTGCGGCCAGGCCGCCGCCCATCAGGGCCGCCGCCATTTCGGCACCCGGACCCACATCGCCGACGGCACCGGCGGCCAACATGGCCCCAGCCGGGATGCGGATGAAGGTGTGCAGGGTGTCCCAGACGGTGTCGAATCCTGGCACCTTGTCGGCGAGGAACTCCACCAGGTACATGGCCCCGGCGGCGAACATCACCAGCGGATCAGAGAGCACCTCCAACCCGTGGGGCAAATCCATCTGACCGGTGGCCCCGAGAAAGCCAAGGACCAGGATGGTCGCGTAGAGGTTGATGCCGCTCGCCCAGCCGGCACCGAGGGTCAGGGCAAGGGTCTGAGTCAGATTTTCCACGGCGAGGCTCCAGTGGGGCAATGCTGCGGATTATAGCCCCCACTGCCCGAGGCGGTCGGGCTGGTAGAATGCACATCGGCCGCGGGATTGGGCGCAGCCCCCCGCAATCACTGATCAACGAGGCAAAAACGATGCGGTATATCGGTTATCTGCTCCTGTTCGCGCTCATCGCCTTCGGTATCTGGCCCTATTACGGCGTGTTTCGCTTGGACGACGCCCTGGGCAAGCCGGAGGTCGCGGCCCTGCAAGACTTGGTGGACCTGCCAGCCATCCAGGCCAACTACAAGCAACGCCTCTCCCAGGGGCTGGACATCATGCCCCAGGCCGCCCAACCCGGGGATGTCCTGGGCTGGCTGCAACAGAATCTGCAACGCATGGGCGACTCGGCCCTGACCCAGGTGATCACCCTGGATTGGGTGCGCGATACCCTGCGCGAGGCGGCGGCCGAGGCGACCAAACAACGACCGCCCTACCTGTTGGCAGGAGTGACCTTCGCCTTCTTCGAGTCCTACGACACCTTTCTGGTCCGCATCGGCGACCTGGGAGCCGGGGCCACCCATATTCGGATGAAGCTGGAGGGGAAGGAATGGCAAGTGACGGACATCATCCGGTGAGGACGCAGGGCTTAGAGGGACTGTTCAGAAGCAACTTGAACATCCCGTAGGGCGGATGAGCGCAGCGAAATCCACCGACGCCGCCGGTGGACTGCGCTGCGCTTGTCCACCCTACAGCTCCCCTGCCTCGGTTGTTTCGGAATCCATCCTTAGGCGATTTCCGCATGGTCTGTCGCCATCGGACAACGAGGCTGGGCAAGTAGTCCCGATGGGTAGAGCGCAGCGAAACCCATCGTTGGCAGGCACCTAAGCCCCTGATTGCTGGGTTTCGCTGCGCTCAACCCAGCCTACGGATCTTCTTGGGCGACGACCATCTTGGTGGCGGCGGCGATCCACCAGCCGCCCCTGACCTTGCCGGATAACCGATGCCCCGCCTGCTCAAGCGGCGATAGACAGGGTCTCCACCGTGCCGCGATTCTTCTCTTTGAGCAGGATCTTGAAGGAGTCCAGCGGGTAACCGATCTCCCCCAACAGGCCCTTGATGACCTCGATCAACTCCTCCGGCGCCAGATCGGCCTCCGCGAACAGGGCCTCGGCCACGGGCAACGGATCAGTCAGACGATCCGGCAGCCGGGCGAACAGCGGCTTGCCACCACGTCGAAAGCCAGTCCCATCGTCGGCCAGGCGCGAGAGCTTCTCGGGGGCGCGCGTGTAGAGCTCTTCCAGCAGCGCCTCGTAAAAGAGCGGCCAGGCGGACGCGCTGGTATAGGTCTGGCCACCCAAGACGAAGCCGAAGGGGACCTTCTGATCCAGGTCGCCGACCAGGGCCGGCGCCAGGGCGTCGCGGGCCGTCCCCGACTGGCTGTTGGACGGGGTCGCGGGCTGAGCAGCCCCGACCGCCGCAGTCGCGGGGACACTGGTCATCCTGGGTACAACTACCGCCTCGCCCGGGCTCGGCCCATCCAGCGGGTAGTCCCGCAACAAGGCGAGCATCTCGGCTGCCGCGGCCTCCAGGGGCCCGCGGCGCTGGTTGAAGCGCTGCTTGTAGGCGACCCCCTTGTCTAACTCGACCGGATCGTTGTGGTCGATGTCCTGCCAGATCTCGCCGGAGACCGCCTGCAATTCCTGGCCCATACGCTCCAACCGGCGCCGCAGGATCTGCACCGCGCTCTCGGTCTTGTCTGTTTCTGCCATGGCTGCCACCTCGCTGAATCTGTTTCGGCCCCAGATCATGGGGCCCGTATACGTCGAACAACCCCGGATCAGGGGTCGAATCGTGCGTCCCTCAGAGCGCACTCATAAATTCGTTCAACCTATCGCACGATAAACCCGCCTGCGGGGCAGGCTAGGACGACCCCCGCAAGATGTCGATCTGTCCCTGCATGACATCCAGGACGGGTGCAAGCTTGCGTCGCATGAGGCTGCCCGAGGCCGTGGAGTCAATGAGGTAGGCGCGAACGGTTTCGTACCCGACACCTGAGAGTATCCGCATAGCTGCGAGGTCATCGGCAAGCCCTGGGATCAGGCTCAAGCAAGGCTGTGGGGTCGAGCTGACTGCCCCTGCGGTCACAAAGGCCTGGGCATCCGCCAGCAAGGCATCCAGGGCCAGGCCCGGGTCACCTTCGGGGCGCAAGGGCCCGAAGTAGTCGCGCAGCAACCGGAACACGCTGCCAATCAGCTCCTGGTTCGGCGGCTTGGCAAGGAACACCCTGAGTGTCTTGAGGAAGGTCTGACCCGGGCCGGACAGGACACGCAGGAGGAGCGCGGCGCAAGGATCGTCGGTCGCGAGCAGAGGATGCCAGGCCCAGCCGGACAGACTCGGCGTCACGACGCTCGGGAACCTCGTCCGGCAGGGCGTCCGGCAAGGCGTGTAGGAACCCCAACAGGTGTGCAGGCTTGCGCGCCGAGCGCCGCCATAGGTCGGCACGGCGCTGGGGCTCTAGGAGCCCCGGCTGCAAGACAAGACGGACCGACTCCATGGCCTGCTCGGGCTCGGCCTCGAAGGGCAGATATTCCACCAGATAGTCGGCCAACACCGAGCCCAAGGAACCATCACGAACCGCCTGATTGGCGAGCAGGCAGCGCGCGTTGTGCGCATCCTCCATGGCCCACCAGGCGCGCCGCGCCAGCTCCTCGCTAAGACCCGGAGCGTGGACCGCAGCGACCACTGCCTCGGGCTCCCCGAGCAACAGGAGTTGCTCCAGGCTCTCATCGCGCATCTGGCCCATGCGGGTCCACCGGCGCAGGTAGACAGGGTAGCCCCCGGGAGAGCCGAGGACGTGTCCTGAGATCAGTTCTCTAACCAACCGCAGGTAAGGCTCAGGGCGCCCAGTGGGATTGAGCTGAATCTTGGCCTCGCCCCGCTCGGACAGGCCATAAACCATCAGGCGCGATTCATCGATGCGAATCGCCTGGGGCTTGTTGGCGAGCAACACGTTCAGTCGAAAGCTGTCTTCGCTGGAGAGTTCCACGGTTCAACTCACCCGCTGTACTAGGCACCCTCAACCGGCGGGACATAGTTGGGATCCTTGGGATTGAGGAAGATGAAGTTGAGCTGTCCAGGCTCGATCTCGACGAAGTCCAGCGTCGCTTGATCCAAGAGGGGGACATACTCCGGGGCCATCACCACGTCCACGCCCTCGCAGCGTTGGCGAATGTCATCCTCGGTCGCCTCGTCGAACCCCATGCGATAGCTGATGGCGCCGTCCGCGGCCTGATGGGCCGCCAAGCGCAGAGAGAGCCCCTCTGCCCCGCCCTGCGGGGCCGCCTTCATCACCTGTTTGGCCGCGGCCGGTGTCACTGTAAACATGCCTATATCGCCCTCCTAAAATGCTGTCATTACCAACCCTGGCCCCTCAGCCCAATCTTGGCAAGGGCGCCTCTCAACTCTGGCTGCACACGCGCACATGGGCAACGAAGCGATTCGCCCAGCGGGCACCACCCACGCTGCGCAGGTGGGCATAGCTCGCCAATAGATGCTTGTGCACGACGCCATCGTGTTTACCGTCGATGCCGGCGCCGCGCAGGACCCGATAGCCATAGACCCAATCGGGGTTAGGCGTCACAACGGCCGAGTGGTGGAACTCGTGCCCATTGAGGTCCCCGACGACCGCTCCGGCGCGGGGCCAGGGAAACGCATCGGTCTCTCTCAGGGTCACGTAGCCGCGCCCCTGGGGCCTGGGGTACATGGCCACATCGGTATCCAGGACCCCGCACATGGCGCAGGTTTTGTCACCCCAGCGGAGCTGCCTCGCCAGATACATCAGCCCCCCGCACTCGGCGTAAGCAGGCCCACCAGATCCGATGAAATCGGCAATCGAGGCCCGCATCGCGACATTGGCCTCCAATTCCCGCATGCGGTATTCCGGAAAGCCGCCGCCAATGAAGAGCCCATCCACGGCCGGCAGCTCCGCATCCCTGCAGGGGCTGAAGTAGACCAGTTCTGCACCGTCGCCGACCATGGCACGCAGGTCATCCGGGTAATAGAAACCGAATGCCTCGTCCCGTGCGACTCCGATCCGCACCTGCGGCAGATCGCTTATTGGAAGACCGACCGACGGCCTTGGTGCAGCAACCGCAGGCACCGCAGACGCGATTGCGAATATCCGATCAACGTCCGTCTGCTCGGCCACCTGGGAACGGATGCGCTCGATATGCTGCTCGGCCTCACCATCCTCGTTGCTGGGAATCAGACCGATGTGTCGCTGCGCGATCTCGATATCGGAGTTCCGCCGCACGAGTCCCAACACTGGCAGATCCGTATAGTGCTCGACCACGCGACGCAGGTTGGCCTCGTGCCGGGCGCCTCCGACCCGATTGAGAATCACACCGGCGATGCTAAGCGCCGGATCGAAGGCACGATACCCCAACAACAACGGGGCGACGCCCCTGGTCATCCCCTCCGCATCGATCACCAGAACGACCGGCGCCTTGAGCCCCTTGGCCATCTCGGCGTTGCTGTTGCTACCGTATAGGTCCACGGCATCGAACAGCCCGACATTGCCCTCAATGATACCGACATCGGCACCGAGCATCTCGGCGGCAAAGGCACCGCGGATCTCGTCTAGGGCAGCGGTATGAAAATCGAGGTTGAGACAGGACTTGCCTGCCGCCTGAGTGAGCCAGAGGGGATCGATGTAGTCCGGCCCCTTTTTGAAGGGCTGAACACTGAGGCCGCGGCGGCGCAGCTCCCGACACAGGCCAATGGATATGGTCGTCTTGCCGGAAGTCTTATGTGCGGCCGAGATATACAGATGGGGCATGGAGAGGGGCCCCTCGGCTACCCGGATAGACGGATGGGACCGGCGCCGTGGACGCCGGTCCCGAATACAGAACCCCTAGCCCGCCTGGGAGCGACTGCGAGAACTACTCCTTCGCGGCAAGGTGAGGATCCACGACTGCGTCCGCCAGGGATTCGGGCAGGAACTGCAGCACACGCACACCGACCGCCGTGATGAACAGGGCGACCGCGATGCCACCGACCCCGAGGAGGATTTCCGGAATGGAGGGGCTATACCAAGCGGCCGCGCCATTGACGCCATCAGCGAACCCCGACTCCAGGATCGTCGAACCCGGGAACATTTGCAGCGGATAGGCCTGACCACCGATGACGATGACATACAGGGTGGCAAATCCGCCCAGGATCACCATCGCGCAGGCGGCGGCAATCCAGTTGCGGTCCTTACCGAGCACCGGATGATAGACAATCCCTAGCGGCACCAGACAACCGACCAGCACCCAACCGACCCAGAACATGGCCGTATAGATGCCACCCTCGACCAGGATGAATGACTCGACGCCGAGGTTCTTGGTCCCGTAAAGCTTCGTCAGGTGGTACATCAGGGTCATGAAAAACACCGCCGCGACAAAGACCCCAAGCAGATTCTTGAGTTTGAACAACATCACATCGCCGAGGGGCCGCTTGTCCTGGTCATAAACAAACATCAGCACCAGGATGAAGAAGGCAAGCCCATATGCAAACGACATGATGATGAACATCGGCGGCAATATGGCCGTATCATAGGCCTGACGGGCGACAATGAACCCGAAGATGGAGCCCGTACCCATGGTAAGCAGGAGCCGCCAGACGAAGGCCGCGTATCCAACCGGCTTGTTGTAGGCATTGCCCTTCCGGTCGGCCAGGGTCCAGAGATACGCGACGACGATGGCAATAAAGCCGCTGTAGAGAAAGATGTTCCAGGCGAAGATCGACTTGAAGTTATAGGTGGTCGCGGCCACCAGAAGGCGATCAGGCCGCCCCAAATCGAGCACCAGGACCAGCAAACCCCCGATCAACAAGGCCAAGGCCAATAGCCCCGACAGACGACCAAGCGGTTTGTAGGCCGTTCGCCCGAAGACCGTCCCTATGGACGCAACGTTCAGGGCCCCGGAGGCCGCCACGATCAGAAAGATGGCGAAGATGTGCGGGGTACCCCACACCACCTGATTGGTCATCCCGGTGACCCAGTGGCCATTGTGCTCCATGTACAAGGCGGCAAGGCCAGCGACCGCGGCCACTGCGCCGAGGATGGCCAACAATGCCCAATAGCGCTGGGGTTCGAGGCGCCACTCGCGGTAAACGATTCTCTTCATGCTAGGTCTCCCGCTGCGGCTCAGATGCTGGAGTAACGGACGCCAGTGTTGAGTTCAAGATCCTCGCGGATCTGGCGACTCGCCACGCTTGCCAAGGCCTTGCTGACCGGGCTATTCGGATCCTTGAGATCCCCGAACACGATGGCGTTGTGCCCCGCTGCGGCACAGGCATCGGCACAAGCCGTGGAGGCATCGCCATTGTCCAGCCGGTGAACGCACAGATTGCAGCTCTCCACGCACCCCTTACCCCTTGGGGCCGCAGTCAGCTTTTCGGCAACGTCCGCATGGATAAAGGAGCGGGCCTTGTATGGACAGGCCATCATGCAGTAACGGCAGCCGATACAGGTATGGCGATCCACCATCACGATACCGTCTGCGCGTTTGAACGAGGCCCCGGTGGGGCAAACGTCCACACAGGGCGGGTGCTCGCAGTGCTGGCACAGCATGGGCAGATTGGTGACCCGACCGGTCAGGTTGTCCTGCACCTTGACCTTGCGAATCCACACCGCTCGCTGCAAGTCCCACATTTCTTCGGACTGGCCCTCTGGCTTGGCCTGAAGATTGAGTCCATTCTCGCGATCACAGGCACTCACACATTCGGTGCAGCCCTCCGCACAGCGGGCCGTATCGATGAGCATGCCCCAACGGACGGCGTCGGTCACGGCCTCGGAGCGCGGGGCTGCCGATACGGTGTGGAGCACTACTCCAGGCGCCACTGTCGCCGCCGTCAGACCCGCTGCGGCACCGATGAAGCTCCGGCGTCCTGCGTCGATCTTGTCGTGTTCTTGGGTCATGGCGTGTTGCCTCTCACCGCTGCGCCCTGTACCGCTGCATCTTGGGCAGGGACCACGGCGATTCCACCGCTGGAGACTGCGGTGGGTACCGTGGCATGACACCCAAAGCAGTTGACATCGACCGCCGTATATTCATGACAGCTCTTGCAGAACTGCCCGTGGGCATAGACCGACACCAGCTCACCGTCCGGCCCGGGCGCTACATGGCAAGCGATGCAACCGGCCAGCGAGTCCTTGCTGTCGCGGATGCCTTCGTGCACCACGACATGCCGCTCATGCTTGATGAGCTCCATATGGTTGCGACGCATGAACTCCGTCTCCGCGACACAATTCGCCAAGCCCGCGGCCTTCGACCCCGGGATAACGAAGTCCTCGCCTGCCGCGGCCGGCTGGACGCCAAGCGTCCAAACCAGGCCGGCGACCGCGAGCAAGCCTCTTACAACGGCATTTGCCATCGGCTTCTCCAGTTGATCAATCGGGTGATTAGTCGTGCGACTACTCGCCCATCCCCATCTTGATGTAGCCCGTCGGGCAGACATCGGCACAGATGTGACATCCGATGCACTTGTCATAGTCCGTGGCCACATAGCGACCGGTGGTCCGGGACGCCTTGTCCACCCGATAGACCGCGGTCTGCGGGCAGTAGATGACGCAGTTGTCGCACTCGAAGCACATGCCGCAGCTCATGCAGCGCTTGGACTCGCCGATGGCCTCCGCCTCGCTGAGCCCAATGACACGCTCCTTGAAGTGACCCAGGACCTCCTCGGCACTCGGTACCTCCTCTTTACGCAGGATGCGCGCCTCGTACTTGAAGTGCCCCAGGAAAAGCTCGTCGTGGGGAATAACCTCTGCGGCGGAGCGATCCTCGAAGTTGTGGATGGCCCAGTTGCTGCCGTCGGTCCCGCGCTGGTCACCTGCCTTGGCGTCGAACGGCTCCGGCGCCAGATTGGCTTCCTGCATCTTGCCGAACAAACTGAAGTGGTGCACATCGACCTTCGGGCGACGTTTGTGCTCGGCCTGCCGCACATACTCGTCGATGGAATCCGCGGCGACGGATGCCTGACCAATGGCCGTGGTCAACAGGTGTGGGCGAATGATGTCGCCGGCGACGAAGTGCCCTGGCCGATCCGGAACCTGATAGAACTTGTCGGCGTTCATCAGACCGCGACCATTGTCCAGGGACTCGAAGCCGGTCATGTCGCCGCCCTGGCCGATAGCGGAGACGATAAGGTCAGCAGGCAGGACCCGTTCGGTGCCCTCGACGGCGGTCGGGCGCCCGTCGACCATCTGGCAATCCACGACCTTGAGCCCAGTGGCACGCCCGTCGGCGCCCTTGATGACCTCGGTGGGCATGACGCCATCGAGGACGGTCACACCTTCGAAAAGGGCGTCGTTCACCTCGTGCTCGGCCGCGGTCATCTTTTCGCGGGTGAACAGGGACGTCAGGGTAACGTCTGCACCCTTAGCGGCTGCGGCTGCCGCCGAGTCATGAGCGACATAGCCGTCGTGCACGACGGTCTCCGGCAGGTCGGTGGGTCTGGCGTGCTTGATGTGACCCAAGCGACGGGAGACGGAGACCACGTCGATGGAGGTATCGCCACCACCCACGCAGACCACCTTGTCCGTGGTGACCTTCATGCGGCCCTCGTTGAAGGCCTTCAGGAAGGCGACGCCGGAGACGCAGTTGGGGGTTCCCTCCCAACCGGGGACCGGCAGGCCGCGACCGCTCTGGCAGCCAATCCCCCACAGGATTGCATCGTAATCCTGCTCCAGGGACTCGACGGTGACGTCCTTGCCGACCCTGGTATTCAGTTTGACCTCGACACCCATGTCGATGATGCGCTGGATCTCTGAGTCGAGCTTGTCGCGCGGCACGCGATAGCCGGGGATGCCGAACTTGAACATCCCGCCGAGCCCGCTGTTGGCCTCGAAGACTGTGCAGGCATGCCCCTTGCGGCGCAACTGATAGGCCGCGGCCAAACCCGCCGGGCCCCCGCCGACGATAGCGATGCGCTTGCCCGTGTCAGCGCCGGGGACGAAGCCATAACCATTGGCAATCGCCGTGTCGCCGATGAACTGCTCTACGGCGTTGATCCCGACGAAGTCTTCGACCTCGTTGCGATTACAACCGTCTTGGCAAGGTGCGGGGCACACCCGACCCATCATGGACGGGAAGGGATTCGCGTCCGTGGAGCGACGGAAGGCATACTCCTGCCAATCAGTGCCGGCCGGCGGCAATTCCTGCTGGCGCACGATGGCGAGCCAGCCACGGATATCTTCGCCCGAGGGGCAGCTCCCCTGACAGGGTGGGGTCTTGTGGACATAGGTCGGACATTTGTAAGTGGTGTCCTGAACGAAGATCAGCTCCGTCAGGGCCTTCCACTGGTCATCGCCTTCCTCGTAACGCCGCCAAGACAGCTTGGTGTCGATTGGTTCATTGGGAGTCGCCATGGGTCACTCTCCTTACCAGTAAATCGCTCGATGTGGTGTTTGAAATTGACTGCCGACCGGACTCAGGCCCGCCGGTCGGCGCAATACGGTCTCAATCGTCGTCGTCCGCCTCGTCGTCGTCATCCCCAGGGGTGAGGACGATCGCGTTGGACACCAATTGGTGCACGCTGACGATCTGGTCCATGTCCATGCCGTAAAAGGGCAGGACCTTGGTGAACTGGCTCTTGCAAATGGCGCAGATAGCAGCCATGTGCGTGACGCCTTTTTCGGCCATCACGTTGTTCAGGGCCTCGACACGCGGTTTGGCCCCCTTGACCCGAAGTTCCATCAGGTCGTCCGTCAACAGGCCACCACCACCACCGCAGCAGAAGGTACGGTCCCGGATGGTATCTTCGTCCATGTCGTAGTAGTTGTTGCACACCGCCCGAATGACCGCCCGCGGGATTTCGAACTGCCCGCCCGGCTTGTCGCCCATGCGCGAGGCCCGCGCAACATTGCACGAGTCATGGAAGGTCAGGACCTTGTCGTCGTTCTGGGACTTGTCGAAGGTCAGCTTGCCTTCCTGAATCAGCCCGTAGGTGAATTCAAGGATGTGCTGCGGCACTGGATAGCGTGGGTCCAGGAAGTCCCAGGGACCCGCCAAGGTGTTCAGGAAGCTATAGGCGACGCGCCAGGCATGACCGCACTCGCCGAAGATGATGCGCTTCACGCCGAGGTCAATTGCGGCCTCGCGGATCCGCATGGACACCCGCCGCATGTTTTCGTACGAGCCGATGAACATGCCGAAGTTGGCAGCCTCGGAGGCATGGGAACTCACGGTCCATGACACCCCTGCCTCATGGAAGACCTTGCCGTAGCCGATCAGGCCATCCACATGAGGTTCGGCGAAGAAGTCCGCGGACGGTGTGACCAACAGAATGTCAGCGCCCTTCTTATCCATCGGATACCGGACCTTTACGCCCGTCTCGTCGTAAACGTCCTCTTCGAGACCCTCCAGGGTGTCTGCCAACGCAGGCCCGGGAAGACCGAGGTTATTTCCGATCTTGTAGACCTTGGCGATGATCTCGTTACAGTACTTCTGGCCCATCCCGATGCTGGCCATGATCTCGCGAGCCGCCATGGAGATCTCGGCGGTATCGATACCGTAGGGGCAGAAGACCGAGCAGCGCCGACACTGTGAGCACTGGTGGAAATAGCTATACCAGTCGTCCAGGACCTCCCTGGTAAAGTCCTCAGCCCCCACCAATTTCGGGAAAAACTTCCCGGCAAGCGTGAAGTAGCGGCGATAGACCTTGCGCATCAGATCCTGACGCGCGACGGGCATGTTCTTAGGATCGCTGGTCCCAAGGAAGTAATGACACTTATCGGTGCAGGAGCCGCACTTGACGCAGGAATCCAGGTAGACCCGCAGCGAGCGGTACTTACCCAGCAATTCCCCCATCTTGTCCAAGGCACGGGCCTGCCAATCGTCGGACAGTTCCCCGGGGAATCCCAAGGGCTCTTGGAATTCGGGCTTGGCAACGTAGGGGCTGCTGTGCGCCATGGTGCCCGGCTTAACTGCCGGGACTTCCAGGTACTGCTGCAACTCCGGTACCGTGAAATTAGCCTTTGCCATGATCGAACCTCTTCAGCGAATGCTGCAATGCCAGGACCTGCGGCGGCCCATTACTGCTCAAGCCGCTCAGCCCAGGGGGCAATGTGCCGCTTCTCCCGGGGGTTATCGACTTGGTTGCGCGTCGGGCTGAAGAACAACCCTGGGGCATGCAGCAGCTTGCTGTATGGGAAGATGATCATCAGCGCCGCGACCAGGAACAGGTGCACAAGCAGCAGAGGATCGGCTGGCAACGGACGGATGTCGAACGCCATCAGCCCGCGGAAAAATTCTTTGACCGACACGATGTCCGTGTGGACCACGAATGACATCAAGAGGCCGCTACACCCAATCAGGACCAAGAGCCCGAGGATCAGGTGGTCGGATGGGCCGGTGATATAGCGTACGCGATCCACCAAGAAGCGCCGCGCCCAGAGCCCTCCCAGCCCCAACACCATGGCGATGCCGCCATACATGCCAAAGGGTTGAATGAGTTGAATCGGCACCCAAACTGGGTCGATGAAGTAGCGCAGGTGACGGAGGGTCACCAGGAAGAGGCCGAAGTGGAATACCCAGCCGAAGATCCAGGTCCACTTATTGCCGCGGAACAGGCTCTCAAAGAACACGACCTCGCGGGCGAGACGGAGCACCACACCGCCGGTGGTTGTGGGTGCGGGCGTCGTCGGGATTTTGAGCGGTGCCGGCGTACGCGCGTACTGCACGACCTTTCCGACAAGGCCTGTCAGGAAGACGACCGCGGCGAAATAAAACAGAAAGGCGTATACACCCGTCAGAAACGACATGTTCCCGCTACCTCAGTGGACCCATGAAGGCCCGAGGGGATATTGCACCCCCCGGATTCGCACGCTCTGTCGCGGCTAACCACCCCAGCGACGCACAAGGCATCAACGGGGCGCGGCCGCCCGGCGCTGAGATTCGACTGGCGATCGATGGAATGCCCGGCCGACTCTCTGACGAAGCAGCTGGATGCTTAGACGCAGCCGGTCGGCTTCGGCAGCCCAGCGTAACGGCAAGCCTGCTTGCCTGGGCCATAGGGGAACAGGCCATAGAGGTACTTGCTGTTGCCCTTGTCCTTGCCGAGCTTCTTGCCGACAGCCTTGGTCAGGACGCGCACGGCCGGGGCGATCTGGTATTCCTCGTAGTACTCACGCAGGAAGTTGATGATGTCCCAATGCTCGTCGGTCAATTGCAGGTCGTCCTCCTTGGACATGATCTCGGCAACCCCAGGCTCCCACTCGGTGATGTTGGTGAGATAGCCCTCTTCGTCGGTCTCGTAGACCTTACCGTTGACTTCGATACCCATGATGGATCTCCTCGCGATAGCAGAATGGATGACTAGAGCCAGGCCTGAACCTTATCGCACTCGGCGGCAAGGTCGACGAAACCGGCATAGTCCACGACATTGATACCCGGGATCACGCGATCGTCGGCGAACCCGCGGGCGTTGAGGTCAGGACCGAGAACGTAGAGCTTCAGCGAGCCCTGCGCGGCGGCGACCTTGGCTTCGATGCTCGTTCCCTTGACTGCCGCATAAATCCCGTCCTCGATGAGGAGCACGGAACCGCCCGGCGCGGCATACTTCAGGCAAGAATCGAGCGAATTGCGCTCGAACGGCGTTTTGTTGACGGTGTGCAGAATACTCATTCGACCGCTCCCTAGAAGCTGAAGATGACGTCGGAGGCTTCCATAACTTCGGTGACACGCCCGGCGTCCACCACCTCGACGATATTCTCCCTTTCCTCGCCGGTATCCATGTCCTCCCAGGCCACCGCAACGAGATCCTCAGCGGTGAGGCCACGGGACTCGAGAGACTCGCGATCTACATAGATGTACTTGACCTCGTAGTCGCCCAGGGTGCGGTAGGTCGGGGAGAAATTCTTCATCCCGATCCCTGCCGTATTCTGGCCCTTGGCCAATTGATAGACCCCGTCATCCAGGAACATCACACTCACTTCCTGGTCGAATGCGGCGCCGATCAGCACCACTTCGAGGGCCTCCCACGCATAGATGGTGCCGTAGGGGGCCTTGCGGTTCAGATACATGAACTTTTTCACGACTTCTGACATGACACTGCCCCCCTAGTCGCCGAAGACCATGAGACGATCGGCTTGGACGGCCGCCTCAACCAATTGCCCGAGCCCGGAGATCCGGAACTTGGGATGGAGATTGGTGGCGTCCTTGCCGTTGCGCTTGGCCTCACCATCGTCCACGAGGCCACGGCGTTGGGCTGCGGCCACGCAGACGACCATATCCAGGTCGTACTTCTCGCCCAGTTCCGCCCAGCGATTCACGATATGCCGGTCGTCCTGCGGCGGCGTCGTCAGGCGGGACGCGTTGTAGACCCCGTCATGATAGAAAAAGACGCGATTGACCTCGTGACCCTTCTCCAGGGCCGCCTTGGCGAACATGTACGCCGAGTCGGATGCCTGGTGCTGGTAAGGCCCCTCATTGATCTGGATAGCGAACTTCATAGCAACCTCGATAGGATTCAGCTAGGTCCAGCCGCCGTTAGAAGCGGATGTAGTTCGACGAGTTGAAGCTCGCACGGGCACCACGCCAGGTGTCGATGTGGTACTTGGTGAACGGCAGCTCCACCTCTTCGAAGAAGCGGGGCCAGCCGATGCGCTCGATCCACTCGTTGACACGTTCCCAATCGCGGGCGCCTTCCTTGTAGGCCTTGAGGATGCGCTTGACGATCGCGGTCGCCTCGGGCCAACGCGGCGGATTGTTGGGGATACCGGCGGCGACCAGCTTCTGGAAGGTCGGCTTGCCACGAGCGTTGGAGTGGTTACCACCAACCCAGATGGCCAGCTTGGAGTGCTCGGCGTCATTGATCTGCATGGGCGGGCAAGGCGGGAAGCAGGCACCGCAGCAGATGCACTTGCGCTCATCGACCTCGAGTGAGGGCCGGCCATTGACGATCGCGGGGCGAATCGCGGCGACCGGGCAACGGGCAACCACGGTGGGGCGCTCGCAGACGTTGGCGACCAGATCGTGGTTGATCTTCGGCGGCTTGGTGTGCTGGATGTTGATGGCGATATCACCCTGGCCGCCGCAATTGATCTGGCAGCAGGAGGTGGTGATATGCACGCGGTTCGGCATATTCGCGGATTTAAACTCGTCGATGAGCTCATCCATCATGGACTTCACCACGCCGGAGGCGTCGGTGCCGGGGATGTCGCAGTGCAGCCAGCCCTGGGTGTGAGAGATCATCGCCACGGAGTTCTGGGTACCGCCGACGATGAAGCCGGCGTCTTCGACTGCCTTGATCAGGGGCTCGACCTTGGCCGCGTCATTGACCAGGTACTCCAGGTTGGAGCGCAGGGTAAAGTGGACGAAGCCATCGGCGAACTGATCGCCAATATCGCACAGCTTACGCAGGGTGAAGACGTCGAGAATACGCTGGGTACCGACCTTGACGGTCCAAATCTCGTCGCCGCTGTAGGCGACGTGGCGTAGCACACCCGGACGCGGATGCTCGTGATACTTCCACTGGCCGAAGTTCTTGCGCATCGTGGGGTGCATGTACTGCCACGGATCGGGGCACCCGGATTCGATTGGCTCACGCATATCTGCTGCTGCCATTGCGTTTACTCCAAAGTTGATCGTCAATCAGGTTAGTCGGGGCGGACGCACGGCCCACCGGGCCGCACGTCTCAGGCAATCTACTTGCCGGCTTCTGCCTGGCGCTCGAACCAAGCCTCCGCCGCCTCGTCCCACCCATCCATGCGGATGTAGGAGCTCTGACGCGGGTGACTCAGCATGTTCGGCTCGGGGTCGATCTCCAACCCTTCGAGGAAGTTCGCCAGACCAATGCGCTCGATCATCTCGCCGCAACGCTCGTGCTCGAGGCCGTTCTCGGCCCAGAAGTCGATGATGTTGCCGGCCAGCTCAACGATCTCTTCGTAATCTTCTTCGGTCTCGAGCTTCTTGAAGGGGACCAGGACCGTGCCCATCAGGTCGCCGATCTTCAGGGTGCGCTTACCGCCGATGAGGATGGTGACGCCCTTGTCGTCGCCGGGGTGCAGGGCCTTGGGCATGACATTCAGGCAGTGCATGCAGCGCACGCAGTTGCGATTGTTGACAGCGAGGGTGTCGTCGTCATTCAGCGCCAGGGCCTGGGTCGGGCAGCGGGTGATGACGTTGTCGATGTAGTACTGGCGACCCTTGTCGGCGACGTAGGCCTTGACCTCTTGCTGATCGACCTTCATGTCATCGCGCCAGGTACCGAGCACGGCGAAGTCCGCACGCTCGATGGCGTTCTGGCAATCGTTGCCGCAGCCCGAGACCTTGAACTTGAATTTGTACGGCAGGGCGGGGCGATGCACGTCGTCGGTGAAGTTGTTCACCAACAGCCGGTGGGCCTTGAGCTCATTGGTGCAGGACATCTCGCAGCGCGCAGCGCCGACGCAGGACATGGCGGTGCGCACGCAGGGGCCGGCGCCGCCGAGGTCCCAACCGTAGTCGTTGATCTCGTCAAAGAAGTGCTGAGTGGACTCGCTATCGACGCCGATGAACATGATGTTGCCGGTCTGACCATGGAAGGTCACCAGGCCGGAGCCGTGCTTCTCCCAGGTGTCGCCCAGCTGGCGCAGCATGCCGGTGCTGTAGTGGTTGCCGGCCGGCGGCTGCACGCGAACGGTGTGGAACTCTTTGGACTTGGGGAACGCCTTGGCGACCTCGGAGAAGCGCGGAATGATGCCGCCGCCATAGCCGAAGACGGAGACGGTGCCACCCTTCCAATAGCCCTTGCGGGTCTCGTAGGAGTGCTCCAACTGACCCAGCATGTCATTGATGGTTTCATTGATGCGGGGATCGGGGTGCTCGTCGCGGAGCCGCTTGATACCAGTAATGAAACTCGGCCAGGGACCGGTCTCCAGCTGATCGATCATCGGGGTATTGTGCTTTTGGATCGCCATTGCGCTATCGCTCCTAGTCTTTCGGGATTAGGGTAAGGATTCGGAAAGCCTCGGGTTACCGTGGCGGCCGGTCGCCCTTGAAAACGCCCGCGCCAACCATCATTCAAGCCTGCCAGAAGACACCGGGCCTTTGGATGCTGACGACTGCCATCGCGCATCCCCTCGGTCGCCCGCCACTATACGCAAAGGCTGCGCGGGTCTCCTACTGCACCTTCGGATAGGGCCGTGTCGGCTGCCTATCCCCTTTGGGATAGATCAGGGGCGGCTGCGCAACCTCGGCGCGACCTGCCCTCCCGATGCCCGTAATTCCCATGCTTCGCAAGAGGTCGCAGAATGTTACGCGGCCATGGCGCGTCAGTCAACGAATTCTAATATAAGCGCTTCCTGATGCTAGAGAGAGCAGATGTCTGACCCTTTCGATCTATCGGACACCCCCGCCTATCGCTCCTGGCGTGAGGACAAACTGGGGCGCAGCCCCACGCGGATTGATGCGCTGACCGTTCCTTTGAAGACCCTGGGTGCCCCGACCAAGGGCGAGTTGGACGCCATTTGCGAAGCCGTCGCGCGGGGCAACCTGGCCCTGATTCGCTGTGCGGACCCTAGTGGGATCGAGCCGGGTGCCATGCTCGGCCTGGGTCGGCACCTCGGTCTGACGCGACTCGATGCGAACCTCTGCGCCGATGAGGAAGCGGTGAGCAGGATTGCCGTGCGACCTGGAGGCCAGACCGGCGAGTACATCCCGTACACGGATCGCCCCTTGAGCTGGCACACCGACGGCTACTACAACCCGCAGGGGTCGGAGGTCCGGGCCTGGATGCTGTTTTGTGTCCGCGACGCTACCAGCGGCGGTGAGAATGCCTTGCTCGACCCGGAGCTGGTCTACATCCGGCTGCGTGACCAAGACCCGGCCATGATCGCCGCCCTGATGGAGCCCGATGCCATGACGGTGCCGGCAAATGTCGCCGAGGGGCGGGAGCTGCGGGCGGCGAGCACCGGACCGGTGTTTTCGGTCATTGATGGCCATCTGAACATGCGTTACTCGGCACGTACGCGCAACATCCAGTGGCGCGACGGACAGACCCTGGATGCCGCACGCGAGTGCCTCACCGGGTTGCTTTCCCGGCCGGACGTCTACATCTTTCGGCACAAGCTGAGACCTGGTGAGGGCTATGTGAGCAACAACGTCCTGCACAACCGCACTGGCTTCACCGCCGCTGCGGGCGCAGACAGGCTCCTGCTGCGGCTTCGCTATCTGGACCGGGTACGGGTCCGGCCCAGCTCGGAGCAGACCGGGACGTGCCACGCCCATCCGGGGCTCGACCACCCAGACACAACCGTACAAGACGAGGAACGCTAGGCGATGTTGAAACTAAGCGAACTCCTGGTGGGCAACGACCTGGAGTCCTTCGAAGACCTGATCCCTATGGTGCAGGCCGTCGCCGGCAGCGGCGAGCGGTTCTTCCGCATGGACGTCAAGCCCCCCTTCCCGGACACACCGGACAATTGGGAAGACCGGCTCGAGGCGGCCTTCAGCGGCCCGATCCGCTGACCCCCACGCGCCCCGAGGCAACTTAAGCATGAATCAATTCAATATGAGCAGCGCCGTTCGACTCGGCGACACCGCCGCCGACTCCGTGCTCAACCGCAGCGCCGAGATGGCCGCCCTGGAGTCGCACCTGGACGCACTCCAAGACCACTATCGGGAGTTGCGCCGCAGCGCCCCCGACCCCAAGGAGATGGCCGACCTGAGCCTCCAGATGGCCCGCACCCTGGTTGGCCTGGAGCGTGGCGCAGAAGCGTGGGGGCCTGCCCGCGAGTGCCTCGACACCTTGATCGCCGCGGAGGACTGGGAGTCTGCCGCGGACGCGTGCGACGTGATGTATCAGTGCGGCCAACCCCAGTCCCTTGCCGCCCTCGGCCAGGGCATCTGGCTGGCCGTCACCTACCCCATCGACCCAGAGCTGACGATAGAGCTGCTCACCCACGTCGTCGACGACACGCCCGACGACGCCGATGGGGCCGCGGTCGCCGCCACCGCCGCCATGTTTATCGCCGATATGCGGTCGTCGGGCAACCAGCGCGACAACCTGATGTTCTTTACCTCCCAGATCCTCGGCAACGTCGCACGCCGACATAGCAACGTACAGACGCAGGCCGAGTTCGATCTGTGGATGGACCGCCTGGAACTGCGCGAGCCCGACAAGTTCCTGGTGCGCCTACGCAACGTCATCGATGTCCTGGTCCAGGACGACTGGTGGTTCGACCGCGACGCCCTGCACGCCAAGCTCCCCGGCGACTGATCCGGTCAGCGTGATCCAAACGATCCGGGGAGACGCTCACCTAGAGCCCCTCCCCGTTTTGATCAGCATCGGCCTGGACCAATAGCAACCCCGCCACCACTGACGCGTGGACCGACCTCTTATGTACTGGCAAGAAGACCACAGCGACCGCCCCTACCAAGTCCCTGACGATGTCCTCGATGTGCTCTTCGCCATTGAGTGCCGACGCCTGCCGGTGGATCACGCCCACGCGCTCGCCACGGCGCTGCGCGCCGTCGCCCCCTGGCTTGATACCGAGCCCGCCGCCGCCGTGCACAACATTCACGTCGCCGGTTCCCAGAACGGCTGGGAACGTCCAGAACACGGCGGCGATCAACACCTGATCCCCTCGCGGCGCACCAAGCTGGTCATCCGCGTGCCCAAGGTCCGGGTGGCGGAACTTGAAGCGTCCCTGCGCGGGGCCACCCTCGACCTCGCCGGTTGTCCGCTCACCGTTGGCGCCGCCAAGACCCGGATGCTGAGCAAGGACGGCACCCTGTTCGCCCGCCAGGTCGTTAGCCGTCCAGGCGACGACGAAGACGCCTTCCTGAGCTGGGCAGTAGCAGAGCTGGCAGCCATCCAGATTCAGGTGCGCAAGGCCATTTGCGGCAAGGGGCTGATCCTGGAGACCCCGGAGGGACCCATTCGCACCCGCAGCCTGATGCTCGGCGACCTCAGCCCGGAGGAGGCAGTGCGGCTGCAACAGGCCGGACTGGGCCCCAGGCGCGACCTCGGCTGCGGAATTTTCATCCCGCACAAGGGGATCGACGCCGTAAACAAAGGAAGTGGGTGACGAACGTTTGACAAATTCATAAAATTAGCCGGCTGTGATGAGCCGGACCCGTTCACCGAGGGCCGGCTCCCCCTGCCAACCATGCCAAGCCAAGGCACACCTGAAAGACAAGAGGAGCAGAACCATGTCCATCGAAGTCAACGGCGTCACCATTGCGACCACCGAGGCCGGCCATCTGGAGAACCATCTTGAATGGAACGAAGACGTCGCCCGCGCGCTGGCGGCCATCGAAGGCATCGAGCTGACCGACAAGCACTGGGACGTGATGAACTACTTGCGCGACGAGTACATCAACAACGGGGGCAACCAGCCCATGGAGCGCGTCGTCCTCAAGGACATGGGCAAGAAGTGGGGCTCGAAGCCCACCAGCAAGGAGCTCTACATCCTCTTCCCCCTCGCCCCGACCAAGCAGGGCGCCAAGGTTGCAGGGCTGCCCCAGGTCCATCGCAAGGGCGGCTACTGACGGCCGGCGCCAGGGCCCATCGGCCCTGTCACCCCGGATGAAAGATCCAGAAAAGGCAGCGTCCGACGCTGCCTTTTTTTGTCTGGACGGAGCGAAACGCCGTAGCCTGGATGGAGCGTAGCGGAATCCAGGTCCCCGCAGCAGCCCACCGAGTCAGAATGTGCCTGCCAGGCCCCTCGGATTCCGCTAGGCTCCATCCGGGCTACAGGGCTGACCAAGCGCCAAGTGGGGACTGCACGCCCACATCCCGAGGAACGTGGCCCACCCACCTGAGACTGGGAGCGAAACCCCTCGTTTTGAGGCGTCTGAGCCTTTGATTGCTGGGTTTCGCTGCGCTCAACCCAGCCTACGGATCTCCAGTCTGGCACACCCGATGCTGTAGCGAGAGGGGGGAGCCCATGCCACGCCTCTAAAGGTCGGCCCACATGCGCAGCAGGTTGGCATAGGAGCGGTCCACATAGCCCGTCGTCTCGCCCCCCGGGGACTCCTTGAGCAGGCGCTCGCGGGCGAGGTTCAACTCGTAGAGCAGCTCCCGGCGGGCCGCATCGCGCACATAACTCTGAATCCAGGTCAGGATCACCAGCCGCTCCCCCTCGGTCACCTCCGCCACCTGGTGCAGGCTCGACGAGGGGTAGATCACCGCATCTCCCGCCGGCAGCTTCACCTTGCGATCGCCGAAGGGGGTGCGCATGGTCAGCTCCCCTCCCACATAGGTATCCGGCTCGCTGAGAAAGATGGTCATGGAGACATCGGTACGGAAGCGCGGCCCTGTAGTGCCCATGATGGGGTCGTCCACATGATCGCCGTAGGTCATGCCGGGCTCGTACCGGGCGACGATGGGGTCGGCCACCCGGTGCGGCAGGGCCCCGAAACGGAAGGTCTCGTTATGGGCCAGGCTGGCCATGACGATACGCACCAGGCGCGTCAGACGCTCTGGGTCTTGGCCCAATTCGAGGTTGTGCTTGACCCGGGCCGCGGCGAATCCGGCGGTCAGGCGCCCGTCGACGAACTGGGCCCCGGTGAGGATCTCACGAATCTTGGCGAGCTGAGCGGCATTGAGGAGTCCAGGGATGGTCAGCAGCATGGCGGTGGGTCCCCCGGGTGGGCGCCGTCGCCCCTCGACGAACCCAAGCAGGCACATGGAGGGGGCGGGGCTTTGGTAGAATCTGCGAATTCTACGCCCAACCGCGGAGGCTCAGGGTGATACTCAAGGCGATCATCGACAATCAGATCTACTCACTAGAGGTGCCGGATCCGGTCCTCGTCCAGGGCGAGGAGTTCTTCGCCCAGCTCGACCGGGACATGGACAAGGGTTGGCAGATGAGCCGCGACTGGGTGGACCACCTCGACCTCGTCCAGCGCTGCCAAGTGGTGGCGGACAAACTCCTCACGGCGCTCGAGTCCGAGAACCAGCGCCTTGGGGTCCTCACGGCCGGTTACCTGCTCAAGCGCCTGCCCAACCTCGACGAGGTGGAGATCGATATCCAGGGCGAGATCCAGAACACCGTCTTTCGCTTCCGCGAGCCGCCGGCCCAGGCCAACGCCCAGCCGACCGTGGGGGCAAAACCGATCAAGGGAACCAACGGCAACGGCGACGCCGAACCCGCGGCGGGCATGAGCCAGATGGAGGCCATGGAGCAGGCGGGCAACGACGTCACCAAGGTCTTTCGGGTTGGCAAGGCGTATCGGTTCTCGGTCTTCGACCATCACTCCGGCGAGTGGCAGGACTCCCCCGCCATCGCCGACGCCAAAGAGGCGGAACGCCTGCGCCAAACCGCATTCAAACACCGCTACGACGCCCTGCGCCGGGGCGGCAACTGAGTCCGTCCCGGTGGCAGACCTGTTCGGCGTCACCGCGCCCCTGGCCCTGCGCCTCCCGGACGGGACGCGCAAGGTCATGGCCGCCTGCTTCCCCCACCTCGCGGGCTGCTCTACCTGGATACCTTCTGGCACTTGGCCAGCCCCCAGGAAGCCGCCCACCTGATCGTCGGTGAGGTCACCGGCGAGGGGCCATGGAAGGTCGGTGGTTGTGTCATCACGGTGCTTGGCTGCCAAGGCACGGACCCGGAACTGGCCCTGCCCTATGTCCGCTGGCGTGATTACCTGGAGCAGGCTGGCCCAGAGGATTATCCCCCCCAGGCCCAGATCCGCGATATCGCCCGACGCCTGGGCGCCGCGGTCTAACGGACATGCGGGCTCGCAGACACCCCGGAGCATGAAAGCGACGCATCGCAGGACGACGGTTTCGGCCCCTCACCCCGGCCCTCTCCCCGCGGGGAGAGGGAGATCTGGCGCGCGCTTCGCGCTACTTTCACGGTAGGCCGGCGTGGCGGCTCTCGCCCAACTCGACTGGCAGGCCTGGCTGAGCATCGCGGTGGTGGTCGGCGCCTTCCTGCTCTTCGCCACCGGGCGCGGGGCGCCGGATCTGATCACGAGCGCCGGCCTGACCGTCCTGCTCGTCAGCGGGGTCCTGACCCCATCCGAGGCCCTAGCGGGCTTCGCCAACCCGGGCATGCTCACCGTGGCCGTGCTCTATGTGGTTGTCACCGGCCTGACCGAGACCGGCGCGGTGGACTGGATCGGCCACACCCTGCTCGGGCGACCGCGGTCCCCTACCCATGCCCGCTGGCGCCTCATGGCCCCCAGCGCGGCCCTGAGCGCAGTGCTCAACAATACGCCCTTGGTGGCCATCCTCATCCCCGCCGTACAAGACTGGGCCAAGCGCTACCGCCTGGCGCCATCACGGCTGATGATCCCACTCAGCTACGCCACCATTGCCGGCGGCACCTGCTCGCTCATCGGCACCAGTACCAACCTGGTGGTGGACGGGCTCTACCGGACCCATACCGGGACCGGGCTGGGTCTGTTCGAGCCGGCCTGGATCGGCCTGCCTGTGGTGGTGGTGGTCCTCGGCATGCTGCTGCTCTTCGGAAACCGGCTGTTGCCCCACCGCCCGCCGGCGGAGACGGACTTCGCCGACGTGCGCCAATACACGGCCGAGATGCTGGTGCCAGCCGGCAGCCCGCTGGCCGGCAAGGGCGTCGAAGAGGCCGGGCTGCGCCAGCTCCCGGGGTTGTTCCTGATCGAGATCGAACGCGATGGCCAGATCATGCCCGCGGTCTCCTCCCAGGAGCTGTTGCGGGCCGGCGACCGGCTGGTCTTTGCTGGCATCGTCGACTCGGTCATGGACCTGCATCGCCTGCGCGGACTGATCCCCGCGACCGACCAGGTATTCAAGATCGGCGGCCCGCGCCAGGACCGCTGCTTCGTCGAGGCGGTGCTCTCCGACAGCGGCCCCATAATCGGCCAAAGCGTGCGCGAGGGGCGCTTTCGCAGTCGCTATGACGCGGCCATCATCGCCGTAGCCCGCAACGGCGAGCGTATCCGGCGCAAGATCGGCGACATCGAGCTCAAGCCCGGCGACACCCTGCTCCTGGAATGCCGCCCGGGATTCGTCGGGCAGCAGCGCAACGCCCGCGACTTCCTGCTGGTCAGCCAGATCGGCAACCGCCGTCCGGTGCGCCATGAGCGCGCACCGCTGGCACTGGCCATCGTCGCGGGCATGATCGCCACAGTCACACTCGGCTGGCTGAGCATGCTGGAGGCCGCCCTGATCGCCACCGGTCTGCTGCTTGCCACCCGCTGCACCGATGCCCGCACCGCCCGCGGCGCGCCCGACTGGCAGGTCCTGGTGGTCATCGCCTGTTCGTTTGGCGTGGCATCGGCCCTGGAGAAGACCGGCGCCGCCGGGGCGCTGGCCGGCGGCCTGATCGGACTGGCCCAGGGCGACCCCTGGGGCAGCCTGGCCCTGGTCTTCGTCGCCACCGCCCTACTCACGGCCATGGCCACCAACAATGTCGCCGCGGTGCTGGTCTTCCCGATCGCCATGGCCGTGGCAGAGGCCGTCCACGCCAATCCCCTACCCTTCGTCTTCACCGTCATGGTCGCGGCCAGCGCCAGCTTCGCCACCCCAATCGGGTACCAGACCAACCTGATGGTCTTCAACGTCGGCGGCTATCGCTTTTCGGACTTCCTGCGCGCCGGGGTCCCCATCACCCTGGCCGTCGGGCTGGTGACCGTCGGCCTGGTCCCGCTCATCTGGCCCTTCTGACGAGACGGGCGTGGTGACCACGAGCGGCCTAAACCGATTCGCGCTCTACCTTGGCGCCTGGCTACCCATGGTCGCCATCGCCATCGCGAACGGCTCGCTGCGCCAGGGCTGGTATGGGCGATTCATGGGCGAATTGGCCGCCCATCAACTCTCCACCGCCATCGCCCTGGTCCTGTTCACGGCCTACATCTGGGTCATTCTGCGCCGGTGGCCGCCATCAGGGCGCCGGCAAGCCCTGGGGATCGGGCTCCTGTGGCTGACCCTCACCCTCGCATTCGAGTTTCTGTTCGGCCATTACATCGCCGACCACAGCTGGACCAGGCTGCTGGCGGATTACGACCTCGCGGCCGGGCGCGTCTGGGTCCTGATACCCCTGTGGATTGGGCTGGCGCCCTGGGTCTTCCACCAAATCCGAGAGCGACAGACCTCGCATTGAAATTACGGAAGCGTTTCGGTTGTTCTTGAATCAATCCAAGAAGAGCAGTTCAGCCGCAAGTGAACGCGAATAGACGCCAATAAACAATGACTTGGTGTCGGCGGCCGGATTACTCGGGGGGCGGCATCAGAACTGCGCGTCAGTCACTGAACCATTTGCGCATATTTGCGTGATTTGCGGCCGAATTGCTTTTTCCAGGCTCAATCCTTACTGCCCTGCCTTCGCCCCAGATAGAGCATCAGCACGGCCAGACCGGCCGCCACTAGGGCCCAACCCCAGAACCGCTGCCCGTGCAACACCGCAAGGATCGCCTGGCGGTCGGCATCCAGCAGGTAGAACCCGAGCCCATAGACCCCGACCCACAGGGTGGTCCCCAACGCCGTCGCGCCGAGGAAGCGCCACCAGGGCATCCCCAGGGCCCCGGCGGCGATGTTGCTGGTCTGGCGCAGGCCGTCGAAGAAGCGCGCGACCACCAGGAGACCTAGACCCCAGCGGGAGAATAGGCCCTGAACCCGGGCCAGACGACTGCCGGCGACGGCATCCCGCCCAAATCGCTCCCGCAGCCCACGGCGCCCAATCCAATAGCCGATCAGATCCCCCGCCCAGGTCGCCCACCAGGCCACCAGCAGCACCCAGACGATGTCCGGGCCGCCCGTGACGGCAAAGAGCGCACAGGCGATGAGCAGGGTCTGTCCCGGCAGCGGCACGCCGATCCCCTCCGCCAGGGTGGCGCCCGCCATGGCCCAGAGCCCGTAGCGATCCAACACCGGCTGGAGCCGTGCAACCTCGGCGCTCAGGCTGGCGAGAACCTCCGCCTCCAGACCGCTCAACGGGCCGCTCACCCGGCGGGGTCCAGGGCGGGGTAGTCCGTATAGCCCCGGGCATCGCCGCCGTAAAAGGTCGCCTGGTCCGGGAGCGTGAAGGGGCCGCCGCGACGCAGGCGCTCGGGCAGGTCCGGGTTGGAGATGAAGGGCCGCCCGAAGGCGATCAGGTCCGCCTCGCCCGCAGTCAGGGCGGCCCGCGCCCGCACCCCGTCGAAGGCCCCGTTGAGCATGGTCAGCCCCTGGTAGCGCGGGCGGATAGCCGCCAGGATGCGCTCCATCTTCGGCTCCTCCGCACGCATCACATCCGTATCCGCCAAGTGCAGGTAGCCGAGCCCCAGGCTGGACAGGTGGGCCGCCACCTCGCCCTGGGTCTCCGCCGGGTCGGCGTCGGCGATGTCGTTACCGGTAAACAGAGGCGACAGGCGCACCCCGACCCGGCCCTTGGGCACCACACCCAGCACCGCATCGACCACCTCGAACAGGAAGCGACAGCGGCCCGCCAGGCTGCCCCCGTAGGCATCGCTGCGCCGATTCACGTTGCTGGCCAGGAATTGGTGGGGCAGATAGCCATTGGCGGCGTGGACCTCCACCCCGTCGAAGCCTGCCGCCAGGGCATTGGCCGCACCACGGGCATAGTCCTCCACCGTGGTCTGGATCTCCTCCAGGGTGAGGGCCCTGGGTGGCGAGGCCGGCAGCCGGGCCGGGTTGCCATCCGCATCCAGCCCGAAGGCCAGGCAGGTCTCGCCGGTCACCGCCGAGGGGGCGACCGGGGACTCGCCACCGTGCAGGGAGACGTGGGACACCCGCCCGCAGTGCCAGAGCTGCAAGATCATGTGCCCGCCACGGGCGTGCACCGCGTCGGTGACCCGCCGCCAGCCGGCGACCTGCTCAGGCGTAAAGATCCCCGGGGTAAAGGCATAGCCCTTGGCGATCGGGGAGATATTGGTCGCCTCGGCGATGATCAGCCCGGCGGAGGCGCGCTGTGCATAGTATTCCGCCATCAGCTCGGTAGGCACGTCCCCCGGCTGCCCGGCGCGCGAGCGTGTCAAGGGGGCCATGACCACCCGGTTGGGCAGGGTCAGGCCGGACCATTGCAGCGGCTGGAACAGGGGGTCTTGGGTGTCTGGCATGGATCGCTCCTGTTAGGTCGATGGCCGGAAGCCCCGGCGGACCAGACATAATGCCAGGCCAGAGGCCCGACCGGCTACGGATCGCCGAAAGCGCAGTCTGGTCGATGCTACCGCCTTCACCGGAGCCTTCCTGCAGGCCCCCGCGACCGAAGATAGGGGTGGGGGCTTCACCCGTGATCACGATCATCGGCAATCTGTCGGCATAGGCATTGGCAATGCCGGTGATCAGATTGCTCGCCCCTGGCCCGGCGGTGGCGATGCAGGCACCGATGCGACCGCTCACCCGAGCGTATCCGCTCGCCATGAAGGCCGCACCCTGCTCATGTTTGACCAGCACCGTCCGGATGCCCGATCCATACAGGCCATCGTAGACCGGCAGAATATGCGCGCCAGGCATCCCAAAGATGGTGTCGACGCCCAGCTTGCGCAGGAATTCGACGATGAGTTTGCTAACCGGAATATTCATTGGCCGGGGAGTTTACCCCAGATTCGGCCATCGACCGGAACGCCCCACCCCTGCAACTGCCGATGTGTCGGCCGCTGCAAGGGTGGTGTCGAGCCCTGTGAAACCGTCGTTTGGGTTCGACTCGGTCCAGAAACGCGATCCATAGGTTGGCGGGCTTTAGCTTGGGGGCGACGCGCTAGTAGGCCGGCGCATCGGCATCGTAACTCAGGCCCAAAGCCCCGGCCTGTTCCCGCACCGCCTCGAAGACCTTCTGGTCCAGGGACCCGACCGCCCCCCCAGCGGCGGCGACCCTGTCCTTCAGATAGTCTGCCCGCTCATCCGCAAGCTCCTGGATCTGGCGCTTGAGGGCATCGCGTTTGGCCGCCGTCTCCTGCACCAGGGTCTCGCGCTCCTTGGGGGTCATAGCCTGCATGGGCGCCGGCAGGGCCTCGGGGGCAACGCTCGCCAGATCGACCCGACCGCTGGCCACCGCGTCCACTAGTTCTTGGTCACCGAGCAGGTTGTCCCGCCCCGCCTCGGAGGCGTTGAAGGCTGCACGCCTGGCCAGGGCCGCGGGGCTGGCGGCTGCCTTGGCCCGGTCAGCCTCCTCTGTCTTGACCGCCTTGGCCTTTCGTTCACCCACACTGCCGTAGTAGAGACGCGCGCCATCGAGTTCGTCGGCGAGCTTGGCCAGTTTCTCGTCGAAGGGGGTGACGATGGCCACGGCGCTACCCTGCTGGTCTACCTGGAAGCTGCGACCGTCCCCGAGCTGGGCAATCTGCTGCCACTCCCTGGTCGTGTCGCGCTGGTCCCCGCACTGAACGGTGTTGACCCGGATGCGCTTTGCCTTCGCCGCGGCCAGGGTCACCGGATACTTCACGTCGTCCTGGTAGTCCATGTGCGGCGGGGCATCCCCCACCAGGAAGACAACCTTGTACGCGTTCCCTTCCTGAGACCAGGAGACCCGGTTGACCGCGTCGTCCAGGGCCTGATTGACGGCCTCCGGTCCATCCCCGCCGCCATTCGCTTCCAACTGCATCAAGGCCGCATAGACCGAGTCCAGATCCGCAGTGAGGTCCACCACCCGGGTCACGTAGTCGTCGCCCCGATCCCGATAGGCGACCAGGCCCATGCGGATCTGCGGGGTTGGTTGGGCTGCGGCCATCGTCGAGGCGATGGACCAAATCTTTTCCTTGGCCGCCTGGATCAGGCCTCCCATGCTGCCTGTGGTGTCGAGGGCGAAGACCACATCGACCACTGGACGCTGGTTGCCGATGGGGTCCGCCGCCGGCAGTTGGGCGGGGTCCGGTAGCGGGGTCGTGGTACGGCCCTCGGGGTTCGGGTAGTAGGCCACCGCAGCGGCGGTGAGCCCAAAGAGCGCTAGGGCGATCAGTTTGGTTTTCATGTTCAGTCTCCAGGTTTCGGGATTCGGGATTCGGGATTCGGGTTGGAAGGATCAGGCGGCATGCATCCGCCGCAGGGCCGCCTCGGCGCCCCGCTCGGCCCGCTCGAAGGCGTCCTCCGGGTCCGGCCCATCGCCGTGCGGGCGCGGGCCCCGCGCCAATTCCGCCGGGATCAGCCCGAACAGGGCTTGGACCAGCATCAGCGACCAGACGGCCAGGAACAGGCTTCCGCTCTGGGTCAGGGCCCAGACCCCGGCGGCCAGGCCGAACAGGGTCAGGCCCAGGTCCGCAAGCGCGGCGACTAGACCAGCCTGGAAGTAGAGGGAGCGCACCAGCCAGGACATTCCGGCGTGGAGCAGGACGAATTCTGCCAAGGGCAGCGGCAGCGCCAGGGCCAGACCGCTGGATAGGGTCCAGACTAGGACGGCACTGACCCGCCCGACCCGGGCCTGACTACGCCCAAGCAGATAGATCAGGTAGCCGAAAGCAACCAGGGCAACCACCCAACGCAGGGCGGGGACCGAGGGCATGGCCAGAGACAGGGTGGCGAACAGGGCGCCCGCTGCCAGGCTCGCGGCCAGAGCGACCAAGACGCCTTCGATGAATCCGGGGCGCGTCATGACGGCATCCCCCCCTCTTGGTCTGCCTGACGCGCCTGTTTGGCGGCCAGCAGGGCCAGATCCACATCGGCGGATCGGACCCGCAGATCGGGGGCGAGGCGCTCGAGTGGGTCCAGGTCGGCCCAGTCCGGTGCCTGAGTAGCAGCGGCATCCTGGCTGGCCAGGACCTCCACCTTCTGGCGCACGGACTCCAGCCTGGCGTGCTGCTCCGTCACCCGGGCCCCAAGCTCGGCCTGGGCGGCGGACAGCTCCGCCCGACGGCGCGACAGGGCCTTGAGGGCCTGCTCAGCCTCGAGGCGACGGCGAATGACGGCCCGGGCCAGGTCGTCCTGGCCGGCTTCGAGGCTGGCGGCGAGCTGGCCATCGGCAGCGGCCAGCGCCCCATTGAGGTCCGCCTCGCGGGTCTCCGCCTGGGCCAGGCCCTGACCCATCGATCGCAGGCGCTGCCGATCCTGGGCCTGGGCCTCCTCCATCTCGCGCAAGGCCTGCCGCAGCAGGGTCTCGGGCTCTTCGAGGCGGTCAAGGACCGCGTGCAGGTCGGCGCGGAAGAGTCGCGCCAGTCGGGTAATCAATGCCATCTCGGGCCTCCGTTGACGGGTTGCGAAGCTGCAATTCCAGTCTAGGGAGGAGGGCCAAAGGGGCCTAGGCAGGGGTTGGTAAAAGGTGAGAGACCTGGTTTACGGGGAATTTACACGCGGTCCTTAGGCGATTTCTGTCCATCGCCTTAACAAAAATTAACGACCCGGTAAGGCCCCTGCAATCGGCTGATCCCCATACTCGTCGGCGTCATCAGGGAAGGAGCGCCTACCCTGCCGATCAACCCGACACAGGTTCCGATCCATGAACGAAAACAACTGCAAACGCCAACCGATGCGTCACGCCTCGACCGGTCGCTTCAAGCTTTCAACCCGCACCTTGCTCGCGAGCGCGAGCGTGGTCGCCCTCGCCCTGGCCAGCGTCGGTAACGTGCTGGCCGAGCCCAATGCCCCCGACGCCAACGCCAGCCAGGGTCCGGTCCAGCACCAAACTCAGCGGATTGCCATGCCGAGCTTCGCCGACGTGGCCGAACGCGTGACCCCAGCAGTCGTCAATGTGATGGTGGTTGGCGATGGCGTCGGCACCACCGTGCTCCGTGGCATGCCGAACCTACCGAACGGCACACCCATGCCCGAGTCCTTCCGCCACTTCTTCCAGCAACCCGGTCGATCCGGACCCCATCAGACCCGGGGGGTGGGCTCCGGCTTCCTGGTGGACGCCAATGGCTACATCGTCACCAATAACCACGTGATCGACGAAGCGGACGAGGTCAGGGTCACGCTGCAAGACGGCACCAAGTTCAAGGCGCAGGTGGTGGGCCGAGACGACAAGACCGACCTGGCCCTGCTCAAGATCGACGCGGGTCGCCCCCTGCCCTTCGTGGCGCTCGCCGACGCGGCCAAGGCGAGAGTCGGAGACTGGGTCCTGGCCGTGGGCAACCCCTTCGGTCTGGGCGGCTCCGTCAACGCAGGGATCGTCTCCGCCCAGGGCCGCGACATCAACGCCGGACCCTATGACGACTACATCCAGATCGACGCCCCGATCAATCGCGGCAACTCGGGCGGCCCGCTGTTCGACGCCCAGGGTCGAGTGATTGGCGTCAATACCGCCATCTTCTCGCCCACCGGCGGCAACGTGGGCATTGGCTTCGCCATCCCGGCAGACACGGTGCGCGACGTGGTCGCCTCCCTGCGCTCGGACGGGCGGGTCGCTCGGGGTTGGCTCGGAATCGAGATCCAGCCGATCACCGAGGAGCTGGCGGCGGCACTGCGGCTCACGGAGACCAAGGGCGCTCTGGTGGCAGGTGTGGTGCCGGACGGACCCGCAACCCAGATCGATCTCCAACCCGGAGACGTGATACTTGGCGTCGGCGGCCAGACCGTCGACGACTATAAAGATCTGCCCAAGTTGGTGGCCGCGGCCAAGGCCGGCACTCAACTGACCCTGGACGTCGTGCGCAATGGCGACCCGCGCCGGATCGTGGTCAAGATCGGTGCCATGCCCGACGGCGGCGACGTCGCCGCACGATCGCCGGAACCCGCAAGCGCACCCCGTCCGCGCCTTGGGCTCTACTTGACGGCACTGACCCCGGAGCTGCGCAACCAACAGGGTCTGGATGCCAACGCCATCGGCGTCATGATCGTGAAGGTAGAGCCTGACAGCCCCGCCGAACGCGCCGGAATCGAGCCAGGCACCCTGATCTCGATGGTCGGCACCCAGACCGTCACCACACCCCAGGAGGTGGTCACCGCAGTACACAAGGCCGCTGAAGAGAAACAGGGATCGGTGCTGTTGCGCATCCAGAAGGACGGCAACCCCCTGTTCATCGCGGTGCCCTTCGCCGCCTGACGCGTCGCAGGCCGCAGGCCCCGGAGCTACCCTCCGAGGCCTGGCCAACGGGCTCTTGGAGCCCACAAGCCATCTCAACAAAGGTGGATGAGCGAAGATCCCGTAGGCTGGGTTGGAGCGATAGCGGAAACCCAGCAATTCGGCGTGTGGATACGCTGGGTTTCGTTTCTCAACCCAGCCTACGCGCTCCTGATGGGGTTGATGGGTAAGGAAGGGACGAGCCAAGGGCGACAGCGACGGATGCTCAGGACTCCGCGACCCAGGCGCGGACCTGGTCCGGCCCCGGCAGCCCGCCGGCGTGCACCACCTTGCCGTCCACCACAACGCCAGGGGTGGACATGACACCGTAACCCATGATCTCCGCGATGTCGGTGACCTTGGTCAGGGCGATCTCCACCCCGGCCTGCTTGGCCGCGATCTCGATGAGTTTGGCGATGGTCTCGCAGTTCTTGCAGCCGGTGCCGAGCACCTTGATGTCTTTCATGGCATGACCTATCGGATGGGCCGTCCCGTGGGACGCATAATGACAAAGAGGGGCTTGGATGCGGGCTCAGGCTCAAGCTCAGGTGATCAAATTGAAGCCCCAGCCAACCAGGGTAAAGGCAACCGCCAGCACGGCGACGAACAGGGCCAGGGCCGGCCAGCGAATCACCTTGCGCAGGATCAGCAACTCCGGCACCGAGAGGGCGGCGACGCTCATCATCAGGGCCAAGGTGGTCCCCACCGGGACGCCCTTGCCCAACATCGCCTCCGCCACTGGAATGACCCCTGTCGCGTTGGCATAGAGGGGGATGCCGAGCCCCACCGCCGCCGGCACCGTATACCAGGCATCCCCGCCCAGGTGCTCCGCGACCCAGGCGTCCGGGACGAAGCCATGGAACAGGGCCCCGACCGCGATGCCGAGCACCACCCAGACCCAGATGCGCCCGACGATCTCACGCACCTCACCCAGGGCATAGCGGTGCCGTGCCGCAAGCGACGGGTCCGGAGCTGCCAGGGCTGCATCGCCCACGCGGATCTTCCAGACGTAGTCCTCCACCCAACGCTCAGGGCGGAAACGCTGCATGGCGATGCCGCCCAACCAGGCCACCGCCAACCCGGAACCCACATAGAGGGCCGCCAACTTCCAGCCCAGGATGCCAACCAAAAGCACCGCCGCCACCTCATTGATCATCGGGCTGGCGATCAGGAAGGAGAAGGTCACCCCCAAGGGAATCCCGGCCTCCACAAAGCCGATGAACAGCGGCACCGAAGAGCAGGAACAAAAGGGCGTGACCGCCCCCAGGCCCACCGCCATCCCACGGGCCTGCCAGTCCGGCCGCCCGCGGACGAAGGCACGCACCCGCTCCGGGGAGACCAGGGCCCGCAACAGGCCCATGGCATAGACGATGAGTACCAGCAGGGCGAAGATCTTGGCGAGGTCCATGACGAAGAACTGCACGGCCGCACCGACCTGCCCCCCGGGAGACAGCCCGAAGAGCCCGAAGGCCACCCAATCGCCAAGGGACTCGAACATGGTGTCAGAGGTCCCCGCCGAGATCCGAGCATGGACCCAGCGCTGTTTCAGCGATGGGCGACTCGACAGGGGGCGGGGCCGAAGCACAACTCGCAGGTCCAGACCTGGGCCGACGCCCCAACGCCAAGGCGTCCTGGGCAAAGGGCTCAACTCCCGCCACCCCCCTTGCGCTACGCCCCAACACTTCGAGGGCCCAGGATGGTAAGTCGGCGCTGATGCGGTAGTAGACCCAAACCCCCTCGCGCCGATCCGTAACCCACCCCGACTCCCGCAACTGCCCCAGGTGTCGGGAGATATGCGGCTGGGACAAACCCAGGATCGCGGTCAAATCGCACACGCAGAGTTCGCCATGACCGGCCAGCAGCACCAGGCAGCGCAGGCGCGTCGCGTTAGCCAGGGCGGCGAAGAGGGTGACGGGATCGGAGTCCATGGCGGATAAATATACGGCATCCCAGATATTCGCGCTACCGTATATCTCGGCCTGGAGAGCGTTTACGCTCCGCAAACTTGACCTACGGCGCAGTTCCCTGTCGTCCAGGTCTCGAATATCGATTCAGTCTACTCGCGCACCGTCCTGCGATGATCGCCCCGAGGAACCAGTTCCACATTGCTGTCGGTCGCCCGACTGAGGCACCGCTTGCATAGGGTCGATCAGTCAGGGCGCTGCATCGCCGCGATCTGGGCCACGTCCTGGGCCTCGAAGTCCATGCCGTACTCTAACCCGGGGTTGAGGGCGATGCCGAAACCCAAGCCGAGCTTCTCAAGCACCCAGGTGAAGTCCGCCACCAGACCACCGCCGTAGCCGGGGAAGTCACGGACGAAGTCCTTGGCCCGCTCCGGGCTGGTAAACAACACCAGAACCTCGCCATCGTCGTCGGTCTGAATCTTGAGCGGTGTGGCACGTTCTTCGGTCTGAAGGCCACCGATCTGGTGCTTCTCGTAGATCGGCATGAAGACCTCGGAGCCGAGTAGGGTCTTGATGAAGCCCTGAGGCTCGATCTGGCCCTCCTGGGCGGCAATGAGTTGGCGTTCGAGGTCGTTCTGCGGGGCGAATGCAACGGACATGCGGTTACCTTGGCATCTGTGGGGCGGGATAGCCCCGCAGTTCTGGGGTTGCCGGGCGCGGATGCAAGCCCCGGGGCACCCGGTCCCCACCCTCTCGGCGAAGCTCGGACCCTAAGCCAACGACGTCGAAACAGGCGCTGGACTCGGCCAAGTCCTTGAAATGAAGAAGATGTGCCGGTTGTTCTTGAATCGTCACTAATCCCCCACCAACGCCTCGGCCCGGTAGCTACCGCCGCCGCCCTCGCCCAAGTTCTCGGCCAGATAGGCCAGGGACGGACTCAACTCGTCGAGCAGGTTCCAGGGCGGATTGACCAGGACCACGCCGCTGGTCCCCATCCCCGTGCCCCGGCCTTCTGGGCGGATACTCAGCTCCAGGCGTTGCACCCGGCGAATACCGGTGCCGGCGAGGGCGCGGTCCAGGTCGTCGCGGCGCCCGGGATCCAGCACCGGGTACCAGAGGGCGTAGACGCCAGTGGCGAAGCGGCGGTGGGCCAGCGCCAAGGTCTCGACCACCTGGCGGTAGTCGTCCTTGACCTCATAGGCCGGGTCGAGCAGCGTCAGGCCGCGGCGCTCCCGGGGAGGCAGGGCGGCAATGAGGCCGCGATAGCCATCGCCCTCATGCACCTGTACCCGACGGTCACCGGCGAAGTTGTCCCGCAGGGGACCGATCTCGCTGCCATGCAGTTCGTGCAGCACCAGCCGATCACTGGGTCGCAATAGTTGGCGCGCAATCCAGGGAGAGCCGGGGTAGCGGCGCAGGGCACCGTCGGGGTTGAGGCCTCGCACCACGGCGAGGTAGGCGGCCAGGGGTGGCGGTAGATCGTCGCGGTCCCAGAGGCGGGCGATGCCGCCCTGGTAGTCCAGGGTCTTGCCGGCCTCCGGCGAGTCCAGCCGATAGAGGCCGGGGCCGGCGTGGCTCTCGCAATAACAGAGCGGTTTCGGCTTGGCCGTCAGGTAGCCCAGCACCTGGGTCAGGACCAAGTGCTTGAGGACGTCCGCGTGGTTGCCGGCGTGGAAGGCGTGACGGTAGCTCAGCACAGGATCAATCGCAGTATGTCTTGATCTGCGCTTTGGCTCGATCGATACGCTCGGCCGTCTGCTCCTCCGAGAGTCGTTCGAAGGTGCCATCCGAGTGCCGCAATCGCCGAGGGCCGAGGTTCCGCAAGGTTTCCAGGTTCTGCCTGGCAGCCTCGCAGTTGCGTTTCTTGGCGGCGTCCGCCTTGCTCTTGTCCTGCGCGGCCTTCGCCTCCTCCTCGCGCTGCTTGCGCTGCTCCTCGTACTGCTTGACCAACGCCTCGGCGGTCAGGGGTGTGGGCGCGGCGGGTACCGCCGTCGTCGCGGTGCCGGATGAGCGCTGGGCCGATCCGGTGCCGGCGCCCAATCGCTGCGCCTCGACGTCCGGTGGCCGAGATTGGGAGTAGACGGTCACGCCGCTGTCGTCGACCCATCGATAGGTGGCAGCCGGTGCGACAGGCGGCAGCAGCAGGCTGCACGAGACTGTGGCAAGCCCGATTGCGCCTCGGATCATGCTCTGGGACATGGGGCTCGCCTCAATTGCGGTTCATATGGGGCGGATTATGGCCTGAGTGACCTCGGATGCAATGGGCGCCAGGTCACCAAAGGCGGCACCACCGCCGATTTGGCCCTACGGAATACCCGGGATACCGCGTCCGTCTTGACCGCGATGGCCCCTCTCCTGTAGCTTTTCCGGTTTTCTCCAATGTGCTGATTTTCTGTTGCGCGACGGCTGCTCCCGTCGGGTCGCCGTCAGGGCTCACGTCCACCCCGCTGACCGACCGATCCGAGACAGACGCGTGGACAGATCGGAGGTTGTGTAAGGTGGAACTGAGCGGGGGCGAGATCATCGTGCAGGCGCTGGCGGACGAGGGCGTCGAGTACGTCTTCGGCTACCCCGGGGGCGCCGTACTCCATACCTACGACGCCCTGTTCAAGCAGGATCGCGTCAAGCACATCCTGGTGCGCCATGAGCAGGCCGCTACCCACGCGGCGGACGGCTACGCACGGGCCACCGGCAAGTGCGGGGTCGCGCTGGTGACCTCCGGGCCCGGTGCGACCAACGCCGTCACCGGCATCGCGACGGCCTACATGGACTCCATCCCCATGGTGATCCTGTCCGGGCAGGTGCCGACCCCGGTGATCGGCAGCGACGCCTTCCAGGAGGTGGACACCGTCGGCATCACCCGGCCCTGCGTCAAGCACAACTTCCTGGTGAAGGATGTGAAGGACCTGGCCCTGACCATCCGCAAGGCCTTCTACATCGCCACCACCGGGCGCCCCGGGCCTGTGGTGGTGGACGTACCCAAGGATGTCACCGACCCCAACATCAGGATCCCCTACGTCTACCCGCGGGAGATCAAGATGCGCTCCTATAGTCCGACATTGCGCGGGCATCCGGGGCAGATTCGCCAGGCCGCGGACCTGATGCTGGCCGCCAAACGCCCGGTCCTCTATATCGGCGGCGGCGTGGTCCTGGGCGAGGGCTCGGCGGAGTTGCGCACCCTGGCCCGCGAGACCGGCTTCCCGGTCACCAGCACCCTCATGGGCCTCGGCGCCTTCCCCGGGACGGACCCGCAGTTCCTCGGCATGCTCGGCATGCACGGGACCTACGAATCCAACATGGCGATGCACGAGACCGATGTCCTCATCGCCATCGGGGCCCGTTTCGACGACCGGGTGACCGGCAAGATCGAACACTTCTGTCCCCACGCAAAAATCATCCACATCGATGTGGACCCGTCCTCCATCTCCAAGACGGTGCGGGTGGATGTGCCCATCGTCGGCCCGGTGCAGTCGGTGCTGCGGGACCTGCTGGCGGTGCTGCGAGCGCACAAGCCTGCCGGCGAGCACCTGGGCCTTGCGGATTGGTGGGCCAAGATCGAGGAATGGCGGCGCATGGACTGCCTCCACTACGACCGCCACAGCGCCGTCATCAAGCCCCAACTGGCTGTGGAGACCCTCTACAAGGTCACCAAGGGCGAGCTTTATCTGTGCTCCGACGTAGGCCAGCACCAGATGTTCGCCGCCCAGTTCTACCCCTTCGAGGAGCCGCGCCGCTGGATCAACTCCGGCGGGCTGGGCACCATGGGCTTCGGCCTGCCCGCGGCCATGGGGGTGCAGCTCGCCTTCCCGGATGCGCCGGTCGCCTGCATCACCGGGGATGCCAGCATCCTCATGTGTATCCAGGAGATGGCCACCTGCATGCAGTACAGCCTGCCTATCAAGGTCATCCTGCTCAACAACGGGTACATGGGCATGGTCCGCCAGTGGCAGGAGTTCTTCTACGAGAGCCGCTACTCCCACTCCTACGTGGACGCCCTGCCGGACTTCGTGAAGCTCAGCGAGAGCTTCGGCCACGTCGGTATGCGCATCACCGAACCCGGGGACCTCGATGGTGCCATGCAGGAGGCCTTCAGCCTGAAGGACCGCTTCGTCTTCCTCGATGTGGTCGTGGACCCCAAGGAGAACGTCTACCCCATGATCGCGGCTGGCAAGGGCCACCACGAGATGCACCTTTCGCCCGAGCGGGAGCTGGCCTGACATGACCGACAAGACACACATCATCTCCGTCCTGCTCGAGAACGAGGCCGGGGCCCTGTCCCGGGTGTCCGGGCTCTTCTCTGCCCGCGGCTACAACATCGAGTCCCTCACCGTGGCGCCGACCGACGACCCGTCCCTGTCGCGCATGACCCTGGTCACCACGGGCAGCGACGAGATCGTCGAACAGATCAAGAAGCAGCTCAACAAGCTCATCGACGTGGTCAAGCTCCTGGATCTATCGGAGGGGCCCCACGTCAAGCGCGAGATGATGCTGATCAAGCTGCGCGCCCAAGGCGCCGACCGTGACGAGCTGATGCGGCTGGTCGGCATCTTCCGCGGCAAGGTCATCGACGTGACCGATTCGAGCTACGTGGTCGAGCTGACCGGCCCCCCCAAGAAGCTCGACGCCTTTATCCGCGCCGTCCCCGCTGGTCTGATCGTCGAGGTGGTCCGCTCCGGGCCCACCGGCATCGCCCGCGGCGAGAAGGGCCTATCTCTGTAACTCGTTCGGACACTATTCTTCATCCCAAAAGCCAGGCAACGCACATGAGCATCAACGTTTACTACGACAAAGACGCCGACCTCTCTCTGATCCGTGGCAAGCACGTCGCCATCATCGGTTACGGCTCCCAGGGCCACGCCCACGCCAACAACCTGAAGGAATCCGGCGTCTCCGTCACCGTGGGTCTGCGCCCGGGCTCAGCCTCCGCCGCCAAGGCGACCAATGCAGGGCTGACCGTCAAGTCGGTGGAAGATGCCGTCGCCGGTGCCGATGTGGTCATGATCCTGGCCCCGGACGAGCACCAGGCCAGGCTCTACCGCGACCAGATCGCCCCCAACATCAAGGAAGGCGCGGCCCTCGCCTTTGCCCATGGGTTCAACATCCACTTCGGCCAGATCGAGCCCCGCGAGGACCTGGACGTCATCATGATCGCCCCCAAGGGCCCCGGGCACTTGGTGCGCTCCACCTACACCCAGGGTGGCGGTGTGCCGAGCCTGATCGCCGTCTATCAGGACGCCACCGGCCAGGCCCGGGACCTCGCCCTCGCCTATGCTTCAGCCAATGGCGGCGGGCGTGCCGGCATCATCGAGACCAGCTTCCGTGAGGAGTGCGAGACCGACCTGTTCGGCGAGCAAGTGGTCCTTTGCGGTGGCCTGACCTCCCTGATCCAGAACGGCTTCGAGACCCTGGTCGAGGCGGGTTACGCGCCGGAGATGGCCTATTTCGAGTGCCTGCACGAGGTCAAGCTGATCGTCGACCTGATCTACGAAGGCGGCATCGCCAACATGCGCTACTCGATCTCCAACACCGCCGAGTACGGCGACCTGACCCGCGGTCCGCGCATCGTCACCTCCGAGACCAAGGCCGAGATGAAGCGCATCTTGGGAGAGATCCAGTCCGGCGAGTTTGCCAAGGAGTTCATCCTCGAGAACCAGGCCGGTGCGCCCAAGATGAAGGCCCTGCGCCGCCTCGGCGAGGAGCATCAGATCGAAGAGGTTGGCGAGCGCCTGCGCGAGATGATGCCCTGGATCAAGGCATCGAAGCTGGTGGACAAGGCCAAGAACTGATCCTGGCGCCGAGCTTCACCGGCCACAGGGGGCCGCGGGGTGCAGACCCCGCGGCCCCTTTGTCTTGATGCCCCGATTAAGCCTTTGATTCTGATATGTTTTATCTGCGAACATCTGCGTCGTCTGCGGTTTCAAGGGTTAAGCAAGGTCGCGACCCCCTTGCGTCACGGCGAGGGCGCTGCTCCCACCGATAGCTGAGCAACGACGCTAAGGGACGATTCAGAAACAACCGGTACATCTTCTTGGAACTACGAAACACGCGAAAACCGCGAAAAGGCGCAATACACACAGGAGCATTCGCTGTTTTTTCGCGACTTTCGTGTATTTCGTAGTTTCTTGTCGTGCGCGCTTGTTTCGGTTGTTTCGGAACCGTTTCTAATTACCCCCAGCGATGGCGCTGACCCTTACCGCCACGTTCAACAAAGGCGGCCGGTCGGGCGAACCGAGATAGCTCCCGGCCACTGGGGGCACCGCCTCCGGGTGGCGGGCTACGGCCACGGCAATGTGCCGGTTGCCGGTCACCTCGCCGCCGGTCGGATCGAACCCCTTCCAGCCCGCACCGGGTAGATAGACCTCGGCCCAGGCATGGGTCGAGGCATTGCCCAAATCGGTATCGAAGGTGTGCAGATACCCGCTGACGAAGCGGCTGGCCAACCCCAGGTGCCGACAGGCCTCCATGAACAGGGCCGCGAAATCCCGACAGGAGCCACTGCCCAGGGCCAGGGTCTGGTCAGGGGTTTGCACCCCAGGCTCCTCGCGCATGCGATAGAAAAATCGGCCGAAGATCTCCCGGTTTATCCGATCCAGCAGGGTGAGGGTCCCCATAGACCCCAGCAGACCCAGGCCGCCCAGCCAGCCCTGGACCGCCTCCTGATCCCCGGGATACACGGCCTGCCGGAAGGGGGCGAGCTCAACGCAGTCCTCCTGCGCGTAGTCGAAGGGATGCTGGACCGCGTAGTCGTCGAGCAAGAAGTCGAAGGGGTTGTCCTCGTAATGCTGCAACACCATGCGACTGGCGATGCGCAGCCGCTCCGAGGGCTCACGAAAGGTCACCAACGCCACCGAATTGTCCAATACGTCGCGCTTCCATTGCAGGCTGTGAGCGGGAAAGATCTCCAAGTTCGAGGATTCGATCCGCACGTTGTGACTCTCCCTGGGGTACAGCAGCAGCCGGTGCGGCAACAGGGTGACCTGCGTGGAGAACGCGTACTCGGTGACATGATCGATGCTGAGATGCCGCATGGGAGATCCTCTAACCCGGTTTTGGCTTGCGCCATGTATAGACGGCGGTCACGGCATAGTTCCACACCGCGCCCACCAGGATGCCCGCCACTGCGGAGAGGACCCAGGACGAGGCGTCCGACTGATACAGGTAGGTGGCAATCCCCACATTGGCCAGGGCCCCGACGCTACAGGCCAGAACGAAGGACACCCAACCCCAGATCAGCGCCCGACCGCGCAGGCGCATGTCGCGATAGGTCAAGAGGTTGTTCAGGAAGAAGTTGCTGGTCATGGCCACCAGGGCGGCGACGGATTGACCGGTGACGAAGTCGAACCCCGCCACGCGATAGACCAGCCAGAGCACCGCCAGATGCACCGGCACGCCCAGGCCGCCGATGATGGAGAAGGCGATGAAGCGGATCGGGATCAGGGGCCCGAGCCATTTCTGCAAGACCATCAGCAGGTATTCCCAGAGCACGGCCTTGTCGAGCTTGCTGGTCCCTGCGCTGCGCAGGCGGAATTCGTAGGGGACCTCCTTGAAACGCGGGGGCTGCGGACAGGATGCGAAGATATCGAGCAGGATCTTGTAGCCGACGCCGCTCAGGGACCGCACGCAGGTTTGCAGCAGGTCTGCCCTGAGCATGAAGAAGCCACTCATGGGGTCCTTGAGGTCGGCCTTGATGAGCCGCCGGCCGATGGCCCCGGCCAGCCGACTCATGGACTGGCGCTTGGTGTCCCAATCCCCTACCCCGCCGCCTGCCACGTAGCGGCTGCCGACGACGATATCCAGGTCCTCTGCCTTGAGCGTCGCAAGCATCAACGGGAGTCGAGTCTCGTCGTGCTGGAGGTCCCCGTCGATCACGGCGATATAGGGCGTCGCGCTGGCCAGCATGCCCTCGATGCAGGCCGACGACAGGCCGCGCCGCCCGACTCGCTGGAGCACCCGCACGCGACGATCCGCCGCCGCCAGGTCGCGGGCCAGACGCCAGGTCTGGTCTACCGAGTCGTCGTCCACGAAGATCAGCTCCCAGTCGATGCCCTCCAGGGCCGCGCCGACACGGCGCACGATCTCCGCGACATTGTCGGCCTCGTTGTAGGTCGGGACGACCACGGCGAGTTCCGGGGCGGGACAGGGGACGGGAATAGGCGCTGGCATGTATGGGCCTTCGGCTGGGCCTGGGCAGGCCGGGTTCGGGTAGAATGCGGTCGTCATTCTACACCGCCGAGGTTTCGGGGCTGTGGGTTCAGCGACAGGCCACGCCGCGCAAGGCATGGACGCAGCGACCATGTCGTGCAGACCTCCCCCTCACCACTCTCTCCCCGACGGGACTGCACGTCTCAAGGCATGTTGCGACGCCTCGCCCTGGATACGTCATGACCAACGCTAGTCCGGCCGACCACGGCACCCGCAACCTGACCCTGTTGATCCTGCTGGTGACCCTGTGGCGCCTGGCTCTGGCCTGGTTGTTGCCGGTGACCCAGGATGAAGCCTACTACTTCGACTGGGCCCGCAGCCTCTCCTGGGGCTACTTCGATCACCCCCCTGGGGTCGCGGCGCTCGGGCTCGGCACCTGGCTGGCCCCGGGCTTTGCCCTGGCCGGGCGCCTGGGGACCCTGATCGCGGCAACCCTGACCCTGATCGTCCTGGTGTCCTTTTATCGCCGCTGCGGGCTCAATTCCGGACCTGCACCCCTGCTGGCCCTGGTCTTGGTTGCAGCCACGGTCCCGGGTCTGGGCGGTGGCGTCATCGCCACCCCTGATACCGGTCTTGCCCTGTGCTGGGCCCTGGCCCTCCATGAGGCCCTGGCCGCCCTGCAAGGTGACCGCCGCCGCTGGCTCAGCGCTGGGGTGGCGGTAGGGCTCGGGCTCCTGGCCAAGTACCCCATGGTGCTGATCGGACCGGTCTTCCTCTGGGCCCTGGTGCGCACCGACCCCAAGGCCCTGCGCACCCCCTGGCCCTACCTGGGCGGGCTCTTGGCCCTGCTGGTTTTCACCCCACACCTGATGTGGAATGCGGAGCACGACTGGGTGACCATGCGCTTCCAGCTTGGACACGGCTTCTCCAGCGAGACCGGCCCCCTGATCTCCAGCGCACTTCCGGAAGCGGTTCGCATCCCGGCACCTGTCGCCGACGAGGGGCCCCAAACCCTGGCCGAGCGCGCCGAGAGCGTGCTCGGCTACCTAGGCACCCAAGCCGCCCTCTGGGGCCTGTTACTGATTCCCCTGGTTGCAGCCCTCTCTGGCCGCGCCCCAAAGGCCAAGGATGCGGTTGCGCAGAGACTGGACCCCAGGGCCGGCCCCCTGCTCTGGGCAGGCGCCCTGTTCCCCCTGCTGTTTTTCGGCTGGATCGCGAGTCTGAGTTCGCCCGAGGCCAACTGGCCGCTCACCTACCTGATGAGCGCCGCACCCTTGGCCGCCCTGGCAATGACCAGGGTGGCCACCTGGGTCTGGGTCGCAGCCCTGGGCAACGCCCTGTTGCTCACCCTCTACGCGCTGCACGCGGCCACCGCCACACTGCCCTTGGGCGACAAGCTTGATCGGGTCTTGCGAGAGACGCATGGCTTTCGCGAGCTGGCCGGACGCGCCGCGACCCTGGACGGCCCCGTGTTTGCCGACACCTACCAGACCGCTGCGATGTTGCGCTTCTACCAGCCAGGCCTGGCGGTCACCCAGTGGCCCGGGGTCACCCGACCCTCGGAATACCTGCGTGGGGTCATCGCGACACCGGTGCCCTTGAGCCAGGTGCGGGCCGCCGGTGGCTTTTGGCTCGTTGGGCGCGGGTCCTATCCGCCGCAGATCCCTGGTTTCGCCCCCGAGGCCCCGCGGCGGCTGATCGACTGCAAGGGGGCCAGCCTAACGGAGGTCGCCGCCGACGCCGCGCAGCACGACGATCCTTGCCCTCGGCCCCTGCATCGCTGGCAACTGGTGCGTTACATAGCGACGGACAGTCCCTAAGGAACGGTTCAGAAACAACCCAAACAAGCGCGCCGACGACAAAAAACTACGAAATACACGAAAGTCGCGAAACAACAGCAAACGCTCCTGTATGTTGAGCCTTTTCCCGTTTCGCGTGTTTCGCGTGTTTCGTAGTTCCAAGAAGACGTACCGGTTGTTCTTGAATCGTCACTTAGGGCTGAATCTCGATGGGCGTCCCGTTCATGGTGTAGCTCCAGATCTCTTCGATCTCTGCGTTGCTGACCGCGATACAGCCCGCGGTCCAGTCCGCACCCTTGCAGCATGTCTTGCAGCTCCCAGGCACGGTTACCGCCCCCCAGGCCGTGGATCATGACCTGCCCGCCCGGGGACACGCCACGGCTGGCCGCGGCCATGCGGTCATCGGCGTTGGGGTAGGAGATGTGCAGGGCCTTGTAGAAGCGGCTACCGGGATTGCGGCCATCCAGGTAGTAAAGCCCCTCTGGGGTGCGATTGTCGCCGCGACGTTGCTTGTGACCCCTAGGATTGGTGCCGAGGGAGACTCGGTAGGTACGGATCGGCTGCCCGTTCTTGAGCAGGTAAAGCTTGCGCTCCGATTTCTTGACTAGGACCTTGTCCGCATAAGGACTCTGGGTGGATACGCTGAGATTAGCCTCACCTCCACCCTTCTGGCCCGTGGAGGCACAGCCCCCCGTCAACCCCAAGACCAGGGTCAAGACCGGGACAGCACCCAGGACACATCGCAAACGCGGAAATACCCGACCCACTGCCCACCTCACAATCGGAAACCGCCAAAGATTTTGGGTTGGCATTGTAGCCGATGCGGTGACTGCAAAGCCAGTCACAAAACCATTCGGACGCTCGATTTTTTGCTTTCTCATCAGCGCCGATGGGCACTTACTTGACCTGATGTATTAACTTTTCAGACCCCATTGATCGCCCTCATGAGGGAGCCTTCCCCGGCCGACAGGCCGAGCCTCCTGCCGGTTCACCCGCCGCCCGCTCACTCCGGCAGCTCCCACCTCCCAAGGCATCCACAGGCTATTTCTTAGGTTAGAATCAACTCACGCCGTCCCCCCGCGGACGCGCCTCAACGAGGGAACTGCGCCCATGTTCCGTCGCGAAATTGCCGACGCAGAGCGCATGGAGCAGGTCATCCTGCTCGCCGTGCGAGAGATCCTCCGCGACCAGTCCCCGCAGCCCTTTCTGAAATGGGCGCGCGGCAAGATTCCGGAGTTGTTGGACCTGTCGGACGCCGAGCTGAGCCCCGAGGAAGAGGCGAGCCTGAGTGTCTTGCTCGGCCAGGCGATCTGGAACGCCACGCCCCTGCCCTCCCACGAGTTTCGGCCCCAACCGCTACCGGCACTCGGACTCGACGACCCCTGCCCCTGCGGCTCTGGGGCGTCCTTCGGCGCCTGCTGCGGGGCCCTGGCAGAGGTCCCGGAGCTGCCCGAGGAACTGGTTTGGGAGATCCTGCTCGACGAACTGTCCGAGCGCGGCCTGAATGCCGCCCTGGCCAGCGGCAGCCTACCGAGCTTTCTACTGGCCAAGGTCGGGGACCGCTGGCTATCCCAGGACCGCCCAGGCCGCACCGTGGCCCTGCTCGAGCCCCTGTTCGCGGAGCCCGAGACCCTGGATGGTCGCTTCGACGCGGCCCTGGAGGTCTTGAGCGACGCCTACGAGCGCCTGGACCACTGGCGCAAGGGTCAGGCATTCCTGGAACGTATCGCCCGGGACGGCCCGCGGGAGCTGAAGGCAGCCGCCTGGCAACGGCTATGCACCCAGCGCCTGGATGAGGGCGACTTTGCCGCGGCCGAAGCGGCCTATGCCCAAGCCCAACGCAATGCCCCGGACTCGGCGCGCACCGCCGTCCTGGAGATCACCTTGCTCGCGGCCCAGCACAAGGACGTCGTTGCTGCCCTGCGCGCCCACTTCTGGCGGCGCAAACTCGAACGCGCCGGGTTCCATGAGGAGCCCTTCATGGACTTCCTGGCTCAGGCCGCCCTGGACCCCCAGGCGGCCCTGGTCGCGAGCCACGCCGAGTCTCTGGACCCGCCGCTGCTGCAACTACGCGACTGGATCGAGGCCATCGCCTCACGCCCCCTGCCCGTCTACGCCCTGGAGCCACTGGCCCGGCCGACGGACGATGTCCCGCCGGAACAGCTCCCCCTGTTCGCCGAGGCGGACATGGGCGGCGGACGCCTGCCCTCCCACTGGACCGGCGACGCGGTGCGTCTGCGCCCACCGCGCCAGGTGCGCGAGGTCGAGACCGCTTGGCACCAGGTCTATCCGGCGGTCAAGCCTTACTCCACCCAACTCGCCCTGATGGAGGACGGCGCCCCCTGGACCGGCGAAGGCTGGCTACGCTTCCTCTCCCGCCACCCCCAGGCGGCGGACAGCCTGGACATCCTCGACGACCTGGCCACAGCCCTCTACGAACACCCCGAGAGCAGCCTGCCCTGGATCGCCCAATTGCTGCTGCTGCCCCTGCTGACCCGGGCCGCAGCCATCGTCGATCAGTGCCTGCCGCCGGAGGTTGGCCGGCAGATCCCCTGGTCCGACGAGCGCAACAGACCCGCCCTGAGACTGCTGTTCCGGCTCTATCTCTGGCATACGGAGACCGACCGAGAGGGCGCCGCCGCGGCCGTGTTGGAGCGCCTGCTCGCCCTCAACCCCCAGGACAACCACGGGGTGCGTGCCGAGTTGATGAACCACCTGCTGCGCCGCCACGAGGACGCACGCGCCTTGGAATTGGCGCGCAGCTTTCCCGGCGACGTCCTCGCCGACCTGGCCTATGGCGAGGTGTTGGCCCTCTATCGCATGGGCGAGCAGGCCCAGGCGAAGCTGGCCCTGCACACTGCATTGATGCGTCTGCCGCGCATCCCCCACTACCTGACCCGCAAACGCATCAAGCCACCGACCACCACGTCCTGGAGCCGGGCCGGCCTGAACACCGCCGCAGGCCTGGCCCCTGGGGGCGAGGACCAGGCGTGGCTCTACCGCGAGGCCATGCGCGATGTCTGGGAGGCAGAACCTGGCATCCTCGCCTGGCTAAAAAAATACGGCGCACGCGGTAAGGCGTGACACCGACTCCAACTGCTACACACAGGAGGTTGGTCGATGGAGAGTCGATTCAAGGTGGTCTACACCGGCGAGCTACAGCCCTATGTCTCGGCCCAGGAGGCCATCCAAAGCATCTCCGTATTGTTCAAGCTACCTGAAGATAGCGTCCGTGCCATGGTACTCGGCGGCCGAGCCCGCGACATCAAGGTCGACCTGGACCGGGCGACCGCCGAGCGCTATGTCAGCGCCCTATCCAAGGCCGGGCTGTCGGTACGCTTCGAGCCCACTAACATCCCCCGGCCGGAACTGCGCCTGACACCGATCTCCGCGCACGAGGCCCCCGCCGCCTCAAGAGACGCGGCAGACCAATGCCCCAAGTGCGGCTCCGACGACGTGCATGCCGGCGTCTGCAAGGCCTGCGGTGAAGTGCTTGCCGACAACCAGCTGCTCCGGGCCTGGATCGACGCCCGGTTACCTCCAACGCCCCCTCCGGTCGAGCCCAGGGCCAACCCCTACGCCCCACCCAAAGCAGAGTTGGTGGCCAAGATCACGGCGCCCCGTGCAGAGGCCCTCAACGGCCCCCGTGCCGTTCCGATCGGCCATGGGTGGACATGGATCAGCGGCGGCTTCCGACATTTCGCGGCCAACCCCTGGATCTGGATACTGATCATGGTGGTGTACGGCGTCATCGCCGTCGTCGCCTCCATGATCCCCATCGTCGGCCCCGTCGCGCCCTACCTGCTCGCACCGGTGTTCACCGGTGGCCTGATGCTGGGCGCCCAAGACCAGGATCGCGGTGAGCCCCTCACCTTTCAGCACCTGTTCGCCGGATTCGCCACCCAGACCGGACAGTTGTTCGCCGCCGGCGCGCTCTATCTCGGCTTTATCGTCTTGGCCACGCTGCCCATCGTCCTAGCGGTTGGCATACCCATGTTCTCTTCCATCATGGGCTGGAGCTCCGATATGCCCGGCCCACACGCCCCGTTGCACCTCGACGCGCCGGACCAGGTCGTGAATCCGAGTGTCGTTCTGTTGGCCGGTCTGGTCACCACACTGCTGATCTTCCCGGCGATCATGGCCTATTGGTTCGCCCCCGCGCTGATCGCTATCAACGGCATGTCAGCCTGGGCGGCGATGAAGCTCAGTCTCCAGGGCTGCATGAAGAACGTCTTGCCCTTCCTGATCTACGGACTGGCCGCCATGGTGCTCCTCATGGCTGGTGCCGTCCCCATGCTGATCGGCCTACTGATTGTCGTCCCCACCCTGACCGCCTCGATCTACGTCGCCTATCGCGATATCTTCTACGGGCGGGCTCAGGAGGGTGGGGGCGGTGTTTGACGTTATAGGCACTGATCATCCGAGCCAGCGCCGTAGGGTGGACAAGCGAAGCGCAGTCCACCGCTCAACTGACCCCCATGGTCTTGGCTCGCCGCCTACTCGTTCCGCCAACCCTTACCGGGCGGGAAGACTTCTCGGGAAAACCCATCCACGGTGTAGCCCCACACGCCGAGCCCCTGGCTGCGGGCGATCTTCTCCAGTGCCTGGTACTCGAAGGGGGCATCCGGTAGGGCCAGGGCCAGACCGCGTTGGATGAGATGGGCGGCGAGGTCTTCTCCCGGCTCGAAGCTGGAGCGGTCGACATAGCAGGTGGCGTCGATACTACCGTCGTCGTTTTCGGCGACGGGGAAGCAATGGATGAAGCCACGCACCTTGAAGTCCAGGGCCATGGCAGCACGGGAATCACAGCGCACCGGCACCACCCAGGCCCGACACTCCCGATTGGTCGGCGGGACATAGATTCCGGCCAGCCTGACCACATCGCCCTTGATGAGCAGACTGGCGTCACTCCGAACGATGGCGTGGCCGACCAGTTCGCGCGCCTGGGCGACGCTCGTCAGGGACATCAGGGATAGCGCCAGGCTGGCACCGAGGAATCGATAGGGAATTGGCATAGCAGACTCAGTGTTGACAGTGTGGGCAGTAGAAGCTCGATCTCTGGCCGATGCGGCTGACCTGTATGAGACCGGCGCAGTTAGGACAGGGCTCGCCGCCACGACCGTAGACCTGGAGAGACTGGGCGAAGTAACCGGGGCGGCCGTCCTCTTGGACGAAGTCCCTCAGGCTGGTGCCCCCCTGTTCGATGGCGGCGGCAAGCACAGCGCGGATGTGCCCGGCGAGGGCCCGGTATCGCTCTTGACCGATGCGGCCACTGGCCCGGTTGGGGTGGATACGGGCACCGAACAGCGCCTCGTTGGCGTAGATGTTGCCAACCCCGACCACGATCCGCGAATCCATGATGAAGGCCTTCACCGCGAGCCGTCGCCCCCGGGATGCGCGGTACAAATGGTCACCGTCGAAGGCAGCTCCAAGGGGCTCTGGACCCAGGTGGGCAAGCAAGGGGTGGGCCTCGGCAGGACCAGTCAGCCATAGAAAGGCACCGAAGCGACGCGGGTCGCGCAGGCGCAGACAGGGCCCATCGGCTAGGATCAGGTCGATGTGGTCGTGGGGCCCGGGCGGGCTGGCGGCCGGCAGGACCCTCAGGCTACCGGACATCCCCAGGTGGACCAGCAGGGTGCCGCGGTCCAGGCTCAGCAACAGATACTTGCCCCGCCGCCGGAGCGCGCCGATCCGCTGGCCGGCCAAGGTCGTCCCCAGGTCCGGCGGCACCGGGTAGCGCAGGCGCGGGTCGCGCACCGTCACCCCGGCGATATGGCGCCCCTCCAGATAGGGGCGCACGCCGCGCAGGGTAGTCTCGACCTCCGGAAGTTCCGGCACGCGTCTGCCGCTACTCGGGCCGGAGCTTGACCGCCGGGGGGGGACCGGCAGCGTCCTCGGGGGAGACAATCGCATCCTCGTCGGGCAGACCGGCCTCCTGCCGCTGGACCTGCGCCTGACTGCGCACAGGCGGCCCGCCGAACGAGGACGAAACGGCATGGTCGATCTCGCGCTCGCGGGCATCGCCGGGATCCAAGCCATCCCCTGCGTACCCAGAGCCGGCCGGGGCCAGACGCTCGACCCGCATCTCCATCGGCGCGTCCGGATCCACCAGCGGTTCGGCCAAGTCGGACCCTTCCGCTCCCGCGAGCACATCTTGCTCGCCACCGACATCCCCACCCGGCTCGGCGACCAACTCCTCCGTCAGGGTCTCACCCGACCAGGCGCCATCCGGTCCGGGGGCAAGCCCCTCGACCAGACCCACGGCCTGCTCGGGCAAGGTCCCGGGCGGCAGTGTGGGGACGGCGATGCCATCCTCGCCCTGAGCCTCGTTCGGGGCCATCTGGGCACCAACCTCGATGAACTCCGGGTCGACCAGGGCCAGGGGCGGGCTAGCCACCAGGTAGCTCAGGCGCAGATCGGGCCTGGACCAGCGCAACCCGTCGGGAGAGACGAGGAACCGCACCGCCTCCTCCTCCCCCTCCCCCTGAGTCTGGATCCGCAGCAGCCGGCCGGACAGGTCGCCGTCCAGGGTCTCGACACGCTCCGCCTTGAGGGCGGCGACAGCGGCCAGTGTCTCCTGATCCAAGGGCTCGCCGTTGAGGTCCCCGGCAACCGGGACCAGGCCTGAGAAGGGGTGCGGGTCCACGAACCCCTGCGCCGGCGCCACGAGCAGGTGGTAGTAGAGGTCCTCGGTCAGGTGCACCAGATCGCCGGAGGCCACGTAGCGCAGCCGGTCGATAGGCTCGGTGGCACCGAAGCGCAGTGTCTGCCCACCCAGGCTGATGCGGATCGGGTCCGGCGCCAGGCCCAGACGCGTCAGGTCCGCACCCTCGGCGGGGAAGCTCCGCACCACATGGGCCTGAACGACCTGGAGCAGGCGCGCCACCCGCTCCGGATCGGCACCGATCCGATAGGGTGCGGTCATGCGCCAGTCGCCGCCGGTGACCCGCTCCAGCTTCACCGTATCGCGCCCCGGGCGGGTCAGTTCCACACCTTCGATGGTCAGCGGGTCCATGCCCGTGAGGACGCTCGTCTCTCGTGCCACGCGCAGGTCGCGCAGCACCGCCCAGCCGAGACCGGCGACCAACACGAGCAGAAATAGGTTGAGTATCCAACGCGTACGCATGAGGCAGAAGACCCGAGACTAAACGAAAGCGAAACCGGGCCGGCGGCCAGCGCCGAACCCGCTGGGAGTGTACCAGGATGGCAAGGGGTACCTTAGTGCCTGGGAAGCAACATTCGCCTCGGCGGTGCGCCCAGGCAATGCAGGAGCGGTTGCCGGCCAAGCGAGCCCGGCGGACTCACCGGAACAGCGGCGGCCGCCCTGCAGCACCGTCGCGGCGAGGCGCCGCTCCCACTCCTACTGCACCTTGTTAGGGACTGTTCAGAAACAATATGAACATCCCGTAGGGTGGATGAGCGCAGCGAAATCCACCGACGCCGCCGGTGGACTGCGCTCCGCTTGTCCACCCTACAGCTCCCCCTGTTTCGGTTGTTTCTGAACCGATCCTTACCGCGATGAGTTAGGCATTCCGAACAGCTAACGCAGACAGAGGCAAGAAAAACCCCTAGAGATCGGCGCCTCGACCCGGCAAGGTCGCAACCCTGGGCTTACCCGGACGCGGCACCCCGGCCCGGCCAGAGGGCTCGGCGGTATCCAGCCCCAAATGGCTAGCGATCGCAACACGGGCCGCATCGGCCATGCCGCGGCGATCCAGACCTGCAACTTGAATAGGGGCCAGGAAGCTGACCCGGACATCCAGACCCGAATGCCGCAACAGGCGCCAGAGGTGAGCCACCAGGATGTCGTTGCCGATGTAGGGCGCGATGGGGTCCGGATCTGGACCCAAACCGTAGCGCAGGGCGACGGGCTGAACCGCCAGCCCGGCCTGCTGGCAGACAGCAAACAGGCGCGGGTGAAAGCGATGGACCTGGCGCCCATCGGTGGTAGTGCCCTCGGGAAAGACGACCACCGGGTGCCCGCCCTGAATGCGGGCGCGAATCTGCTCGACCGCCGCGCCGACCCGATTGGCCCCGCGGGCGATGAAGAAGGTCCCAGCCAGCCCAGACATCCAGCCCACCAAGGGCCAGCCGCGGACCTCGGCCTTGGACAGAAAACGCACCATGCCCCGGGTACCGATGGCCGGAATATCCAGCCAGGAGACGTGATTGGCCACCAACAGGGCGCCGGCGGCAATGGTCCCCTCCGCTTGGACCCGTACCCGCATGCAGCGCAGCAGGCGCCGGTACCACCAGCAGACCACGTCATCCAACCAGACGACGCGATAGCCCAGCCGCCGGCCGGCGGCGACCACCACAGCCACGACGGCGCCGGTGAGCAGGTGTTCGAGGATACGCAGCCCCTTCCACAGGGGTACAAGCAGGGGCATGAGCTCAGGCGTCGGCGACTCGTTCCAGGAAGTGCCGGGAGTATGTCGGGTTCAAGTCGTTGACGTCCAGCCTGGTATCCGGGGCCTGCTGTGGTCCACGGCGAATTCGGCGACAGCCCATCTAAGCCCCAACCCCTTAGGATCGATTCAGAAACAACCGAAACAGGGGAGCTGTAGGGTGGACAAGCGCAGCACAGTCCACCGGCGGCATCGGTGGATTTCGCTGCACTCATCCACCCTACGGGATGTTCAAGTTGTTTCTGAACCGTCCCTTAGGGTCATCACCGGCCAGCCCCGCTCCTCGGCCACCGCCCGCAACTGCGGGTCCGGGTCCACGGCCACCGGCCTGTCCACCCGTTCGAGCAAGGGCAGGTCGTTATGGGAGTCGCTGTAGAAGGCGCTGCCGGCCAAAGTCTGACCGGTCTGTTCCAGCCAGGCATCCAGGCGCTGGACCTTGCCCTCGCGGAAGGCGGGGATCCCAGCCACCTCGCCCGTGTAGCGCCCGTCGACCAGCTCCGGTTCGGTGGCGATCAGGTGCGGGATGCCGAAGCGCGCCGCGATGGGCGCGGTCACGAAGGCATTGGTCGCGGTAATCACCATCAGTAGATCCCCGGCCGCACGGTGACGCTCCACCAGGGCTCGGGCCGGTCCGAGCATCACCGGATCGATCTTCTCGCGCAGGAAGGCCTCCCGCCAGGCGTGCAGCTCGGCCAGGGGGTGCTCCGCCAGGGGCCGCAGCGCGAAACGCAGAAAGGCGCGGATGTCGAGCCGCCCGGCGTGGTAATCGCGGTAGAAGCGCTCGTTCTCCTGCTCGTAGCGCTCCCCGTCCACCAGGCCGCGCTCGACCAGGTACTGGCCCCAGAGATAGTCGGAGTCCCCCGCAAGGAGGGTGTTGTCGAGGTCGAACAGCGCAAGTGCCAAAGCCATACTCCCGGTGAACGCCCGGCGGCCGGGCCAGGGCCGCGACCTTAGCCGGAAATACCAGCTTCGGCAAAAGCTTATTCGTGCCTTCGGTTGCCCGTTGGGGCGAGGCTGTGGAAGAATGCAGCGGACTTCCACAGCCTTGGTGACTCCCTTTGATCGACCCGGACGGCTTCCGGCCGAATGTCGGCATCATTCTTTGCAACAAAGAGCGCAGGCTCTTTTGGGGCAGGCGTGTCGGTCAAAATGCCTGGCAATTCCCGCAGGGCGGCATCAATGCGGACGAAACCCCCGAGCAGGCCATGTTCCGCGAGCTGGAAGAAGAGGTCGGGCTGCTCCCTCACCATGTCCAGGTGCTCGGCTGTACCAGTCGCTGGCTGCGCTACCGCCTGCCCAAGCGCTTCATTCGCCGCCACTGCGGACCCATCTGCATCGGCCAGAAGCAGATCTGGTTCATGCTGCGGGTCGATTGTGAAGAGACCGCCTTCTGCCTCGACGCCACCGACAAGCCCGAGTTCGACCAGTGGCGCTGGGTGAAGTACTGGCAGCCCCTGCGCGAGGTGGTCTATTTCAAGCGCCGGGTCTACTTGCACGCCCTCCAGGAGCTGGCGCCCCTGCTCTACCCGGACGGACTGCCCAAGGCGCAGCCACGCACCCGACCGGCAGCAGCCGGGGGCACGGTCACTGGACCAGGCTAACCCCCCACCCAACCCAAACGCCGGCGCCGAACAGCGCGGGCTCGCAACCGATGGCGGGCGCCCCAATGTAGGGCGCTTCGCCGTGGGCCACCGCGCAAGCCCAGCATCCCAAGGACTCACCGACCCGTATCCCCACCGCAAACATGTTGGAACACCTGCGCAGGATCGTACAAGAGGTTAGCGACGCGCCCGATCTGGAGCGGGCCCTGGACGTCATTGTGCGTCGCGTCAAACAAGTGGTCCGGGCCGACGTCTGTTCCGTCTACCTAACCGACGCCGAGGCCCGTCAGCACGTCCTTCAGGCCACCGATGGGCTGCGGCCCCAGTCGGTCGGGCGGGTGCGCATCCCACTCAACCGCGGCCTGGTCGGCTGGGTGAGCGAGCGCGCCGAACCCATCAACCTCGACGACGGCTCCACCCATCCGCGCTACCTGAGGGTCACTGAGACGGGCGAGGCACCCCTACGGGCCTTCCTCGGGGCCCCCATCATCCAGAACCGCAAGGCCCAGGGGGTGCTGGTCCTACGCCGCTATGAGACCGGACGCTTCGGCGAGGACGAGGTCAACCTGGTACTGACCCTGGCCTCGCAGTTGGCCGGGGCCATCACCTATGCCCGGGCCAGCGGCGAGCTCGCTCGCCTGCAAGAGGGCGGGCTGCCGGCGCACTTTCTCGCCGGGGTCCCCGCCTCCCCCGGCATCGGCATCGGCACCGCCGTGGTTGTCTACCCACTGGCGGACCTGGACGCGGTCCCCGACCGCAAGGTCACCGACTACGAGGCCGAGGCAGCGGCCTTCCACGACGCCCTGAGCGACGTTGCCGAGGACATCGAGCGCTTCGCCGTGCGCACCGCCTCCCTGCTGCGCCCAGAGGACCGCGCCCTGTTCGACGCCTGGCAACTCATGCTCGAGAGCGACACCCTGGTGGAGGGCACCCTGGATCGCATCCGCGCCGGCAACTGGGCCGCCGGCGCCCTGCGCGACACCATCACCGAGCACGCCCGAGTCTTCGACGGCATGGAGGATCTTTACCTGCGCGAGCGGGCCTCGGACGTGCGCGACCTGGGCCGACGCATCCTGATGCGCCTGCAAAACATCCAGGACCAGCCCATCGCCTATCAGCCCGGCACCATCCTGATCGGCGAAGAGTTGAGCGCCATGCAGATCGCCGATGTCCCGCGCGAGCTGCTCGCGGGCGTCGTCTCCACGTCCGGCTCCGGCTCCTCGCACATCGCCATCCTGGCCCGAGGCATGGGGGTCCCAGCGGCCATGGGCGTCGCCGACCTGCCAGTCGCCCGGGTCGAGGGCCGCGAGGTCATCGTCGACGGGTATCGCGGGCGGGTCCACGTCGCCCCCGGGCCCGGGGTCAAGGCCGAGTATGCGCGCCTGATGGCGGACGACCTGGCCCTGTCCAACGAGCTGGAGGCCCTGCGCGGCCTGCCGTCCGAGACCACCGACGGCTATACCCTACCGCTCTTCCTCAACACCGGCCTGGTCTCCGAGTCGCGCCCGATCGGCATCGACGAGGCCGCCGGGGTCGGGCTCTATCGCACCGAGCTACCCTTCATCGTGCGCGACCGCTTCCCCGGCGAAGAGGTCCAGATCTCCAACTACCGCATGGTGCTCAAGACCTTCGCCCCCCGGCCGGTCACCATTCGCACCCTCGACGTCGGTGGCGACAAGGCCCTGCCCTATTTCCCGGTAAAAGAGTCCAATCCCTTCCTCGGCTGGCGCGGCATCCGCATCACCCTGGACCATCCGGAGATCTTCCTCACCCAGGTGCGCGCCATGCTCCAGGCCGACATCGGCCTGGGCAACCTGCAACTGCTGTTGCCGATGATCAGCAACGTGGGCGAGGTGGACGATGCCCTCATGCTCATCCACCGCGCCCACAACGAGCTGTTGGATGAAGGCTTTGCGGTCACCATGCCACCCATAGGGGTCATGATCGAGGTCCCTGCCGCCGTCTATCAGGCCAAGGCACTGGCCCGACGGGTTCAGTTTCTATCCGTTGGGACCAACGACCTGACCCAATACCTGCTGGCCGTGGACCGCAACAACGCCCACGTCGCCGGGCTCTATAACGAGCTACACCCGGCCGTGCTGCACGCCCTGGTCGACATCATGGAAGGAGCCCGGGCCTATGGTCGCGAGGTCAGCATCTGCGGGGAGATGGCCGGCGACCCCCTGGCCGTGCCCCTGCTGCTCGGCCTTGGGGTGCACAGCCTGAGCATGGGGGCCGGCAGCCTGCTGCGGGTCAAGTGGGTGATCCGCAGCTTCTCCCGCACCCGGGCCAAGGAACTGCTCAACGCGGCCCTGATGTGCGAACAATCCGGCTCGGTGCGCCGGCTCCTGGTCGACGCCCTGGCCGAGGTCGGATTGTCCGGGTTGATCCGCTCGAACAACTGACGCTGGCCGGTCGGCCTTGGGCAACGACAGATGCCGCTGCGCCCACGTGTCCGGTCGGACCCCGTGCTGTTGATCCCGTCACGCGGAAAGTCCGCCGTTAAGACGGGTTTCGACCAGGGAGAAGTTCGGACTCAACGCCCCTTCGCGTCATCGTCTTGCTGAGGAAGATAATCGTCTCTACTATTGGTCCCATGAACTTCACTTGGGATGACGCCAAGCAGCGGGCGAACCTAGCCAAGCACGGGTTGGACTTCGCCGACGCGCGGTGGGTGTTCGCCGGGCCCACCTTCACCCGGCCAGACACCCGTTTCGCTTACGCCGAGGCGCGGTTTTCCACGGTAGGGCTCTTGGGGGTGGAAGTGGTGGTGATCGCCCACACTGAAACGAACGACACGATTCATATCATTTCGATGCGAAAGGCGGAGCGCAATGAACGCGAATACTACTTTGCCAACCTCTAACGATCTGGATGAGGCGCCGGTCTGGACGGAGGAAGACTTCAAAAATGCGACGCAGCGGGTCGGTCTGAAGCCGGCGCCACTGAAGAAGCAGAAGATCAACATCACCGTTGATCCTGACGTGCTCGCATGGTTCAAGGCCCAAGCCCGCGGACGTGGCTACCAAACGCTCATCAACGCCACCTTGCGAGAGGCGATGCGCGGCAAGACGATGGAAGAGACGTTGCGGCGTGTCATTCGCGAGGAATTGCACCCGGTGTGAGGGCGATGCGTGCCCGCACAGCCGAACCTAAACGGACCGAACATTTGCAGGGTGGATAAGGCGCGTGGCACTGGGCCTAGGGTTTGCTGAGCGGCCCATCCGCGCCGCATCCACCGGCCCTGGCGTATTGCCTTCACCTTTACAGGCCAGGACGCCCCGGCCCCAATGGGCGCCGGATCGTCGCGAGGTGGTCTGCGTGGAATGAGCACTGCGCCTTTAGCCGCATTGACACGCGTCGGTCGCCGCGCCAGGCCCTAACCGACCGGCCTCGGGAACCATGCTAGACTCCGGTTTGCCCCGATCCACCACCGTGCGAGGCTTGTACACCATGGGTTTACTTGCCCCAAACTCCCGCCGGGTAGACCTGCAGATGCCGCCTCAGGGCCGCCTGGACGACGACCTCTTCTTCGCCATTTGCCAGGCCAATCGCGACTACCGCATCGAGCGTAACGCCCGGGGTGATATCCAGATCCTGCCGCCCACGGGAGGACTGACCGGAAAGAGAAACTCAGACCTCACCACAGACCTCGGCAACTGGGCGAGGCGAGACGGTCGGGGCCTGGTCTTCGACTCATCCACCGGCTTCAATCTCCCCAACGGCGCCACCCGCTCCCCGGACGTCGCCTGGGTGCTACGCAAGCGCCTGGAGCAACTCACCGAGGCGCAGCAGCGGGGATTTCTCCCCCTGGCTCCGGATCTGGTCATCGAACTGGCATCCCCCACGGATACCGTGACCGACCTGGTCGCGAAGATGCACGAATATCAGGACAATGGGGTGCGGCTAGGGTGGCTGATCCTACCGAGTCAGGGGCAAGTGCAGGTCTTTGCTGCGGGGTCCGAGCCACTATGCCTCGACCACCCCGCGGCCCTGTCAGACACCGCTGTTTTGCCCGGCTTGTCGCTGGATCTGACCCAGATCTGGCAGGCGTCTATGTAGCCTTGCAGGCCATACCGCAGGCGCGCAATGCGCTGGGCTGTGCCGCAACCGACCGGGAGTTTGCCATGTCGCGACAACCTGCCTTGAAACACCGCATGACGGTGGACGACTATCTCGCCAGCGAAAAGGATGGCGAGCTGCGCCACGATTATATCGACGGCGAGGTCTACGCCATGACCGGCGCGAGCGATCGGCATGCGCTCATCGTCAATGCTCTGGCCTACGCCCTGACGCCCGCGGCACGGCAGCATCGTTGCCAACTGTTCACCAACGACATGAAGGTACGCCTCGAGGTCGCCGGCGCCACGATGTTCAATTACCCAGACCTGTTGCTGGGCTGCGACCCTGCCGACCGTGACCCTTATTTTCGCACCGCGCCTTGTCTCATCGTCGAAGTGCTCAGCCCCACGACCGAGCGCATCGACCGGCGCGAAAAACTGTTCAGCTACATCACCCTCTCCAGTCTGCAGGAGTATGTACTGGTGGCGCAAGACAGACCGCTGATCGAAATCCACCGCCGCTGCAAGGGTTGGGTCGCCGAAGAATTCGCCTCCGGGAGCCTGCGCCTCGACTGCCTGCAGGCCGATCTCGCTGTTGCCGACGCCAATGCCGACGTGAGTTTTCCCGCCTGAACGCGCCGACAATGGGGCCGTCCCCGTTGCTTGCCGGTTAACTACAGAGCATTCCCGAGGAGCAACCAATGAAACCATCCGCGGCACTTGCCCTGAACCGTGACGCGATCCGGCAGATCGTCCGTACGCACCGCGCGATGAATCCTCGTGTTTTCGGTTCGGTCGCCCGTGGCGATGACTCCGCCGACAGCGACCTTGATCTTCTCGTGGATCTCGCGGCCGATGTGTCCTTACTCGACATCGCGCGACTTCAAGTAGAACTCGAAAAGCGCCTCGGTGTCTCCGTCGACGTCCTCACCCCGAGAGGCATCCCAGAAAAATTTCGCATGGAGGTCCTCGGCGAGGCCCAGCCGGTATGAACAAGAAATCGATGCGCGTTCCAGATTACCTTTCGCCCATGCTGAAAACCATCCACCGAATTCAACGCTACACCTATGGCAAGTCCCAGAATACAGGCGGCGTGATAACGTCTTTCGGACCCCGCGGGCGCTTTGCTGGCGGAGCGATAGCGACGGCAGCACAACCGGCGTCGAAGGTGCCCATGTAATCGTCCGATATGTCGAAAATTCTGTGGGGATACCTCGGGGAACGTCCCGATTTCCTCCACCTCCGGCGCTGTACGCAAAATCAGGCCATTACGATTCTCGAAAATGGTTCTTGAATTACTATTCTCCACTGACTATCGTCTCGACGGGTTTTGATAAGAGAGGATGTCCATGCGACCGTCCGTGGCGCTCGACATGAAGCGAAACGCCGTGCATGAAGCGGCAAGGCGTTTCCGTACGGCGAATCCGCGCGTCTTTGGCTCGGCACTGGACGGCACCGACCGCGACGGCAGCGACCTCGATCTGCTGGTCGATGCGTTGCCCGGCGCGACGCTGTTCGACTTGGGTGGTCTGCAAGACGAGCTGCAGGAACTGCTCGGCGTCCAGGTCGATCTGCTCACCCCGGGCGATCTGCCGGCGAAGTTTCGCGACAAGGTCCTCGCCGAAGCGCAGCCGGTATGACCGACGAGAATCGCCTGCCCGACTACCTTGAGCACATCCGGCAGGCCGCACCGATGGAGTTCTCGCGCAAACGCACCCAGCAGGCCGTCATCATGAGCCTCATCGTCATTGGCGAGGCCGCCACGAAGGGAATGGATGGATATGCCGGGTTCACCGGGAGGTACCCGGACGTGCCCTGGCGCAGCATGCGAGGCATGCGCAACCGCATCGCCCACGGCTACTTCGACCTCAACCTCGACATCGTGTGGGACACCGTACAGACCGCACTGCCCGCGCTCCTGAAGCAGCTGCCGGCCGGGTGCGAGGACGCCGCCGGCGGAGATCGCGATGACGACAAGCCATGTTGATCGGGTATGCGCCCGCCTCCACCCAGGATCAGAACCTCGAGCTTCAGCAGGAAGCCCTGACCAAAGCTGGGTGCGAGAAGATATTCGAGGCCAAGATGACCTGCACCCGGGCGGAGCGTCCCGGCTTGGCCAAGACGCTGGAAACGCTAGCGAGGGCGACTAAAGGGATCCGACCCCCTTTCGACCCTCCAGGTCGATCCGGTCATAGACCTCGGCGAGCGCCAGCTCGCAGCCGATGCTCGGCAGCGTGACGCGCCCATCCATGTCGTCGAACGGGGTTAGGACCCAGCGGCCATCCCCCTGCGGGGTATAGAGCTCGACGGACACCCGGTCCTGTGCGACCAGCAGATACTCCCGCAGCGATGGGATCCGCCGGTAGATCGCGAACTTCCCGCCGCGATCATACCCCTCGGTGGAGTCCGACAGCACCTCGACGATCAGGCTCGGGTTCAGCAACAGATCCCGGCGCCCGTCGTGGAACTGTTGCTCGCCGCACAGAGCCATCAGGTCCGGGTACTTGCCGGCATCCGCGGCCTGGACCTGCAGCCGCATCCCCTGTCCGTAGACATGGCAGGGGCGGCCCTTGGTCTGGGCCCAGAGCTGACCGTAGATGTTACCGATGATGGTGTGATGCTCAGCGCTCCCCCCGCTCATCAGGAAGACCTCGCCGTCCACATACTCGTAGCGCTCGTCGAACGCCGCGCGCTCTCCCTCCAGCCAGTCTTCGAAGCTCGGGTCCGGCTTGGGTTGTAGTGCCATGATCAGGACCTCTCTCAAAATGGGGGTGGATACCGGCCGTCGCCGGTCAATCATAGCGCCCGTTCTGGCGATCCCTCACCCCAAGCCCCTCTCCCAAAAGGCGAGGAGTGAAGACGTCCTTCCCGAGATCGGTCTCAGCGTGACCGAGGCCGCACGCCAGCTCGGCATCTCGCGGGTTCAGCTCTCGCGCGTCCTCAACGAGCGGGCGGGCATTTCCCCCGACCTTGCCATGCGGTTGGAACAATGGCTTGGTGGCCCCAGCGCGGAAAGCTGGCTGCACATGCAGGCCGACTATGACCTCTGGCAGGCAGAACAAAGGGGTCGTCCAAGTGTTGAGCCCATCAAGCAGGCGGCGTGATAACGTTGCAAATCAGCCGGCCCAAAAGCGGAGAGTAGACGAAGGAGGCGCGTAGCTTTTAGGACTCGGCTGAATTTGCCTTGTTGGGCATCGGCGTTTCTCTGGGCCTTAACACCCGCCACGATACTCTTGACGGATTCACCCTTAAATAGCTGCTCCCTCTCCGTTGCGTAGTCCCCACTACCCGCGCGAAACTGGTTAAGAAAACGCAGTGTGTCAACCACGCCCAATTCTTGAATGAGCGCATTTCTAGCTCGGCGAGTGACTTCGGCAACGGTCTGAATGGGAACGCTCGTTTTGTGACCTCCGGAATAATTCCCAGCAAAGATGTGACTTTACAAGTCAATCCAGGGATAGCAATAGCTTTACGGAAAAGAAACGGGACTGCCGCAGCAGTCCCGTTCTCGGGCAGGCTATGTAAAGGGATCTGACCACTTTCGGCCCCGGCGTGGTGCTACGATTCGAGACCTGATAAGCATCTAGCCGACCCCCCGACTCCGCCCCTGCCGGAGGCCATGGTGTGAGAGCCAGTGATCAGGGGCTTAAACGATCCAATCCGTCCGGCAAGAAATTGGGATCCACAATCTCGTCAAGTCGGTAAGGGCAGGTGGCCGGAAATGCGGCTTCAGGCAAACCCGTTTCACGGCAAGCGTCTCTCGCGGCCTTTGGGTAGATCATGGCGAGTGCATCTTCCATGGCTGTCCTCAGACTCGGGCTGTCGAGCAATAGGGCCTCGATCTCATCGCGCTGGTGGTCGATGGTGGTGAGCCAGCTTTTGCTTTGAAGGTCTCGCTGGTATTGCCATTTGAGCAAATGCATCGTCAGGACTTGCAGCCGACTCCGCAACTGTCTCAGGTCCCGCTTTCCCATGCTTTCAAGTTCCTCGGCAATATGCTTGGCGTCGACCTCGGAAAGATGACCGCTGCGCAGCAGTTCAACATTCCGCGTGATCCAGGCGTAAAAATCCTGGTCGTAGGTGGCCCCGCTCAGCATCGCGATCCTCCTGATAGTGGTTTTCGTAGACGTCTTACTCGAAAACTGGCGGCGAGTCCAGTTCAGAAGGGCAAATTACCCCTACCCATCTGCGCAAGAAGCAGCTCGCCATAGCGCTTCGCGATGGTTTCCCAATCGAAGCGCCCCAGGCAATAGATGCGGGCGGCACGCCCAAGCCTGGCGCGTCGAGCCGGATCGGCCAGGCGTTCGGTGATGCTGGCAGCGAGGGCATCGGGCTCTCCGGGCGGATCGACCGCGAGCCGCTTGAGCTCAGGTGACTAGCGTCGAAACTCAGCTGGCCCTGTACACCCTGTGGGAGCGGCGCCTCGCCGCGACGGAGCGTCTTCCAGTGGCGCTGTGGGCCGCCACCACGCGCGGCGTGCAGGCGCGGTGGCTGCCAAGTAAGGTCGCGGCTCCCTGCGTCGCGGCGAGGGCGCTGCTCCCACGAGCAACTGAGCTACGACACTAATCACCTGAGCTCAAGCTCCAGGAGGAAGAAGGGAAGACGGGAAGAAGGGGGACAAATCTTGTATTTTGTGCAAAATACAAGACCCCTGACCTGTGCGCTATTCCCCCCTTTCCCGCGACGACAGCCAACCCCCGGGCTGCTATCTTGAGCCTGACCCAGTCCATCCATTTCCAAAGGACGCTCAAGACCATGCAGATCGACCGTATCACACTGGATACCGCCGTCATGGGCGGAAAGCCCTGCATCCGCGGCACACGGGTCACGGTGGGCACCCTGCTCGGACTAATGGCCACCGGTATCAGCCGGGAACGCATCCTCGCCGCTTATCCCTACCTCGAACCGGAAGACCTGGACGCCGCCTTGGCCTATGCCGCTTGGCGGTTAGAGGAGCGTGAAGAAGAGCTGACTGCGGCATGACCCTCCGAGTGGTCATCGACGTCAACCTTTCGCCGGATTGGGTGCCGGTACTGACGACGCTGGATTCGAGGCGATGCACTGGGTGCAGGTTGGTGACCGTCTGAGCCAGATCGAGAGATCATGGATTGGGCGGTGGCCAATGGCTACGTTGGTCTTCAGCCACGATCTCGACTTCTCGACCATGCTCGCGCTGACCAGCGCGGGCACGGCCGAGCCGCGATGTCAGCTGGCCGCGGTCGAAGGTGTTGCCGGAGCAGATCGCCGAGCAGCTCAGGCCAAGTCAGCTCCGTCGCTTTCAGGCGGATTTGGATGACCGGTGCGCTGCTACCGATCGCAGCCGGGGCGTAGCTCGGGTGCGAGTGTTGCCGCCACTCACCTCAATGATTTAAGGCCATCGCCAACAGGTCACGCAGACAGAGCCTTGTTTTTTGTCGCCCGCCTCCTTGCAGGCCAGCCGTGAAGTTCGGGTCATGAAGATGGGGTCAAGTGTTGTGGTCTCCCCACGATCAGCGCCAAAAACAACAGGACTGCCGCAGCAATCCCGTTCTCGGGCAGGCTATGTAAAGGGATCTGACCCCTGTCGACTTGTTCCCAAACCATGGCACCCCTAAAATCTAGCCAGATAAGCTAGACAGGTAGTCATTGTGTCATCTTCAACCTGGTCCATCCAAGACGCCAAGAATCGGTTCAGCGCGGTGGTTAACGCCGCTCAGCGAGGGGAGCCGCAGTGGGTAACGCGACGTGGAAAGCCGGTCGGCGTGGTGATTTCCGCCGAGGTGTTCGAGCGCATGCAGAGCTTTGAGAAAGCGGCAGCACCCTCGTTCACGGCCTTGCTGTTGGAGTTGCCTCAGGACGATGCACCGTTTGAGCGGATGCCCCTGCGCCAGCGCGATGTGGAGTTCTGATGTATCTGCTGGATACCGTGGTTCTTTCCGAACTCCGCCGTCGTGAGCGCAATCCGAGGGTGGTCAATTGGCTTGCGAGCCAACGCCCCTCTGAGCTGTTTCTCAGCGTGGTGACCGTCGGCGAGATCGAGCGCGGCATCATGCAGCAGCAGACCAAGAACGCCCCGTTTGCATCGTCCTTAGCGGGATGGTTGGAAACGATCCTGCGTCTCTACGCTGACCGGATACTGGATATCGACACGGCGGTGGCGCGCCGTTGGGGGCGGCTTTCGGCGGAGATGGGTCATGACAGCGCTGATTTGCTGATTGCCGCGACAGCTCAGGAGCACGGACTGATCGTCGTGACCCGCAATCTCCGGCACTTTGTGCCCACTGGGGTCAAGACCCTCAATCCGTGGGATACGTCGGCTTGAGTCGCGGTGGATTGCCCAGGGGAAGCTCGGCAGTCCCAAATTGGTCGCGTGGCTGAACCCGCCCAACACGGCCTATGCGCCCGAGACGAAGCTCGTAGAGGCATGGGGTGGCATGAGGTCATGGGTCTTGTATTTTGTGCAAAATACAAGACCTGACCCCCGATCTTCCTCGCGCCCCGCCTTGCTGGCGGAGCGATAGCGACGGCAGCAAAGCGTCATGGTAGACGGAGGTCGCGTCGGGCGTGGTGCTACGATTCGAGGCCTGACCCCCGACTCCGCGTGGCCCCCGACTCCGCGGATCTGGAGTCCAACCGGCGCAGCGCTCTCAAAGCCTGATCATGGGCACTGGTGACATAACAGCGACTCGACACGAGACATGACCACCTCAGTCCCTCATCGAAGCGCCCGCCCCGCGACCGAGTCGCTGCCGGTTACCGTCTACACGCCCGAATCCTCACTCGCCAGCCCTGCGAAGATGCTGCGGGACATGCTTCGCGATCTGCTCGCCAGCCGCGAACTCGCCTGGCGACTCGCTGTGCGCGACATCAGCGCCCAATACCGCCAAGCCTTTCTCGGCATCCTCTGGGCCTTCATCCTGCCGCTAGCCAATACCTTGGCGTGGGTGTTTCTCAGCGGCTCCGGCATCGTCTCGGTTGGCGAAACCGTGCTGCCCTATCCCGTCTACGTCTTCACCGGCAGTATGCTCTGGGCTATTCTGATGGACGCCATCAATGCCCCGCTGCAACAGACTACCGCCGCCAAGGCCATGCTCGCCAAGCTCAACTTCCCGCGCGAGGCACTGGTCGTCTCCGGCATCTACCAGACCTTCTTCAACGCCGGCATCAAAATCGCGCTGTTACTCGTCGTGCTGCCCTTCATCGGCGTCGACCTCGGCTGGAACCTGTTGCTGTTCCCGCTCGGCCTGCTGTCCCTGGTACTGGTCGGCACCGCCGTCGGACTGCTGCTCACGCCGGTCGGCGTCCTCTACACCGACATCGGCAAAGGGCTGCCGCTGCTGATGCAGTTCCTCATGTACCTCACCCCTGTCGTGTTCCCGATGCCAAAGGACGGACTTGCCGCGACCATCTACACCATGAACCCTTTATCGCCGATAATCCTGACCGCACGCGACTGGCTCACCGGTTTCTCCCCGGAGCATCTGGTATCCTTCCTGGCGGTCAACGCCTTCGCCGTGCTGCTCCTGCTCGGCGTCTGGATCGTCTTCCGGTTGGCGATGCCCATCCTCATCGAGCGCATGAGCGCCTGAATGAACACCGATCGCCCCATCTATCTGTTTTGGATCGTGGGTCTGGATCTGATCAACACTGTTGCGTTCACTCTTCCGAATCCCATGCGCCTCTCCCTACACCAACAATCAACCATTCGCGAAACCCTTAAACGCCACTTCGGTCCCGCGAGCAGAATCTGCCTGTTCGGCTCGCGCACGGATGACAGTGCCAGGGGCGGAGATATCGACCTCTACATTGAGCCAGCCATCCAGACACCCGACCAAATTGTCGAAGCGCGGCTGAATGCACTGGCTGAACTGCACCTCGCGCTGGGCGAACAGACCATCGACCTCGTCATCCACCGAGACCAGGGACCGGATCTGCCGATTCATCAGCATGCCAGGGAAACCGGGGTACCTTTATGATCGCAACCCGCTATCAGGGCATTCACCAAATTTGCCAAACACACCGCCAACGACTCCAGTGGGCGATGACAACCCTTAAGGAACAGCAGCCACTCACACCGAAGAAATTAGCAACGCTGAGCCCAATGCAACTTGCAGTATGCGATCAATTCATTGCCCGCTTCTCTAAATTGCAAGACACCATGGGCGCTAAGTTGTTGCCCACCATCCTGGAGCTCACCAAAGAACAAGGCGATCTGACCGCCTTCATCGACAAACTAAACCGCCTCGAGAAAATCGGTGCCATTCCTTCAGCGGCTCAATGGTTGAAACTGCGTGAAATGCGCAACCAATTTGCCCACGACTACCCGGAAGACCCAGAAATCCAATCCAGCCTCCTAAATAAAGCCCTTGATCTCGCCGAAGAAATGCTCCAAACCCTAGACCACGCAACCCGTTACGCTGAAAAATACCTCTAGGTTACGGTGCAGAAACAAGTAAAACGACTTATCAACCAATGACATTCCCATCTATCAAGTCGTTCCACTCCCAGAGAACATCATGGTGAATGAATCGGTCTTTGATGTCGCGAAATGTATCAGAGCATTTGCGACCGATTTCACATGCCTTATCGAGGATGCGCGCAGTAAAGGGATCTAACCCATTTCGACCCTAGGCGGAGCGATAGCGACGACAGCAAAGCGTCATGGTCGACGGAGGTCGTGGCGGGCGTGGTGCTACGATTCGAGCCCTGATATGCATCTAGCCGACCCCGCATGACCCCCGATCCCGCAAGTCAGCCGCCTCATGGACGGCCGCAAAAGGGTCGGGCTGATTTTCACTCGCCCTGATCTTCTTGCGGCAGTCGGGCTTCACTGCTAGGTTGCATTTATCGCAACCCACGAGGCTGAAGGCCATGAGCACGCCGACCATCGGGATCAAGCTCGACGACGAGACGCGCGATCGACTTCAAAGGCTCGGCGAGCGCCGCGACCGCTCGCCCCACTGGCTGATGAGAACCGCGATCCGCCAATATCTCGAGCGTGAGGAGCGCTGGGAGCACGAGCGCGAGGAAGACGAGGAGCGCTGGCAGCGCTACGTCCAGACCGGGGCCTGCTTTGCCTACTCGGACATCATGCAGTGGCTTGAAAACCTAGCCCGACAAGCGGACGCAGTGGCGCAAGAGCCGCAGCCGAGCCGAGTCGCCGACGGATAAGGAAAATGGACCAGACCTGGCTGCCCGAGGCCAGGGCAGACGTCCAGCGCCTGTTTGATTTCCTCATCGAGGCCAGCCCTTCCAACGCGGCGGCTGCCTTGCGGATCATCCGCGGTGGCGCGGCGCGCCTCCTGGAGCATCCCCGGTCAATGGGCTCGGGAGTGCGCTGCCGCTAACCCATCTTTGACATTTTGGCCGCCGGATTCGGCCGAAAATCCTTATATTCCCCCCCTGAATGAGGGCCGGCCCAAGCCAGATCAGTCCCTTAGCGGACACCTGCTCCGTGTAGTGCCATAATATGTACTGTCCCCATTGATCGGGGCGCTCCGAACGGCTATGGTCCGGGCATGTTTATTCGCCGCACCACGATCAAGAGCCGGGAATCCGGCGAACCCTATTACACCTACCGCTTGGTCGAGTCGGTGCGCATGGGGCAGACGGTACGCCAGCAGACGGTGCTCAATCTTGGCCGTCAATTTGAGGTGCCCAGGGCGCAATGGGGGCCCTTGGCGCAGCGTATCGAGGCGCTGGTCCAAGGGCAATTGGATCTGATCGCCGATGGCCTGGACGGGCAGTGGGAGGCGATGGCGCAGCACTATGCGGCGCGCATTGTCAGCCGCCGCAACGCGGTTGAAGCCGGCGATGACGGGGCAACGCAGGAGAGCGACTACCAGCGGGTGGATGTGTCGCGGGTGGATGTCATTCGCCCGCGCAGTGTCGGGGCCGAGCATGTGGCGCTGGAGGCGTTGCGGCGCTTGGGTTTGGACGTCAAGCTTGCCGAGTTGGGATTGAATCGCCATCAGTTGCATGCCGCCATCGGGGTCATCGTTGGGCGGATGGTCCATCCTGGCAGCGAGCTGGCGACGCACCAATGGCTGCAACAGCGCAGTGGTCTGGGGGAGTTACTGGACTACGACTTCAGCAGTCTGGATCTGAGTCGCCTGTATCGGGTGAGCGACCGACTATTGACACACCGAGCGGCCTTGGAGGGATTTCTCTACCAGCAGGAGTGCGACCTGTTCGCTCTGACCGAGACCATTACCCTGTATGACCTGACCAACACCTTCTTCGAGGGCACGGCCAGCGGCAACGCGAAGGCCCAGCGGGGCCATTCCAAGGAGAAGCGCTCGGACTGCCCACTGGTCACCCTGGCCTTGGTGCTCGACGCCAGCGGCTTCCCCAAGCGCAGCGAGGTGTTCGCCGGCAACGTCAGCGAGCCTGCGACGCTGGAGAAGATGTTGCAGCGCCTCGCACTGGCGCCCGGCGCCGTGGCACCGACGGTGGTGCTCGATGCTGGCATTGCCACCGAGGAGAACCTCGCTTGGCTCAGGGAGCAGGGCTACCGCTATCTGGTTGTGAGCCGGGAACGTCACAAGCAATTCGACCCCGACCAAGCGATGGTGATTCGCGATGAGGGCGCTACCCGTATTCGCGCCCAGCGCGTGGTCGACGAGGACAGCGGCGAGGTGCGCCTGTATTGCCATTCCACCGGCCGCGAGGCCAAGGAACGGGGTATCGCACAACGCTTCTCCACGCGCCTGGAGGCAGAGTTGAACTACTTGGCCGAGGGCCTGCACCTGCCCCGGCGCGTCAAGCACTACGACAAGGTCCTCACCCGCATCGGTCGGCTGCGCCAGCGCTATTCGCGCGTGGCCCGCTACTACGACATCCGTCTGGAAAAGGACCCGGACAGCGACAAGGCCAAGGCCCTGCAGTGGTCGCGCATCGTTCCCACCGAGGACACCCTCCCCGGGGTCTATTGCCTGCGCACCAACCAGGTCGAATGGGACGAGACGACCCTCTGGCACACCTACACCATGCTCACGGATCTGGAATCGGTGTTTCGATCGCTGAAGTCAGAGCTTGGCCTGCGCCCGATCTATCACCACAAGAGCGCACGGGTCGATGGCCACCTGTTCATCTCGGTGTTGGCCTATCACTTGGTCCACACCCTGCGCATGCAGCTCAAGGCCCAGGGCATCCATCTGAGCTGGGAGAGCCTGCGCAATCAGTTCTCCGGTCAGGAGCGCGTGACTGTCGTCCTACACCGCGACGACGGGAAGATCTACCACGTCCGTAAGGCCACCCGCCCAGAGCCACACCAGCAAGATCTCTATAACGCGCTGGGCCTACCCCATCTGCCGGGAAAGACCGAGAAGACCCTCATCGATCCCAGCGCCGAGTTCTCACAAATGTAGTGACCAACACCTCCATCTGAAAATCGCAACCCATTGAAGATACGAGAAACTGTTGGGGGCGGTGAC
>CAWJRN010000002.1:0-179600 GCA_963845265.1 uncultured Gammaproteobacteria bacterium | reverse complement strand
GATCGAACCCTTGTGGCGAATCGGAAGCGCCCGCCGGCGACGGATCCCTTGGCGCGGATCACGGCCGTTTTGTCTCCGCCTTTCGGACTCGGGCTGGCGGCGTTGGAGAGGTGGGAGGAAGTTTTAAGTTTCGTAAGTTTTAAGTTTTAAGGGGTTGGGTGGTGAGGGATCGGTATGGCGGGTTTTAGCCCGCGTAGGATGCGGTGAGGTACGAACCCCCGCCGAGGGAAGGACGAGCTCCTGCATTTCGGATGCTTGTTTCCTCACGTATATCGTGGAGGGGACTAGGGTCTATATGGGCGAGGGGACTAGGGTCTGGTCTTGACTTGTGCCACGCATCGTCTCGGGAGGCACAAGTCAAGACCCTGAACCCTGCTTGACCCTGACCCCCGCTAGCATCCCTCCAGGCGCTGTGCGCCCAGGGCCATGAGGTCATCGGGGTCGATGGTGGCAGCCGATGCAACAGGGGGTCAGGGGGCACAGGGGGTCAGGGGTCTCTCCTCTTGACGCTGAGAAAGTCACAGGGGAAGACCCTATCCCCTGGGGAGCCCGTGCGGCCGGGTCTGGCGTGGGCTACAATGTGGCGCACAATCTTGGAGGATGAAACCATGCCTGCGAATGCTGTTGTCCGCGCCCGCATCGACGAGCACATTAAGGAAGAGGCGACGGCCGTGCTGGCGGCGATGGGGCTGACCGTCTCCGATGCCTTTCGCATCATGCTGACCCGCGTCGCCCACGAAAAGGCGTTGCCGTTCGAGCCGCTGGTACCGAACTCCACCACCATCGCGGCGATGAAGGAGGCGCGCCGTGGTGGTTTGAAGTCGTTCGGTACCGTCGACGATCTGATGGCGGACCTGAATGCGGACGATTGAACAGACCAGCCAGTTTAGGCGCGACTACAAGGGCGCAGCCAAAGGCCCGCATCGCCAGGCGTTGCAGGGCGATTTCGTCGCCATCCTCACGGACTTGGCGAATAATCGGCCTCTGGCCGAGAAGCACCGTGACCATGCGCTGACCGGCGACTGGAAAGACCATCGGGACTGCCACGTCAGGCCGAACCTGATCTTGATTTACCGCAAGCCGGACGACGCCGTGCTGCAACTCGTGCGCCTCGGCTCACATAGCGAGCTTGGCCTGTAGGCGGGCGACTCTGCCCGCGCCGGCCCAGCCTTCGTCTTAGGCTTGGCGCACGCGATGCCTGCCTGAGTTCTGGACCGCTGCCATACCCACCGACCTACGTGCGGGTTAGGAACGGTTCAAAAACAACGTGCCGCTTCGGCCGCGGATTTCTCCCCGGTCGGGCCGCGATTACCTGACGTTTTACCTGAGCACCGCATGGGACTTGTTGTGGCCACCCTGGGATCAGGGCCGAATGCCTACACGTCCTCTCTGAGGTCTGGCTGACCCTCTATATCCCTGATCCCACCCCCGCCATGCACGACTTGGCACGCTCCCTGGAAGCCGAGTTCTCTGAACTCGATCTCACCTTGGTCATCCAGATCAAACCAGCTTAGGCCATCAACCTCCAAGACCGCCTGACCCTCCTCCAACGCCGCCCCGGCCGCCGTGTTACACACGGCCTGGCCGCAGCGTCATGCTCCCTCCCCGCTCATCCCACCCCTGCCCGTCCTCTGTCATTTCGATCGCAATACCGCTCAAGATGCGGTTGTTTGCACACTGCTGGACCACTTCATCCATATTTGCGGTGTTTACCACCAGTTCCAAGTGCCCCAGAATCAGGGGCTCGTTACGGGCGCCGTCGTGCGTGCCTGCTACGTTGGCCACGATCAGGTTGCGCTGATCTGCCCCGACATTCTGCTCGGCGTCCTTCGATTGGATCTGCACCTGGCTCATCTCCTTCTCGATCTCGACGGCCTTCTCATGGTGTGGTCATCGTCTCTCGCTCGGGCGGTTTGACGTCAGGGGGTTGTTCCGACGGCGTTGCTTTGAGCAATGCATCGATCTGCGGCGAGTTCCCTCGTCGAGCACCTGGCGCCGATACTGAGCCACATCTTCATCGGTGCTGCAGTACAGCGCCCTGGCGAATTCGGCGCTGGACTTCCGAATTGTGACTACAATTTTCGCGTATCGATGCATGATGTAGACACAATCGGCCTAGAGGCATTTCACAATGCAAGTTGCTGTGCGGGATCTGAAAGCCAATCTTTCACGCCGAACTGGTGAGCGTGCCGGTGAACCTCTGCGCCAAGGTGCCCGATGGGGTGCCGGACGACGCGGCGGCCTTCACGTGCATCGGGCGGCGCTGATTGGGTTTGAGCTTCAGCGCAAAGGTAGTAACATCGCTACATATAATTGCGCGCGAGGTGAGGCCATGACAATCACATCCATGTCCAGTCGTGAATTCAATCAGGATACGAGCAAGGCAAAAAAGGCATCCACTCATGGTCCGGTCATCATCACAGACCGCGGCCGTCCGGCGCACGTCTTGCTGTCCATCGAGGAGTACCGTCGTCTTATGGGGCAAGACCGTAGGATCGCCGATTTGTTGGCCATGCCGGGTATCGAGGATGTGGAATTGCCGCTCCGGCGAAGTCGGGATCCTGCTCGGGGAGCGGAATTTTCCTGATGTACTTGCTCGATACCAATGTTGTTTCAGAGTTGCGCAAGGTGCGCGCAGGCAAGGCCGATGTCCGGGTGGCCGTATGGGCCGACAGCGTGGATGTTGCCGATTTGTTCTTGTCTGCCATCAGCGTCCAGGAGTTGGAGATCGGCGTCTTGCTGGTCGAACGTCGCGACCCGGCACAGGGGGCAATGCTTCGAGCTTGGTTGGATGAGCATGTGTTGCCGGCCTTCGCCGAGCGTATCTTGTCCGTCGACAAAGCTGTTGCTCTGTGCAGTGCGCGATTGCATGTTCCTGACCCCGGCCCACTGAGGGACTCATTTATCGCCGCAACAGCGCTGGTTCATGGCATGACGGTCGTCACGAGAAACATCGCGGATTTCAAGACAACGGGGGTTCCACTGCTCAATCCTTGGGAGTGAAAACACGAGTAAAGGCCAGGTCACGATTCCTGCTGCAGTCCCACGCCGCATGGGAATCGATACGGGAGACCGGATCGAATTCGTCGAACTGAAAGGCGGTGGTTTCAGCATCAAACCTGCCGTTGACGATGTGCGTCAAGAACGGTAGCACCGAGCTGGCCGAGGTGCCCTGCCCTCGGGTTGGCCGCGGATCGCTGCTGATCCGGACTTCGCGCTCTCTGGTCTCCGCGGGCACTGAGCGCATGTTGGTCGATTTCGGCAAGGCCAACCTGATCGATAAGTGACGATTCAAGAACAACCGGTACATCTTCTTGGAACTACGAAACACGCGAAACTCGCGAAAAGGCTCAATATATGGGAGCGTTTGCTAACTTTTCGCGACTTCCGTGTATTTCGTAGTTTCTTGTCGTCCGCTCGCTTGTTTCGGTTGTTTCTGAACCGTTCCTAAGGCCCGCCAGCAGCCGGACAAGGTGCGGATGGTGCTGGATAAGGTGAAGACCGACGGCCCTGGCGCCGACGCTGGAGGCAGTGAGCAATAGGCTGGAGCAGCCGTTGCCGTTGGGGTACTGCAATGTCGGCGTGGTGGCCGAGCTGGGCGGGGGGACGGCAGGGTTTGCGGTTGGGGACCGGGTGGCCTCCAACGGCAAGCATGCCGAGCTGGTGAGCGTGCCGGTGAACCTTTGCGCCAAGGTTCCCGATGGGGTGTCGGACGACGCGGCGGCCTTCACGGTGATCGGGGCCATAGCGCTGCAGGGCATTCGGCTGGGGCGTAACCGTTTAGCCCCCTCTCCCCCGAGGGGGAGAGGGCTGGGGTGAGGGGGGTCTAACCTCTTGTTCTGGCTTGCCCTCACCCCCAACCCCTCTCCCAGAGGGCGAGGGGGGCTGAACGCATACGCTGGTGCAGCCGACCTTGGGCGAGGCGGTGGTGGTCACCGGTCTCGGACTCATCGGGCTTATGACGGTCCAAGCGGACCCACCAAAATCGCAGGCATCGGCGGATCCGTCGCTGCGCTCCTTGATCCGCCCTACAAGATTGCTCCGGGTTATTGAGAAGCTCCATCGATGCAAACTGATCCGTTGTTTTACCGCCTTTTTCAAGAGCGTCCGCTGCTGGCATTTGACCTCGCCGGACTGGCGGTACCCGAGGCGGCGCGTTATCAGATGCGCGCGATGGAGGTCAAGCAGACGGCGTTTCGTCTCGATGGGGTGCTGATGCCTCCGCATGAGCTGGCCGACGCGCCCTTGGTCTTTACCGAGGCCCAATTTCAAGGCCGCGCGACCTTTTATGCGCGATGGCTGGCGTCGATCTTCCTCTATTTGTACCGCCACCGGGTCACACGTCCCTGGCAAGCCGTGGTGATCTTCCCACATCGGCAGGCGGATGCCGGGATCGTGACGCCGTACGAGGGACTGCTCCAATGTGGTCTGCTACGGCGGGTCTATCTGGAGGATCTCGTGGGTGCAACGGGCCTGAGCTTCGACGCCAGGTTGGCGCGGCTGGTGATCCTGGACGCGGCACACGCGGCGGCCGAGGCGCGGACCCTGTTGGTGGAGCGGGACCCGACCGCGGACCCGATCGAGGTCTTGGATCTTGTCGAGACCATTCTGGTGTATAAATTTCCGCGGTTATCCCGCGAGGAGATTCGGAGCATGTTGCACTTACCGGAGACAGATCTGAAAAAGACCCGCTTCTATCAAGAGGTTTTCGACGAGGGTCAGCAGGAAGGGCGGCAGGAAGGGCGGCAGCGCGAGATGCGTCTGGTGTTGCGCCAATTGCACCGGCGCGTCGGGCCGGTGCCGGAGCCCCAGGAAGCGCGCATTGTTGCCTTGGACCTAGGCGATCTGGAAGCGTTGGGCGAAGCCCTGCTCGATTTTACCAACGTGGCCGACCTGGCAGCTTGGCTGGCTGCACATTGACACGGCCGCAGCGGTAGGTGGGAATCCCGCCGGTTAGATAGGTGTGGGAATGAGTTGGGAAACAGGGGGCGTTTCGGGTTCTTCCGTTGGCGACAGAGTGGCCTCAAACGGCAAGCACGCCGAGCTGGTGAGCGTGCCGGTGAACCTCTGCGCCAGGGTGCCGGATGGCGTGACTGACGACGCTGCGGCCTTCACGGTGATCGGGGCCATTGCGCTGCAGGGTATCCGACTGGTGCAGCCGACCTTGGGCGAGGCGGTGGTGGTGACTGGTCTTGGCCTCATCGGGCTTATGACGGTCCAGTTGCTGCGCGCACACGGTTGCCGGGTGCTGGGTATCGATCTGGACCCGCGCAAGCTGGAGCTGGCACAGCGGTTCGGCGCCGAGGTGGTGGACATTTCGCAGGGCCAGGATCCGGTGGCCGCCGCGGAGGTGTTCTCCCGTGGGCGTGGGGTGGATGCGGTCATCATCACCGCCTCGACGAAGAGCAACGAGCCCGTGCATCAGGCCGCGCAGATGTGCCGCAAGCGCGGGCGGATCGTGCTGGTGGGGGTGACGGGGCTGGAGCTGTCGCGCGCGGATTTTTTCGAGAAGGAGCTGACCTTTCAGGTGTCCTGCTCCTATGGCCCTGGTCGCTATGACCCGGCCTACGAGGAGCAGGGGCAGGACTACCCGGTGGGCTTCGTGCGCTGGACCGAGCAGCGCAATTTCGAGGCAGTGCTGGACATGATGGCGGATGGCCGCCTGGACGTGGGGCCGTTGATCTCGCACCGGTTCGGCATCAGTGAGGCGGAAAGGGCCTATGAGGTTGTGGGCGGAGCGGAGCCTTCGCTGGGGATCTTATTGGAGTATCCGGGGTCAGCGCAGGATGCCGTGCTTCGGGAGCGGACGGTGGTTTTCCCCCTCACCCCAACCCCTCTCCCCTCGGGGAGAGGGGCTTTAGATGGGGGGGTCAGCTTTGTTGGGGCGGGCAACTATGCCACGTCGGTACTGATTCCGGGCGTTCAAAGCGGCAGGGGTGCGGCTGCGCTGCGTGGCCTCGAGCGCGGGTGTGAGCGGCGTGCATGCGGGGCGGAAGTATGGCTTCGAGGAGACGACGACGGACACGGGTCGGTTGTTCGCCGACGCCGGGACAGACGCGGTTGTCATTACCACCCGTCACGACAGCCATGCGCGGTTTGTGCTCGAGGCGCTGAAGGCGGGCAAGCATGTGTTTGTCGAGAAGCCTTTGTGTTTGACTTTGGATGAGTTGGCGGAGATCGAGGCGGCGGTTGGCGTCGCACCCTCACCCCCGGCCCCTCTCCCGCCCGCGGGAGAGGGGAGCTTTTCGGCGCCGATGGTGATGGTCGGCTTCAACCGACGGTTTGCGCCCCAGGTGCAGAAGATTAAGGGACTCCTCGCCGGTGTCGGCGCGCCGAAGGCCTTCGTGATGACAGTCAACGCCGGTGCGATTCCGGCGGATCATTGGACCCAGGACCCGGCGGTTGGCGGCGGCCGCGTCATCGGCGAGGCCTGTCACTTCATCGACCTGCTGCGTTTTCTCGCGGGGGCACCGATTACGGCTTCGGAAAGGGCGGCGATGGAAGCTGCGACCGGGGACACGCTGAGCATCCTGCTGACCTTCGCGGACGGCTCGACGGGGACGGTGCATTATTTCGCCAACGGCAGCAAATCCTTCCCGAAGGAACGGCTGGAGGTGTTTGTCGGCGGCCGGGTGTTGCAGCTGGATAACTTCCGCAAGCTCACCGGATTCGGCTGGCCTGGGTTCAGGAAGATGAATCTTTGGCGCCAGGACAAGGGTCAGCGCGCCTGCGCGGCGGCTTTCGTGCAGGCGCTACGCACGGGCGGGCCGACGCCGATTCCATTCGATGAGATCCTTGAGGTCAGTCGGGTGGCGATCGAGGTTGCAGGTCACTGCCATTGAGTGACCGTGAGAACGCGCAGCAGACGCTTTTTCTGCTTTCGATCAACTGGCGCAAATCCCGAGGCGCTCAACGGTGTGTCGGCAAAGGGTTGCTGCCCTATCCGGACCCGGTGCGATTGGCGTCAGCGTCTCCGTGCCGACGATTGACTCCGCAGTCGCCCGGCTCACGCAACATTGCAGGAACAGGAGGTATGGTAGCCTTCGACCATGGCCGAAAAAGACATCATCAGTCGTGACACGCTCAAGCGCCTGACCACGGATTTGGCGCGCCATCTGCTCGGCATTGATGGCGAAGCCATCGAGTTGCTGGAGACGCAGAACCAGCGGGTCGAGGACCGCCGAGCGGATTTGGTGGCGCGGATGCGGGATTCTCGCGGTCACGAGTTCCTGCTCCATATCGAGATTGCCAACAATAACCGCTCGGACATGCCACTGCGGATGCTGCGCTATTACACAGATATCCGCTTTGCCGGGCACACGGGGCCAATTCGCCAGTTTCTCGTTTATATCGGCGGCGATTCGTTGGCCATGGCGGACGGCATCGACGAGCCGGAACTGCTTGACTACCACTATGGTCTGGTAGATATGCACCGAGTCAACTGCGCGGGTCTCCTGGTGCAGGACAACCCGGATGCGTTGGTGCTGGCTGTGCTGTGCGATTTCGGTGATCGTCAGCCACAAGAGGTTGTCAGCTACATTGTTCGACGTTTGAAGGAGTTGCTCGGCACAGATGAAAAGCAGTTCCGTGAATATATGACGATGCTCGAGATTCTGTCAGAGAACCGGGATCTCAAGGCTCAAGTTGTGGAGGCCGAAAGAATGCTGACCGAAATCGATGTGAAACAATTGCCTTCCTATGCCCTTGGTTTTGAGCGTGGTGAGGCTAGGGGTGAGGCTAGGGGTGAGGTCAGGGGCGAGGCTAGGGGAGAAGCCAGGGGAGAAGCCAGGGGAGAAGCGCTCATCGTGCGCCGTTTGCTGACTCGATTCGAACCGGGTGAGGTTGCTGAACTGCTTGGCCTCGATGCCGAACATGTGGCACGCATTGCGGCGGGCAGCAACAGCGACGATGAGAGCTCTGGATGAAGAAGTTTTAAGTGTGGCTCAATAGGTGATTTGGACGGATACGGGCGTCATTACGACCCGTCACGGCGGCCACGCGCGGTTCGTGCTCGAGGCGCTGAAGGCGGGTTTCCGTAAGCTTCACGGCATTGGGTCGCAGGCATTAATAATACGATACTTCGCGCGACCACTTTAAGTTTTCAGTAAGAGGTTGTTGATATTAGGGAAATCGCTGGCGAAAAACGGAAATCCCATGTGCGACGGGTATATGTAGCCGCCAGTTTCCGGCCCCCTGCCCCACCCAGGCTAGCAGGAAGCCTTCTGACCCGAGCATCAGGTGTCCAGGGTCCGTTAAAAACGTGCACTGCTCACAAAACGTTTCCGGAGGGTGTACCGGGCAGACTCGGGGGTCGCCGGACCGCGCACTAACATGGTACCGTGCGCGGCCAGTCACTAGATGTTAGGGCTATTCACAGCCGATGGAGTGGTATTGTGGACAAGAATTTGCTATTTGCAGGGTTGACCGCATTCGCGACCACCTCGATTCTTCTCTGGCTGCTAGAACCTGTCGCCCGCCACATCGGGTTGATCGACCAGCCCGGCGGCCGCAAGATCGCACCCAAGCCCCACGCCGCTGATCGGGGGCATCGCAATGTCCGTCGGGTTTGCCTTCTCGATCCTCTGGCTCGATGTTCCAATATCGGAATATCGCCTCCTCTTCGGTGGGGCCTTGGTTCTCCTAGTCGTCGGTGTCCTAGACGATCTTCACGAGCTTTCCGCCCGGGTGCGCTTTGGTGCGCAGATCGTAGCGGGCTTGATCATGACGCAGGGCGCGCATGTCATCCTCCACGACCTCGGTTATTTACTCTGGCCGGATCACCTTGTGTACTTGGGGATCCTTGGCATGCCGCTGACCGTGTTTGCCGCCGTTGGCGTGATCAACGCCGTCAACATGAGCGACGGCGTTGATGGACTTGCCGCCTCGATTGGTCCTGGTTGCGGTTTGCGCCCTTGGCTTGCTTGCCTGGTCGGACGGGGACACCGCTAGGGTGGCGGTTTTGATCTTGCTGGCTGGGGTGCTAGTGGCATTCCTGACCTTCAACCTACGCCTGCACGGGCCGGCTTTGGCATTTATGGGCGATTCGGGCAGCATGTTCCTCGGCTTCGTTCTGGCCTGGTTTCTTGTTCAGTTCTCCCAGGGCAACGACCGCTTGCTCGCGCCGGTGACTGCGCTTTGGATCTTCGCATTGCCCATCATGGACACGGTGTCGATGATGCTGCGCCGGGCGCTGCGGAGACGCTCTCCGTTCCTCGCTGACCGGGAGCATTTTCACCACATTTTGCTTGCTGCCGGCCTGGGGCCGAAGCAGACCCTCTCCGTGATGATCCTGCTCGCTACGGCGGCAGCGAGTGTCGGCTTGGCGGGCCACTTGCTCGGCATCGCGGAGCACTGGATGTTCCTGGGGTTTATTGGCCTGTTTCTGCTCCACTTCTCCATCGTGATGAAGGCATGGAAAGTGCAGCGGTTCTTAAAACGTCCTTTTGTTCCTCAGGTCGAGGTGCAGGATTGACTAGAGTTTTAAGTTTTAAGTTTTAAGTTTTAAGTTTTAAGTGCAACGCGAGAGCTTAACGGATTGATTTCTCTTGACATGACTTCCGCAGGTGTCATGTCGGTTCCGCTGGCGCCGCGATAGGTGTAGTTCGCAGGACGCTTAGGAACGGTTCAGAAACAACCGAAACAAGCGCGCGGACGACAAGAAACTACGAAATACACGAAAGTCGCGAAAAAACAGCAAATGCTCCTGCGTATATTGAGCCTTTTCGCGTTTTTCGCGTGTTTCGTAGTTCCAAGAAGATGTACCGGTTGTTCTTGAATCGTCACTATTAGCGTCGTCGCTCAGCTATCCGTTGGAGCAGCGCCCTCTCGCCGACGGGGCTTCTTCTAGTGGCACTGCGGGCCGCCGACAAGCGCAGCATGCAGGCGCAGTGACTGCCAAGCGAGGTCGCGGCCCCCTGCGTCGCGGCGAGGGCGCCGCTCCCACGGGGTGTACAGCGCCAGCTGAGTTTCGACGGTAATCACCAGATTTTTTAGGATTCGAAGAACAGACGATGGCGTTGCCATCCCAGACCCGCAAGCCTTCGCCAGCCCTCACCGCCCTTCCAGACACTGGTCAGGTAGCCTGTCACTGCCCACCTAGTCCATGGACCCATTTGGAGGCTTCGAACTCGGCGTCGATGCGGACGGAGTCGCGACGCCAGACTCATCGGCGCGCTGCGCAGGCTCCGGCGCAGGAAGCTTGCGGATCGCCATTCGGTCGAACCAGGCCCCCCCAGTGATCTTGTGCTCGAAGGCGCGTGTTCCGGCGGACGCGAGCCGGAGTTCTTGGAGGACACAAGCATCTGGCACCTCAAACTCAAACCCAAAGTCCCGCCATTCATTGGAGCCAAGAAACCGCTCGCTCTCTCCCAGGTCCGCCGCGTCGGGCCGCAGACAGCGCAAGGTCCACTTGAGGCCGCCCAGGCTGTCGAGGCCTTCCGTTCGAACTCTCCCCGAAAGTCGATAGACTCCCGGATCGAGGAACAAGGGTTGATAAACATTGGCGAAGCGCTTGTCCTCTCGGTCAAACAGCAGGTGAAGTCCCTCGCTGCCCTCGACACCGAAGGTATGTGCCCTGTCGACCACTGCTTTTTGGGTGCTCCGCACATGCCAGTCGAAGCCCCAATTGGTTGGCTCCAGCTCAAAGCCTCCATCGTGAAGCAGCCCAAGCTCCCCACGCTGCGCCGCGCTCAAACCGTTAACCCACTCGATATAGGCATCCCTGATCATCCCCTCCCGTATCAGACGGGACACATAGGCCTTGCGTTCCGACTCGGCGACCTGACCCGATTCCCGCCGGAAGGAGAACAGTACGCGGACGGGTTCCACTTCGAGCGCACGCTTCGCGACCTCGGCGAAGAAGGGCTCCCACCAGGATGGGGACTCAGCCGCGAAAGGTCTGAACGCGCTCGCGGTACGCGGATCCTCGGCAAACGCGAGCAGAATCGGAAACAACCGACCTCTGGCTTTCGGGTCAGCCTCAAGGGCCAGCGACCAATGGCGCAGAGCCTTTTCCAGATCGTCTTGCGAGGCCCAATATCTAGCGGCTTGCTGTTGAATCCGCGGATCGGATGGCGTCAGGCGCAGCGCTGCGTTGACCAGCGCGTCAGCCCTGGTCCGTTCACCTTGGCGTAGCATTACCTCCGCCATGGCCATCAGGGGGCGCGCGTCCGCCGGGTTCTCAGCATAGGCGCGCCCCAGCAGCAACGCCGCAGTGCCCGGATCCTGTTGAAGCACGGTATTTGCCTGAGCAAGCAAAGCGCCCGGCTGGCGGTCATTCCAGGCAAGCGCCCTGTCCGCTGCCGTTACATCCCCATCCTTGAGTTGCTCTGTATAGTGAGCCGACAGGCCGAGGACTGCCACCGCCAGACGACCAGTGTGGCGATCGCAAGGAGAAAAGATCTACGCAATATCGACGACATCTAGGGGTCCTATCTCCGACGTAAGTGGTGGATCAATTTCGAAATCCTGTAGTCGCCCATCCAGGGGACGAGCTCGATCTCGACCGATCCCGACAGGTCACCCGATTCACGCTGAGACGCGTCTCTGGTGCTAATACGAATGGTCCCCTTGCCCAGCAGCCGGCCTTGTTTGCCGGTGCGCCATTTCAAACTCGAGACGGTCAGGCGGCCTCGACCGGCTTGCCCGACGATACCGGAATAGGTATTGCGGACGCCCACGGCACCAACTCCGTTGTTGAGCACCGCGTTGGCGGTGAAGAGACCCGCCAACGCGACAAGATCGCCGGTGGCAAAGGTTTGTTCCAGGCGACTCAGAAACTTAAACTTCGCGATCCCTGGGGGTTGATTTTCCCTACTCCCTGATTCGCGGTCTGCCCCGTCCGGCAAGTTGTTTCGGGGCCGCTTTGGTTTGTTTGGTGCGGGTTTCTTCAACTCCTGGGCGTCGCTAGCGGCGGCCCCTTTTCGAGGCTTTTCCCGCGAGGCACTGACGGTCGCGTGCGCCGGGGGGTCCGGCACCTTCTCTTTTTTGGCGGCAGCGGAAGCCTGAACCACCGCGGGTCGCGATGTCTTGCCGGACTCGACAGCAAGGCGTGCTTGCCCGCCCTGCCCGGTTGTAGCGGAGGCCGACCCATCGAGGTCGCTCCCTGACGTTGCCACGTGAACCACCGCGGGCCCCGATGTCTTGCCGGACTCGACCGCAAGCCGCGCTTGCCCGCCCTGCCCGGTTGTAACGGAGGCCGACCATCGATGTCGCTCCCGGACTTTGCTGCTTCCCTGGGACCGCGTACATCCATATCCGCCCGCGGAGCACCGGTGGGAAGCGATTCCTGGGTCTGCGCAGGCCTCTGATCGATACCGGCCTGATCCCCGGATTCACTTTGGGCACTAGACGCCACCCCCCCGTTCGCAGAGGGGCCAACCTGCGGCATTCCGACCGCAAGGTCTGGATCGATCACAAGCAATGGGCGCCTGGGCTCGTGCAAGATTGCCACCATCAGCGCGATCAAGGCCACGAAGCCCAACGTCCAATAGAGCAGATGGCGTCGCCGGTGCGCCATAAACACTGGAACACGAGTGAACCCCCGCGCAAGAGCAAAGGGTCTGTCGGCGCGAAAGAAGTCGCTGGGCTCGCCCCGCGCCTGCACGCCTGCGGACAACGGCGGAAGCTGGCTATCATAGCGTCGGCGCGCCTGTGGATCCCGAAGGACTTGATACGCGGCGTTGATACGCGCGGTGAGCAGAAGACTCTGTTCATCGTTCTCCGGCAAACGGTCCGGGTGGAACAACCGGACCAGGAGACTGTGGTGCTGCTTAATGCACTCTGCGGAGCAGCCACGCGACGCACCGAGGACCCGGTAATGATCCGCTTTCGGCGGCAGCAGCATCTGCCGAAGGAGGAACAGATAGGCACCACGCAGGGTTTCAATGGCCGTGCCCAAGACCTCGGCGGTGGCCGCGGCATTGTCGGGTGCAAGGGCGGCACTCGCCTCGGTCAGCCAAACGTCAAACGCCTCCGGCAGCGGATGCTCCGGATCGGTCAAGTGCCGGAAGCGCAGCGGCGCCCGGTGGAATTCAAGCGCGAGGACGAGGAGCGGGGGCACCATCACCCGCGACCCAAGCCGTCAAACCCGCTCCGGCAGGGCGCGCCCTTCGTCCCGATCTCCGTAGCTGTAGTGGTAGTCGTAGCTATACCCGTAACCGTAGCCGTAACCGTGGCCCCCGGGGCCCATTCGGTCGATGACCGCGCCCACAATGGTTGCATTTGCCGCCTGGAGCCGCTTGACCGCACCTTCGATCGCACCATAGCGCGTGCGCCCGGCATCCACGACAAAGATCGTCCCCTTGGCGAGATTCGCAAGCACAAGGGCATCCGCTAGCCCGATCACCGGGGGGCCGTCGAGCACCACATAATCGAAGCGCTCCGCCGAGACGCTGAGCAGGTCGAGCATCTTGGCACTGGACAGGAGCTCGACAGGATTGGGCGGCAGCGGACCGCTGGTGATCGTAAAGAGACGGCTGACCTGGGTCGGCTGCGCGATCTCCGCCGGCTTGGTGTCCCCGGCGAGATAATTGGTGAGACCCAGGGAGTTGGGCAGATCGAATACCCGATGAAGCGACGGGGAACGCAGATCGGCGTCGATCAGGAGCACCTTGCTCCCTGCCTGCGCGAAGGTGATCGCGATGCTAGCTGCGACCGTGGTCTTACCATCACCGGGGACGGCACTGGTCGTATGCATGATCTTCGGTGCCCCATCCGTGGTGGCGAATAGCAGCGAGGTTCGCAGCGACCTGACCGCCTCGGCGAGCGGGCTCTTGGGGTCCCTGGCGGCCAATAGCGCCACGTCGGAACCCGAGATCCGCCGCTCCCGTGCGGAGACCAGCGGGATAGTACCGAGGGTCGGAGCGCGCACACGGCTTTCCGCATCTTCGGCGGACTTCACCGTGTCGTCCAATTGCTCGAGGAGAAATACCAACAACACACCGGCGATTAGGCCGATGGCGATCGCTATTGTCAGATTCTTCCGCAGGTTAGGCTTGTAGGGTGCAGCCGGGACCTGGGCACGATCGACAATCGAGATATTGTTGGTGCTGATACCCGCGACGACACCAACCTCTTTCATGCGCTGGAGCAGGCCGTCATAGAGTTGCCGGTTGGTATCCACTTCCCGCTTGAGTGTCTGGTAGTCGGCACTGCGGTCCTGCAAGGCAAGGATGTCGCTCTTGAGCTCCCGCACGCGCGCCTGAAAATTTGCCTGCTCCTGAACCTTCGTCTGATACTCCTTTTTGACCGCGCCGCGGATCGCGGCGACCTCTTTCTCGATTTGCTGGTCGATCTCCTCAATCTGGCTCTGAAGCTGCCGCATGGTCGGGTAGCCAGGCTTATAGATCTTGAGATCCTCTTGATACTTCAGTTCCAGCTCGCCCTTGCGCTTCTTCAGCTCCTGGATGACCTTGCTGTCCAACACCTTGAGTGTGGCGGGGCCTGTCCCCTCAAGCGAACCGGTGTATTCCGCCTCAGCCTGGATGCGCTGAGTCTCAGCCTGGGTGAGGGACTGGTTCATCGCCGCCAGGTTACTCAAGGCACCGCCGAGCTTGTCGTCTAGGTTGACGATCTCCCGCTCCTTTGCATAGGCGAGCAGGCTTCGCTCCGAATCCTCGAGATTGGCGCGCACCTGTTGGATGCGCTCCTCGAGAAATCGTTTGGCATAGCTGCTCGCTTCATAGCGCCGCTCGAGCGACATGTTGATGAAGGCCTCTGCCATGGCATTCGGGATTGCCGCGGCCTCCTTGGCGCTGGGGCTGTCGTACTGGATGTTGACCAGTCGCGAGTCCCGGATCGGCGAGATCGTCAGGCCGCCCAACAGTGCACCCTCGAGGTCGGGCTTCGCTGTCGCCGCTTCCTCCTGGGAACTATCTTGCGCCCCGCCGAACCCGCGGATCCACTCCTTGACCGCGGTCTTCAGCTCATGGAGGAAGGACGGCGCCTCATCGGCCCCTGGGCCCTTGGACGCCGCCAACCCAAGCTGGTCGATGACGCGGCGGGCGAGGTTGCGGCTTTTCAGCAGCTCGTACTGGGTCTGGTAAAAGTCAAAGCCCTGGGAGGAGCCCCCGAGCGATACGTTCTCCTGATAGTCCAGGATTTGATCGTTCTGGCGCTCGATCTGCATTAGAAGAGAGCCGCGGTATATGGGAGTGGCGTTATAGGTCACCAAGAGTGCCAGCAACAAGGCGAGCAAGACGATCGAGATGACGGTCCACTTGCGCCTGAGGATGATGATCCAATAGCGGCGTAGGTCGATGGCATCTTCATCGTCAGCATCGAGCATCGGCTCGACCGCCAGGCGACCAAAACGCTGCAACTCCCGCTGCTGGGCCATAAGCTCCAACGAGCGGTCTGCCATAGGTCCAGTCTGCTTATCCACTGCGGTCGACATTGCGCCACCCTACCCAAATTTGATGAACCCTTCGGCGCCTGTGGGGCTGCCTCAATACAGAGGTGCCCGAACGAGCCAACCACTCAAGACGTTACCGATCGCCCGGTTCAGCACGGCAATCCCCGATTTCGGCACGACGATTCGGTCTTCACCGATGATCAGGGGGTCCGTCAACTGGCCTTCTTCGATCGCCGCCATGTTGACGACGTAGGCGTTGACCTGTCCGGTGGGCTGCTTGCGAAAGACGACGATCTCCTCCTTCTTAGCGACCTCGCCCAAGCCACCCGCAAGCGCAATGGCCTGCATCAGCGTCGTCTTGCCCGCGACCGGAAATACGCCAGGCTTCTTCACCTGGCCAATCACCGTGACCTTCTGGCTGGCGTATTCAGCGACGAAGATGTTGACCTGCGGGTTCTGGAGATAGTTCTCGCCCAACTTCCTGGCGATGGCCAGTTCCGCCTCCTGGAGCGTCAGACCACCGACCTGCACGTTGCCGACCAGCGGCATGGCCACGAAACCTTCCTCGTTGACGCGCGGCTGGCTGGAGAGCGCAGGAACCTGGAAGACCTCGATCTTGAGCAGATCATAGGGGCCGATGCGGTAGTTCCCCTGCGAGCCCGGGTCCGCGGGAATGCCAACAACCGCAGGGACGAGCTCGCCCTTCAGGTCTGGCTGGGCATCGCTGGACGCGGCTGCAGATGGATTGCCAGGCAGTGCGGCATCTGTGGTTGGCACTACGCCGCCAGTGGTCGAGCATGCTTGAGCGACCATGACGAGCAAGGCGGCGGAAAGGAGTCTTAACAACAACTTCATGTTTATACCGGACATCAGTTTTAAGTTTTAAGTTTTAAGTTTTAAGAAAAGACTTGGGGGACAGGGTGCTTTGTCCTTTCGAAAACTGGAAACCTCCGGGCGATGGGTATACTTGTTCCCGGACGGCGCGGCCTGCTGAGTCCGGGTATCGGATGAAACGGTGATAAATAACGAATTGTCGGGTGATCGGCGCAGCTTCGGCCATAATTCCGACACGATTCCGTGCATCGGGTAACATTGTGACTTGACATCCTCCTGTCGAGACCGGTTGTCTCCACCTCGATAAGTGACGATTCAAGAACAACCGGTACATCTTCTTGGAACTACGAAACACGCGAAAGACGCGAAAAAGCTCGATATACACAGGAGCATTTGCTGTTTTTCGTGACTTTCGTGTATTTCGTAGTTTCTTGTCGACCGCGCGCTTGTTTCGGTTGTTTCTGAACCGTTCCTAAGATCCTCCTCCGATCCACCAAACTCGGATCAACCAAACGGGGGACTTGGCTGTTCAGGCCAGAGGGTGCCAAATGCCGACGAGCGATGCAACCAGACCGATTAGGTTCGGCCTCACCGGCCAGCGAAGCAACGCCCAAGATGACGTGAGCGGCGGGAAGGCGCCGGGAGGATCATGCCGGAGCCAGAATCCCTCGCGCAGGCCGCTACCGACCGGTTGCGGACCCCCGCCTGTCCCTATGCAGCCAGCAACCGATCGACCTAGGTGTACTCAGTGCATAGTGCATCGCGGGATTGGGCTTTTTGACACGGTGCGGTAGTCTACTCGTGATGCCTCTCCCGGACCACTCCGCTCGCGCACTGCCCGTAACGGTCAGCCGCGGTTCCGTCCGAGCAGGGGAAATCACCTGCCACGTCAAATGGCTTTTGTCCACGGAAGTTGGGAGTCGCCGTTGTCCGAAGTAACCCCCTCGTCTCTGCCAGAATCGCCGCAGGCCGGCCAACGCGCCGTGCAATGGCTGGTCGGCTCGATGCTGATCATCGCGCCCCTGTTCCGCTCGGGCAAGCCTGCCCTGGCGGTGATGACATTGGAACTGCTCGCCGTTTGCGTGCTTGTCCTGGTCCTGTGGCAACCCAGGAAGCGGCTGATCAGTGCCTGGGAGACCATCGCGCTCGCACTCCTGTTCGCCGTGCCCCTGCTGTATCTGGTCCCCTTCCCGACCTACCTGGCGGCGTGGTTGCCCGGACGAGAGCCCTACCTTGCCGGTCTCTCCATCATCGACGACACAGCGATGGGGCATCTCACCCGCCTATCGCTTTATCCGCTGGAAACCGAGGCCGCGCTCCTGCTGCTGATGGTGCCCGCGGCCGTTTTTCTCGGCACGCGCTCGCTCGACCTTGATCGCGCCTTGCAGCTCGTGCTGTTGATGCTGGGGATCGGGGCTTGCCAGGCGCTTCTAGGGTTAGTCCAGTATGGTGCTACCGAGGGAAGCCCCGCCCTGTTTGGGATGTCCTTTGCGGGGGTGAGCCGCGCCATGGGTAGCTACACGAACCCCGATCACCTCGCCGGCTTGTTGGAGATGCTGCTGCCGATCGCGTTGGCCCTGGTGCTCTTCTCGGTCGGGCGCAAGCACCATGACGACAGGCAAGGCTGGAGGGCGCGGGTTGCCTTTGCCTCCTCGGTCCGCGGTCACGCGGCCGTTGCCTACGGGGTCATCGCACTGCTACTGCTCTTAGGCATTATCTTCACCCGATCCCGGGCTGGCATCCTCGTGGGGATTCTGGGGATACTCCTGTCCACCGTGGCATTCTCCCGACGCATCGGCGGTAACAACGTCTATGGACCGACAGGTACGGTGGTCACCCTTGCCATCGGCGCCGGCATCGCCATCGGATTGGTGCCGGTGCTCGATCGCTTTTCCGTCGACGCGGCCGTCAGCGACGCCCGTTGGACCATTTTCTCGGCGACCCTGCGCGGGATCGGCGCCCTTTTTCCGATCGGGAGCGGTCCTGGGACTTATCCGGATGTCTTCCCCGCCTTCCAGCCGTTGGAGCTCGGCCAGTGGTTCATCAATCACGCGCACAATGACTATCTGGAATGGCTGTTCGAGGCCGGCCTTATCGCCGCAGCCCTGATCGTTTTGCTGCTTGGGCTCTACGTGCGGCAGTGGCTCAAGATACGGGCCAGCGGTTCCTGGTCGCGCTTCCGCTTCGTGCAGGTGGGCGCCGGAATCGGCATCCTGTTACTCCTGCTCCACTCCCTCGGGGACTTCAACCTTCATATCCCAGCGAACATCACCTATCTGGCCTTTTTGATGGGTATTTTCTTCGCGGACCCGGCGCCCGCGGTCGAACCGGCCACGCCTAGAAGGCGCCGCACACCTGATCTGGAGAGCAGCGACGCGTTGTCGCCGGTGGCGCTCTCCAGTGCGCGCGCCGCGCCGCCGCCAGACCAGATCCGGAACCCCTTCCTCGACGACGATTAGTGAACGGTTCAGAAACAACCGAAGCAAGCGCGCGGACGACAAGAAACTACGAAACACGCGAAAGTCGCGAAAGAACAGCAAATGCTCCTGTGTATATTGGGCCTTTTCGCGTTTTTCGCGTGTTTCGTAGTTCCAAGAAGATGTACCGGTTCTTCTTGAATCTTCACTTAGGCCGCACTTGCACGCGAGGTCGGGGCCTGGGTCCTACCCCGACGCCCACCGAGCGACCACCCCGCGTACCTCAGGCACGGCCGGCCATCCCTTCCTGTCCGGCCTCGCCGACCTGGTAAACCCTTGTGACGAAATCCCGTTTCAACACCCTCCTCGGTTATGTGACACCCCGTTGGGTTGTCTTGGCGCTGGCCATGATGCTCATGGTCGGCGAGAGCGCCATCGCGCTGGCGAACCCTTGGATTGCCGGTCGTTTCACCGAGCTGGTGCTTCACCCGACGGCCGCAGCCGAATTGCCGGCGCTCATGCTTCTGTGGGCCCTGCTCCTGGCCATTCAGAGCGCCCTGAGCGTCGGCAATATCTACCTCCTTGGCAGCACGGGAGAGACCCTGCTCGCCGATCTGCGTATGCGGCTCTACGATCACCTTCAATCCCTACCCCTCGGCTACTTCCACGAGCGACGCCGCGGCGAGGTGCTGGCCCTGCTTGCCAATGACGCGGCGCATATCAGCGACTTCGTGACCCGCACCCTGGTCAGCCTGTTGCCCTTGCTGATGACCTGCGCTGGCGCCTTCTACTTCCTGCTGCGCATCAGCCCGCCCATTGGTGCCTTGGCCGGCGCGCTGGTCCCGATCTTCTACCTGGGCATGAAGGTCATCGGGCGACGCATCCGGCCCCTGTCGTCCGAGTGGATGCGCACCCATGCCGAGATGTTCGCGACGCTGGAGGAGAACATCGGCATGCTCCCAGCCATCAAGTCCTTCACTCGGGAGGCACACGAGTCCAGCCGCTTCCAACGCAGCAACACCCGGCTGGTGGGCGTCGCCAAGCGGCAACTCCTGATCCAGTCCATCTTGACACCGTCGGTTCAGCTTCTGGCAGGGCTGGCGTTGCTAGCGCTCCTCTACCTGAGCCTGCTGCAGGTGCAGAGCGGGGTGCTGCAACCGCACGATATGGTGAGCATCCTGCTCTACGGCATGCTGCTCACCCGGCCGGTAAGCGGCCTGGCCGGCGTCTATGGCAGCGTGCAGACGGCGCGCGGCGCCGCGGAGCGCCTGATCGAGGCGCTATCGGTGCGGCCCGAGCCAGACGACGCAGACGCCCCCCCGCTTGCCGGTATTCGCGGCCAGGTGACCCTCGAAAACCTGCACTTCGCCTACCCGGGACGCCAAGCGGTCCTCGCAGGGATAGATCTGGAGATCCGGGCGGGCGAGACCGTCGCCCTGACGGGTAAGAACGGGTCGGGCAAGAGCACCATCATCCATTTGCTCATGCGCTTCGCTGACCCTGACCAAGGCCGAATCCTGATCGACGGCACAGACATCAGGGGGGTCAGCATCGCGAGCCTGCGCAGCCAGATCGGCCTGGTGGCTCAACACGTCCTGCTGATGAACGGAACGGTGCGGGAGAACATCGCCTTCGGACGGCCGGACGCCGGGCAGTCCGAGATCGAAGCGGCGGCAAGGGCCGCGCAAGCGGACCCATTCATCCGTCGTTTGCCCCAGGGCTACGACACCATCATCGGCGATCAGGGCATCCGTCTCTCGGGCGGCCAGCGCCAACGCGTCTCCCTTGCCCGCGCGCTCTTGAAGGACCCGCCGATCCTAGTGCTCGACGAGGCAACCGCGATGTTCGACCCCGAGGGGGAAGTCGCCTTCATTGATGAATGCAGTGCGATACTGGCCCAGCGCACGGTGATTCTGATCACTCACCGTCCCGCGAGCCTGGCCCTCGCGGACCGCGTGCTGCTGTTGGATCGGGGACGGGTCTCCGAGGTGTCGACCCGGAAGACTAACGAGGCTTAGTGACGATTCAAGAACAACGGGTACATCTTCTTGGAACTACGAAACACGCGAAAAGCGCGAAAATGATGACGGGCAATATCTTGTTCAAGGATCCAAAGATCGAGTACGAACGGTTCGTCAATCAATCCCTTTCGCGTGTTCCGCGTATTTCGTAGTTTCTTTCGGCGGCGTCGCGTCACGCGGCGCGAAACTGACCTCCGGGGGGCGTATCCCCCGCAACGGCCGCATAGGCCTGCTGGGCGATCTCCAGCTCCTCATTGGTCGGGATGACCAGCAGCTGGACCGGGCTATCGGCCGCGCTGATGGCCCGCTCGCCGCCCCCTGTGGACGTGTTGGCCGCGGCATCCAGGTGGATGCCCAGGGCCTCCAGACCCGAGCAGGTGCGCCGACGCACGTCCGCGTCGTTCTCGCCGATGCCGCCGGTGAAGACCACCGCGTCCACCCGCCCCAGCTCCGCGTAGTAGGCCCCCAGATACTTGCGCAGGCGCTGACAGAAGATACCCAGGGCCAGCTCCGCATTGGCATCGCCGGCCTCCGCCAGGCGATGGATCTCGCGCATGTCGTTGACCCCGCAGATACCGAGGAGCCCGCTCTGGCGGTTGAACAGGGCGTCCAGGGTCTCGGTGTCCATCTGGGCGTTGCGGCACAGGTAGAAGTGGATGGCCGGGTCGATGTCGCCGCAGCGGGTGCCCATCACCAACCCCTCCAAGGGGGTCATGCCCATGGAGGTGTCGACGCTCTGGCCGTTGCGCACGGCGGTGGCGCTGGCCCCATTGCCCAGGTGCAGGGTGATCAGGTTGCACTCGGCCAGCGGCCGCCCTAGCAGGGCAGCTGCCCGCTTGGCGACGAAGTAGTGCGAGGTGCCGTGGAAACCGTAGCGGCGCACCCGATGCTCCCGGTACAGATACTCCGGGATGGCGTAGCGATAGGACTCCGGCGGCATGGTCTGGTGGAAGGCGTTGTCGAACACCGCCACCTGGGGCAGGTCGGGGAAGATCTCCCGGGCAACCTCGATGCCGTCCAGTGCCGCCGGGTTGTGCAATGGGGCGAGCGGGACGAGGTCGCGGATGGCCGCCACCACGGCGTCGTCGACCAGGGTCGCCCGATGGAAGCGTTCGCCCCCATGGACCACCCGATGGCCGATGGCCGCCAGTTCTGAGACATCCGCCAGGGCACCGGTCTCACGCAGCCCGGCGACGATGCGATCGAGCCCCTCCCGATGATTGGGGATGGGCAGGGTCTGGACCCGGTTCCGATCCGCCCCATCGGGCCCCGTCCAGCGGCACTTGATCTCGCCCTCTGCCTCGCCGATGCGGGTCGCGGTACCGGCAGCCACCGAGCGCCAGGTGTCGGTATCGTAGAGCTTGTACTTGATGGACGAGCTGCCGGAGTTGATGACCAAGACCTTCATTGTGCACCCCCGGCAGCCTGGCGCCGGCTGTCCTGGGCCTGGATGGCGGTAATGGCCACGGTATTGACGATGTCGGTCACGGTGCAGCCTCGGCTCAGGTCGTTGACCGGCTTGTTCAGGCCTTGCAGCACCGGGCCAATGGCCACCGCCCCGGCGCTCCGCTGGACCGCCTTATAGGTGTTGTTGCCGGTATTGAGGTCCGGGAAGATGAACACCGTGGCACGTCCGGCCACCTCGCTGTCGGGCATCTTGGAGCGTCCCACGGACGCATCGATGGCCGCGTCGTACTGGATGGGGCCGTCCAGCTTGAGGTCCGGTCGCAGTTTCCGGGCAATCTTCACCGCCTCGCGCACCCGCACCACGTCCTGACCCTTGCCCGAGGCCCCGCTCGAATAGGACAGCATGGCGATGCGCGGCTCGATGCCGAAGGCCGACGCGGTCCCGGCGGAGGTGACGGCGATGTCCGCCAGGTCCTCGGCGTCGGGGTTGGGGTTCACCGCGCAGTCCCCGTAGACCAGGACCTGATCGGCCAGGCACATGAAGAAGACGCTGGAGACCAGTCGCACGCCTGGCTTGGTCTTCACGATCTCGAAGGAGGGGCGGATGGTGTGCTGGGTGGTATGCACCGCCCCGGAGACCATACCGTCGGCCTGCCCCAGGTGGACCATCATGGTGCCGAAGTAGCTCACGTCCTCCATGGCGTCATGGGCCATCTGCTCGGAGATGCCCTTGTGCTTGCGCAGCCCGTAGTAGACAGCGGCGAACTCGTCCCGGCGGGGGTCGGAGCGGGGATCGAGGATGGCAATACCATCGAGCTTGAGGCCCAGCTCGCCGATGCGCCGACGGATCTTGTCCGGATCGCCCAGCAGGGTGAGCTCAGCCACGCCGCGCAGGGTGAGGATCTCGGCCGCCTTGAGAACGCGCTCGTCGGTCCCTTCGGGCAAGACGATGCGCTGACGCTCCGATTTGGCGCGGTGGATCAGCTCGTACTCGAACATCAGGGGCGTCAGCCGGATGGAATGGCGCACGGCGATACGCTGGCGTAGGTCCGCCATGTCCACATGATGCTCGAACAGCCCCAGGGCCGCGGCGATCTTGCGGTCGTCCCCGGCGAGGATCGTCGACTCCACCCGATTGACCGCGAGCGCCGTCGTGAAGGTGTCCATGGGCACGCTGAGGATGGAGACCTTGGAGCGGCGCAGGCCCTCCAAGAGTTTCTGCACGTTCACCGCCGGGCTCATACCCCCAGTCAACAACAACCCGGCGACCCTCGGGTACGACGTAGAGACGTCGGCCATCAGGCTGGCCAGGATGATGTCCGCGCGATCCCCCGGGGTGATGATGAGGCAGCCGTCCTCGATGTAGTTGAGAAACTCAGGGATCTCCATGGCCGCAACTTTATAGTTGGACACGACCTGATTGAGGGAATCGCCGTCGCCGCACATGCACTGGGCGTTGAGCTGCTTGCGCACCTCCCCCACCGTCGGCATCCCAAGCGCCTGTTGTTCCGGGAGGACATAGACGGTCTCGGACTCGGGCAGGGCCGCCCTGGCGCGGGCATGGAGCAAATCCAGATACTCCGACGGAACCCGGTTGACCACGGTCGCCAGCAGGTCCGCGCCACGTACCACGAGGGACTCGTGGGCCATACGCACCGCGTCCATGGTCTCCTCGAAGCTACGGTGATAACCCTTGACCACCACCAGGATCAGGCAGCCGAAGTTGTTGGCCAGATCGGCGTTGAAGTCGAACTCCAGTGACGGCACGGCGCCGTCGAAGTCGGTACCGGAGCAAACCACCAGGTCGCAGCTCTCTTCCAGAGCCTTGAATTTGCCGAGAATCAGCTTGAGCAGGTCGTCATAGCGCCCGCAGGCCACCAGGTCCGCGGCGACCTCGGCGGTGCAGCCGTAGAGCATCTCGGCGGGAAACGGGAGGTTGTAGCGCGTACGGATCAGGGTGGTCAGGTCATCCTGCTGCACCGATTTGCGCACGATAGGGCGAAAGAATCCGACCTTGCGATTCACTGCCGAGAGCATTTCCATGCAGCCGAGCACGACCACCGATTTACCGCTGCCACCACCTGCGCCCGCGATATAGAGACTCTGCATCTTATCTACTCTCGTCACCTAAAATTCCAGAGGGCCGGCGAACGCCCTCGGGGCCGCACGCACATGGGCCGTCATGATGCACAAATTGGGCCGCCAAAGTGTTACCAAGCGTTGACGCTGGTCAGGCAGATGAAAACCTGGGGAGACAAGCAAGGGGACAGACCGACGATGGACACGACAGCCAGCACCGACCGGCACCGGGGACGCGCCGAGATGCGTTGCGTCTGGGCCATAATCGCAATTGCGGCCCTACTAGGGGGAGCGCACGCCCCAGCAGCGAGCGCGGGCCAGGTGCAAGTTTACCGCTGCGAGGGGGTGGAGGGTGCCGTCGAGTTCCGTCAGAATCCCTGCCCCCCGGACCAACCCGGTGAGGCGGTCACCATTGAGGACCACACCACCGGCTGGGTACCGGCGCCCCAGGCGGCCGAACCGACCGCTACCCCGAAGAAACCAAGACCAAGAAGAAGCAGACACCCAAGCGCCGCTCCGGCCCATCGGCCAGCGAACGTAAGCAGGAGACCTGCCGCAAAAAGCGCGACCAACTGGAAGATATCAATCGCACCCTGCGCCTGGGGGTCAACGGGGCGGCAGAGCACCGACCTACGTCACCGGCGCCGCCGCCTGGAGGATTACCTCTTCCACGAGTGCGACTGACTCATAGTGACGCCATGGCCAGGGTCAATCGGCATTTCCTCAGTACACCCGCGAGTCCCTCCAGCGCTGGAAATTGGGCTCGGTCAGGTAGGCCTTGGTGACGATGAAGTTCAGCACGTTGCGCAGCCGATAGAAGCCAACCACCGAGTCCACCCGGAGGACCTCCTTGCCGCCACCGTCGAAGAAGACCAGGGCCGGGCTGTAGAAGAGCCCCAGGTCGTCGGCCCACTGCCGGGCGGTGGTCGCTTGGCCCTCGGGCGTAATGACCTGAGTGTTGCCCCAACGATTCAACTGGACATTGTCAAACTGCTCGAATAGGTCGTGGATGGCGGGCTCGTTCAGAGACTGGCCGTGTAATACGTCGCAGCCATGGCAGTCCCCTTGCTCGAAGAACACCGCCAGCGGCCTGTCGCTAGGCACGCGGCTGCGGTCAAGGTTGTAGGGGGGCGGACTAAAGAAGTCCTCCTCGTTCATGTCCGCGGCATCGAAGACCATGCGGTTGTCGCCGCGGGCCAGATAGGTGTGAAAGGGCTCTCGCTGGTAGTGCCCATCGGCGACATACTCCAGGGCCGCCCGGAACTGATAGGGGGGGTAGTAGCCCCGCAGGCGCAGTACCTCTTTGCCCTGCTTGTCGTAGAAGATGATGGCGGGGGTGAAGGTGGTCTTCTCACGATAGGAAAAATCCTGCTCGGTCAGGACACTGCCGTCCATGGCCGTGACCTCGTCTACGCCCCAGATGTCGATCGGGACCACATCGAAGTGCTTGCGGGTGTACTCGACGATGTCGGGCTGCCGGAAGTTGACCTTCATGAGCTTGTGACAATAGGCACAACGCTTCTGACCGAAATAGACCATCAGCCCCTGCTTGCCCCCATCGACCGCCTGCTTGAGATCGTCGGGCAGGTCGAGAAAGGGCTCGTTGAACCAGTCCGGGTAATCTACCGAGTCGGGCTGTACGGCGTCGTCGAAGCCGTAGACATCCTCATCTGTCGGGCCTCCGGCAGAGGCGAGCCCCCAGACGAGGCTCAGACAGGCAAGGGCCCAAGTGCGAAACAGGACGCCATGCGGCTTGGTCGGTTGCATTTTCGATTACCTTTGGTTGGTGTGTGGCGGGGTTGCCGACCCAATGACCGGTAGCCCGCTTCATGTCTTTACTAAGGAACGGTTCAGAAACAACCAAAACAAGCCCGCGGACGACAAGAAACTACGAAATACACGAAAGTCGCGAAAAAGCAGGAAGTGTTTCTGTGTCTATTGAGCCTTTTCGCGCTTTTCGCGTGTTTCGTAGTTCCAAGACGATGTACCGGTCGTTCTTGAGTCGTCACTAATCGCCGCTACCCTGCCGGCCCCTGCCTCCGCCCTCTCATTCCCTCTCCAGCCACTGCCGCACCAGGAACAGGGCAGCGATGGAGCGCGCCTCGGTAAAGTCGTCCCGCGCCAGCAAGGCATCCAGGTCCGCCATGGCCCAGGGGACGACCTCGATCGGCTCGGGCTCGTCGCCGGCCGCCGGGTCTGGATACAGATCCCGCGCCAGGAAGAGCCGACTGACATGCTGGATATAGCCCGGCACCAAGGACAGGGAGTGGATGAATCTGAGGTCCCGCGCACCCATCCCGACCTCCTCGCGCAACTCCCGGTGCGCCGCCGCCAGGGGTTCCTCGCCCGGGTCCACCACCCCCTTGGGCAGGCCCAGCTCGTAGCGCCCACTGCCCGCCGCGTACTCACGCACCAATAGCACCGTCTCGGGGTCGGGCTGAGCCAGCACCACCACCGAATCGGTCCCGCCCAGGATCCGCTCATAGGTGCGTTGGACACCGTTAGAAAACTCAAGGTCCAACGCCTCGATGCGGAAAATGCGCGTCGCCGCTGCCAGGCGCCTGTCGAGAATCTTGGGCTTTGCGGGCATTCGGGGGCTCCGTTATGCTAACGCGCTGCACCCAGGAACGGTTCAGAAACAACCGAAACAAGCGCGCGGACGACAAGAAACTACGAAATACACGAAAGTCGCGAAAAAACAGCAAATGCTCCTGTGTATATTGAGCCTTTTCGCGTTTTTCGCGTGTTTCGTAGTTCCAAGAAGATGTACCGGTTGCTCTTGAATCGTCACCTAGGGGCCTGGGACCCCGCCCTTTACGGAGCCGTCACGCGCAAATGAGCACAAGCCTAGCCCAACCGCAGATGGACTGGAACACCATCGACACCGTCTTCTTGGATATGGACGGCACCCTGCTCGACCTCCACTTCGACAACCACTTCTGGCGTCAACACGTCCCGGCCCGCTACGCCGAGCACCGCGGACTGACCCTGACCGAGGCCAAGGCGGATCTTCTGCCGCGTTACGCGCGCATCGAGGGGACCCTGGAGTGGTACTGCGTGGACCACTGGAGCCGCGAACTGGGCCTGGATATCGCACTGCTCAAGCGGGAGGTGGATCACCTGATCCTGGTCCACCCGCATGTCATGGAGTTTCTGGAGGCCCTGGCGCGCCTGGGCAAGCGCCGCGTACTGGTGACCAACGCCCACCAAAAGGCCATCGCCCTGAAGCTGGAGCGTACGCCATTAGCCGGACACCTGGACCGGGTCGTCTGCGCCCACGACCTGGGTCTGCCCAAGGAGGCCCCGGGGTTCTGGGATCGGGTCCAGGCCATCGAACCCTTCGACCTGGGGCGAACCCTGTTCATCGACGACAGCACCAGCGTGCTGCGCGCCGCCCGGGACTACGGCTTCCGTCAACTGTTGATGGTCCTCAAACCCGACTCTCGTGCCCCGGCACGTGCCCTCGGCGACTTTCCCGCCGTGTGCGACTTCGCAGAGCTGCTGCCTGCGATGGCCCGGGCTACCAGGCACAACGTTGTTTAGGCCAACTCGGCAATAGGACAGGATTAACAGCGTCGAACCGTCAGCCCCCTCTCCCGAGGAGAGCTGGGTCAGGACCGCTGTCGTATCGCCAGCCACTCTCCCAAAGATGAGGCTGACGCATGCACTCGTCCACTTTGAGAACGGCACCGGCGGATGCGCTCGCTTATCCACCCTACCAAATGCTCGACTTGTTTGAACCGTCTTATCGTCTTCGGCATCTGTCAATCCCCATGAACCCTGCCCTTCCTGCCTCAAGGGCGCGGCTCAGGGCTGCGCCGGGGCCGCGCCTGGGGCCGGCTTGCGCCGACGCCGACGAGGCTTGCGCGGGGCCGCGGCCTCGCCCTGACCGGCACCTTGACCTTCTGCCTGGGCCGGCGCACCAGATTGGGGCGCAGCAGTCGCCGGCCCCTGGGGTCGATCACCCTCAGCACGCCGCTCCCCCTGCCCACCGCGCCCGCGGGAGCGCCCCTCGCCGCCGCCGTGCCCATGCCGATCCCTGGGATGCCCGGACCCGCTACGGTTGCGACTGCGCTCGCGCTCCCGGGCGAGCCGTGCACGCTCCTCCTCCGAACGCTGCACCCGCACCCGGCTACGCGGATCGACCTCGGCCAGCATGCCTGGCTCGATGGCCGCTGTGGGGATCTTGGCACCGATAAAACGCTCCACATCGGGCAGGACGAAGGCGTAGGTCTCGCAGGCGAAGCTGATGGCGTCGCCATCCGCGCCGGCCCTGGCGGTGCGACCGATGCGGTGGACATAGTCCTCCGCATCCTCCGGCAAGTCGTAGTTGATGACGTGGGTCACATCCTGGATATGCAGCCCGCGGGCCGCGACGTCCGTGGCAACCAGGATCGGCAGTTCCCCATCCTGGAACTGCTTGAGCAGCTTGAGCCGGGTCTTCTGCGGCACATCCCCAGACAAGACCGCCGAGCGCATGCCGTTGCCCTCCAGGTAGCCCCAGACCCGCTCCGCCTCGCGTTTCATATTGACGAAGATGATGACCCGTGCACCCTCCATGCGACGCATCAGCCCAATCAGGAGTGGGATCTTCTCGTCGTTGCCCACCATGTAGCAGGCCTGACGGACACGATCGCAGGTCACCTGATCGGGCTGGATCTCCACCAGTTGCGGGTCGTTCATGTGCTCGTAGGCCAGCTCCATGACCCGAAACGACAGGGTGGCGGAGAACATCAACCCGAGACGCTCCTGGGGTGGGGGCATACGTCGCATCAGGAAGCGGATATCTTTGATGAAGCCCAGGTCGAACATCCGGTCCGCCTCGTCGATGACCAGGGCCTCGACCGCCTTGAGGCTGAAGACGTTTTGCTTGAAATAGTCGATGAGTCGCCCTGGGGTGCCGATGAGGATATCCACTCCGGCGGCCAAGTCCTCGCGCTGCTGCTGATAGCCGGTGCCACCGTAGACCAGACCGAGGCGAAAACCACAGTGGCGGGCCAGGACCTCCGCATCGCGGTGAATCTGCACCGCCAGCTCCCGGGTCGGGGCCAACATCACCGCCCGCGGGTGGGGGGTACTGTGCTGCCGCTCCGGCTCGTGGGTCAGCAGATACTGGAGGACGCCAACCACGAAGGCGGCGGTCTTGCCGGTACCCGTCTGGGCCTGACCGGCGACATCGAGATTTTTCAAAGCAATTGGCAGGGTTTCGGCCTGGATCGGCGTACACTGGGCAAAACCGGCGTCTTTCAGGCCGAGCAGAATACGTGGGTCGAGGTCGAAGCTGTCGAAGCGGGTTTCGGTCAGGTGTGTTTGGCTCATGGGCTGGGGGACATCGGCATGTTGAGGGCCCCCGCGTTCGCAAGGGTTGCAAATTCCGGCGGCATTGGATGAAATAGCATCTTACCCAAGGGCCTACCCCAGCGCCAATTGGGCCGCCCCTCCGCAGCGTCCCCACCCCGCATGCCCCTGAGCGTAATCGTCAAGCCCGACCCCTGAGCAGAAATCGCCTAGAGTCCCCTCTTTCAGCCGAGCGGCATGCCCAAAGCCTGCTCCGCCCCCATCGTTTAATCCAAACGGGAGTAACGTGCAGTGAGCGACGCAATCATCCATGTCACGGATGCCAACTTTGAGGCCGAGGTCCTGCAATCCGCCGACCCAGTCCTGGTGGATTACTGGGCTGACTGGTGCGGGCCCTGCAAGGCCCTGGCCCCGGTCCTGGACGAGATCGCCAGCGAATATGCCGGCAAGGTCAAGGTGGCGAAGCTCAACATCGATGAGAATCCCGGAGTCCCGCCCCGCTACAACATCCGCGGCATCCCGACCCTGATGCTGTTCAAGGGGGGCGAGGTCGAGGCAACCAAGATCGGCGCTGTCTCCAAGTCGCAGCTCACCGCCTTCATCGACAGCAATCTCTAATCGGGCGGCGGCGGAAACGGACCCCGCCGACTTCCATGGGCACCCGACCTCGGGCACCCCAGACCAGGCCCCGGGGTACCGGGACACCCAATTGCAGGGAACCGGCCCCGGGATCAGGGGCCGATGCTCGACACAGTGCCGCCGTGGCACCCCGCCCACAGTTAACACCCCCTCCCGCCCGCCGCCCGCCGCGCTGTCTGCGCCGGGTACCTGCCACCAACCCACACCACAATCCCAAATACGAGATGAATCTCACCGAACTCAAAAAGATGCCAGTCTCCGAACTGGTCGAACTGGCACAGTCCATGGAAATCGAAGGCGTCGGCCGGTCCCGGAAACAGGACCTGATCTTCGCCATCCTCAAGGCCCAGGCCAAGCGCGGCGAGGACATCTCCGGCGACGGGGTACTGGAGATCCTCCAAGACGGCTTCGGCTTCCTGCGCTCCGCGGATGCCTCCTACCTGGCCGGCCCGGACGATATCTATATCTCTCCCAGTCAGATCCGGCGCTTTGCGCTGCGCACCGGGGACACCATCTCCGGCAAGATCCGACCGCCCAAGGACGGCGAGCGCTACTTCGCCCTCCTCAAGGTCAACGACATCAACTTCGACCGCCCCGAGGCGGCGAAGAATAAGATTCTGTTCGAGAATTTCACTGCCCTGTTCCCCAACAAACGCCTCAAGCTCGAGGTCGGCAACGGCAGCACCGAGGACCTCACCGCCCGCACCATCGATCTGGTCGCCCCCATCGGGCGCGGGCAGCGCGGGTTGATCGTCTCCCCGCCCAAGGCGGGCAAGACCATGATGTTGCAGAACATCGCCCAGTCCATTGCACACAATCACCCGGACTGCTACCTGATGGTGCTGCTCATCGACGAGCGCCCGGAAGAGGTGACGGAGATGGCGCGTTCGGTACGCGGCGAGGTCATCTCCAGCACCTTCGACGAGCCGGCCACCCGCCACGTCCAGGTAGCCGAGATGGTCATCGAGAAGGCCAAGCGCCTGGTGGAGCACAACCGCGACGTGGTGATCGTGCTCGACTCCATCACCCGCCTGGCCCGCGCCTACAACACCGTGATCCCGTCCTCGGGCAAGGTGCTGACCGGCGGCGTGGACGCCAACGCACTGCAACGCCCCAAGCGCTTCTTCGGCGCCGCGCGCAACGTGGAAGAGGGCGGCTCCCTGACCATCATCGCCACCGCCCTGGTGGACACCGGGTCGCGCATGGACGACGTGATCTACGAGGAGTTCAAGGGCACCGGCAACATGGAGATCCACCTGGACCGGCGCATCGCCGAGAAGCGCATCTTCCCGTCCATCAATATCAACCGCTCCGGCACCCGCCGCGAGGAGTTGCTGATGGCTCCGGCAGAGCTGCAAAAGATCTGGATCCTGCGCCGGATTCTTCACCCCATGGACGAGCTGGCCGCCATGGAGTTCCTGCATGACAAGCTCAAGGCGAGCAAAACCAACAACGAGTTCTTCGACTCGATGCGGGGGTGACGCAGCGGGTGGCCCTACGCTGTGGCGTGCGAGCACCGGCGCTCGCATGTCGGTACGCAGCGGCCGCTCTACAGGCCAAGCTACTGAAGCCGCCGGGCGCCTTCCGGGTCCTCTGCACGGTAGAATTCGCGCCCATCCCAGCGTCTTGAGAGAGCTCCCATGAAGGCCATGATCCTGGCTGCCGGTCGCGGCGAGCGCATGCGCCCGCTCACCGACCACACCCCCAAACCGCTGCTCCCTGCGGGGGGCAAGCCCCTGATCGTCCAGCACATCGAGCGCCTGGCTGCGGCCGGGCTGCGCGACATCGTCATCAACCACGCCCACCTGGGGGCGCAGATCGAGACCGCCCTGGGCAACGGTGCGGGCCTGGGGGTCAACATCGCCTACTCGCCCGAGGGTGAGGGTCGCGCCCTCGAGACTGGAGGCGGCATCTACAAGGCCCTGACCCTGCTCGGCCCAGACCCCTTTCTGGTCATCAACGCCGACATCTGGACCGACCTCGACTTCGCCAACCTCACCCTGGCCCCCGGCGACCTAGCCCATCTGGTCCTGGTGGACAACCCGCCCCACCACCCCGAGGGCGACTTTGTCCTGTCTCATGGGCGGGTGGTCACGAACGGCGACTCGCGCCTGACCTTCAGTGGCATAGGGGTCTATCACCCCGCATTATTTGCCGGCTGCACCCCCGGCGCCTTCCCCCTGGCCCCACTGCTGCGCTCGGCCATGACACGCGGCCTGGTGGGCGGCAGCCACCACAGGGGGGTATGGATCGACATCGGCACACCCCAGCGCCTTGCCGACCTGGATCGAATGTTGAGCGGGGTTCCCGCGCCCTGACGTCGCCTAGGTGACGATTCAAGGACAACCCGTACATCTTCTTGGAACTACGAAATACGCGAAACACGCGAAAAGACTCAATATACACAGGAGCATTTGCTGTTCTTTCGCGACTTTCGCGTATTTCGTAGTTTCTTGTCGTCCGCGCGCTTGTTTCGGTCGTGTCTGAACCGTTCCTAATGGTCTGCATGATGGATACCTGTCTTGTTGGCTGTACAAGTGTGGGGGGCTGCCCCGCCCCCACGCAATAGCGCCATCGTCCCCCATAGCGCACCAAGACGCTTAGAATGGACGCTGGCCACTCCGGCCGAACGCGAGGCGACCCATGGGCCAGGAGATCGCAGAGAGCCGCTTCACCGCGGCAGACTTCGCCGCCTTCGACGAGCGCCTGCGCTCGGAACAGGCGCTGTTGGAGCAGTGGTTCGCCGAAGGGGCATTCGCCGGCGGCGAGCGCCACGGCGGCTTTGAGTTGGAGGCCTGGCTGGTGGGCACGGACATGCGCCCTGCCCCCCTGGTCGGCCCCTTGTTGCGCGACCTCGACGACCCGGCGGTGGTCCCGGAGATCGCCACCTTCAACACCGAGATCAACGGCCCAGCACTCCCCCTCACCGCACACGCCCTCACCGACATGGCATCCGCCCTGAGCACGACCTGGCGACGCTGTGGCGAGGCCGCCGCCGGGCTCGGTACCCGCATGGCGATGATCGGCATCCTGCCAACGGTGGATGCAAGCCACCTGACCCTGGCCTACATGACGCCGCGCCAGCGCTACCGAGCGTTGAACGAGCAGATCTTCGCCCTGCGTAAGGGTCGCCCCCTGACCCTCGAACTGAACGGTCACGACCGGCTCTACATGGAACACGAGGACGTGATGCTGGAGGCCGCCGCCACCTCCTTCCAAATCCACTTGGAGGTCAACGCGGACCAAGCGGCACGGGTCTATAACGCATCCAAGATCCTCTCCGCACCGCTGGTGGCGGCCACCACGAACTCGCCCTACCTGTTTGGCTGCGACCTCTGGGCCGAGACGCGCATCCCCTTGTTCGAGCAAGCCGTCTCCGCCGGGGGCACAGTCCTGTCGGAGCGGGTCAACTTCGGCTTCCGCTATGCCGAGCGCTCCATCCTGGAGTGCTTCCAGGCCAATCTCACCCGCTACCCGATCCTGCTACCACAAGTGATGGACGAGCCCCGGGAGGCTTTGGCCCATCTGCGCCTGCACAATGGCACCATCTGGCGTTGGAACCGGCCCCTGATCGGGTTCGATGCCGTCGGACTGCCTCGCCTGCGTATCGAACACCGCGTCATGCCCGCCGGGCCCAGCATCATCGACTGCGTCGCCAACGCGGCCCTCTACTTCGGCAGCGTAACCGCCCTGGCCGGGCAGGACCCGGCTCCAGAGGCACGGCTGCCCTTCCGCGACGCCCGGGCCAACTTCTACGCAGCCGCCCGCGACGGGCTTGACGCCGAGATCCGCTGGCTCGACGGACACAGGGGGCGTGCCCATGGACGTCATCGCAACGGAACTGCTTCCCCTGGCACTCGGAGGGCTCATCTCCCTGGGGATCGATCCGGCGGAGGCCGACCACTGGCTGGCCATCATTGCCGCGCGCATGCGCAGCGGCCAGACAGGGACTGTCTGGCAGCGCGCCTGGGTAGCCCGCAACGGTCGCGACCCCGCCGCCCTGACCGCGGCCTATCTGGAGCGACAGCAGTCCGGCCGACCCGTACATGAGTGGACATTGGCATGAACGACCTAAATAAATGCGCTAGGCCCGACTTACGCGAGCTGGATGCGCTCCCGGATGGCCTGCTGGACAGCGATAGCCGCGGCCTGGCTAGCCGCCTGGGCGGTCCGACCCTGATCCACATGGCCGGCGAGCGCGAGCCGGCCTTGTTCGTCTGCGTCCTCATGCACGGCAACGAGGTGGTTGGCTGGGAGGCGGTACGGGCCCTGTTGGCGACCCGGCTGGGGCAGGACGGCCAGCCGCGCCTGCCGCGGTCACTCTCGCTGTTCATCGGCAATGTCGCCGCGGCGGCCCAGGGGCTGCGCCACCTACCGGGCCAACCGGACTACAACCGGGTCTGGCCAGGCACCGAACTGCCCGAGACCCCGGAACATGGCCTCATGGCCCAGGTGGTGGAGATCATGGCGAGGCGCGGGGTCTTCGCCAGCATCGACCTGCACAACAACACCGGGTGCAACCCCCACTACGGCTGCGTCAACGTCATCGACTGCCGCTTCCTGCACCTGGCCACCCTGTTCAGCCGCGTCGTGGTCTATTTCACCCGCCCCAAGGGCGTCCAATCCCAGGCCATGGCCCGGCTCGGACCGGCGGTGACCCTGGAGTGCGGAAAGGTCGGCGAGCGCCAAGGAGTGGAGCACGCCCGGGACTACCTGGATGCCTGCCTGCACCTATCGAATCTACCGGTGCATCCCGTGGCAAAGAGCGATATCGACCTCTTCCACACCGTCGCCCAGGTCAAGGTGCCACCCGAGGTGAGCTTCGGCTTCGGCGCCCAGAGCGGCGACATCGCCTTCGCCGAGGACCTGGATCGGCTCAACTTCCGCGAGCTCGGCCCTGGCACCGCCCTTGGTCGAGTCAGGAACGGCGGCGCGCGGCTTCAGGTGCATGACGAACACGGACGGGACCTGGCCAAACGCTACCTGGCAATGGAAGATGGCGAGCTACGCCTGCGCCTGCCGGTGATGCCCGCCATGTTCACCTGCGACGCCCTGGTCATCCGCCAAGACTGCCTGGGTTACCTCATGGAGCGCTACGACCACAGGGTGCCCAGGCGACCCGACACCGGCCCGGACTAAGGCGATTTCTGTCAAATCATGTACCAACTTGCTCGTCTTTTCGCCCGCCTTCGGTGTCGTGCCGGCAGTCACATAGTTCGACTATGCTCCTGCCGACACTCCTTGAAGGCGAACGAAAATCCGTCGCAATCTGGCGCATGATTCTCCGGCGATCGCCTAACCCCCGCCGACCTAGTACAGCCGCGCGTACATGGACCGAACAACCGTAGGGAAGGGTTCAGAAACAACCGAAACAAGCGCGCGGACGACAAGAAACTACGAAATACACGAAAGTCGCGAAAAAACAGCAAATGCTCCTGTGTCTATTGAGCCTTTTCGCGCTTTTCGCGTGTTTCGTAGTTCCAGGAAGATGTACCGGTTGTTCTTGAATCGTCACTTATCCACCGTTGCTGGGAGGACTTGCGCGCGACGGTACTAGTGTTCGGGCTCGCCCGCCGCCTCCTTCACCTGGTACCAGGCCCGCCCGAGATACTCATGGATGGCGTAGTAGCTGTTCATCAGGGCGGTCATGGAGGGGAGCAGATCCGTCACCTCCTCCACCTCGCCGGGACTCTGGCCCTTGACGAAACCCGTAGGGGCGGCGACCGCGGACACGCCGGCACGCTCGAAGGTCTCCATGGCCCTCGCCAGGTGCCAGGAATTGGTCACCAACAGGACCTTGCCAATGCCGTCCGCACGCAGCATCGGCGCGGAGAAGGCCGCGTTCTCCCAGGTCGTGGCGCTCCGATCCTCGACCCCGGCAACCTCGATGCCATAGTCGTCCTGCAGCACCTTGGCCATCAGCCTGCCCAGGGGCGGGGAGTCCTCGGACAGACTCCCGCCGGTGACATAGACCGGGAGCCCGGTGGCCCGGTGTAGGTGGGCCGCGTAACGCAGCCGCATCAGGCCCACCTGGTCCACAGTATCGCCACCATACTCTGGCGCCCATCGGTAACGTCCCGCGCCCAGGACCAGGATGGCCTGAACGTCTGGGGGCGCCGCCTGGCCCGGTGCAATTGCGGGATAGGTCTCCAGGCCCTCCATCAGTTTTGTCGTCACCACCGGCAGGCTCATGAGCGTCAGGGTCACCAGGGCGACGAACAGGATCAGACGCCCCAGAACCCCGCGGACCAAGAAAAAGGCCAGCAGCAACAGGAGGATGAGCCCGCCTGGAGGCAGGATTAGGGCTTTTAGGATGGTGTACAGCATGGGGTTAGCGGATTCTTTGGTAGACGAAGAAGTTTTAAGTTTTAAGTTTTAAGTTTTAAGTTGTAGTCCGCTGTGTGGACCGAATGCGCTACCTGTTAGGAACGGTTCAGAAACAACCGAAACAAGCGCGCGGACGATAAGAAACTACGAAATACACGAAAGTCACGAAAAAACAGCGAATGCTCCTGTGTATATTGAGCCTTTTCGCGTGTTTCGCGTGTTTCGTAGTTCCAAGAAGATGTACCGGTTGTTCTTGAATCGTCACTTATCTGCCCGACGATCACGCCCTGGCCAGCCGTCGCCAGGGTGCTGAACAGGACCGAGAAGACCAGGACCGGGGCAGCGACCAACAGCAGGGGAGCGACGATCGCAGCCACCCAGGTCGCGGTGCGGCGTCGGAGCAGCCAGGCCATGGCCAGCACCGCGGCGACGGCCAGCCCGAACAGCAGCGCCGGCCCCAGGGCCCCGGCCAGCTCGCCCAGTGGCCCCGCCTCTTGCCCGGCCCAAACGGCCAATCCCGCCCACAGGGCCGCGCTGGGCAGCAGCATGGCCAGGACATTGATCAGGGCGAAGGGGGCATAGCCGAACCGGTTCAGGGCCCACTGGTCCAGGGCATGTACGGCCCCGATGAGGGCCATGAAGACGAAGAAGGCGCCGATCAGGCCGAGCAGGGTCACGCCCCGGCCCCCCGCAGTCACCAACTCCGCCGCCTGGCGGTCCGCGTGATAGGACGAACGGACCATGGCGCCGCTGGCCACATTGGAAAAGCCCATGGCCTCACCGGCCAGGCGCAGGGCATCGAACTCCGCCGGGGTCCAGTAGCGCAACACCGGCAGGTGGTCGCGGCTCGGCTGGAGGTACTGGCCAAGGGTCAGCATGTCGCAGCCGTGGGCACGCAGATCGGCCATGACCGCCAGGACCTCCTCGTGCTCCTCCCCCAATCCGAGCATGAGCCCAGACTTGGTCGGGACCTCCGGGTGCAAGCCCTTGAAGGTGCGCAACAGAGACAGGGAACCCTGATAGTCCGCCCCTGGCCTGGCCTGCCGGTAGAGCCGCGGGACCGTCTCCAGATTGTGATTGAAGACATCCGGCACCGCGGCGCCCTCGAAGGCGGCCAGGGCGATGGCCTCACGACCGCGAAAGTCCGGCACCAAGACCTCCAACCGGGTCTGCGGCGAACGCCCCCGCACCGCCCGCAGGCAGGCCGCGAAGTGGCCTGCACCACCGTCGCGCAGGTCGTCGCGGTCCACCGAGGTGATCACCACGTAGCGCAGGCCCAGGGTTGCGATGGCCTGGGCCAACTGTTCAGGTTCCGCCGGGTCCAGGGGCTGGGGCCGCCCATGGGCCACGTCGCAGAAGGGACAGCGGCGGGTGCACACATCGCCCAGGATCATGAAGGTGGCGGTGCCGTGGTTGAAGCACTCGCCCAGATTCGGGCACTGGGCCTCCTCGCAGACAGTGGCCAGCCCCTGCTCGCGCAACAGGCGCTTGACCCGCGCCACCGCCGGTCCCACCGGGGCCTTGGCGCGGATCCACTCGGGTTTGCGCAGGGGTGTCCCCAGGGGTTCGACCTTGACCGGGATACGGGAGACCTTGTCCAGCCCCCGCTGGTGGGTGTCTGGCGTGGCGCGGGAGGGGGCCGTCAGGGGGGTGGGGTCGGTCATGACAAGTCGGGTCCTGGATAACTTGGGGGCCTATGGTCGGGGATCGGGGGGCGAGTCTCAAGGTATACGAAGAAGTTTTCAGTTGGCAGTTTTCAGTTTTCAGTAAGAGGTTGTTGGTATTAGGGAAACCGCCGGCGAACAACGGGATTCCCTTGTGCAGTGCGGCGTCGATCATCGTTCCGGCCACCGGCGAACGGTCCGCACAGCGGACCCTACGGCGAGCCCATGACCTGTAGGGTCCGCTGTGCGGACCGCAGGGCAGCCACGGAGGCTCTCAGGTCGGAACGATGACCAACGCCTGCAGTGCGTATCGATCGAATCACACCAGGACAAGACCGGAGGCGAGGAACCCACAAGATGTCTGAATATAGCCCGGGCGCAGACCTGCCCTCCGACAAGCCTCGGTTGCTTGTCACCGCGATGGCGCCGCTTTCCGAACGCCCCAAACGCTAGGGACGAGGTGTCAGTCCCCGTCCCACGCGAAAGGCCAAGAAGAAAAACCGGACCCCCGCCGCACAAGATTGCTCATGGTCAGGGACTGGGATAGCATCCGGCCATCTGCTATGTTCACCCTCGCTGGGACCTCGCGAAACGGCTCTATCCGGCATCCACAGAATGATTGAAAACAGTGTCCGTAGAGTTCAACCCGCAGATCTGCGCAAAGCTAGGGGTGGTTCTGTTTTGAACTCCCCTGGGTCATCGGCTGCGGAAGAACGGACAACTGGCGCGCGAGCCCCGGCGACCCGGCGCCTGACCAAGTTTCTGGCGCTGAGCCGCGAGGACCGTGCTCCTGTTGCTCACGCTGTGGCCCCTGATCGTCTTCGTCGCCGCGCTGCTCCGCCTGCTGGATTATCCGCGAACCGTCCGCCTCCTCTCCCGATGGTCGCCCACCGTCCGCCTACAGGACGACATATCCGAAGACGCGATGTCCTACGCCTTGCGCCTGGGGCGGTTGGCCAGGATCGCCGGGCGCTACGTGCCCACCAACGGCTCCTGTCTGAGGCAGTCGCTGGTCGTTTGGTGGCTACTGCGCCGCAAGGGTATGCCGGCCGAGCTGCGCATTGGTGTTCAGACCGGCGGGGGCTTCGCTGCCCACGCCTGGGTCGAAGTGGGCGGCCAGCCGGTCAACGACGCGCCGGACGTGGCCGAACGCTTTGCCCCGTTTGACGGCTCCCTGTACGCCCGGTTAGTTTCGTCGCCATGAGCGGGTGCCTTCGGGTCTAGTCACTGTGCCCAAGAAGATCAGACAGCTTAAGGGGATGCTGCGAGAAGCCGGGTGCAATGCGACTCAGCGAAAGGGAGCCATACGAAATGGTCCCATCCGCGCAGCAAGCTGATCCTGTCGGGCAAACGGAGCAGCCGCTGAGGGGAGAGAGCTCGGTGCTAACTCGTCGGCGCCTACCCCACCTCTCCTAGGCGAGGGGCGGAGACGGCGATGATGCAAAGCCCTATCAAGAGAGCACGGTGTTGCGTTACCTTGTTGAGATCGCGGAGGCAAATTGAATACGCATTATAGCGTTCTGATTCAATGGTCTGAGGAAGATCAAAGCTTTGTGGCGTCCTTGCCGGAATTTGGGCCCTATGCACTCACGCATGGGTCAACCTATGAAGACGCTTTGAGGAACGCGAGGGAAGCTCTGGACCTACTGATTGCAGAAACAGCACCACTGCCGAGCCCTCAGACTTTCCATATGCGGTCGCCAGAGTTCCCTAGTCAGGTGTCGCAGTTCGCCGCAAGAACCGTGGTGGGTTCATCAAGCCCTATCAGGCGAGACAGTTGGCTGAGATGGTAGAGAAATATGGGCGCGACCAAGACCTATCTGATTGAGGTGTTCTGGAGCGAGGAGGACGGTGGCTTTGTTGCTGTCGCGCCCGATTTGCCGGGGTGCAGCGCCTACGGCGATACGGCTGCCGAATCGATCCAGGAAATGGAAGACGCGATGCAGTCTTGGTTGGAGGCGTGTCGGGCGATGGGGCGGCGTTTCCCGAAACCCCAAGCCAGGCCACGGCGGGCCGCTTTACGGCTTACAAAAGCGTTCGTTTAGAAGGCACATGCGCAAATGAGCGGGATCGCCGGCATCATCCATTTCGACGGCAAGCCCGTCGAGCCTGGGCTGATCGAGAAGATGACCAGCGCCATGGCCCATCGCGGGCCGGACGGCATCAACCACTGGGTCAAGGGCTCGGTGGCGCTCGGGCAGTGCATGTTGCGCACCACGCCTGAGTCGCTGGAAGAGCATCAGCCGCTGACCAATGAGGACGAGAGTCTGGTGCTGGTGATGGATGGGCGGGTGGATAATTGGGAGGAGTTGCGGCAGGGAGTTGCTGGGGCGCGGCGCGTGCTGCGCAACCGCGCAGATGCCGAGCTGGTGCTCGGGCCTATGAAGTCTGGGGCGAGGAATGCCCGGACCGGATCATTGGTGAGTTCGTTTTCTTTATTTGGGATGCTCGGCAGCGGCGCTTGTTTGGGGCGAGGGATGCTGCGGGAACACGGCATTTTTACTATCACGCTGGCAACGGTTGGTTTGGTTTTGCCTCGGAGATCAAGGGGCTACTGGCGCTTGAGCGTATTGAGCCCCGGTTAAATGAATCCAGATTGCTGGATTACCTGGTGGTGGAGTTCGACAGGGATGATGAGATCGGCACATTTTATCAGGCATCAATCGTATGCCAGCAGGTCATGCGATGCGGGCCGCAGAGCGTGGCACGAAAGTTTGGCGTTATTGGAATCCGGGGAATTTGCCGCCAATGGCATTTTTTTCTCTGGACGAATGCGCCGAAGCATTTCTGGGGCAACTCCGCATTGCGGTGAAGTGCCGTTTACGTAGCATTGGCCCGGTCGGAGCGATGTTGAGTGGAGGGCTTGATTCTTCCTCCATTGTGGGTTTGATTAGCAAGGAGTTTCGGGATGACTTAAAGCAGCCCTTGAAAACGTTTTCCCTGATTCGGGAAGATCGGGAGAACTGCCAAGACTGGCTACAGCATTCGGGAAATACTGAAAGTGGATGACTGGATCGAGCCGACTATCATTACCTCCGCCATTGCAAGCAATGTTTGTCATTCCTACTTCGACAGCATTCAGGCTCTCGATGAGCCATTTGCCCTTATCAAAGGTTTCCCCTATTCCCTCGTTTTTGAAGCGGCGCGCGAGAAGGGGTGTCATGTCGTCCTCGATGGCATGGCTGCCGATCTGCTCTTCTATAGCCCGGAACGCAGCTTGGACCTTGTGGTTCGCAGGAAGATGTTTTCGCAGATTCCATCCATGCTTGCCGTCTATCGACAGCATGGCATCGAAAATGGACCTCGGACGCTGGCATGGAAGTCTCTGCGCATGATCGTACCTAACGGGATGCTCCCCTCTATCGAAAACTACGAGACAAGAAGAAGTTAGCCGGAGATAAGGAAGGTGAGATACCGGGAGACCTCTCAGCCCTGCTGCATAGGAAAACTGCCAAGGCATATTTAGCGACGAAGCAGTCGCAAAGAAAACGGGCGGAAGGTTTTCTGAAACCAGAAAATGATCAAAGTATTCATGCGCGAAACTTCACCACCGGTTTGCTTTCTTTCGCGCATGAAGTATACGGGCAAATAGCGTTATCCATGGAACTGGAATTACGCAGTCCGTTCTCAGACCGCAGGATGATCGAATTTGCAATTCAGATGCCGGTGGAAGCAAAGCTATCCGTCCCATGGTACAAGAACGTACTGCGGAAGAGCATGGGTTGCATTCTTCCTGAAGATGTGCGTTGGCGGCGCCAATTAGGGGGGCATCCCGGTTGGAAGTTCTTCGAGACCTTCATTTTGGACATGGTGCACAGCTATCCAGAAATGTGGAGTTCCTCATGCCTGGGAGATACGCTAAAGCAGTGGATTGATATTTCGAATATACATCAAAGCTGGGGCGAGTATGACGCCAGCGCCGACTTTGCCGCAGGCTACAATCTGTTGGTCCTCGCAATACTGGCAGAATGGATGAGCACTCGGCCTCAATCGTCCCGCCTAGTGACCGACCTTTCCCAAAACCTCCTTGAAATTAGGAGTACATCACGAGTATAGAGATTTCAGATGAATACACAGACCCAAATGATCGATAGCCACAAGAAGTCTTATACCCCTCCTCACCTTACCAACTACGGTGAGGTGCGTTCACTTACGCAGAGTGGCTCAAAACCCGGCTCTGAAACAGGTATGGGTGACATGACATGATACCCTATAACCAACAGTAACGATCCCCCGGCAAAGCCGGGGGCTTTCGATCGCTGGCGGTAGGCGGGGTCACCATTTAGCTGACCCCGATCAAAGGAACAGTGAATTTTCTCGTGCCCGGACACGCTTTTGGTCATGCCCCGAGGGTCTGCATTGTCACCGCTGACGCGCCGTCGGTTCTCTTTGCGGTGGCGACAGATCGGCTCCGATCCGCACCAGTCACCCTTCTGGATCAAGGCACTGGGGCTGCTCCCATCGGGAGTAGGCACCCGGCCCCTGGTTTGCTCAACCCCAGAAAATCGTCAGTACCCCGCCAAGGTCCAAGTGGTCCGCGGTGCCTGGGTGAGGGACGGCTGGGCGCGCTGGGCCCACACAAGGCCCAAAGCACGACCGGCCGTCCCTCACCCCGGCTGCGGGTTCACAGATCTCTGGCCGCTTTCCGCGAGGGAAATGGCCAACCTCATGCTGGCTCGATGGTAGGGGCGTCTCGGTCACAGGCATCGCTCCGTGGCGTTGTGGACGGGTTGCGTCGGTGGCCAATCTGGAGGAAGAAATGGGGACAGACCACGTTTAATCGCAGCCGAATGAAGATGCCTAACACGCACACCACCTTACGGGTCCGTACACGGCTCCTCACGTAAGCCGTATCCACCGATCCACGTCAAACCAATGCGGTAACTGCTTGTCGGAACGAATGGCCTGTCCCATCTCCCCAATGAACCAACCGACCGGGTACGCCTTGTTCACCGCGAAGGTGTTCGACAGCTTCCAGCGCTTGTGGTTGGAAAACACCGTTTTCTGCCGCCTGGCGGCGTGGCACGCCACGCTTGACCAGCTTCCGGAAGAGATTGCGCCTGCTCTTTTGTTGATCCACCAAACGGGATCGCAATCGTCGCCGGATATGGGCTTCGATCTTCTTCAGCTGGGCGGGGTAGTAGGTCATCGCAAAGTAACCCGACCAGCCCACGTACCAGCTGTTGATCCGCTCGATGCTCGCCTCCAGCGTCAGGTGGGTCCCCCTCGGTGTCAGCTCCTTGACTTTGGCCATGGCCGTTTGCAGGGCCTTGTGGGATATCGCGATCGTATCCCCCACGATGGTCAGACCCAGAAACTTGACCCGATCCGAGCGAGCCACTTGGCTCTTCTCGCGGTTCACCACCAGTTTCAGTCTCTTCTCGATGTAGCCGCTGATGCTTGCCATCACCCGCTCGGCCGCCTTCGGCGTCCTCACGAAGATGTTACAGTCATCAGCGAACCGGCAAAATTCAAGGCCGCGCCGCTCCAGCTCCTTATCCAGCTCGTCGAGGACGATGTTGCTGAGCAGAGGGCTTAACGGGCTGCCTTGAACGGCTCCTTCCGTGGAGGGGGTCACCAGGCCGTTGGCCATGATGCCGCTGCGCAGGATCAGCCCGACCAGGCGCAGGATGCGCTTGTCGGGTATCGTCTGACCCAGGCGTGCGATCAGCCGGTCATGATGGATTCGATCGAAGAATTTGGAAAGATCGAGATCCACCACGTACGGCTTCCCCCCGGCCACGATCTTGCGCGCCGCCTCGACCGCCTGGCCTTGGTTCCGCTCGGGGCGGAAACCGTAGCTATGGTCTGAGAACAGCGGCTCGAAGATCGGCTCCAACAGCAGTTTCAGGGTGGCATGCACCACCCTGTCGCGCACCGTCGGCACCCCGAGTAAACGGATGCCTTTGCCACCGGGCTTGGGGATCTCCACCCGTCGCACCGGTGAGGGTTTGTAAGTCCAGCTTTCCAGCTCCGCTTTCAGCCGGCTTAGCTCTTCGTCCAGACGTGATTCGAACTCGGCAATCGTCACTCCGTCGATGCCGGGCGATCCCTTGTTCTTCTTCACGCGCCGGAATCCTGCCTCCAACCAATGCGCTGGTGCACAGGTCCTCGAAGAGTCTTCGTTCGTCGGTCAATAGGTCTCTTTGGCTCATTTCACTCCCTCTTTGCATGGGCCTTTCTTCGATCATCGCACCGCCGATTCACCCGATCTCTACGTCTCGGGCACTCGCCGGCTCCTCTCGGGCTGATCTCAGATCCACAGTCTCTAACAAGTCTCATCAACCGCTTACGTGTTCCGCCCTTCACCTCCGGCCTCCCTGCCGCTGTCCCGATGTTTTACCCTCACCTACGTCACCGCAGGATCACCGGCACCGGGCTTTACGATTACTACGGCTTCATCTGCAGGCCCCCGTCCCATCACGGATCACGTCTCCGCGTCGCTTAGGGCTTAAGGTGTCGTAGTTACACCGACCCAGGATCGACGGCCCTTCACCGGGTAAGCTAGTCGCCTCTTTCATCGCCCACCTACCTTCTCTACGTCCAGGGGTTACGGGGAGAACATCGGGCTTCGGTGGTCAGCGGCACCTCGCCCACCCCTGTCCGCCTAATCAAAGGTTCGCTCTCGCTTAGGTGGCGATTTTGGACTCCGGCTTCCTTCAGATCCCTCATTGGCTCCCGTCCGGTAGCACCTCGCCATCCTCCTCTTCCGTAAGGTGCAGGGGGAGTTTCTTCGGGCACCCTTGCCTTCGCCTACATGTTCCCTTCTCCCAAGGGCCATGGCTGGACTTGCACCAGCTAGCCGGCTAGCATGCCGGTCACACGTCGGCCTTCGCTCTCGCTCAGGCCGCAGTATGGCGCGGGGTGTGTAAGACGTTGGGCGTCATTTAGAATGTGTCAGAAATGAAGCCATCCGTCTACATTGAAACCACCATTCCAAGCTATCTCACCGCCTGGAGAAGCCCCGAATTGGTCATGGCGGCTAACCAAGAGGCGACAAGAAATTGGTGGGAGATTGCTCGCCCGAGATACGATCTCTTCATTTCGGAGATTGTGGCCCAGGAAGCAAGCGGAGGCGACCCGGAGGCAGCAAAACGGCGAGTTACTGCAATCGAAGGGTTGCCAGAGCTTGACGTATCAGAAGAAGTGGAACTGCTAGCGGCACGACTCCTTGCAGACGCTGCCATACCGGAAAAAGCGAAGACCGACGCACTGCATATCGCTGTCGCTACAGTTCATGGCATTAACTATCTGCTCACTTGGAATTGCAAACACATCGCAAACGCGGTTATGAGGCCAAAGATTGAGGCTATTTGCAGAGCCTCTGGATATGAGCCGCCGGTAATCTGCACGCCATTGGAGTTAATGGAGTAATAGGTCATGTGGCAAGATCCTATTGTTGAAGAAGTTCGCCGTATCAGAGATGAGCACGCAAAGAGATTTAATTACGATCTTCATGCCATCTGCGAGGATTTTCGCAAGATGCAATCGTCATCCGGTCACACGGTTGTTTCTCGACAACCGCGTAGGCCGGCGATTCCTGTCGCCCAAGAGGGATAGGAAGGGGCTTTTAACCCCTCCCTCCCAGGGCCATCTCGATCTCCGGGGCCAGGTTGAGTGCCTCGATGCTGGTCTGTACGGAGGCGAAGAAAAAGGCAATGGTGGCGATGAGCTGTGTCGTCACGCGTTGGGCCTTGGCGATGCGTTCACGGGCGCGTGCGGGCAAATCGGCCTGTTCGGCCACCTGGTACAGCCGCGCCCAATAGTCGGCAAAGCGCTCGGCGACCCGTTCGGGCGGTTGCGCCTGCCCGGTGAGGAGGTCGTAAGGGTGGTGGGTAGTTGGTAGGATGGGCAGAGCGGAGCGATGCCCATCGCGTAATGCAGAGACCGATGACGTGCTAAGTGGGTTGGACTCTTAATGCTGGACGAGCACCTGGGGTATGTCGCCGACCGCACCAGACTAGAGCAGTTCCGGGCCGCCATCGCGGCGGTTGTTCGTTCTGGCGACGAGGTTGTCGACCTGGGATGCGGCTCCGGCATCTTGGGCCTACTCTGCCTGCAGGCGGGCGCGGGACACGTGTTCGGTATCGACGCCACGGCCATGATCGAGGTGGCGCAAGAGACCTTCTCGCGTGCCGGCTTGGGCGAACAGGCGGGCTTCGTCCGCGGCCATTCTCACCGCGTTGGGCTGCCATCACCGGGCGATCTAGCGATCTGCGACCACGTAGGATACTTTGGGTTCGATTACGGGATCGTGCATACGCTGCAGGATGCGCGGAATCGGTTGCTCAGGCCCGGCGGCCGCCTGATTCCCGCCCGGATCCGGTTGCAACTCGCTGCGGTGGAATCTGAAAAGCTGTCACGACAAGGCCGAGGGCTGGCGGGCGGAGGGCGTGCCGACCGAGTTTCATTGGCTGCGTCACCACGCGGTCAACGCCAAGCATGCGGTGGAGTTGCCGGTGGAAGCCTTGTTGGGCCAGCCCGCCACCTTGGGCGAGATCGACTTGTATGCCGACAACCCAGACTTTTTCTCGTGGACGGCAGAGCTGCGGATCCAGCGGGACGGCGTCATGCACGGGCTTGGCGGTTGGTTCGAGTGCGAACTGGCCGAGGGCGTGTGGATGACCAATTCGCCGTTGTCGGAGCGGCGGATCAACCGCTCACAGGCGTTCTTGCCCATCGATGAGGCGGTCCCGGTGAAAGTGGGGGAGCTGGTCAAGGCGACGGTCATGGCCCGGCCGGCCGAAAATCTGATCGCCTGGGTCGTGGAGTTTCCAGCCACCGGACGACGCTTCAGTCACTCGACCTGGCAGGGAATGCTGTTGGCCCCGGAGGACCTGGTCCGAGCCCACCCGGAGCGGGTACCGCACCTGAGCCGGGAAGGACAGGCACGGATCACGGTGCTCGGTTACTGCGACGGACGCCGGACCGCCCGGGAGATCGAGGAATCGGTGTTGCGAGATCACCCCGACCTGTTCCCGTCCCCCGAGGAGGTCTCCCGGTTTGTGGCGCAGGTGCTGGGCAGGGATACTGAGTAGGGCGCAGGTCGGCATCCTATGTTGGCGTCGGGCGTCGATGCTTAGCATACCGCTTAGTTTTAAGTGTTTAAGTTTTAAGTTTTAAGGGTTAAGAAAGGACCCTGGAAATAAGGCTCGCCGTCCTACCGAAGGCTGTCAATCTCCGGGCCAGCAGTATAATCCCCGTGTACCTCGGCGCCTGGGCTAGCCGCGGGAGTGCGGCGACAAGGAGTTGCCTGCCTGTAGGCCGGTCGTGGAGCGGCGCGCCGCAACGCGCTCTGTCGAGAGCAGGTGGTGCTCCCTTCCGCTTGCCTGTCAGGAGATCTTCATGACAAGTCCGGCGATGCAGAGTGCCTTTGATGCCAAGGCCTATCTGGCCTGGGAGGAGACACAGGCGGAAAAACACGAGAGGAATGCGGGTCACCATTTAGCTGACCCAACATGAAAGCGACCCAAGCGCCCGGGCGTCGACCTTAAATGGCGCGGTCCAAGACTGGAGGAATGGCTCGGGCCGATCGTGGTGGACCTTGAATGGCTCTAAAGTTCGAGTGGGACAGTCGAAAGGCTGAGTCCAACGCGAAAAAGCATGGCGTAACCTTTGAGGAGGCGGGCACTGTCCTGTCAGACTTCTTGTCCATGACGATCCCCGACCCGTTGCATCCGGGGAACGAGGAGCGGTGCGTCACGGTCGGTCAGTCCGATCGGAAACGCATACTGGTTGTGGTCCATACCGAACGCGATGCTTTCATTCGGCTGATCTCTGCGCGTCTCGCGAGCGCCCACGAACGAAAGAGGTACGAAAAACGCCATGGCTAGCCAAGACGACCCGGATATGCTGGATGAATATGACTTTTCTGGCGGAGTGCGGGGGAAATACGCACAGCGATACCGGGAAGGCACAAACTTGATCCGATTGGATGACGACGTCGCGGCGATGTTTCCGACCTCGGAAGAGGTGAACGCCGTTCTGCGGACCTTTGGAGAGCTTATCCAGCGACGTGAACGGATGGGTTTGACAAAGGGGCAAGGAGAGCGGAGGTAGAAGGGTAGATCGGAATCCTATGACGACGGTGATGCCAACATCGGGCGGCGATACTCGTCATACGGCGTAGTTTTAAGTTTTCAGTTTTAAGGGTTAAGCAAGGGCCCTGGAAATAAGGCTCGCCGTCCTACCGAAGGCTGTCAATCTCCGGGCCAGCAGTATAATCCCCGTGTACCTCGGCGCCCGGGCCAACCACGGGAGTGCGGCGACAAGGAGTTGCCTGCCTTTAGGCCGGTCGTGGAACGGCGCACCTCGCCACGCCCTGTCGAGCGCAGGTGCACCCTTCCGCTTGCCTGCCAGGAGATCTTCATGACAAATCCGGCGATGCAGACTGCCTTTGATGCCGAGGCCTATCTGGCCTGGGAGGAGACACAGGCGGAAAAACACGAGTATGTACTCGGCGAAGTGTTCGCCATGGTCGGGGCGCGGCGCGAGCATGTGGTCGTATCGCTGAATCTGGCTGCAGCCTTCAAGCAACGGTTGCGGGGCGGGCCCTGCCAGGCCTATGGGTCTGATTTGAAACTTCGCGTCGAAGCGGTGGACGCCTTTTTCTATCCCGATGTGATGGTGTCCTGCGATCCGCGGGATCATGTGGCGAGCCAGTTCATCGCGCACCCGACCCTGATCGTGGAGGTGCTTTCGGACTCCACAGCGGCCTTTGACCGTGGCGACAAATTCGCCGCGTACCGCACGCTGCCGTCATTGCAGGAATATGTGCTGGTGGACATCCCATCGCGTCGGGTGGAAACCTTCCGGCGCACGGAGGACCAGGACTGGTTGTTTCACGAATACCTTCCCGATGGGGGAGATTGCCACTTCCCGGCCTTGGGGGTGGAGATTCCGTTCGACGAGATCTTTGAGAACGTCGATAACGAAGTACCCGGCTCTGGCGACGAGCACTAGTGGTCGAGCTTCAGGTTGCCGGGGCGCGTCGGCAAGCGCCTGTTGGGTGCAGGCCATTCCATACCTGGGCGTTCCCGGACGGTACGCTCTGGACCGAGTTCTACCGCGTTGGCGGCGGCTATTTGCTGCGCTTCCCTGAGCTGGCGGATTTTGACGTGGCTGCGGAGGGACGCGAAATCACCTGCTTCCCGGTCCCCAAGGTATCGGAGGCCACATCCCAGCACCTCTACCTTAACCAGGTGCTGCCGCTGGTGCTGAGCAAGCTGGGCAAGCTCGTGTTTCACGCCAGCGCCGTCGAGGTGGATGGAGGTGCTATCGCCTTCGCCGCAGAATCGGGCCGGGGAAAGTCGACGCTGGCCGCGAGTTTTGCGGTCAGCGGGTCTCGGTTCCTGACGGATGACGGCCTGGTGGTCGAGCCAATCGCTCAGGGCTTTGAGGTCTTGCCCAGCCACCCGTCCATCCGCCTGTGGGCTGATAGCGAAGACGCACTGATCGCACCGGGCACCGAGACGGCGCCTGCCCTATCGTTTACCCCCAAGTCTCGCTTCCTTGCAGGCGACGAGATCCGCTTTTGCGACCAGCCCCGGCCTTTGCGACGGGTGTATTTCCTGGGCGATGGCAGCGCCAAGACGCTGGAGTTCCAGCGCCTGAGCCGGCTGAGGCGCTGGTGGAATGGGTGAAGCACTCGTTCCTGCTGGATATCGAAGAACGACCGAGGTTGGCCTCCCATTTCGATCAGGTGGCGACCTTGGCCAATCAGCCGATACACTACCGCCTCGATTTCCCCAGGCGGTTCGAGGATCTGGCGAGCGTCCGCCAGGCCATTTTGGAACATGCCTGCAATGAGAGTGTTACAGCATGAAGTTGTCTGACAAGGTGAGCATCCCCCCGCAGGTGATGGCACGAACGGTGGGCGACGAGACGGTGATCCTGGATCTCGCCAACGGGACCTATTTTGGGCTCGACCCGGTCGGGGCACGGATGTGGGAGCTGATGGGCGAAGGCAAGACCCTCGCCGCGATCTGCGAGCAGCTGTTGGAGGAATACGAGGTGTCGCGGGACGATTTGGAGCGTGACACGCTGCGGCTGACACAGGAGCTTGCGGACCAAGGGTTGGTCGGTCTCCGGTGATTAACCGGGGGAAGGAAGAAGTTTTAAGTTTTAAGTTTTAAGTTTTAAGTTTTAAGTTTTAAGTTAAGAGGTTGTTGGTATTAGGGAAACCGCTGGCGAACAATAGAACACCACGATCATTGTCCTTGACGCGCTCCTGGTGCGTGGCGGGACCTGCGGCACCAAGAGACTCCGCCAGGGTTGTCCACTGGCGGGCAACGGCAAGATCCCCCTAGGTCACCGTGACGCCATCCACCCGCTGGAAGCCCCGCGGCAGCATGTGCCCCCGCCGCCCGCGCTCGCCCTGGTAGGCGTCCAGATCCGCCGGCTTGAGGGTGAAGTGCCGCTTGCCGGACAAAATGGTCAGCCCCGCCCCGATCGGGACCACCGCCAGGGCGCAGATGACCTCCTCCCGGCTCGCGGCCCTGGCGGCGGGGATGCCGAGAATCTTATTGCCCTTGCCACGCGAGAGCTGGGGCAGATCGGCGACCGGGAAGACCAGCATGTGGCCGGTGTTGGTGATGGCGGCCAGCCGATCCTGGCCCGGGTCGCCCACCGGCACCGGGGGCAGCACTTGGGCCCCCGCTGGCAGGGTCAGGACCGCCTTGCCTGCCTTGGGCTTGGCGTAGAGGTCCTCCAGGGTCAGGATGAATCCGTAACCTGCATCGGAGGCGAGCAACAAGCGCTGACCCGGCTCACCGCCCAGTATGGCGACAAACTCCGCGCCCTTGGGCGGGCTCAGCCGCCCTGTGAGAGGCTCGCCCTGACCTCGGGCGGATGGTAATTGGTGCGCCAGCACCGAATAGCTGCGCCCGGTGGAGTCGAGGAAGACGACCGCCTGGTTACTGCGCACGCAGGCCGCGGCGAGGTAGCCGTCACCCGCCTTGTAGCTCAGACCCGCCGGGTCCAGTTCGTGTCCCTTGCCGGCGCGCACCCAGCCCTTTTGCGATAGGACTACCGTAAGGGGTTCGCTGGGGGCCAGTTCGGTCTCGCCCAGTGCTGTGGCGGCGGCACGTTCGATCAGGAGCGAGCGGCGGGCGTCGCCGTACTTGGCGGCATCGGCCTCGATCTCTTCGCGGATCAGGGCCTTGAGGGCTGTGTCTGAGCCCAGGGTAGCCTGGAGCCAGTCGCGCTCCTTAGCGAGCGCGTCCTGCTCGCCACGGATCTTCATCTCTTCCAGACGCGCAAGTTGGCGCAGTCTGGTGTTGAGGACGTATTCCGCCTGGACGTCGCTCAGTTCAAAGCGGGCCATGAGGACGGGCTTGGGCTCGTCCTCGGTCCGGATGATGCGGATCACCTCGTCGATGTTGAGGTAGGCGATCAGCAGGCCGTCCAACAGGTGCAGGCGTTCGAGCACCTTGTCCAGGCGATGCTGGAGGCGGCGGCGCACGGTACGGGTGCGGAAGCTCAACCACTCGGTGAGGATGTCGCGCAGGTCCATAACCCGCGGGCGCCCGTTGAGCCCGATCACATTCATGTTGACCCGGACGTTGCGCTCCAGGTCCGTGGTGGCGAACAGGTGCGACATGAGCCGCTCGACGTCCACCCGATTCGATCGCGGCACCAGGACGATGCGGGTCGGGGACTCATGGTCCGACTCGTCGCGCAGGTCTTCGAGCATGGGCAGCTTCTTGGCCTGCATCTGGGCGGCGATCTGCTCCATGATGCGGTTCCCCGAGACCTGGTAGGGCAGCGCCGTGATGACGATATCGCCCTGATCGATCTCGTAGCGGGCGCGCAGCCGCACGCTGCCGTTGCCGGTCTCGTACATCCGCTTGAGGTCGTCCGGCGGGGTGACGATCTCGGCCGCGGTGGGGAAGTCCGGACCGGGGATGAAGCGACACAGGTCCGCCACCGTCGCCTCGGGGGTCTCCAGCAGGTGGATACAGGCCCGGGCGACCTCGCGCAGGTTGTGGGGCGGGATATCCGTCGCCATGCCAACGGCGATTCCCGTCGCCCCGTTGAGCAGCAGATTGGGCAGGCGCGCCGGCAGCAGGGACGGCTCCTCCAGGGTGCCATCGAAGTTGGGCGCCCAGTCCACCGTGCCCTGGTCCACCTCACCGAGCAGGACCTCGGTGTAGGGGGACAGGCGCGCCTCGGTGTAGCGCATGGCGGCGAAGGACTTGGGCTCGTCCGGCGAGCCCCAGTTGCCCTGCCCTTCGATCAGGGTGTAGCGATAGGAGAAGGGCTGGGCCATGAGCACCATGGCCTCATAGCAGGCGCTATCCCCATGGGGATGGAACTTGCCCAGCACGTCGCCCACGGTGCGGGCGGACTTTTTGAACTTGGCCGCGGCGGAGAGCCCAAGCTCGGACATGGCGTAGAGGATGCGCCGCTGCACCGGCTTGAGCCCATCGCCCACATGGGGCAGGGCGCGGTCCAGGATGACGTACATGGAGTAGTCCAGATACGCCTTCTCGCTGAAGACATGGAGCGGCATGCGCTCCAGGGCGTCAGGCTGGTAGGTGGGGGTATCGCTCATCGGCTATCGCGGCTCGTTCCCAATCGAGCCGCGCATGATGGACCAAAGCGGGCGGGACGACAAACGCTAAGGAACGGTTCAGGAACAGCCGAAACAAGCGCGCGGACGACAAGAAACTACGAAATACACGAAAGTCGCGAAAAATCAGCAAATGCTCCCGTATATATTGAGCCTTTTCGCGACTTTCGCGTGTTTCGTAGTTCCAAGAAGATGTACCGGTTGTTCTTGAATCGTCACTAAGGACCACGCGTCAGATCGCCCGCAGATGCCGCCTGGCCTCCCGATCCAAAGGAGAAACATAGTGGACATTGCCCATGACCCGAGAGATACAGGCCTTGACTTGTGGGTGGTCGCCCAGGACCACCACAGTGGCACCAACCCCGCGGACGCCGCGACAAAGCATCTGTAACAGGGCCATGCCTGAATCGAAGATCCGTTCGACGCGAGTCAGATCGAGGATGCACGTCCTCAGGTTGGGCGGAATATTGGACGCGACCCCACACAGGGCCTCGGCCGTGGTCAGATCGAGATTACCGTCAAAGGACAGGTCGAGCCGGTCCTCCTCGGGAATAAACGAGACACTGATCGACATGCTTGTGCCCTCCTCCTCATTGGCAGCAACCTAGGCGTCCGCGCCTTGGACCCATGCTGCATCTTTAGTATTGTCGTGCCGGGCGCAGTAAAAAACCGCCCTCTTTTCCAAACACTTGGCCTGGCCAGGCACTCAATCCCTCCAAGCCAAAGCCCACGCCCACGCACCAAATGCAACGCATGCGGGCGCGGATACTACCAGGTAGTGGGCGACGATACCTTGTCGGCGTCGACAAATCCGTCCAGGGTCCATCTTGACGCACACTTAAACCTGTGATTGACGCCCGGGCGTGCCGTAGGTGATGTATACCCATCGCACATGGGATTGCCGTTTTTCGCCGGCGGTTTCCCTAAATATCAACAACCTCCTACTGAAAACTGAAAACTTCCTCGTCTACATGGCAACTGCCTCTGACCTGGCGCCCCTCAGTGCCCGCGCCCCTTAAGCGCCCCAGCCATACCCTCGATCGTATCCTTGGCGTCGCCGAAGACCAGATAGGTGTTGTCTTGATAAAAGAGTAGGTTGTCCACACCAGAATAGCCGGGACGCATGGAGCGCTTGAGGAAATAGATCTGCCGCGCCTTGCCAGCCTCCAAGATGGGCATCCCGTAGATGGGGCTGGACGGATCGGACTTGGCCGCAGGATTGACCACGTCATTGGCCCCCACCACCAGCACCACGTCCGCCGACGGGAACTCGGGGTTGATCTCGTCCATCTCCAGGACCAGTTCGTAGGGAATGTCCGCCTCCGCCAGCAGCACGTTCATGTGCCCCGGCATACGCCCGGCCACCGGGTGGATGGCGAACTTGACCTCGACCCCGCGGGCCTGGAGTAGGGTCATCAGCTCCTTGAGCGAGTGCTGGGCCTGGGCGACGGCCATGCCGTAGCCGGGCACGATGATCACCTTGCCCGCATCCTCCATCCAATAGACCGCGTCCTCGACGGAGGCCGCCTTGACCCCCTTACCCTCCGGGCCGGCACCGGCTGCGGGGCCCGCATCGTCCCCGGAGCCGAAGCCGCCGAACACCACGTTGACGATCGACCGGTTCATCGCCTTGCACATGATGTAAGACAGGATCGCACCGGAGAACCCGACCAGGGCCCCGACGATGATCAGCAGATTGTTGTGCAGGGTGAAGCCGGTGGCCGCCGCCGCCCAGCCCGAGTAGCTGTTGAGCATGGAGATGATCACCGGCATGTCCGCCCCGCCGATGGGGATGATGAGCGTCACGCCCAGCACCAGGGCCAGCAGGGTCATCAGGGCCAGGGACCAGACGCTGCCGGTCATGGCGAAGTGCACCGCCAGGGCCAGGGTGGCCAGCCCCAGGGCCGCATTCAGCGCATGCTGGCCGCCAAACTTGACCGGCTTACCGCTGATCAACCCCTGGAGCTTGCCGAAGGCGATCACTGAGCCGGTGAAGGTGATGGCGCCGATGACGATGCCCGCGGACAGCTCGCCCATGAGCACTGCATTGAGGGTGCCTGCCGCCGCCCGGTTGATGAAGGTGCCGATGGCCACCAGCACCGCCGCCAGACCGACGAAGCTGTGCAGGGCCGCCACCAGCTGCGGCATGGCCGTCATCTGGATACGCAGGGCCAGGATGGTCCCGATGACCGCGCCCCCGGCGACCCCGCGATGATGAACCCGTAGGACTTGACCTCGCCGCCGAGCAGGGTCGCCGCCACGGCGATGACCATGCCGAACATGGCCAGGAAGTTGCCGCGCCGGGCCGAGGCCGGGTGGGTCAGCCCCTTGAGGGCCAGGATGAACAGCACCGCCGAGGTCAGATAGGCCAGGGCCTGCAAGTTGTTTGGGTGTTCCATGTGTCCGTGGCCCCTGGGTTACTTCTTTTTCTTATTGAACATGGACAGCATCCGGTGGGTCACCAGAAAGCCGCCGAAGACGTTGATGGAGGCGAGCAGCACGGCCAGGAAGCCGATCAGCTCGGCGCCGGTACCAACACCCTCCAGCCCGGTCACCAGCAGGGCGCCGACGATGACGATCCCGGAGATGGCGTTGGTCAGGGCCACCAGGGGCGTATGCAGGGCCGGGGTCACGCCCCAGATGACGTAGTAGCCGATAAAGCAGGCCAGGACGAAGACGTAGAGCGCCATGGTTTCGGTCATGGTGTGGGTACTCCGCTTGCGATAAGGGGGACGACCGGTCAGGCGCGCACCTGCATGGCCTTGGTGATCTCGTCCTGGTCCAGGTCCTTGAGCACCGGGCTCGCATTGGGGCCCGAGTCGGACGAGTCGATCATGATGTCCAGCAGGTTGGCCAGGTTCTTGGCATAGAAGGCGCTGGCGTCGGCCGCGACCATGGACGGGTAATTGGTGTGCCCCACCAGGGTCACCCCGTGGCGCTCCACCACCTCGTCGGGCACCGTGAGCGGGCAATTGCCGCCATTGGCCGCGGCCAGGTCCACGATCACCGAGCCCGGGCGCATGCGCTTCACCACCTCTTCGGTGATCAAGACCGGGGCCGGGCGGCAGGGGATCAGCGCCGTGGAGATGATCACATGGGCCTTGGCCAGCTCGTCTGCCAGGGCCGCCTGCTGGCGGGCCTTGGCCTCGGCGGACAGCTCCTTCGCGTAGCCGCCCTCCCCCGCCCCGCTCTCGCCGATATCCAGGTCGATGGGCTTGGCCCCCAGGGACTGGATCTGCTCCCGGGTCTCGGGCCGCACGTCGTAGGCCCACACCTCGGCCCCCAGGCGGCGCGCAGTGGCGATAGCCTGGAGGCCCGCCACACCCGCCCCCAGCACCACCAGACGCGCCGGTTTGGCCGAGCCCGCCGAGGTCATCATCATGGGGAAGAAGCGCCCATAGCGGGCCGCCGCCTCGATCACGGCCCGGTAACCGGCGATATTGCTCTGGGACGAAAGGGCGTCCATGGACTGGGCGCGGGAGATGCGCGGGATGCGCTCCATGCCCAGGACCCGGATGCCCTTGGCGAGCATGGCCGAGAGGGTGGCGTCCTCGCCGCAAGACTCCACCAGGCCGAGGTAGATCCCGCCGGGCTGCATGGCCGCCACATCGTCGCTATCCGGGCGCCGCACCTTGAGCAGGATGTCCGCCGCGTAGGCCGCGATACGGTCACCAAGCTCCGCCCCGGCGGCGGCGTAGTCCGAATCAGGGTAGGCCGCCGCGACGCCAGCGCCCGCCTCGACGGTCACTTGCAGGCCCTTGCCCACCAAGCGCTTGACGACCTCCGGGGTGGCCGCCACCCGCGCCTCGCCCCCACGGGTTTCTCTCGGTACTCCGATCTTCATAGCTCTAGGACCTGTTCCCACGCATGCTTGTGATTGGGTCGCAAAAGGCGATCCATTATCCGGGTTCGCCGGACCGTGCTCAAGGACGGTGCTCACGAAGCAGCAATTCCCGCTGTGTACGCCCGAGGTAGATCGAGGCCGGCGCGGATGCCCATGGAGTGCGGACAGGCATAGCGAGACCCTCGCCACGCAGCGGCGCTGTTGCACTAGCTGGTTCGTCGGTGCCCCTCAAAACTCTTCGCGGCGCAGGTCCGAGAGCAGGCGCTTGGCAAGTGTCGCTCGGCGCACGTTTCGGGTTCCACACAGGCGGTCAGCGGACGAAAGGGCCGTCCTGTTTCGCATCCTGAGCACTGCGACACACCGATGGTGGGTTCAAAGGGCTACGCTGTGCTTACTGCCCTATAGCCAGCCCAGTGATAGGGCAAGGTTTGCCCACTGCACCCCAAGCTCTGAGGTCCGCATATGAATCCGGTCGCGATTCTAACCATGGTCTTTGCGGCACCATTGGTCTCGTGCGTCTCATATCACGAGCCAATCGACAACCGAGGTTTTGCATCGGCCGAGACGCCGAAACGCTGTAGCGCGCCCATTGCGAATCTGATTGCGAGCGGATCGTCAGGGGTTCAGTGGAGCGATGCAGAGCGAGAACTCTATCACCTGATCATGAAACACAGGGAGGACGATGGACTGTCACCCATACCCCTGTCCAAGTCCCTCTCGCTCGTTGCAAAGATGCATGTGCGCGACCTCGAGACAAATACAGTTGCGGCGCCATACAACCTTCACAGCTGGTCTGGAAATGGCCCCTGGAGAAGCGTCAACTATACCCCAGATCACCGTCATGCCCGCCTTATGTGGAGCAAGCCTAGAGAACTGACCAAGTACAACGGCAATGGATATGAAATTGTCTATATGAATTCAGGAAGCGCTACACCAGCCGATGCATTTGCCACATGGAAAGCCAGCGAACTCCATCACGAAGTGCTCGACAACCGAAATGGGTGGAGGCGGATAAAATGGCAAGCCATCGGGGTTGGTATCGTTGGCCGCTATGCGGTGGCCTGGTTTGGACAAGAAAGCGACCCGGACAACAGTTGATGACCACAAAGGCAGACTGAAACCGGATTGCCCTATCGGGACTCGCACAAGCGCCCTTCTTGCACCGGCACTGCCTCGCGAACGCCGGCACAGCCCTATTTGAATATCCGGCGGCTTCGCTTGGGGCTGAATGCATGCGCCGGGCTGACTTAGGAACGGTTCAGCAACAACCGAAACAAGCGCGCGGACGACAAGAAACTACGAAATACACGAAAGTCGCGAAAAAACAGCAAATGCTCCTGTGTATATTGAGCCTTTTCGCGTTTTTCGCGTGTTTCGTAGTTCCAAGAAGATGTACCGGTTGTTCTTGAATCGTCACTTACTGGCTGATGGGCGGGAGGGGGACCGGCACGTTGTTATTGTTGTCGTCATCGTCATTCGCCAGTATGGCCACACCCGCGACGGTGGCTAGCGCAATCGCCCCAGGCACCAAGAGGCTGCTCGCAAGCGAGGCGGCAGGTGCGGCGGCCACAGGAACGACAGGAACAACTGGAACCCCACCAGGAGGGATCGGGGGCAACACGCTTAGGCGGTCACTCCCCCCCTTCGTCAGTACGCAGGGGCTCACGCTAGGGATAGTGATCACCTCGTTCTCCTTCATGGTGTAGCGACATCCGTCCTCGAACTGGATGATTGCAGTGGTCTTATCGAGGGACATGACCCGCTCACCAATCGAAAGCGCCATACCTTCCGTGCCAGTCACATACTGGGTACCCTTATTGACCAACGCATTTCCAGTGACGCGAGCAAGGGAGGCAACCTCTCGTTCTGCCGCGATGGGTGAAGTGACCGCCCCCGTTAGAGCAGCGGCTGCGATTGCGATCCTAAGCGATGGACTTTTGAACATGGTGCACCAAATCGTTAGCGATGAAAAATTGTGCCGTTGCACCTATAAACCTATAAATTAAAACGTCGATCCGCTGAGCGATCACAAACCCCTGCCCAATGTCAACGCTAGTGGAGCATAGCGAAAATGCGGGTTGTGGGCAAGACTGCTGGGGGACGCTGCGCAGCCTGTCGGACTTACCCCTTCGAACCAACCGTCGGTTGGTCACTTGAAGGCCATTTGTGGTAAAAACGAGACGATTATTTCGCAAAGACGCTGTTTTCTCTAGCTTTTCCCTTACTGCGGACGCAATACGGCCATACGTTTTAGATTCCACGCCAGACACACCAGTGTCCATTCGCCTTGGACGTTGGCCAATCCGCGGGCGAGGAACTGGCGGAAGCCCATCACGGATTTGATGATCCCGAAGACCGGCTCGACGGTGGACTTGCGCAGCGCGTAGGCGGCCTTGCCGGCACCGGTCTTGAGCCGATGGGTCATGCGTTGGACCGGGGTCGCTTCGCCGGGCAGTTCGGGCGGCTCGCTGAAGCGCTCCGAGAAGTGGGGGTGGTGTTCATCGCGCTTGATCGCAATCAGCGGCTCGATGCCGGCCGCCTCGCAGGCGTCCACGTTGGCCTCGCTGAAGTAACCGGCGTCGGCGAGCATTTGCTCGGGTCGATTGAGTCCCTCGGGTAGCGCCTGAAGCTTCTCGACCATGGGCACGACCTGTTGTTTGTCGTTGCCGGCCTGAGTGACCTGGGGAACCATGACCAGCATGGTTTCGGTATCGACCAGGCTTGGCCGTTGTAGCACTGCTCGAAGCCGCCGCCGGCCACGGGCATGATGCGCGACTCTTCGTCGGTGAGGTTGATCTGGTCTTTGGGGCGCGCACCGGGCTCTGGCGGCTTGGGTGCCTTGCCGCGCGGCTTCTTGCCACTGGCCGCCGCCTTGGCCTCGCGTGCATCGAGCTTGGCTTCGTAGTCGGCCTGCTCGCGGGCGAAACGCTCGGCCGCCCGTGCCTCGATCTTGGTTTTCGCCTCGGCGATGGCCGCCAGGCGATCCTCGCGGCGCTTGAGCTCGTCCGGCACGCTCATCCCGTCGGGGGTGTTGGTGCCATCTGCCTGCTCGGCCGAGGCAAGCAGTTCCTGGACCTCCGCCTTCAGGTGCGCCTCAATGATCTCGGCGTGCTCATAGGACAGGGCGCTATGGCGGCTGGCATTGGCGTGGATCTTGGTCCCGTCCAGGCTGACGGCGCCGAAACGGCTGATCTGGTTCTCGCGGGCGACTTGCAACACCTGCACAAACACCGCCTCGAACTCACGCGCGAAGCGTCGGCGGAAATTGGCCAGGGTGTCGTGGTCGGGATGTTGATTACAGGCGATGTAACGAAATGCCAGTGAGTCGTAGGTCGCCCGTTCGATCTTGCGGCTGGAGTAACAGCCGGTGGCGGACCGTAGATCAACAGCGACAGCAACAACGCCGGGTGGTAGGCCGCGCTGCCCCGACCGGCATAGGCCCGCTCCAGATCGCTCAGATCCAGCCCTTCCACCACCTCCACCACGTAACGCGCCAGGTGTCCCTCAGGCAGCCACTCCTGCACCGACGGCGGCAGCAGAAAGTCGATGTCTCGGTCGATCAGGTGGAACTTGCTCATCTTCGCCAGCCCTCGGAATTGACCCGCCCATTTTACTCGACCCCCGGGTCAGGTCAGGCTCTAAGTCCGACAGGCTGCTAGGGGATTGTGTTATCCCGAACTGATTCCGGCCCGAACCTGGGTCGCCTCCGAGCAGGTGGCCTCAGTAGATGGGCACCAGGTGGTAGCCCTGCGCCTGCCAGCCGATCAAGGAGACGAATCCATCGGCGACGACCTGCATCCCGTCCGGGATACTCGCATCTGCCACCCCGAACACCCGATTGGCTATCGTGCAGACCTCTTGGCGCACACCCAGGTCGCGCAGAGCGCGGATGCTCGCCTGGATCGAGGCGAGCACCTGTTCGTGCTCCATTGCGAGCAAATCGTCTGGTTCTGTGGTGATGAAGCGCACGCTAGGGCCGATGTAGACCACCACGAAGTCGGGCTCGACCCCCTGCCGCTTCATTCCGGCGTGGGTGCCCTGGATGATCTGCAAATAGAGGTCGAGCTTCTGCGGCTGAGCGAGGTCGATGAGGAACAGCCCCTTGCCCTGGCTCACACCCTTGAGTGCGGCGCTGTCGTCGTAGGCGAGCAACTGCGGGGCACAGAGCACCAGGACGAGGCCAAGCAGTAGGTGTCGAACTGTCAGACATAGGTTAGGCATGTGGTTACCCCTCAAAAACAAAAATGCTCATTCAAAGTCACTCGGCCACGGAGCGCCAGGCACAGACCCAGCTCTCTTCCACCAGAGCAGGCAGCGGCTGCTGCAACACCCCTTCGAGGCGCAGTTGCATCAACCGAATCGGCCCGCCGAAAAGGCTCGCGGCGGCGATCATCGGATCCATGGAGCGGATCTCGCCCGCAGCCATCCCAGCCTCCACCAGTTCGCGCATACGCAGAAAGGGACGCGAGGAGCAGACCGGCGGCTCTTCGGGCATGAACTCGCGGTGGCGTGCATAGAGTGCAAAGGTGAGCAGACGGGGGGCTTGCTCCGTCTGGGCGAACAGCAGACCGACCAGGGCCTTGCAGCGCTCCTCCACCGTGCCCGGGCGGTTGATGCAGGCCGCAATGGCTGTATCGAGCTGATCGAGGATGTCCGCATAGAGCGCACGCGCCACCCCCTCCTTGGTGCCGAAGTGGTGGTAAATCGCACCGATACTCACCCCGGCGACGCGGCGGATATCGTGCACCGAGGTGTTGAAATAACCCTGGTCGGAGAACAGCTCCAGTGCAACCCGGAGAATCTGGCGCCGGGTCTCGTCGGCACGTGCCTGCATTTCGCCCCTGGTTAAATACCGAACGTTCGTTCTAAGATAGACCCTCTCCCAACCAGACACAACGGGTCTGAATCATGGAATTCTTTGCCCGCCTGCGGGCCAGGGGCGGCGCCGACGCATTGCAGCAACGCCTCACCATCGCCAGCCTGGGCGACCATTGCGCGCTCATTGACCGGGTGCTGGAGGCCGATGGCGAGGTTGGGCGCATCTGGTGCCTGTGGGGCGAGTTCGCCGTCCGCCGGGAGCCGATCCGAGGCGGGGTGCGTTTTTCCCTGCCCAACTGCCCCAACGCACTCGCCTGGACCATCACCACCGAGCTCCCGCCCACGCCAGACGAGCTGGTGGTCCACTGCACCATCAATCGTGCGGACCATGATCCGGACTTCGTCGAGTCGATCGAGGCGTTCGTGGCGGCCTGGAGCGAGGGGCTCGGACGGCCGATCGACCATGAACCCCGACGAGGTCCCAGTCAGCCAAGCGCTCTGCAACCCTCGACTGGGGTCAGGCGTCCGGAATCTCGATGACCGCATGTCGCGACGCCGTGGCCTTGTACAGCTCCAACTGTTCCTGAGTCGCCTCGTGCTGGTGGCGTGACTTCCAGTCGCCGTAGGGCATGCCGTAGACGGCCTCGCGGGCCTGTTCGTCGGTCATCGCAACACCGCGCTCGCGGGCTGCGGCGAGGTACCACTTTGACAGGCAGTTGCGGCAGAAACCCGCCAGGTTCATCAGGTCGATGTTCTGCACATCGGTGCGATCCTGTAGGTGCGCGATCAGGCCGCGAAAGGCGGCTGCTTCGAGTTCGGTCCTGGTGCTGTCGTCCATTCGTGTCTCCTCTGGTCTTCGGATCATGGGCGGGACGGGTCCCGGCTGCCGGTATCCTAGCAGCCTGTGCGGACCGTCTCCTCTTGGAGCGCCGGCGTCTCGCCGGGGGTCTGGCGCAGACCCGCCCACTCAGGGAGCGCGAATGGTTCGCTCGCTGGGCCCAACCCCAATGGTCGGAGCAACGATCCCCGAACCCATCGAAGGAACAACCAAGGCGCCGCGATAGCAGCTGATCAACCAAGCAGAACCAGCCTCGCTACCCGCCCCAAACGCCCGCTCTGTCAGCCTCCCTGTCGTAGGGTCAGGGCCTCGGCCGCAGCCCCAGGCATTGGCCCTGCCCGCCCCGCCTCTGCGGTTTGGCCTTACAATGCGGCCAATCTCGGCCCCCCCTGGGTCGGTCTCAGATCTAATGCATTCAGGAGTCCGCCATGCAAGAAAGAAGCGTTGACGTCGCCATCATCGGCTCCGGCACCTCGGGTCTCAACGCCATGGCCCAGGTACGCCGCGCCGGCAAGAGCTTTGCCCTGATCAACGGCGGCGAGCCCGGGACCACCTGCGCCCGGGTCGGCTGCATGCCCTCCAAGGCGATGATCCAGGTCGCGGACGACTACCAACGCCGCACCATGCTCGGCCGTTACGGGGTGGACGGTCACCAGGAGTTGGCGGTCGACCTGGCCACGGTCATGGAGCATGTCCAGGACCTGCGCGACACCTTCGTCGACCGGGTGTTGGGCAGCAGCACCGACAACCTGGGCGAGGAGTTCATTCAGGAGTATGCCCACTTCGTCGAGCCGACCCTGATCGAGACCGATACCTGGCGCATCCGCGCCGGGCGCGTGATCATCGCCACCGGCTCGCGCCCTTTGGTGCCCATGGCCTGGCAGATCTTCGGCGACAAGGTGCTCACCACCGACACCCTGTTCGAGCTCAACGACCTGCCCGCCTCCGTGGCGGTGGTCGGGCTCGGGACCATCGGCCTGGAGCTGGGTCAGAGCCTGCACCGGCTTGGGGTGAAGGTCGCCGGCTTCGACCAGCTCGGGCACATCGGTGGGGCCCAGGACCCGGAGGTCCAACAGTGCGCCAGCAACATCCTGGGCAAAGAGTTCCCAATCCACCTGGGTCACCCCGTGTCCCTCACCGAGGAGGGCGAGCAGTTGCGGGTAACCGCCGGGGAGCAGAGCATCCTGGTGGACCGGGTGCTGTGCAGTGTCGGGCGGGTGCCGAACGTGGAGGGGCTGGGTCTGGACAAGCTCGGTGTGCCCCTGGACCGACGCGGCATCCCCGCCTACAACCCCAATACCATGCAGGTCGGGGACTCTGCCGGTGTTCATCGCCGGTGACGCGACCGGAGACAGGCCCATCCTGCACGAGGCCGGGGACGAGGGGCGTATCGCCGGCTACAACGCCGCCCATGGCGAGACCGCCGCCTTCCGCCGCAAGGTGCCGCTGCTCATCAACTTCTGCGACCCGAACATCGTCGTCGTCGGCGAGCGCTGGAACGACCTCGATCAGGCCACTACCGCCGTCGGGCAGATCAACTTCGCGCCGGTGGGCCGGGCGCTGATCATGGGCAAGAACAAGGGCGTGCTGCGGGTCTACGGCGACAAGGCCAGCGGGCGCATCCTCGGCGCCGAGATGATCGGCCCCAAGGGCGAGAACCTCGCCCACCTGCTCGCCTGGTGCATCGCCCAGGGCCTGACCGTAGGTCAATTGCTGCGCATGCCCTTCTACCACCCGGTCATCGAAGAGGCCCTACAGGCCGCCCTCTACGACCTCTACGCCAAGGTCGAGACCAAGAACGAGGGTGGCCTGGTGGAGCTGGAGCGCCTGGCATGAAGACCCGCGAGCTGCTCACCTGCGACATCCGGTCCTTCGGCACCAAGATCGACAAGCTCAAGCCCAAGGAGCTGCACCAGCACATCGAGCGCATCGCCACCGGCCTGGGGGAGCGCGACCCCAAGGCCCTGATGGAGGCCGTCATCGCCGGCGTCTTCGACCAGGGCCTGCCGGAACACGGCCGCGACGAGATGGCCCGGGTCTTCGACGCCGTCGGCGGGCGCATCGCAGCCACCTCCGAGAACATGGACAGCGTCCTGCGCCTGGTTGCCCTGTGCCTGACCTGGCTGCGCCGGACCGTCACCCAGGAGGCCCGTCGCCGGGTCCAGACCCAGTGGCATCAGTCCCATGGACACGATCACCACCACTGCGAAGACCCGGACTGTCACGCCGACCACGGACCTGCCAACGACCCTCGCGCAACGCCGGAGCAGAACCCACTGGCCGCGGGGGTAAGCTCCGCCCTCTCATAGGAACGGTTCAGAAACAACCGAAAAAAGCGCGCGGACGACAAGAAACTACGAAATACACAAAAGTCGCGAAAAAACAGCAAATGCTCCTGTGTATATTGAGCCTTTTCGCGTTTTTCGCGTGTTTCGTAGTTCCAAGAAGAAGTGCCGGTTGTTCTTGAATCGTCACTTAGACAGCTCGGACCAGGACCTCCATTGCGCACACACCGCCATCACCCGATACGGAGGCACCGGGTGACGGACTGGGCAGGCGGCGCCCCATGCCGCCACCATCGATCACCGGACCCTTCACCATGACGACCACCAACCCCCTCCACAACCCCCGCAGCCGGCTGACCGTGCGCAATGCGACCCCAAGTGACGCCGCGGCGATTTCGGCCCTCAACGAGCGGGTCTATGGGAGTTCCGGCATCGCGGCCCTGACCGAGGCCCAGATAACCGGTCAGATCAACAAGTTCCCGGAGGGGCAGTTCGTCGCCCTGGTGGACGCGCAGATCGTCGGCCACTGCGCCACCTTCCGGGTCCGCGAGTCCATCGGCCTCAAACCCCATACCTGGACGGAGATCACGGGCAACGGCTACGCCTCCCGTCACGACCCCAAGGGGGGCTGGCTCTACGGCATGGAGGTCTGCGTAGACCCGGGTTTTCGCGGCTACCGCATCGGCCAGCGCCTCTATAACCAGCGCAAGGAGCTGTGCCAGGAGCAGCGGCTCAAGGGCATCGTCTTCGCCGGGCGCCTGCCGACCCTGGCGCGGCGCATCAAGAAGTTCGGCAGCGCAGAGCACTATGTGAACCAAGTGGTCGAAGGACAGCAACGCGACCCTGTGCTGTCCTTCCAGCTGCGCAACGGCTTCGAGGTCATCGGCGTCATTCCGAACTACCTGAAGGGCGATGCCCAGTCGCTCGGCCATGGCGTCCACCTCGTCTGGCGTAACCCCAAGGTGCCCCAGGACCTACCCCTCCAGCACGAGAAACACTACGGCCACCGCATGCCGGACACGGTCCGGGTGGGCGCAGTGCAGTACAAGCAGCGGCGGGTCAAGTCCTTCAAAGAGTTTCTCTCCTTCATCGAATACTTCGTCGACGTGGTGGCCGACTACAAGGGCGACTTCGTGGTGTTCCCGGAGATGTTCGTCCTCCAGGTGCTGTCCATCGAGGACCAGGAGCTCAACCCGGCCCAGGCCATCGAGGCCCTGAGCGCCCATACCCCGGAGTTCAAGGAGGCCCTGCGCGACATGGCCATCCGCTACAACATCAACATCATCGGGGGCTCCCACCCGACGCGCATGCCCAACGGTCGGGTGGAAAACATCGCCTACGTCTTCCTGCGCAACGGGGCGATCTACGAGCAACCCAAGATCCACCCCACCCCCAACGAGGTGTACTGGTGGAACATCGAGGGCGGCAGCGTCGTCAACGCCATCGAGACCGACTGCGGACCCATCGGGGTGCTCATCTGCTACGACTCGGAGTTCCCGGAGCTGGCGCGCCACCTCGCCGACCAGGGCGCCCAGATCCTCTTCGTGCCCTTCTGCACCGACGAGCGCCAGTCCTATCTGCGGGTACGTTACTGCTGCCAAGCCCGCGCGGTGGAGAACCAGTTCTACGTGGTCATGTCCGGCAACGTGGGCAACCTGCCCGGGGTGGCCAACATGGACATCCAGTACGCCCAGAGCTGCATCCTCACCCCCTGCGACTTCCCCTTCGCCCGGGATGGGATCGCCGCGGACACCACCCCCAACGTGGAGATGATCGCCTTTGCGGATCTACGCCCCGAGACCCTGCACATGGCACGCAACAGCGGCACGGTGCAGAACCTTCGGGATCGGCGCCATGACCTCTATAGCGTTCAATGGCGGGGGAAATAGGATTCGACCGAGCAAGGGTTCCTTGATCCTGAGAAAAGCATTTCAGCCGCAAATCACGCAAATATGGCAACTTCAAACAACCGAAACAAGCGTGCGGACGACAAGGCGACACGGTCTCACCCTGGGAGTGGCGCCGAGTTCCAAAGATGTACCTCGAAGTCACTTAGACTGAGCCACCCCCATGACGACGCCGATATTTGCGTTTACTTGCGGCTGAATTCCTCTTTTTAGGTTCCATCTGTGTCCGCGGCCAACCCAACCGCTCGGCCAGGGCAGAGCTGCGCTGCACCCTGGCGCGGCAACCCGACACGAAGCCCTGGGGATCAGCCTGAACGGTCACCTGGTGCCTGGCCCTAGTGATGCCGGTGTAGATCAGCTCCCGGGTCACCACGGGGCTTGGCCCCTGTGGCAGCACCAGATAGACCGCGTCGAACTCCGAGCCCTGGCTCTTGTGCACCGTCAGGGCATAGGCGGGCAGGTGTTGGGGCAACTGGCGCAGGGAGACACTGCGCGGGGCGCCCTCGGCCAGGGGAAACCAGGCCCGCAGGGACCCGCCGGAGTCACGCCAGAGTAACCCGATATCCCCGTTGAAGAGCCCCACCTCGTAGTCGTTCACCGTCACCATCACCGGCTTGCCGTGGTAGGCATCGCCACCGGCGACGAACCCCGCTGCGTACAACCCATCCTCGATACGCCGATTGATGGCCTCAACCCCGAAGGGGCCCCGATGCAGGGCGGCCAGGACCCGACTCTGGGCGAGTCGATCCAGGGCAGCGCTCACGTCCGACTCGCCGAGATAGGCCGCATAGCGCCCGATGGCCCAGTCGATGCAACCCGGGGCAAGATCGCCATCGGCGGTGTCCGCCCAGACCACACCGGCACCCCCACCCTGGAGCAGAGCCAGGGCCTGCTCACCTTGACCGGCGTTCACAGCACGCGCCAAGGCCCCGATACCGCCCTCGGCGCTAAAGCGGTAGCTGACCCGCAACAGACCGACCGAATTCGCCGCCTCGGGCCGGGCCTCGTCCGGACCTGCCGAGGGGCTGGCCAGGGCACCGATCAGCCCACCGGCAGACACTGCGCCGACCTCTTCGAGCAGGGCGGTCAGGCCCGCAGAGTAGACGATCTCCCGGCCATGGCCGGTGATGTCGCCCAGCACATTGCCGGCCTCCACCGAGGCCAACTGGTCCCGATCCCCGAGCAGGATCAATCGAGTGGCGGCCGGCAGGGCGTCCAGCAGCCGTGCCATGAGGGGCAGATCAATCATCGACGCCTCGTCCACCACCAGGCAGTCCAGCAGCAGGGGGTTGTCGCGATAGTGGCGCAGCAGGCCACCATGCCCCATGCCCAGCAGGCGGTGAATGGTGCTCGCCTCCTCCGGGATGCGGGCCAGGACCTCGGGGGCGACCGCAACCCGGGCCTTACCGGCGCGCACCGCCTCGCCGAGGCGTGCCGCCGCCTTGCCCGTGGGTGCGGCCATGGCGATGCGCAGGCCGGGGTCCTGCCCCAGCAGCAGGGCCAGGACCTTGACCACTGTGGTGGTCTTGCCGGTTCCAGGCCCGCCGGAGATGACCGCAAAGCGCCGACTCGCCGCGATGGCTGCGGCCAGACGCTGCCAGTCCACTTGTCCGGGTGCGGGCGCCTGAAACAGCTCCGCCAGGCCGTCGGCCAGGCGTTGCTTATCCAGCACATCGACCTGGACCATGCGCTCGCGCAGGGCCCTGGCGACCTGCTCCTCGAAGTGCCAATACTTGCCGAGATAGAGCCGCTCCCGGTCCAGAATGAGAGGCTCACCGCCGCCCGGCCCACCCACCCAGGGTGAGGCCGTCAGGCCAGCGACCCAGTCCGCAAGGGGCGGCCCAAGGGGGATGGGCAAGTCCGGCTGCATCTCATCGGCCTCGAACAGCGGCCGGCCTGCTACGTGACCCAAATCCACGCAGACATCCCCGCCGAGATTGCGCAGGCTCACCAAGGCCGCAGTCTGGGCCAGCAGGCCATCCGGCTCAGCGCCGCTGTTTTCGGCCACGAAGCGGGCAAAGTGGTAGCACAGCGGTGGCAGGCGACCGGCGAGCATCAGGGCTTGGAGGCTTGAGTTTTGCATATCGTCGGGGTGTGGCTGAGAACGATTCGGCAGTGATTTAGACCACTGGAGAATATACTGCTCAGTTTTAAGTTTTAAGTTTTAAGTTTTAAGGGCAGGTAGCGCCCACTGCGTGGCGCTCTATACGTTTCGATGATCGCAGATTCGCCCGGCGCGCGAAGCGGCTCGCCGGCGTCTCGCCGGTGAGGGTCCCGGACGGCGCATTGATCTCCGGACCGAAGCCCCGCTGATTCGCCGCTGCTGACCTGTTGGCGGCTACGCCCAAGCCGCGCAAAGCAGCTCCGCTTTCTGCAACACAGTCTTCACCGCTTCCTCTTGTAGGTCCGCCAAGGCTGCGTCTTCGACGATGGATTCGTTGAGGGTCTGCGCGCTCGCTGTCCCCTGGGGGTTGTGACGCATAACGCCGAGCGTTATAGTCAAGGCCATGATCAAGGGCTTTCGTGACAGGGCCGCCGAGTGCATTTGGTCCGGCGAGGGGGACCGGCGACTCCCGCCAGATATCCAAAAAATCGCACGGCGCAAGCTCCGCATGTTGAACAACGCCCGCTGCCTGGACGATCTGCGCATCCCCCCGGCCAACCGCCTGGAGGCCCTGCATGGGGATCGCGCCGGCCAGCACAGCATCCGCATCAATCGGCAGTGGCGCATCTGCTTCGTCTGGGGCAACGGCGACGCGGATGCCGTCGAGATCGTGGATTACCACTGAGGTACGACCATGAACCCCGTACTCGACAACGTGCACCCCGGCGAGGTGTTGCTCGAAGAGTTCCTGGCCCCAATGGGCATCAGCCAGAACGGTCTGGCGCGGGAGCTCGGCGTGCCGCCACGGCGTGTCAACGAGATCGTCCACGGCCAACGCGCCGTCACCGCCGACACGGCCCTGCGCCTGGCGCGCTACTTTGGGACCTCGGAGGGGTTCTGGATGGGGCTCCAGGCGGACTACGACCTCGAAGAGGCTCGCAAGCGTCTGGGCGAAGAATTAGAACGAGACGTCAGGCCGCGGGCGGCTTGAACCGCCCTCCGGAGCCAATACACACAACAGTGGGACCTGCGTCTTGCACTGACTACAGTACTCAGACTTCCATTCCAGACTCCAGGCGGACCCGAACGAGGGCGCCACCCAGGGGACTTGCGCCGATGGTCAGGTCGCCACCATAGGCGACACAGATCTCCCGCACCACCGCCAGACCGATACCGTACCCGGGAGCGGCCTGATCGACCCGGGCACCGCGCTGCCCCAACCCGGCTGCCAGGTCCTCGGGGATACCGGGACCATCATCCTCCACCCACAGCACCAGCAACCCCTCCTCGCGCCTGGCCCCGATCCGCACCCGCCCGCGGCACCACTTGAAGGCATTGTCCAGCAGGTTGCCAATGACCTCCAGCAGGTCCCCCTCGGCACCACGGAACCCCAGCCCCGGACCAAGGTCCAGCTCGGTCGCCGGGGCGCTCCCCGCGTGGAGCTTGGTCAGGGCCGCGAGCAGGCGCTCCACCGCAGGACCCAGGGGGATGGGCGGCGACAGGCTGGCCGCGGGTCGGCCCCTGGCCCGCTCCAACTGGTAGGCGACGATGTCGTCCATGCGCCTTAGCTGGTCTGCCAGGGACCGGGTGCCGGATTCACCCAAAGCCCGATCCCCGGCCTGATCCAAAGTCCCGCGCATCACCGCCAAGGGCGTCTTTAGACTGTGGGCGAGGTCTGCCAGGGCGTTACCGAGCCTCGCCTGCCGGGCCGCCTCATGGGCCAACAGGGCATTCAGGTTGTCGGTCAGGGGCCGCAACTCCCTCGGGTAGTGGCCACGAAGACGCTCCTGCCGACCCGCCTCCACGGCGGCGACCTCGTCGGCCACCCGGCGCAAGGGTGCGAGACCCCAGCGCAGGGCGATCAAGAGCGCAACCACCAGGAGCAAGGCCATACCCCCCAACCAGCCGAACAGGTGGGTGCGAAACAGGGCCAGCTCGTCGCGGTAGGCACTCAAGTCCTCGGCGACACTGAAGGTATAGCCCCTCGGGACCGGGCCGATGGACCAGGTAACGCCATAGCCTTCGACAAAATAGGCACGCCCACCCGCTGCCCGCGCCTCCTGAAACCGGCGCACTCCTGGTTCCAGACCCGTATCAAAGGGGACGGCCTCGCCCAGGGCTGAGCGGGAACGCCATACCGGATTCCCGGCGGCGTCGCTGACCTGGGCGTAGAGCCCAGACCCGGGCAGGCTGAACCGGGCCTCGGCCAGGTCCCGCGGCAAGGTCAGCCCGGCGTCGTCCGCATCGGCGGCGGCCATGAGCAGATAGAGCTGGCCGAGCAGCCGTTCCTCCCGGGACGAACGGGCGCTAGCCTGGAAGGCCTGCTCCAGGGCCAGGCTGGTGAGGGCCACGAAGACCAGCAGCACCAGGGCCGCGGCCCAGGTCGCACGCGCCTGGACGGACCTCAAGCCGGGCCGTCCCCGAGCACGAACCGATAGCCCCGCCCGCGCAGGGTCTCGATGGGGGCCAGGCTGCCGTCCGGGTCAAGCTTACGTCGCAGGCGCCCGAGCAGGACCTCCAGCACATTGCTGTCGCGATCCTCGTCCCGGGGATAGAGGTAGTCGGCCAGCTCGCGCTTGGACAAGACCCGCCCGCGCTGGGTCATGAGGTGTTCGAGCAGGCGAAACTCGTAGCCGGTCAGCTCCACCGGGCGCTCCCGTACAAAGACGCGTTGGGCGGCACGGTCCAGACGCACCGGGCCGATGCACAGGTCGAGGGTCGCCGCGCCCTGGGCGCGGCGCAACAGCGCCCGTAGCCGGGCCACCAGCTCGTCCATCTCGAAGGGCTTGGCCAGATAGTCGTCGGCCCCCGCCTCCAGGCCCTCGACCTTGTCCTGCCAGCGGCTCCGGGCGGTCAGCACCAGGATCGGCAGCTGGCTGCCCGCGGCGCGCAGCCTGCGGATGATGTCGATGCCCGGGATGCCAGGCAGGCCCAGATCCACCAGTGCCGCGTCGAAGGGATATTCGCTGGCCAGGTACAACCCCTCGGCCCCATCACCGGTGACGTCGCACTGATAGCCGTCGCCTGTCAGGCGTGCGGCGACCTGCCCCCGCAGCGCCGCTTCGTCCTCAATAACCAGGATGCGCACGGGGGACGGCTCAGCGCCCGCTGCCGGGGACGAAGACGCTGCGCACCTCGCCGGAGGGGGTCAGCACCTTGACCTCCCATCCGCCCCGCTTCTCCCGCACCGACAGGACCCGTCCACCGGACTGGCGCTTGGCCTGCTCCGAGGCCTGGGCCGCAGACGAGGCCCCACCCCCCTTACCCGCCAGGAGCAGAGGCCCAGGCCGGGCAGCGGCACCGCCCGGCCCAGCCAGGACCGCGAGGGCGAGCAGGACGGCGAGGATACGTTTAGGCGGCATGGTCGAGACGGAGCAGGCTGGTCAGGCTGGTGGGGCAAATCTAACACAGGCATGCCACCAGGCACCTAGCCCGCGCCCTACCAACGCGTTCCGAGGACCAGGGTCAGGCTATTGGCGACAGGTGCCCAAACGGGTGCGGGGGCCACATAGACGGGCCGGGGAGCCCGATAGACCGGACGGGGGGCCAGGTACACCGGCTCGCGGACGACCACCACCTCATCATGGTGGCGCCAGTGCCCATGGTGCTCGCCCCGATGCCCACCATGGTGCCCCTTGCCATGCTTGCCGGCCAAGGCCAGACCGGGAACGCTTAGGGCTCCAATCAACAGGGCCGTCACAGTCGAACGTAGGATCGTTGCAGTCTTGTTCATGTTCAGTCGCCTCACAGGTTCGGTGGGGCACCGTGCCCTCACCGTTGCGAGGCATCCTAGGCCCAGGTCCCTGAACCGCGACTGAACCGACAAAAGTACCGGCCTGCGAAACTGACCACCGGCAGCCTGCCGGAAGTACGGACAGCACCAACGCTCCCAGCCCAGTTTTGTTGATCTGGATCAACGCGACGACACCCAGAGAGGCACAATATGTAGCGCAACTGGAAAAAAGAACCACAATATCTAGTAAAGCCAGCCAGACCGAGGGACATCCATGACCAACCGCGCCGCCAACCTCGCCACCCTGCCCACCCGCGTTCTGAAGCGCGACGGGGTCAAAGTCGCCTTCGATGCCGGCAAGATCGAGTCGGCCATCCTGCGCGCCGGCCAGGCCAGCGGCGAATACGGCGAACTGGAGGCGGGCCTGCTCACCGCCCAGGTGGTCAAGGTCCTGAGCCACCGCTTCCACGGCGAGCGCACCCCCGAGATCGAGGACATCCAGGATGTCGTCGAACAGACCCTCATCGCCGCCAACCACTTCGAGACGGCCCGGGCCTACATCGTCTACCGAGAGCAGCACCGCACCCTGCGCGCCGACCGCCGCACCCTGGTGGACGTGGCCGGCTCCATCGACGAGTACCTGGACCGCTCGGACTGGCGGGTCGCCGCCAACGCCAATCAGGGCTATTCCCTGGGCGGGCTGATCCTCAACAGCTCCGGCAAGATGATCGCCAACTACTGGCTGTCCCATGTCTATCCGCCGGAGATCGGCCAGGCCCACAGAGACGGCGACGTACACATCCACGACCTGGACATGCTCGCGGGCTACTGCGCCGGCTGGTCCCTGCGCACCCTGCTTGCCGAGGGGCTCAATGGAGTCCCGGGCAAGGTCGAGTCCGGCCCGCCCAAGCACATGTCCTCCGCGGTGGGCCAGATCGTCAACTTCCTGGGGACCCTGCAGAACGAGTGGGCCGGCGCCCAGGCCTTCTCCAGCTTTGATACCTATATGGCCGCCTTCGTGCGCAAGGACGCCCTGACCTACGCCCAAATCAAGCAGTACATCCAGGAGCTGATCTACAACCTCAATGTCCCGTCGCGCTGGGGCTGCCAGACCCCCTTCACCAACCTGACCTTCGACTGGGTCTGCCCGGAGGACCTGCGCGAACAGATCCCGGTCATCGCAGGCCAGGAGCAGCCCTTCGCCTACGGCGACCTCCAGGCCGAGATGGACCTGATCAATCGCGCCTACATCGAGGTCATGACCGAGGGAGACGCCAAGGGTCGGATCTTCACCTTCCCCATCCCAACCTACAACATCACCCCGGACTTCCCCTGGGAGAGCGAGAACGCCGAGCTGCTCTTCGCCATGACGGCCAAGTACGGCCTGCCCTACTTCCAGAACTTCATCAACTCCGAGCTCTCGCCCAACATGGTCCGCTCTATGTGCTGCCGGTTGCAGCTCGACCTGCGGGAACTGCTCAAGCGCGGCAACGGGCTCTTCGGCTCCGCCGAGCAGACCGGCTCCCTGGGGGTGGTGACGGTCAACTGCGCCCGCCTGGGGTGGCTCTATGCCGGCGACGAGGCGGGGCTCCTGGCACGCCTCGACCAACTGCTGGAACTGGCCCGCAACAGCCTGGAGATCAAGCGCAAGGTCATCCAGGGCCACCTGGACGCTGGGCTCTTCCCCTATACCAAGCGCTACCTGGGCACGCTGCGTAACCACTTCTCCACCATCGGCGTCAACGGGCTCAACGAGCTGGTCCGTAACTTCACCCAGGATGCCGACGACATCACCACCCCCCAGGGCAAGGCCTTTGCCTGCCGGCTGCTCGACCATGTGCGCGCCCGCATGGTGGAGTTCCAGGAGCAGACCGGACACATGTACAACCTGGAGGCGACCCCGGCGGAGGGGACCACCTACCGCTTCGCCCGAGAGGACCAGAAGCGCTACCCCGGCATCCTGCAGGCCGGCACCGACGACGCACCCTACTACACCAACAGCTCCCAGCTCCCGGTCGGCTACACCGACGACCCCTTCGAGGCCCTGGAGATGCAGGCCGAGCTGCAATCCAAGTACACCGGCGGCACCGTGCTGCACCTCTACATGGGCGAGCAGATCAGCTCCACCGAGGCCTGCCGGCGCCTGGTGCGCCGCGCCCTGACCAACTACCGGGTCCCCTATGTGACCGTGACCCCGATCTTCTCCATCTGCCCCAAGCACGGCTACATCGCCGGCGAGCACCCCTATTGCCCCATCTGCGACCAGGAAGTCATCGCCCGCAAGCAGGCCGCAGCCTGTGCCTGCGAAGACGCCGCCTAACCACCATCGGCAAACCCACAACCCCAATCAGGAGCCTGCCAAGATGACCACCACCGACCGCCCGCAACTGACCGACGCCGAGCGCACCCCCTGCGAGGTCTGGACCCGCGTCATGGGCTACCACCGCCCGGTCTCCGCCTTCAACCCCGGCAAGCGCGCCGAACACGCTCGAACGCTGCTACTTCAGCGAGCGGCCCCAAGGCCAGGCTGCGGTCCAACGGCAGCCCCGTCGCGCCTCAGCCCGACACAGCGCCGCGGCCTGAGCTTGCCAGGGCCCACCCCCATGGCCACCTGCCACCCCAGGGGCGCCGACGGACTGCGCATCGGCGGCCTGACGGCCCTCACGACCCAGGACTACCCAGGGGAGCTGGCCGCCGTGGTCTTTTGCCAGGGTTGCCCCTGGCGCTGCGGCTACTGCCACAACGGCGATCTGCTCAATGCCCGGGGGCGGGACCTGATCCCCTGGTCGCACGTCCGCGACCTGCTGGGGCGCCGCCGGGGGCTCCTCGACGCTGTGGTCTTCAGCGGCGGCGAGCCAACCCTCCAGGCCGCCCTACCCGCGGCCCTGGCCGAGGTCCGCTCCCTGGGGTTCAAGACCGGGCTACACACCGGCGGCCCCTACCCGGAGCGTCTGGCCCGCGCCCTACCCTGGCTCGACTGGGTAGCCCTGGACATCAAGGCCCTGCCCCAGGACTACCCCACCGTCACCGGCGTCCCTGACTCAGGCGAGCGGGCCTGGGAGAGCCTGGGGCTGCTCCTGGGCTCGGGCATCCCCCTGGAGGTCCGCACCACCCCTATGCCCGGTCTCGACTCCCCCGCCTACCTCGATCGGCTCATGGGGCGCCTAGCCCAGGCCGGCGTGAGGGACTACTTCCTGCAACGCTGCCATACAGAGCGCAGCCAGGACCCGGCGCTTCGGACCCTGGCGTCGATCGCACCCCAGGTCCCCAGCCTAGGACCCCTTCCGCAGGTGCGGGTTCGGACGGGTTGACCTTAGGCGATGCTGCCCTATCAAAGGCCGGCCGTCCGGCCCGTCGGTCTGAGGCGAAGCCTCGCTAGCCTTGCTCCGCCGCCTGTTCCGCCCCCTGCTCGACCGGCACGACGCGCTCCACGCTGAGCAGGTGCACGCGGCGACTGTCGGCGCGTTTGACGGTGAAACGGAACCCTTCAACCACCACCCGCTCGCCACCCTTGGGCAGGCGCCCCATGGCATGGACCACCAGGCCGCCGATGGTATCGAACTCCTCGTCCGACAGTTCGGCACCAAAGTAGTCGTTGAAGTCCTCGATCGTGGTACGCGCCTTGATGGTGAACTCGTTGGCACCGCGCCGGTAGATGAAGGCGCCCTCATCGTAGTCGTGCTCGTCGTCGATCTCACCGACGATCTGCTCCAGGACATCCTCGATGGTCACCAGGCCGGCAGCCGTACCGTACTCGTCGACCACGATGGCCATGTGGCTGCGGCTGGAACGGAACTCCTTGAGCAACACGTTAAGCCGCTTGCTTTCGGGCACAAAGACCGCGGATCGCACCAGATCGCGCAGATTAAAGGCGCGACGGTGCTCGCCGCAGAAGGCGAGCAGGTCCTTGGCAATGAGCACCCCCACCACATCCCCCTTGTCGTCGCCGATGACTGGGAAGCGGGAGTGGGCCGTAGCGACCACCACCCGGAGGATCTCGTCCAGGGGGGCATCGCGGCGGATGGAGGTCATGGACGCACGGGGGATCATGATGTCGCGCACCCGCAGGTCAGAGACCTGCAAGACGCCCTCGATCATGGTCAAGGCGTCGGAGTCGATGAGGGTGCGGCGCTTGGCGTCTCGGATAAGCTCCAAGAGCTGAGTGGTGTCCTGCGGTTCGCGCCGAATCCGTTGCCGAAACCGCTGGAGATATTGCTCCAACGGCTGGCGCAGGCGCGAACCGAATCTAGGTCGATCGATGGTCATGGGGGGGTTCTGGGGTCTCATAGGGTGAATGGAATCCGAGCCGGGCCAGGATGGCGGTCTCAAGTGCCTCCATCGCCACGGCCTCCGGCTCGGTCATATGGTCGTGGCCCAGCAGGTGCAAGGTGCCGTGCACCACCAGGTGGGCCCAATGGGCCTCCTCGGTCTTGCCCTGCTCCGCGGCCTCCCGCGTCACCACCGGTGCGCAGATGACCAAATCGCCAAGCAGATCCTGGGGCGGCAGGCCCGGTGGCACCTCGAAGGGAAAAGACAGCACATTGGTGGGGCCGGGCCGGCCACGCCAACGCTGGTTCAACTCGGTGCCCTCGGCCTCGCCGACCACCCGAATCGTCAGCTCCGCGGCGGCGCGCTGCCCCTCCAGGGCCGCGGCGACCCAGGCGGACAGCAGCGCATCACCCGGCAAGGATGGGGCCTCACAAGCAACTTGCAAATCCAGCGCCAAATCCATGTTTTGTCTCATCGGAAAATCTAGTCTGCATGTCTCACGCGAAGCCGCGAAGACGGCGAAGTGTTTCTTTACGAACGCCGCAATGGACGGATTCCAATTCAGATCCGGCACAAAGAGACTGGACAAGTATTCCTGTAGGGTGGGTAGAGCGAAGCGAAACCCACCGTTTGCGGCGACCTAGGCCATTGATTGCTGGGTTTCGCTGCGCTCACCCCAGCCTACGGATTGCGCGCAAAATTGGTCCCGGACGAAGACTTGCCCAGTCTCCCGGTCGAGGGAGCGAGGCCAAGATAGACCCCGCACAGATGCCAGGCCTATTGCGGCGTGCCTTCCCCGCCCCGCTCATGCTCGAAGGCCTCATAGGCATTGACGATGCGCTGTACCAGGGCATGACGCACCACGTCCCTTGCACTGAAGAAGGTGAAGCTGATGCCGTCCACCTCGCGCAGGATCTCGATCACCTGGCGCAAACCGGACAAATGCCCGCGGGGCAGGTCCACCTGGGTCACATCCCCGGTGATGACCGCCGTGGAGCCGAAGCCGATGCGGGTCAGAAACATCTTCATCTGCTCGGGGGTGGTGTTCTGGGCCTCATCAAGGATGACGAAGGCCTCGTTCAGGGTCCGCCCGCGCATATAGGCCAGGGGGGCGACCTCGATGACATTGCGCTCCATGAGCTTGTTGACCTTCTCGAAGCCCAGCATCTCGAACAGGGCATCGTAGAGCGGGCGCAGGTAGGGGTCCACCTTCTGGGCCAGGTCGCCGGGCAGGAAACCCAGGCGCTCCCCGGCCTCCACCGCCGGGCGCACCAACAGGATGCGCCGCACCCGATCGGTCTCCAGGGCCTCCACCGCCGATGCCACCGCCAGATAGGTCTTGCCGGTCCCCGCCGGGCCCACGCCGAAGCAGATGTCATGGGTGGCGATGGCGTGCAGATAGGCCTGCTGATTGGGACCGCGGGCCCGCACCAGGCCGCCGCGGGTCTTGATGACCACCTCCGGCAGCCGGTCCACATGGGCCTCGATACGCGCCTCGACCCCGGATTTTTGCAGATAAAGGTGGACCTGCTCCGGGGTCAGGGGCGCCTCCTCGGCGGTGGCCGCGTATAGGTCCCGCAGCACCTGCTCGGCGGCGGTCACCGCCACCGAGTCGCCGATTAGGCGGAAGACCTGCCCACGATTCGCGATCTCGATACCCAGACGCCGCTCGATCTGGCGCAAGTGCCCGTCGAGGGGCCCGCATAGGTTGGCCAGGCGGGTGTTGTCCTCGGGGAGGAGCTCCAGATCCAGGGTGTGGGGGTGGACTGACAAGCGGGGTTGCAAGGTGCTCAAGCGATCTGGGCCAGCGGCGAGGCAACCAATTCACCGCGCAGGGAGTTGGGCAGGGCCTCGACGATGGTCACCTCGGTAAAGCCTCCGATGAGGTGCGCGGGCCCGGGGAAATTGACCACTCTGTTGTTCTCGGTGCGCCCGGCCAGCTCCCTCGGGTCCTTACGGGCCGGCCGGTCCACCAGGACCCGCTGTACGCTGCCGATCATGGACCGCGAGATCGCCTGGGCCTGTTCCGTCAGGCGCGCCTGGAGCCTGGCGAGCCGCGCCTGCTTGACCGCCTGGGGCACATCGTCCGGGTAGTCCGAGGCCGGGGTACCGGGGCGGCGGCTATAGATGAAGCTGAAGCTGCCGTCGAAGCCGATCTCCTCCACCAAGGCCAGGGTCGCCGCGAAGTCGGTCTCGGACTCGCCGGGGAAGCCGACGATGAAGTCCGAAGAGATGCTGATCCCCGGCCTGGCGCGGCGCAGGCGGCGCAGCTTGGCCTTGTATTCCAGGGCCGTGTGGCCGCGCTTCATGGCCGCCAGGATGCGGTCCGACCCGCTCTGGACCGGTAGATGCACATGGCTCACCAACTCTGGGACCTCGGCGAAGGCCGCGATCAGGCTGTCGGAGAATTCCACCGGGTGGGAGGTGGTGAAGCGAATACGCTCGATGCCGTCCACCGCCGCCACCAGACGAATCAGGTCCGCCAGGTCGGCGCTCTCGCCCTCGTGGGTGGCCCCACGGTAGGCATTGACGTTCTGCCCCAAGAGGGTCACCTCGCGCACCCCCTGCTCCGCCAGGCTCGCCACCTCCGCGATCACATCGTCGAAGGGCCGGCTGACCTCCTCGCCCCTCGTGTAGGGCACGACGCAGTAGGTGCAGTACTTGGAGCAACCCTCCATGATGGAGACGAAGGCCGTCGGACCGTCCGCGCGGGGCTCCGGCAGACAATCGAACTTCTCGATCTGGGGGAAGGACACATCCACCTGGGGCGACCGGGCACCGGCCGACCCCTCGTCCGAGTCGCCACCCAGGGCCGCCAGCATCGCCGGCAGCCGATGCAGGGTCTGGGGTCCGAAGACCAGATCCACATAAGGGGCACGGGCGCGGATCAGCTCACCCTCCTGGCTCGCCACGCAGCCCCCTACCCCGATCACCACCCCAGGCCGCTCCTGCTTGAGGGGCCGCCAGCGACCGAGCTGGGAGAAGACCTTCTCCTGAGCCTTCTCGCGGATGGAGCAGGTATTGAGCAGGAGGACATCCGCGTCCTCCGGGCGTTCCACCAGGGTCAGACCCGCCGACTCCCGCAGCACATCCGCCATGCGGGCGGAGTCGTACTCGTTCATCTGGCAGCCGTGGGTCGCAATGTAGAGGGTCTTGGGCATAGGGTCCGGAGATAGGAAAAAGGGTGCGGATACTCGTTCATTCATGGGGTTAGTGTCAAGCCGGGGGTGACTGCAAGCATGCCGTCCGGCCCCTGAAAAGGCCGGCTTGCCACTTCCAGGTGGCTCCAGCACCGATGTAGCAGGCCCTGCGGTCGCCAGCCCTTGGACCTCAAAACCAACCCATCCGAGGTGCGAGGGCCCCCCGCTCCGACTCGTCCTCGACGCCCACCCTTGCCCCCGCCACCTCTCCGCACCATACTGCATGCACTTCGACGCGCCACCCTGGCGCCCCGGGCACCTTCCCCTTCAACGAATTGACCGGCAGGTACTGCTCAACATCAGAGCGTGTGCCATATCAGCACCATGAACCAAAGGATTCAGACTCCTTGCCCACACCAGACGTAAGAGAGCCCGACGACATCAGCCCCACCTCAGATGCAACGCCAGCGTCGTCCGAAACCATTGAGTCGATCAGCGACTTCAACTTCGGCGAGGCCACTGCCGCTGTGTTCGACGACATGCTCGATCGCAGCATCCCCGCCTATCGGGAACTGCAGCGGATGATCGGTGAACTTGCCGCGACCTTCGCCGAACCCGGGACACGCGTCTACGATCTCGGCTGCTCCACGGGGATCACCCTGGAGACCCTGGCGGGGGCCATCCAGGTCCCCGTTGAGTTCGTCGGCCTGGACTATTCATCCGCCATGCTTGAGCGCGCGCATGAGCGCCTGTCCGAGCTCATCGAGTCTGGCCGCTTGACCCTGCAGAAGGCGGACCTCAACGCCGGCGTCGAGATGGAAAACGCCTCTGTCGTTGTTCTGAACTTGACGCTGCAATTCGTCAGACCCCTGCGTCGCGACCTGCTCATTCGCGACATCAACCGGGGCATGAATCCCAATGGCTGCCTGATTCTGGTTGAAAAGGTGCTCGGAAACGACTCGCTGTTCAATCGGACCTTCATCCGACTCTACTACGAGATGAAAAGGCGTAACGGTTACAGTGAAACCGATATCGCCCATAAGCGGGAGGCCCTGGAGAACGTCCTCATTCCCTACCGGCTGGATGAGAATTTGGAGTTGCTGAATCGCAACGGATTCAATCAGACGGACATTTTCTTCAAATGGTACAACTTCTGCGGGACCATCGGGGTGAAGGGCCCATGAACCGTCAGCTCATGACGAGGTGACCACCGCCATCTTGGCCAGAGCGAGCGCCCCTGCTTGCAGGACACCCCAGGCCATGATGCCGGCAACCAGGTCGTCGAGCATGATGCCGAGCCCCCCGGGAACCTGGGCGTCGAGCACCCGGATCGGCCAGGGCTTCCAGATGTCGAAGAGCCGGAACAGGGCAAAGCCAATCACGATCCAGACCCAACCCGGTGGAGCCGCGGTCAGGGTGACCAGCAGACCCACCACCTCGTCCCAGACGATGGCCCCAGGGTCGTGGGCACCCAGGTCCAGGGCGGTCCTTTGACAGGCCCAGACACCGACGCCGAAGGCCGCAACCAGCAGGGCCAGGTACCAGCCCAGGGGCAGGGGTTGCAGCAGCAGGTAGAGGGGGATGGCCGCCAGGGTCCCGGCAGTGCCAGGGGCCCAGGGTGCCAGCCCGGAGCCGAGCCCAAAGGCGATCCAGTGATGGGGGCGGCGCCAGTCCATGCGTGGCCGGCCATTGGGACCAAGGTCAGCCTGCGAAGTGGTCATAGCCGGTGTGCTCCAGGGCGAGGTCGGTCCCATCGGGCAGGCGACAACACAGCCCGGTTGCCTCGGTGATGTGGCCGATGACCCTGAGATCCACCCCGCCACGTGCGGCTATGCTGGCCAGGTCAGGGCGCATCTCGGACGGCAGGGTAAAACATAGCTCGTAGTCATCGCCCGACGCCAGAGGGAGGGACCAGTCTCCACCCTCGCCCACCACCTCGGCGACCTCCGCGGAGAGCGGCAGCCGGGCCAGGTCGAGCTCAGCCCCGACCCCGCTGGCAATGAGGATGTGGCCAAGGTCCGCGGCCAAGCCGTCGGAGCAGTCGATCATGGCCGTCGCCAGACCGCGCAGGGCAAGCCCCAGGGAGACCCTGGGCGTGGGGCGGTCGAGCCGCAGGCGCAGCGCGTCGGTCACGGACAATGCGCCCAGGACCCGGCGCAGGGCGAGCCCGGCGTCCCCCAGGGTGCCACTGACGCACACCAGGTCGCCTGGTCGGGCGCCACCGCGGCGCAGTGCCTGACCGTGGGGGACAAGGCCATGGACCTGAATACTGATGGCGAGGGGGCCGCTGGTGGTGTCGCCGCCGACCAGCGCGACGCCGTGCTCTCGCGCCAGGCAATCCAGCCCTGCACAGAAGCCAGCCAGCCAATCGGGTCGGGAGTGGAGCCACTCCGGGGGCAAGGTCAGCGCCAGAGTCGCCCAGGCGGGCTCGGCCCCCATGGCAGCCAGGTCGCTGAGACCCACGGCCAAGGACTTATGGCCCAGGGCTTGCGGGTCGCCATCCAGCAGGAAGTGGACCCCGGCGACCAGGGTGTCGATGCTGACTGCCAGGTCCTGCCCAGCCGGGACCTGGAGCAGGGCGCAGTCATCGCCCACACCCAGGATGACATCTGGCCGCTGGCCGCCCAGGCAGGCGAAGTGGGTGCGGATCAGGTCGAATTCGGACAAGGGGTTTGACGCAATAAGTGACGATTCAAGAACAACCGGTACATCTTCTTTGATCTACGAAACACGCGAAACACGCGAAAAGGCTCAATATACACAGGAGCATTTGCTGTTTTTTCGGGACTTTCGTGTATTTCGTAGTTTCTCGTCGTCCGCACGCTTGTTTCGGTTGTTTCTGAACCGTTCCTAAAGCTCAGCGGGATCTAAAAATCCTTTCAGCCCGCCGCACGTCCACCGGCCACTTCGGCCTGCCGGATCTGGCGGGCGATCTTGTCGAGCACACCGTTGACATAGCGGTGACCCTGCTCTGCCCCGAAGCCCTTGGCCAGATCCACCGCCTCGTTGATGACCACCCGGAAGGGCATCTCCGGGCAGTAGAGCAGCTCGTACACTCCCAGACGCAGGATGGCACGTTCCACCGGGTCGACGTGGTCGATGCGACGGTCCAACAACGGCTGCAGCAGGGCGTCGATCTCCTTGACCTGCCGCGGCACGCCCTTGAGAAGCTGATCGAAGAGGTCATGATCATAGACGCGCTCGGCTGGGTCCCCCTGGATCCCGTCCTCGACGGCCAGTGCCAGTGAATCGGCGACCTCGCCCATCCAGACGGGGTCGTCGACGAAGTGACGACCGATCTCAGTCGGGGTCTGCCCCGACACCTGCCATTGGTAGAGGGCGAGCATGGCGTAGCGCCGCGCCTGGCTGCGGCGACTGGCCATGTCAGCCGATCTGCCGGAGCAGGTTGACCATCTCGATGGCCGAGGTGGCGGCCTCGGCACCCTTGTTGCCGGCCTTGGTCCCGGCCCGCTCGATAGCCTGCTCGATACTGTCCACCGTGAGGACGCCGAAGGCGATCGGGATGCCGTGTTTGAGGCTCACCTGGGCGATGCCCTTGACGCACTCCCCGGCGACGTACTCGAAATGGGGGGTACCGCCACGGATGACGGCCCCGATTGCGATGATGGCGTCGTAGCCACCCTTGGCGGCGATCCGCTCGACCGCCAGCGGCATCTCGAAGGCACCCGGAACCCGCACCAGGGTCAAATCGGCATCATCGGCCCCGTGGCGCTTGAGGGTGTCTACCGCCCCCGCCAACAGGCTCTCCACAACAAAGCTGTTGAAACGCGCCACCACCAGACAATAGCGGGCGTTGTGGACGCGCAGGTTCCCTTCGATGGTCTTGATCATCATGGCAGGTTCGGCCCTCAGGGGATTCAGAACAGGGTGGATAGACAGGCCGAGGTGGATCAGGACCCGCCGCCGACGTATTCGACGACCTCGAGATCAAACCCGGAGATACCGTGCATCGACTTGGGCGCACTCATAACACGCATCTTGCGCACCCCCAGGTCGGAAAGGATCTGGGCCCCGATGCCATAGGTGCGCAGCTCGGTGCGGTCCTGGCGGCGCGGCGGCACCGGGTCGTCGTGACTGTGGAGGTCCAGGTCGCGTAGGCGGCTCAACAGATCGGGGCCGCGGTCGCGATTGCGCAGCACCACGATCACGCCCTCGCCCGCCTCGGCGATTTGGCGCATGACATCGTGCAGGGGCCAACCGCAACCGACATGGCGGGTGGAAAAGAGGTCACACAGGGTGTTCTGGATATGGACCCGCACCAGGGTCGGGCGTTCCGGGTCGATCTCACCCAGGGTCAGCGCCAGGTGGATCTCGTTGTCGATACTATCGCGGTAGGCGACCACCCGGAAGTCGCCGTACTCGCTGGGCAGCGAACACTCGCACTCGCGCAGGACGGCCTTTTCGTGATTGACCCGGTAGTGGATCAGGTCGGCGATGGTACCGATCTTGAGCCCGTGTGCCTGGGCGAAGACCTCCAGATCCGGTCGGCGCGCCATGCTCCCGTCGCCCTTGAGGATCTCGACGATCACCGCGGCGGGCTCCAGGCCGGCCAAGCGGGCCAGGTCGCAGCCAGCCTCGGTATGCCCGGCCCGTACCAGGACACCACCTGGCTGGGCCATGACCGGGAAGATGTGCCCGGGCTGCACCACGTCCTTCGCCTCGGCGTCCGCGGCCACGGCGGCGCGCACAGTGGCGGCCCTGTCGGCGGCGGAGATGCCCGTGGTGACCCCCTCAGCCGCCTCGATGGAGACGGTGAAGGCGGTGGAGTAAGGCGCGTTGTTGTCCGTTACCATGAGCGGCAGGCGCAAGCGCTCGCAGCGCTCCCGGGTCAGAGTCAGACACACCAGACCTCGACCGTGGGTGGCCATGAAGTTGACGGACTCGGGCGTGACCCGATCTGCTGCCATGAGTAGGTCGCCTTCGTTCTCGCGGTCCTCGTCGTCCATGATGATGACCATCTTACCCAGGCGCAGGTCTTCGATGATCTCTTCGATCGAGTTGAGTTCCATTGGGAGTTTGGTCGCTCTGCCGGTGGCCATCGGAAAGCCAGGTAGATTAGCAGATTCTGGATTGGAAAGGACGCCGCTAACCGAGGCGAATGTTGAGAGTGACTCAACACTCTCCCAAGGCCCATCTGTGAGGGGGGTCGCAGCACTCCAGCCCTCCCCTCGCTAGTCTTATGCATACTGCAATCGAAACCGGGGGACGCCCCGGCGATCCAACCATGCATGGAGCAGCGGACATACCTACCAAGAACGGCACTCGCTTCTCCCCGCGAGAGGCGCCCCCTGACCATGCCTCTTTGATCGCGCCCCGCGGCCAGGGGACCCTTGCCACCAGCGAGACTGACGTCCTGCGCAAGCGCCTCCAATACGCCTGGGACGAGATTGCACACCTTAGCCGCGCCATCAAAGAGGCCCAGTCAGACGCCGCCTACCGCCTGAAGCAAGACCATGAGGAACTCGCGGCTCTGCGCGCCCAAGTCGACACCCTACGCGAGGCTTTGGCGGCAAAGTCCGGGAAGCTGGACAGTCAGGTGGAAGAGCGGAAACGCTTGGGATTCCACATCCACCGGCTCTTGTCCGGGCATGCCAAGACTAAGGCGGAGTTTGAGCAGGCCGATAGCTCGTTGCACAACCTGCGTCAAATGGTCGCCCGAATGCAGGTGCGGACCAACGCCTTGACCCTGGAGTTGGCCAAAAAGGAGACGGAATGCCGACACCTAAGGGTGGAAGCCGAGCGGCACACCGCCACCCAACGTAGAGAGCAGGATCCCTTGGACCAGCCGTCCGAGGCCACCGTCCCCGCCGTGGTCAGCCCGGCAATCGGCCTGTCCGGTCTCTTGCCGGCCATCCCTAGGTCGGCCAATGACATCGCGCTGCGCGCCTCCGAGCCCCTACCGCCGGAGCTGGCGGGGTCCACGCCTGCCGCGCCCGCAGAACCCGAACCGAGCCCCCGACCCGCAAATCCCGACGCGATGGACCCTGCCATTCGGGACCAACCGTCAGCGACGGAGCCGGCCGGACCGCCCCAGGCGCTTTACCAGAACAGGGGATTGCTTGCTACACCAAGATCTTCGATCATCCTGTGGCTTCTGGTACCGGTCCTGGGATACTTCCTTTGGGCCACGCCAAATCCCAACTCCAAGGCGCAGCGCTCCGCCTTGGTCCCCGCCTCTTCGCCAACCGGGGAGCCGGCCTTGGACATGGCGGCGTTCGAGAACACTCCCCCACGCATGGCCCCGAGCTCTCTCCCCGCAACGCCGCAGCACGCCCAACCCGCGCTTGTACGCGACCGGTTGCTCGGTGGCGGCTTGGGCCCGGATCTAGTCAGGGTTGGCCCCGACACCTTCACCATGGGGAGTACGTCTCTGACCACGGCCCCCAGCGAGGTGCCCACCCATGAAGTCCATGTCGACCAGTTCCTGATCTCCACCACCGAGGTGACCTTCGCTGACTATGACCGCTTCGCCCGAGCCACCGGGGCGCCGATGCCCGGGGACCTTGGTTGGGGTCGCGGTGAGCGGCCCGTGATCGGCGTCGGTTGGGGCGACGCCAGGGCCTACGCCCAGTGGTTGTCTCGGCAAACCGGGCATCGCTACCGCCTACCCACCGAGGCCGAGTGGGAGTACGCGGCCCGTGGCGGCACCGAATGGAACTACTGGTGGGGCATCGAAAAAGGCACCGGCAATGCCGTCTGCTTCGACTGCGGCAGCCCCTGGGACAACCGTATGACCGCCCCAGTGGCCAGCCTGCCGGCAAACCCCTACGGTCTCTACGACACCGCAGGCAATGTCATGGAATGGGTCGCGGACTGTTGGCTCCCAGACTACACCGATGCCCCGACCGACGCCCGGGCCCGCACCGCCGTGGATTGCCAATCGCGAGTCGCCCGCGGAGGAGCCTTCAACAGACCTGCCGCATCGATGCGCAGCCAGGCCCGCCACCGGTTCGCCCCAAACACCCGCATCGATATGCTGGGGTTCAGGGTGGCTCGCGACGGCTAAAGAGATGCTGATTAAAGCCGTCCCTGGCTTTAATCAGCTAGCGCCCCCCGATGCGCGATTGGTGGGGTGCCCCATTTTCAAAGGCTTAGCGCCGTTGAAAATGACGGGCCATCCTTGGCCCGCACGGGAAACGCTTTCTTCAGCGTTTCGCTAACCAGTGGGTGTCGTCCATCAGGCTGCCGGAACCGAAGGGGTGGTCCCGGAGTACAATCGCCCCATGAGCGAGCACCCCACACCCTACGCGACCCTGAGTCCGGATCTGGTCCTGGATGCCGTGGAGTCCCTTGGGCTGCCGGCGGACGGGCATCTGCTCGCCCTGAACAGCTACGAGAACCGGGTCTATCAGGTCGGACTGGAAGACGCCGCCCCGGTGGTCGCCAAGTTCTACCGACCGAATCGCTGGTCGGACGCGCAGATCCATGAGGAGCACGCCTTCACCCAGGAACTGGCAGACCTGGAGATTCCCGCCATAGCGCCCCTGATCATCGCCGAGCGAACCCTGCACACCTTCGGCGGCTTTCGCTTCGGCCTGTGGCCCTGCCGTGGCGGGCGCACCCCGGAGCTCGGCGACCCCGCCGTCCTGGAGTGGATCGGGCGCTTCATCGGGCGCATCCACGCCCTTGGGGCGGTGACGCCCTTTCGCTCTCGCCCGACGCTGGACATTGCCAGCTTCGGCGACGAACCCCGCGCCTTCCTGCTCGGTAACGGCTGGATTCCGGAGGATCTGCTGCCCGCCTACAGCAGCGTCATCGACCAGGCACTGGAGGGCGTGCACGCCTGCTTCGCCCGCGCCGGGGAGGTCGCGCACCTGCGCCTGCACGGGGACTGCCACCGGGGCAATATGCACTGGACCGACGCCGGTCCTCACTTCGTGGACTTCGACGATGCCCGCATGGGCCCGGCGGTTCAGGATCTCTGGATGTTGCTGTCCGGGGAGCGCGAGGAGATGTCCATCCAGCTCGGCCATGTGCTGGCCGGCTATGAGGACTTCCAGGAGTTCGACCTGCGCGAGCTGCACCTGGTGGAGGCCCTGCGCACCCTGCGCCTGATCCACTACTCGGCCTGGATCGCCCGGCGCTGGGACGACCCTGCCTTCCCCGCCGCCTTCCCCTGGTTCAACGAACAGCGCTATTGGCAGGATCGCATCCTCGAGCTGCGCGAGCAGATCGCCGCCATGCAGGAAGGCCCCTTGTGGACCCTGCCCTGACCCCGTCCCTGAGTCGCTGCCTTAACCCGCGCCACCTCTGACCCCCGCATCCGACCGGAGAGACCCCAGATGCCCGAATCCACCGCCTGCCCCTGCGGCTCAGGTCGCCCCTATGCGGACTGCTGCGGCCCCTTGCTCGATGGTACGACGCTGCCGGAGACCGCAGAGGCCCTGATGCGCTCCCGCTACACCGCTTACACGCGCATGGATGCCGCCTATCTGACGGCCACCTGGCACCCGACCACCCGTCGTAAAGAACTGGATCTGGGCGATCCGGTGCAGTGGATCGGGCTCAAGATCCTGCACACCGAGGCCGGTCGGCCCGCCGACAACAAGGGCAAGGTGGAATTCATCGCCCGCTACAAGGAAGGTGGACGTGCCCATCGACTGCGCGAGCTCGGTCGCTTCCAGCGCCACGAGGGACGCTGGTACTACCTGGACGGCCGGCTGGAGGACGAGGACAGCCTGGCCGGTGATCCGGACAAGCGGGGCTAATCCCGATGCGCGGCACCCCGGCCACGCGGCTGATCTCACTTGCCGGCCTAGCCCTGCTCTGCGGCGTCGCATGCAGCCAAGGCCAGCCGCCCGAGGCCGCATCTGACCTGCGCCGGGACGCGGTGCTGGAGATCCTGCCGACGCCTGACTCTGCGGCCGACGCCACCCCGATTCGGGTCGCGGTGGAGATCGCCGATGACCCTCACGAGCAGAGCGTCGGCCTCATGCACCGGCGCCTGGCGGACGACGGCCAGGGCATGCTGTTCGTCTTCCCCGAGTCCGCCCCACGGGTCTTTTGGATGCGCAACACTCCGGGATCCCTGGACCTGCTGTTCCTCGACCCGGGGCTACGCCTGATCGCCCTGATCCGCGACGCCGAACCCCTGTCGGATCGGCGCCTGCGTTCAGGGGCCCCTGCCCAATACGTCCTGGAGGTCCCCGGCGGGTTCGCCGACCGCCACGGGCTGCGGCTCGGCGCCCAGGTGCGTATCGAGCCACTCCAAGACCCCCCCAGCCACCGCTAACCACTAACGGACAATCTCATGAACCTTCTGATCCTCGGCCTGGCCCTGTTCCTCGGCGTGCACTCGGTAGGCATCCTGGCCCCCACCTGGCGGGAGCGCATGGTCGCGCGCCTCGGACTCATGCCCTGGCGGGGGCTCTACGCCCTGATCAGTCTGGTGGGCTTCGTCCTCATGGCATGGGGCTATGGTCAAAGCCGGCTGGACCCGGTAGGGCTTTATGCACCACCGATCTGGACCCGACACATGGCCCTGTTGCTACTGGTGCCGATCTTCCCGCTCCTGCTCGCCACCTACCTGCCGGGGCGCATTTCCGCTACGGTCAAACACCCGATGCTGACGGCAGTCAAACTGTGGGCCCTCGCCCACCTGCTCGCCAACGGTAACCTGGCCGACGTGGTCCTGTTCGGCGCCCTCCTGGCCTGGGCTGTCGCCGACCGCGTCTCGCTCAAGCGCCGCACCATGCCCCCAGTGCCGAGCGCCCCGGCGGGCAAGGCGAACGATTGGATCGCACTGGTCGCGGGTCTGGCGCTTTATGTGGCCTTCATCGGCGGGCTCCACCTGTGGCTCATCGGGGTTTCGCCCCTGGGCCACTAACTCCAACAAGCTTCCAGGTCCCTCGTTTTCCCCTCGCGAAAGACACCCGGCACGGCTCGACGCCGCGCCGAGGGCGTGAGTAGAGGGCCTCCCGGTACTGCTCGGTGTCGCGCGCACCCGTTAGCGCCACCTGGGTCTGGAGCATCAGATTGCTGACGGGCGTGCGCAGCTCGTGGGCGATATCCGAGGAGAACTCCGACAGGCGCCGGAAGCTGTCTTCCAGACGGGCGAGCATGGCGTTGAACGCCACCACCAGGGTCTCGATCTCGGTCGGCACCCGGTCCTCGGGCAGGCGCGCACCGAGCCGACTCGCCCCGAGGCCGGCGACCAGCCCGGTCAGGCGTCGGAGCGGGCGCAACCCCGCACGGGTGGCCGCCCAGCCCAGGGCCGCCGTGACGAGCACGGCCAGGGCCGTGGTCATCCCCAGGGTACGGCGGAAACCGGTCATGAACAGCCGGTGATGGCTGATGTCCAGGGAGATTATGACGGTATTGGGTTGTGCCGGCGCCGGCGCGGTCGGGGCGACTGCCGTCAGACCTCGGAACCACCGCTCACCTTCCTCCCACGCGACCACCTGGCCCCCGGCCAAGCCGGCGTCTCGCGGCAGAGCGTCGGGGACATGCTCGCCCTGGGTGGCGAAGCGGATTGTCCCGTCCGGGGCCTGCACGCTGACCGACAGGTCCGGATGGCCCACCAGGGCGGCATCGAGTCGGCGGGGTAGCTCTGCCAGGGCCTCTGGAGTGTCCGCCTCGGCCAGGAGATTGCGCACCAGGGCGAGCTTGCCCTCGATCTCGTGCCGATCCAGTTCTAGGAAGTGATGCTCCACCGAACCGGTCACCACCCAACCCAATCCCAGCAACACCGACGCCGCGCTAACGGCGAACAGCAGGGTCAGGCGTACGGTCAGGGAGGGCGCCAATTCTGACCCCACTCCGGCAGGATGCCGGCTCGATCCTCCCCCCTCGCCCCTATCGGGGCGAGAGGGGCCGGGGGGGAGGGTCCTCACTCCGCCTCCTCCAGCACGTAGCCCATGCCGCGCACGGTCTGGATCAACTCGGCTCAAAGCCTTCGTCCACCTTGGCGCGCAGGCGGCGCACCGCCACGTCGATCACGTTGGTGTCGCTGTCGAAATTCATGTCCCACACCTGGGAGGCGATCAGCGAGCGCGGCAGCACCTCGCCGCGGCGCCGCACCAACAGCTCCAGCAGGCCAAACTCCTTGGCGGTGAGGTCGATGCGGCGACCGGCACGCAGTGACCCGCCGCCGCAGCAGGTCGAGCTCCAGGTCGGCCAAGACGCAGGCGAGTCGGCTCCGGGGCGCGCCGCGCGCAGCAGGTACGCACCCGCGCCAGCAACTCGGCGAACGAAAAGGGCTTGACCAGGTAGTCGTCGGCGCCCAGCTCCAGGCCGTGCACCCGGTCTTCCACCTGATCGCGCGCGGTCAGAAACAGCACCGGCATCTGCGCCCCATGCTGCGCAGGCCTTTCAGCACCTGCCAGCCGTCGAGCTCCGGCAGCATCACGTCCAGGATCACCAGGTCGTGCCAGCTCCGGCGCCAGGTGCAGGCCGTCGTTGCCGCCCGGGTCAGGTCCACCACGAAGCCCGCCTCGCGCAGGCCCTGGCGCAGGTATTCGCCCGTCTTGGGTTCGTCTTCGACGATCAGCACCTTCATCGTTTCACCCTTGTCCAAGAGGACCCAGCAACCGCTCGATCCTTCGACACGCTGGTATTCGGCACCTTTAGCAACACGGTCGACCTCGTCGCGGCGAAACAGCATGTCGCCGATCATCTGGGCCATGCGCTCGTACTCTTCCAGGTTCGCGTAGAGGGCCTCCCGGTACTGCTCGGTGTCGCGCGCACCCGTTAGCGCCACCTGGGTCTGGAGCATCAGATTGCTGACGGGCGTGCGCAGCTCGTGGGCGATATCCGAGGAGAACTCCGACAGGCGCCGGAAGCTGTCTTCCAGACGGGCGAGCATGGCGTTGAACGCCACCACCAGGGTCTCGATCTCGGTCGGCACCCGGTCCTCGGGCAGGCGCGCACCGAGCCGACTCGCCCCGAGGCCGGCGACCAGCCCGGTCAGGCGTCGGAGCGGGCGCAACCCCGCACGGGTGGCCGCCCAGCCCAGGGCCGCCGTGACGAGCACGGCCAGGGCCGTGGTCATCCCCAGGGTACGGCGGAAACCGGTCATGAACAGCCGGTGATGGCTGATGTCCAGGGCGATTATGACGGTATTGGGTTGTGCCGGCGCCGGCGCGGTCGGGGCGACTGCCGTCAGACCTCGGAACCACCGCTCACCTTCCTCCCACGCGACCACCTGGCCCCCGGCCAAGCCGGCGTCTCGCGGCAGAGCGTCGGGGACATGCTCGCCCTGGGTGGCGAAGCGGATTGTCCCGTCCGGGGCCTGCACGCTGACCGACAGGTCCGGATGGCCCACCAGGGCGGCATCGAGTCGGCGGGGTAGCTCTGCCAGGGCCTCTGGAGTGTCCGCCTCGGCCAGGAGATTGCGCACCAGGGCGAGCTTGCCCTCGATCTCGTGCCGATCCAGTTCAAGGAAGTGATGCTCCACCGAACCCGTCACCACCCAACCCAACCCCAGCAGCACCGACGCCGCGCAAACGGCGAACAGCAGGGTCAGGCGTGCGGTCAGGGAGGGCGCCAATTCTGACCCCACTCCGGCAGGATGCCGGCTCGATCCTCCCCCCTCGCCCCTATTGGGGCGAGGGGGGCCGGGGGGGGTGAGGGTCCTCACTCCGCCTCCTCCAGCACGTAGCCCATGCCGCGCACGGTCTGGATCAACTTGGTCTCGAACCCCTCGTCCACCTTGGCGCGCAGACGGCGCACGGCGACGTCCACCACGTTGGTATCGCTGTCGAAATTCATGTCCCACACGGAGGCCGCGATCAGGGTGCGGGGCAGCACCTCGCCGCGGCGTCGGACGAAGAATTCCAGCAGGGCGAACTCCTTGGCGGTGAGGTCGATCCGTCGGCCGGCGCGCAGGACCCGGCGCCGCAGGAGGTCGATCTCCAGGTCGGCCACGACGAGCCGAGTCGGCTCCGTCGCTGTCCTGCCGCGCCTGAGCAGGGTACGCACCCGGGCCAGCAGCTCGGCGAAGGCGAAGGGCTTCACCAGGTAGTCGTCGGCGCCCAGTTCCAGGCCCTTCACGCGGTCGTCCACTTGATCGCGGGCGGTCAGGAACAGCACCGGCAAGTCATGCCCGGCGCGGCGCAGCCCCTCCAGCACCTGCCAACCGGTCAGCCCGGGGAGCATCACGTCCAGGATGACGAGGTCGTAGCCACCGCCGGTTGCCAGGTGCAGACCGTCCCAGCCGTCCCGGGTCAGGTCCGTCACGAAGCCCGCCTCGGTCAGTCCCTGCTTCAGGTAATCGCCCGTCTTGGGCTCGTCCTCGACGATCAGCACCTTCATCGTTTCACCCTTGTGCAAGAGGACCGGCGACCGCTCGATGCTGCGCCGAAGGCGTGGTTTGCGGCAGATGACAGCTTTGTCATCGCGCGGTCAGAACCCTGTTGGGTTCCGCAGGCCAGACTCTTAACCGTCAGCAGGATGTTTGCAAACCGCTCCCTCGGAAGCGAGGCAACATCGGCTTGAACACCAGTCGATTCATCATCTTTGGAGATACCCCATGAAAGCACAATTCGCCGTCATCGCCGCAGCCCTTTTCGCCGCCAGTGCCAGTGTCAGCGCCGATCACTTCTACGGTGACTTCGCCAAGGCCAACTCGGATCTCAACGGATCGAGCCCAGCCGCGGCCCGCGTGACCGTGGTCCCGTCGCCCGCCGCCAACCCAATCGGTGTCCATGGCGGACTTGGCCCCGATAATCCGGATCTGGTTACCACGACAGGCAAGGCTGGGGCCGCCGAACAATTCCTCGCCGTGCAACCAGGCATCGGCGACAGATTCAACGTCTATCGCGAGCTTGGCCTTGGGAATCCGGATCTGGTCACCGGGACGGACGACTAGCCTGCCAACCCGTTCCCGTCGACGCACCGCAGGCGACCTCAGCTCGGTCGCCTGCACTCGTGCTGCCGCCATCCACACCGCGCCAGGAGATCGGGCCCGAACCAAGGGAATCGTCATGAACGATGCAGAACACACCAACAGGGGGCATCGTCGCGAGCACCCGAATCGTCCCCGCATCGCAGAAGAGAGTCGGGACCCGGTATGCGACATGACGGTCGGCGCGACCGCTGCGCATGAGACGACCCATGCCGGGCACGTGGTCCGGTTCTGTGGCGCCAATTGTTTAGCCAAGTTCGAGGCCGACCCGCAACGCTACCTGGACTCCGCGCCCGGGCCGGCGGGCCCGGTCCCGCCGGGCACCGGGTACACCTGCCCGATGCACCCGGAAATCCACGAGGGGAACCCAGGCACCTGCCCGAAGTGCGGTATGGCTCTGGAGCCCGAGACCCCGCTCCAGGCCGAAACCCGCGTCGAATACACCTGCCCGATGCACCCTGAGATCCTGCGGGACGGGCCCGGGGCCTGCCCCAAGTGCGGTATGGCCCTGGAGCCGCGCACCGTCGCCGCCGAGGAGAAGAACGAAGAGCTTATCGACATGACTCGGCGTTTCTGGGTCAGCACGACGCTGTCCCTGCCGCTCTTCATGCTTGCCATGGTGGCGGATCTGGCGCCCTCCTGGCTACCCGCAGGACTGACAATGCACTCGGTACAGTGGCTCCAGTTCGCCCTGGCCACGCCAGTCGTACTTTGGGGCGGCTGGCCCTTCTTCGTCCGCGGCTGGCGGTCGCTCCAGACCATGAACCTCAACATGTTCACCCTGATCGGGTTGGGTGTAGGCGTCGCCTGGACCTACAGCGTCGCCGCCCTGTTGCTGCCGCAGCGCTTTCCAGAGGTCATGCGCATGGCGGGTGGGACCGTCCCCGTCTATTTCGAGGCAGCGGCGGTGATCACCGCCTTGGTCCTGCTCGGACAGGTGCTGGAGCTGCGCGCCCGAAGCAGCACCAATGCGGCGATCAAGTTGCTGCTGGGGCTGTCCCCCAATACCGCGCGCCTGGTCCGTGATGACGGGTCGGAGGCGGATGTGGGCCTGAACGATGTCAAGCCGGGGGACATGCTGAGGGTGCGACCCGGGGACAAGGTCCCGGTGGACGGCATCGTCACCGACGGGCGCAGTACCCTGGACGAGTCCATCGTGCTCCATCCCCTGGAAGGCGCCGGTGACCGACTGATCGGAGCCACCCTGAACGGCACCGGCAGCCTGCTGATGCGTGCCGAGCGATCAGCGTGGTGCCGAGGAGAAGGGTCTCGTCCTGGCCGGCACCGAGGCGTTCGAGTCGGTGACGGGCCAGGGAGTGACCGGCATCATCGAGGGCCGCAAGGTAGCCCTCGGGACCAGCAAGTTTCTCGCATCGATGGGGATCGCACCGGGCAGGCTCGATACCCGGGCGGAGATGGGTCGGGCACAAGGCCAGACGGTCATGTTCATCGCCGTGGACGGTCGAGCCGCGGGTCTGATCGGGGTCTCCGATCCGATCAAGGAGACGACCCCGGAGGCGATCCAGGCGCTGCATGCCGAGGGCCTCACGGTGGTGATGCTGACAGGTGACAGCGCGACGACGGCCGGTGCCGTGGCCCGTGCGCTGGGCATCGACCGAATCGAGGCCGAGGTCCTCCCGGACCGCAAGGCCGAGATCGTCAAGAGGTTACAGGCGGAGGGTCACCGGGTTGCCATGGCCGGCGACGGCATCAACGACGCCCCGGCCCTGGCGCAGGCCGACGTCGGGATCGCCATGGGCACCGGTACCGATGTGGCCATGGAGAGCGCCGGAGTGACCCTGGTCAAGGGCGACCTGCGCGGCATCGTCCGCGCCCGGCGCCTGAGCCGAGCGGTGATGCGCAACATCCGCCAAAACCTGTTCTTCGCCTTCGTCTACAACGCCCTGGGTGTCCCTGTGGCGGCCGGTGTCCTCTACCCGGCATTCGGCCTCCTGCTCTCGCCCATGATCGCCGCGGCTGCGATGAGCTTCAGCTCCGTGTCCGTCATCGCGAACGCGCTTCGGCTGCGGTCCGCGCATGCGGCAAAGGGGGCGCCCTAGGAGCCGGTGGACCCCCAAGTGTGCGCCGAGGCTACGGCCCTCAGAGACTGGGCAAGTATCCGTCGGAGCCGGCTTTCGTCGCGAATACTTGCCCAATCTGTCAGCGCCTGCTCGGGGCTCGGTGACTCTGAAACCTTGATTTTTCAGGACTGGCCAGGCTCTCCCGGCCCGACGACCGAGGGGCTTGGCTGAGGCAAGATTAGGATGGCAGGCATTATTCAACTTATCGGTTGAATGTATGCCGCAGATCTGCCAGTATCGAGCCACGACACCCCAGCAGCCGGACACTCGGCCGGAGCCAGAGCTACCTTGGACCCATTCATCCAGACCCACGAGGTGGGCATCCGCCTCGGCGCCTTCTTCAGCATCTTTGCCCTCATGGCCCTGTGGGAGGTGCGCGCCCCACGACGGGCACTGACGGTCTCCAAGGCCCTGCGTTGGGCGAGCAACTTAGGTCTGGTGGCGCTCAACACCATCCTGCTGCGCCTGCTCTTCCCCGCTGCGGCCGTAGGGCTGGCGGCGACGGCCGCAGCCCAAGGCTGGGGGCTCATCAATCACTACCAGGTCTCGCCCTGGGTGGCCGTACCGCTGGCCGTGATCGCCATGGACCTGGCCATCTGGGTGCAGCACGTCCTGGTCCACGCGGTGCCAGCCCTGTGGCGGTTGCACCGGGTGCACCACGCGGACCTGGATTACGACCTGACCACAGGGGCGCGCTTCCATCCGCTGGAAATCGGCCTGTCCATGCTGATCAAATTCGCGGTCATTCTGGTGTTGGGACCCCCGGTGGTGGCGGTGATCCTCTTCGAAGTCATCCTGAACGGCATGGCCATGTTCAATCACGGCAATGTTGGGCTGCCAGCCAGGGTGGACCGCTGGCTGCGCTGGGTCTTCGTCACGCCGGACATGCATCGGGTCCACCACTCGGTGGAGGCCGATGAGACCAACTCCAACTTCGGTTTCAACCTCACCTGGTGGGACCGGCTCTTCGGCACCTACCGCGAGGCGCCCCGCGCCGGGCACCTGGACATGACCATCGGTATCGACGAACACCGCGACCCGCGGGAGGTGGCCCGGCTACCGGGCATGCTGGCGCTGCCCTTCCGGGGTGCGGTTTCGGAGTATGCCATCAACCGTCGGACCTGGACCGAACCGGAGAGGCGGTCGTGAAGGCTCTGCCACGTCTGCTGCTGGCACTGGCCCTCACCGCCGGAATCGTCCTGGCAGTGGCCTACCGCGAGCACCTGGACGCCGCAGCCCTGACGGCCTGGGTTGCCTCCGCCGGGGCGGCGGGGCCCCTGGTCTTCATGGCCATCTATGCCCTAGCCACAATCCTGTTCCTGCCGGGCTCGCTCCTGACCCTGGCCGGCGGTGCCCTGTTCGGACCGGCCTGGGGGACCCTCTACAACCTGACCGCGGCCACCCTCGGGGCGGCGCTCGCCTTCCTGATCGCCCGTTATCTTGCGGCCGACTGGGTGCAGACCCGGTCCGGCGGGATCGGCAAACGCCTGGTGCAGGGGGTGGAGGCCGAGGGCTGGCGCTTCGTCGCCTTCACCCGGCTGATGCCCATCTTCCCCTTCAACCTGCTCAACTTCGCCCTGGGGCTCACCCGTATCCCCTTCCTGCACTACCTGGTTGCGACCTACGTCTGCATGTTGCCCGGGGCCCTGGCCTATACCTGGCTCGGTTACGCCGGGCGCGAGGCGGCGGCCGGCGGAGAGGGGCTAATCCAAAAGGGCCTGATCGCCCTGGCCCTGCTGGCCGGCATGGCCTTCCTGCCGCGGCTCATCGCCCGGCTGCGCGAGGGACCCATGATGCAGGTGACCGGGCTCAAGGCCAGCCTGGACGAGGGCGGGCCCCTGTTGGTGCTGGACGTACGCACCGCCGCGGACTTCGACGGCGAGCAGGGGCACATCCGCGGGGCGCTCAATCTACCCCTGGAAGACCTGGCCGAGCGCCTTGCCGGCTTGGGCGACGACCCGGAACGCCCCATCGCCCTGGTCTGCCGTACCGACCGCCGCTCCGCCAAGGCAGCGGTCCTCCTGGCCGAACGCGGTTTTGCCCAGATCCATGTCGTCCAGGGCGGCATGACCGCCTGGATCGACCAGGGCTGGCCCGTGGAACGTAACCCCATCCAACCGGAGTAACCGCCCATGAAGACCCTGCTCATCCTCAATGATCCGCCCTACGGCACCGAGCGCAGCTTCAACGGCCTGCGCCTGGCCAAGGCCCTCGCCGGCAAGGGGGCCCAGGTCACCGTCTTCCTCATGGCCGATGCCGTGGCCTGCGCCAAGGCCGGCCAGAAGGTCCCGCAGGGGTACTACAACCTGGAGCTGATGACCAAGTCGATCACCCGCTCCGGCGAGGTCCTGCTGTGCGGGACCTGCATGGACGCCCGCGGCATCGCCGATGCCGAGCTGGTGGAAGGGGCCCGGCGCAGCACCTTGGATGAGCTGGCAGCCGCGACCCTGGCGGCGAACCAGGTGCTCGTCTTCTAAGGCGATTGCCGGAGATGCTCATGCCGGATTGCGCCGGATTTTCGTTCGGCCTCACGGAGTGACAGCAGGCGCATCGTCGCACGCTGCAACTGTTGTCGCGACGCCGAAGCCGGGCGAAAAGACAAGCAGGATGGTATGAGAATTGACGGAAATCGCCTACCTCCCAGCGATCGAGCGCGGCCTTGTTCCACCCCAACCCATCGAGGCTGAAGACTCGCGACCAAGCGACCGTTTCGGATTGGCTATGTCCGCGTTAAGGATCGATTCAGAAACAACCGAAACAGGGGAGCCTAATCGGGGAATGCGTCGAGCCGCGGCAGGCCGGCAATCTCGCCCTTGAACGCCTCCAGGTCGCCCCCGCTGCGGCCGAAGCAGGCCGCGTTGAGCCGCGCCGCCGCGCTCGCCATCCGCTGGCCGCTCCGATGACCGACCCACTCGGCCAGAGTACGGCAGCCAGTGGCCGCCAAAAGCAGTCGGCGCAAGGCGTGGGCGTCGGGAGCGGCCAGCACCGCCGCGACCAGCTCGCGCCGCACCCTGCGGCGGCGCCAGGTCCGCCAGAACAAAGGCGCCACCAGCGCGACTAGACCCACCCCCGGCAGGGCCATGGCAACGGTGAACCAGGGCGGGGCACCCCACTCCTGCGGCAGGTGGTGGCGCAAGCGCTGAACACGCCGGGCTGCCGGATCGAACCATTGCAGCGACAGCTCGGGCGCGTCCGCCAGGCGTCCGAGCCAAGGTGGCAGGGGGACATGGAGTTCCAGTAGCTGGTAGACACCATCCTCTCGTACCTCCTGGCGTTGCAGCTTGTGCACCTGCTCCGGCGCTACGTCAGCCAGCCCCGCCAGGGCGCTTTCCAGCGCCGGAAGGCCTACCGGCAGCAGGCCGTCAGTCTCCAGGGTAACGCGCCAGCCGCGTGTGCCGTCCTGCGCTTCGATGGCGCTGCGCAGGGCGACACCGCCGACCGGCACGGTGAGCGGAACATAGTCCGGCAGGGCATCCACCTGGATGTCCAGCAGGGGCAGATAGAACTTGTGCAGAGTTTGCCCGAACAGCAGGTAACGCACCGGTGGCAGTTCCAGAACATGGTGACCGGGGGCGCTCAGGTGCAGGCTCCAACCGAGTTGGTGGACGACCCCGCCGTCGTCCGGCAGGGTGTCACGCTTTGTGGTCAGCAGCTGGGAGACCGCGCCGGTGGTGGCTTCCAAGGGGTCGATCTCGACCCGTGCCCGGGGGTCGGCGGTCACCAATCGAACGCGGATGGTGAGCTGCTGCCCGGCGCTGATGCGCTCGGCGGACACCACGCGGCTTAGCTGGATATCCCTGCCTTCAGGACGCGGCGGCAGGACCTGGACATCGAGTGGTTGACTGCGGGTCCCGGCGTGGGTCAAGGCGGGCAGTTGCTGGTCGCCGGGGGCGCGGGCATAGAGGCGGACGGACTCCCGGCGCAGCATCGCGCCGGTCTCGTCCTTCCAACCTTCGCTGTATCCGGTCTCCAGGTGGAATTGGGCCTGCCAGGGGGCCAGATCGATGCTATCGGTGGCAGCGGAACCCCGGTAGATGACCTGGCCGCGCAAGGGCTTGCCCCATTCGACCTCGGTCTTGTCGAAGGCAAGCCGCAGCTCCCCTGCCCCGGTGTGTGTCCCCCAGGGCAGCAGCAGCCACGCGGCGCAGGCGAATGGCCTCACCATGGCCGCTGCTCCGGCCTGGGTCGCGGCGCCGCAACCGGGGCGGGAAAACCCTCCTCGATCTCGAACAGGCGCTGCCAGAGCTGGGTGCCGCTGCGCTCGGCCGCCACGTCCTCACCGCCGAACCAGGCGCGCCCTGCATTCGCCTGTGCCGCGTCCGACCCGGCGAGCCGCGCTTGATCCAGACCACGGGCGACCAGCTCATCGAAAGCGCCGCGGGCCATTCCCTGGGGCAGCGGCGGTGGGGGCGGCGGCGCCAGATCCAGCTCGCGCCCCGCGGCCAGGTCGTTCTCCCGCCCGGCCTCTTGCACCCGCGTCCCGGCGCGTGCCCGTTGCAGTGCGCCCGCCTGCTGCTCACGGAGGGCCTCGACCTGCCCCGCCAGGACATCGCTGAGGTCGATCATGGGTTTCAGACCGGGCTGGTCGAGGCCGTGCGCCTGAGCGTCACGGTACAGACGCGCAGCGGCCGTGTAGTCGCCTTGGCGATAGCGCGTGGCAGCCAGGTTGTAAGCGGCCCGCCCGCGCTGCGTGTCGTCATCGGCCAGCCAGGCCGCGGTGGCGAATGCCTCGGCGGCGCAGGGCCACTCGCGCAGGCGGAAGCAGGCCACCCCCTCGCCGAAGCGCCCGGCATAACCCGGCACGGAACGGTAGAGCCCGCGGGCCACCTCGGAGTCGCCCCGGGCCAAGGCCGCGAAGGCCGCGGCACCCTCTGCCGCTCGTCCGGGCACCGGCGCCATGGTGCCGCCCAGGCCGGCCACGACCATCGCCAGGGCCAGGTGCGGCAGCCGCCCCGTCAGCCCCAGCCCCAGCAGCAGCAACGCCGGTATCAGCGCCCAGGGGTATAGCTCCCGCCACAGCACCCCGTCCGCGTCTGCGATGCGCGGCGCCGGCGCCCGCCAGACCTCGTCGAGCGCGATCCCACCCTCCACGGAGGCGGTCAGATAGTGGCCGTCACCCACCTGGGCCAGATCCTCGAGCCAGCTCGTCTCCAGGCGCGACACCACAGGCCGCCCTTCCACCCTGAGCCAACCCTGTGCCGGATCGGGGACGGCGGTGGCGGTGGTGCCGCCAAGACCGACGACGCTGAGATCCACGGCAAACCGCTCCCGCAGCCGACTCGCCGCCGCTTCGGACCCTGTGCGGGCCGGACCGTCCAGATCGCCGTCGCTGAGTACGACCAGGGCGCGCGGTCCGGCAATCTCCCCGAGCAGCCCCCCGGCCAGATCCAGGGCGCCAGCCAGGTCGTTGCCCAGGGTCGGCAGGTCGAGTCCCGGCAACTGGTCCAGGAAATGGGCTACCGCCGGCCGGTCCGCGCTGGGCGGGAAGAACAGGTGTGCTTTTCCGGCGAAGACCAGCAGGCCCAGGGGCGGGCGTCCCGGCGCATCGTTCCAGGTCCGCAGCACCCCCAGCCCGGCAGCGCGCCGGCTGCCGCCGGCGTCCACGGCGCGGAACAGACGACCCCCGGTCTGCACGGCGATCTCCTCCAACAGGGCCAGGTCCGCCGGCGCGAAGATCAGGCCGCCGCGCTCCCGCTCGGTGGCGACCGAGTCGATGCCGCCGAGGGCGATGCTGTACAGGGTCACGCCGGCCGCCTGGAGAAGGGCCGCTACCTGGGTGGGTGACAGTCGCCCAAGAGGCGCCGAGCCGTCGCTAATCAACACGGCCACAGCCGGACGCCGATCCTCGCCGCCGAAGCGGTCGGCGACCAGCGCCAGGGCGTCGCCGATGGCGGCGTTGCGCCCGGCCATCGTCAGCTCCAGCCGCCCTAACAGATGGCGGATCAGAGCAAGATCGGCGGTGAGCGGCGCCCAGATCGCCGATGGGGTACCCACCACGACCAGACCCACCCGCTCGCCGCCAAAGTCGGTCACGAATCGGTCCAGCAGCCCCTTGGCCACGCTCAGACGGTCGACTGGCTCGCCGTCGACCCGGTAGTCCCGCAGACCCATGCTGATCGACACGTCCATCAGCAACACCAGGTCCAGGGGTGCCGGCCGCTGTGTCAGCGTGGCCCCGTAGCGGACCGGTTCGGCCAGGGCCAACAACAGCAAGCCCAGCACGGGAAGAAGCAGCCAGCGCGCGGGCTCCACATGGTTCGACCTGGCCGTTGGGACGGACTCGTCGGCCGCGGGGAGTCGCACCGCCAAGGGCGCGAACAGGCGCGTCAGGCGTCGGCCGCGCCGACCCATCCACCAGGGCAGCCACCAGGCGAGGGGCAGGGCCAGCAGCCAGGCCGGTGCGAGCAGGGCGTAATCAACCATCGCGCGGGCGCTCCCCAGGCCCTCGCAATGCCTGGTCCACAAGGGCCAGCACTTGCTCCGGAGACGGCGGCTCGCGGCAGAAACGGATGGCGTCCAGCCGCCGCAGCAGGGGCGCAGCCGGCGAGTGGTGCCGACGCAGCAGGGCGGCCAATGCGTGGGCGCCCTGGCGAGGGGCGATGCGCCGCCGCCGCAGGCGTCGGCGCAAGCGGCGTAGCGGCCATTGCATCCGGCCCCGGCTACGCCAGGCCAACCAGGCACCCAGCACCGCCGCCAGGGTCAGCAACAGCCAAGGACTCCAGGCCACCGCCTCCGGGGGCGCCAACGCAATAGCGCAATGGAGCCACGCGGCGAGGCACCGGCCAGCACCCGGCCCCGCCACCGGGGCAGGTAGCGGCCCGGGTCACGGGTGGAGGCCACCAGCTCCACGGCATAACGCTCCACCGTCGGCTCGATGTAGACCTCATTCAGGCGTCGGCGCATGTCCAGGATTCGGCGCGGCTCCAGCACCCGGCGCATCACCTCCTCGACGTGTCCCTCGGTGGCCCGGCGGGCGCGGCGCGCAATCTCCACCTCTTCGTCCACGCTCGGATAGTCCAGCAGGACATGGAACATGAAGCGATCGAGCTGAGCCTCCGGCAGGGGGTAGGCACCGCTCTGTTCCAACGGGTTCTGGGTGGCCAGCACGATGAACAGCTCCGGCAGACGGCGGGTCTGCCCGCCCACCGTCACCTGGTGCTCGGCCATGGCCTCCAGCAGGGCCGACTGGACCTTGGGCGGCGCGCGGTTGATCTCGTCCGCCAGCACGATCTCGTGGAACAGGGGACCAGGCACGAAGCGGAAGGTGCCGGTGGCCGGCTCGTAGACCTCGCTGCCGGTGAGGTCGCCGGGCATCAGATCGGGGGTGAACTGGATGCGCTGGAAGCCGGCCGAGACGCCGCTGGCGAGCGCATGCACCGCCGTGGTCTTGGCCAGGCCCGGCGGTCCATCGAGCAACACGTGTCCCCCCGCCACCAAGGCGATGATCAGGCGATCGAGCAACCTGGTCTGGCCGACGATGACCGACTGGAGCTGTTCACGCAGCCCCCCGAGCAATTGCGCATCCGACCTGTCCTACTTGCCCTCTTCTCGTCAGACCAACAGGGAGTACCCGAGTCCGGCCGCGGCGCTGGCGGCGATCACCGGGATGATGCCGATCTTGTAGCGCCACAGGGCAAGGAATGCGGCGCCGGTGACGAGTAGCGCGAACCACTCAAAGCGCCCGGCGAAGGGGTTGGACTCTGTGCCCTCGGGCCACAGCACATGCCAGGCGAAGAACACGGCCAGATTGAGGATCACGCCGACCACGGCGGCGGTGATGCCCGTGAGCGGGGCGGTGAACTTCAGGTCGTGCCGGGTCACCTCGACCATTGGGGCACCCACCAGGATGAACAGGAAGGACGGCAGGAAGGTGAAGATGGTCGCCACGCTCGCCCCGGCGATGCCGGCCAGGACCTGGGCCTCGGGTCCGAACAGCTCTTTGGTCCAGCCCCCGACGAAGCCGACGAAGGCCACCACCATGATGAGCGGCCCGGGGGTGGTCTCCCCCAGCGCCAGGCCGTCGATCATCTGTTGGCCCGTCAGCCAGCCGTGAGCCTCCACGCCGCCCTGATACACGTACGGCAACACGGCATAGGCCCCGCCGAAGGTGACCAGGGCCGCCTTGGTGAAGAACCAACCCATCTGGGTGAGCGGTCCCTGCCAGCCGTAGCTGAGGTAGAGCAGTCCCTCGACCAGGCCCCAGAGGGCCAGGCCCATCAAGCTGTAGACCAGGGTGCGCGGCCAGGAGAAGCCGGCGTGCTCCGGCGCCGGGGTATGGTCGTCGATCAGGGCCGGGCCATAGGTCTTGTTCGAGGCGCCGTGACCGCCCCCGGTTTTGAACTTGTCGGGAGCGATGCGCCCGCCGACGTAACCGATGATCCCTGCCGCCAACACGATATACGGGAAGGGAACATGCAGCGCGAAGATCCCCACGAAGGCGGCCGCCGCGATAGCCCACAGGACGCCGTTGCGCAGGGCCCGCAAGCCGATGCGCCAGGCGGCGAAGACCACGATGGCGGTCACCGCCGGCTTGATCCCGTAGAGGATTCCGGCCACCACCGGGACGTCACCATAGGCCAGATAGACCCACGTCAGGGCGATCAGGATGCCGAGCGACGGCAGCACGAACAGGACCCCGGCCAAGATGCCCCCCAGGGTGCCGTGCATCAGCCAGCCAATGTAGGTCGCGAGCTGCTGCGCCTCTGGTCCGGGCAAGACCATGGTGTAGTTCAGGGCATGCAGGAAACGGTGCTCGCTGATCCAGCGGCGGCGCTCGACCAGCTCCGTGTGCATCATGGAGATCTGCCCCGCCGGGCCGCCAAAGCTCACGAAGCCGAGCTTGAGCCAATAGAGAAATGCCTCGAACAAGGAGACTGGCGCCGGCGGCGCCTGGGGCACAGGCTCGTGCTCCGGATGGGGCGGGGCAACGGCCTCGGGGACTGCGGACATGGTGGTACCTCGGTCGTATGGGCGGAAGTCTAAAGGAAAGGCCCGTCAGGTATCAGGCGTCGAGAAGCGAAGGTGAAGGACGTCCAGCACTGGGCTCGCCGCCGCGAACAGGGCGTTTTCATCGGGACAAGCCACCCGTAGCCCGGCCAGCACGGCCTCCAGGCCGGCCGCCTCGGCCACCGAGAGACCACCGATGTCCAGGTAGTACACCAGAGCCGCCAGGCGCGAAAGCCCAGGGTCTGCCTGTAGGCCGAAGCTCGCCAGCAGCACCTCGAAGGTGACCCGCTCGCCGCCTTGGTAGTCCGCCCGCGTAAGGCGCGTGATCGCAGGTTCGGTGGTTGCAGGCTCCTGAGGGGAGAAGCGTCGGTTCACCTCGGCCTTCAGCGCGACGTAGGAGGCCCGCGCCTCCTCTCGGGGATGCCCCGTAAAGAAGCCCACGCGCTCAACCAGCGAGGTGCAGCTTGCCGATGTCGCACCGCTCCATGTAAGCCGACGTCGCCCGCGACCCATCTGGCTGGAGCAGCAGCTTGTCGCGGTCCTTGGCGGCCAGGGGGCAGGTCGGCATCGTCCCGCCGAGATCCCGGATCCGGGTCGCGACGCGATCCGCAAGGACGAGATGCCCACTCTCGATGGCAAGGTGCAGGAGCGCCTCCTGGGCCGGCAGGCTATTGGGCCGCCGCTACGCCCACTGGCAAGCGGCCAGCGGCGGCGCCGAGCGGACACCGCCGCGGATCAGGGCATCCAGCAGCAACCGCCGGGCACCGCCGTGGTCGGGGAAACGCGGGACCAAGGCCCGCGCCCTTTCGATGGCGCGTGCATGCTCGCCAGCGTCCATCAGCCGTTCTACCGCCTTGAGCTGGGCGGCGTCCGGCTAGCCGCCCTTGGCCGGTTTCTTCTTGGTCAGGGTCTTTGCCATAGGAGGATTTCGGGGGTCTGGATTGGAAAGTGCGGTATCAGGCCAGGGTGCAGGTAGGCATCACGGCGTTGGGAGTCCCCCGGACTTCAGCCCGCCAGGCAATGGCGAATCACCCTGGAAGCCGACTCAACATCAGGGGCAGGAGCCCCAACGGAGGCACCGGGTCACGGTGGTGTCTGGGTTAGGCTTCTTAACAGAGCGTGGGCGCCAATGCCTAACCGAAGCTGCTTCCGCAGCCGCGTTGGCCAGAGGCTGTCTCGAAGCTGGGAATCACGGGGGCAGCGCAGGTCGCTTGCGACCTACGCCAGTATCGACTGTAGACCTCGGTATGCATAGCTTCAGCTCCCGCAACCGGCCGGTTCCGGTCGGTCGCGGCGAACCCCTGGACGGGTCCCCGGGGGTGGCGGACGTGTCTCTTGCCGCCCCAGAGCGGTCAGTCGCGCTCGCCACGCGAGCGTCCGCTGTAGGGAGGTCAGCGGACGGCAGTATCCAGTTCGTCTGCCCCTAAAGGAAAGACCCCGCCGATCCGGGCCGCCCGCCGGGGACGACCCACACGTCGAGGCCCTACCCGACTGGGACGCCCCGGCCCAACCGCAACTAGAGTACGTCTTCGTCCGGCATGTGCAGTGGTAGCCGCCTTCCGTCGCCTGGGCGAGCAGGCGACGTGCCACATCCTGCGCCCGCTGTGAGCGTGCCCCCAGCAAGCACCGCCAAGTCACGCGGCAAGCCCGCCCGGCGCCCACCCAAACGGCGGTTTGCGCCCGCTCCGTCGCTCCCCATGGTTCGCTCTTTGCCCTTGCAGGGAATCTTCCTTCGATGCTACGTTGCCCCTGACCCCAGCCGCCGTGCGATTGGATTTCCTATCCCTCCGTACCTTGAGGAATTGTATGGATATGAAGGACCTAGATCCCGGCTTTCTCGGAATTTTGAAGGGCGTGTCCGGTGCGCACTTCGTCGCTCAGCTGGGGCGGCCAGACGAGAGCTTCGAACCGTATCGCCAGATCGGCGCCGAAAAGGTCACGGTCGGCCAGGTCGGCTCTTATGTGATCGCCCGCGGTGAGCAGGAACAGGTCCTGTGCCAGGTGGTCCGGGTGTGGGAGGAGCCGCGTGGCGGCGATGCAGTGCAGCTGATACGTCTCCTGCCGCTTGGCGAGGTCAGCATTGACGGCCAGTTCTTCCGCGGCGTGGGGCACTACCCGCCGCTGGACACACCGGTCTACATGGCCGAGAGCCGCCAGCTGGAGGCGATGTTCAACTCGGTGCGTCGCTACGGCCTGCACCTCGGCCGGCTCAGCCAGCGCACCGAACTGCGCGTATTCGTCGATCCGAACCTGTTGTTCAACCGCCACCTGGCGATCCTCGGGCAGTCCGGCTCGGGCAAGTCCTGGGCGGTCAGCAGCCTGCTGCAGCGCACCGTGAAGCTGATGCCGAAGGCACATATCGTGTTGCTCGACCTGCACGGCGAGTACGGCTGGCGTGACGCCAATGGTCACTTCCACAGCGCCTTCCCTAGCGACATGGTGCGGCACGTCGACGCGCGCAGTCTCGAGATCCCGTATTGGCTGTTGACCTATGCCGAGCTCGTTGACCTGCTGATCGATCGCAGCGATCCCAACGCCTCGTTGCAGATCTCGTTCATGCGCGAGGTGCTGCATGGCCTGCGCAGAAAGGACAACGAGGACCTGGGCATCGACCGCCTGTCGGTCGACTCGCCGGTGCACTTCTCGCTGAAGGAGCTGTACCTGCACTTCAAACAGGCGAACGAACAGCAAGTCGATTTCGGCAAGACCAAGGGACCCCTGTTTGGTGCGTTCGATGAATTTCTGGTGCGCTTCCAGGCGATGTCCAACGACTCCCGCTACGACTTCCTGCTGCGCCCCAAGCGGCGCACCAAGTCGCACGACCTGGAGGAGTTGCTGCGCGATTTCATCGGCCTGGGCGATCCCAAGCGGCAGATCACGGTAATCGATCTCAGCCCGGTGCCGCACGATGTCCGCCCAACGGTATCGGCACAGATCGGGCGACTGGCATTCGAATTCAACCACTGGAATCCGCAGCGCCGCGACTTCCCGATCCTGCTGGTCTGCGAGGAGGCCCATCAGTACATACCTCGCGAAGCCGACAAGCAGCATCAGGGCAGTCGGCGCGCGATGGAGCGCATCGCCAAGGAAGGCCGCAAGTACGCGGTGGGCCTGTGTGTGGTCAGCCAGCGCCCGACCGAGCTGTCAGAGGCCGTGCTTTCGCAGTGCAGCAACTTTGTCTGCCTGCGCACCACCAACCCGCAGGATCAGGAGTACATCCGCAAACTGATGCCCGAAGGCGAACAGGACCTCGCCGACGTACTGACCACGCTCCGCCGCGGCGAGGCGCTGGCGGTCGGCGAGGCTATACCGCTGCCGACCCGGGTGCGGCTGTATCCACCCGACCCTGCGCCGGCAAGCAGCGACGCGCCAATAGCCGAGAGCTGGAAGAACGGACCAGACGATGTCGATGTCGCCGGAATCGTCGATCACTGGTGGCGTCAGCAGCGCTGAACGGCAATGCCGGGCCGACCGGCGGCACACGACCCAGAGCGGTCAGCCGCGGTCGGTACGTGAGCATCCGCTGTAAGTAGGTCAGCAGACGGCAATATCCGGTTCGTCTTGCCTTACGGGCAAAAGGCAAGATCCGACCCCCGCCGATCCCGTGGGCCATGCTGACCGCGCGCCTGTTTGTTGCCCGGCCGCTGGTCTGCACCGCTGCGACGCCGATACCTGCCTCCCGGCAGGCATGTGCGCAGCGTTGCCTTCCTCGCCGAGGCCGCGCCGGTGCAGCGGAGTCTCACCCACATCGGCGAACCGGCCGCGCCGCCGCGGGTCGCCTACCTGGGAAGACCCGCTCGGCGAGGCCGTACCCGACTGGGACGCCCTGGCGCAACCGCCACCGGAGTACGCCTTCGACCAGCGGGTGCAGTGATAGCCTCCTCCCGTCGCCTGGTCACGCAGGCGACCCGCCATCTCCTGCATCCGCGCCCCGTCAAGCGATGCCACAAGCTCGCCCGGCACCTTCCCAGACGGCGGTCTGCTACCCATCTCTCCCCGTCGGCTCGCGCTGTGCCCTTGCGACGAGCTTTCCTGCGGTGTTACCGTCCCCCCGACTTCAGCCGCGGTGCGGTTGGACTTCCTGTCCCTGACTGTCGTGCCCGTGTCCGCCGCAGCTCCGCCCTCGCCGAGCGGTTGGGCTGGCCGCCGGCTGAGGACTGGAAGCGACGCTCCGAGTCGCTCCTGGGCCGCCGCCGCGGGCGTCCAGTTCGTCGACAAACTCGGCCGGGATATCCGTCGTGCACCGACCCAAATCTGACCTCACGTCGGGCAAGGGCCTGCGGATCGTTCCGAACTTTGCCTCACATGCGCACGGCTTGCGCGGATTTCTTATGCGCTACTACGATGTTCCGTTATAGCGGACATCGAAACAGGCAAATTCCGATTCCAGCTTAGGCGCCATATCGTTCTTTGGGAGGGAAGGCCATGTCCAGCGGCGCACCACAGGTGGTCTCCGGGGTACGCGGTCGACTCCGCAGCTCACTGGACGCCAAGTCCGAGCGCATCGTGCTCGGGGAGCTTGCGGCGGCGGACGTCCGCGTGGACGGCGCGCGCCCGTCTGATCTCCTGGTTCACGACCCGGCGTTTTATACCCGGTTGCTCCGCGACGGCGCACTCGGATTCGGCGAGGCGTATATGGACGGCCAGTGGGACTGCGAAGCGCTCGACGAGCTGGCGGTGCGATTGATCAAGAGCAATCTCGCTCAAAGGTACCGGACCTCCTGGGGTACCGTGATCCACGCACTCAGGGCGCGCCTGGTGAACCTGCAAAGCCCGCTGCGGGCCTTCCAAGTGGGCGAGCGGCACTATGACATCGGCAACGATCTTTACCAGGCGATGCTGGATCGCCGGCTTGCCTACACCTGTGCCTACTGGACGGATGCCGAGACGCTCGACGCGGCACAGGAGGCAAAGCTCGATCTGGTGTGTCGCAAGGCTGAGCTGCAGCCGGGCATGAAGGTGCTTGACCTCGGATGCGGATGGGGCTGCTTCGCCAAATACGCCGCCGAGAAGTGCGGCGTCGAGGTTACGGGTCTTACGGTCTCCAAGGCCCAGATCGAGCTGGGACAGACACTCTGTGAAGGGCTTCCCGTTGAGCTGAGGCTCGAGGACTACCGTCAGGCCACCGGCACCTACGACGCGGTCGTCTCGATCGGGATCATGGAGCACGTCGGCAACAAGAACTATCGCACCTACATGCAGGTGGCCGACCGGTGTCTCAAACAGAACGGCGTGGCTGTCGTTCATACCATCGGCGCCAATCTGGAGAGCAAGGACTTCGATGCCTGGTATGACAAGTACATCTTCCCGAACGGTGTCGTACCGTCTTTGTCTCAGCTGACACGGGCGGCCGAGGGTCTGTTCGTGATCGAGGACGTACACAATATCGGTCCCCATTACGACCGGACCCTGATGGCCTGGCACGAGAACTTCGAACGGGCATGGCCGACGCTCAGAGACAAATATGGCGACCGTTTCTATCGCATGTGGCGGTTCTACTTGCTTACCGCCGCGGCCAGCTTTCGCGCCAGGTACCAACAGCTCTTCCAGATCGTCATGACCAAGGAGGGCCGGTCGCAGCCGAGCTGTCGACTGGCTTAGACCTGAGCGCATGATGGATAGGCATGAGGTCCTTGTCGTCGGTGGTGGGCCCGCGGGCTCCAGTTGCGCCTGGAGACTCAAACAGAAGGGTGTCGATGTCCTGGTTCTCGATAGATCGCCATTTCCGCGGTCCAAGCTCTGCGCTGGTTGGATCACCCCGCAAGTCCTGTCCGACCTGCAGATGGACGCGGACGACTATCCGCATCGGTTTCTGACATTCGAAAGGATCAAAGTTCATCTGGCCGGCCTGTCCTTTGGGTTGGCGGCTGCACAACATTCCATTCGCCGCTGCGAGTTCGACGACTGGTTGTTGCGGCGCTCGGGCGCTGACGTGGCGGTTCACGAGGTACAGAAAATCGTTGCGGTTGGCGGTGATTATGTTCTCGATGACCAATACCGCTGCCGATACCTGGTGGGGGCAGGGGGTACGAGCTGTCCTGTCTACCGATCGATGTTCCGCGAAAGCAATCCGCGGGCGCGCGAACTGCAGGTAGCCACCCTGGAGCAGGAGTTCGCATACGATTATCGCGATGGTGCCTGCCACCTATGGTTTATCGGTCACGGTCTGCCGGGCTACGCTTGGTATGTACCCAAGGAGACCGGTTATCTGAATGTAGGTGTGGGCGGCATGTCGGTACAGCTCAAGTCGAGAAAGAAGGACATTCACGGGCACTGGGATGCGTTCACCCAAGACCTGGCTCAAGCCGGTCTGGTGAAAGGGTATGCCTTCAAACCCAAGGGGCACAGTTATTATCTGCGTGATCGGGTTCAGAAGGGACGGATCGGAAACGCATTCATCGTTGGCGATGCGGCCGGTCTCGCGACGCGGGACTTATGCGAGGGCATCGGTGGGGCTGTGCGCAGCGGTATCCTCGCCGCGGAGGCGATAGCAACCGGCGGGGAGTTTACGCTCGAAACGGTATCGGCCTTCTCTCTGCGAAGTCGGTTGCTTCACAAGGCGCTGGAATATCTGTTCGTCACCCGTGGTCGCAAGTTGGCCGGACGATAGTGCCGAAAAACCGACAGTTCATTCTTGTGCGGCGGCTTGGCCGCTCCAAGGACCGCTCGCTCTCCCCGTACGCTCGCACTTCGGTGCCGCACCAGCGCCTAGCTTACGGCGACGATTGGAACCGCATAGAAGGCTTGGTCCCCGGGCGAGTCAGCACAAGGTGACGAAGCCCGCCAGGTGCAGGGGATAGGGTAAACAGGCCGCACTGGCCCCTTATCCCCGCTTGATCAGGCCGACGGCCACGGTTCTGGTGCCCCGAGTCCGTCCCCCTTCGGTAGACGGGCTCTCGGGAGACTTCCGCATCCCCGTCGGTCCTAGCATGGGCGGCGCCCGCAGGGCCCGGACGGACTGGCGCAGAACCCCGAGCGCTGACCCTAGGAACAGGCTGGCGATGAGACCGCCGACCAGGATGTCCGGCCAGCGGGACACCAGCAGGAAGCTGCCGGCGGCAGCCACCAGCACCGCGACATTGGCAATCAGGTCATTGCGGGAACACAGCCAGGTGGAACTCATGTTGAGGTTGTCGCCGCGGTGTCGGTACAGCAGGGAGAAGCAGACAAGATTCGCGGCAAGGGCAAGGCTGCCGACCATCCCCATGGCCTCCGCCACCGGCATCACGGGATGAAAGGCCTTGTATACCGCCTCGCCCAGCACGGCCACGCCGAAGATGAGCATAAAGATGCCCTTGGCCAGGGCGGCGCTGGCCTGCCAACGCGCCGAGCGCGCCAGGACGAAGAGGCTGAACCCATATACCAGGGCGTCGCCCAGCATATCCAGGGCATCGGCGAGCAACGAGGTCGAGTGGGCCAGGATGCCCGCCGTGCCCTCGACGAGGAACATGGCCGCGTTGATAAAGAGGACGATCCACAGCACGCGGGCGTGGTTCTCGCGCAGCGCCGCGACCTCGCAGCCCTTGTCATCACAGCAGTTGACCATGCCCATCAGCTCCTGAGCGATGCACGCTCGACGCCTCCACCATCGCTTCGTCCCGGCGCGCCTGTCGCAAAACGAGACCTAGTCGTCCTTGGTGCCCTCGGACCGCTCGGTGGTGCCAATCATGTCTCAAGTAGTCTCGCTCGCACACCGATGGATTTCGATCGTAGTGTGGACGATCTCCTCATGCACCCCCAGCGGACCTCAGGTTCAGATCCTGATGGTCGCCGTGATGGGAGTGGTGCGCATGCGCGTGCTCACCGTGATGGTGATGATGGTCATGGTGCTCGTGCGCCCCGGCCAGGATCAACGCGCAGACGATATTGACCACCAGGCCCACCGCGGCAACCACCAGGGCCTCCCGATAGTGGATGGGTTGGGGCGAGAACATCCGCTCGACCGAGGCAAACACCATCGTCGCGGCGACCCCCAAGAGGAAGATGGCGCTGGCGAAGCCGCCAAGGACCTCGATCTTCCAAGTGCCGAAGGCGAACCTAGGGTCCCGGGCGTAGCGCCTGGCAGCGGCGTAGGCGAAGGCGCTCAGGCCAATGGCAACGGCGTGGGAACTCATGTGCCAGCCGTCGGCCAGCAGGGCCATCGAGTTGAACCACCAGCCTGCGAGGATCTCAACGACCATCATGGCTGCGGTGATCCACATGACGGCCCTGGTGCCGCGTTCCGCGGCGTGATTGCCCTCGTTAAAGACGTGGTCGTGGGTCCAGGCGGACAGGTCGTGGGTATGCATTGGGGCGTGTCTCCGGTCGTTACTGGAATGACCGGGCCTCGGTTTCCAGGCAAGTTTCGTGTGCGTTACGCCCGGCCGGCACGTCGAAGTCCGCCAAGTCCTTCCAGGTGGGATAAGGTGAGCGTCGACAGCCCACCAGCCCTTAGGAACCGTTCAGAAACAACCGAAACAAGCGCGCGGACGACAAGAAACTACGAAATACACAAAAGTCGCGAAAAAACAGCAAATGCCCCTGCGTATATTGAGCCTTTTCGCGTTTTTCGCGTGTTTCGTAGTTCCAAGAAGATGTACCGGTTGTTCTTGAATCGTCACTTAGGCGGATTTGGCCGGACCAGATGGCTCACCCAATGGGCGATTCCCCGCTTCTGTCCATGCGGCTGATCCTCACCTGCCGAGGTACCCACCGCCGTCACGGCGGCGCAGTGTCCTGCTCCAGTCGACGCAAATAGGTTAGCGCGGCCGCGCGGTCGGAGCCGCACATCTCCGGGCTGGGGGCCAGGGAGGTGCAGACACCGGGGCGCGACTCCAATCCGAACAACCGACAGGACAGATCGGCGGTCAACTGCACGCAGGGTACCCCAGCGGGCTTTCCCCTGGGCATCCCGGGTATGGGGCTGCTGATGGATGGGGCGATACAGCAGGCGGCACAGCCGCCGCGACACCTGGCAATCTGCGGCGCAGCTGCGTTAGACACTAGCACCCTGTTTCACCCTATTTTGCATCCTCAGAGCCCCCCTAACGCGTCACGCCAAGGCACGGCCCGCCGGGAATAGCGTGCCCTATTTCCAAGGGCTGTAACGCAGGCGTGGCGCCTTAGGGGGGCTCCCTGCGGGCGAGGCGAGAAGCGGCCATCTGCGGCGTTACGCAAGCTTGAAATAGGGGTGGCTATTGCTGCGCTCGCGTGCCTTGCATATGACCGCTTCTCGCCTCGCTGAGGACGCAAAATAGGGTGAAACAGGGTACTAGGTACCCAAGGCAATACAGTCAGCCCCAAAGCGCCGCTCGAAGCGATCCCGGTCGAGGACTTCCCCATCACAGGCCAGTCGGGTCAGACGCAGCCGGCGCCCATCGACCGCGTCCAGCCAGCAACTGTCCTCCGTCCCAGACCAGGCGTGGACCCGGTCGTTCGGCGGCAGTGTCGGTCCAATGGCTGCCCAGCACCATGAGCCGCCCACCGGGCAGATCGCTGAAGGCACCGGGAAAGGGCGGGGCCACCGCACGGATGAGGTTGTGGATGACCCGGGCCGGGCGGGACCAGTCGATGCGCCCGTCCTGCGGACGGCGCCGGCCGAAATAGCTCCCCCCCGCTAGATCCAACGGCGTCTCCCGGTGCCGGCCTGCAAGCAGATCTGGGACGAATTGCAGCAGCAGCGCCTCGGCGGCGCAGACCTGTTTACGAAAGACGGCCAGGGCCGTGTCGTTGGGGAGGATGGGGCAGACCGCGCTGGCCACCAGGCCACCGGCATCGGGCTGGAGGACCATGCGGTGCAGGCTGACGCCGGTCTGGACCTCGCCCTGGATCAGGGCCCAGTTGGTCGGCGCCCGACCGCGGTAGCGTGGCAGGAGCGAACCGTGCAGGTTGTAGGCGCCGCGCCCGGGGATGGCAAGCAGCTCCGCCCCGAGCATCTGCCGGTAATAGAAGGAGAAGGCCCAGTCCGGGGCGCAGACGCGGATCTGCTCCACCACCGCCGGGGTGTTGGGGTCTTCCGGGGTGATACAGGGGATGGCCGCCCAGCCGGCCAGTTCCTGGAGGCTGTCGTACCACAGTGCCTCACCGGGGTCGTCGGCATGGGTGATCACCAGGGCAACCTCCAGGCCCAGACTCAGCAGGGCGTTGAGCCCACGCACCCCCATGTCCCCATAACCGAAGACGACGCAACGCTGGGGCCGATCGCTCATGTCTTGGACCTGCGTCCGGTTGGGCGCGGGGCCAACTCCTCTCGCACCAGGTAGTGAGGTCGGCCACGGGTCTGCTGAAAGACCCGTCCGACGTATTCGCCCAAAAGCCCGATGCCGAACAGGATGACCCCGGCGAGGAAGAACAGGAGACCGAACAGGGTGAAGAGCCCCTCGGCCTCCGGCCCGACGAGCAGCCGACGCAAGGCCAGGTAGATGACGAAGGCAAAGGAGGCGACGGCGATACCGATACCGGCCAGGGAGAAGACCTGCAATGGCACCAGGGAGAAGCTGGTCATGAGGTCGAAGTTGAGATGGATGAGCTTGTAGAGGGGGTATTTGGACTCCCCTGCCGCACGGGCAGCGTGCTCCACGCTGATCTCCGTGGGGTTGGCGGCATAGAGGTAGGCCAGGGCCGGGATGAAGGTGTGGGCCTCGTGGGAGGTGAGCACGGCGTCCACAATGTCACGGTCGTAGGCGCGCAACATACACCCCTGGTCGGTCATGTGGATGCCGGTGATGCGCTCGCGCAGCCGGTTGGTGAGCCTGGAGGCAAGGTCGCGCCACTTGGGGTCCTGGCGATTGCGACGGATTGAGCCCACATAGTCGTGGCCGCGGTCCATCGCGGCGAGCAGGTTGGGGATCTCCTCCGGCGGGTTCTGAAGGTCCGCGTCCAGGGTAACGATGCGTTGCCCTGCGCAGGCGGCAAATCCGGCCATGATGGCGGCGTGCTGGCCTGCATTGTTGCGCAGATAGAGCACCCGAGTGGTGTCGGGCCTGAGCTTGTATTGCTGGCGCAGCAGGGTGGCGGAGCGATCACGGCTGCCGTCATCCACGAACACCGCTTCGTAGGGCTGCCCCAGGGCGTCGAGCACAGGGTAGAGGCGGTCGAACAGGGCCGTCAGGACCGCCTCCTCGTTGTAGACGGGGATGACGACGGACAGGGCGATGGGGGCGGTCGTACGGGGGTCAGGCATGGAGCAGGCCCTCAATGGCTTCGCAGACCCGGTCCACATCCTGATCGGACATGGCCGGGAATAGGGGCAGGGTCAGGGTCTGGGCACCGATACGCTCGGCGACCGGGAAGTCCCCCGGGCCATATCCCAGGCGACGATAGAGGCCAAACAAATGGATGGCCTGATAGTGGATTCCCACGAGGATGCCCCTGGCCTCGAGAGCCGCCAAGGCCGTGGGCCGATCAAACCCCAAGGCCGCGCAGTCCAGGGCCACGCAGCACATGTGCCAGGAGTGTCCGGGGACATCCTGGGGCAACGACAGGGCCGGGTGCCGCGGCAAGCGTTCCAGGTAGCGCAGGGCCAATTCGCGGCGGCGCCGGTTGAACCCGTCCAGGCGTGCAAGCTGGGCCAGGCCCAGGGCTGCGCCCACGTCGGGCAGGTTCATCTTGCCGCCCCACTCCGGGACGTTCTGGGTCCCATCCGGATCCTTTTCGATGCCGTGGAAACGGATGCGCTCAAGCCGCCTGGCCAGTTGCGGGTCGGCTACGGCCAGGGCTCCTCCCTCAATGGTGGTCATGTTCTTGTTCGGGTGGAAACTGAAGCACACCGGGTTGCCGGAGGCGCCCACCTGACGGTCGCCATAACGACTGCCGATGGCCTGGGCTGCGTCCTCGATCACCAACAGCCCTCGCCGCGCGGCCAGGGCATAGATCGGGTCCAGGTCCACCGGACGCCCAGCGAAGTGCACCGGCATGACCGCCCGGGTCCGCGGGGTCAGGACCCGCTCGACGCCATGGGCCGTCAGGTTGCGCGAGACCAGATCCACGTCGGCCAGCCGCGGCCTGGCCCCGACCCGCAACACCACATTGGCGCTGGCCACGAAGCTCATGGCCGGGACGATCACCTCGTCTCCAGGGCCGATGTCCATGGCCAGCAGGGCCGCCTCCAGGGCACTGGTCCCGGAGTTGAAGGCCAGCACCCGGACCCCGCCACCGATGTAGTCCGCCAGGGCCGCCTCGAAGGCGACGACCTTGGGTCCGCTGGCGAGCCAGCCGGAGGCCAACACCGCGGTGACCGCCGCCTGCTCCGTCTCACCGATGCTCGGGCGGGTGAAGGGCAATAAGTCCATAGACGCTACTCGTATGAAGGATTACGAAAGGGTGCAAGTCGACCGATCAGGGTCTCGACACCTGCCCATCGCCAGTCACCAGGTCCAGGACGGTCTTCGGATCGGTCATCCATTGCGCCTGGATATCCCCGCTCTCGACGCGTACCTCCACGCGTTCCCAGGCCCCGGGGACGATCCCAATCACCACATGTACCCCCTTCTCGGTAAAGACGCCAACGTGACGCAGCCGATACTCGACTACTCCACCATCGGTCTCGCTGGAGACCTCGACCCGACTGGTCGGCAGACCGAAACCACGCACCCGCAGACGTACCTGGCCGGCAAGATCCTCCTCGGAGGGAATGGAGTACAGGGTCACCGCCGCCGCGTCTGCGCTCAGACGCAAGACCCTCGGCACCGATGGGGACAGCCCAGGGCGCAGCTTCAGTATGGCATCCTGGCTCACCGGATTGACCAACAGGGCCACAGCCAGGATCACCACCCCGAGCAGCCCGTACCCCACCAGGACCAGGCTCGGATGCCGCGGGGGTGCAAACTCTCCTGCTGGCCCGCTCGCCCGGGCGTCTTCCCGCTGAGGAATGCGCAGGACGAAGTAGTACAGCCCCAGGGCGACGCCGTAGACGATCACAGCAGACCATATGACGTCTGAAAGGAAATGGTCCCCTGCCACAATGCGCCCCGCCCCGAGCAAACCACCGAGGGCTAGAGCCACGCCCATTGCCACCGCGGCCAGCCAGGGCCGCCGCCTGAGCCAGATCAGAGAAAACGCGATCAGGGCAAACCCCACCGAGCTGTGCCCGCTGGGGAAAGACTTCCCCTTACGGGACTCGCCGGGCATCAGTGGCGGCAGATAGGCCATCGTCCCCCCCAGCTCGGCGACCTGGTAGGGTCGGGGCCGACCCCAGTGTTCCTTGAAGACCTGATTGACCAGCAACCCCGGCCCCAGCAACGAGACGGCGACAAGGAAGACTGCGTAGAGGCGCAGGGGGCGGAGACGGCGGTTGAAGCTGCCGATGACCAGGACGGCCAGGCTGCCGATCATCACCAGGGCCGAGAGCAAAGGGGCCACCTGGTAAAAGAAGTGCCACAGGGGCGCTTGCGCCTCGAACCAGGGATCATCCGCTCCGGGGTGATAGAAGCGCCCCGCAACCTGCAGGTCCAACCCCGTCAGCCAGAACGGCAGGGTCCCGACCAGCGCCAGCAAGCCGAGCACGCCGAGCTGTGGCAACCAGTAACGGCGGGTGGTAGCGAGGCTGCGCATTTGATCATGGGCCTTCGGACAGATGAGAGCGGGGAGTATACCGGGGTCTGCCGGGCAGATGCCCGTCGGGGTCCCCCGCAGGCTCACGCCCGTGCCAGCACTAGGACCCCAAGGATGATGATCCCGATGCCCACCACCTTGGTCAGACTCAGGGACTCCCCCAGCCAGGCCCAGGCGATGACCGCATTGACCACATAGCCAATAGACAGCATGGGGTAGGCGATGCTCACTTCCACCCGCGACAAGGCCAGAATCCACACCACCACGCTCACCCCATAGCAACCCAGACCCAGCCACAGCCAGGGGTCCTGGGCGAGGCGCAGGGCCATGGGGGCCGCACCATCCAGGCTGAGGGCGATGGCCCCGGTATCACGCACACTGGCCTTGAGGGCGAGTTGGGCGATGGCGTTGAGCAAGACGCCGGTGAGAATCAGGGCAAAGGCAGCTAGGTTCATGTTCGAGGCTTCACGGCTGGAAGATAGGGTCAAGCGATGCGCGCGGGACCGGGGCGAACATGCGGGCCAGATCCTTTAACCCGGAAAGAGCAGTTGTCACCGCCCGCCCTGCGTCATGCCAATTCAGGTCGTCATGACTGACCTCGCGCCAGCTCGGAAGGCCAGAATCCCAACCAGGGATGACCAACCCACACCAACTTGAGGTCCAGCCGATCCCCCGGCCCCTCACCGGCACAAAGCCACAGGTCCCCCACGGCCACCAGGGTATTCCCGGCGAAGACCAGGGGCACATAGCCGCGCAACCAAGGGGGTACCCCGGCCTCCTGGTAGAGGTGCTTGAGCGGCCGGTGCCTGGCGCCTCCTTGGGGTCGGCACCGCAGCCCTTGGACTCCAAAGCGCACCCGTAGCGGGCCCCAGCCCAGGGTCTCGGGGGAAACATCGGTCCCAGCAGCATCGCGCAGGTGTAGCCGCCCAAGCCCGGCGGGCAGATCGAGCACCCCGGATGCCCAGGGCAACTCGCGTCCTTGCACGCTGGGGGACAGCGGCGCCATTGCGAATAGGTCATCGCGATAGCGGCGCACCTCGCACCCGGGCCAGGCAACCAGGGGAGAGGCATCCACCCTGGCCGTCATGGCCTCGTCGATGACCCGGGCCAGGTGCCTGCTATCCGGTGTAGGCAGGCCCAAGGCGGCCAACCAGTGACGCAGGACTGCCCGACAGAGGACAGGATCGAGCGCCCCGAGTCCCACCACCGACAAGGTACCCAGGCAGCCACCCCGCACCCGCGCTGCCTCGACCGCGGCCAACCGCTCCACCAGGACCGCGGCCTCGGCACAGTGCCCGGCACTGCGGGCCAGGGTCCGGTCGGTGGCAGGCCAGCGCTCGACCAGGCGCGGCAGCACCTGGCCCCGCAGCCAGTTGCGGTCCAGGTCCAGGTCCAGATTGCTCGGGTCATCGATCCAATCCAGTCCCCTGGCCTCGGCATAAGAGCGCAGCGCCGCCCGGGGGAAGCCGAGCAGGGGCCGCACCAGATACCCCTGCCCCAGGGGCGCGACATCGGGCATGGCGGCTAGGCCGCGCACCCCCGCTCCGCGCAGCAGGGCGAGCAGCAGGGTCTCGGCCTGATCGTCGCGCTGGTGGGCGACCAGCATCGGATCGCCAGGGCCCAGGAGTCCGGCCAGCGCTGCGTAACGGGCAGCGCGGGCAGCCGCCTCGGGCCCCTGCCCGGCGGTCTTGGGCACATCGATCCGGCGGACCACCAGGGGCACCCCCAGCTCCTCGCAACGACTCGCGCAGCGCTGCGCCCAGACGCCGGACGCGGGATGGAGGCCATGATCGACATGGACGGCAGACAGGCGCAGGGCAAGCGGCTCGCGCAGCCCGGCGACCAGATCCAACAAGACGCTGGAGTCCAGGCCACCGCTATAGGCGACCCAATAACGGGGGGCGTCGGTGAAGCCTCCCAGCACGGCGAGCACATGCTCGGACAACGCAGCGCCGATATCCGGCATCAGCAAGCGCCTGGCCCCGGTGGGGGCTATTCCTTAAAGCGACCGTAGGCCTTGATACGCTGGTAGCGATCCGCCACCAGGCTGTCCAGATCACGTTCCAACAAGGCACCCAGGTTGGCGACAAGGCCGCGCTTGAGGGTCGTGGCCATGGCCGCGGGGTCGCGATGGGCACCACCCAGGGGTTCCGGCAGGATCTCGTCGATCAGGCCCTGGTCCTTGAGCTTGCCCGAGGTGATGGCCATGGCCTCAGCGGCAAGTTGGGCCTTATCTGCGCTCTTCCATAGGATAGACGCACAGCCCTCCGGGGAGATCACCGAATAGGTGCTGTATTGGAGCATCAGCACTCGGTCCCCCACCCCAATGGCCAGGGCCCCGCCGGACCCGCCCTCACCCACCACGGTACAAATAATGGGGGTGCGCAGGCGCGACATGACCAACAAATTCCGGGCGATGGCCTCACTCTGGCCGCGTTCCTCGGCACCGACCCCCGGGTAGGCGCCTGGAGTGTCGATGAAGGTCAGGATCGGGAGATGGAACCGCTCCGCCATCTCCATGAGACGCAACGCCTTGCGGTAACCCTCAGGGCGCGGCATCCCAAAGTTGCGCTGGATCTTCTCCTTGGTGTCGCGCCCCTTCTGATGGCCAATGATCATGACGGGCTGCCCCTCGATCCGGGCGACACCGCCAACAATGGCGCGATCGTCTGCAAAGGTCCGATCCCCGTGCAACTCCTGGAAATCCTCGAAAATGCGGCGGATATAGTCGAGCAGGTAAGGCCGCTGCGGGTGACGCGAGAGCTGGGAAATCTGCCAGGAGGTCAGGGACGCGAACAGCGACTCGGTGAGGGTTCGGCTCTTGGTCTCCAGGCGGTCGATCTCCTCCTGGATATTGATCTCGTTGTCATGGCCGACGCGCCGCAACTCCTCGATCTTTGCCTCGAGGTCGGCGACGGGTTGTTCGAATTCAAGAAAGTTCAGATCCATGGGGCCGGGAGTGTAACCAAATCGCGGGCCGCGGGACAGATCGCTTTCACTCAGTCAGTACTGACCCGACCAGAAGCCCCTAGCCGACCTAGCCGTCAGGCGACAAGAACAGGTTCTGGTAAATGCGCGCATCGAAGACCACCTCGATGCGCCGAATGCACCCCTGCTCGACGTGCGCCCAGTTGACCACCTTAACCCGCTCTTTACTCGACAACTGGATATGCATAATCAGTATGTTACAAACGTCCTGACCATCAACGAAGGCCTTGACCCGTTCGACCCGTTGTAGGATGCCCATATTCATGGCGCTGTATTCCATGAAGGCATCTGCGGAGTCGAAGTGTGCGATGGGACTCTCGTAGACAAATCCGACATCGGCCAGATACCCACGCGCCATCTCGTAGTCGTGACGATCGATGGCGTCCAAATAGGCGTCTACGACGTCTGTCGGTTGCACGATAAGGGTCCGCCCAGGGTTGCGAGTGACGCCATAGAGCTTACGCCACTTCGGCCAAAGGCGGTGGGAACCAGGTGCGGGCGATCTCCGTATGCAGGTCCGCGATGTCTTGCTGTAAGTCATCGACAAACTGGTGTAGCTCCGCCTGGCTAAGGCCCTCGACGTCCGTCCCCAGGAGCTGACGCGAGAGCCTGCCCGCCACCCGCAGCGCCGCCTCGTTGCGCGGCAGCCGCTCAAGGGAGTGCCGCATGCCCTCGCAGCAATGATTGACAGACCGGGGGAAGGCAGGGTTCTTGAACAGGAAGCGCAACACCGGGCCACGCTGGACCCGCACCTGCTCGCTACGCCGGTACATCTGGTAGGCCGTCATGGACTTGAGCACGCTGACCCACTGGATAGTGGAATAGGGAAGCAACTCCGTGGTCTCCGCGGGCAGCAGGCTGGCGGAGCGTACATCCACGATGCGCGTGGTCATGTCGGCCCGCTCCACGTGCCGGCCAAGGCGCATGAAATCGTACCCCTGATCGTGCAACATGGTCCCGGAAAATAGACCGGTGATGGTCTGGCAACCCAGGATGACGCGGCTCAGGTAGGCGTGGCGTCCGCCCTTGGTCAGACCCTTGGGCAGGTCTTCTTTGGCGTGCAGATACAACTCGTTGAGCTGCTCCCAACCCTCACGCGGCACGATGTCGCGGATGGTGCGGCAGTTCTCCCGCGCCGCCCCTAGGGCCGACAGGACGGCCCCCGGGTTGCGCGCATCACCCAACAGGAAACGCAACACCTGACGCTCTTCGTAGTCCTTGTAGTGCTCCTCGAACAGCGGATTGACCCCACCGATGTCCACCAGGGGGCGCCAGCCCGGGGCTATGCCCCTGGGCAGATCGAGCAACAGGTTGGCATTGACCGCTACGACACGGGCGGCGTTCTCCGCCCGTTCGACCTGGCGGGCCAGCCAATACATAGTTTCCGCAACGCGCGAGAGCATGGATGCCTACCTCGATAGATCAAATAGGAAATGCATGGGCCTGTGGCGCACGCCCGGAGATCAACTGCCGTCGCCCTCGTCGGGCACGATCCAGGTGTCCTTGCTGCCGCCGCCCTGGGACGAATTGACCACCAGCGACCCCTTGCGCAGGGCGACTCGGGTCAGCCCCCCCATGGTGACCCGCTGGCGATCGCCGGTCAGTATGAAGGGGCGCAGATCCACATGGCGCGGTTCGAGCTTACGCCCCACCAGGGTCGGCACCGTCGATAGGCGCAAGGTCGGCTGGGCGATGTAGTTGCGCGGGTCTGCCTTGATCAACCGAGTAAAGGTGTCGCGCTCGGCACGGTTCGAGGCCGGGCCCACCAGCATCCCGTAGCCCCCGGACTCATTCGCCGGCTTCACGACCAGCTCCGCCAGGTGCTCCAACACATAAGTCAGCGACTCGGGTTCCATGCACCTATAGGTGGGCACATTGGGAATGATGGGGTCCTGGTCCAGGTAGTAGCGGATGATCTCCGGGACAAAGGCGTACACCACCTTGTCGTCCGCGACACCAGCCCCGGGGGCATTCGCCAAGGCCACGTTGCCCGCCGTCCAGGCACGCATCAGGCCGGGGACCCCCAGCGTAGAGTCCGGCAGGAAGGCCTCCGGATCGAGAAAGAGATCGTCGATACGCCGATAGATCACGTCTACCCGGCGCAGGCCGTCCACGGTCCGCATGTAGACGCAGTCGTCCTCGTCGACGAACAGGTCTCGCCCCTCCACCAGGGAACAGCCCATCTGCTGGGCCAGGTAGGCGTGCTCGAAGTAGGCTGAGTTGTAGATGCCCGGGGTCAGGATCGCCACCTCCGGATAGTCCCCGGGGCGCGGCGACAGGGCCGCCAGGGTATCGAAGAGCTGCGAGGGATAGTCGTCCACCGGCAGTGGGCGATAGTCGTCGAACAGCTCGGGGAACACCCGCTTGGTGACCAGGCGGTTCTCCAACATGTAGGAGACTCCGGATGGGACACGCAAATTGTCTTCCAGGACGTAGATGGTCCCATCCGCGTCGCGCACCAGGTCGGAGCCGCAGATATGGGCCCAAACTCCCAGGGGCGGTGTCACGCCGACGCACTGGGGACGAAAGTTGACGGACTTGTCCAGCACCGCCTGGGGAAAGACCCCATCCTTGACCACCTTCTGCTCGTGATAGAGGTCGTCGATGAACAGGTTGAGGGCCTGCACCCGCTGCTTGAGCCCGGCCTCCACTACCCGCCACTCGGACTCTGGGATGATGCGCGGGACGATATCGAAGGGCCAGGCCCGATCGATGGCGCCACCCTCCTCGGAATAGACGGTAAAGGTGACCCCCATCTCCTTCATAGCGACATTGGCCGCCTCCTGCCGGGCGAGAAGTTCATCGCCTCCCAGTTGACCCAGGTCGGTCACCAGATTCGCGGCGAAGGGCCGCGCCGTCCCCGGGGCAGCGACCAGTTCGTCGTAAAGACCCTCGCAGGGATACTGGCTCCAATCGATGGACATGAGGTCCTCCGGTCAAGGGGGCAGAGAGGCCGATCAGCGTCGGCGGAGTATGAGATAGGCCCCATGGTAGCGTCCCCTGTTGGGGTTTGCACGACTGCTTCGGATGCCCATCGGCGGCCCCGTCCGACGGCCCCTGCCCAGCCCCGGCTGAGCCCCGGCTCAATCGGCAAGTCCATCACGCCTGGCAGGGGGACCGGTATACAATCCGGCCTAAAATTCCCCCGGCCCTGCGAGGGCAAACCCATGACTTACTGCGTCGGCCTGGTCCTCAACGATGGCCTGGTATTGGCGGCCGACTCGCGCACCAACGCGGGGATGGACATGGACTCATGTTGATCTATCCCCAGGGCAACTACTTCGCCGCCTCTCCTGAAACGCCGAACGCACCCTATTGAACTCTGGGGTCATCTTCCGATGACATCCCGTACCCAAAGCCCCGCGCCAGATAGGTACTGCACAGGACCATGCCACAGCCCCCAACCCAGCCCCTCGACGACGCCAGGGCCGACGCCATTGGCCAGGTTTTCGACCGTTACGACCCACCCCTATGGCTGATCACCAGTGCCCACGGTGAGCGTCGCGGCGGCCTGATCGCCACCTTTGCGGTACGCGCCTCCATCGTCCCCAGCCTGCCGCGGATGGTCATCGGCGTGGCCAAACATCACCACACCTGGCGCCTGATCGAGGGCTCGGGTGGCTTCGCACTGCACCTGCTCCACGCCCACCAGATCGATCTGGTGCGACGTTTTGGGCTCGCCAGCGGCCACCAGACGGACAAGTTTGCCGGGCTCCCGCGCGCCCTCACCCCTGGAGGGCAACCCTTCATTGCCGACGCGCTGGCCTGGCTCGACTGCCGCTGCGAGGCACGTTTGGACACCGGCGACCGGACCCTCTACCTTGCCGCGGTCACCGACGGGGCCACCATCGCGGGGACGTCCAAGCGAACCATGACCGTACAGAGCCTGTTCGCTGGCGTCTCGCCCGCCGATCGCTCCCGCTTGGACGCCCTCTATACCCGGGATGGGCAGATCGATGGGGCCGCAATCCTCGCCTGGCGCGCACTCAACCCCGGAACACTGGTTTGACCTTGGCGTCGGCGAAGCCCCAACCTGGCATCACCAACGCAAGACAGCTTCCGGCGCCGCCATAGCCACAGAACGCCCAGCACAGGATCAGACCCCCATGCAGTTCCCCAACCACAAGACCCGCATCGTCGCCACCATTGGGCCAGCCTCCCGGCATCCCGCCACCCTGGCAGCCATGATCCACGCCGGGGTCGATGTCGCCCGACTCAACTTCTCCCACGGCTCCTCGCCCAGGGCCCCTCGGCCCAAAACCCCTGCGGCAACCACCGCATGGAGATCGTCGAGTTGGACCCCCAGCACCAGGCCTGTAGCCAGTCCTAGCGACGGGCCTCCTCAGACCGACCCGGCAGAGACCGGCAGCCCTTTGTCTCAAAAGGAAGGTTCGCGACGGACCGCGCCAATAGGACCAGATTTCGCCCTATTTACAGTCCTGTAGAAGTGCCTTCTAACCCAAACAGGCCTGTTCGTCCCGCCGATTGTCCTCAGCCACGGTGACGCCATCTCCAAGGGGTTTGATGCCGCCCCACCTCCCTCCAGACCCCGGAACCGGCGCTGCGGGCCACCGCCTCGACCCAAAAATAGCGCTCCTCCCGACAGTACTTCGGGTAGACCACCGCCTGACCTGCGGCGACCTGGGCCAGGCCGAGGTTGCGACGCGTCTCATCCGGGACCAGCACCTCGCCGACGATACGGCCGAAGCGGTCGCGAAAACCCCACGCGGTAGGGACCGGCACCACCACCAAGGTCCGCGGGATTGCGGCGGCCAGGTGGTCCCGGGAAGCACGACCCCAGGCCCCCTGCCCCATCTCCGGTGCATCGATGCAATGGAGGCGAACCCTGGTCGGCTGACCGTTACAGGTGAGCGACAGGGTATCCCCATCCACCACGGATACCAGTGTGCAGGGCATGGGCAGACCATCCATCGCCAGGGGCTCGGCTCCGGTCGATGCCAAGTCCGCCCGCGGCCCAGGCGTGCAACCCAGGGAAAGGAGGACCCAAAGGCCGATCGGAGCGAAGTGGTCTGAGCGTAGAGACATGGATAACCTGCTGCGTGAAACCGACGATCGCTGCTAGAGAGGGAAGTTTTCAGTTTTCAGTTGCCAGTTGGCGGTAAGAGTTTGTTGTTGCAGGAACATTTGAAATCCTGAAACGAAGAACGGACGCACGACAGCTATAAATACTACTGCACCACGACGCTGGACAGGCGAGCCGTGATCTCCGCCGTAACCCCATCCTAATGTCACCGTCGAGAACCAGCCACACACTGTGTTGCGCACCACCGGTCCCCAAACCGGCTGCCACCTGCCGCAGCGGCTTTCCAGCAGCCGGCGACACGGGGGCGGCCCCTAGCGGTCCCTAGCTGCTCCGGGCGCTCCGGGCGCGTGCGGTGGTTCATGGCTTCGCACCGCCCGCCAGCCAGGCCCCATTGGGTGGCGACCGCCTCGCATCTGGACTAAAGTCTGTCGCGGCAGAATCTTCCCGCAACTTCGGCGAGCGTCGGTTGGCTTGCGCTTCCTGAGGTATCAGAATGCGAAGGCCCTGCAGGTCTCCCCCCAGCTCCGTGACCAAGCGCAGTGCTGGGTCTTGCCCAGGATTATAATCAAGGCCGACATTCAGGAGCGTCGATCTCACCGAGGGTCTGTTTGTCGCCTCGCGAACAACGCTGTAAACCGACTCATCCAATGCCATCAGGACAAGCACCTATGAAAGACTTAGTTTGGGACAGATCACTCAGTGTCGATGTGCCGGAAATCGACGAAGATCACCGCAGACTTGTCGATCTGTTCAATCTACTCAATCATGCTGTCGCGGAAGGAGATGCACAAGACTATATCGAGGCAGTGATGGAAGAGCTGATCAGTTGTACCGCCTGGCACTTCAAGCACGAGGAGCGGTTGATGCTCAAGTATGGGTATGAAGGTCTTCTGGAGCACAAGTCCGAGCATGACGAGCTCATAGCAAGCGCGACCGCACTCCAACAGAAGCTACTGCACGAGAGCAAACCCGTATTGAGTGACGATATCGAGTTCCTGGAGCACTGGTTGACCGGACATATACTCGGCCTGGATATGGATTTGGGCGCGTATCTTTGCGAGGCGATGTAGCGCCGACGGTCCGCACAGCGGACCCTACAGCGGTGCCGATCCGGTAGGGTCCGCTGTGCGGACCGCACCGTCCTGGCCGGAATTACGATCAAGGCCTCCGGTACCATTCCAGCGAAAAAACCGAGCGCGTCTCAAACAATGATCAAAGGCGATGCAAAGATATTGATGACGAATTTGGAGTCAGTCCCTGGACGACGAATTGTGCGTCACTTGGGCCTGGTACAAGGGAGCACCGTTCGCGCAAAGAACATCGGCAGGGACATTATGGCGGGTCTCAAAAACATCGTCGGCGGTGAACTGAAGGGTTATACGGAATTGTTGCAGGAGGCCCGTCAAGAGGCGATTGACCGTTTGGCCGAACAGGCCATTGCGCTCGGCGCCAATGCGGTACTCAACGTGCGCTTCACCACCTCATCGGTCGCCCAGGGTGCGGCAGAGCTATTGGCCTACGGCACCGCGGTAATCCCTCAACGCCGGCTGACGGATTGATCCTCCGCACTATCTGAACTCCCCTGATGGGCGATCACGCCCCGGGGCAGGGCCACAGCTCCAACGCCGGTCGCTCCGCCCTGGGCGGACCGACCCAGTCGCTCACAGGACGACAAACCCCGTCGACGCACAGCTCGTAATCCCCCGCCTCCGGGGTGCGGGCCAGTCGCAGAGGGGCAATGGGCGAGAGGTCCGGGCGGTAATGCCAACTGCCGTCGCGCAGAATGGCATCGTCCGGTGGTTCCATCCCCGCACCTGACCCCTTGATCCGCGCCTCGCCTAGCACGAGCCCAGCGGGGGTGACCCGATAGTCTTCGTCCCAGCGAACATGCTCGATGCTGTGCCGCCAGGCGAGGGTGAATTCCGCGATGGGTAGCTGCGCCCACACCGCCCCCGCCAGGCCGAGACAAAGGCCGATCATGTCCCCGCAAGGCCAGACCGCCGCGCCCGCCACAGGTGCTGGACCACCAGCAGGGCGCCAAGGCCGAGACCCACCTCATCGGTGGCCGGCAAGGCCAGGATCAGAGACACCCCGGCCACCAGGGCCAAGAGCCGCTCCCACCAGGCCAGCCGGTACATGAACCAGCCGATGGAGGCCGCACCCCAAAGCCCAATGGCGAAGCCGGCCTTGAGGACGATATAGGCGGTCGCCACCAGGCCCCCGCCCTGGAGCATCAGGGCCGGCGTATAGACCGCCATGAAGGGGACCACGAACCCGGCCAGCGCGATGCGCACGGCCCAAAGACTGATCTTGAGCCCCCGCTCCCCGGCGATGGGGGCGGCGGCGAAGCAGGCCAGCGCCACCGGGGGAGTCAGGTCCGCGAGGATGCCGAAGTAGAAGACGAACATATGGGAGACGATCAGCGGCACCCCCAGGTCCAGCAGGGCCGGGGCGGCGATGGAGCTGGTGATGATGTAGTTGGGGATGGTCGGGATGCCCATGCCCAAGACCAGGCAGGTGATCATGGTGAGCACCAGGGACAGGAACAGGTTGTCCCGGCCGATGGCGAGGATAAAGCCGGCAAAGGTGGACGCCACCCCGGTCAAGGACACCACCCCGATGATCACCCCCACCAGGGCGCAGGCGATACCCACGGGCAAGGCATGTCGGGGCCCCTCCGCCAGGGCGTAGAAGCAGATGCGCAGGGTCTCCCGCCCACCCTTGACGAACCAGCAGCCCGCCACCAGGGCGCCGATGACACCAAAGATGACCCCGATGCCAAGCTGGAAGAACCCCGCACAGAGCACCCCCAAGGCCACCCAGAAGGCGATGCGCAGGCCCAGCGAGGAGACCCGCAGGATGAGCGCCGAGCCTAGAATGACGATAGCGGTCAGGGCCAGCCCCACGGTGCCGGCAAACAGCGGCGTCCGCCCGGAGAACAGGAGCCAGATCAACACCCCCAGGGGGATGAGCAGGAACCAACGCTCCCGCACCGCCGCCCAGGGGTTGGGACATTGGTCCTTGGGCAGACCAACCAGGTTCGCCCGCTTGGCCTCAAGGTGCACCATCCAGAAGACCGAGCCGAAGTAGAGCAGGGCCGGCACCAGGGCCGCCTTGGCGATCTCATGGAAGGGCACGTCGATCGTCTCGGCCATGATGAATGCGACCGCCCCCATCACCGGCGGCATCAACTGGCTGCCCATGCTCGAGGTGGCCTCCACGCCGCCGGCAAAGGCCGGCCGGTAACCGAAACGCTTCATGAGCGGGATGGTGAATTGGCCAGTCGTGACCACATTGGCCACGCCAGAACCAGTGATGGTGCCCATCAGGGCCGAGGACACCACCGAGACCTTGGCCGGCCCCCCCACCTTGTGGCCAAAGTAGCCCATGGCGAAGTCGGTGAAGAGCCGGATCATCCCGGCCTGTTCCAGGAAGGCCCCAAACAGGATGAACAGGAAGATGTAGGTGGCGGAGACATAGGTCGGGGTCCCATAAAGCCCCTCTGTGCCGAAGGAGAGCTGATTGACCACCTGATCCAGCCCATAGCCCCGATGGGCCCAGTCCCCAGGGAGATACTCACCGAACAGGGCATAGGCGAGGAAGAGCCCGCAGATCAGCGGCAGGGCGATGCCCATCACCCGTCGCGCCGCCTCGAAGACCAGTGCCATCACGAGCAGCCCCACCACCATGTCGGCATCGGTCAGCTCCCCGGAGCGCTGGATCAGGTCCGCCTCGAACCACCATTGGTAGGCGGCGGTCGCCATGCCGGCCAACCCGAGCAGCCAGGCCATGGGCCGCCAGGGTGCGCCTCGGCCAATGGTCGGATAGGCGAGGAAGACCATGAGCAGCAGAAAGCCCACATGGAACGCCCGCAACACCTGGGTCGAGACAGGGTGGAAAGCAGCGGTGACGATCTGAAAGACGGAAAACAGGATGGCCACGGTGAGGATCGCCTTGGGCCATTCGGAGGGGCTCGCGGCCAGGGCCGGTTGATGCTCGCTCATAGGGTGCCTGCCTGGGTCGATGACCAATTGCGATGAAATCGTAGGGTGGATAAGCGAAGCGCATCCACCGCGGATGCTGCGGTAGATGCGGCGCGGTCCGCCCTCTCAGCAGATCCGTGACGCCGTACCGCGCACCTTAGAACGGTTCAGAAACAACCGAAACAAGCGCGCGGACGACAAGAAACTACGAAATACACGAAAGTCGCGAAAAAACAGCAAATGCTCCTGTGTGTATTGAGCCTTTTCGCGATTTTCGCGTGTTTCGTAGTTCCAAGAAAATGTACCGGTTGTTCTTGAATCGTCACTTATCCACCCTACGGACGTTCGGCGCATCTGCCTATAGAGCCCCAACCTCCTTGTAATACCGCTCCGCCCCCGGGTGCAGCGGGATTGGTAGCCGCTTTGCCGCCTTGTCCAACTTGATGCCCTTGGCGGCCGCATGGGCCGCGCTCAGGCGGTCCAGGTTGGTGAACATCAGCTTGGTCATCTCATAAGCCAGCTCGTCCGAGACCCTGCTCTGACTCACGAAGATATTAGCAATCGCCGCGGTGGGCACGTCCTCGGTCTGACCATCGTAGGTGTTGGCGGGGATCACGCCAGGCTGATAGGCAGGGCTGCCGATCTTCTCGACCACTGCATCCGGGATCGGGATAAAGCGCACCGCCATCATGGCGGCCAGGTCCCGATAGGCGGCCATCCCTAGCCCGGAGGATTGCAAGGTGGCATCGAGCTGGCGATTCTTCATCAGCTCCACCGACTCCGCATAGGGCAGGAATTCCACCTTACCCATATCCTCGTATGTGAGCCCGGCCGCCTTGAAGATGGCCCGGGCGTTCAGCTCGGTGCCGGACTTGGGCGCACCCACGGAGATGCTTTTGCCCTTGAGATCCGCCAGGGTCTTGATGCCGGATTCTGCACTAGCGACGATCTGGATGTAGTTGGAATAGGCCGCTGCGATGGCCCTGAGCTTATCCAGGGGCGCCTTGAAACCGGCCTCTGCCTCACCCTTCCAGGCATCTGCAACCGCGTCGCCTAGGGCCAGGGCCAGCTCGCCGCGACCGGCCTGGAGCAGGTTCAGGTTTTCCACCGAGGCCTTGGTGGACTGCACGGTGGCCTTGGAACCTTCGATACCGTCCCCGTAGATCTGGGAGAGGGCGACCCCGATGGGGTAATAGACCCCACTGGTCCCGCCGGTGAGGATGTTGACGAAGGTCGGTGCGGCCAGGGCCGCCGCACTGGCGGCGAGCGCAGCTGCGGCCGCGATCAGGCCTAAACGTTTGCTTGCGGTCACGGTGGATCTCCTTTGTTGGTTAGGGAGGGAGCGGCGACTGACGTCCGCTTCCCTGGGGCGAGCATGCCCCCTTGGCGGGGTCGACATCAAGGGGAAGGACCCGACTCTTTCGACCCTGGCAGTCGCTCACACCAACGGCCCTAGCAGCCTGTCGGACTTAGGATGAATCGGCTGCGGAAGCGGGAGAACGGTCCATTTCGCCCGGCTTTTTCGTTACATAGAGCCCACTATGCGCCTCAAAACCGGAACAAAATGGCCTCGCCCTCCCACTCCCTCGCTTCGATCCACCTAAGCCCGACAGGCTGCTAGGTGCCCATGAGCGAAGCCGTGAAGTGCGCTATGGTTGTCGGGGCCCTCAACGGGATTACCTGCATGAGGAGAGCACAGTGCCAGTCGGTAACGGGAGAGACGATATGACGATCAGTAGACTTGTCCTGCCCCTGCTAGGCGCGTTGGCCCTGTTCGGCTGCGTCGCGAAGGTCGGTCAGGTGAATCCGGCACCGCGGGTCACAGACGCCAAACAGGCGGCCCACGTAACCGTGTATAGGGACGACTCCCTGGTGGGTGCCATATCCACCATGTCCTTCTTCGTCGACGACAAGGAGGTCTACGGACTGCGCCGCGGCGAACGGTACAGCTTCGAGGTGGACCCGGGCTGGCACAGTCTGAGCTATCTGATCGGCCTCAACGAGTGTGGTCAGAAGTTCGAATTCTCGGCGCGGGGCAAGTACACCTTCCGCCTGCTGCCCACCTGCGGTATCGAGCGCACCGACCCCTGATCATCGAGTCGTCAGCCCCTGCTGCTGACAATCGAGACTTCAGGGGATGTAGCCGGGGGCATTCGGTCCCAGATTCTGCTCGTCCTCTAGGGCTGCGTCGCGCAGGTCGAAGACCGCATCCGGTACTCCACCCTCGTTCGTAGTCCCGTCACCCAGATCCTGGACATTGTCGCCGAGGTCTGGGCCGGCTTGGTCTTGCGGGGCCTCGTCGACGACCTGGCGGACGTCCACATCGATCCCATTGGTGATGACCTCCTCGGTAGCCGAGGCGGTAAGACCAGTCGAAAGCAGCAGGCTGCCGATGGTAGCGAGTACAAGTTTCTTGGTGCTCATTGTTCACCTCGTGGCTTGAATGGCAAATGAAAGGGCCAGGGTCTCGCATCGTTGCACGCAACGATGCGAGACCTGAGAACCCGCCCTTCCCTCGGGTCAGCAGGTTGCTCGGGCCGGCAGGCTAACAGTCTCGCTTCACCTCGCCCAGCCGCGCCGACCGCAGCGCGCCCACTCGCAGCCCCCGACCTGGACCAACACCTAATGGAAGCCGGGGGCACCCCGGTTGGCCCTCGTGCCACCGCTCCTGCGGTGGCACGGGACGGCAGGCGCTCTGCGCCGCGGGTCTTGCCGGGGCGCAGAGCGCCTAAGGCGAGTCGCTACACCGCCGAGCGGTGTAACGAGTGCAAAAGCCGTGAAGTGCGGCCCGATCACGCCGGACGCGATTCCAACCCCGAAGGCGCCTGCCTGAGTATCGCCCCAGCCCTCCGGCGCAAAGGCCTGGGGGTCAGCGCAACGCCTCGTAGCGGGTCGCCCGCACGCCCTCCAGGAGCCGATCCACATCATCGCCGCCGGTACCGAGCATCTGCAATGCCTCGGCACCCAGGCGCAGGCTGCTCTCTAGGATCTCCGGATAGGCCTGGGTCGCCCCAGCCGAGAGCAGATGAGCGACCCCTTCCAGGTCCTTGGCCCGTGCGATGATCCGCAGCTCTGGGCAGGTATTGCGCAGATGCGACACGGCGAGCAAGGCAGTGCGTGGGTGATCGACGGTGAGGATCACCAAGGCCGCCTGGTCCACCCTGCTCGCGGTCAGCAGGTGCGGGTCGCCGATATCCCCGAAATAGACCGGCAGTCCATCGATCCTCCCCTGGGCGACCCGCTGCGGGTCCTTGTCGAAGACGACAATGGGTATACCGCTCTGATGTAACAGCAGGGCGACGCTATGTCCGACCCGCCCGTAGCCGCCAATGACCACCTGCCCCGGGATCGTGACCACGGGTTGGTCCTGCGGCACCACGCCCGCCGCCCGGTCCAGGCGCTCGGCGAGACGATTGCCGAGATTGATCAACAGGGGCGTCAGCATCATGGACACCGAGATCAGGGTCGCACCAACCACGAAGAAGGTCGCGGAAATCACCCCCAGGGCCGCCGCCGAACCGAGCAGCACGAACCCGAACTCCCCAGCCTGACCGAGCAGGAATCCCACCCGCACCGCAGTCGCCGGGCCGAGGCGAAACACCATCCCCAGAGCCACCATCACCAGGATCTTGATCAGGACGATGACCACCACGTGCCTCGCTAGGGTGCCCGGTTGCTCGGCAATCGCCGGCAGATCGATGGACATCCCCACGGCGACGAAGAACAGGCTCATGAGCAACCCCTTGTAGGGTTCGACCAGGGCCTGGATCTGGTAACGATAGCGGGAGCTGGACAGCAGCATCCCCATGAGGAAGGCGCCCAGGGCCATGGACAGGCCCGCCTGGGCCATGGCCCAGGCGGACACGAACACGGACATCAGCACGGCGAGGAAAAACCCCTCCCGGTTACGCGCCCTGGTCAGGTGATCCAATACCCTGGGCACGACATAGCGGCCGAAGACCAGCACCAGGCCGATCATCCCCGCCACGATGGCGAATTGCTCCCAAAGGGGCACAACAGCGGATAGGGCCCCCTTATCCGCCAGGATCGGCACCAAAGCGAGCATCGGGACCACGGCCAGATCCTGCATCAGCAGGACCGCAAAGGCGGTCGTGCCCTGTGGGCTAGCCGTCTCGCCGCGCTCGCTCAGCAGTTGCATCACCAGGGCGGTAGACGACAGGGACAGGGTGAAGCCCGTGATCAGGGCCGTCTGCCAGCTCGATGCCTCCAGCAAGGCATAGGCGGCGATCGCCACCCCCGTCACCAACACCTGCAAGGCGCCCAACCCGAAGACCTCGCGACGCATGGACCAGAGCCGCGCCGGGCGCATCTCGGTCCCGATCAGAAACAACAGCAGCACGACCCCCAGCTCGGTGAAGTGGCGCATCTCCGCCACATCCTCCGTCAGCACGGGGCCGGGGGAGTGGGGCCCTACGACGATGCCGGCGACCAGCAGCCCCAGGATCGACCCCAGCCCGGCACGACTGAACAGGCCGACGGCCACCGTCGCCGCGATCAACAGCCAAACGGCGGAAAACAAGAAGTGAGTATCCAATTCCATCGCGTCTACTCCCCGGGGGAGACCCCGCCCCCGGACAGGTCCCCTTCCGGGTAACGCACCAGCAGCCATGCCTCGCCGACGAACTGGAAGGGGTGGGCGAGGATCTGCGGCGCGGCAGCGGCCTGGACGGCACGGGCCTGGCTGGCCAGCGCCGGATCGGCGTCGCGCAAACTCAGGTCCAGGACTACGGCGGCGGGGGACGGCAATGGACCATCGGAGAGGGCCAGCTCGGCGGGGACCTCGGGAAGCAGGGGCGCGGCGGCGAGACGCCAGCCGGTGTCGCTGTGGAAGCGTTCCCAAGCGAGCCGGACCATTCGGCGGGACAGGGCCAGGTCCGGATCGGACCCCGCCAGCTCCGCCCAGTCCCTCAACCCAAGGGCGACGAAGGCATAATCCTCGAGGGTCGCCTCTCCGATCCAACCCTGGTCCGAGCGGGCACGATGCAACTCGGTGCCATCCCAGAGCTGGTCCACCAAATAGCCTCGCAGGGTTTGGGCGGCTCCCCGGTAAGGGCCATCCGGGAAGGCCCGGGCCCCGGCGACCAGTGCCGAGAGGGTGAGGCCATTCCAGGCGGCCAGGGCCTTGGTGTCCATGGGCAGGGATCGGCCAGCCCGCTCGGCGAGCAGGGCTTTCCTGCCCTGGTCCAGCAGGGCAGTCGCCGCGGTCTGGTCCAACCCGAGATCGGCAATGATCTTGGCCATGTTCCTGGCCGGGACCGGGAGTGCGCCGGCAGCGTGCTCGGGGACTCCGTCCAGGCCCCAGGCCGGCAGCACCAGGCGCAGGGCCTCGGGGCTCAAGAGCCGCGCCAGGTCTTCCCGCCGCCACAGGTAGTAACCGCCCTCTTCCCCTGCCCCATCCACCGCCGAGAGGCTGGCGATGAAGGCCCCGTCTGGTCTGCGCATCTGGGCGAGGAGGAAATCGAGGGTCTCCCGGGCCGCGACCCGGTAGTTCGGCTCGTCGAGGACCTCGGAGGCCCGCAGCAGGAGCGGGACCAGCAGGGCCTGGTCGTAGAGCATCTTTTCGAAATGCGGGGTGTGCCAATCCGGATCGACGGTGTAGCGGTAGAAGCCGCCGCCCAAGTGGTCGCGCAGGGCGCGTTGGGTCATGTGGTCGAAGGTCAGGCGCAGGAAGGGGCCGAGCTGGGGATCGGACCCGCGGGCCTGTGCCTCCAGGAGGGCGGCCAGGCTTGGGGCCATGGGGAAGCGGGACTGATGACCGAAACCCCCGCCAAGTTGATCGGCCCAGTTGAGGGCCTGGGTGACCAAGCTGCCGGCGACGGCATCCGGACCGGGCAACGCACTATCGGGGGCGGCAGCGGCTGGCGTGGGGGCCGCCAGGCGCTGGGCCTCCTCGCGGGCGAGGGCGCCCAACTCGGCGCCACGGGTCTCCCACAGGTGAATCAGACGCTTGAGCAGGGCGCTGAGACGCTCTGTGGGCTCGTAGGTGAAACCGGTGAGGGGGTAGCCGTCCGGGGTGATGACCACGTTCAGCGGCCAACCGGCCTGGCCGACGGTGCGCTGGGTGAAGTCGATCAGGTAGGCGTCCAGGGCGGGGTGCAGCTCGCGGTCGACCTTGACCGGGATGAAGTGGCGATTGAGCAGCTCGGCGATCCCCGGATCGCGGTAGCTCTCGCGCTGCATGACGTGGCACCAGTGACAGGCAAAGTAGCCGCTGGAGATGAAGATGGGCCGGTTCAGGGCCTTGGCCTGGGCCAGAATCTCCGGGCCCCAGGGCTGCCAGTCCACCGGGTCCGTCCCGTGCATGGCGAGATATGGCGAGGGATTGCCGGCCAGGGCGTTCGCCCTTTGGGGTTGCTCGGCCGCGGCGGCTGAGGGCGACGCGGTCGCCCGGGAGTCGGCCCAGGCATGGGCAGGGAGGAGCGTCCCGATCAGCACCAACCCGAAGACCAGCCCCAGGGGAACAAGGTCCAGAGTCGCGCTCCGCCTGGGGTTGGTCCGGGCCATCAGGTGTCGAGCTGCCCGAGGATGTTACGGGCGACCATGCGCTGGTCCGCGTCGCCCTGCTCCAGGACCTCGTACAGCAGGGCCCGAGCCCCGGTCAGGTTCCCCGCGTCGCGTAGGGTCTGAACCAGCCGCAGTCGGGTCGCGTTCGCGTCGGGCACGGCGTCCGGGTGGTCGGAGAAGTCCAGGTCCTCGGATGCAGGACAATCGTCGCCCTCTGCCTCGGCCTCGGCGGCAAGAGCCCGGTCGAGGCGTGCCTCCTCGGCCTCGATGGCTTCCAGCTCGGCATCCATCTCCTCCGGGGTCATGGGCACGAAGCGCCCCGGGGAGTTCATATCGCCGGCATCGAGCTCGCCGCCCACCTGAACGCTCTCGCCTAGCTGATCTCCCAAACCCTCACCCGGTGGGCTCCAGGGGCGGGGTTTGGCCGGATCGGGGTCCCCTTTGGCGTCGTCCGGGCCAGCGAGCCGCGCCTGGCCGGACGTCGGCGCAGGCCCAGACGCCACCGGCCCTGGATCGGGATCGGGATCGGGATGGGATCGGCCTTGCCCGCGCTCCGCGCCGGGTCGAGCAGGTAGCGGGACGCGAAGATCCCGACCTCGAACAGCATCCACATGGGCAAAGCCAGGAGGGTCTGGGAAAAGATGTCCGGCGGGGTGAGAAACATGCCGATCACGAAGGCACCGACGATGACGTAGGGCCGCTTACCGGCCAATTGTTCGGGGGTGACCATTCCGGCCGCGACCATGATGATGGTGGCGATGGGGATCTCGAAGGCCAGACCAAAGGCAAAAAACAGGGTCAGCACGAAGTCGAGGTACTTGGAGATGTCCGTCATCACGGCCACGCCCTCTGGGGCAGTGGCAATGAAGAATGCGAAGATCAGCGGGAAGACCACGTAATAGGCGAAGGCGGCGCCCAGGTAGAAGAGCACGATACTGGAGGCCAACAGAGGCACCGCCAGGCGCTTTTCATGTCGATAGAGCCCCGGCGCGACGAAGGCCCACATCTGATAGAGCAGATAGGGCATGGCGATGAAGACCGCTGCCACCAGGGCCAGGCGGAACGGGGTCAGGAAGGGCGCGGCCACCTCGGTGGCAATCATGCTACTGCCCTGGGGCAGGCGCTCCATCAGGGGCTGGGCGACGTAGGTGTAGACCTGGTTCGAGAACGGGAACAGGACCACAAACACCAGCAGTATGGCACCGATGCCGCGGATCAGGCGGTCGCGCAGCTCGATCAGATGGGAGATAAAGGGCTGCTCGCCCCCGGGCTCGTCGTCGTGGTGAGACAGGGACATGGATCTCAGGAGGGTCAGGGGACTAAGGGCAACGGCGCACCGGAGCGCGGTGCGCCGTTGGGGCTCAAGGCCGCGGGTCGGAACCGGCCGAGGCCGAACCGGACGCTGTTGGTTTCGATGCGGCGACGGGTTGAGTCGCGGCGTTCGGGGAGACGCTCTGGCTGGCGGTCTGGGCCGCGGGTCGAGCGCTCGGCCTCGTGGGCTCTTCAATGATGCGTTGCAGGGGGTTGCTCTCCGCCTGCTTGCGCAGGATCTCCTTGAGCTCGTCGGCCTTCAGCTCCCGATCAATTTCTTGTTTGACCGAGCCGAGCACCCGACGCGCCCGCCCCAGCCAGAGTCCGGCGACCCGCGCCATGCGGGGCAGGCGCTCGGGGCCCACCACCACCAGGGCGATGACCCCAATCATGACCAGCTCCCAAAAGCCGATGTCAAACATGGGCGCTCCTGCACACTCGCCGAGGAGGGGGCGACTGAGTCACTGCCAAAGAGCCGGATCAGGCCTTGGGCGGGTTCTTGTCCGCGCCCGCCGCATCTGGGGCAGCCGTCTTGGGCGCCGCGGCATCCGCAGCCGGGCCCTTGGGATCAGCCTGCTCCAGTTTTTGGGGGTCCGCGTTGTCCTCCTCACCATCCTTCATGGCACTGCGGAACCCCTTGATGGCGTTGCCCAGGTCCGAACCGAGCCCGGTAATCCGCTTGGTGCCAAACACCAGGAGCACGATCACCAGGACGATCAACAATTGCCAGATACTGATACCACCCATACCCATCACTTACTCCCCCGCCACCCCCGGGGGTGGTCGAATCGTCATCTGTTATGCCGTCCCCAGGGCCTCACGGCGGGCCAGGACTGGGGTAAGCAGCGGATCATAACGCAAGACCGAGTGCGGTGCTCAACCCTGTCTTCCTGCCTTCTCCTCCAACCCGGAGAGCCCAAAACGCCGGTCCAGCTCGGCCAGGACCGCATCCGGGCCCAGCCCCTCCCGGGCCAGCAGCACCAAAGTATGAAACCAGAGATCCGCCACCTCGTGGACCAGTTTGTCGGGGTCCCCGTCCTTGGCGGCCATGACCGTCTCGGTGGCTTCCTCGCCGACCTTCTTGAGGATGGCGTCGAGCCCCTTGGCATAGAGCTTGGCCACATATGATGAATCGGGGTCCGCCCCCTTGCGGGCCTCCAGGACCTCAGCCAGGCGCGTCAGGACATCGCTCATTCCGCCACCTCAGCCCTTGGCGTAAATGGCGTTCGGATCCTTCAGGATTGGCTCCACTGCGACCCAGCCCTCGTCCCGAAGTTCCCGGAAGAAACAATGGTGCCGGCCGGTGTGACAGGCGATGCCGCCCTTCTGCTCGACCTCCAGCAGGATCACATCGGCGTCGCAGTCCAGGCGCAGGCCAAAGACCACCTGCTGGTGCCCGGACTCCTCGCCCTTGTGCCAAAGCCGCTGGCGGGAGCGCGACCAGTAGACCGCATGACCTGTCTCGCGGGTCAGGCGCAAGGCATCACGGTTCATCCAGGCCATCATCAGGATCTGGCCGGTACCGCGCTCTTGGGCGATGGCGGGAACCAGACCTCGCTCGTCCCACTTCACATCATCCAGCCAGTCGCCGGCTTCGTTCGTCGCGCCCATCGCTGCCTCCGTCATGTTGTGATGTCGTCCGCCAGGCGTTGGCCGGCGGCAAAGTCGAGGCTCCCCTCGTAGATGGCCCGCCCGGTAATGGCCGCAACCACCCCGCCCGGGCCGCTCGCGGCGCGACTGGCCTCAGCCAGGGCGCGCACATCCTCGATGTTGGTAATGCCCCCCGAGGCGACCACCGGGGTAGCGATGGCCTGGGCCAGGCGCACCGTGGCCTCCAGGTTGGGGCCGGTCATCATGCCATCGCGCCCGATGTCCGTGTAGACGATGGCCGAGACACCGTCCTGCTCGAAGCGCTTGGCCAACTCCTCGACTCGATGCTCGGTGATCTCCGCCCAGCCCTTGATGGCTACCTGTCCGTCCTTCGCGTCCAGGCCGACGATGATGTGCCCGGGGAAGGCGCGGCAGGCCCGGGCCACCAGTTCCGGCTCCTTGACCGCCGCGGTGCCGATGATGCACCAGGTGACCCCGGCGTCCAGGTAGGCGGCGATGGTCGCCTCGTCGCGGATGCCTCCGCCGACCTGGATCGGCAGATCCGGGTAGCGTGCGGCGATGGCCCGCACCGCGGCACCATTGACAGGCTCGCCGGCGAAGGCGCCATTGAGATCCACCAGGTGCAGGCGCCGAGCGCCCTCCCCCACCCAGCGCCCAGCCATGTCTACCGGGTTGTCGGAGAAGACCGTCTCGTCTTCCATACGGCCCTGACGCAGGCGCACGCAGCGCCCGTCCTTGAGATCGATGGCGGGGATCAAGAGCACGGAAGGTCTACCTCTGGGTTGTGGTCGGAGTCGTGGGGCGTGCGGGTTTGGAGCGGCTCACAGGGCGCCCTTGGTGGAAGGCATCTGACCGGCCATGCGCGGGTCCGGCTCCACGGCCATGCGCAGGGCCCGGCCGAAGGCCTTGAACAGGGTCTCGGCCTGATGGTGTGCATTGACCCCGCGCAGGTTGTCCAGGTGCAGGGTCACGCCCGCGTGGTTGACGAAGCCCTGGAAGAACTCCTGAAACAGGTCCACGTCGAAGGCGCCGATCATGGCCCTGGTGAACTCCACATGGTAGGCAAGTCCCGGGCGCCCAGAGAGGTCGATCACCACGCGCGACAGGGCCTCGTCCAGGGGCACATAGGCATGACCGTAGCGGCGTATTCCCTGCTTGTCCCCCAGGGCCTCGGCCAGGGCCTGGCCCAGGGTGATACCGATGTCCTCCACCGTGTGGTGGGCGTCGATGTGCAGATCGCCCTCGGCCTGGATGTCCAGATCGATCAGGCCATGGCGGGCCACCTGATCGAGCATGTGCTCCAGGAAGGGGACCCCGGTGCTCAGGTTCGACCGGCCGACCCCATCGAGATCGATCTCGACGCGAATCCGGGTCTCCAGGGTGTTGCGCTCGCGGCAGGCGCGGCGATTGCCGCCAGGTGCGGGCTGCGTCGGTGTGCTCGGAGATGACATGGGCAAATCGATATCCGGTCGGCAAGGTCTTGGTCGGGGTCGCTATTAGACCACAGGGAAGCTTGGGGGAGAGACCCCCTGCCCCGTGGCGGCCTACTCCCATCGTTGGGGTCGGCACCGGCCAATGGGGCACGAGCCAACCAGGCCCAGAGGGCTCGGCTATACTCTGGAAACCTCAAACAATGGTCCACGAGCCCGCCATGGCACGCCTACCCCGCTTCGTCCTGCCGGACTACCCCCAACACGTCATCCAACGCGGCAATAACGCCCAGCGCATCCTCTTCGACGAGGCAGATTATTGGTTCCTCTGGGAACACCTGGGTACCGGAGCAGAGAAATTCTCCTGCGATATCCATGCCTATGTGTTGATGCCCAACCATTTCCACCTGCTCATCACCCCCCACTCCGAGAACGGCCTGGGTAAGCTCATGCAGTACGTGGGGCGCTACTACGTGCAGTACTTCAACCAGCGTTACGAGCGTACCGGAACCCTCTGGGACGGCCGCTACCGCGCCACCCTACTGGACCCCCATGGCTACTTCACCGCCTGCGCCCGCTATGTGGAAGAGAACCCAGTGCGGGCCGGTCTGGTGAAGGATGCCGCTGCCTATGACTGGTCCAGCTTTGGCGCCCACGCCACCGGTCGCGACGATCCCCTGGTCAGCCCCCAGCATGAGTACCTGGCCCTGGGGCGCAGTGCCCGTGCCCGCCAGGCGGCTTGGAAGGACCTGTTTGCCAGGCCCATGGACCCAACCCTGTTGGAGCGCATCCGCGCCTCGACCAACAAGGCATGGGTGCTGGGGGACCCGGCCTTTTGCGCCGAGATCGAGGCCAAACTCAACCGTCGTGCGACGCCCAGGGCGCGTGGCGGCGACCGGCGCTCCGCCGCCTATCGTCAGGCCCATGCCCAGCATCAGGTCCAGGCGCACTAGGTGGCCGGATCGGACGCGCCCCCGTTGATCCATCGCCCGGACGAGGCGGACGAATACCCCATCGCCGAGCGCTGCCACATCCTGGAGATTTGGAACCGCTCGGACGACCAGGCCCTATCCGTGGCCCGCGCCCGAGTCGCCCCCGGAGTCACCACCCGCTGGCACCGGCTCGATGGAATCTGCGAGCGATACCTGATCCTCTCCGGCCAGGGGCGGGTCGAGGTCGGCACACGGGCCCCGCAATCGGTGGGCCCGGGAGACTTGGTCCATATCCCGCCGGATTGCCCCCAACGCATCGCCAACCCGGGCCGGGAGGATTTGATCTTCCTCGCCCTTTGCACCCCGCGCTTTGTTCCACAGACATACAAAGACTTGGAGGGCCAGGATCCGGCGGGGTCGCAAACGATCTGAACCTTGCCGGCCACCAGGGTGGAGCGCCATGTAGTAGCAGCCATGGCCGCCTTCTCCCGCAGCTAGAGCCTCTGCACCGCCACCTGGACCTGCCACCTGGACCTTGCCTTCCCGCGAAGCCGTCGGCACACTCGCCGCCACCCCAGCAGCGGCACCTATCCTCGCCGTGTCGGCAGACCTGGGGATGCCGCCCGAAGGAGATCCGCATGCAGAACCGCCTCCGCGAGACCCTCGACGCCCATCAGGCCGTCATCCGCGGCATCGAACCGCTGCTCCCCATGGTCGAGCGCCTGGCGGAGCACGCGACGGACTGCCTGCGCGCCGATGGGCGCATCCTGTGGATGGGCAACGGCGGCAGCGCGGCGGATTGCCAGCACCTGGCGGCCGAGCTGGTCGGGTGCTTCGAGCGCAAGCGCAAGGGGCTCGCATCCATCGCGCTGACCACCGACACCTCGATCCTCACCTCGGTGGGCAATGACCTGGGCTTCGAGCGCATCTTCGCGCGCCAGGTAGAGGCCCTGTGCCGCCCGCAGGACCTGCTCATCGGGCTGTCCACCTCCGGCAACAGCCGCAACGTGCTGGCCGCCCTGGAGGTCGCCGCCGGGATCGGCTGCCTGCGCGCGGGGCTGGCAGGCGGCAGCGGGGGCCAGCTCGCGGTGGCCACCGACCTCTGCCTGGTGGTCCCAAGCTCCAACACCGCGCGCATCCAGGAGGCCCATATCCTCATCGGCCACATGCTCTGCGACCTCATCGAGACAGCCCTGGCAACGGACCCTTCCTAGTCCTCAACACCCAACCCGGAACCCAACCATGTTCGAGTCCCTTCCGTCCGTGTTGGAGGCGCTGCGCGGGGGCCTGACCCGATGCCGCGTCCTGGTGGTCGGCGATGTCATGCTCGACCGTTACCTGTGGGGCCGGGTCAGCCGCATCTCCCCCGAGGCGCCGATTCCGGTCCTGCACCTGGAGCGCGAGACCAACGTGGCCGGCGGCGCGGCCAACGTCGCCCGCAATCTCGCCGGCCTTGGCGTTGAGGTGGCCCTGGCAGGGGTCACCGGGGACGACGCCGGGCGAGCCACCCTGCTCGACCTGTTGAGCGCGGACGGCATCGACACCGCCGACCTGCTCATCGTCGCGGACCGGGGCACCGTGACCAAGACCCGGGCCATCGGCAACCATCAGCAGATAGTGCGCATCGATCAGGAGCGGGTTGCACCCCTGATCCCGGCGGATCGTGAGCGGCTGCTGGCCGCGGTGTGTCGCCACATTCCGGGGCTCGACGCCCTTCTGCTATCCGACTATGCCAAGGGCGTGCTGGGCCCAGAGCTCTGTGCCGGCCTTATCGCCGCAGCACGCGCAGCCAGGGTGCCGGTGCTGGTAGACCCAAAGGGCAAGGACTTCAACCGCTACGCGGGGGCCACCCTGATCACACCCAACCGCGCGGAGCTGGCCCTGGCCACGGGGACCGACCCCCAGGATCGCGACGCACTGGTCGCGGCCGGCACCCGCCTGCGCCGGGACCTGGGGTTGGACCTACTGGGACTGACCTTGAGCGAGCAGGGCGTGGTCCTATTCGACGAGGCCGGCAGCCGCGACATCCCCGCCGTCGCCCGGGAGGTCTTCGACGTCTCAGGTGCCGGCGACACGGTCATCGCCACCTTCGCCGCCGGCTTGGCCGCCGGCCTCGGCCACCTGGACACGGCACACCTGGCCAACCTGGCCGCCGGGGTGGTCGTCGGCCACGTCGGCACCACACCGATCACCCGTGCCGAGCTGCTTGCGGCCATCTGCGACGAGCAGGCCCTGGAGCAGGGCGCCAAGGTCCAGGACCTGTCGGGGGCCCTGGACCTCGTGCACCGCTGGCAAACCAACGGCGAACGGGTGGTCTTCACCAACGGCTGCTTCGACCTGCTGCACGTCGGTCACGTCACCTACCTGGAGCGGGCCCGCCGCTATGGCCATCGGCTGGTGGTCGGACTCAACACCGACCGCTCTGTGCGCGCCCTGAAGGGCCCTGAGCGACCCCTGATCCGCGAGGACGACCGCGCCCGTGTGCTGGCCGCCCTTGCCTCAGTGGACGCAGTGGTACTCTTCGATCAGGACACCCCCCTGGACCTGATCCAGGCCCTGCGCCCCGACGTGCTGGCCAAGGGCGCCGACTACCGGGAGGAAGACGTGGTAGGTGCCGTCGAGGTCAAGGGCTGGGGCGGTCGGGTGGTATTGGTGCCCTTGGTGCCCGAACGAAGCAGCAGCGGGATTCTAAGGCGCATGCAGGGACTGGACGGGGACTGAGCTCCATCCAGCCGACCCCGCCCGCCGACCCACAGTTGAGGAAGGGAACAAGCCTGGCTGCAGTCCCGGCGGGATGGGAGTCGACCATGCAGCGCCACGGCGGAATCCACCAAGGAACGGTTCAGAAACAACCGCAACAAGCGCGCGGACGACAAGAAACTACGAAACACACGAAAGCCACGAAAAAACAGCAAATGCTCCTGTGTATATTGAGCCTTTTCGCGTTTTTCGCGTGTTTCGTAGTTCCAAGAAGATGTACCGGTTCTTCTTGAAACGTCACTAACATTCAAACCGCACATGAATTCGAGGCGCACCAGGTACCGGCTTTCTTGGCTTTTCGCCCCCTTCGGTGGCGTTCCGGCTGTCGCATGACCCGGGGATGCTCCTGCCTTCACACCTCGAAGGCGCCAAAGCTCCTTCGCAGATCGGCACATGATGGTCTGACCTGCGCCCTATCGGATATGACGTGGCTCATCCTTGGCCAGATAGGCCTCTTCCTCCGGGCTCAGATCCACCTCGTCGAAGCCCGTGAACATCGGCATGACAGGACTCGCAGGTGGCCACATCGCGCCGCTGGCCTGGCTTGCCCTGGCCCTCTTGGTCCTTGGCGATCAGGCGGTACCCTCGGGACCGGAGGCGAAGGGTCCCTTGAGGGCCTCGAGTTTGGCGTGGTCCGTGGTACCGCCCCGCAAGGGGCCTGAGACCTGGGGCCTTGCGATCGCGTCGGCCGATCTCGAACCCATCGGAGCAGGGGGAGGGCCCACCCACCGGTGGGGCACCAATGTGTTGACGGCAGGCGGCCGCCTGTGGCAGCGTGCATGCCTATATTCATCGCATTTGGGCAGATCCGACCAGAACTTACGGGCGGCAACGACACGACCAATCCATGCTCCGACGTATCCTCACCACCCTCCTGGCGCTCATGATCGTAGGCTACGGCACCGCCTGGGCCTTTGCCGGGGCCGGGGCGGATTGGGGCGCGGGTGAGGACGGACACGGCCTGGCGGCGTTGCATTGGACCCAGGGCGATGCCGCCGATCCGGCAGATACCTGCGATCATGGCTGCCACGCCAGCGCCCACCTAGTCGGGCTCCACCAGCAACCCTTGGCCCTCGCCCTGTTCGGGGCAGAGCGACCGGTCTGTGTCGCCGCTGTCCTGCTCGTTTCGCTCCTCCCTGCGCCGCCGCGCAAGCCACCAAGGTCCTGAGTCGCTGTATGCCGGGCCGCCATGCCGTGCGCGTGGCGGCGGGTTCATATCTGCGAATCTAGGGGTCTTTGGATGCCACATCTCCGCACGGCGGTAAGGCCGCACGCGCTCCACATCGGCCGGCATGGCTGGCTGTTAATCCTCATCTTGCTCGGCGCCCCCGCGGTCCTGACGGCCGGCGAGGCAGCGACCGGTCTGCCTCCGGCCGCTGCCTCGCCGCAAACCCATCACGGCCCGACATCGCAAGACCAGGGAGACACCGCCGACGAACACGTCGATGAGCCTGGCGATGCTCATGACGCACACGAACAGGGGCACGAGGCCGAGGGGCCTGGGGAGGTCCACCTCACCCCTGAGCAACGCCGCACCCTGGGTCTGACCACCGAGGCCCTGACGGCCCGCACCATTGGCGAGGACCTGCGCGCCCCCGGCGAGGTGCGCCTGAACGCCTACGCCACCGCCCAAGTGACACCGCGCATCGCCGCCCAGGTGGTCGCCCGCCACGCCCGTCTGGGCGATCGGGTCGCACCGGGGCAACCCCTGGTGACCCTGTCCAGCGTCGAGCTTGCCGAGGCCCAGGGCGACCTGGTCGTCGCGGAGATGGAGTGGGGGCGGTTGGACCGAATGAAGGACAAGTTCGTCTCCGACCGTGAGTACCTGGAGGCGAGCGTCGCGCGTCAGAAGGCCCGCTCCCGGGTGCTCGCCTATGGCATGACCCAGGCGCAGATCTCGTCTCTGCTGGCCAATGCAGCGGAGCGCGCCGATGGCAGCTTCGACCTCTTGGCGCCCCAGGCCGGGACCGTCATCCAGGACGCCTTCATCCTGGGCGAACAGGTGCAACCGGGCCGGATCCTGTTCGAGATCACCAATGAGGCCGTGCGCTGGATCGAGGCCCAGGTACCACCCGCGGAGGCGGCTCGGGTCGCGGTGGGCGACCCGGCACGTATCGCCTATGGGCAGCGGGATGACTGGCTCGATGGGCGGGTGACCCAGATCCATCATCGGCTCGACGAGACCACCCGCACCCAGGCGGTGCGCATCGAGGTCCCCGACCCTGGGCACCGGCTCCACCCCGGGGTCTTTGTCGACGTGGTGGTCATGGTCGGAGCGGCGGAACCGGCGCTGGCGGTCCCGGAGGCGGCGGTGCTGCGCGGTCCTGACGGGGATTGGCAGGTCTTCGTGGCCGAGGCGGAGGCAGAGGGCGACGATGTCTTCCGGCCCGTCGAGGTCGAGCTGGTGCGCACCGCGGGCGGGATGGCGGTCATCGAGGGCCTGGTACCGGGCACTCGGGTCGTCACCCAGGGCGCCTTCTTCCTCCAGTCGGAGCTCGCCAAGGGCGGGTTCGACCCCCACAACCACTAACGGAGGCAGGGATGCTCGATTACATCGTCGAGGCGGCGGTCCGCAACCGCCTGCTGGTCGTTTTGGCCTTGATTGGGTGCGTCGCCGGGACCGCCCTGCTGCTGCCGCGGCTCAAACTGGACGCCTTTCCGGACGTGACCAACGTCCAGGTTACGGTCAATACCGAGGCCCCCGGGCTCGCGGCGGAGGAGGTGGAGCAGCTCATCAGCTTCCCCGTGGAGGCGGTGATGTATGCCCTGCCCGACGTGGCGGAGGTGCGCTCGATCTCCAAGACCGGGCTGTCCATCGTCACCGTGGTCTTCGCGGAGGGCACGGACATCTACTTTGCCCGCCAACTGGTGTTCGAACGTCTGCAGGCCGCCAAGGGCCAGATCCCGCCTGGTGTGGGCACCCCGGAGATGGGGCCCAACACCTCGGGCCTCGGCCAGGTCTACCAATACATCCTGCGCAGCGACGACCTGGGGCGCTACGACGCCATGGCCCTGCGGGGTCTCAACGATTGGGTGGTCAAGCTGCTGCTGATGCCGGTGGACGGCGTGACCGAGGTGTTGTCCTTCGGCGGTGAGGTCCGCCAGTTCCAGGTCCTCGCCGATCCCCAGCGCTTGCTCTCCTATGGGCTCTCGGTGCAGGACCTTGCCGCCGCCATCGAGGCGAACAACCGCAACGCCGGGGGCTGGTATCTGGACCGCGGGGCCGAGCAACTGACCATCCGCGGGGTCGGCTGGATACGCCCGGGCGAAGACGGCCTGCGCGACATCGCCAATGTCCCGCTCAAGGACCTGGACGGGGTGCCGGTGCGGGTGCGCGACCTGGCGGAGGTCGCCTTCGGGCCCGAGATTCGCCAGGGCGCCGTGACCATGAGCGTGCGCGATGCAGAGGGCAGGCCCCAGGCCCTCGGCGAGGTCGTCGCCGGGATCGTGCTCAAGCGCCTGGGGGCCAACACCAAGGCGACCATCGACGGGATCAAGGCGCGGCTGCCGCTGATCCAGCAGGCCCTGCCGGAGGGTGTGACCATCGAGCCCTTCTACGACCAGGCGGATCTGGTGGAGCAGGCCATCACTACCGTCACCGGGGCCCTGGCCCAGGCCTTCGTGCTCATCGTGATCGTGCTCGCCCTGTTCCTGCTCAACCTTAGGGCGACACTGCTGGTGCTCATCTCCATCCCCTTGTCGGTGGGGCTGGCCCTGACGGTCATGGCCTGGTGGGGGGTCTCCGCCAATCTGATGTCCCTCGGCGGGCTGGCCATCGCCATCGGCATGATCGTTGACGGCTCCGTGGTCATGATGGAGAACATCTTCAAACACCTCGGGCGCGGCGATGGGGCGGGCGGCGTGGCGCTGCGCATCGAGGAGGCGGCTCGCGAGGTCGCCCGTCCGGTGTTCTTCGCCGTCGGGGTCGTGGTGGTGGTCTTCGCCCCCCTGTTCAGCCTCCAGGGCGTGGAGGGGAAGCTGTTCCAACCCATGGCCATCGCCATCGTGCTGGCGATGCTCGCCTCGGTGCTGGTCGCCCTGACGGTGGTGCCGGCCCTTGCCAGCTACGCATATCGCCGGCCGGTCAGGGCGCGCACCAGCCCGCTGCTCGTGCCCATCGCATGGGCCTACCGCCGGCTCCTGAACTGGGCCCTGCTGGCACCCTGGCTGGTGGTCCTGGTGGCGATGGCGCTGCTCGCGGGCGCGCTCTGGCTGGTACCCCGGCTGGGCACCGAGTTCGTGCCGGAGCTCGAGGAGGGGACCCTGAACATCCGCGTGACCCTGGCCCCCTCATCGAGCCTCGACACGGCCCTTTCGGTAGCCGCCAAGCTGGAGCCGTTGCTCCTGGACTTCCCCGAGGTCACCTACGCCTTCAGCCGGGTGGGCCGCCCGGAGCTCGGCGGCGATCCGGAGCCGGTCTCCAACATCGAGATCTATGTCGGGCTCCTGCCCCAGGCCCAGTGGACCACCGCCCGCCACAGGGGGGACTTGCAGGAGGCCTTCGAGCGGGCGCTGGAGGTGCATCCGGGGCTCCTGTTCTCCTTCTCCCAGCCCATCGCGACCCGGGTCGACGAGCTGATGTCCGGGGTCAAGGCGCAGCTCGCGATCAAGCTGTTCGGCGACGACCTGGACGGGCTGGCCGAGCACGGCAAGGCCATCGAGGCCCTGGTCAAGACGGTGCCCGGCACCCGTGACGTGGCCTTGGAGCCGATCCTGGGCGAGTCCCAGCTCGTCGTGCGGCCGGATCGGGATCGGCTGGCCCGCTACGGCATCCCCGTGACCCAGGTCATGGCCCTGGTCGAGGACGCCATCGGCGGGGCCGAGGCCGGGCAGGTGATCCGGGGCAACGAGCGCTATGACATCCTGGTAAGACTCGCGCCCCGTTACCGCAGCAGCGTCGAGACCATCGGCGACCTGATCCTGACCGCGGCCAACGGCGCCCGGGTCCGTCTGCGCGACGTGGCCGAGGTGGGCATCGCCTCCGGACCGCCCCAGATCCGCCGGGACGATGTCCAGCGCAGGGTGGTGATCGAGACCAACGTGTCTGGGCGCGACCTGGGTGGTGTGGTCGCGGAGATCGACCGGCGCATCGGCGCCGAACTGGAGTTCCCCACCGGTTACAGCGTGGTCTTCGGCGGCCAGTTCGAGAACCAACAGCGGGCCCAGCAGCGGCTCATGATCGTGGTCCCCTTGTCTCTGGGGCTGATCTTTCTGCTGCTCTACTTCGCCTTCCACTCGGTCGGTCAGGCGCTGCTCATCATGCTCAATGTTCCGCTGGCCCTGATCGGCGGCGTGGCGGCCCTGTATGTCTCCGGGCTCTACCTGTCCGTACCGAGTTCCATCGGATTTATCGCTGTCTTCGGCACCGCGGTGCTCAATGGCGTAGTGATGGTCAACGCCATCAACCAGAACCTGGAGGGGGGTAAGGGCCAGCAACAGGCCATCTTGGACGGCGCCCTGTCGCGGTTGCGTCCAGTGCTCATGACAGCCCTGACCACCCTGTTTGGGCTACTGCCCCTGCTCTATGCCACGGGGGTGGGCTCCGAGGTCCAACGCCCGCTCGCGACCGTGGTGGTCGGCGGACTGCTGTCCTCGACTTTATTGACCCTGTTTGTGCTGCCGGCGCTCTACCCGAGCTTCTCCAGCGGCGTCGCGCCTAAGAGCGGCGCAACCAGTCCCGATGTAGAACAGCCATAATCAGCTAAAACGAACAATGCCCAGCAACGGTCGCAGCCGGACGGCCCGCCCTGGCTTCTGCCTTATCGAACTCAGCAGCAATCTCGACCCTAGCGGACGCCCTCAGGCACAGATTGCGGCGCAGAAGGCTGGAGGGGAATGCCCTGGGGGTGCATGGAAGGCGGCGGCTGCCGGTAACCAGGCATGGGGGGGCGGACATAATTGGGAAAATCCGGGTTCTGCCAGCCGGCCTCCGCCAACTTCTCCCGCGCCGGCGTCAGGCGCGACGTGTAGTCGAGTACGGCGAACTCCTCCCTCGGGCTGAAGCCTTGGATCTGATCAGCCATATTCGGGTCTGCATTCTTCCGTCGCCCGGTACGAATGGCATCGAACTGCCGCACTAAGTAGAGATAGTGCTGTCCCGCTATCGCCGGCATGTGTTCCTTCTCCTTCCCTTCGCCCTGCGCACCATGGCAATTGACGCAGTTCGCCCAATAGAGGCGCTTTCCGAGTTCCAGATCCGTCCCCGGACCCTTGCCGTTGTCGGAGGTCATGGGCAGCTGTGCGACATAGGCGGCCACGTTGGCCAGTTGCTGGGGGCCGCCCAATACCCGCGGCATGGAGAAGGGGTACATCAGCGGGTTGTCACGATTGCGGGCTCGAATATCGGCGAGCTGCTTGATGATCACGGTACGTAGTTGGCCGGCAATCTGGGGGTATTCGCCGTCCGGGGAGCCCCACCCCTCGGGACGATGGCAGACGGCGCAGGTCAGGTAGGACTTGGCCCCATCGGCTAGGTTCGGCGTCAAGGCCATCACCTCGTCGTATTCGCGCTGCGCCACCGCCGCCCGACTGGCGACATCCTGCGCCAGACACCGCCCAGCATAGAGCGGCGCAGCGGCAATCATCGCCGCACCCAACATCCAAGCCTTATGCGTACTGTTCATCTTGACTCCTCGGCGACGCCGCAGTCGGCCCGGGCTGGGTCTTGCGGCTCATGTTCTTGATTTATTCGCGAGATTATTCCGTCGTCCGCATCGATTGCAAGCCTGGCGGGGAGTGAACCCGAGGGGAAGGCCCCGAGGCCATTTCACCTTCGAGCCCTGGACGCCCCCGGGGAAGGGCCTCATCCGGCAGGCCGGAGGTGGAGCCGGATCTGTCTCATGCCAGGCTTGTTGCTCTCTAGTACCCTACACTCTCCGGCCATGACGCCCCCAGGCCCACCGCTACCCATCGATCCTATCCTCCCCGACCTGGCCAGGGCCCTGGCCGCCGGGAATGCCGTGCTGACGGCCCCACCGGGCTCCGGCAAGACGACTAAGGTCCCATTGGCCCAGCTCGATGCCCCCTGGCTGGCGGGGCGGCGCATCCTGATGCTGGAGCCGCGCCGCCCGGCCGCACGCATGGCCGCCGCCCGCATGGCCCACCTGCTGGGCGAGGGGTTGGGCGAGACCCTGGGCTACCAGGTCCGCTTCGAGCGCCGCATCGGACCGCGCACCCGGGTCGAGGTCCTCACCGAGGGCATATTGACCCGCCGCCTGCAACAGGACCCGGAGCTGACCGGGGTCGGGCTCCTGATCTTTGACGAGTTCCACGAGCGTAGCCTCCAGGCCGACTTGGGGCTGGCGCTGGCCCTAGACGCCGCCTCTGCCCTGCGCCCGGATCTGCGCATCCTGATCATGTCCGCCACCCTCGACACCGAGGCCGCCTCACGCCTGCTGGGCGATGCCCCCATCGTCCGCGGCGAGGGGCGCGCCTATCCGGTGGAATTGATCTACGCGGAGCGCAGTCCCGGGCCGGACTCCGTCGAGGCGGTCGTTGCCGGGGTCCGCCGAGCCCTGGCGGAGCACCAGGGCGACCTGCTCGCCTTTCTCCCCGGGGCTGGTGAGATCGAACGGGCCCGCGAGCGCCTCGCCGGGCTGCTGGGGAATACCATGACGATCCTGCCCCTGCACGGCAGCCTGTCCCTGGCGGACCAGGACCTCGCCCTGGGCCCGAATCCCAGCGGCCGACGCCGAGTGGTCCTGGCGACGGACATCGCCGAGACCAGCGTCACCATCGAGGGCGTGGGGGTGGTCGTGGACTCCGGACTGACCCGCAAGCCGCGCTTCCAGCCCGGCTCCGGGCTGACCCGATTGGTGACCGAACCCATCTCGCGTGCCTCCGCCGACCAGCGTGCAGGCCGCGCCGGGCGCCTGGGACCGGGGGCCTGCTACCGGCTCTGGACCCGGGAGCAAGAGGCAGGGCGCCCGGAACACCGCCCTGCCGAGATCCTTCAGGCGGACCTCGCCCCCCTGGTCCTGGAGCTGGCCCAATGGGGGTTGAGCGACCCCGCGGTCCTGTCTTGGCTCGACCCGCCGCCCGGACCGGCCTGGTCCCAGGCCGTGAGCCTGTTGCGGGATCTGGATGCCCTCGACGCCTCCGGCGCCATCACAGCGCTGGGTCGGCGCATGGCGGACTTGCCGCTACACCCACGCCTTGCCCGCATGCTGGCGACCGCCAGGGGAAATACCCATGCGGCGGCAGACCTGGCCGCCCTACTCTCCGAGCGCGACCCCTGGATCAGCGGCCCCCGCAACGACAGACCGGCGGACCTGACGCCTCGGCTCCAGGGTCTCCAGGACCTGCGCCAGGGCCGGCCGACCCCGGGTCTGGACCGCCGCCGTCTCGCAGCCGTCGACCGCGTTGCCCGACAGCTCGTCGGAAAGGCCCAAACCGCGCCTAGCACAGACCCGGGCCCCCTACTCGCCCTGGCCTACCCGGATCGGGTAGCCCGACGCCGTGCCGAGGGCGACGGACGCTATCTGCTGGCTTCCGGCAGCGGCGCCACCCTCCCCCAGGACGACGCCTTGGCGGTACACCCCTACCTGGTGGTTGCAGCCCTCGACCCCAGGGCGGGCGACGGGCGCATCCAGCTCGCCCTGCCTCTGACGGAGACGGAGCTGCGCGAGGTGCTCGGCGCCCACCTGGTCGACGGGGAGCAGGCAGTCTGGGACCCCCAACGCGAGGCCGTGGTAGCACGTAAAGAGACCCGCCTGGGCGCCCTGGTGCTGGCCTCCAAGACGGTCCCGGTCAGCGATCTGGTCAGCGCCCAGACCCTTCTGTTGGCACAGGTCGCCCGACGCTTCGAGCAGGCCCTGTCGTGGACCCCTGATGCCCGCCAGATTCAGGCCAGGGTTGCTCTCCTGCGCCGCCTTGACCCGGACGCCGGCTGGCCTGACCAGAGCGACACCAAGCTCGCCGCGAGCCTCCCCGATTGGCTCGCACCCTGGCTGCCTGCCAAGGCGCTCGGCTTGGTGGACGTGCAACGACTGGACCTCGCCGAGGTGCTCCGGAACACCCTGAGCTGGGAGCTGCGCCAGCGTCTGGACGCCGAGGCACCCACCCACCTGGTCACCCCAGCGGGCACCCGCCGTGCCCTGGACTACGCCGCCGGCGAGACACCCGTCCTGGCCGTACCCTTGCAGGAGATGTTCGGAACCGGGTGCAGCCCCAGCGTCGCCCGGGGCCGGGTCCCGGTCCTGCTGCACCTGCTGTCGCCGGCCCGGCGCCCGGTGCAGATCACCCAGGACCTAGCCGGCTTCTGGGCCAGGGGTTACGCGGAGGTACGTAAGGAGCTGCGCGGCCGCTACCCCAAACACCATTGGCCGGAGGACCCGGCGGCAGCGGTGCCCGTAGCCGGCGGTGTCAAGCGCAGGAGGTGAGGCGAAGCCTCGCTAGCTGTTGGTCTGGCATTCCGGACAGACGCCGTAGATCACCAGGGAGTGATCCTCGATGGTAAAGCCGTGACGCCGGGCGATCTCATCCTGGCGAGCCTCGATGGTCGCCTCAACGAACTCCACGACTTTGCCACAGCGGACACACACCAGATGGTCATGGTGACTACCCTGGTTCAGCTCAAAGACCGACTGACCACCCTCGAAATGGTGCCGGGTGACCAGCCCCGCGCCCTCGAACTGGGTCAGCACCCGATAGACGGTCGCAAGCCCGACGTCCTCGCCGGCCTCCAACAGGGCCCGGTAGACGTCTTCCGCGCTCAGGTGGCGCTGGTGACCATGCTCCAACACTGCCAGGATCTTGATGCGCGGACCCGTGACCTTAAGGCCAGCCGCTCGAATCTGTTGGTGCTCCAAGTCCGCAACCTCCTCGCGCCTACGCCGGCTTCAGCGATCCGTGCCCCGGACGGGGCCTCTGGGTTATGATCTGCGGCAAATCCGCCCGCGTATGATACCAAGATGCGAAACCTTCTCACTTCCTTCCTTGCCCTTAGCCTGGTCTCACTGTTTGGGTGCTCGACAAGCCCGACGGAGAAGGCCTACCGGAGCTCCATGCTGGAGGACCTGCCCTTCGTCTACAAGATGACCATCCAGCAGGGCAACATCATCACCGAGGAGATGATCGACGCCGTAGAGCCGGGGATGACTCGGGTCCAGGTGCGTTACCTGCTCGGCACACCACTGCTCATGGACATGTTCCATGGCGACCGATGGGACTATACATACACCATTCGGCGCGGGCATAACCCCATGGAGGTCAAGCGGGTAACCATATGGTTCCAGGACGATGCAGTGTCCCGTATTGACGGCGACATGCAGCCCAACCCGCAGCGTGCCGAGAGCCGCACGGACGAACCCGTCGTGGTATCGGTACCCGACTGGACGGACAACCGCGGGCTCTTCTCTCGCGCCGCCAGCAGCATCGGTCTTTAGTACATCTGCGCCGCATCCACCGGCATGTGTTCGGTGGATGCGCTGCGCTTATCCACCCTACCCTTGCCGGGAGGATTTGCGTGCGACGGTACTAGTCGTTAGGCACCGTCGCTCGCCGCCTCACCCGCCCCCTTCCGCATCACCTTGCCTTCGGCGGCGCGCTTCTTGCGTTGCTCCTTGGGGTCCGCAATCAGGGGGCGATAGATCTCCACCCGATCCCCAGTCGCCAGTGCCTGGTCCAAGCGCGCCAACTTGCCGAACACCCCCACCTTGTTGACGCCGAGATCGATCTCAGGGAACTGGTTCATCACGCCGGAACGTTCGACGGCCTCCTTTACCGTCAATCCCTGCTCGCTCACCACCGGGATCAGCGCCTGCTCCGTGACACCGGCGTAGGCCACTTCCACCTCAATAGGTTGTTCAGGTTCAGCCACGGTACACCTCGCTGGCTCGCTTACAGAAGGCATCCACCAGAGAATTGGCAATCTGGTTGAAGACAGGTCCGAAGGCCTTGTCGATCAAGGCCCCGGAAAATTCGAACTCCAGTTCCAGTTCCACCTTGCACGCATCCGCTCGCAGTGGGGTGAACTGCCAGGCCCCGTGCAACTTGCGGAAGGGCCCGTCAAGTAGGGCGATCTCCATCCGGCGGTCGCGCTCGTACCGGTTACAGGTACTGAAGGTTTGGCGGATACCCAGACGCGCCACCTCAATGCGTCCGCAGATCTGCTCATCGGTCTCGGAGATGACCTCTGCATGATGGCACCAGGGCAGAAAATCCGGGTAGGCGGCCACGCCATAGACCAGATTGAACATCCGACCCGCCGAGTGCGGCACCAGTGCGGACTTGCGTACCAGCGCCACCCTCAGCCCAGCCCCAGTGCCGTGAACAGGCCCAAGCCATTGAGCAGGACCAGGGACACGGCCAAGGGCGCAACCCATCGGACCAAGAACCGCCACACCCGATAGACCGAGCCACCGCCACCGAGCTCGTCCATGGTGTCCGCGCGTGGCAGAACCCAACCGGCAAAAATGGCAATCAGGATGCCGCCCAGGGGCAAGAGGACATTGGCCGTCGCATAGTCGAACAAGTCCAGCACCCCCTTGCCAAACAGGGTGTACTCGGACCAGACGTTCAGGGACAGCAGACAGGTAATGCCGAGCAGCCAGGCCGCCAGGCCCGCGATGATCGAGGCGCGCACCCGGGAAAAGCCTCGATTCTCTACCAACCAGGCGACCACAGGCTCCAGGATGGAGATCGACGAGGTCCAGGCCGCCACCACCAGCAGGGTGAAGAACAGAGTGCCAAAGAAGGCGCCCCCTGGGATCTCGCCGAAGGCGATCGGCAACGTCACGAAGATCAGCCCGGGGCCCTCACCGGGCTCCAGCCCATGGGCGAAGACGATGGGGAAGATGGCCAGCCCGGCGAGGATGGCGACCAGGGTATCGGTGGCCGCGATCATGAGGGTGCTGCTGCCGATGGATGCATCGTGTTTGAGATAGGACCCATAGACCATGATGGCCCCCATCCCAAGGCTTAGGCTGAAGAAGGCCTGCCCCATGGCACTCAGAATCGCCTCACCGGCGTGCTCCTGAAGCTTGCCGAAGTCCGGGGCAAAGAGATAACGCAGGGCCGCCCCCAGGTCTCCCGCATAGGCCGCATAGCCCACCATGACCACCAGCAGGACGAACAGGGCCGGCATCATCCAGCGCACGGACCGCTCCAGGCCGCTGGCGACCCCACGGGCCACGACCATCACGGTCATCACCATGAAGATGGTGTGCCAGGCGAGTAGACGCTCCCCATCGCCCACCAAGGCGTCGAACATTGCCTTGGATCCGGCCGCGTCGATGCCGCTGAAAGCCCCACCAGCGCCGCGCACCACATAGGCCAAGGTCCAGCCGGCGATAACGCTGTAGAAGGACAGAATCAGGAACCCCGCGAGGATGCCGATCCAGCCGAGCAGGGACCAGGCCGGCGAGCGACGGGCGCGCTCCGCAAGGCTGCGCATGGTGTTGATAGGACTTTGGCGCCCGCGCCGGCCAAGCAGGATCTCGGCCATCATGATCGGGATGCCAATACCCAGCACGCAGACCAGATACACCAGGACGAAGGCACCACCGCCGTGCTCTCCGGCGGTATAGGGGAAACGCCAGATGTTGCCGAGCCCCACCGCCGAACCCGCCGCGGCCAGGATAAACGCCAGGCGGGTGGACCACATGCCGTGGATGGATACGGTTATCATGGTGCCTTAGACCCCCGCCTGCTCGCGCACTACCTCGACCAACTGCTCGGCCAGAGCCCGCACCAGGCGCCCGTCCTGGCCCTCGACCATGACCCGCAGCAGGGGCTCGGTCCCGGACGGGCGGAGCAAAATCCGCCCGCGTCCGGCAAGCTCCTGCTCCGCCGCCAGGACCGCGCTCTGCACCGCCGCCAGGCCGGTGATGTCCCGGGCTGCCACGGCGTCCGGCCCCCGCTCGCCCAGGTGCACGTTGAGCAGGACCTGCGGATATTTCTCCACCTCGCCGGAGAGTGCGTCCAGGGGCGCCCCGAACCCGTCGATGGCTGCGAGGACCTGGAGGGCCGCGACGATGCCGTCGCCTGTGCTGGTCCGGTCGCGGCAAATGATGTGCCCGGAGGGCTCTCCACCCAAAACCCCAAGGCCCTGCTTGAGTCGCTCCATGATGTAGCGGTCGCCCACCTGGGTGCGCGCGAAGCTCACCCCCAGCCGTTGCAGGGCATGCTCCAGCCCGAGGTTGCTCATGACCGTGCCGACCACCTCGCCGTGCAAGGCGCCGAGATCCTGACGAGACTTGGCGATGATGTAGATCAGTTCATCACCGTCCACCAGGCGCCCCTTCGCGTCCACCATCAGCACCCGATCCCCGTCGCCGTCGAAGGCGATGCCCAGATCGGCCCCCTCTTGGACGACGGTCCGGCACAGCACCTCGGGCTTGGTCGAACCCACATCGAGATTGATATTGAGCCCGTTTGGCTCCGTGCCGATACGCACCACGGTCGCGCCCAGCTCCTCGAACACATAGGGCGCAATGTTGTAGGTCGCCCCATTGGCGCAGTCGACGACCAGCTTCATGCCCTTTAGCGACATGGCGAAGGGGACCGTGCTCTTGCAAAACTCAATGTAGCGACCGCTGGCGTCGTCGATGCGCTTGACCTTGCCGATGGCGGCGGGGTCATGGATCTCCATCGGCAGGTCGATCCGATCCTCGATGGCCAGTTCCACCGCGTCCTGGAGCTTGTCTCCGTCGGCGGAGAAGAACTTGATGCCGTTGTCCTGATAAGGATTGTGGGACGCGGTGATGACGATCCCCGCCACCGCCCGAAAGGTGCGGGTGAGGTAGGCCACGCCGGGTGTCGGCATGGGGCCGAGCAGACGCACATCCAGTCCCGCGGCCACAAGCCCCGCCTCCAACGCCGATTCGAACATATAGCCGGAGATGCGGGTGTCCTTTCCGATCAGAACCTTACCGCCACGACCACCCCCGAGCACATGCCCGGCAGCCCAACCGAGCTTGAGGACAAAATCGGGCGAGACCGTGGCCTCACCCACCCGTCCACGGATACCGTCTGTGCCGAAATACCTGCGCGTCACGCTGTTCCCCTCGAAGAATCTAATGCGTCCGCAAATGAACGCAAAAACGTAGCCTGGATGAAGCGCAGCGGAATCCACGAATGACCTTGGTGCCGCCTCCTGAAGCCGCTTATTGGGCGCCAAACGCTCTACATAGCAATTGGTTGCATAGTAAAGACTCGCGCCACCTTGGATGCGCTTTCCAAGTCGCCACGGCGTAGTGACTCACGAACGTCATCTAGCTTATATGCATCATTAAGAGACAAATATGGAGCCCATTCATCGTCGGTGACGATCAACTCCACATCAACCTCTGCAACATATTCGCCTTCGTGGATGTATTTTGTCTTCTTGCGAGTTCTCATTTTTTGCGTTTCTTGAAATCGCTATTCCATCGCTCTCGGTCAGGTCGGTATGCAGTCACCAGCACAGCTGGACGCTCATGCCCCCTCGGAATACCCCAAACGACATGAACCGGTTGCCTATTTTGGTCGGCTTGCAGCACCAATATGGATGCACCCTCTCCCCGGATTCCGCTGCGCTGCATCCGGGCTACGCAGTCAATCCCCCTGGATCCCAACGAATTCCCGCATGGCCACGACGACCGCCAGGGCATCCATCGTCTCCGCCACATCATGAGTCCGCACCAGCACCGCGCCCCGCTCCACGGCCAGGACCGCCGCCGCCAGGCCTGCGGCGAGGCGCTGCTCCACCCCCCGGCCTGTGATGGCCCCGAGCATGGACTTGCGCGATAGCCCCACCAGCACCGGTCGCCCCAAGGCCGCGATGGCACCCAACCCCGCGAGTAACGCGAGATTATGCGTCAGGGTCTTACCGAAACCAAAACCGGGATCGAGCAGGATGCGCGCCTCTGGAATGCCGGCCGCAACACAGGCCGCCATCCTCGCCTTGAGAAAGCCCGAGACCTCGGCGACGACATCGGTGTAACTGGGCCCCTGCTGCATGGTCCCGGGCTCCCCCTGCATGTGCATCAGGCAGACGGGGACACCCAGCGAAGCCGCGGCGTCCAGGGCCTCGGGGAGGCGCAGTGCGCGCACGTCGTTGATTAGGCCGGCACCGGCGGCCACGGCCGCGCGCATCACCTCCGGCTTGGAGGTGTCGACCGAGATCGGGATGGGAAAGTGGGCCGCGATGGCCGCAATGACGGGGACGACGCGGCGGATCTCCTCCGCCGCATCCACCGCTACAGCACCGGGTCTGGTGGACTCGCCGCCCACGTCGATGATGGCCGCCCCAGCCATAACCATGGCCTCAGCACGCTGCAGGGCCGCATCAAGGACAAGGGTCTGACCGCCATCGGAGAAGGAGTCCGGGGTGACGTTGAGCACCCCCATGACCCGCGGGCGGGACAGATCAAGAGGCCTGCCCACACAGTCGAGCACGGCCATGGCGGCGACCGCCTCGATCAGTGCTCGCCGGCAGGCCCGCCGATCGGCCCCTCGGCGGGGGTATCGCCACGGGTGTCCGTCGCCGGGCGGGTGCCCCCGCGCTTGGGCTCGTCATCCTCGTCCCAGTCCTTGGGGGCGCGTGGCGTTTTACCGGCCATGATGTCGTCGATCTGACCGGCGTCGATGGTCTCGTACTTGATCAGCGCATCGGCCATGGCGTGGAGCTTGTCCAGGTTCTCGTCGAGGATGGTGCGTGCCCGCTCGTAGTTACGGTCGATAAGGCTGCGCACCTCCTCGTCGATGACATGCGAGGTCTCATCCGAGACGCTCTTGTGCTGCGTCACCGAATGGCCGAGGAAGACCTCCTGTTCGTCCTCGCTATAGGTCAGCGGACCGAGGCGGTCGGACAGGCCCCACTTGGTCACCATGTTGCGGGCGATCTCGGTGGCACGCTGGATATCGCTCTGGGCCCCAGTGGTCACGCTCTCGGAGCCGAAGATGATCTCCTCCGCGATACGCCCGCCGAACAGGGTGGAGATGTTGCTCTCCAGCCACTTGCGGCTGTAGCTCATCCGGTCCCCGTCGGGCAGGAACATGGTCACACCCAGGGCGCGACCGCGAGGGATAATGGTGACCTTGTAGACCGGGTCGTGCACCGGCAGGCTGCGCCCGACGATGGCATGGCCGGCCTCGTGGTAGGCGGTCAGACGCTTCTCCTCGTCGGTCATGACCATGGAGCGCCGCTCGGCCCCCATCATGATCTTGTCCTTGGCCTTCTCCAGGTCCGCCATATCCACCAGGCGCTTGCTGGCGCGGGCGGCGAACAGGGCTGCCTCATTCACCAGGTTGGCCAGGTCCGCCCCGGAGAACCCCGGCGTACCGCGGGCGATGATCGACGCCTTCACATCGTCCGCCGCCGGGATCTTGCGCATATGGACCTTGAGGATCTGCTCGCGCCCACGCACGTCCGGGAGCGGCACCACGACCTGACGGTCGAAGCGCCCGGGGCGCAGTAGGGCTGGGTCGAGCACGTCCGGTCGGTTGGTTGCCGCGATGACGATGACGCCCTCGTTGCCCTCGAAGCCGTCCATCTCGACCAGCAACTGATTCAGGGTCTGTTCGCGCTCGTCGTGGCCACCGCCCAGTCCGGCCCCGCGGTGGCGACCCACGGCATCGATCTCGTCGATGAAGATGATGCAGGGGGCATGCTTCTTGGCCTCGGCGAACATATCGCGCACCCGCGAGGCGCCCACGCCGACGAACATCTCGACAAAATCCGAGCCCGAGATGGTGAAGAACGGCACCTTGGCCTCACCGGCGATGGCCCGTGCCAGCAAAGTCTTGCCGGTGCCGGGCTGGCCGACCATCAGGACGCCCTTGGGGATCTTGCCGCCAAGTTTCTGGAACTTGGCTGGGTCGCGCAGGAAATCCACGATCTCGCCCACCTCGTCCTTGGCCTCGTCGGCCCCGGCGACATCGTTAAAGGTGACCTTAATCTGGTCCTCGGAGAGCATGCGCGCCCGGCTCTTACCGAAGGACATGGCCCCGCGTCCGCCGGCACCGCCCTGCATCTGGCGCATGAAGAAGACCCAGAGCCCGATGAGGATAAACAGCGGGAACCAGTTGATGAGGATCTGCATCAGGATCGAGGGCTTCTCGGGCGGCATCGCCTTGATGACGACCTTGTGACCGAGCAGCTCGCCCACCAGGCCATCGTCGCCCGGGCTGAAGGTGGAGAAGCGTTCGCCGGACTCGCTCTCGCCCTGGATCTCTCGCCCCTGGATGGTCACCTCCCGAACCTGGCCCTGGCGCACATGCTCGATGAAATCCGAGTACGCCATACTGCGCGTCGCCGTACGCGGGGTGGAAAAATTGTTGAAGACGGACATCAGCACGATCGCGATGACCACCCACAGGATGACGTTCTTCGCCATGTCGCTCACGGGTTCGGCCTCTTGACTGGAATACGGCCGGCTCGCGCCGGATGAAAATCAAACACTGTCACGGTGATCATTGTTCGGAACCCCGAAAGCCCTTGCCGACAAGATAGACCTCTCGACTCTGGCTTCGAGATGCCTCTGGCTTGCGCGTCAGCACATGGGTGAAGACCTCGCGCATCTGCCGCAGGTAGGCGTCGAAGCCTTCACCCTGGAAGGCTTTGACGACCATGGCGCCTTTTGGTTTCAGCACCTTGCCCGCAAGATCCAGGGCCAGCTCGCACAAATAGGCGGCACGCGGTTGATCCACCGCCGCTAGGCCACTCACGTTTGGGGCCATGTCCGAGAGCACAAGGTCTATCGCGGTCCCGGCCAATGCCGCCTGTAACTGATCCAGCACCGCGTCTTCGCGAAAATCCCCGAGCAGGAAGGTCACGTCCGCGATGGGCTCCATGGGCAGGATGTCCAGGGCAAAGACCTGACCGCCCTGCCCTACCAGGCGCCGTGCGACCTGAGACCAGCCGCCAGGCGCGGCCCCAAGGTCCACGACGGCCATGCCGGGGCGCAGCACCCGGTCTCGCTCCTGGATCTCCAGCAGCTTGTACGCGGCCCGGGAGCGATAGCCCTCCTGTTGGGCCCGCTTCACATAGGCATCGCTAAAATGCCGATCCAACCAGCGACGGCTACTCTTGGTCTTGCCCATGGGGTCTGTGTCTCGCGAACCTGGGCGCTGCCAAGCTCCCGCAAAAGGTCGCGAGAATACCACAAACACCAGCCCGGCCCGGAACACCCGTCGTCGGCGCGACAGCCAACCCGGGCAACGCCTAGGGTTCCTCGGGCCGATGGACCATCGCGAGCGCGGCGCTCCTCCCGCCACCACCCGCGGCTCCGATGTCCCAGACCCAGCCGGAGGCAGGGACTGGGCAAGCGGTCAGATCAGCCCTCGTGTACCCAGCGAAAACCAAAGGCCTCCAGCAAGATACCGGCCAAGGCCCCACCGAACACGGCGCCAAAGATGGCTAGCGGAAGATCGGACTCGAGGTCCATCATCGCCACACCAAGATTGGTCGCAGAAATATCGATCAGCGGGGCCGCGCCGATCCAGAGCCCACCGGCGGCCAGCCCGGCCATCAGGGCCACGACGGCCCCCTCGATGTGGTCGCAGGAGCGATTGCCCCGCGCCGCGGCCCGGCGCACCCACCAGGACACGGTGGAGACATAGAGGATGCCGTTGACAGAGACCAGAAACGCCAGACTGGACGCAGCCCGGAAGTCGAAGGGGTGCAGGGACTCTGCCACGGCCATGATGCCGCCGCACAGGGCCCCGGTGGTCAACCCAGCCACGGCCTTGGCCGGCACCTGCAGGGAGCAACGCGCGGGGAACTTCATCCACCAGCCGATAACCGCCCCGATCACCACCGCCAGACCGACGGTCCCCCACAGACCAAGGACATCAGGTTTGCTCACGAGCACCACGGAGGTGATCGCAAGCCCGATCATGGTCCCGGCCACCCCCACCTGACGGGCACCATAAAAGATCGCCCCCGCGGTGCTTGCCAGGGCGGCGGCCGGGACGAAGGCAGCATGGCAAAAGCCGAGATCTCGGAAAATGGCCAGCAGGCCTAAGAACAGGGGCGCATAGATCAGCCCGATGAGGCTCCAGATCAGGCCTCGCAGAAAGATCATCGCGGCTCGATGACGTACGTAGGACGGGCGCATGGGATACAACTCCGGGCCCAGAGCAGGGGTCGAACAAACTGTGTCGTGCTGAAAAACCGAAGCGGGGCCGAAGCCCCGCGATTGCGAGGCGCCCTAGGCGCCTTGCGGACTAGGGGACCAAAGGCCTTAGGCCTTCTTGGTCCAGGACATGCACCAGCCCTGTGCCGCAACGGCCTTGCCCGGGAACAGGGAGCAACCGACCCAGTCACCCTCACCCAGGGCAAACTGGCAGTTGGCGCAGTGCTGCTCGGCACCCGGGGTCCCGGCCTTGTCCGGACGCTCGGCGGTGGTGGCATCCTCGTCGTACTTCAGAGCGATGGCGGTCGGATCGGTCTTGGCGTCGACGTGGGGCAGATCCTCGGCGCGGGCGCCGGAGACGCCGACCAGGTTGATCAGGGGCACGGCAGCAACGCTACCGAGCATCAGCTTGACGGCATCGCGGCGGCTCTTGCTCACTGGCTTGTCGGACATGGCTAGTTCTCCTGCAGGGTTATTTTAGGGTGTACGGCGCGCCCCGCCATTGTAACCGGTGCGCGTCGCCCATTTTGCACAAAGGGTATGGAAAAGGCGAGGACTCAAATACCGAACCTGAATAGCGCGAGGTCATCAGGACCGACCCCATAGACGGCAAGGGGCCAGACGTAGGACCCCCTCAGCGAATGTAGGTTCCCGCACCGACGAATTGCCTGCGCCAGTAAGGGGTGTCCAGCCGCGATAGTTTGACCCGCTGCTTTGACGTGGATGCGTGCGCAAAACGCTCCCAATCGACCATGATACCGACATGCCGGCCACCACCGGGGGAGCGGAAGAAGACCAGGTCCCCCGGCCCAGGCTTCTGCCCGATGGGGGTCGCCGCCCGCTGTTGATCGGCAGCCACGCGGGGAATTTTCACCCCGGCGGCGCTGTGGGCATAGGCAGTCAGACCGCTACAATCGAGCCCCTGACGGGGACTATTACCGCCATAGCGATAAGGGGTCCCGACCTGAGCCAGGGCAGCGCCGACTACCTCGCCTCGGGTGCCGGTGAGGGCGTAACCTCCAGAGGAGCCGCATCCCTGCAACAAAAGGGGAAGGGCTGCCGCGAAAAAAAGCGGAGCAAAGGCCGAATACGCACGAATATTCATGCGACTTACCCAAAGTATCTCTTAACTATCTGGTGTCGCTATATTTAGACGAGATTTCCAGAAGTGTCAAACGCCATGAGCGGGTATCATCGGCGGCGACCCAATTCTGGAGACCAAACCGGCACTTTGCTCACGCACCGCAGACTGCCAGACCCTTACGCTCTTACCCACCATCGCAGCACACATGAGGGCGCCATGGCCCCTGGCAGTACACCAGAAGCCCGATTCCCCCTGAGGTTCAAACTCCGCTTGCCCTGGTGGCTCGCGGCGATCGGCGCCGCGCTGGCCTATCTCTGGCTGCACGCCCTGTCGTTGCCTGGTCCTGAACCTGGCCAGCACGACAGTGGACAAAGCCTGACACGGGTCCTGGCCGGCCTCGGGGAATGGCTGATCCCAACCGCCCTGCTGGTGATCGCCGGTCTTGGGGTCTATCGGAGCCGGCACGCCCACCGTCTGCACGACGAGCTTGCGTCAGACCCCGTGGGCACGGCCCTGCGCGACCTCGGTCGCAGCGACTTCGAAACATTGGTAGCCGAGACCTTCCGGCGCGAGGGATACGCAGTCAGCGAGCCACTGTCCGGTCAGCCCGGCGGGATCGGTGCGCTGATGTTGACGGGTCCGCATGGGCCGGCACTGGCCCATATTCGGCATTGGCACGCCTGGCGCGTGGGCGCGGCGGAGGTTCAGGCCCTGGTCGCCGCCCTTGCCAAGGAGGGGATCGAGCGGGGCATTTTGGTGATTCCCGGAGAGTTCACCCGGGATGCCCAGCGCCTGGCGGATGGCCGCCCGCTGGAATTGATCGACGGGGCGAGTCTGCGCGCCTTGGTCCTGGCTGGCTCCATGCAGGCGTCGGAGCCCAAGCCCACGCCCAAGGCACCATCCAGGCCCAGGCGCAGCATCCGGGTCCGCATCCCCTGGCGCTGGGTATTCCGGCTGACGGGGATAGTGCTGGCGGCAGCTGCCATCCAGGGCGGATTCGAATGGATCGTAAGCCTTCCGGACAAACGGATCGCCCCAGCACCGCAACCCGTGCCGATCCAAGCCCCTGCAGACCCGACGATCTTGGTACCGGAGCCCGTACAACCAGAGGCACCACCGGCACCTCCGCCAGCCCAAGAGCCGGTGGCCAAGCGATCCGTAAAAGACTTGGAGACGGCCTTTGAGGCCTTCTACATCCAGCCCCCAGGCTGTGCCAACCCAGGCTCTAGAGACGACTTGGTGGAATGTGCCAACCACCGCCTACGCGCCCAGCGTACCTATATGGCCGCCCATGTCCCGCAAGAACCCGAGCAGGTCATGACCAACGAGGAAGATGGAGCGATGAATGACGCCGATCTGACCTGGGACAACAGCGCGGCAGCCATCGATGCCTTGGCGCCACTCGACCCGGATCAGATCTACGACGACGCTGCCGATTCCGGCTACCCAGACCCCTACGCCGCCCAATCGAGCCCCTGGGAGCCCGAGGTCGGTCAAGACCACGACGCCCAGCCGGATGTGCCGGAGCCGATCAGACCATCGGCTCCGAATGCGATTCCGGTTCCAGACGAGCCACGACGCGACCCGGAGGGCAGCTACATCCCCTATGACCCAAAGGCCCCTTGGGACGGTTGAGGGATTAGGCGCGCATCCGCCGGACTCAACCGTCACGCCACTCGGCTCAGCCCCCCGCCTCTGCCAGGTCTAGGAGCATCTCCACCACACCGTCGGCCAGGCCCAGGTAGGGGGTGACCTGCATCTGCACCCCCGGGTGCTCGCGCTGCTTGGTCTCCACCTCTCGAGGGATGTCCTCGGCGACATGGCGGCCCGCGGACAGGAAATAGGGCAGGATGACCACCTCCGTCGCCCCCGCCTGTACCGCGGCCTCGATACCTTCCGGGATCGATGGCCCGGCGATCTCCAGGAAGGCACAAGCCACGGCATCGAAGCGGCCCCCGGCCCGAGGGGCCAGGGCCGCGGCGAGTTCCCGAACCTCCAGGTTGGATGCCTCACGGCGGCTGCCGTGGGCGACTAACAGCAAGTGACGCATGCTCGGGTCCTCACGGGGCTTCCGGGTTCGTTGGGCGGATGACAACCATCACGCAGCCTCCAGGCACTTGGAGGCTACCTCGTAGCTGTCGTTGGACAGGTCCGGCGCGGCCAGGACCCGCTCCAGTTCGGTGCGCATCAGCCCCTGACGGGCAACATCGTAGCGCCGCCAGCGGGCCAGGGACTGGAGTAGGCGCGATGCGATCTGTGGATTACGCCGATCGATCTCCAGCACCCTATCGACCAGGAATCGATAGCCCGCACCGTCCGCCGAGTGGAAACACACCGGATTGCCACCGCAAAAGGCCCCCACCAGGCTACGCACCCGATTGGGATTGCGCCCGTCATAGGCAGGGTGCCCCAGCAGGGTGGTGACCCGCCTCAGGGTGTCGTCCCGGATGCTGGTGGCCTGGATGCTGAACCACTTGTCCAACACCAGGGGGTCTGCGGACCAACGGGCGAAGAAATCCGCCAGGGCATGGTCCCCCGCCGCACTACCCCCATCCACCAACAGTCGCAGGGCCGCCATGACGTCAGTCATGTTCGCCCCGGCGCGATACTGGGCCTGCACCCCTTCTGCGGCCGCCGCATCGTCGCCCGCCATGAGATACCAAAGGCACAGGTTCTTGAGCGCTCGCCGCCCCATGGCCGCCTGGCTCAGGTCGTAGGGACCGGCATCCTGGTTGGCGTCGTAGGTGGCGCGAAGCGGCTCTTGTAGCTCAATCCCGATGGTTCGACGCAGGGTCTCGCGGGCACGATGGATGCCGTCGACGTCGACCTGCGCCATCTGATCTCCCAGGTAGCCCTCGCCGGGCAGGCTCAAGACCTCGGCCAACAGGGCCGGGTCCGCCGCCGCGTCGGTCAGCGCGCCGCGGAAGGCCGCCAGGAATCCGTCTGGCACCTGGGCCTGCGGCTCCGCCACCAATCGCAACAGCAGGCGTTGGGCCAGAGTCTGGGCCGCGTCCCATCGATTGAAGCCGTCGCTGTCGTGGGCCATGAGGAACATCAGGTCCTGATCCTGCCAGTCCCGGCGAAGACGCACCGGGGCCGAGAACCCACGCAGGAGCGACGGCACAGGTCGCGCCGTAACGTCCTCGAAGCGGAAGGTCTCCGCGGCGTCCCGCAGCTCCAGCAAGCGGGTACCGGGAGTGACCGGACCGTCCTCGCCGGCCAGACGCAGGGGCAGATCGCGACCATCGGGCCCGAGCAGACCCAGGGCGACGGGGATGTGCAACGGGGCCTTGTCCGCCTGCCCCGGGGTCGGCGGGGTCGACTGGCGCAGGGTCAGGTCATAGGTCTTGGCCTGGGGATCATAATGATCTTCCACCTGGAGGATCGGCGTTCCGGCCTGGCCGTACCAGAGTGCGAACTGGGTCAAATCCCGCCCGCTTGCGTCCTGCATGCAGGCCACGAACGCCTCAGTCGTCACGGCCTGGCCGTCATGGCGTTCAAAGTAAAGATCGGTGGCACGCCGGAAGGCGTCTGGGCCCAGCAGCGTGGACTGCATTCGCACCAGCTCCGCGCCCTTCTCGTACACGGTCGCGGTGTAGAAGTTGTTGATCTCGATATAGGATTCCGGGCGCACCGGATGGGCCATGGGCCCGCCATCCTCGGCAAACTGCCGCGACCTCAGGGAACGCACCTGGTTGATGCGACAGACCTCTCGGGAGCCCATGTCGGCGGAGAATTCCTGGTCCCGATAGACCGTGAAACCCTCCTTGAGGCTCAACTGAAACCAGTCCCGACAGGTGATGCGGTTACCCGTCCAGTTATGAAAATATTCGTGGGCGATGACCGACTCGATGCCGAAAAAATCCTGGTCCGTTGCGGTATCCGGGCGGGCGAGGACGAACTTGGCGTTGAAGACGTTGAGCCCCTTGTTCTCCATGGCGCCCATGTTGAAGTGACTGACGGCGACGATCTGGTAGACATCGAGATCGTACTCGCGCCCATAGCGGGCCTCGTCCCAGGCCATGGCGTGCTTGAGCGAGCGCATGGCGTGGTCGCACTTGTCGACGTTCTCGTGCTCACAATAGAGGTGCAGGCTCACCTCCCGCCCGGAGGCGGTGGTAAAGCTGTCGGCAACCAGGCCGAGGTCCCCGGCGACCAGGGCAAACAGGTAGCTGGGCTTGGGAAAGGGGTCCTCCCAGCACGCCAGGTGTCGCCCATCCGGCAGGGTGCGCGCCTCGACCGGGTTGCCGTTGGACAGCAGCACTGGGTAGCGTTTGGGGTCCGCCACCAGGGTGGTCGTATAGCAGGCCATCACGTCCGGCCGATCGAGAAAATAGGTGATGCGCCGGAACCCCTCGGCCTCGCATTGGGTACAGAGCATGTCACCGGACTGGTAGAGCCCCTCCAGGGCCGTGTTCAGATGAGGGTGGATCAGCACCCGCGTGGTCAGCTCGAACCGATCCGGGACCCGCACCAGGGTCAGCCCATCCTCCTCCACCCGATACTCTCCGGGGGTCAGGGGTCGACCGTCCAGGGCGATGGCCTCCAACTCCAGTTGCTCACCGTCGAGCCGAAGATCCTCACCACCGCGCACCGCCGCCGGATTGCGTCGAAAGGCGATGGCCGCCTCGACCCGGGTCGCCTGTAGGTCCAGCTCGAAGCGCAGGTCGACCCGCTCGATGAGGAACTCCGGGGGGCGATAGTCCTTGAGGTGGATGGGGTGGGGCGTATCGCGGTACATGGTAGCCTCTGGGGTCAGGGTGCGCGGCCGGAGGCCGTCGGCGGTTGAAGGGGCGGGTTGCGATCCAAAGTACCTGCCCGCATTCAACGCGGGACGGGTGGGCCCCGAGGATGCACCCGAGCAAAGCATTGATCGGAGCTGCGCCTCAAGGACCCATGAGTCCGGGCGCAGGCGGCGATTTTCAAGCTTGCCGAATCGTGCCTTAATAGACCACTAAATCCCGTCGTAGCGAAGGAGACCGTAGAGCCCCATGCCCCCCATCATCATCTACTCCACCGCCATCTGCCCCTACTGCGTCCGCGCAAAGCATCTCCTGCAGCGCAAGGGCGTTGAGTTCAACGAGATTCGCGTCGATCACGACCACGACCAGATGCAGCACATGATGAACATCACCGGCCGCCACACGGTACCCCAGATCTTCATCGGCGATCGGCATGTGGGCGGCTTCGACGATATGGCACGCCTCGAGGCCCGCGGCGAGCTCGACCCCCTGCTCGGTCTCTGAAAGATGAGCGTCGCCCAGACCCAAGGCACCCTGAACCCAGCTGCCATGCGCATCGATAAGTGGTTGTGGGCTGCGCGCCTGTTCAAGACGCGTCACCTGGCGGTCGAGGCCATCAACGCGGGCAGGGTCGAGCTCGACGGCCAGCGTGCCAAACCCGCCAAGATGGTGCGCCCGGGCAACCGCCTGACCGTGCGCAAGGAGTCCTTAACCTGGGAATTGACGGTGCTCGGCATCGCCCAACAACGCCGCCCCGCCGCCGAGGCCGCCCTGCTCTACGCCGAGGACGAGGCGAGCCTCCTGCGACGTCAGGAACAAGTCCGCGAGCGCCGCGAGACCGGCATCTACCCGGATGGCGCGGCCAAGCCGACCAAACGCGATCGGCGCCTCATCCATCGCTTCACCGGCAAGGCCGTACCCTAGGAGCCGGGCATGGACAACGAGGTCTTTCGCGACACCTACCACGCCATCAATGAGCGCTACTGCCCCTACGAGAAGGCGATACTGACCAACAACTGTGTCTGCTCCAAGGCCCAGAGGTTCTGTATTGCCGAGCGAGAGGGGGTCCGCTGCGCCTCTGACGAGGCCCAGGAGCGTTGCATCGATGCCCTGGAGATCCTGCGCCAGCAGGCACGTTTCCACCTCAAGGCGACCAAGGACAGCAGCGCCCTACCCCATGCCAAGGCCATGCGGGTACAGGTCGGCGGCCTGCGCGGCATCCATGTTGCCCTGCACCCGGAGGTCCCGGCCCCGGCCCAGATCGCCGACATCTACGGGCTCCTGCTCCAGGCCGTGGAGCGGTTCGGCGCCCTCGCCGACTTACCCTTCCAGGTGGTGATCCAGCAGATCGCCGCCTACCAGGGGCGCCCGCCCTCGCGCCGACGCCCCCAGTAATCCGCGGCGTCCCCAGGGCTTCCCTTTCCCGGCATCGGCCCCACTCTCCGAGCCGCAGAATACCAAGGCCCTTGTCCCGACACAGGGGCACCCAGCAGCCGACCCGGGAGGCCGGAACGTATGTCCGAACAAACCAGCAGAGCACGTGCCGTCACGACCGGTCACTATGCCGAGAGCTTTGACGCCGATTCCGAGCACGAGGTCTACGACCGCGAGAAGGAAGGCCTCATCCGCGACCTCTTGACCAGCCTCGGCGAGGACCCGAGTCGCGAAGGCCTTCAGCGCACCCCGTTGCGGGTGGCCAAGGCCATGGACTTCCTCACCAGTGGTTACCACACCACGGTGGATCAGGTTATCAAGGGGGCGATCTTCACCGAGGATTGCAAGGAGATGGTGGTAGTACGCGGCATCGAGTTCTACTCCCTGTGTGAACACCACATGCTGCCCTTCTTCGGCCACGCCCACGTCGCCTATTTGCCCAGGGGCAAGGTGGTGGGGCTGAGCAAGATTGCCCGGGTGGTCGACGTCTTTGCCCGCCGCCTCCAGGTCCAGGAGCGCCTGACCAATCAAGTGGCCGACGCCCTACTGGAGGCCCTGGATCCCCACGGCGTGGCGGTCGTCATGGAGGCGAGCCACACCTGCATGATGATGCGCGGGGTGCAGAAACAGAACAGCACCACCGTATCCAGTGCCATGCGGGGCACCTTCGAGGAAGACGCCCGCACCCGCGCCGAGTTCCTGGGATTTATCCGGCCCTAAGGAAGCGCCGGTGCGGCGGCACGTCCGGCGGTATACGAAGAAGTTGTCAGTTGGCAGTTTTCAGTTGTCAGTAAGAGGTTGTTGACATTAGGGAAACTGCCGGCGGAAAACGGAATTACAGGCTGGTGGATCGGCCACGTCGGCACCAGGGCCCCCAGGCTAGGGTCGAGCTTGCCGGCCAGCACCCCAGGCCCCGGGCCTGAGGGGCCTTTGTGATAGCCTTCCGTTCACCCGCCGCCCACGACCACGCCGAGCCAGCCCCTTGCCAGACCCTGCCCTCGCCGCCCTGGCACAGGCCCTGCGAACCCAGGCCCTGGCGACCAACCAACGCCGCGCCCTGGTCCTCTCCGGCACAGCCACCTGGACCCTCGACCAGGCGCGCTTGGTCGCGAGCGCCGGCCCACCCGAGCCGGGACGCACCCTCTGGCTGAGCAACCGCGACCTTCCTGAACCTCGCCTGCCGATCACCGCGGGGGAGCGGCTGCTTGGCACCGAGCTGGACACCCTGGTCTACGACGCCCACAGCGGCCTCGACCTGGATGGCCTGGGCGCGGCCCTGGGGGCCCTTCGCGGCGGCGGGCTGTTGATCCTCCTGACGCCAGACCTCGACGCCTGGCCCCTGCTCCCTGACCCCTTGGTTCAGGCCCTGCCGGGGCTACCCGAGGCGGACCCATGCCGCCCCACTCCGGCCGCAAAACCCAGCCTCACCATCGGGCGCCTGATCCGGGTACTCCGCCAGGCCCCGGGTGTCACGCTCCTGCGCCCCGGTCAGCCCCTGCCCCAGCCCCCAGTGTCCCCCGCCCACCCGCGGGCACCAGTGCACGAGCTGGGCACCCCGGACCAAGAGCACGCCATCGCCGCCATCCTCAAGACCGCCAGGGGGCGTGCCCGTCGCCCGCTGGTACTCAGCTCCGACCGCGGACGCGGCAAGTCCTCGGCCCTCGGCCTGGCCGCGGCGCGACTCCTCGCCGACGGGCCCGTGAAAATCCTCCTGACGGCACCGCGCCATGCCGCCGTCGCCCCGGTGTTCGCCCAGGCCGCCCGCCTGCTGCCCCAGGCACAGGCCACCCCCGGCGCCCTGCGGCTGGATCGATCGGGGACCCAGGCCAGCCTGGAATACCTCCCCCCGGACCACCTGGCCCAGGCGCGCCCCCCTGCCGACCTGCTCCTGGTGGACGAGGCCGCGGGCATCCCCGCGCCCCTTTTGGAGACCCTGCTACGCCACTATGGCCGCATCGTCTTCGCCACCACGGTGCACGGCTACGAGGGCACCGGGCGGGGCTTCGAGGTGCGCTTCCGGCGGACCCTAGACCGTCTGACCCCTGGCTGGCGTGCCCTGACCCTGACCACGCCTATCCGCTGGGCCGAGGCAGACCCCATCGAGACCCTCGCCGCCCGCGCCCTGTTGCTGGATGCCAGCCCCGCGGCAGACTCCGACCTCAGCGAGGCGACCCCAACCAACTGCACCTTCGTTCGGCTGGGGCGCGCCGCCCTGGCTGCTGACGAGCCTCGCTTGCGCGAACTGTTCGGGCTCCTGGTCCTGGCGCACTACCAGACCAGGCCCGCAGACCTGCGCCACCTGCTCGACGGCCCCGGGCTACGCATCCATGCCCTGCTCCACCGGGGACACATCGCCGCCGTCGCCCTGGGTGCCCTGGAGGGAGGGTTCGACCCAAACTTGAGCGCAGCGGTCTTCGCCGGGCAGCGTCGCCCCCATGGCCACCTGTTGCCCCAGACCCTCTGCGCCCATGCCGGGCTCGACACCGCCCCCGGCCTGCACTACCTGCGCCTGGTGCGCATCGCCGTCCACCCGGCCATCCAGGGCCGCGCCCTCGGGCGAGCCCTGGTCGCCGGGGTACGCGCCGATGCATTGGGCCTCGGGCTCGACCTCATTGGGGCCAGCTTTGGTGCCACTGCGGGACTGCTGGGTTTCTGGAGCGCCTGCGGCCTGCCCGCGGCCCATATCGGCACCAGCCGTAACGCCGCCAGCGGAGCCCAGGCCGCCGTCGTCCTGGCCGGGCTCTCGCCTGCCGGACAGGACCTAGCGGGGCTCGCACGCCGCCGTCTTGACGAGCGCATGGCGGTGCTGCTGACCGGGCCGCTGCGCAAGCTGGAACCGGACATCGCACTCGCCCTGCTGACCGACACCGACCCATCGGACCAAGCCCCATCCCCGGGGCTCGACCCCCTGGCCTGGCGGGAACTGGCCGCCTTCGCCTACGCGGCCCGCCCCTTCGAGCCGGTACTCGCCCCCCTCGCAGCCCTGGCCCTGATTGGACTGACGCGGTGCTCAGGTTCCTTGGCCGAGGACCTGACCACCGCCATGGTCGCCGCCGTCCTGCAGCGCCGCGACCCAAGCGACGTCGCCGGCCTGCTCGGGTTCAGTGGGCGGGCCGCGGTGATCGCCACGCTGCGCACCGCCACCCGCGCCCTGTTGCTCGACCTGGCACCAGCGGATCTGGCGGGGTATGTTGAGTCGCTGACCCGCGCAACTGTCCCCAAGGCTACCCGGCCCGCGACCGACCCCGACTGAGACGCCATGCAGATCCCCGACTACCAAGGCGGCAGCATCGTCAACCTCATGGCCACCGTCATGGCCGCCCGCGGTGGGCAAAGCCGTTATCCAAACCTCGGCCTCCTACCCCCGGAGCGCATCGCCGACGCCACCAACCTGATCCTATTGGTCATCGATGGTCTGGGCGCGGACTACCTGGCCCAGCACTCCCCGACCGGCCTGCTGTCACGCCACCTGCTCGGCCCCATCACCTCGGTCTTTCCGTCCACCACCGCCGCCGCTATCCCCTGCTTTCTGACCGGCGATGCCCCCCAGCAACATGGCCTGACCGGTTGGTTCACCTGGCTGCGGGAACTCGGATGCATCATGACCGTCCTGACCGGCAACCCACGCTACGGCACCGGCGGTTACCGCCAGGCGGGGCTCGATCCGGCCAAGCTCTATGGCCTGGTGCCGGTCTTCGACCGCATCGAAACCCCCTCCTATGTGGTCGCCCCCGCCTTCATTGCCGGGTCGGACTTCAACCGGGCCCTCTGCGGGCGCGCCCGTTCGATCCCCTACGACGGGCTCGGCAACATGTTCCGCGCCACCGCCACCATCCTGCGTCGCGACCCGCGCCCCAAATACCTCTATCTCTACTGGCCCAAGCTCGACACCCTGGGCCACAAGATCGGCATCCAGGCACCGCGCACGGTGCACCACCTCAAGGAGATCGAACAGGCCCTGACGGACTTCCTGGTTCAGGCCGCCAGGACCGACACCGTGATCCTGGTCACCGCCGATCATGGGCAGGTCGATACCAGCGCCGCCGACCGCATCAATCTACTCGACCACCCCGACCTGACCCGCGCCCTGGCCATGCCCCCCTGCGGCGAGCCCCGCGCCGGCTTCTGCTACCTCAGGCCCGGCCAGGTCGAAGCCTTCACCGACTACTGCCACACCCGCTTCGCCGGGCGCCTGGATGTGATACCCAGCGCCGACCTGCTCACCGAGGGCCTATTCGGCCTCGGCGAGCCCAACCCGCGGCTGGCAGATCGCATCGGTGACCTCACGCTCCTGATGCGCGGCAACAACGTCATCGACGAACGCCTCCCCCACGAGGCGCCCCACCTTCAGATCGGCGCCCATGGGGGTCTCAGTCGCACCGAGATGCTGGTCCCCCTCGCACTGATGGGCACCGGGTAGCTTCTCGATAATCCGCAGAGGGAGGGGGTCTGCCATTTCACATGATGGGCGATGTGAGGCCTGACCCTCAGCGCCTCTTTCTTCCGTGCAAGTTTCGCGCTTGTCTTTGGCTGTCTTTACGACCGCTGTCGGCTAGGAGCCGACATCCATTTCCTGAATCTCAACGGCAGCAGTCCAACGGACAGCGGACGTTCGCCTTAGCCCTCCAAGATCACCCTGCTATGCTGTATATAAAAACAGCTATCCGCGTGATCACGCCGCGCTGCCGACATGGCCGCCAACCCACAGGGATGCCGCCCCGCTGCCTACGCCCGTCGCCGCCCCGAGCGGACCGTCCTCTACCGCCTCGTCCAGCAGCACCTGGAGACCTACCTCGCGCTGGCGCGCGAAGGGGACTGGGACGGGCAGCGTATGCCGGCAGCCGCGGAGCGGGAATTCCGCCGCTATCTCGAATGCGGCATCCTGGCCTGTGGTTTTTGTCGTGCGCGTTGTCCGGAGTGCGGCCACGATTTCCTGGTGGCCTTCTCCTGCAAGGGGCGCGCCGTCTGCCCGTCGTGCAACGCCCGGCGTATGGCCGAGACCGCCGCACACCTGGTCGATCACGTCTTCCCACCACTGCCGGTGCGCCAGTGGGTGCTGTCGGTGCCCAAGCGGCTGCGCTGGTACCTGGAGCGGGAGCCAAAGGCGGTCACTGCCGTGCTGCACATCCTCCTGCGCGTGGTCGAGGCCCATCTGCGTCGCAGCAGTCCCGGGGCCTCGGCGCAGGCCCGCTTCGGGGCGGTGAGCTTCGTCCACCGCTTCGGTGCATCGCTCAATCGCCACCTCCACTACCACTGCTGCATCCTCGACGGGGTGTTCGATCCACTGCAAGCCGGCGGGGTCCAGTTCCGACAGGCCTCGGCACCGACGCCAGAAGTGGTTGCCGCGATCGAACAGCAGGTGCGCCGTCGCGTGCTGCGCTGGTTCTCCCGCCACGGCCTGCTCGATCCCGATGACGCCCGCGACATGCTCGCCTGGGCCAACAGCGGTTTCTCGCTCGACGCCTCGGTGCGCATCGCCGGCCACGACCGGGCCGGACTGGAACGGCTGCTGCGCTACTGCGCACGCCCGCCGTTCGCCCTTGAGCGGATCGAACAGGTCAACGAAGAGCGGATCGTCTATCGTCTGCCGAAGCCCCAGCGCGACGGGCGCACCGCGCTGTCCCTCACCCCGCTGGAGCTCATCGACCACCTCGCCGCCCTGATCCCCCCGCCGCGCCTGCACCGCCACCGCTATCACGGTGTGCTGGCACCCAATGCACCCCTACGCCTGGCCGCCACCTCCTACGGACGCGATGCGGACCTGACTCCCCCACCGCGACCGCCCGTGGCTTCACCACCCGCTGCCGTGCCGCCAAGCGGCCGCTCCCCGGCGCACTACCTGTGGGCCATGCTGCTCGCGCGCCTGTTCGAGTCCCTACCCCTGGTCTGCCCCTGCTGCATCACAGACTACGTATGGGGCTCATCAGCGCCCGAGCACGCTGCGGATCACCTATCCAGCCGCATCCGCTGGTCGGTCAATCATTTAGGTCGTAGGCCATCGCCGCGAAGGCGCTCGAACCTACTGGGTCGTCGAGCTTGCCGATGGCTCGCGGATGCGCGTGCCCTCGTTCTGGACGGACCACCCGGTCGGCGGCGATCCACCGCCGCCGCTGCGACTCGGAGGACGCGCCACGCCGCAAGCACTGCGCAACTTGGCCCTGTTGCTCCAGCAGCTTGCGCCGGGCGCCTCGCCCGCCGATGCTCAGATGCACCCCAACCCCATTGGAGATGCGGATGCCCGAGCAACTGAGCCTATTCGACACCCCCGAGCCCAACTGGGCGGAACAGCTGCATCGGCGGCTGGACCCTCGGACCCGCGATTGCCTCATCGCCGTTCTGATCGACATGGCACAGGCGGCCCTGCACCCGCCGATGACCGACGCACAGGAGTCAGACCCCGATGAATAACGATCAGATTCGTCCCGCCCACTTCGCGCGCTTGGCCTACGTGTACATTCGCCAATCCTCCATGCAGCAGGTGCGCCAGCATACCGAGAGCCAGCATCGACAGCGTCAACTCGTGCAGCGCGCGGTGGCGCTCGGCTGGGCCGAGGAGCAGGTGGTCGTCATCGACGAGGACCTCGGCCAATCGGCGGCCGCCACCGGCCGGCGCAGCGGCTTCGAGCGGCTGATCGGCGAGGTTGCCGTCGGTGGTGTCGGTGTGATCCTGTCGCTGGATGCCTCGCGGATTTCGCGGGCCAACAGCAGCTGGTATCATCTTCTGGACATCTGCGCGATCACCCGGACACTCATTGGCGACGCCGAGGCGCTCTACGATCCATGCACCTACAATGACCGCTTGTTGCTCGGGCTCAAAGGCACAATGAGTGAAGCTGAATTGCATGTCATGCAGCAGCGCCTGGTGGCCGCCGTGCGTTCCAAGGCCGAGCGCGGTGAATTTCGTTATGCCCTGCCACCGGGCTATTACTGGGATGCGGCCGGTCGCATTCAAAAGACGCCGGATCAGCAGATCCGCACGACGATTGCCTTGATCTTCGCTCGGTTCGAACAGTTCGGCACGATCAATACGGCATTTCTCTCCCTGGCCGAAGAGGGCATCGAGGTACCCGTTCGCGACGGCGCGGGAGATCGGGTCCGTTGGCAACAGGCCAGCTATGAGGCCCTGCGCCGGGTGCTGAAGAATCCGGTCTACGCCGGGGCCTACGTCTATGGTCGGCGCCAAGTGGAGCACTGTCTCGACGCCGATCAACAGCCGCTCAAGCGCATCCTCGAGCAGCCCGACAGCCACTGGCACGTGCTGATCAAAGATCACCATGAGGGCTATATTTCTTGGGAGACCTTCGAGCGCAATCAGCGTCGAATCGTCGCCAACCGCCGTGGCGAATCCACGGCAAGCGCACCCCGGGAAGGGGCCTCCTTGCTCCAGGGATTGGTCTTGTGTGCCCGTTGCGGGCGCGTGATGAAGGTCCAGTACACCCGCTCGCGCTATCCTCGCTATGTGTGCACCCAGCCACCCGTCCAAGGCAGTGCGCCGCTCTGTCAGTCGTTCGGCGCCGCACGACTGGAGCAGGCCTTCGAGCAGCTGGTCTTGGAGGCCCTCGCGCCGCTCGGCATGGAGGCCATGCTCGCGGCCGAGACGGCGTATCTGCACGCCGATGAAGCGCAACGCGCCCTGTTGCAACAGCGTGTCGAACGGGCCCGTTACGAGGCCGATCTCGCCCGCCGTCAGTATGACGCCGTCGACCCGGCCAATCGGCTCGTGGCACGCGAGCTCGAACGCCGCTGGGAACAGGCGCTCGGCGCCTTGGAAGAGGTCGAGCGGGAGGTGGCGGCGAAACAGCAAAGCTTCGAACAGCCGTTGAGCAGCGAGGAGAAGGCGCGCCTGCGTCGGTTTGCCGAAGACCTACCCAACCTTTGGCACGCCCCGACCACCCGCATCCAGGACAAAAAACGGCTCGTTCGTTGCCTCATCGAGCAGGTCGTGGTGCACGTCCCGCAGGATGAGGAGCCCCTGCAGGCCCGAATCCATTGGGTCGGTGGTGAAGTGACACCCATCACGGTGCCGAAAGGCCGCGTCGGCGTCCACCGCTATGCGACCGATCCGGAAATCGTCGATTTGGTTCGTCAACTGGGCCAGGAGTTTTCCGACGAACAGATCGCACGCATTCTCCAGCGCAAGGGGCTCAAGACCAGCAAAGGATTGACGTTTACCGTCCACCGTGTGACCAATTTGCGCTATACCCACAAGATCCCGGGACACACCCGTGCGAAGCTTCAACAGGCGCATGTCCATACCGTCGAGCAGGCAGCCGAACGTTTGGGCATCAGCCGCCGCACCGTGGTTCATTGGATCGAGCTCGGGCTGCTGAAGGGATCACAGATCATGCCCGGGGCACCTTGGCGGGTTGAGCTGACCGACGAGGTCTGCCGGCGCCTCAAGACCGGCGACGCCCCGCAGGGTTGGCTGACCCTGAAAGCCGCCGCCGAAGCCTTGGGCGTCAGCCAGCAGACCGTGGTCAAGAAGCTCAACACCGGCGAACTCGAAGGCATTCGCGTTCAGGCGGGAGCCCGCACCGCCTGGCGAATCAAAGTTGATTCAAAGGGTTGCGACGGACAGCAGACCTTGTTCGATTGACAGTCACCAGCCATTCTATGAGATGACTTAGTATGCGACACACATCCCGAACTGCGGCGCCGACATGCGCATCGTCGCCTTCATCACCGAGGCCGCCCCGGTGCGGCGAATCCTCAACCACATCGGCGAGCCC
>CAWJRN010000001.1:0-13803 GCA_963845265.1 uncultured Gammaproteobacteria bacterium | reverse complement strand
CGGTAGCCGGTCGGGTTCGGTGTCTTGCCCGAGCCAGAGATGGGGCTCAAGCAGGATTAAGGCGCCTTTCTTCCGCACTGTGAGGGCCTCGGGGCGGCGTATGGGAAGGCGTCCGGACCGCCTCCGGGTTCTTAGTTGGTTTGGGCTGTGTTGAGCGATTCCAACCAACGAACCGCCGGTATCGGCTGCGCGAGGCACTCGCCGCGTGGGGCTCGGGGCCCAGGCGCCCGACTCTGTATACCCAATCCGGCCATGGCGACTGCTCGCGACCCTGCTGTCGGCGGTACTCGGGCGGGATCGGGATGTGGCTGTCCGCCGCCGACCCACTGCAGACGCTCGGGCCTCGACCCTCAAGGTCCGCAATGCGGCTTAACCGGACACGCCCCAGCGACCCGTCACCGGGATAACGGTTCCGGCACCAGCACCGCGGCGGGGCGTCGCGGCCGGCATCCCGCCTGCCACTGGGCGGGCAGCTGCTCCACTTGAACCACGGCGAGACCGGCTTGGACCGCCCGCAGCGCATAGTCGCCCGCGCAGGCCCGCGGGAACCCCGCCGTGAAGGCGAAGCGCGCGCGAGGCAACAACGCAGGGGACAGACCCAGGGCCTGCTCGGCCAGGTGCCGCTGAGGGCCGTAGAATTCGATGAAACGCCCGACCTGGCAGAACACCAGCACGTCCGCGCCGGCGTGGCGCAGCAGCACGCGGTACTGTGCCGACAGGCTGGAGGCGCGTGCCAGCTCCCGCCCGCACCAGCGCGCCCTCAGGTCCCAGCCCTCGCGCTCGAACAGGGCCGCGAGCCAGGGGTACTGCTGCCACACCGCGGCCCAGTCTCTCCAGGCCTCGCCGTGGCGCAGCAGTCCGCTGTAGGAGGCCAGCACGGCGTGCAGGCGCTCGACGCTGCAGGCCGCACCCCGCCCGGGCAGCGTGATGCGCCGCGCCTGCCCCGAGAACACCGGTCGCACCGCCCGGCGCTCGAAGGCGTCGAGCCGGGTCTGCAGGTTCCCCAGCGTGCGCCGGCGCGGCAGCCTGTGGTTCCACCAGGTCTTCCAGCCGACGAAGTCGATCCCGCCGCGCACGGGGGCCGGCACGTTCGGGCCGGGGCGCAGGCGCAGCGACAGGCGCTGGTCGAGAAATGCCGCGATGGCCTCGCCCCAGGCGGTCAGCACGTCCGGGCTCTCGGCGAGCAGCACCAGGTCGTCGGCATAGCGTAGGTAGAGCCGGCAGCCCAGCGTGCGCTTCGGTGCGCGGATTCTCAACCACATCGCTGATCCGGCCGAGCCGTCGCTCCACAGTGTCCATGAACGACTGCAATTCTTCGGGATGCGGCCGTCAGCAGGGCCGGACATCGGTCCACTTTTGGTCGCCGATCTCCACTACTCGGGTGTCAGCCGAGGTATCGAGCTAATCGCCTTGTTTTTTTGAGTGCGAGTTCGACGCGCAGCCCTTCCGATCGGTCAAAGGTACTTGATGCGGCTGCGCAAGCTGTCGATGTCCGTTACCGCGTCCCTTAGCGTGGCTCCGTCATCGGCCGTGCCGACGACCATGGCCTTGCCCGAGACCGGGATGATCTTGTCTACCTGAAACCGTCCGATGGTCCCGCGTAGAAAACACTCCTCGTCGAAATACAGGCGGTCTCCGGCGGTTCCGACGGCATCGGACTCGATGGTGTCGAAACCGATCAGCCTGGCAATATCGTCACGGCCGTTGATGTCGACCGCCTCGACGGATTTGTTCTTGGGGTTAATCAAAATCGCTTTCATTTGTTCTCACCTCATACACGCTGCGCATGCGAACACACCCGACTGCAAAGCCCGATCGAGGTCTCGGTCGGACTTTGGCTGTGCTGGTAGGTCCGGCGGGGCTTAGCCGAACGGCTTCGGCGGCGGAGTCTTGTCGGTGGAGGGCGGCAGGATGGGCATCAGGAAGCTCGGCTGATCGCCCGTCAGGCTCTTGAGGAACGCCACGATCTTGGCATTCTCCTCGGGCGTAAACTTCTTGCCGAGCTGCAGCCGGCCCATGATGTCCACCGCCTCGGTCAGGGTCTGCGCCGCGCCGTCGTGGAAGTAGGGATAGGTCATTTCGACGTTGCGCAGGGTTGGGACCTTGAACTTCATGCGGTCGGCATCCTTACCCGTTACGCCGGCCATGCCCACCGCTTCGCTCTTGGTCTGGTAGGGCTCGACGACGCCCATCTTCTGGAAGGAACTGCCGCCGACGCCCTCTCCGTTGTGGCAGGCGACGCAGCCGCTGTTCTTGAACAGGTTGTAGCCCTCGACCTCGGTCGCGGTGAGGGCGTCCTGGTCGCCGAGCAGCCACTGGTCGAAGCGCGCGTTGGGGGTGACCAGGGTCTTTTCGAACTCGGCGATGGCCTGGGTCACCTCGTCGATGGTGATTTTGTCGTTACCAAACACCAGCTTGAACTCGGTGACGTACTCGGGGATCGAGTTCAGCACGTCGATGGCCAGGGTATGGGAGGCCGCCATCTCACCGGGGTTGGCAATCGGGCCGCCGGCCTGGGCCTTGAGGTCCGCCGCCCGGCCGTCCCAGAACTGGGCGACGTTGAGGCTGGAGTTCAGCACCGTCGGGGCGTTGATCGGGCCCTGTTGCCAGTGGTCGCCGATGGAGGTCTGAAGGTTGTCGGTCCCGCCCATGCTCAGGTTGTGACAGGAGTTGCAGGAGATGAAGCCTGATTTGGACAGGCGCGGATCGAAATAGAGCTTCTTGCCCAGCTCGACTTGGGCGAGGTTGATGTTCTGCACTGGGCGGATCGGCTGGATAGGCTCATCGGCGAAGGTGCTGGCGGCGGCCCCCGCGACGGTAACGGCCAACAGCGAGCGTACGAATGCGGTCTTCGTTGTCATCTCGTCTTCCTCATCTCAGTTTAGGATTGTGGTGACGCAACCCGGCTGGCGGACGGAAACGCAGAAACGCAGTGGCTGGCGATACGGCTGCTGAGCGGATGTTACCGTGGGGGCGCCAGTTCCCAGCGCCTATGCGGCAAGCTCCCCTTCCCCCGCAAAGCACTCGTCAAGCCGCGAGGCGCCTGGACCCCAGCTCGAAATCGCTCAGACCAGGGCCAAGGCCGCGACGACGATTCCGCGGCCAATGCCCGTTTGCGTGTCAAGCGATCCACGATGTCTTCCCCATGCCACAGAACCTTTCCGCACGGCCGTGGTAATGGGAGACTGCCGCGCACCGCCGTCTAACCGAGCAGCGCCAAACATCCTGTCCGACAAGAGACCCGCTCGGCATTGATATTCCGCACCTGTCGGGCCTGCCGGCTCGCGACGGATCGTACAGTGCATCACCCGTAGCACGCAAAGAGGCAGCTATGCGATCCAGTAGAGCGCAAGTTGTTCCTCTGGCACGATTGCACGAGCTTCGCGGTATCATTCGCGACCGCCATCCCCCAGCGTTTCTGCCCACCCGAACCCGATGAAGAAACCGCGGAAGACGATCGCTATAGCCGCCAAGGCCCAAAACCGTTCCCCCGATATGATCGAGAAGACTGCGGAAGACCAGGTGGCGGCGGGTCGCTGGCGGGATGCAATCACCGCCTACAAGGACCTGATCAAGCTCACCGACAGCCCGGAGGCGCGGGTCGGGCTGGCCGGTGCCTATGCCGGGCGGGCCCGGGAACTGGTGGCCAAGGGGATGCCGAAAGAGGCCCTGACCATCTGGGAGAATCGCGCCCAACTGCTGCCCGACCTGCCCCTGGAGCTGGGTCATCTGGCCTTGTTGCTGCGCCTGGGGCGGGTCGCGCAGGTGGTGGATTTGTACATCCGCGAGGCCGCTCGCCTTGATGCGGAGACCCTGACGGCCCTGCGCTCCCACCTTGCAGCCTATCACCTGGGCGCTGATCCAGCGGTGGCCGCTGGGCTCCCCGCGGACGATCCCATCCTGGTCCAGGGAGGGGTAGCCTCCCAGGCCCTGGATGCCTATTGCCGCGGTGACGACGCGAGCCTGCGCACGGCGCTGGCGGGCATCTCCTTCCGCTCCCCCTATCGCGATTTGGCCCAGATTCTCAAGGCCCTGCAACGGTTACCCGTGGCGCCCGCCGAGGCAGCCACAGCACTGGACAAGGTGGGTGATGACTCCGGCTTTGCCCGACTGCGGCACGCCTGCGTGTTGGCCCTCGGTGTCCCGGAGTCCCTGACGGAAGGCCCGGCGGTAGCCGGCGACGTGACCCAGCGCTTCGCCCTGACGCTGGCTGGCTGGGGGGAAAGGCGTCGGGCCCTGTGGGATGAGGTTCGCCGGATTAGCGACCAGGGAGCGCGGGCCTTGGTGCACCTTCTGCACCGCCGTCGCGCCCTGTTCGGAGAGGACTGGGCGCGCACCCAGGCCCTGCGCCTGCTGACCCCGGGCTTCCCCAAGAGCACAGTCTGGGTCAGCGAGGGGGGAGGGCGACGCCTGAGTCCGACCGAGCGCCTGCTGGTGGCCGCGAGGCATTGCGAGGACGGCCGCGACCCCTGGGCGGAGATCGGGGCCTGGGCGGACTATGTCGATCACCTGATCAAAGACGGACCACATGAGCCCGGCAGCGACGCGGCCGTGTGCATCGCCCTGGCCCTGCGTCGGGTGGACAGCCATCGCAACATCCTGGCCACCGTGTCCCCGTCCCCGGATCCAGACGCCTCGGACCGCTTTCTGGCCAAGTCGGTGGAGGCCAGCCTCGACTTCGACCCGGACCACCAGGACACCTACGTGCGCCTGGTTGGTTACTACCTGCGCGGCAAGGACCTCAAGTCCGCCCGGCGCCTACTGGACCGGGGTTTGCATCGCTTCCCCAGGGACCTGGGGCTGCTCACCGCAGCCCTGGACGTCGCCCTGGCGAGCAATGCCTTTAAAAAGGCGGCGCGCTATGCCCGTGACATCCTGGCCCTGGACCCCATCAACAGCGGCGCGCGCGAACGTCTGGTCAAGGCCCACCTGGCTCATGCCCGCAAGCAGATACGATCCGCTCGGCGGGACCTGGCGGCCAAGGAGCTGGACCTTGCCGCCGACTGGGACCCCACCGGGCGCCAGCGCGAGCAGCGCGATCTGCTCATCGGCCTGGTGGAGTTGATCCAGGACCCGGGTCGCGGCGCCGTTACCCTGACGCGGCAGATCGCTGCCCTGGGTGGGGGCATGTCGGCGGCCCTGGCCTTGGCCCTGGAGTGCATCGCCGTCGGGCGCCCGGTGCCGGCCGTGCTCAAGGCCGTGGGTTTAAGCAGGATACCGGTCCCGGACCAGGCGCAGTTGAGCGACGTCCTGAGCCGCCTGCGCGCTTGCCTGGACGGCGGTACCAATCTCCCCGAAGCGGTTCGGCGGCTGCTGGACAAACCACTGTGCAAGGCGGCCCATCTACCGCTGGCGCACGCGGAAGCAGAGGCCGCCTGCGATACCCTGCGCCGGGCAGGTCTCACCGAGGCCAGGCGTGCCTTCGCCCAGGCGGCCCTCAAGCGCTGGCCGCGCACGCCGATCTTCGTCCTGCATGCCTTCGAGGCCCGCGCCACGCAATGGCCCTCGTACCAGGCCCTGATGCAGTTGGAGGATGCCCTGGAGGATGCACGGGAGACGGGAGATCACCGCACCGTCCATCGCATTGGGGAGGCCCTGGACCCTTATGTGCGGCGCGGTTTTGGGCCAGGCCCCTTCGATCCGTACTTGGACGACGATGACGATGAAGATGACGACGACGCGCCGGATCTGAACCCGTTCGGGATCGGTCCGGATGACGCCCTGCGCGCCTTCATCGAGGCCATGGGGGTCGAGCAGTTGCTCAAGATGGCCGGTGTCAGCGCCAAGGAGCGTGCCAGGCTCAAGGCGATAGAGCGTGACCTCGGTCGCGGGGCGGTCATCGACATCGTCCTGACCATGCTGCGCAACACCCTGCCTGATTTTGGCCTCGGGGGCCCGTCGGGTCCACGCCCTGGCCCAGGGTCCCCGGGCCCTGGCCGATCCAGGGGCAAGGCCAAGGGCCGGCCCCGACGCGGATCGGGGCGCGACGATGATCCGGAACAATTCGACCTCTTCTAGGTGATCCCGCCATGAGCGACCCCTACCTGATCCTGGGCCTGGCCCCGGACGCCGACGATGCCGCCGTGCGCAGTGCCTATTTGGCGGCAGTCGCCGCCTGCCCGCCGGAGCGCGACCCGCGCCGTTTCGAGGCCCTGCATAGTGCCTACGAGGCCCTGCGCGATCGTCGCGCCCGCCTCGCCCAGGCCCTGTTCGACCAGACGCCGCCGACCCTGGGCGATATGCTCGACAAGGCCGAACCCCTGGGTGCACCACGCCGCCCGCAGCGGGACCTGTTCGATGCCTTGCTGCGCGGGGAGGTTTGATGGACCCCATCGTCCGCGACCAATTGCTCGCCCGTTTCGCCGCCTACCTGGATGGCGTTGAGGAGGCGGAGGCGGCCGACCCGGACGGCGGCCGATCCGATCCGAACGCAGCACCGGATCTCTTCACCCTGCTCGCCGAGCTGGGCGCCCTCAAGAACGAGGTCAAGATCGAGTCCCGCCAGGTCAAGGGTGCCCTGGACCAGTTCCGCGACGCCTTCGATCTGGTGCGCCGAGCCCAGCTCGGGCTCGAGGAGGCACAGGTACAGCGCGCCGAGGGCGAGCGGCGTGCCCGCCAGGACTCGGAACGCGACCTCCTGTTGGAGCTGCTGGAGCTGCGCGACCGGCTCCAGGCCGGGCTCGATCAGGCGCGTCGTTACAGCCCCGGCTGGTTTGCCCGTCGCGGCGGGGCCGACGTCTTCGTGACCGGCATGGCCGAGGGTCTGGCCATGAACCTGCTGCGTCTGGAGGAGAGCCTTGGTCGGCGTGGGGTCCGCCCGCTGCGTGTGCAGGGCGCGCGCTTTGACCCCCACACCATGCACGTCGCGGAGGTCGGCCGGGACCCGACCCAGGCCGACGGCCTGGTGTTGGCAGAGGTCCGCCGTGGTTTCACCCAGGGCGAGCGCCTGTTGCGCCCGGCGGAGGTGGCGGTCAACCGCCTGACCGATGGCGACCCTTAGGGTCCGCTGCGCGAACCCAACGCCGCTCCGGCATCACAGGGACATCAGCGCCCTTTCCCAAACATCGACAACCCTACGCGACGACACGACACACCATGAACGACATCATTATCGGCATCGATCTCGGTACCACCAACTCGGAGGTTGCGGTTGTCGAGGCCGGACGCAGCCGGATCATCGAGGTCGACGGTGCCAAGCTCTTGCCCTCGGTGGTCGGCCTGGCGGACGACGGCGCCCTCCTGGTGGGTCAGGCCGCCCGCAACCAGTACGCCCTCTACCCGGAGCGCACCATTCGCTCCATCAAGCGGCGTATGGGCGAAGATACCAAGGTCGCCATGGGTGCCAAGTCCTACACCCCTCAGGAGATCTCGGCCCTGATCCTGGCCCGCCTGAAGCAGGCGGCGGAGCGCGACCTGGGGCAGGCGGTGACCAAAGCGGTGATTACCGTCCCGGCCTACTTCTCCGATGCCCAGCGCCAGGCGACCCGCGACGCTGGCGAGCTGGCCGGGTTGGAGGTGGTGCGCATCATCAATGAGCCCACCGCCGCTGCCCTGGCCTACGAGGTGGATCACCCCCAGGGCAAGACCATCCTGGTCTACGACCTGGGCGGCGGTACCTTCGACGTCTCCGTGGTGCGTGTGGCCAAGGACGTCACCGAAGTCCTTTCCAGTCACGGCAACAACCAGTTGGGCGGCGACGACTTCGACAAGTGCATCGCCGACCACCTGGTCGAGCACCTGAAGACGGAGGGTCACGATCCCAGCGAGGAGCGTAAGGCCATGGCACGGCTGACACGCGCCGCGGAGGCGATCAAGATCGCCCTGTCCGACGCCCCCTTCGCTTCGGTCCAGGAGGAATACCTGCTGGAGCGCGACGGGGTGCCGGTGCACCTGTCCCTGGAGATCGCCCGGGACGAGTATGAGGAGATGATCGCCCCCTTCATCGACGAGACCCTCGAGGCCGCCCACATCGCCCTCAAGGGGGCCGGACTGAGCGTGTCAGACCTGGACGAGGTCTTGCTGGTGGGCGGGGCGACACGCACCCCATTGGTCCAGCGTCGCCTGCAAGAGGACCTGCGCATCGTGCCGCGCAGCGAGGTGGACCCGGACCTGTGCGTTGCCACCGGGGCCGCCATCCAGGCCGGGGTGATCGCCGGCGTGCAGGTCGCCAGCGTCCTAGTGGACGTGACCCCCTACACCTTCGGTACCAGCGCCATCGCCGAGCTGAACGGCGAGCCCTATCCCTATACCTTCATCCCCCTGATCCGCAAGAACACGCCCATCCCGGTGACCAAGAGCGAGGCCTTCCAGACCTTCCAGGATGGCCAGACCAGCATCATCGTTCAGGTCTACCAGGGCGAGGACCCGGACGCCCTCAACAACACCGAGATCGGCTCCTTTAGGATCGATGGGCTCTCGGACGTGCCCGCCGGCAACGTCATCGTCACCACCTTCTCCCTGGATGTGAACGGCATCCTGCATGTGACCTCACGGGAGAAGCGCACTGGGCTCGAGGCCCACATCACCATCGACAATGCCACCGCGCGCTTCGCCAGCGAGGAACTGAGCGCCGCCCGCGAACGCCTGTCCGCCCTCATGGACGACGATGCCCCGCTGCCCGGGTCGGCATCCGAGGCCGATGCCGCGGCCCTGGCCCAGGGCGAGCGGCGCGAGGCGGTTGCCGCCCGGGCCCTGGTGGAGAAGGCCGAGCGCCTGATGGAGGGGGCCAACGCCGAGGATCGGGATGACCTGGTGGACGGGGTCGAGGCGGTGCGCGATGCCTTGGAGCAGGGCGATATGGCGGGCCTGGAGCGGGTTTCGGCCCAGCTCGCGGATCTTATCTACTACATCGAATCCTGATTCGGGGGCCCCATGGATCGCTGCCCCAATTGCCGCGCCCGCCGCGACGACGGCAACATCTGTCGTCGCTGCGGGATGGATCTGGCCGCGCTGCTCGATGTCGAGCAGGCCGCCGAAGCATTGATCGCCCGGGCCATTGGCCAACTGGTGCAGGGGCAGTCAGACGCAGCCCTCTGCACCCTGGCCAATGCCGAGGCCCTACGTGCCGACCCCCTGGTTTCCCACCTGCGCGCCTGCGCGGCGGCCGGCTGCTGCGGGAGTACGCAGCAGTCATGACCCGGCTCTGAGCCCAGCCGCTGGGCGCTCAACGACCGGGTGCACCATCGGATCTTTGGCGACCACGGGGACAGTGGTGACGAGCGCAAGTTGTCTCTCGCACCCTTAGGCCTGAAGCGGCGGCGGGTGGTTCAGCCGACAGGCTGTTCGTCAGTCATCGTCACGTCGCGTCGTCAGGGCGCTCAGGTTGCCTTCGGCGTCCACCTTGGCCTGATACTCGATGGGTCTACAGCAAACGGGGCAGTCCTCGATGTATCGTTGGCTGCCGACGGAACAGTCCACCAGAGTATCGAAGCCCTGGCCGCAGTAGGGGCACTGGATCTGCACATCTTCGAGCATTTGCGACCCCTCCTGAGGGGAATTCTGCCCGGTCATGTCTTGGAGTCGCTGGCCAGGATCTCTGGTCCGGTTCAGTTCACCACCGTGACCGGATCACCCACGCGAATCCGCTCGAAGACGAAGCGCGCATCGTCGTAATGCAGACGCACGCAACCGTGGGAGTCGGCATGCCCCGGCAGCCAGCCCTCATGGAGATAGTAGGGGCCCTTGAACTGAATGGCGTAGGGCATGGGGGTAGGTGAGTCGAAGTAGTTGGTGTAGCTGCCTGAGCGTTTGTCTTTGTTCTTGCTCAGGACCTGAAATTTCCCCCTGGGGGTGGGGTGATCCGGGCTTCCGGAAGAGATCTCCCCGGCGAGGATCAATTCACCGCCTTCCCTGTACTCGAACCGCTGGCTCTTCAATCGGATGGTGAGCTTGCCTGGGCCCTGCCGCTTGTTGGGTGCCGGGGGGCCGACGGATGTATCGCCATCGGGCTTTGGGCTTACTTCGGGACTGGGCTCGGTGCCTGGCTCGGGATCGGCGGAGGCTTCGTCTGGGGACGTTTCCGCTAACGGCTGGGCGGACCCGTCCGGTGAGGCCCAGGGCTCGGAGCCCGCGAGATTGGGTCCCGTCGCGCAACCGGCGAGCAGGCTCAGGATGGTGGTGGCGGCTAGGAGTTGGGGGAGGAGTCTGTACATCGGGGTCTACCAGGGGGTCTGAGGGCTACGGGCCGATGCCGCCGGCCCGCGGGGCTGGGGTTAGATACACGGATATGGGGTCAAGACGCCGACATACCAGCTAGAGCAGGCGTATCACCTGTTCCTGCTGGAGGCCCAGTGCCTGGGCGGCGAGTTTGAGTGCCTGCTCGGCAAAGGCATCCAGGTCGCCCCACCGGTCCGCGGTGTCCATCACCTCGGACATGGCCTCGTTGATCAGCCGCAGGCGATAGTTGCCGTCCGCGGATTCCTTCGGCGGGGTGGCCTCGCAGGTGACATAGAGGGTCGGCGTGCGCTCTCCCGTGGGGACGAGGGCGAGGATGTAGCGGTAGTGGCGCCGGTCGTTGCTCTCGACTTCACCAAGCAGGCTGGCTGAGTAGTCGCCGATTTGGAAGCGGCGCTTGGGGATGGCGGTGGCGATGGTTGGTCTGTCCTGCATGGCATGCCTCTGGCGAAGGTTGGTGGAGTCACGCGCCATGGACGCGTCTACGGAAGGGCAAGCTGCGGTCGGCTTTGAGCAGCGTTGCCTAGTGGTCCCGGTGGGAGGCGAAGGATAGCTTGTCCAAGACGCCCATCAGCAGGGCAGAGACGACAAAGGTCAGGTGGATGATGACGTACCACATGAGCTTGTCGTTGCCGATCTCCCCGATGTTCATGAAGGCGCGCAGCAGGTGGATGGACGAGATGGCGACGATGGAGGCGGCGACCTTGAGCTTCAGGGTGCCGGAGTCGAGCTTGCCGAGCCAGCCGAGACGCTCGGTGCCCTCGTCGATGTCGATACGAGACACGAAGTTCTCATAGCCGGAGAACATCACCATTACAACCAGGCTGGCCACCAGGACCATGTCGACCAGGGCCAGGATGGCGAGGATCATCTCCGACTCGGGAATGGTCCAGATATGACCCAGGACGTGATAGACCTCCTGGAAGAACTTGATGCTCAGGGCGACCAATGCCAGGGACATGCCCAGGTACACCGGGGCCAGTATCCAGCGGCTGGCCAGCAGCAGTCTCTCGATCATCCGCTCCATCGCGGGGGGACCTCTCTCGGTTGTCGGGGCCGATATTGAACCACAGAGTGCCGAGCCTTGGAGCCTTGGAGCCTGTCGGGTCGGGTCAGTCGGTTGGCGCACCGCTGAGAATGATGTCCGACGCTGGGGCCGCGAGCTGTGAGTGGCGGAAGCAATCGAGGGTGTGGTCGTTGACCAGGCCGACGGCCTGCATCAGGGCGTAGCAGATGGTGCTGCCGACAAAGGTGAAGCCGCGCGCCTTGAGGGCGCGGCTGATGGCGTCCGATTCCGGGGTGGAAGCGGGTACTTCCGCGAGGCTGCTCCAGGTGTTCTGCCTGGGCAGGCCGCCCACCTGGTCCCAGAGTAGGCCCCGCAGCGTCTCGCTGCGGTCGTGCATATCCAACAAGGCGCTGGCGTTGGTGACCGCCCCGCGGACCTTGAGACGGTTGCGCACGATGCCGGGGTCGGCCAACAGGGACGCGATCTTGGTGTCATCGTAGCGGGCCACCCGCTCCGGGTCGAAGCCGTCGAAGGCGAGCCTATAGCCGGCGCGCTTGCGCAGGATGGTGATCCAACTCAGACCGGCCTGGGCTCCTTCTAGGATCAGCATCTCGAATAAATGGCGCTCGTCGTGGCTGGGGATACCCCACTCCTGGTCGTGGTAGGCGACGTAGAGCGGGTCGTCACCGCACCAGGCACAGCGCTGAACTTTGTCGCTCATGCAGGCAGCCGGTCGAGCAGCCCGAACAGGGCGGTATGCATGCGGGCATAGTCTGCTGGCGTTGCGGCCTGCATGGTCGCGGCGTCCTGGACATAGGGTCCGGGGACGATCTCATCGGCACAGTTGGCAACCAGGGCGGAGAGGCTCGCCGGTGTGGTCTCCAGGTGGAACTGGATGCCGAGGACCCGCCCCCGGTAGAGAAACGCCTGGTGTTCGCACCCCACGCTGCGGGCCAGGTGCTTGGCCCCGGGGGGTAGGGGGAAGGTGTCGCCGTGCCAATGGTAGACCTCCATCCCCGGGGCCAGGGGGCCGAACACCGGGTCTGCTGCGCCTTCTGGGGTCAGCTCGATGGGTAGCCAGCCGATCTCCTTGTGGGTGTTGCGATAGACGCGGGCGCCGAGGGCGTCGGCCAGCAACTGGGCGCCGAGACAGACCCCGATGATGACCTTGTCGGCGGCGATGGCCGCGCCAAGAAACGCCTTCTCTGGGACCAACCAGGGGTGCGCTGTCTCATCGTAGATGCCCATGGGCCCGCCCATGACCACCAGGCAGTCGAAGGCGTCCTGGGGCGGTAAGGGGTCACCCCGGTAGACGTGGGTGATGCTCAGGGCGTGGCCGCGGTCGCTGGCCCAGTCGGCGATGCCGGCTGGGCCTTCGAAGGGGACGTGTTGCAGGACTTGGATGCGCATGGGGGGCCTAAAACGGTGATGCTTCGCGTGAAACCTTCGAGCTAGGTGGCGGCTTCGCAAGATGGCAAGGGGGCGGTGCGCCTCAGCAGCGCCGCGGCGCGAAACAGCCCGATCAGTGTCTTGGCGTCCTCGATGGTCCCGTCGAGACACCAGGCCAGAGCCTGGTCGAAGGGCAGCCAATGGATCTCGATGACCTCGTCGTCCTCGTGCGCATGGCCGAGGTCCGTTAAGTCGCGACCAAGGTATAGGTAGATGACCTCGGTGAAGACGCCGGGGGAGCTGACCATGCGCCCCAGGGGCAGCCAGGCCGCGGCCTCGACCCCGGCCTCTTCGGTCAGCTCCCGTCGGGCGGTGGAAAAGGGATCCTCGCCCGGGTCGAGCTTGCCCGCTGGGAGTTCCCACAGCCAACCACTACCGGCATGGCGGTACTGGCGCAGCAGGCAGACCCGGTCGGCTTCGTCGATGGCCACCGTCGCCGCGCCGCCGGGGTGGCGGACGATCTCGAGCTGGACCTCCTGGCCGGTGGGCAGCCGCACGGTCTCCAGGCCGAGGTCGATAATGCGGCCGCGGTAGACCTCGATGCGGGAGAGGGTGTTGGGATAGGTCATTGGCGCCGCCGTGGCCGTATCGTGTCGGGGGCACTACACTAGCGACCTTCTTCCGACCCGACAACCGCTTCGCAATAGCCAGAGTCGGTGCCTGGGTCATCGAGCTCAGCCCGGTCTATATCCTCCTGAGGAGTTCAGTACGCCATGCCCTGTAATGTCCGCCGACTGACCGCATGCCTGGCGCTCGCCGCTGTGCTAATCCCATTGGTTGGCCCTGCCAGGGCGGCGCCGGAGATTCAGCCACTGAGTACCGCCGTGATCAAGGCGAGTACCGGGCTCTGTAACAAGGGTGTCTGGTGTCATGTGGACAAGGCTGGGGTCTGGACGCCCAAGACGAAGGTGGCCATCCTGGGTGTCGTTGTGGCAGAACAGGCAGATTTTGCGCTCTTTTTGGACCTTGAGTGTCAGCACCCGCCCGGAGATGTACCAGTGCTCGGGGAACGACGCCAACGGCTGCATCTTCCGCATGAAATACGCCGGCCCGGGGCTCTATGACTATGGGGCCACAGGCGGTAGTACCTACCTCGGCTCCAACATCACCGACACGAGCGTCATGTTTCCCCCGGGCTATGGCATCGTGGTCCCGGCCGAGACCCCGATCTATGT